>CAZUQM010000084.1:0-3395 GCA_964622545.1 uncultured Planctomycetales bacterium | reverse complement strand
TATGCCTGTCCCGGCACTCGGGCTAGAATCGGGTAGTCGTGTTGATCGAGCCGGCGGACACGTCCTATCGAACATCCGTGCGTTCGTGCACATGCTGCTTGTTCGGCACCTCGGTGACGGCAAGTCATCCGTAGGGAAAGCCCAAAGTGACTAGGAGGAGGATACCATGTCTGCACGTCTGACCCTGATGGTGGCTGTTTGTATCGGCCTTGTCGCCGGAGTACCGCTGGCCAGGGCCGATTACTACGACGAGTTCAGTGACGGATGGTGGGAGCGCGACCCCAACGATCCGTTGTACGACGCCAACGATCCGTACTGGACCGATCCGAACAACGCCGTCACGTTCGATTTGGACAACCCGGACTGGACGATCCAGGAGACGGTCGGCGATGCCTTCGCGGCGGCGATCATCGACGGGTGGCTCAATATTTGGGCGGGCACGGCCCTGTTCCCGTTCACGTTCATCGGGGCGACGGTGGACGACGGCAGCATGGATCCCAACGTCAGTGAAACGTTCTTCGACGACTCGGCCGACCACTACATCGTAGCAAAGATGAAGACGCCGTTTCCCGACAAAGGCGAGCTCGTCCTGCCGATACACGGCAACTTCTTCTCCTGGTTGACCTATGCTGCCGGCATCGAGCTCGATGGCAGTAAGCCGTTCTCGATTTCACACGTCAACGGGTCGTCCTGGAGCGGCAAGGGCTGGCAGGACCGACCGGATCTCGATGCGGTCGGCGGATTCTGGATCGCGTTTCAGTTGGAGGGCGATGGCGACCCGAACAACACGTGGCTGCGGGCCGATGCCTGGAACGGCGAGAAGTTCGACTGGGACGGCGTCTGGGGGAGCAACGTGCATCCCCTCACGGCCTGGGACCCCAACAATCCGGAGCGCCCCTATATCCCCGACGGCATGAGCGCGGTGGCCACGGTCGGCAGCCAGCAGAACGAGTCGCCCGATCAGTGCGAGGCGGCCTTCGACCAGATCGAATGCCGCTGGGGCAACTTCTCAAACGTCGGGCGATCTTTGGAGCTGATCCACAAGAAACCCGACTACGGGACGGTCACGATCGATCCGGACCTCTTGGACGATCCGAACGGCGACCCGAACGACCAGGGCCTGCTCCGTCGCTACACCGACGGCACGGAAGTCGTGCTGGTGGCCACGCCGGCGCCCGACCGCGGCTGGCAGCGGTGGCGGATCTACGATCCCAACTACCCCGGCGACGCGAACTACGCGACGGATGATACGAACACGACGCTCTTCTTGACCATGGATCAGGACACCACGGTGGAGGCGGTCTTCAAATGCGGCAGCAGCGTCCCGCCGTTCGTGGCCATGACGCTGATGGCGCTGGGCCTGGCGGTGATGCTGCGACGGTTGTCGTAGCAGACGGTCGGCGCATCGGGTTGCCTGGCAGACCCTCAGGCCTCGGTGCGATTGCCGGGCAACGCAACAGCTCTTTGTGGCCCTGTCGTCGACGACTCCCCGGGCGACGACAGGGCTTTTCTTATGCGCGGACCTCCGGTAGGCTTTTAGCCGGTGCCGACGGCTCGAGCGAGCGAGGAGGGTGTGATGCGTGCGACCACACGGGCTGTGCTGCTCGGTTGTCTGTTCGTGTCCTGTGCGACATCGGTCCTGCGGGGCGAGCCGTTCGTGACGATCCGCCAGGGCCGGTTCGTCGACGCGGACGGGCGGCACGTGATCCTTCACGGCATCAACATCGGCGGCAAGCACAAGTCGACGGACTACCTGAGCTGGCACGGGCCGACGGAGTTCGCCCAGATGCGGCAGTGGGGCTTCAACTGCGTCCGTCTGCTGATCATCTGGGCCGCGATCGAGCCCGAGCCCGGTCAGTACGACGAGGCGTACCTGAGCCGCATCGACGAACGGATCGCCTGGGCCAAACGCCAAGGCCTGGGCGTGATCCTCGACATGCATCAGGACCTGTGGGGCGAGAAGGCGGGCATCGGCGACGGGGCTCCGGTCTGGGCGACGCTGGACAAAGGCAGGCCCCATTACCGGCTCGGCCTCATCTGGAGCGACGCGTACCTGGTCAGTCCCCTGGTACAGACGGCGTTCGACAGCTTCTGGGCCAACGCGCCCGGCCCGGACGGCGTGGGCATCCAAGAGCGGTTCGCCTTGGCATGGCGTCACGTGGCCGAGCGCTATGCCGACGAGCCCGCCGTGATCGGGTACGACCTGTTCAACGAGCCCTTCCCGGGCTCACCGATCTTGATCGGTGCAGCAAAGACGTGGCCATACTTCGTTGAGGCCCTCGATGCGGAGGGCCCGCTCGACATGCTCTTCCGCCTGAGCCGGCTCGGGCGTGATCCGTCGAGCCGGTTTGCATTGTACAGTCGGTTCTCGGACCTGGATTTCTACAAGGCCTACATCGGCGCCGGCGAGGAGGTGTTCCAGGCTTTCGAGCGCGACAAGCTCGTGCCGATGTATCGCCGCGTGGGGCGGGCCATCCGCGAGGTGGACGATCGACACATCCTGTTCGTCGAGCCCTGCATCATGGCCAATCAGGGCGTGCTGAGCGCGCTCGAGCCGATTCGGGACGAGCGCGGCGAAGTGGATCGATTGCAGGCGCTGGCACCCCATGCGTACGACATGACGACCGAGATGGAGGGCGCGGGCGGCGCCCACGGATCGCGTATCGAGCTGATCTATGAGCGACTGGCCGAGAAGGCCGCCGATCTCGGCGTGCCTTTGCTGATCGGCGAATGGGGCGCCCTGGGGTCGGCGACCAACCCCCTGGAAACGGCCAAGGCCAACGTTCGGCAATTCGAACGCTTCGGCGCGAGTGATACCTACTGGTACTTCAACCGTCGCATCGAGGAGCGCGACTACTTCGAGATGATTCAGAGGCCCTATCCAGCGGCGGTGGCGGGCGAGCTGCGGCGTTATCATGCGGACCCTGGGTCCGGTCGGTTTGAGTGTGTCTGGGAGGAGGATCCGAGCATCGAGGCCCCGAGCCGTATCTATTTGCCGGCCAATTGGTACCCGAAAGGCTGCGCCATGAAGATCGAGCCGCCGGGCCCCGGGCATCGCTTCGAAAGGGTCCGCTCGACGGAGCCCGACGGATACCTGAACATCAAGCCGCTGGGTCGGGCCTGCCTGAGACGCGTCGAAGTGATTGCCGATCGCTGAACGATTAACCCAAATCTAACTTGGTTTGTAGGCTGTCAACCGAATACACTAGGGGGCAGGAGGATCAGGAGGGCAGTTCCCTATTCACACGTTCGTGAAGGATGATCTGTCCGCCGGCGGGGTCGCGGTTTGATTCGGCCGTTTTCGGCTTGATGGCAGATGGTCATGCTATGGGCCAGGCTTTTATTGACCTTTGACTGGACAACTAAAGCCTCTACAATTTGAGCTTCGCATGTTC
>CAZUQM010000083.1:0-5951 GCA_964622545.1 uncultured Planctomycetales bacterium | reverse complement strand
TCGACGTCTTCGAGGGTCAGATCTTCGTCGCCAGCATGAACGAGGCCATGCCCTCGCTCGTGCCCGCGGAGACCGACGCAGGCACCATCTCGCTCTACAACAACGTCGCCTTCGGCGCCTTCCTGCTGGGCGGAGCAACCGGCGGCATCCTCTTCGGCATGCTCAGCGACCGCATCGGCCGGAAACGCACCCTCTCGTTGACGATCCTCTTCTACTCGCTGTTCACCTGCGTCTCGGCCCTCTCGCAACAATGGTGGCACCTGGCCGGTTTGCGGTTCTTGGTGGCGATGGGCGTCGGCGGCGAGTGGGCCGTCGCCAGCTCCATGGTCGCCGAGGTCTTCCCCAAGAAAGCCCGAGCCCACGTCGGAAGCATCTTCCATGCCTCCAGCGTCTTCGGAACCTATCTCGCTGTCGCCGCAGGTTTCTACATCATCGGGAATTCACATATCATCGCCTACGCCGAGAGCATCGGCATGCCGTCACTCGTCTGGCGGCTCGGCTTCGCCCTCGGTGCCCTGCCCGCCCTGCTCATCCTCTGGATCCGCGTCAGCCTCCGAGAGCCCGAAGACTGGGAGAAGGCGCGAAACCAGGCCCGGCAAGACCCGACCCAACGCATGGGTTCCATCCCCGAGCTCTTCGGCCGGGCCTACCTCAGACGCACCTTCGTCGGCGTCACCCTCGCCGCCGTCGGACTCGCCACCTTCTGGGGCGCCCACATCTACGGCAAGGACACCCTCCACAAGGCCGTCGTCGACCGCTACATCACCGAGGCCTTTCCCGATCAGACGAACGTCACCGACGAACAGCGCCAACAGGTGCTCGACGACAACCAACCCATCCTTAAACGCTGGGAAATGCTCGGCATGTTCCTCGTCACCACCGGCGGCGGCATCGGCCTGGTCTGCTTCGGACCGATCTGCCACCGCATCGGCCGACGAGCCTCATTCTTCCTCTTCCACACCGGAGGACTCATCAGCGCGCTGATCGTCTTCCAGCTCCTCAGCGGACAGACCGTCCTCATGGTCGCCCTGCCCATCTTCGGCTTCCTCACCCTCGGCATGCACGCCGGTTACGCCGTCTACTTCCCAGAGCTCTATCCCACCAGGCTCCGGGGCACCGGCGCCGGCTTCTGCTTCAACTCGGGCCGCATCCTCGCCGCGCCGATCCTCTTCATCAGCGGATGGATGCAGAAGGACTGGGGCTTCACGCTCGAAAACGCCGCCTCCCTGCTGGCACTGCTCTTCTTGATCGGCAACCTCGTCCTCCTCATCGCGCCCGAGACCAAAGGCAAAGACCTCTCCGAAGAAACGGCTACCTAGAACCGAGGAGCGCTCATGCCTACCAGCACGATACAAACCGGGGCACTCTGCTTGTGTCTGTCGATCGTCGTGTGCGCCGCGGAAGATGCGGACAAACGCGCGACGATCTACGGCGTCGGCATCGCCGGCAACTGCTGCACCCACGGAGCGGGGCTTTGCGGCATGTTCAAGAACCATCCGCGGACCCGCGTGGTGGCCGCCTTCGAGCCCGATCCGCGCCGCGCCAAGGAATTGCAGCGGAGCCTCGGCCGCCCGCTCGCCGAATCGTACGACGCCGTCATCCGGAATCCGAACGTCGACGTCGTCGCCGTTTCGTGCGACCCCTGCGACAAGGCGACGATGGTGGAAAGGGCCGCCACGGCCGGCAAGCACGTCTTCCTCAACAAGCCGGCCTGCGAAAGCCTCGACAGCGCCCGACGCATCCGTCGGGCCGTCAAGCAGCACGACATCACGCTCGTGCACGACATCCCCATGGTGCGATGCATCCCCGTCTACGCACGCCTCCTCGACGAGCTGCGCGCGGGCAAGTACGGCAAGGTCATGGGCTACCATCACCTCTTCGGCATGAACTTCGATCCCCGGTTCGACCTGAAGGCCGCCTGGCCCGAACGCCTCGACCCGCCACGGCTGTCCGGTGGCGGCGAGATGACCAACATGGGTTGCTACGCCATCGACTTCGCAGTCTCGCTCTTCGGCAAGCCCCAAGCGGTCCAGGCCAAGGCGCGAAAGGTGTGGGACGTCTACAAGGCCGCCGACGTCGAAAACTTCGGTCAGATCGTGTTGGACTACGGCGAGTTCTTCGCGCTGCTCGAGGTCGGCAAGCAGCAACTCAAAGGCGAGCGACATCACAGCAACAACATGACGATCAACTTTGAGCACACGACGTTCTTCATCGACGCCAGCGCCCGCCTCGTGGCCGTCAACCACGTACCGAAAGACTGGTCAACCTTCGCCCAAGGCGCGCATGCGGTCGGATCGGTCGATCAACTGCTTGCGGCGCTCGATACGGGCACGCCACCGACCAGCAACGTCGAGACGATCGTCCCTGCCACCGAGGTGCTCATGGCCGCCTACGCTTCGATCACGAGCGGCGGCAAGGTCGTCAAGCTCCCCCTCGAAAGCGGCGAGAACCCGCTCATCAAGGCAAGGTCCGCCACGCGCTAAGCGGTGCTACGTAAGTTGCATGGGGTGTGAGCGCCGGGAGGCTGCTAGTAGTCCAACACAATTGAATTTGTCGGTTCCACAACTTCGGGGTCGTCGTCAGAGACGCGACTGTGAAGGAGCGTTGTCGTTCAGGCGCTCCAACAACACAGCTCCCTGACGGTCGCTGCTCTGATAGGCGTATCGCTTACCTGATCGGAACCCACAAAAACACGTGTGGTCGGGTACTAGCTGGTGCGTATTGCCCGAGAGCCGAGCCCCGCTGGATCCCGCGGCGTAGCCTTGGCGAAGCCGGGTCCTCAGCGGGGTCGCTTGCCCGAGAGGGCAAGCACATGGCGTCCGCCTTGACCCGCCTTGTCCGACGTAGCCGCCGTCGGAGACGCGACGGTGAAGAAGCGTTGCTGTTCAAGCGATCCAACGACACAGCTCCCTGACGGTCGCTGCTCTGCCACGCCTAGCGCCCTCCTGATGCGCGCCCCCAAAGACAAGAACGGGACCGCTACCACCCAGCGGGTAATCCCATCAGTCTCCATCGGAGGAAAGCCCCGACGACTCCGCGTCTTGCGATGCGTAGAGCTGGTCCAGCGTATACCGCGTGCCGCACTCCGGACACCGCGATTCGTACAGCCCCACCATCGTGTACCCGCACGTCGGACACAGCAGCTCTCGCCCCGGCCCGCCCTTGATCCGCGCCGAGAACTCCTCCGGCGTCTCCCGCCAGACGAACACCGTCGAGCCCATCCACAACGTCAATCCCGACAGGCACGCGAAGACCACACCCGCCTCGGTGGCAAGGGTCACACTCGCAACGAACACCCCGATCAGTAGAGCCGCCAGACACGACCCGACCAGCACGATCAGCGTCCCGCTGACCCGAGTCGGCGACCACACGACCACCCCCCGCCACAGGAGCACCCAACACACACCCGCCCCCGAGCACGTCAGCACGAACGTCAGAATCAGCGCCTCCCGGTCGCTCAGGCCGAAGACGCCGTCCAGGATGAAACCGAACATGAATCCGCCGCAGATGAACAGCGGAAACATGATCACCGTCAACAGGATGCGGGCAACCAGGGGCGTCATAATACTGAACGGTACGTTTCACCACAGACCCGGTCAACCCCGGCCCCATGCGCTCCTCACCCCCGAGCCGCACGGGGCGAGCCTCCTCGAGCCACGATATCCATGCCGCAGCCAACGTCTCGCCGTGCGGACTCCTCGCCCCCTCGACCGCTCAACGTGTCGACGTGTCGCCGCCCACTGCCGCCCGCAACCCAAGGGGATCCACCACCACGGCCGCCGAGAAGGCACCATGCCATCGGGTGCGACCACCAGGTTTAGGGGTTTCGGTCCCCAAGCCCGACGTGCGATAATGGGCCTAGACGCCGGGCCGGACGATCAGGCGCCCGCCCACGCAAGAGGGCGCATGACCGGAACGACCCGACACCTTTCAAGCAAAGCACAGAGCCCGTGCGCCCCGACCTCGCCGGACACAGCGGGGGCGCCGCGAAGACCTCGAGGCCCATAGCGATGCATGAGCAGGAATCGACCGACCCGTCCGTCGAGCAGGAGCTGCACCACCTAAGACGACGCGTGCGAGAGCTGGAATCGCAGCTCGGCCTAGACCAACCGAAACCCAACCGGCACGACCTCACCGATCGGGCCCTCGGACCCGTCTTCGCCGGCTCGCCCGACGCCGTCGTCCTGGCCGACGCCGATACCGGCGCTATCCTCGCCGCCAACCAGGCCGCCGCCGACCTGTGGGGACGACCCCGCCACGACTTCGTCGGCATGCGCCAAAGCGACCTCCACCCACCCGACCTCGCCGGCCTCGCCCACAACACCTTCAAGCTCCACGCCGAACTCGGCAGGGATCTCGGCTTCGTCGATATGGACATCCTCCACGCCGACGGCCACCGAATCCCCACCGAGATCGCCGGACACCTCGGCCAAATCGGTTCCCGCAAGGTCCTGATGGGATTCTTTCGCGACATCACCCGACGCCAGGCCGTCGAGCAGGCCCTCAGTCAACGCGAGTCCCTCCTCCGTGTCGCCCTCGACGCCATCCCCGAATCCGCCTTCCTCATGGAGCCCGACGGCACCGTCGTCCAGGCCAATCTCGAAATCGCTCGCCGGCTCGGCACCAAACGAGAACTCCTCCTGGGCCGGAACATCTACGACTTCGTGCCCCCGGACGTCGGCCTCCGTCGCCGCGGGTTCGTCGAGCAAGCCGTGCGAACCGGTACCGTCCAGGAGTTCACCGACACACGCTTCGAACGCCAGATCAGGAACACCGTCGCCCCCGTCATCGGCGACGACGGCTCCGTCACCCACCTCGCCGTCCTCGGCATCGACGAGACCGAGCGCCGCCAGGCCCAGACCGAGCTCCAACGGTCCGAACGCGAGAAATCCCTCATCCTCGGAACCATCTCCGACATGATCGCCTACTACGGCCACGACCAACGCATCCTCTGGACCAATCGTGCCTCCGGCGAAAGCGTGGGCTCCTCGCCCGACGAACTCATCGGCCGCACCTGCCACGAGGTCTGGCACGGCCGCGACGAGCCCTGCGAGAACTGCCCCGTCATCCGGGCCCGCCGGACCGGACACGCCTGCCAGGGCTCCGTCTCCACGCCGGACGGTCGAACCTTCGACATCCGCGCCTACCCCGTCCGCGACGACAACGGCAAGGTCGTCGGCGTCGTCGAGATCGGGCAAGACATGACCGAACGCCTGCGCACCGAACAGGCCCTCCTTCGCAGCGAGGAACGCTTCCGCGCCGTCTTCGAGAACGCCGGCATCGGCATCGCCCTCGGCTACACCGAGGGTAAAATCCAGCAGGCCAACCAGGCCATCGCCCGCATCCTGGGCTACACCCAAGAGGAACTCATCGGCATGCAGGTCGCCGACCTCTCCCACCCCGAAGACATGAAGGAGGACCTCCGCCTGATGCAGGAGATCCTCGACGGCCGGCGCGACACCTACTCCCTCGAGAAACGCTACATCCGAAAGGACGGCCGGACCATCTGGGGCCGGGCCACCGTCAGCGTCGTGACCGATCCCTCTGACCAGGTGCAGACCTTCGTCGGCCTCCTCGAGGACATCACCGACCGCAAGCAGGCCGAGGCCGATCTCCGCGAAAGCGAGGAACGCTTCCGCGCCATCACCGAGAACCTACCCGGCGGCGTCTTCGCACACGACCTCGACGGCAACCTCGTCCTCGTCAACAAGGCCGCCTGCGCCAACACCGGCTATACGCGCGACGAGCTGCTCGGCATGACCGTCGCCGACATCGATCCCGAGAGCGCGTCCCGCCAGGACCGACGCCGGTACTGGCAAACGCTCCGGCCCGGTGACGCCGCACGGATCGAGGGCAGCCACCGACGAAAGGACGGTTCGACCTACCCGGTCGATATCGGGCCCAAATGGATTTTGTCACCGGCTACGCGGCGCATCGGAGGGGTTCGGTTT
>CAZUQM010000082.1:0-6681 GCA_964622545.1 uncultured Planctomycetales bacterium | reverse complement strand
CTACTAGTACCCGACCACACTTGTTTCTGTGGGTTCCGATCAGGAGGGCGAGACGCCGCTCAGAGCAGCGACCGTTAGGGAGCTGTGCTGTTGGAGCGCTTGAACGGCAACGCTCCCTCACGGTCGCGTCTCCGGCGCGGCATCGATCCGAAGTGGGAGCGTCTCCGACGGCGACCCCGAAGCTGGGGAACCGACAGATTCAAATGAGTCGGACTACTAGTGCCACTCCCACTCGATGAAGCCGGGCTCGACATCCTCCATGGCGTTGACGATGAGCTCGACCAGGCCGCCGTAGAGGATGCGGGACTTCTCCCACATGTCGTAGTAGTCGAGCATGTCGCGAAGCTGACCCTTGCAGTTGCTGCATGGGGCGCAGAGGTACTTGGGTGTCTCGGGACCCGGGCAGTCGGCGAAGGCGTTGATGACCTGCTCCATCTTCTTGCGGCCTGACACCTTGAAACGCCAATCTTTGAAGTTGCGCCCGGACATGATCGCGAAGCCGCTGCCGCCGCCGCAGCAGTAGTTGTGCACGCCGTGGGGCGTCATCTCGCGGAACTGCGGGCAGAGGTACTTGATGATCCGCCGTTGCGGCTGGACGATGCCCATGAGGCGGACCATGTTGCACGGATCGTGCAGCGTGACCGGGAAGTCGTTCCGTGACGGATCGAACTTGATCTTGCCGCTGAAGACGACGTCCTCGAGGAGCGTCATGGCGCTTTCCCGCGGGATGTTCAACTCGCCGGTCAGGACGCGATCGGCGATCACCGTCAGCGCCTTGGTCGCATGCCCGCACTCGCCCATGACGATCTTCTTGACGCCGAGCTTCTTGGCCGCTTCGGCGTGCTTGATGGCCACCCGCGCGAGCTGCACGTCGTCGTACCACAGCCCGTAGTTGATGCCGTCATAGGCCACGATGTCGCTCGACAGCGTCCAGCTCACACCCGCGGCCTCAAGGATCGCCGCGAAGGCCCCGGGGTTCTCGGGCCAGGCCATGATCTCGCCGGCGTTGTGGATGAGCAGCACGTCGGCGCCGCTCTTGTCCCACGGGGTTTCGATCTTCATCCCCGTCTTCTCGGCGGTGTCCTCGTCGATGAACTCGATGTTGTCCTTGACCACGAGCGGGCTCATGCCGGTCGAGGAGCCGACGTTGAGTTGGAGCACGGAGCCGCTCTCGTGCAACTCTTTGGCGGCCAGACCCATCTCCATGCTGAACAGCTTGCGTAGCTCGTGGGTGATCAGGCCGTTGTCCACGCCGACGGGGCACGATTGGGCGCAGCGGCGACACATCGTGCATCGGTAGCTAAGCTCAAGCAGCCGCGAGATGGTGGTCCAGTTGATGTCGATGTCACCGTGCTGCCAGCGGCTGACGAGGCCGCCGCCCTTGACGTGTTTGAAGTACAGCCTGCGGAGGACCTCGGCCCGGTAGGCGGGTCGGTAGACGTCGTTCTCGCCGCTGGATTCATAGATGGGGCAGGCCTCGCTGCACGTCTGGCACTTGGCGCAGTGCTCCATCGTCAGCGTCAGCGGCTGGAGGAACGCCCAGTTGTCCTTGTCCGAGAAGAGCTTCTCGAGCCCCGACAGGAACTTCTTGACGAGCTCATCCTCCTCTTCCTTGGTCTGGGGCTTGGGGATGCCTACGGCGATGGTGTCGTCGAGCGTCGCCTCGTATTTCTCCCGGACCTCGTCGCTGAGGGGTTGCCATTCCGGCTCCTCATTCGGATCGCCGAACGGTCCCGGCAGCGGCGGGATGTCCTCGGGCGCTACGTGGGTGAGCTGATCCGAGGGCTTGCCGATATCTTCGACGCGAACGCGCTTCTTCTTGGCGCGGGGCTTCGTCTGGTCGGATGGCGTCTTCGAGGTGTCTTGCTGACCGTGCGCCGTTTCCATCAGTCTCTCCTAGGCTCGCGAAGCGTGGTCGAGTGCGGGACAACCCTAAGCATATTTGGGTCAACCATCATTGTATTCTAGCGGGCCGACCGTGCAAACCAAAAGTGCGTATTGGGAGGAAGCGACCCGGGGTGTCAAACGCTGCAGGCGGCCGCGCGCCGTCCTAGGGTTCTCTACGCATTGGGGAGGGCCTTAGTTCTGCCCGGACGCCGGCCATATCTTGAAGCAGGCATGCCCGAGCGACAACAGCTCTTGGCCGTCCCCTGTCAGGTCGAGCGAGTAGACCGTGCCGTCGTGGGCACTCCAATGGAGCACGAGGCGGCCTTCGTCGGCGGTCCACACACTGATCTGGTTCTTGCCGCCCGTGATGACCCGCTTGCCGTCCGGCGTGAACAGGGCGTTGTAGATCTTGGCGCTTCGGGTCTGGGCGACCCAGATTTGCTTGCCGCTCTTGAGGTTCCAGCAGATCAGGTGACCGTCGTTGTCGCCTGTGATCAGCCGCGTGCCGTCCGGTGAGAAGGCCAGGGCGTCGATTTTGTCGGTATGGCCCGCCAGAACGCCCTTCAGCTCGCGGGTCTCGATGTCCCACAGCTTGACGAGGTGGTCTTTACCACCCGAGGCGATCTGTCTTCCGTCGGGCGAGATGGCGAGGTCCCAGACCTCCGCCCCCTGGGATAGGACAGCCAGGCACTCGCCGGAAGAGGCGTCCCATACCCGGACCGTGCCGTCCCAACTCCCCGAGACGATCGCACGCCCCTCGGGCGTATAGAGAACGACGGCAATGCCGTCGGCGTGGCCTGTGAGTGTCGTCACGCGTTCACCGGTCACGGTGTCCCACACGTTGAGGATCGCATCCTGCGGTGTCATGGCGGCCGGGGCCGAGACGAGTCGCTTGCCGTTCGGCGAGAACGCCACGCTCGTCAAGTCGCATCCGGGGTGGGCCTCGATGGTGCGAAGCGGGTTCTCAGGCCGGGCTGCGTCCCAGATTTTGACGATGCCCTGGGAGTTGGCCGTGGCCACGCGGTCTCCGCGGGCCGAGAAGGCCGCGAAGCGGAGGCCCCCGGGGCGTCGCCAGACGCGGGCCTCGCCGAAGGAGTCGGACGACCAGATCTTGCAGGTGTCGTCATCGCTGGCCGTGACCAGTCTCCCGTCACCGGAGATGTGTTTGGCGAAGCGGATGAGGCCCGTGTGTCCGTGCAGGGCTTCGGTCAGTCCGGTGGTGCGGTCGTGCACGCACAAGACGCTGCCCAGTCGCGTGTCGAAGCTCCGGCCCGAAACACTGGCGTCCAGCGGCGGCAGGGGGTTGTTTTGCTCCACCAACATCGTCCCCGTCAAGGTATCCCAGGTGCGGATGACGTGTCCCTTGTCGTGACGCGAGATGATCCTCAGGCCTCCCTCGGCGATGCCATTTCGCACGAAGTCGTAGAACTCCTCGGTGTCGATGGCGAGCAAGCACTTGGCGGACGAGCTGTCCGACACGCGGATGCTGTCGGCGCTACCGGAGATGATCGTCCTGCCGTCAGGCGAGAAATGGGCCTGGCGGATGCCGGGGTGGGGGATGCGACATAGGAGCTTGCCCGAATCGGTCGCCCAGACGGACAGGTTGTCGTCTTGGTCGGCGGCGAGGAAGAGCCGGCTGTCGCTACTGAATCGAAGGGTCTGACGCTCGGTATCGTCGCAGGGCGCGGCGAGGATCTCGGCGGCGTCCTCGGCATGGATCAGCACGAACGAGCCGCTCCGCAGTATGGCACGGAATCGTTCGTCCGGGCTCGAGACGATGCCGTTATCGAATCCCCCTCGCCAAGCAGGGCGTGCAACGGAGAGGGCTTCGCGGACACGGTCGTCTTCGATCCGCCAGAGCTTCACGGCCGAGTCCGAGATGGAGATGATCCCCGCGGGGCCGGCGTTGAGGTCCAGAAACGCCGCATCGGGGTGGAAGACGGCGTTGAAACGACGCGGCGGATCGCCGGTCCAGAATTCGAGCGTGTCGTCGCCCGCCTGGGTCACCACGACTCGCCCCTCATGAAACACATGAAGTCCAAGCCGGCCGGACCCGCGACGGGGTACGTCGATCACCGTCCGCCCGTCGCTAGCGCGGCACAAGACCACCCGCTCGTTACCGCTCACCTTGAGATAGGTTGCCGAACCAGAGAAGTCGCACTCGTCGCCGGGCACGGCGATGACGAAATCTCCGGAGCCAATGTCCCACAGCTTGACCACGCCGCCGCCGACGGAGGCGAGCCTGGAGCCCGTGCTGGAGACCTTCACAGCTCGCGCGCCTTTATGGGGCAGGCTCAGTAGTCTCTGGCCGGAGGGTATCTCCCAGACCCCGACCGTGCCGTCAGGCAGCGGTGTCACCAGCGCCTTGCCGTGGTCGGCGAAGCGAGGGTTAAGATCCGGATCGTAGTCTTCGACGACGAGCGCCTGATGACCGGTCCGACTGTGCCATACTCGGAGCGTGTGATCGCGGCTCTTCGTAGCGAGCCACGTGCCGTCGAACGAGGACTGAATGGGCCCGAGCACGTCGTCCGAGTGCCCTGTGAAGGTTAGGAGCGATCGATCGCTGAGCCAGGTGAGCCGATGCCATTCCCAGCCTCGCAACTCGGCGGGGCACGCATCGAGCATCTGCTTCATCTTGGCGATGTCGTGGTCCTCGTAGGCGTTGAAGGCCAGCCCGATCCGGCTCAGGTAGAGGCTCCTCCTGGCAACGTAGGCCTGCTGCTTGGCTGCCAGCTCCGCCTCACGGGCCTTGGCCTCGGCCTGGAGCGACAGGTCGCGCTCTTGGGCGAGCCGCCACGAGCTGACGGAGGCGTACCCGGCGAAGACGAGCAGGCTGGCCAACAACAGCGACGGCAAGGCCGCGACGGGCCTGTTTCGTTGGATCGCCTTCTTGAGAAGGTAGAAGCTGCTGTGCGGCTTGGCCTCGATGGGACGCCCGGTGAGGTAACGGGTGATGTCGGCGGCGAAGGCCTCGATCGACTGGTAGCGGTTGGCGGGGTCCTTATCGAGCGCCCGCAAGAGGATGGTGTCGACGTCGTCGTTGAGATTGGGTCGAAGCCGCGACGGCCTGCGCGGGGGGGTCTCGTTGATGTGGTGCAAGATCTGTGACATCGTTCCGCGATTGGGATAGGGGCTCTGGCCCGTGAGCAGCTCGTACAGGATCACGCCGAGGGAATAGACGTCCGAGCGGGTCTCGACGGCATCGGGCCTGCAGGAGGCCTGCTCGGGCGAAGTGTAGGCCAGCGTGCCGAAGAACTCGCCCGTGACCGTGGCGAGAGAATCGAACCCAAGGCGAGTCGAATCGAGGGGCTTGGCCAGACCGAAGTCCAGGATATGCGGTTCGCCCTCGGCGTCGACGAGGATGTTGGTCGGTTTGAGGTCGCGGTGGATGACGCCCCGGGCGTGGGCATGGGCGACGGCCCGGCAGACCTTCACGAACAGGGCCAGTGTGTCGTGCAGGTCCAGCCGATTGACGGAGACGTAATCCCGTAGGGGCAGGCCCTCGATGTACTGCATCGCGAAGTAGTGCCTGCCCCGAGCCTTGCCGCTGTCGTAGAGTTGAACGATGTTCGGATGATCTAGACCGGCTACGAGGTCGATCTCCCTCTCGAAGCGACGCTTCTGGCGGTGGGACGCGTAGGGCCCATGCAGCAGCAGCTTCAGGGCGACGGTGCGTCCCGTGGCTTGGTGTAGGGCCTTGTAGACGATGCCTTGCGCCCCGCGGTGGACCTGCTCGATGATCTCATATCCGGAGATGGCAGGCGTCTCGTCCTCGAGGTCTTCCAGGGAGAGCGTCCGGAGGGTCGGGGCCGACTGGCGTATGCGCACAGGGGCGTCGCTCGGGGGCGTGTCCGAAGGGGTCAGGTTGAACTGGATGCGATCGGGGCCCAGCTCCATGCAGGCATGATGGAGCTCGAGGTTCCGGCGGATCTCTTCCAGCCTGATGCGGCAGGCGTTGCAGGCGTCCAAATGGCCGGACGGTATGTAGCGATCATCCGTGGCGGCAAGCCACTCCAACTCCTGATCACTCAGGCAATCCGACACCGCCTCGCTCCGGTTCTACGTGATGTTCTCGAGTTCGGCCTTCACCTCGCCCATGAACTTCAGGATGCGGTGCTTCACCTGGTAGACGGCCGCTGGCTTCATGCCCATCTGCTGGGCCACCTGATCGGCCGACATGCGCTCCCCGGTCAGCATCTCGAAGACGCGAATGTCGCGCTGGGTGAAGCTTCGCTTGGCTCGTTGGAGGCAAAGTGAAAGGATGTGATCCCGCCACTCCCGTTCCCATATCGAAGAGAGGCTCTCCGAGTCGCTCAGCAGGGCGAGGGCATCGTTGATGCTGCTGCGCTGGGCCGGCGTCATCGGCTGCCGTGCCCGCTCGGCGCGAAGATCCGAGATCTCGTGGCGTGCGATGCCCAGCAACCAGTTCCGGAAGCGGCCTTTGTTCTGATCGTATTTGCCTTCCTGAAACGCCCGACAGAAGGCAACCGTGGTGCGCTGGGCGGCCTCCTCGGCGTCGGTCGGATCGAGACCGAGGTGCAGACCGAACTTGACCAGCATGGGCCGGTAGATGGCGTCGAACCGCTCCCAGGCGGCCGAATTGTTGGGATCCCCCAACCCACGGAGCAGCGTCAGCGATGTGTTGCCTGAGTCCATCATGCAGATCGAGGGCGTGAACTTACCCTTCCCCCTTCGGACGATTCAATGCTAAATCAACGTTATGACGTAGGTTATTCTATCAACCGAGTCTCTGCTTGACTCCGGTTGATAAGGTCGGTATATGTTAGGTATTAC
>CAZUQM010000081.1:0-6941 GCA_964622545.1 uncultured Planctomycetales bacterium | reverse complement strand
AAAGCCATGACCCGCAAGGAGCTAGTAACCGGAGTTGGCTAGAGATTCAGTTCGACTAAAACCCCCTCAGTGTAGCGCGGGGACCGCCGAAACCGAAGAGAGGAACCCACACAAAACCACATCGTTTGCCAAAGCGTGTGCGCCCAACGAGCCCGAGCCGGGCAGGAACCACCCGGCCGGTCAGCATCAGGCCCGTCGTGCGGCCGGCTCAGTCCAGGCCGTGCTGCCGGACCTTCCGCTTGAGAAACGCCAGCCCCTTCTTGGCCAGCTCATCCCCGTCCTTAGCCAGGGGCCGCCAGATCGCCGCGGCCGCCGCCAACTCCTTGATGGCCGGGACGAACGACTCGATCGTCAGCCAGCCTCTGTATTGGATGGCTTTGAGGGCCTTGAAGGTGCCGTCCCAATCGATATGACCCGTGCCGGGGATGCCCCGATCGTTTTCACAGGTGTGGACGTGCCCGAGATGCTTGCCGAGTTTGCGGAGGGCCGCGACCGGGTCACGCTCCTCGATGTTGGCGTGGAACGTGTCGTAATGGACCTTCACGGCCGGGCTGCCGACCTCTTTGACCAACGCGGCCGCGTCGGCCGTGGTGTTCAGGAAATACGTCTCGAAGCGGTTGATCGGCTCGATGCCGACCATGACCCCCGTATCCTCGGCGGTCTTGGCCACCTTCCGGAGCGAGGTCACGCATCGCTTCCACTCGGCCTGCGTCCGACCGCGCCCGACCAGGTGCCCCACGGGGGCGTATTCCGGGCCGGCCACACCGTCGGCCCCCAACTCGGCCCCCATCTCCAGCACGCGGGCCAGATGGTCGACGCCCGCCTGCCGCACCTTGGGCTTCGGGTCGATCAGGCTCTGATCGGGCGCCAGCACCGTGCAGATCGTGCAGCCCAGACCGCGGTCGCGAAGGGCCTTGGCCGTCGATCGGACGTTCACGGTCTTCGTGTTGAAGATGGGCAGCTCCACGCCGTCGAAGCCCATCTTGGCGACCTTGCCGAAGAGTTTGAGATCCGTCTTGGAGTTGAAACTACCGGTCCACAGCATCAGATCAACGCCGAGTCTCATAGGAAGGGCCTCCTGCTGGTCCACGGGACGAACGTTAGCGGCATTATAGTGAGCGCAAGAGGCGACACAACATGCGGCTCGAACGACCGGCCAGGTGATCGACCGGTCGGGCGATGACGTCCGATAATCACGACGCCCGCAGCCATCCCCGCAATCGCGAGACAATCGGTCGTCGCGCGCCGGCCTTTCTAACCCGGTCGGCTCCTGAGAGCCCCATAATAGGTATCCTCGCGCCGTCGAAAACCCTCAACCCGGCACCTCGCACGTCCGATACGGCTAGGGAGTGCGATGCAGAGCTCGGCTAACCTTCAGAAGATACGGTCACCTATGACGTCCATCCTCACAGTCAGCACCTACACGGAACACGACCGCGTGGATGGCTGGTCGGTCGCCCGAACGCGTATGGCGTCCGCGGCCCGCCTCACCGCGTGGTGTACGGCCACCTCCTCGATCGGCGGGGCCCTGCTGGGCCTGCTCTTGGCGGCGGGGTCGGCCCTGGCCTTTCGATCGCTCATGGGTCTTCGCGAGTGGTGTGATGTGCTGAGCTACTCCGTCCTGGCCCACGCGGGCCTCTGGACGCTCTACGGGCTGATGCTCTCGGCGGTGGCCGTTGTCGCCTTGATGGTCCGACCGCGATGGCGCTTGCTGAACCGGCCCGCCCTGCTGGCCCTCTCGGCGTTCCTGGCCGGTGTCGCGACGATGCTGCTCTGGACGGGTGCGATCGAGATGGGCCTGATCATGGCCGTCGGGATCCGGCGGATCTGGCTGGCACCGATGCTGGTCTTCTGGACGATCGTCTTCGGCCGCGCGTACCGTCTTCTGGCATGGATGCAGGGCGGGCGACTGGCCCGTCTCGCCGACGTCGGCAGGCGGATCACCGCCGGCGCCGGCCTGTTCCTGATCAGCGCCGCCGGCGGCATCCAGTGGTACGAATGGCCCCGGATGCTCGGCAACGGGCTCGACCGATCGGCATGGGCCGGTCCAGACCGCGCGTCCGCTCACGGCAAGCCGAACGTCGTCCTGATCGTCATGGATACTCAGCGGGCCGATCGGCTCGGATGTTACGGCCACACCCGCCCGACGACACCCAAGATCGATGCGTTCGCCGCGGACGCTCACCTCTTCGAGAACGCCACGTCGACGGCGGGATGGACGCTGCCGTCACACGCCTCGATGTTCACAGGCCTCTTCCCGAGCGAGCACGGCACCCATCGGAACCACCGCTGGCTTGACGACGGCTACGTCACGATGGCCGAGATCCTCGACGAGGCGGACTACCAGACCGTCGCCTTCAGCAACAACCCGTACATCTCCGACACCTTCAACACCGCGCAGGGCTTTGACCGGGTCTTCTGCCCCGTCGAGCTGCACGAGCCCCGGAGCAACCTCGCGGGCGTGCTGGTCAAACGGATAATGCAACCGGCGGGCCTCGTCGGCATGACCCTCGCCGCGGCCACCAATGAGGACGCCGGCGGCAAGTTCACCACCCAACTCGTCAGGCGCTGGCTGAAGCGGCGCGACGTCGAGCGGCCCTTCTTCCTCTTCGTGAACCTGTTGGAGCCGCACGATCCGTACGAGCCGCACCACCCGCACCGACGGGCCCTCATGGACACCGAGGAGCTGGACCGATCCTACGAGCACACGTGGGCGCAACAGGTGGCCTTTTCGCTCCTGAAGCGCGACTGCTACTCGGCCGCCGAGCTGGACCTGCTCAACAAGACCTACGACGCCGAGACGCGGATGGTCGACGATTACGTCGGCCAGATCATCGATTCGGTCGCGCGGCAGGCCGACCTCGACAACACGCTGGTGATCCTCACGGCCGACCACGGCGAGAACCTCGGAGACCACCACCTGATGGGCCATCAGTGGTGCGTGTACCAGACGCTCACTCACGTGCCCCTGATCGTTCGCTTCCCGAAACGCATCCGCCCAGGCCGGTCGGACAGGCTCGTCCAGAACGTCGACCTCCTACCGACGGTGGTCGACGCCGTCTGGGGCTCGCCCATGCCCACAGCGTCCACGTCCGGACGCTCGCTGTTCCCCCCTCCTGGACATCAGGAAGGGACCCGCTTGCCGCAGGAGCCAGCTCCCGATGGCGACGTGGCCGCCTCTGCCCGCTCGGACGAACCCGATGCTGCTCGGCCATCGCGCCCGTTCCCGACAGGCCGCCTGATCGTGAGCGAGCGGATAGGCCCCATGAATGCGTCGCTGTGGGCCGCTCAGCGTCATGACCCCGCGTTCGACAAGGCACCGTATCTGGGCGTCCTCCGATCCATCCGGCAGGGAGACTGGAAGGTCATCGTCCATGCCGACGGTAGGGAGGAGCTCTACCATCTCGCCGACGACCCGGGCGAAACGGACAACCTCGTCGCGGCCCACCGGCCCATCGCCGATCACCTCGCCGGTCGCCTTCGAGACTGGCTTGCGGCCAGGAAGGCCTACGACGAAGGAGGCGATCGGCCCCAGGGCACCGCTCACGACGAGAGGGTCCGAAGGCGTCTACGGAGTCTCGGCTACATCGAGTAGCCCGCCGAGGCGTCTTGACGCACCTTCAGAGCGGCGACCGTGGGAGAGCGTTGCCGTTGAGACCCCAACCCCCAGCGCCCCGCCGTTCACCCGGAGCCCGGACGCTCCGTACCTGTTCCCCAGTCCCCGGCTGCTCCGGAACCAGGATCCCTTGGCCATGAGCGTGTCGAAGCTCGGATCCGGCCTTGGCCTCCTCTTTCTGCATTCTGTTGCCCGCTCTGAAAAGGAAAGGGCGGCCGACACCGCGTGGGTGGCGACCGCCCTTGATGCACGCTTGCCTCGGCCCGGTCAGGCGGGCCGGTGTCACAGCCGCTAGACCATCCGACGGATCACCACACCCAGCCCCAGCGCCAGCAGCGTCATGGCCACGAACGGCGGCACGCCGCTACCGCAGTTGAACAGCGCTTCCACCTGGTAGTCGGCGTCCATCGTCAGGTAGAGCACCGCGTTCGTATCGAGCGTGACGTAGTTGCCATCGCCCGGGAAGTTCGGGTCGTACACCGTCCAGCTCTTGAACGACCGGTCGACCATCGGCTCGGCCACCAGCACCACCTCCGTGCCCGTCGTGTACCGCAGCAGTCGCCCCTGCGGGAATGTCAGCCCGTCGTTCGGGTCGACCAGGTTCGGGTCGTACGTGTCGTTCGGGTCGGCCAGGTCCGGCTCGATCTCCACCTGCCCGTACTTGCTGTTCTTGATCTCCAGGTCGAGCCGCTTGGCATCGTTGTCGAACACGCCCGTGCGGGCCTCGACATGGTCGAACTGGACGACGGCTTTGTTGCCCTCTTCCGGAGCCGTGTAGGCCGCGACCGTGGAGATGCCACCCTTCCAATACAGAGCGGGCCACCACGGGAACGGACCGCTGCCAGGATAGAGCGTCAGGTTCGGGTCGTTACCGTCGACCGTGCCAAGATCCTTGTCCAGGTCCCACGTGCCGTCCCAGTCGTACTTGTCGCCGTCCCAGCAGGCCGCCTTGAGCCGCTTGCCGTTCGGATCGTTCGGGTCGCTCCCGTCGGTCGTGAACTGGAAGACCATCCAGATACCGTTGTGCTCGTCGAGGTAGCCGGGCGTGGCCCACATGTTGTTCGGATCGGCCCAGTTGGGGTCGGCCGGATCGTACGAATTGGGATCGGCCCCACGGATGAACGTCCCGTCGATCTCGCCGTACTGCAGCGGCGCGCCGCTCAGGGTCTTGATCGCGAATCGCGCGCCGTTCCAAGGCACGTCGTCCTTGAACTCGTAGTGCAGGTAGATGATGCGGTTCTCGATGAAGTTGCCGTGCAGCGTCAGCAGCGCGATGCCGCCGTCGTCATTCGGATCGGTGTGCCAGTTGCCGTTCCGGAACCGGGCCATGATGTAGTGATCGGTGCCCCCGTCCCAATACGTCTCGCTCGTGTTCGGATCCTCGTCGCCGTAGTGGACCGACGCACCGATCAGACCGAAACCGAAGAACCCGTTGCAGTCGAGCTGCAGCCACCCCTCCGACATGCTGTGATCGCCCGAAGAGAAGATGTCGATCACCGACCAGCACGGATCGTCGACGTCGAAATCGTTCGGGTCGAGGTAGTTCGGATCCACCGGCCCGTACGTCCCGTTGTCGAACGTGTCGTAGTAGTCCGCCCAAGCCTGCGGGGCCGCCGCCAAAACGACGCCCACCATCGCCAGAACCGCCAGCCTCCGTCCTGTCATCTCCGTTCTCCTCAGGATTGAATGCCCCTCACTATCCTTCACCGAGCCCCTTGGCTCCGTGGTCTGCCTCGTCTCACCCGCCGGCGGCCGCCCCCCCACCTCACGGCCCGTGATGACCGCGCTGGGCGTAGAAGACCTCTCGCACGAACTTGATCATCTCCGAGAAATCCAAGAATCCGAGCTGCCGGCCGGGGAAGAAATCGCGTTGAATCTCGACATGACCGTCGTAGAACGCGATGCTGCCTTGCTGGACCTGAAGCCGTGCGCGGCTGCCGTCGGGCTGCCTCACGTTGGGTAGCCCCGGCATGGCCGCACCGTGGTATTGGCCTATCTCGTCACCCATGAAGTACCAGATCACGTCCTGGCCCATCCAACCACCCGTCGCCCCGTTGCCTGCAGCAGGATGACTGTCGCTGAGCACGATGTTGGGATCGCCCGCCACGTTCCACTGCCAATGCTCGTCGATGAGCATGCTGAGCTTGGCCGGTGCGTGGACCTGACTGAGCCGCATGATGTGGCCCGGGCAGCCGAACATCTCGTTGCCCTGCTCGGTGGCCCAGTAGTCGGCCTCTCCCTGCAAGATCCACTTGCGTCCCCAGAACGCACGGGTGTAGTTGAACTTGTTCTGCGACTTGTTCGGGATCCGCTCGAACTCCGGACAGCGGTACAGCGTCTCAAACCGCGTGTACGAAAACAGCGAGCCCGACCGGGGTATCCAGTTGGCGTTGTAGTTGGCCCCGTCCGGGCTGCTCGTGGCGTGGCTGGCCCATTCCTCCTCGGGCGCGAACCAGAAGATGTTGCCGAGTTGGCCCTGCACCGTGCCCTCGATCGGCTTGCACAGCCAGTCCTCGAGGTAGGCCCACTCGCGGTCGGTATGATCGGAGATGTCGTACGACGCGTTCGATGTGTCGTCGGACAGGTCAATCAGGTCGTCCCATCCTAACCCCATGAACGGCGGTGTCTCGTTGAAGTCGTCGGCGTAGGTGAACATCGACTTGGCGAGCTGGCTGATTCGCGTGCCGCACAAAGTCGTCCGCGCCTGCTTGCGGGCCTTGTTCAGCGAAGGCAGCAGGATCGATATCAGCAGTGCGATGATCGCCACCACCACCAGCAACTCGATGAGCGTGAACGCCCGTCGCCCGAATCCGTCGGTCCGTCGACCTGCTCTTGTGTGCTTCATCTCTGTCCTTGCCGTTTCGTCGTTGCCTGACGATCCCGTGCGTCGCCGTCAGGATGCAAAACCACCACTCAACGCAACCCATGGGCTGGGGACCTACCCCAGTCCAACCCCAATCACCTTGCGCACGGGAGATGGCTCCTTCCCCATCACGGCGGGCTTACAGCGTAGCGACGCCGACATGGGGCCGAGGAAAGCGTCGGGTTAGTTTTCAATTAAGTTGCGCCGCAAGACTTTCCTAGAGGTGCGGATGAAAGGATGAGCCCAAAAAAGAACCCGCCAGGTCACCCGAAGAGGACCTCGCGGGATATCGGCTTCATAAGGCCTATCGGTGGATGAGTCGCGCGCTCGCGCGAGACCTCAGGCGACGTTGCCGCTACCCGAGACGCCGCAGCGCCACGGTCAGCCCCAGCGCCAGCAACGTCATCGCCACGAACGGCGGCACGCTGCTGCCGCACTTGAAGATCGCCTCCACCGTGTAGT
>CAZUQM010000080.1:0-7392 GCA_964622545.1 uncultured Planctomycetales bacterium | reverse complement strand
AGCGATATCCACATCGAGCCGATGGCCGACCGCGTCCGGGTCCGCTACCGCATCGACGGCGTGTGCATCGAGCGCGACAACATCCAGAAGAGCCTGCAGGCGCAGGTGACGGCCCGTCTGAAGATCCTCTCCGGCCTGGACATCGCCGAGAAGCGGATGCCGCAGGACGGCCGGATCAAGATGACCATCGGCGACGGCGACATCGACTTCCGTGTGAGCTGCCTGCCGGCCTATCACGGCGAGAGCATCGTCTTGCGTATTCTGCGTCCCGACTCGGCCCAGATGGGTATTCAGAAGCTGGGCTTCGCCGACGACGACTACGCCAAGTTCATGCAGATCATCAAGCGGCCCAACGGCATGTTCCTCGTGACGGGCCCGACCGGTTCGGGTAAGACCACCACGCTGTACGCGGCCCTGTCCGAGCTGAACCGCCCGGATCGCAAGATCATCACGGCCGAGGACCCGGTCGAGTACAACTTCACCGGCATGAACCAGTGTCAGGTCCACGAGGACATCGGGCGGACCTTCCCGATCATCCTCCGCGCGATGCTGCGTCAAGCCCCGGAGATCATCCTGGTCGGCGAGATTCGTGACCTGGCCGTGGCCGAGGTGGCGGTCCAAGCCGCCCTGACCGGCCACCTGGTCTTCAGCACGCTGCACACGAATGACGCGCCGAGCAGCATGGCCCGTCTGCTGGACATGGGCGTCAAGCCGTTCCTGGTCGCCAGCAGCGTGCAGGCGGTGATGGCCCAGCGGCTGATCCGCACGCTGTGTCCGAAGTGCAAGGAGCCCGACCCGGACCCCGATCCGTTCTTCCTACGGGCGTTGGGCATCGAGGAGAAGGACACCCGGGAAAGACCCGTCTACAAGCCGCGCGGCTGCTCCGAATGCCACGGCATCGGCTTCCGGGGCCGGATGGGCATCTTCGAGATGATGGTCGTCAACCAGCAGATCCGCGAGCTGGTGTTCAAGCGGTCGCCGACGGCCAAGGTCCGGGAGGCCGCCATCGCCAGCGGCATGCGGACGCTCGCGGGCGACGGCAAGAACAAGGTGCTTGATGGCCTGACGACGCCGGAGGAGGTCGTCCGGATCGCGGCCACCGAGTTCACGCAGGACGAAGAAGAGGAGTAGCGTTTGCGGAAGGCCCGTCGGAGGCCGCGTCGTCGGCCCGGCCTGCGTCGGGGCGAGGTGGTCGCCGTCCGCGGCGGAGCAGGGCGGGTGCCGACGCGAGCGCGTTGAGGAGTCGTCATGGCACAGATTCACATCGACAGGCTTCTGGAGACGGTCGTCAAGCGCGGTGTTTCCGACCTGCACCTGCATTGCGATCGGCCTCCGGTGGTCCGTCTGCACGGCAAGATGCGGTCGCTCGAGACGAAGGTGCTCGAGCCGGAAGACACCATCGCCCTGATGAAATCGATCACGCCCGACCGCAACCAGCAGGAGCTGCAGGAAGAGGGCACGACCGACTTCGGCTTCGCCTTCGGCGATCAGGCCCGCTTCCGGGTCTCGGCCTATCACCAGAAGGGCAAGGTCTCGATCGTGCTGCGGCAGATTCCGTCGAAGCTGCTGACGTTCGACGAGATCGGCCTGCCGCAGGTGGCGCGGGCCCTGTGCCGACGGCCGCGTGGCATCTTCCTGGTGACCGGGCCGACCGGCTCGGGCAAGACGACGACGCTGGCCACGATGATCGACTACGTCAACGCCGAGCTGGACCGACACATCGTGACCGTGGAAGATCCGATCGAGTATTACCACACGCACAAGAAGTCGGTGATCAGCCAGCGCGAGGTGGGCACGGACGTACCGAGTTTCTCCGAGGCCCTGCGCCGCGTGCTGCGTCAGGACCCCGACGTCATCCTCGTCGGCGAGATGCGTGACCTGGAGACGATGGAATCGGCCATCGCCTCGGCCGAGACCGGTCACCTGGTCTTCAGCACCGTTCACACCACCGGTGCCCAGGGCACGGTCAACCGGATCATCGACGCCTTCCCGGTCAACCAGCAGGAGCAGATTCGCGTGCAGCTCAGCACGAACCTGATCGCCGTGCTGAGTCAGGTGCTGCTGCCGCGTCTGGGCGTCTCGGGCCGGGTGGCCGGCTACGAGTTCATGGTGGTCACGCCGGCCATCGCGAACCTGATCCGCGAGAACAAGACGTACCGTATCGACTCGAGCATCCAGACGGGCAAAAAGTACGGCATGCAGCTCCTGGACGAGCACCTCTGGTCGCTGTACGAGCGGGGGCTGGTCGGGCCCCAGGACATGCTGGACTGCGCCCGGAATCCGGGCGAGCTGAAGCTGAAGGTCGAGCAACACGACGCCGAGGCCGCCGAGGGGCTCGAAGACCAGATCGGTGGCGAGGTACAGCAAAAAGACGACGACGAGGAAGAATGACCTTCATGGCCTGCAGCGATCTTGGTCGGGGCCGCCGGCGCGGCGCGGCCCGGGCATTGTAGCCGCAAGCAATGTGAGAATATGATCTTACGCGAATCCACCGCCCTGTCCCCACCTACCCGAAGGCCCGCGGCGACCGGGCGTTTTCGGTCACCTGGGCCTGACGAACAATACCTAGCAGCAAGGAGTTAGAGAACCGTGGCGGATCGACCCCAACGCAAGCGACGACCGGCGGATCGGTACAAGGGCCTGCGGCTCGGGCGGATCCTGATCCGGATGCGCAAGTGCAACCGCGACCAGGTCCACGAGGCCCTGACGATCCAGAAGGAGAAGCGAGGCCCGATCGGGCAGATCCTCGTCGAGCTCGGGCACATCACCGAGAGCGACCTCCAGCTCGCCCTGGCGGCCCAGATGGGCATCGAGCCGGTCGATTTGAGCAAGATCGAGGTCCCCGAGGAGGTCATCGCCAAGATCCCCGCCAACGTCGCCAACCGGCACAAGCTGATCCCGCTCCGCTACCGCGAGGACATCAACGCCATCCAGGTCGCCCTGGCCAACCCGGACAACTTCGAGGCCACCGACGACCTCAAGAACATGGGCTTTCGGGTCTCGGCCAAGGTCGCCAGCGTCGAGCAGATCAACGAGGCGCTTCGCAAGTACTACCCGGAGGAGCAGAGCGAGAGCCTGGGCGAGGTCCTGACCGAGCTGACCGACGACGAGACCCTGGCCCAGTACGAGGGCCGCGGCGAGAGCATCGACCTTGACGAGCTCAAGGAGATGATCGAGTCGAACCCGGTCAAGAAGCTGCTCAACCTGATCCTGCACCAGGCCATTCGCGAGAAGTCGTCGGACATCCACTTCGAGCCGTTCGAGGACGAGTTCAAGCTCCGTTACCGCATCGACGGCGTGCTGTACGAGATGGTCCCGCCCCCGCGGCATATCGCCATGGCGCTCGTCTCACGTATCAAGGTGATGGCCGAGATGGACATCGCCGAGCGCCGCATGCCGCAGGACGGCCGCATCGAGCTGACGATCTCCGGCCGGCCGGTCGACCTGCGCGTGAACGTCCTGCCGACGATGGGCGGCGAGAGCGCGGTCATGCGGGTGCTCGACCGCACCCAGGTCAGCCTCGACCTCGATCAGATCGGCATGCGCGACGACGAGCTGCGCATCTTCCGCCGGCTGATCGCCAAGCCCAACGGCATCATCATCAACACCGGCCCGACCGGCTGCGGCAAGACGACGACCCTCTACTCGGCCCTGCGCGAGCTGAACAAGGTCGAGACCAAGATCCTGACCAGCGAGAACCCGGTCGAGTACGACATCGACGGGCTCGTGCAGTGCCAGATCGACGACAAGATCGGGCTGAGCTTCGCCCGCTGCCTCCGCAGCTTCCTGCGGCAGGACCCGGACATCATCCTGGTCGGTGAGATTCGTGACGAGGAGACCGCGCAGATCGCGGTCCAGGCCTCGCTGACGGGCCACCTGGTCTTCAGCACGCTGCACACCAACGACGCCCCGTCGGCGATCGCCCGTCTGCTCGACCTCGGGCTCGAGCCGTTCCTGGTCACGGCCACGCTCGAGGCCGTGGTCGGCCAGCGCCTCGTGCGGCGGATCTGCCCCAAATGCAAGACCGAGTTCCAGCCGAACGAAGAGCTGCTCATGGAGCTGAACCTGCTGCCCGAGGAGGTCGAGGACCGGCAGTTCTGGACGGGCAAGGGCTGCGAGAACTGCAACAACACCGGCTATCGCGGCCGGACCGCCCTGTTCGAGACGATGGTGATCGACGACCCCCTGCGCGACCTGATCATGGCGGACGCCTCGACGGCCGTCCTCCGCGAGCAGGCCCGCAAGAACGGCATGCGGACGCTCCGCGAGAGCGGGCTGCTGGCCATCTTTGACGGCGTCACGACGATCGAGGAGGTGGCCAAGGCCACGATCGTGGAGGAGTAAGCGCCCCGAGGGCGTCGTCCCGGCCTGGCGGCCGGCGCGCGACGGGGCTCATGACATAACGCGAGCGAGGATCTTTGCCCGATCCGCGACGGGTCCGAAGCAGACCGGTCGACGCGGGTCGGGCAGACGAGGAAGCCAGCGATGCCCATCTATCAGTACCAGGCCATGAACGCCGCGGGCCAGGAGCTCAAGGAACAGATCGAGGCGCCGAACACCGACGAGGCGGTCGCCAAGATCCGGGCCAAGGGCCTGTTCCTGCTCAAGATCCGCGAGACCAGCAAGGCCGCCAAGAAGAAGTCCAAGAAGGCCGAGCCCGAGGCCGCCCAGCTCGGGCCGGCCAAGAAGAAGTCCGGCGGCTTCGGCAAGGTGAAGGTCAAGGTCATCACGCAGTTCACGCGTCAGCTCTCGACGCTGCAGGACGCGGGGCTGCCGATCTTGCGCAGCCTGAAGATCCTCGAGCAGCAGCAGAAGCCCGGCATGCTCAAGACGATCCTCGGCAACGTCGCCGAGAGCGTCGAGTCGGGCATGACCCTCAGCGAGGCGATGGCCCAGAACCCCAAGGCCTTCGACAAGCTCTACTGCAACATGGTCCAGGCCGGCGAGGCCGGTGGTGTGCTCGACGTCATCCTCCAGCGTCTGGCCGAGTTCATGGAGAAGGCCCAGGCCCTGCGGGCCCGCGTGGTCGGTGCGATGATCTATCCGGCCGTGGTCATCACGTTCGCCGTCGGGATCGTCTCGGGCATCATGATCGTGGTCGTGCCGAAGTTCAAAGAGATCTTCAGCGACTTCGGGGCCAACCTGCCCGGTCCGACGCTGCTGCTCATGGCGATCAGCGACTGGTTCCTCGTCGAGGGCGGCTGGGTGATCGTGCTCGTCACGCCGCCGTCGATCATCATGATGATCGCGCGGATGAAGCGCTCCGACGACGCCCTCAGCGGCGCGATGGAGGTGCTCAAATACATTCTCATCGTCATGGCCATCGGGATGGGCTTCGTCGTGTGTGGGGCCGCTCTGGTCTTCATGCAGATGATCGAGGGCACGTTCCAGCAGGTCGGCGCCGCGATCCTGACGGTGTGGGGGTTGGGCCAGCTCTACGCCCTGTACTTCGTCGGGCCGTTCTGTGCCGTGGCCGCGCTGATCGGCATGGGCAAGGGCGGCATCGGCTACGGCATCGACCGGATGCTGCTCATGATCCCGGTCGTGGGCAACATCCTGTCCAAGACCTCGATCGCCCGGTTCAGCCGCACGCTCGGCACGCTGATCAGCGCCGGCGTGCCGATCCTCGAGGCCCTGAACATCACCAAGGAGACCAGCGGCAACAAGGTCTACGGCCACGCCCTCGGCCGCGTGCACGACAGCATCCGCCAGGGCGAGAGCTTCGCCGGTCCGCTGCGGCAGGCCAAGGTCTGCGACAACCTCGTGGTCAACATGATCGACGTCGGCGAGGAGACCGGCGATCTCGACAAGATGCTCATGAAGGTGGCCGACAACTACGACAACGAGGTCGAGACGCTCGTGGCGGGCCTGGTGAGCCTGCTCGAGCCGGTCATGGTCATCTTCCTCGGTACGGTGGTGGGCTTCATCGTGGTGGCCCTGTTCCTGCCGCTCGTGACGCTGATCAACTCGGTCAGCGGCGGGTAGGCCGCCGAGCGGGGGGCTATCCCAGGGGAAAGGCGCACCCGGTCGGGCGTGAGGCGGCATGAAGGCGGGCCTGACACCAGGCCGGTCGAACGTGAGGTCCGCATCCGCCGACGGGCGGACGAAAGGACGCAGACGATGCGCGGCACCACGCACAGCACGACAACGCGACGAGCCGGCTTCACCATGGTCGAGATCATGGTCGTCGTCGGCATCATCGTGCTGCTGGTGGCCATCCTCGTCCCCGCCCTCAACGCCGTCCGCGAGCGGGCCAAGGCCGACAAGGTCCGCGCCCAAATGCAGATGCTGGCCATGGCCATCGAAGAGTACGCCCGCTTCTGGCCGCCGTCGCGGGGGAGCGACCTCAACGGTGACGGCACGATCGACACGCCGCGTTCCACGCGCGGCCTGCCGCCGTGGGATTTCGCCGACTTCTGGTCGGGGGAGCTCGCGCTCGATGGCGCGGAGGCAGATTTCGAGATCTACAACACCGCTGCGGTGCCAGGTGACATCCCGCTGCTCTGGACCGACGATGATCTCGATCGCAAGCGAGGACTCGGCGAGGGTCAGCGCTACGACGCCCTGGCCGCCGAGGCCGACATGTACGAATCCAACGAGTGCCTGGCCTGGTGCCTGACCGCGCCGATCGGACTGGGCCCGTACCTCAAGAGCCCGCCGTCGGGGTTGGTGGAGTACATCCCGACGAACCTCGATGGCGTCGACCAGAGCTTGCTGATCTACCCGGTCGTTGACCCGGCCGACCCGAACCAGGCCAAGCCCCGCAGGCGGCTCATCGACCCGTGGGGCACGCCCTACTTCTATTGTTGGAAGGCCGCCGACGGGGCGTGGCTGATCTGGCGGAACCTCGGCGCCCCTGAGGGCACCAATCCTCGCGTTGGGAGCTTCGTGTGGAACGACCCCAAGAACGTCGGGACGGGTTTTGCGCTGCTGTCGGCCGGTCCGGACAAGCGGTTCTACTTCATGGCCCCGCCCAGCGAAGACTTCCCCGCGGGAACGCTTGACGTCAGCGCTTGCGGTCCGGATGGGATCTGGGGCACGGACGACGACCACTACGACACAACGAGCCCGGGGCTGGATGGGACGTTCGATACGGCCGACGACCTCGAGAACGACGACATCGTCTTCGGACGGGGAGGATAATGCGATGACGCAGCGTCCTCACCATTCGAAGCGAGGGACTAGGGAGCAGCGACTAGGGAGAAGGGTTCCGGGTTCCGGGTCCCGGGGTCCGGGGTCCGGGCTAAGCAGGGAGCAGCGACAAGGGGTTCGGGGTTCGGGGTTCGGGGTTCAGGGACTAGGGAGAAGGGTTCCGGGTTCCGGGTCCCGGGGTCTGTGGTCCGGGCTAAGCAGGGAGCAGCGACAAGGGGTTCGGGGTTCGGGGTTCGGGGT
>CAZUQM010000079.1:0-8860 GCA_964622545.1 uncultured Planctomycetales bacterium | reverse complement strand
GACCGTGAGGGAGCGTTGCTGCGTCGGAGACGCGACCGTGAGGGAGCGTTGCTGTGTCGGAGACGCGACCGTGAGGGAGCGTTGCTGCGTCGGAGACGCGACCGTGAGGGAGCGTTGCTGTTCAAACGCTCCAACAGCACAGCTCCCTGACGGTCGCTGCTCTGAGTGGCGCTGCTCTGAGTGGCGCTGCTGTGAGGTCGTTGCTCTGACTGGCGTCCCGCCCTCCCGATGGGAGCCCACAGAAACAGGTGTGGTCGGGTACCAGGTACCCGCCTTCGGCGGGAAGGCCCGTTGAAACCCCCCGCTGAAACGGACCGTGGCGTTGTCGCGAATCACCCCCAGGTCGAAATGTCCCTACGCGAAAGGCGTTGTCAGCCAGACCCTAACCTGCCCGTGGACGCCCCCCTCACTCAGCCTCCTCGGCCTTCCACCGCAGCACCGCCAGTAGCGGACGATGGTCCGACCCCACGGTCTCGAGCACGCGGTAATCCTCGCACGCGAAATGACGCGAGCAGAAGATGTAGTCGATCCGCAGCGGCATGCCCAGCGTGGTCCGCGTGCCGGTGGTGTCGCCGAGTTGCCGCGCCACGTCCGTCATCCGAGAGCACGCGTGCCGGTGCGCCGGCGTGCCCGGGACCGTGTTCATATCGCCGGCCATGATCGCCGGTCCGCCCATGCTATCGAGCTGGTCGATGCTCCAGCGGGTCTGCCGCCGGTGCATGGGCATGACCAACGGGTAGCCCAGGATCAGCGGCCTCGGCACGCTGGTGAAGTGGACGGCCGCCACGTTGACGGCCCGGTCGCCCACCTCGACCCGCGCGGTGAAGCCGGTCGGGCGGTGGGGCGGTCCTTGGATCGGCATCGGATTACCGATCGTCCCGCGCGTCAGCACCGCCAGGCCGATGTCGGTCCCCCGACGCCACACCAGCCGAAGGTACTGGCAGCGCAGGCCCAGCTCCTCGGCCAGGCTCTGGGCCTGGTGCCAGGTCCAGCCCCGATACCGGTATACCAGTAGCTCCTGGACGAAGGCGATGTCCGGCTCGGTCTCACTGAGCACGCGCGAGACCTCGTCCATCCGCCGGCCCAAGTAGGTGTTGAAGGAAAGGACGCGCAGGCGATCCGTCGGCGGGTCGGCGTCGCGAGCGTCGTCCGGAGCAGGGGCCATGGTCAGTGTGGTAGTCGAATCGGTTGGCCGTTGTTCCGAAGCGATAGCTGACCTGCCTCCAGGACGGCGACGACGCGGAGTCCGTCGGCAATATCACTACGAACCGGCTTGCCGTCAAGGACGGCCTCGACGAAGTGGCGGCACTCGAGCGCCAGCGGCTCCTCGCTCGAGATCCGCGGAATGACGATGTCGCCGATCCGCAGCGAGACGGCCTCGGCCAGGCTGGTCACGCTCGTGATCACATCGGCGCCGCGGTCGTAGATGCGGATCTTCTCCCCGGCCTGCATGTCGTCGAACGTCACCATGCGGCGCGTCCCCACGATCGTCGTCTTGCGGATCTTGTGCGGGTCGAGCCAACTGACGTGGATGTGCGCGAGCTGCCCGCCCGGGAACCGCAGCGTCGCGAACACCACGTCCTCCACGCCCGACCGCAAAAAGCACTGCCCGTGGGCGCTGACCGACTCCGGGTCGGCGCCCAGCAGGTAGCAGGCGATCGAGATGTCGTGCGGCGCCAGCGACCACCACGCGTTCTCGTCGTGCCGAACCACGCCCAGGTTCAGCCGCTGCGAGTAGATGTAGTACACCTCGCCCATCTGGCCGTCCTGCACCATCGAGCGGATGCGGTCGATGCACGGGTGGTATTCCAGCAGGTGACCGACCATGAACTTCAGCCCCGAGCCCTCCACCAGCTCGGCGATGGCCCGCGCCTGTCGGAAGTCCATGCTGAGCGGCTTCTCGACGTAGACGTGCTTGCCCGCCCGCAGCGCCCGACACGCCAGGTCGTAGTGCGTCGAGGCGGTCGTGGCGATCGCCACCGCCTGGACCTCCGGGTCGGCCAGAAGCGCGTCGAAGTCCTCGGTGGCCACCTCGATGCCCAACCGCTCCTGCATCCGCCGCAACGACGACGGATCGCTGTCGCACAACGCGCGGACCTCGCAACGGGGCTCCTGGGCGAAGGCCCTGGCCACGTTCTGTCCCCACCGACCGAGCCCGACCACGGCCAGCGGGAGGCGGCTTGCTTCTGTCATGTCGGCCTGTCTCCTACGTGATAGTCACCGATGCATCCGTTCATCGTCGCCCCATTCTGCGACGGATGGGGCCGTTTGAAAAGCCCTTTGCCGCGGGGGGCGCCCGGTCGGCTCATGCGTCGTCACCCGGTTGGGCTATCGGCCGACGGCCTCGGATGACACGGGCCGACTCGGGTTGCGTGGTTTTGCCCAAGCAGCTCTGTCCGCTCGTGAGAGAGGGCGAGGCTCCCGCCGAGTCCCGATGGCCTGATCGGCGCCCGGCCCATCAGGGGGTCTCTTTTCGATCCATCCCCTCGCCCGCCCATATCGCACGAGACCGTGACGGCTGCCCCTGGCTCAGAACCCGTGCCCCTCGGACATCTGCATGATTCTCAAAGGTTCCAGTTGACGCACGGGCAAGTTCGGTGTATGTTAGGTCTATACCCATGGCGTTCCTCAGACGCGCTGCCGGCCTGGCGAGCCGGCCCGTGGGGTCACGCCTCCTTGGTCGGTGTCCGGAGATCCCGGTCGGCGCAAGCCCCCTAGGTCTGCGCCCGGGGCCCGCGTCCGGACTACCGCGCGTCAACGTTCTATCGAGTCATCTTGTCCCGCATCCGCCGGTCGACGGTCCGCCGGTCGCGCCGCCACATCGCGCGATTTCAGTGCGCGAGCCGTCGAACCCGGCCGGATGCCACGCCGTGGAGCCATCCACAACCAGGGGGAGACACGCCACAATGAAACTGTCCGCACAAGAGAAGGCCTTGGTCGAGCAGAACCTCGGCCTGGTCAACGTCCACATCCGCCGCTGCGTCAGCCTGCCCGGCGGGCCCCGCCGCGACCGCGAATACGACGACCTCTTCCAGGAGGGCAGCATCGCCCTCATGCAGGCCGCCCGGACCTACGACCCCAAGCGTCACGGTCCGTTCGCGGCCTACGCCATCCCGCGCATCCACCACGCCGTCAGCATCGCCCTCTACGAGCGCTTCTCGACCGTTCGCGTCCCGGCCAAGTCGGTCAAGCGAGCCAAGCAGCGCAGGCAGGAACCGGGTGATAGCGATCGCCATCGGCCCGAGCCCGCCCTCGTCGATACACGCAGCCTCGGCGACGGCGAGCCGAGCCTGGCCGGTTCCGCCGGCGTTCGGCACAGGCCGGCCCAGACCCCGGGGCTCGCCGGCAGGCCATGGGCCCGCCGGGGACGCACCGTGGCCGACGCCATGCGAGACCTCTACGAGGCCGCCGTTCGAGAGGCGGCGCGGCGGGTGATCGAGGCCGGCCGCGGCCGGAGCGATCGGGCCGAGCTCATCCGACGGTTCGTCGACGAGCGTCTGCTCGTGCCCGAGGCCTCATCCCGCACGGCCAAGCGGCAACTGGCCCGCGACTTCGACTGCTCCATCGGCCGGGTGCAGAACTGTGAGGAGGTGCTGCGGAGTGAGATCAGGCGGCTTCTCGAGGCCGGCGACGACTTCGACGCCCTGCAGCGGCTCGCCCGCGGCGACGCCGACGGTTACGGCGCGACGCTCGACGAGGCCGACGCGGCCCGCGTCGAGCGGCAGGGCGTCGAGGGCTTCGCGACGCGGTTCGCCCGGCTCGAACCGGCGCGGCAGGCCCACGTCCTCCGGCAGCTCGTAAGCGCGACCACGGGTTCGCTGGCCGGCTTCGCCAGGCGGCTCTACGCCGGGCTCGATACCCCGGGGCGCATGAGGATTCTGGGCGAGATGGACCAGGGCGATGGTCGCGCCTAGGAAGGTGGCCGGCGCTTCAGTGGCCGGCGCGAATCCCCCGCCCCAGCCCAGGGCCGATGAGACGCTCAGGCGGCTTGGACCAACGGTGAGCCAAGGGCAAGGCAACACCGCAACAAGGCGATGCGTCGACAGGTCGACGAATCGACGAAGGAACACGTCGACAGTGCGGGCCGTCTCCGACGGCGATCCGGCCCGTAGCCCTGCCGGACCGTAGCCACGGGTGGAGCGAAACGGAACCCGTGGTCAACGTGTGCCCCACGCAAGCAAGCGTCATAGGCTCGACAGGAGCTGACCTACTTGGGGGCGGGTGCCGGCACGGCCTTCGGCCCGGGCCTGCCCTGAGGCGGAGACGGCGGCTTGCCGCGGGGCGGCCCAGGGGGCCTCGCGCCCGGCTGGGGCGGTTTCATTCCGGCCGCGCCGGGTCGAACGCGGAAAAACTCGCCGACCACCGGATCGTACCCGCGCCGGTAGGGGATGATCGGATCGGGATAGACCAACAGCTCAGAGACCCGCTTCGGGTACTTGCCCGACTTCATCCGGGCGTACTCGCGCCGGTCGCGGCTGGCCATCCGGGAGATGCGGACGATGTTCTTGAGTTCGTCAGCCTCTTTGGCTAGGTCCGCGACCTGTTGCTTGATGCCGTCGCGCTCCTCGTGCCACTCCTTCTCCGGGGCCCGCCGGCCGAGGAGGAATCCCCCGATGCCGAACGCCAGACCCACCACGATCGCCACGATCGCCGTTACAGCGGTGTTGTTCATAGTCGATGGTCCCTGAGCAAGTACCGAGGCCGTCCCTGTCGAGAAGCGGGCCGCCAGGGCCGAGGTCCTGCCGGCGGCACGCCGCGTGGCCTCATGGTCCTGATGGGATTATCGACACGCCGGCACGGGGTGTCAAACGCCGCCCGCTGAGCCGCGCGGTTCACCCCGCGCGGACTGCTCCCCGTGCAGCAGGAATGCCGCGGCTCGGTCTGGCCCGCGACACGCGGCGCGACGAAGCGCGCAACGCCGTCACGGACGCCTCGGGCGCGTACCGAAACCTGACGTACCGGGGGCGGGTGACTCCCTAACATCACGGCGGACTTTTGATTCAGGGTTTAGGAAGTCGCCCAATTTGATGCCTTCTCAGGGCCCGGTTTTTGACTGCATCCGCGCTTTGCCGGGCTGGGCGTCCCCGCGGTCAACCGCGCCGAGGGTGCGGGTTGATGCCCGGATGGATCGGTGCGGTTCTCCTCCGGCGGTACTGAGGCGGTCGGCTCCCATGGATAACGTCGGTCACGCCGGCGAGCCGGTGGTCGCCGGTTCGGTACGCCTCGCGCCCCAACGAAAACGGGCCACCCGTCGCTCTGACGGGCAGCCCGTGTCTCGTCATCAACAAGCGGCTACTGTTCCTCTCAGCCGCACTCAGCTTGTTACGCCAAGTGCTAGCCGGGACCACCCCACCCCGGAATCGGCTTGGCCGGATTGCTATACCCTCGCTGCGCATACAGCAGGTGCGTGCAATACTCCACGATCGCATTCTGCTCAAGGGCCTGGTTGGCCCCAGCGCTGCCCATCCGGAACGGCGTGACACGGTTTCGACTCAGACGATCGCTCTCGCCCTTCAACTCGAACGCCGGCCACACATCCCGCATCAGCGCCGCGTGACCGTCGTAGTAGAAGACGCCGCCGCGCTTCCACAGGAAGGGCGGCATGCCTCGGTCCACCAATTCGAAGTCGTACTCGTGCCACTCGCTGGAGACCCGCGTCCCGTGTGAGATGGCGATGTTGTTGTCCGGGGCGAAGCAGTAGTCGTTGCAGTTATAGGCGTAGCCGTTGTAGTTCCGCTGGGCGGCGACCTCGCTGCTGCCGATGGCCACAAAGCGATTCCACTGCTCGTCCAGGATCATCGGCAACTCGCTCGGGGCATGGACGCTGCTCGGCTTCATGATCGGCCCGCGGACGTCGCCCCACTCCGACGGGGCTGGTTCGCTGAACTCCTCCTCGTATTCTGACTTTAGCCGCCAACGACGACACCACACCGCACGGGTGTAGTTGAAGATGTTGTGCTCCTTCATCGAGTCCTTGATGCGCTCGAACTCGGGACAGCGATACAGGGCCTCGAACCGAGTGTAGTTGAACAGCGTGCCGGTGCGGGGTATGGCCGTCTGCATGTCCCCCCACGTGTCGAACGGGTTGTAGCCCACCAGGCGCGTCATGTCGAAGCCGCTGCCGTCGCCGAAGGCGAACCAGTCGGCCAACCAGTTCTCGTCCGGCAGGGGGCCTTCATCGGGGCTCTCGTCCAGCGTCGAGATGAAGGGATACCCCTCGTCGTAGTCCTCGGCATAGATCATGAAGGCCTTGCCGAACTGGCCGAGTCGACTCAAACACAGCGTCGTGCGAGCCTGCTCCCGGGCCTTGCTGAGTGACGGCAAGAGAATCGAGATGAGCAGGGCGATGATGGCCACCACCACCAGCAGCTCGATCAAGGTGAAACCTGATTGGCGACGTGTCGTCGACCGTTGCCCGAATGGCATGATTAGGACTCCTCCTGGTTTACCAAACGCCTGATATGCTATCCCCTGGCGCACCCGCGCCGAGCGTGGACATGTCCCAACACGACACGCAGCCCCCATGTGGACAAACTGGTTATGCCTGCCTTCCCGACCTGGGACGACGTACAGCCAGATGTCGACTTGAAGCGTGACATGCTAACCAACACCTTAAGCATTCTACGCCCGCCCACAACGTCTCGCAAGCGCCCCACTTAAGAAATCGGCCGGCTTTCACCAAAGGTTGCGAAAGTTATGGGCATTTAGCGACCACTAACTCCTTCCGCCTTAACAAAGCCCGCCCAGGCAAACCCTACCCTGACCCGTCGTTTCCTGTCTTGTCTCGATGAAAGAGGCGGCCTACAATATTCTGATAACACGCGGAAGGGGATTCCCTGCTATCGTGGCCGGGCATGCCCCCTGGAAGCATCTCACATCTCTTCGTAGCCGTAGAAGGGGACTCACGTCAGGAGGGTTACGATGTCCTTTGCAAGCTCCCGTATGCTGTTGGTTGCGGCCGTGGCGGTGGCGATCTGGCCCGTTGCGGCCGGCGCCGATTTCTATGACGACTTCAGTGACGGTTGGTGGGAGCGGGATCCGAACGACCCCGCTTACGACGCGAACGATCCGTACTGGACCGATCCCAATAACGCCGTCACCTTTGATGTCGACAACCCCGACTGGAACATCTACGACAGCCTCTTCGGTGCGGACCACGTGGCCAACATCGGCAGCGACTCCGTCGCCGATAAGGCCATCCGTCTGGCGGTGACGGGCTTCGACCTGTTCGGCTTCATCACCGGCGTCAACGCCGCCGGCGTGGACGACCTCGACTACGACCCGAACACCAGCACCACGTGGTTCGACGATTCTGAGAGTCATTACGCCCTGGCCTGGGTCTACTACCCCGGCTACTACGATCCGAACGTCAGCAACGGCTTCAACGACCCGAACTACGATCCCAACCTCGATGACCCGAATGACGACAAGGGCAAGTTCGGCATCATCCTGCACGGCGACGATCTGACCTGGGCCTCGTGGTTGTTTGAGCTCGACATCTCGAATTGCACCGCCTCCGGCTGGCCGGCGTTTTGGAACTACAAGTACCACGCCAACCTCCAGGGCATCTTCTTCGAGCGTCAGTTCTTGGAGCCGTGGAACAACGGCGCGTGGAACCTCGCACGCATCTGGATCGACCCGAACGGCGTGGACGGCGACCCGAACGACACGACCTACCTCCAGCCCGAGGAGGGCAAGGGCACGGGGGCCCCACGCGACCCCAACTACGACGATCCGAAGTGGTACGGCGTCAGCATCGACGTCTGGGAGCGGACGGGTTTCTGGATGCTCTTCCAGTTCGAGTCCGACGGTGTGCAGGACGACCCCAACAACAAGTTCCTCCGCGGGGCCATCTGGCAGGGCGACAAGTACGATTGGGACGGTGACTGGCTGCTCCAGGTCGAGATGAGTGGGCCCTTCTGGAGCAGCAGCGGCGGCGAGACGTCCGACTGGTACTTCCCCGAGGGCTTCACGGCGTTCGTGGCCTGGTCGGATCCGTGCTACACGAACGGCTTCCCGGCCGCATCGGTGTACGACAATATCGAGGTCCGCAGGGGCGTCTTCGACTCCGACGCCAAGCTGATCGATCTGCAGATCAAGAACAGCAAGTACGGCCAGGTGAAAATCGACCCCGAGCTGGTCGACCCGAACGACACGTACGACCCGAACCTCATCGACCCCAACGACGGCACGACGTTCCCGCAAGAGCGTCTGCTGAGGTACACGACGGGAACGGAGGTCGTACTGGTCGCCGAGCCGCTGCCCGACCGGTCCTTCAAGAGCTGGACGATCTACGACCCGAACTACCCGGGCGACGGCAACTACGCCACGCTCGATACCAACGCGGTGATCTATCTGACGATGGACGCCGACTACGAGGTCGAGGCGCTCTTCAACTGCGGCAGCGGCGTGCCGCCCTTCGTGGCGATGACGCTGCTGGCCCTCGGCCTGGGCGTCGTGATCCGCCGCATGGTCTAAGCTGCCTGCACGCGGGAATGCCCGGTGTGGTACGGCCGCCCCCGGCCGTGAAGATCGACAGTGCCAGCCGAGGGCGGCTGGCCCACATTGGCCGGCACCCATGCGCTTGGGCCTGGGCGTGGCGATCCGACGCTTGACCGAGTAGGGTCTGTCTGAAAACGCCGTTCCGAGGAGGGGCGTTTCGATCTGGGGTGATGCGCGACAACGCCACGGTCCGTTTGAGCGGGGCGTTTCAACGGGCCTTCCCGCCGTAGGCGGGTACCTCGTATCCGACCGCACCTGTTCTTTTGTGCTCCCATCGGGAGGGCGGGATGCCACTCAGAGCAGCGACCTCACAGCAGCGCCACTCAGAGCAGCGCCACTCAGAGCAGCGACCGTCAGG
>CAZUQM010000078.1:0-9577 GCA_964622545.1 uncultured Planctomycetales bacterium | reverse complement strand
GGTGTACGACCGATCATCGCTGCATGACCCGCATCGAGCCGAACGAGGTCTTCGAGGCGTGCCGAGAGCTCCTGCTGTCCCGGTCGGCCGAGACCTCCGCCTCCAAGGAATCGGTGGGACCATGACGGATCCCGCGTCCAACCCACTGTGCGACGGCGTCCAAAGGCTGGGTGGGGCCCGCGTCGGCGTCGTGGGCGACCTGGTGGCCGATATCTACGTCTCGGGCCTGACCGAGCGCGTCAGCCGCGAGGCGCCGATCCCGGTGATCCGTTTCGAGAAGGAGTGGCTCGTGCCGGGCGGGGCCGCAAACGTGGCCGTCAACATTGCCGCCCTCGACGCCACCGTGCATGTGGCCGGGTTGGTCGGCGACGACAAGGCCGGCGAGGACCTCGTCCGGGTGCTGGAATCGCGGAGCATCAAGGCCACGGGCATCGTGCGGTGTCCGGAGCGGGCCACCACGACGAAGACGCGCCTGCTTGCCGGGGCCAGGCACACCACGCGCCAGCAGCTCGCCCGGCTCGATCGGGAGCCCGACGGACCGCCGGAGTCGACACGTCTCGACAAGCTGGCCGAGCAGGTCCGGCGGCTCGACGCCGACGTCGATGCCTGGATCATCAGCGATTACGGCTACGCCTGCTTCAACGACCGATTCAAGGCCGCGCTTCGGGAGATCGCCGCGACCAAGCCGGTTGTCGCGGACAGCCGCTTCGATCTGCTCGGCTTCTCGGGCGTGACGATGGTCAAGCCCAACGAGGACGAGGCCATCGCGGCCACGTCCGTCGGCAACGGCGGGTTGGCGTCGATGCGGGTCGCGGCGAAGGAGCTCATCGCCAGGCTCGACGTGGAGGCCGTGCTGCTGACGCTCGGCAATCAGGGCATGCTGCTCCAGCAGCGTGACGGACGGTCGGAGCACGTACCCGCCGTCGGCACCGATGAGATCGTCGATCTGACCGGCGCCGGCGACACGGTCGCCGCGGTGGTGACGACCGCCCTGGCCGCGGGCGTACCGATGCTCGATGCGGTCAGGCTGAGCAACTGTGCGGCCAGCGTGGTCGTGATGAAGGAGGGAGCGGCCTCGGCCGGCCGGGACGAGCTGCTCGCTCGGATCGCGAGTTCGGGACTCTAGCCGGGCGCCGCGTCGGTGGGATTCGAACCCCTCCGCGCAATCAGAGACGTGGCCAGGACATCTAAGCGGACCGAAACTGGCATGCGAAGCACCCCCGCCCCCATCGTCGAAGACCATCAACGTCTGGCCGAGCTCATCCGCGCCGAGAGGGACCGAGGCAGGACGCTCGTTTTGACCAACGGCGGGTTCGACCTCTTCCACGTCGGGCACGTTCGCTACCTCCGGGCCGCCGCCGACGAGGCGGACCTGCTCATCGTGGCGCTGAACAGCGACGACCACATCCGTGCGCACAAGGGCCCTCACAGGCCGCACGTGCCTCTGGCCGAGAGGATGGAGATCGTCGCCGCCATGGGCTGCGTGGACTACGTCACGTGCTTCGATGCGCCGACGGTCGATGCGCTGCTCGAGCTGTTGAGGCCCGACGTGCACGCCAAGGGCACCGACTGGACGCCGGAGAACCTGCCCGAGACGCCGACGCTCGAGCGGTTGGGCATCCGGTTCGCCGTGGTCGGTGATCCGAAGGACCATTCGACGACGGCCATCTCGGATCGGCTTCGCGGGAAAGGATGCTAGCGGCGTGGCAGCGCTCGATCAGGACGTTCTGCACATCGACCCGGCCTTCGCGGGCACGCTCGGGCGCGCCGGCCTGGACGACGTGCAGGCCGTGCTCGACTGTGTGGGCGATCGTTTGGCGGCCTGGAGCCGGACGACTGACACCATCGAGGTCCTGACCGGCGGCGGGCGCAGCGTCTTCGTGAAGCGCTACCACTACCCACGCTGGAAGAACCGCATCAAGGGGACGTTCCGCGGCACGTTCTTCGGGATCAGCCGCGCTCGCGCCGAGTTTCGCGCGCTGCAGACCATGCGATCTCTGGGCATCCAGGCCGTCAGGCCCGTCGCCTACGGCGAGCGCCGCCGCCTGCACTTCGTTCGGAGCTGCTTCTTGATCACCGAGGCCGTGCCGGGCGCGGTCTCGTTGGCCACGTTCGCCCAGAAGCACGCCCACGACAACCACACGACGGATTCCTATCGCCTGCGACAGGAGGCCCTGACGGTGCTGGCCCGGCAGGTCCGCCACATGCATCAGAAGAAGTTCGTCCACGGCGATCTGTTCTGGCGGAACATCCTAATCCGCGTGCTCGGCAAGGAGCACTTCGAGTACTACTTCATCGACGCCGGGCTCGGGCATCGCATCCTCCGCAAGGGGCGCCAGCGGCGCGAGGTCATGAACGACCTGGCCGAGCTGATGGCCATCGCCCCGGTCTTCTGCAGCCGTTCGGACATGACCCGCTTCGTGAAGGTCTACCTCGACCAGAAGGCGCTCAGCAGCGGCGACCGGGTGTGGATGGCGCAGATCCTGCGGCGGGCCCGAAGCTACTACGACCACGAGGTCCTGCGTCTGCGACTGAACGCCGTGTTCACGCAGCACCTCCGCGACGTCGAACGGCTCGCCGGCGCCGAGCCCACCTTGCAGGAGCCTTCGCACCGATGCGCGGCACGGTGACCTGGCATGCCCCCGAGGATCGCGCCCTCTTCGAGGCCAACGGTCTGTCACGCTACGAGGACTTCATCACGCCCCGACCGGAATCGCTCGTGTGGCGGCGCAAGACGACACAGACGTACCGTCTCGAGGTCCGCGACCCGGCCGAGGACGAGGCGCGCGTCTACTTCCTCAAGCACTACCGCTACGGACCGAGGGGGTGGCGGTTTCTGCTCCGTCGCGACAAGCCGAGCACCGAGGCCCGCAACTACGCGGCCGTTCGCCGCTCGGTGGGCGACGTCGTGCCGCACGTGGTCGCCACGGGTCGACGTCGCCGCTTCGGCCTGCTGCGGGACGCGTTTATCCTGACGCGCGGCATCCCCCGAGCCGTCCAGCTCGACGAGGTCGCCCGGCAGCGGTGGTCGGGCCGGCGGCTTGAACCGGAAGAGGCGGTCCGTCAGCGGGCGCTCCTGACCGCGACCGCCGACCTCGTCCGCCGCTTGCACGCGGCGAGCATCTTTCACATCGACCTGCAATGGAGGAACATCCTGGCGCGGCTCGGCGAGCGGCCGGAGGATGTGGCGGTCTTCCTCATCGACTTGCCGCGCGGCGGGCGCGCGTGGTCGCCGCCAAGGCGACGACACGGCCGGTTCCGGGATCTGTCGAGCCTGGACAAGCTCGGGCGCGTCTATCTGTCGCGCTCGCAGCGGCTGCGATGGTTTCTGGCGTACACGGGGCGACGCCGTCTCAACACCCCCGATCGCCGGCTGATCCGAGACGTCCAGGCCGATCGGCTTCGCTATGAGCGGGGCAAGGCCGCGGAGCGGGAGGACGATGGCTGACGCGATGACCATTCTGCCCGACGGACGCGAGGCCCTTCAAGCGCTCGGTCTGTCCACGTTCGACGACGTGATGAACCTGAGCGGCGGCGAGCTCGTCAGCGAGCACGCCCACCGCGACACGGTCCGGATCGACGTCGACCTGGCCGATGGTCCGTGGCGCCTCTTCCTGAAACGCGACTATGCCGTGCCGGCCAAACACATTCGCGAGGACCTGCTGAGCGGCCGCCGCCCGGCGGCCCAGCCGATCCGCGAGTGGCGGGCCATCGAGCAGTGCGAGCGTCGGGCGCTGCCCGCGATGCGGCGGCTAGCCTGCGGGCAGCGGACGCGACTGGGCTTGCCGCGGCAGGCGTGGCTTCTGGTGGAGGCCGTTCCCGCGACGGAGACCCTCGACGAGGCTCTTCGACGCGTGAGCCGAGACCGAGACGATGCCCGCGCGACGCGGCAACGAACGGCGTTGGGTTGCGCCGTCGGTCGACTCATGGCTCGCATCCATGGCGCGGGCCTGGCCTGGCCCGACATGGTAGCCAAGCACGTGTACGTCGCGTGGCGCCACGACGTCGATCCGCCGCGCTGGGACCTGCACCTGATCGACCTCGAACGGCTGACCGCAGGCGCCGACGAGACGACGCATCGGCGCGACATCGAGCGGCTGTTCCGGTCCCTCATCGGTCATGGCCTGCGCGGGTCCGACATGCTGCGCTTCGCCCGCGCCTACGCCGGCCGCATGGAAGAGCCGTGGTCGGCGGCGCGCCCCGCCCTGACGCGTGAGGTCGGCTGGGCGGGTGGGCTCTTTCGCGAGCAGCGGGAGTCCGACCGGGATCGGCTACCCATGCCGGATGCGGCGCCCGAGCCGCACCTGCGGCGATTCGTGCGACGCGGCCATGTCCGTGTGAACGAGGCCTACGAAGGCCTGCTTGAGGCCGCCGGTCTGAAAGGCATCGACGCCGTCTTCGCGTGGCATGCCGGCCAGCGGCTGGACAAGAGCAACATCGGCACGTGGCGGCAGCGATGGCGGATCGGCCTTAGCGGTCCTGGCGGCGGGGTGCACACCTGCTATCTAAAGCGCTACGATCGCCCGCCGCCGCTCGAGCAGCTTCGGCGCGTCGTCCTACGTCGCGCCGAGCACAGCACGGCCTGGTGGGAGTGGCGCAAGATCCGCCAGCTCGCCGAGGCGGGCATTCCCGCGCCGACGCCGATCGCCCACGGCGAGCAGATGCGTGGGTGGCTCGAACGACGGAGCTTCATCATCACCGAGGGCATCGACGGCGACTCGCTCGAGCGGTGGGTGCCCGCGCATCTGGGGCCGTCCGGCGACGTCGATTGGCGGCATCGGCGCGACTTGGTCTTGCTGCTGGCCCGGCTGGTGTGCCGACTGCATCGCCATCGGCTGATCCACCGCGACCTGTACCTCTCGCACGTGTTCATCTCACATAACAGCGACGGCGAGCCCGTGCTGTGGCTCATCGATCTGCAGCGCCTGTTCACGCCGCGCCTCCGCTGGCGACGCTGGCAGGTGAAGGACCTGGCCGCCCTGCATTACTCCACACCGAGCGACTGCGTGCCGGCGACGGAGCGCGTCCGCTTCCTCCGCGCATACCTGGGGGTCGAACGGCTCGGGTCGGAGGGTAGGCAGCTTGTCCGTCGGGTCCTCGCCCGAACCCGCCGCACGGCCAGGCACAATCGAGCCGAGAGGTCGTCGCCTTCGTGATCGGCAGGAGGCCGCGTCACACGTCCAGCAACCGGCGGATGTCCGAGCCCCAGTAGACCACGATGACCGCGGCGACCATCCAGAAAAACAACGTGGCCAGGAAAGGCTTGTCGCGGAGCACGATGTCGGAGGGACCGGCTACGCGCCCGAGACGCGTCAGCATCTCGTAGCGGAAGACCGCATACACCACCAGGGGCAGGGTGACGACGAGGTACCTCTTCTCAAACGGGGGCCTGTAGGCCGTGCTGCGGTCCATGACGTAGAGCAAGAAGGTGACGATGGCGATGCCGGCCGTCACGCTGGTCAGGTGGTTCAAGAGGTCGGGCGTATAGCCGGCGAGCGACTTGCGATGCCGGATGGCCTCCTTCAGGTCGCCAATGAAGGTCAGCTCGCACTGCCGCTTGCCGAAGCCGAGGAACATGCACAGGGTGAACGTGCACACGATCAGCCACGGCGAGGTCCCTTCTCCGATGGCCAGGCCGCCGGCCACCGCCCGCAGCACGAACCCCATGGCGATCATGATGACGTCGATGATGACATGCCGCTTGAGCCAATAGGTGTATAGGCCGTTGAGCACCAGATAGCCGGCCAGCACCACGGCAAAGCCCAACGGCAGAAACAGGCATAGGCCGGCCGCGCCCGCGATCAATAGGACCGCCAGCACCGCGCCCTGATTGGGTGACACCGCACCGCTGGCGATCGGTCGGTCTTTCTTCGTCGGATGGAGGCGGTCCTGCTCCCGGTCACGGATGTCGTTCACGACATAGGCCGCGCTCGAGGCCAGGCAAAACGCCGCGAACGCGAGCAGACTGGGGACGATGGCCGTCGGATCGTCTGCCCGTCGACTGAACACGAGCCCGGCCAGAACGAACACGTTCTTGATCCACTCGGGCGGGCGTATCAGTCTGATGTAGGGTCCGATCATCTCGTTTCGTTGTGCCGCCACGATCGCGGCGCCCCAGGGCCTCGGATCGTCATATCGCAGGAAGCGGCATTGTACGGGCGATGCAGGCTGCTCGCCATGCCCCTTGCGCCGTAACGCCATGGCGTTCGACCAGTCCTTCTCCACACTGACGTCGGTAGCCCCTCACCATGGGGGCAAGACGTCTATCAGAGCCATGACCGCCAAGGAGCCGTGTTGTTGGAGCACTTGAACAGCAACGCTCCCTGACGGTCGCGTCTCCCATGAAGTAGGCCGTGTCAAGGTCCTGGTGCTGCGTTTCACCAATCGTGCGACGATGGACAGGAGGGCACACGCCACGGCTGCTGCTCGAGCCGCGGCATTCATGCCGCGCGGCCGCGCCGGATGACTCCGGCGGCTCGGACAGGTCGTCGCGATACGTCTGAAAGGCAGCACGAGGTCATGGACGTTGCGATAAGGGACCCGTCTCCGACGCCGGCCCCGAAGCCGGGAACCCGACCGATACAATGGTGTTGGACGACCCGTCGATGGGGTGGATACCCGAAAGGCTGCGGGCCGATCCTGACGTCGGGCTCAGCGGTGCCGTTCCGATTCCCCAGGATGGTTTCTACGGCCTCGAGGACCGCTCCTCCGTCCATGCCAGCCGGCGGATCCGGCAAGGCACTTGAGCAGGCCATTGGGTCTGAGAAAAAGTCGCGATGGAGGCAGAAAAAAAGCCTGGCCGCTGTGAGATGGGCTAGGGGGGGATAACCCATCCGTGTGGCGTGCGGCCAGGCAAGATTATGTTAATCATTATACGTCAATGATTTACGCAAGAAAGACGGGTTGGCGTGCTGGCTGGGCCCCCACGCCCCTAACTCTATTCTTACCCAAAACTGAGGGATGTCAAGCAGAATCACTATGGGAGCTCCCCCTAGTGGCGCCCCTGGCCATGATATATCGGACCGGTACAATGGCTGCTCGAAGGGCTGCCAGGTCAAGATGTAACAGGAGAACGCAACATGACCCGACTCGCCATCTCCGGGGCGGCAGGACGTATGGGGCAGCGCATCACGACCCTGGCGTGCCAGGACGACCGTTTCACCGTGACGGCCGGGTTCGATCTGCCCGAGCATTCTGCCATCGGCCAAGACATCGGCGAGCTCGCCGGCATCGGATCGATCGGTCAGCCTCTGCGGCCCGTCTCGGATGGGCAGACCGGCGACGGCTTTGATGTCTTGATCGATTTCTCCCTGCCCGAGGGGACGATGGCCGCACTCGATCTGTGTCTGGCGAGCGGGCGGGCGGTCGTGATCGGCACGACCGGACACGCCGAGGACCAGCTCGAACGCATCGCCAAGGCGGCCCAGACGATCCCCGTGCTCCATGCCCCCAACATGTCCGTCGCGATGAATGTGATGTTTCGGATCGCCGGTCAGGTGGCCGCCGCGCTCGGCGACGAGTACGACTGCGAGGTCGTCGAGTCGCATCACCGCTTCAAGGCCGACGCGCCGAGCGGCTCGGCCATGGAGTTGCTGCGTCAGGTCTGCAAGGCCACGAACCGCGATCCGCGGACCGACGCGGTTTACGGTCGCCAGGGCCGGACCGGCGAGCGGGCCAGGGGTCAGATCGGCATGCACGCCTTGCGCGTCGGGGATACGGTCGGCGAACACGACGTCCACTTCGGATGCCTCGGGGAGACGTTGGTGTTGCGCCATGTGGCGCACACGCGCGACACGTTCGTGTACGGCGCGCTCCGTGCCGCCGCCTGGATCGGCGACAAGCCCATCGGTCTGTATTCCATGCAAGACGTGCTGTTCGGCGAGGGGGGCTAGCAGCCCAGCGCCCCGGCGTTTCATTCCTTCTGAAGCAGGAGCTCCACCGCGGCGGCGGCCTCGTTGACGGGTACCCTCTCGGCGTCGTCGGCGGAGCGATGCTTCACCTCGACGATGCCCTCCTTCAGGCCGCGCTTGCCCACCGTGACCCGCACGGGCATGCCGATCAGGTCGGCGTCGTTGAACTTCACGCCGGGGCGGGCGTCGCGGTCGTCGAGCAGCACGTCGACGCCCTTCTCGACGAGCGTATCGTGCAGGGTCTCGGCCGCGGTGCGGACCTCGTCCTCGCGGAGATCGAGCGCCACGATGATCACCTGGAACGGGGCGATCGGAGCCGGCCAGATGATGCCCTTGTCGTCGTGGCTCATCTCGACGGCCGCGGCGAGCACGCGGTTCAGGCCGATGCCGTAGCAGCCCATGATGAGGGATCGCGGCTTGCCCTCGACGTCGAGCACCGTCGCCCGCATGGCGTCGCTGTACTTGGTGCCGAGTTTGAACACGTGTCCGATCTCGATGCACTTCTGGAACCGCATCGGGCCGGCGCACTTGGGGCAGGCGTCGGTCTCGACGGCGTTGCGGATGTCGGCCACGTCGGTCAGCTCGAAGTCGCGGCCGGGCTCGAGACCGACGACGTGGTAGTCGGTCTTGTTCGCACCGGTCGCCGCGTCGTGCATCACCGAGACGGCCTGGTCGCAGATGATCCGCACGCCCTTGGCCTGAAGCCCGTGGGGTCCGGCGAAGCCGACCTCGGCTCCGGTCAGCTCGCGGATGGTCGCTTCGTCGGCGAGGGCCGCCAGAGGCACGCCGGCCGCCCGTCCGAGCTTGCCCTCGTTGATCTCGTGGTCGCCGCGGACCAGCGCGACCAGAGGCGTGCCCTCATCGTCGACGTAGACCAGCGTCTTGACCATGCTCGACGGATCGCGATTCAGGAAGGCGGTGACCTCGTCGATGGTGCGTTGACCGGGGGTCTCGACCTCGGTCAGCTCCGCCAACGGATCGGGCGCCTCGGTCGGCGGCAAGGGCATGGCCTCGGCCCGTTCGAGGTTCGCCGCGTAGCCGCACTCGGGGCACTCGACGAGCCAGTCCTCGCCGGCGTCGGTGACGGCCATGAACTCGTGACTGGCGTCACCGCCGATGGGGCCGCTCTCGGCCTCGACGATCTTATAGGCCAGCCCGCAGCGCTCGAAGATCCGGCAGTAGGCGTCGTACATCCGCTGGTAGGTCTCGTCGAGTCCGCCGGATCCTTCCTTGGCGATGTGGAAGCTGTAGGCGTCCTTCATCTGAAACTCGCGCGTGCGAAGGATGCCGCTCTTGGGGCGCTCCTCGTCGCGGAACTTCGTCTGGATCTGATAGAGGTTCACGGGCAGTTGCTTGTAGCTGTTGAGGAACGCCCGGACGGTATCGGTGATGATCTCCTCGTGGGTCGGGCCGAGGATCGTGCCCCTTCGGAAGGGCTTGTCGGCCAGGGCCACCAGCGTCGGGCCGAACGACTCGACGCGCCCGGTCTCCTGCCAGAGCTCGACCGGATGCATGGCGGGCATGAACAGCTCGATCGCGCCGGCGGCGTTCATCTCCTCGCGGATGATGGCCTCAACCTTCCGCAGCACACGGAAGCCGAGAGGCAGATAGGTGTAGCTGCCCGCCGTGACCTGGCGGATGCAGCCCGACCGGACGAGCAGCCGGTG
>CAZUQM010000077.1:0-11300 GCA_964622545.1 uncultured Planctomycetales bacterium | reverse complement strand
CCCCCGGCGCCTCAACCCTCGAAAACCGCTCCGCGCTCGCTTATCTTGGGGCTAGGAAGACTTATCCGTGGCACAAGAACCGTGCCTTTTGGGTCCCATGCCCATCTAGCATACAAGAGACGTCTTGACGTATGCACCTATGGTCTCCGACATATCACGCGACAGCAACAGGCTGACCGGTGTGGCCAACTCCGACTACAGACCGCAGCTGTTTCTCGCCTTCTTTTCCCCTTCCTCTCTGCATTTCGCCACCATCTCTTCGATGTCCGCACCATAGGCCGACCCAGGTAGGGTCATCTTGCTGTAGCGATATTGGCACCGCTTCCAGCCGACCGACTTGTAGGTCTCCCAATACCATTTCCAGAGAAGCCTACCTCGTGGTGGCCAAAGGCTGTCTATGTTCGGGCCATACCTGCAGACGCAATGCTGACATTCCCATTTGTACCACAAGGTCATGTACTTCCTCCTGCGCAGCGCCTCACAGAGTGTAGCTATGTTTGCTATAGCGTCCCCAGGGTTCCCCGTCACAGGGTCAATCCCAGGAATCGGGGGAGGGGGTCTTTGTCCACTTCCGGGGCCCATCCCAGCGTTGCACGCCTCCGCCAGAGCCAGAGGCAAGGCCAAGAGCAGGGGGATAGTCGGCCCCCCCATCCCAATAGATAGCTCCATTGTGAACCTAACCCGTTCATCGCCCTTGGCGCAAGTTCCAGAAGGGTCGACGGCCCGTGTGGGCTGGCCTCTCACGTAGTCGTGTAGATTCATCCCATCCACATACCCCGCCGGATCCCTCTGCAAGAACCTCCCTGTAACCGGCTCATACGTCCGCGCGCGATAGTGGTACAACTGCAAGTGGTACGTGTCGTCGGTGAAGGTGGTGCTCGTGCCGTTGTCGTCGAAGTCGCGCTGGTCGAGCCGGCGGCCGGTGAAATAGCACGGGTTGCCCACGCGCGAGGCCGCCAGGGCGCTGCTGAACAAGCATTCGGAGCCACTTGCGGTTGGTTCGGGCCGTTCTTGGCCCCCAGGAACGCCAGGCCGTCGCCGTCGTAGTCGAAGCAGTATGGGAAGCACGCGTGCCGCGTCAAGGTCACCTTGCCGTACGCGTCGTAGTCGTAGCTCTCGACCAGCCAGCCCTTGAAGTCGACCAGCCCGGCCACCGTGTACAGATCCTTCATCAGATAGACATAGTCGAACCCGACGTTCGGATCGTTCGGGTCGAACTCGGTCATGACGACCCGCTCGTCGATGGCGCGCACCGCTCCGTATGTGCCGCCAGAGGTCGCTATGTCATGAAGACAGATCATTGCTGTTCCGATTCTTCTTTCGCATCCCGCCTGTGTGGTGCGTTGAGACGAACCCTACGTCCTTGCTTCTGCCGATGAGTTCTGATAGTCGACGGTCCTGTCCCCTTACCGCGTCCCCTGCTCTAATGAGCACAATCGCAAGACTCATCGAAGGCGGCACCGCGGCCCAGTTGATTGGTGAGATATCGTGCCTGCCGACGTAGTAGCCTGCGGCATAGGTTGTTACACATGCAAGAAAGGTAATTAGACGTCCACATACGTACCTAGCGACGTCAAGGGCATGTGATTGGGCCTTGAAGCCCTGCTCGTCTAATTCAGCACCCGTCATTGCACACTCCTTGGGCAAAGAGGGGACAGTCACCTATGTCGGATGTCTGCATCGCCCGCGATCGAAAAGGGGTGACTGTCCCTCACGACGCGGCGGTCCCTCACGGCGAACCCAGCCCCATGTTCACCCTCAGGTACGGATCGCCGAGCAGATTCACCTTCTCGATATGACGGTTCGTCCACGACCCGACGCTCACGTCCTGCCCGGCCGTCTGGGCCGCCTGATACGCCGACTCCCGACCGGCATTCAGCATCAACCCCAGCCGCCCCGATCGCCCGAACTCCTCGTAGAACCCGTCGGCGAAGTAGTACGCATAACCGTACCCGCCGGTCCGCGTCGAACCCACGAACGCCACCGCGCCCCCGCTGGCCTTCAGCACGAGCAGCTCTCCCAGGCACGTCGTCGCCGCGTGGTCGAAATGGTTGTTGTAGCAGCCACCGCTGAGGAGGACCGGCAGCTCCGTGTTCGTCAGCAGGTGCACGTTCCCGCTCGACAGCGACCCGCCCGACACCCCCGTGATGGAACCATGCCCGTAATACGCGGCCAGGGCGCGCCCGGCGTTGATCCGGTTCACCGTCTGGGCCGTGGCCACCGCGTCGTGGGCGGTGTCGATCACGCACCCCGCGGCCGTCAAGATCGGGTGATGCCGCCCCGCATACGCCGTCACCTCCGGGTTGTTCCCGAAGATCAGGACGTTCTGGCTCGCCGGCGCGTACCCGACGATCTTCGCCACCACCGCCTGGGCCTCTGCGACCGTGTTGACCGGCAGCCGGCCGACCGCGATGTCGGGCAGATAGTCGGCGCCGTCCATCGTGGCGTAGTAGAGATCGGTTGCCACGTGAGCCTCGTCGCCCGCCTCTCCCGGGTAGTCGCGGTAATGGATCGGCACGAACGACGTGTCGCCCACCAGCAAGACGTATTGAAGCGTCGTGCCCGACGCGAGGCCCGTCTGGTACTGATTGCGGATGACCGTGGCGATCTGATCGGCCGTCGGGCTCGCCCCGACCTGCGACGTCCGGATCACCTTGACCTGCAGGCCGTCGGCCCGCCTGGCCTGGACGAGCGGCGTCACGCTCGCGGCGAAATCGTCATGCGTCATCACCAGGTACTCCGGCGGGGCAGGCGGGAAGAAGCAGCAACCGCCGGCGAGAAGGATCACCACGCCTGAAAGGAATCGTCGCATGGGTAGGCTCCACCTTGCTTGCTGCCCCCACCGACGCCGGCCCCACCACCTCACGCAACGCCGGATGTCGGCCATTGTACCCAACGCCGAGAACCTCGTCGCCATTCGCTCTCTTTCCAACGCCGCGCCCGAATCGCCGCCCTGGCTCTCCCGTGCCCAAGAGGCGACACACCTTTTCTCCGTTTCGACAACGGCCACACCTCAAGGTCCCAAAGGCGCACTGTCTCAGTCAAGGGTGAAGAAGTGCGTGCCCTGGTCGTCCGCCAGCCCCTACCGGCCGCCCTCCCGCTGGAACCCCGACCCCCGTATGCTTCTGAAGCGCTTCACCCTAAGCCGCTCGAGAAACCGAATCAGGAGCCCGTCGCATGAGAGTCCCCAATCTTGGCCTGCTCCGTCCAGACCCATGCCCCGACCCTTCACCTCCCATTCCTACATCCGCGTCGGATCGACCTGCGTCCACCCCGTTGCGGAGCATTATCTTTGCGACGCCGTCACACTGTCCCTACAATCTGGTAGGATTGTGGTTATCCCGAGGATCTGTCAGCCCATGCACAGGGGAGCATCGTGACCAAGCGAGCCGGACAACCCGAGGTCAGGCGTGAGCTCGAGGAGCTCTCCCTGCTCTACGAGATCAGCCGCACCCTCGACAACAGCCTCGATCTGCGAGACGTGGTCGGCCCCGTCCTCAAGGCCATGGCCAATCGCATGGGCATGATGAACGGCACGCTCACCCTGCTCAATCGCGAGACGGGCGAGATCATCATCGAAAGCGCCTACGGCCTGTCGTCGAGTCAGCAGAAGCGTGGCCGCTACAAGCCCGGCGAGGGCGTCACGGGCATGGTCGTGCAATCGGGCGAGCCGGCCGTCGTCCCGCGGATCAGCGAGGAGCCGCTCTTCCTCAACCGCACCGGCGCGCGCAAGAAGCTTCGCAAGAGCGACATCTCCTTCATCTGCGTGCCCATCAAGCTCGGCAACGAGGTCATCGGCGCCCTCAGCGCCGACCGGCTCTTCCGCGACGACATCTCCTTTGAGGAGGACGTCCGGCTGCTCAGCATCATCACGTCGATGATCGCCCAGGCCGTCCGCCTGCGACGCGCCGCACAGGAGGAGCGCGAGCGCCTGCTCGAGGAGAACACCCGCCTCCAGGAGGAGCTCCGCGACCGGTTCAAGCCGGCCAACATCATCGGCAACTCCAACGCCATGCAGAAGGTCTACGACCTGATCGGCACGGTCTCCAAGAGCGACGCCACGGTGCTGATCTGCGGCGAGAGCGGCGTCGGCAAGGAGCTGGTCGCCCACGCCATCCACTACAACAGCCCCCGCGCCAGCAAACCGTTCGTCAAGGTCAACTGCGCCTCGCTGCCCGAGAGCGTCATCGAGAGCGAGCTGTTCGGCCACGAGAAGGGCGCGTTCACCGGGGCGGTGCAGCAGCGCCTCGGCCGGTTCGAGCTCGCCCACGGCGGCACGATCTTCCTCGACGAGGTCGGCGATCTCTCGCACTCGACGCAGATCAAGCTCCTGCGCGTCTTGCAGGAGCGCGAGTTCGAGCGCGTCGGCGGGACCGGCACGATCAAGACCGACGTCCGCGTCATCGCCGCCACCAACCGCGATCTCGAGAAGGCCGTCGAGGTGAACGACTTCCGTCTTGATCTCTATTACCGGCTCAACGTCTTTCCGATCTTCGTCCCGCCGCTGCGCGAACGCAAGACCGACATCCCGCTGCTGGCCGACTTCTTCGTCGAGCGCTACAGCGGCGCCAACGGCAAGACCATCCGGCGGATCTCCACCCCCGCCATCGACATGCTGATGGCCTACCACTGGCCCGGCAACGTCCGCGAGCTCGAAAACTGCATCGAGCGGGCCGTCCTGCTCAGCACCGACGACGTGATCCACGGGCACTACCTGCCGCCGTCGCTCCAGACGGCCGAGGCCAGCGGCACCGGCCTGTCCGGCACGCTGCAGGTGACCTTGGACAACGTCGAGCGCGAGCTGCTGCTCGAGGCGCTCAAGAGCGCTCGCGGCAACAAGGCCAAGGCCGCTCGGGCCCTGGGCCTGACCGAGCGGACCATGGGCCTGCGGGTCAGCAAGCATGGGATCGACCCAAAGCGATTTCGTACGTCTACGTAGGTATGGCTAAATACGCCTACGCCAACGTAGGACGTCCTCGCGACGGCAAATCCAGCCCAGTTCCTTCGTATAGGCATGCTCCATAGTCAGTTACATCTATAGAGGCCTCGCCTTTGCCTCGGTGGCACGCGAGATGCTCTCACTCATCGCCGTACGCGGACGGATGACGTGTTGCCTCCATTCGTCGAACGGCTCGTCGGCGGCCTGATCCGGGGGGTCGGTCGTCGACGGGCGATCTTTTCGAGTCGCGATCGAGACGAGGCGGCTGCGGGGGTGATGGAGACGGTGCGCGCCGGAACGGACACCTCCCGAGGGGAGACCGCTAGCGACGGCTGATCGCATGTGGCCGCCGGGGCACGGACAGGAGAGAGCAGACGCTGACGCCCGGCGGAACCGGCCGACCGGGCACACAGATGATTCGATAGGGAGATAAGGCTCATGAGAAAGGCATCGGTAGGGATCTTGACGTTGTTGCTCGTGGCGGGGTTGGCCTCGGCCGTCGTGGCCGAGGAGGCGCCCACGGCCCCGGCCAAGTCGCCGGTCGACATCCTCCAGGACAACATCAACATCGTGTGGACGTGCGTCGCGGCGTTCCTGGTGTTCTTCATGCAAGCGGGCTTCGCGATGGTCGAGGCCGGCTTCACACGTGCCAAGAACGCCGTCAACATCATCATGAAGAACCTGATGGACTTTTCGATCGGGACGCTGGCGTTCTTCCTGGTCGGGTTCGGATTGATGTTCGGCGCGACCGGCAGCGGGTGGATCGGCACATCGCATTTCGCGATCGGCGAGATCGTCGGCGAAGGCGGGGAGGCCTGGGGCTATACGTTCCTGATCTTCCAGACGGTCTTCGCCGCGACGGCCGCGACGATCGTCTCGGGCGCGATGGCCGAACGCACCAAATTCGTCGGCTACCTGGGCTACAGCTTCTTCATCTGCCTGTTCATCTATCCGGTGTTCGGCAAGTGGGCGTGGGGCTCGCTGCTGCTCGACAGCGGGACGGGATGGCTGGAGGACGTCGGGCCCGGCTTCTGCGACTTCGCCGGCTCGACGGTCGTTCACTCGGTGGGCGGATGGCTGGCCCTGGCCGGTGCGATCGTGCTTGGCCCGCGGATCGGCAAGTTCAACGGCAGCGGGAAGCCCGTCGCCATCCCCGGGCACAGCATCACGCTGGCCGCCCTGGGCGTGTTCATCCTGTGGTTCGGCTGGTTCGGCTTCAACCCGGGCAGCACCACCACGGGCAACGGTGAGATCGGTCGCGTGGCGGTGACGACGAACATCGCGGCCGCGGCCGGTGCGATCTTCGCGGTGTTCACGTCGTGGGCCCGGTTCGGCAAGCCGGACGGGTCGATGGGCCTCAACGGCGCGCTGGCCGGGCTGGTGGCCATCACCGCGCCGTGCTACACGGTCACGCCGTTCGGGGCGCTCGTCATCGGCGCGGTCGCGGGCGTGCTGGTCGTGCTCAGCGTGCTGTTCATCGACGGGGTGTTGAAGGTGGACGATCCGGTCGGCGCCGTCAGCGTTCACGGCGTGTGCGGGGCCTGGGGCACGCTGTCGTGCGGTCTGTTCAACGCCGAGAAGGTGCTGGGCATCGGCGACGGCAACGGGGGCCTGCTGTACGGCGGCGGCTTCGCTCAGATGGGCGCGCAGCTCGTGGGGGTTGCGGCCGGCTTCGTGTGGGCGTTCGGGCTGGGTCTGGTCTTGTTCTTCGTGCTGAAGTCGACGGTGGGTCTGCGGGTCTCGCGTGAGGAGGAGCTGCGCGGCCTGGACATCGGCGAGCACGGGATGGAGGCCTACTCCGGTTTCCAGATCTTCACGACGACCTAGCCGACGGGACGAGGACACCGACGTGCGGTGCAACGAGCGACGTACGGACGTATTCAAAGGAGTTCCATGATGAAGCTCATTATCGCCTACATCCAGCCGGAGAAGCTCAACGACGTCAAGCAGGAGCTCTACAAGGCTGAGGTCAAGAAGATGTCGGTCACGAACGCCCTGGGCTGCGGGCAACAGGGCGGCTACCACGAGACGTACCGCGGGGTGGACATGGAGGTCAACCTGCTCAAGAAGATCCGCATCGAGATCGCCATCAACGAGGACTTCGTCGAACGCACGATCAACGCGATCGTCGCGGGAGCCCGGACGGGCGAGATCGGTGACGGCAAGATCCTCATGGTTGAGCTGGCCGAGTGCATTCGGATACGCACCGGCGACAAGGGTAACGACGCGATCGGTTGATCCCGACTGGCCGCGGTCCGGGCCCGTCCCTGCCCCTCGTCGAGGTTGGGGGCGGGCCTGGCGTTCTGAACCGGGCCGAGAATTCGGCCAGGCGAACGAGAAGCGTGGGATGGGGGGAGGTATCCGAATCCCTACATCAACGTCGGTATTCCACTCGTGTCGTACTTCGACGTAGGATCATGTGCACGCCTAGAGGGCGTCTTCAGCGATCTTGATATCTCGCAAGCGGCTTTCCGATAAACCTTTCCAACGATCGCACTACGTGGTTCCCCTTATTCTGGCATGGCATTCGCATGGGTAGCGAATCGGGCATCGACGCCGGCGCGGCCGTCGTTGCGTTATGGGGCGGGTGCCAGGGCCCTGAGGTGGCCAGGGATCGGGGACGTGTTCAGGGAGCCGGCCCGCGCAAGGAACGGTCGCGGAGGCCAGGCTACGGGGGACTCATCGACTGGAAAGGACTGGCGAGATGAAGCACGGTGCGGTTGTGGGCGGGGCGGCGGTGTTGGCCCTGCTCACCGGAACGGGTGCGCTGGGGGCCGAAGGCGGGTCGCCGCCGCAGATCGACTCGGGCGATACGGCCTGGGTCATGATCAGCGCGGCGCTGGTGCTGTTGATGACGCCGGGCTTGGCGTTTTTCTACGGCGGGCTGGTTCGTCGGAAGAACATTCTCTCGGTGCTGATGCAGTGCATGATCGTCATCTGCCTGGTGACGCTTCAGTGGGTGCTGTTCGGCTACAGCCTGTCTTTCGGGTCGGACCTGGGCGGCGGCCTGCTCGGCAGCCTGGAGTACGTCGGTCTCAAGGGCGTCGGGGCCGATCCGCTGGAGGGGCAGACGATCCCGCACATGGTGTTCATGATCTTCCAGGCGATGTTCGCGATCATCACGCCGGCGCTGATCATCGGTGCGTTCGCCGAGCGGATGCGGTTCGGTCCGTTCTGCATCTTCGCCGTGTTGTGGGCGACGCTGGTGTACGATCCGGTGTGTCACTGGGTGTGGGGCCCCGACGGCTTCCTGGGCACGATGGGGGCGTTGGATTACGCGGGCGGCACGGTGGTCCACATCAACGCGGGCGTGGCGGCGCTGGCCGCGGCGCTGTTCGTCGGCAAGCGGCAGTGCTATCCGCACGGGATCTCGCCGCCGCACAGTCTGCCCTTTGCGGTGTTGGGGGCGGGCCTGTTGTGGTTCGGCTGGTTCGGGTTCAACGCGGGCAGCGCGCTGGCGGCGAACGGGGCGGCGGCCAATGCGTTCGTGACCACGCACGTGGCGACGGCGACGGCGGCGCTGACGTGGATCCTGCTGGATTGGATTCGTCACGGCAGCCCGACGGCGCTGGGTATGATCACCGGGGCGGTGGCGGGTCTGGTGGCGATCACGCCGGCGGCCGGGTTCGTCACACCGATGGGGGCGATCGGCGTGGGGATGGGCAGCGGGATCATCTGCTGGCTGTCGGTGACGTTCGCGAAGGTCAAGTTCGGTTACGACGATTCGCTGGACGCCTTCGGCGTGCACGGGATCGGCGGGATGTGGGGCGCGCTGGCCACGGGGATCTGGGCGTGTGAGCGTGTGGGCGGGACGAACGGTCTGCTCTACGGCAACCCGATCCAACTGTGGATCCAGCTCAAGGCCACGGCCATCACGATCGTCTACGCGTTCGTGGTGACGTACATCCTGCTGCTGTTCGTGAACATGTTGAGCCCGATGCGGGCGGGCGAGCACGACGAGCGCATCGGCCTGGACCTGACCCAGCACAGCGAGGCCGGCTACACGGTCATTGATTAGGGAGCGAGAGATGAAATACATCATTGCCGTCATACAGCCGGATCGGATGGACGACGTGCTGAACCGCCTGACGGAGGCGGAGGTGCACCTGGTCACGGCGACGAACGTGGTGGGCCGCGGCCGGCAGAAGGGCATCTCGGAGGTCTACCGTAGCCACGTGGAGGCCGGGAGCCTGCTCCGCAAGGTGAAGCTGGAGATCGCGGTGAACGAGGAGTTCGTGCCGCGAGCGGTGGAGGCGATCAAGTCGGGTGCCCACTCGGGGCAGATCGGTGACGGGAAGATCTTCATTCTGTCTCTGGACGAGGTGGTTCGGATTCGCACGGGGGAGACGGGGACCGAGGCGATTGGGTGAGGGGGAACTTAGGGACGAGGGTCGGGCTAGGCGGGTCCCGAGGTCCGGGTTCCTGGTTCCGGGTTGAGGACGTTCAGCGGCGGCTCGGACTATGACGCCTACGCCTACGACGCCCTCGGACGGATGCTGACGGCGCAGCGGAGCGCGACGTTCAGTTCGACCGTCACGTTCACGCACGACTCCCTCGGCCGGCTCCTCAGCGAGGCCGTCAACTACGGTGCCCAGACCAAGACCGTCAGCTACACCTACGACCAGGCCGATCGGCGGACGTCGATGACGCTGCCTGGCGGGGAGGTCGTCGCCTATGGCTATGAAGACGATCCCAACTACTTCGATGGCCGCGTCCGCAGCATCTACGCCGACGATGCCAACCACCCCATCCCCACGGTATACTACACCTACACCGGACCGGCCGTGACGCAGCGGTCGGTCGAGCTGCCTGACGCGCCGGGGGCGGTTCGAGTCGTATCGCGGGGTGGCCCTACTTGAGCGTCTATAACCCGAACACGCTAGTGGGCACCACCTCGTACACTTGGCTCTTCGCCGAGGTAACGGATGCGGCGGGGGTACCTGGACAATCCAACGCCAACCCGGCCTCGCTCTTCAACAATCATCGGGTAGCCAAGCTCACGGTGAATGGCACGTCTCAATACTACGACCCTAGCTACGGCGCTACACATGCCACGCTCAGCGACATCGATCTAAACGCCATTGATGGCTACATAAGCTTCCAACTGGGGCTTCCTCTGGATGCCAATATTAAACGTGGACCAGAATGGAGACGGTGACAAGCTGGATCTAAACGTCCCTAGAAGTACGTTTTGCATCAAGCAGAACCCAGCCGGAAACCAGCTCCGAGAGACCCCGAAGACTTACTAGTACCCGACCACACTTGTTTCTGTGGGTTCCGATCAGGAGGGCGAGACGCTTATCAGAGCAGCGACCGTCAGGGAGCTGTGTTGTTGGAGCGTTTGAACAACAACGCTCCTTCACAGTCGCGTCTCCGACGGCCGCTCCGAAGTTGGGAAACCAACAGATTCATTTGTGTCGGACTACTAGGAGACTCTGTCATGCATGCGTGTATTAGGCCATCGAACAGCCTCCTGATGGTTTTGTTCGGTGGTTGTGCCCTCCTGGTCGGAGCCGAGCGGCCAACAAACGTCCCCAAGAAACTTGTCGTCGGAGGTGACAAGGCATACTGGGTACTCGGGCAGTTTGCGGTACGACAAGAGCGGGATAGAGAGTCAGTCTTGGGGAAGTCTTCCGTGCCACAGATCCTCAGCATGGCGGTCGGCGATAGCGGGGTCTTTCAGAGAAGACTGCTACCCACGCCTACCCACGTCTCTTTTTTGACGTCATGGACCGTCGGGAGGGAGTTCATCTACTGCTGCTACCGGACGGGGGCGCTGCCACCTAGCCCGTCGTTCGACTACGCCCGAATCGCCCTGGAGAAGCTCTCGAGTTGTCCCGAACTCCCCGATCTCGGGACGGATCGAGAGGCGTGCCTGGAATCGTCGAAGAAGCGCGTCATGGACCTCCTAGACGGGCGGGCAACCTGGCGGAAGGACCTGGTCGACGAGACCGTGTGGGTTGGTCCGCTGACTTTCTCGCACGACTCCGTTGACAAGAGGCGATCGAAGACATTTTGCTACGATCTGGTGTGTCGGGCTGACGGCAAGGTGCAGGTCGTTCTCCTGGAGGATGACCGGCTGACCGGTTGGGTGTATCGCGGTACTTTCGAGAATGAGGTGAAATGGGACGTATCTTTCCGCGGCCTGATCGACCACCACGCGCCGATGATCGCGTGCTGCGTGGGCGGGCAGTCGACAAGGTGCAAGAACGCTCGACCGCCTGGCGCCACAGGGCAGGTACGGATCATGGATGCAAACTGCGTTACGCCGGCTGCCCCCAACGACTACCTGCAATGGTCGTTCTGATAGGAGGCCTGCATATGCGACCCTTTCGGAAAGCTCGCATCGTTTATTGCCTAA
>CAZUQM010000076.1:0-12621 GCA_964622545.1 uncultured Planctomycetales bacterium | reverse complement strand
GGCACGAAGATGGGCAAGAGCCTCGGCAACTTCATCACGCTCAAGCAGCTCTTCGCCGGCGACCACGAGAAGCTCAGCAAGGCCTACGACCCGCTCGTCGTGCGGCAGTTTATCCTCAACAGCCACTACCGCGGGCCGATCGACTTCAGCGACGAAGCACTCGGTGCGGCCGAGAGCGGCTCGCGACGGCTCCGCGAGGCCGTCCTGGCCGTGCGCGAAGCGGCCGGCTCGGCAAGCGAGAGAGGTGGGACCGCGCCCGAGGGCCAGGTCAGCGATGCGATCCGCGACATACTCGACAAGACCAAGGCCCGGTTCGAAGAGGCGATGAACGACGACTTCAACACGGCCGGCGCGCTCAGCGCGATCTTCGACCTCGTCAAGCAGACGAACACCGCCCTCACCGCGGGCGTGACCAAGGGCGACGCCATCGCCATCGACGAGACGTTCCGCAAGCTCGGCGGTGACGTACTGGGCCTCGTGCCCGACCGCTACGCCGAGGAAGGCGCCGGTGGCGGCGAACTGCTCAACCCCGTCATGCAGATGCTCATCGAGATGCGCGCCGACGCCCGCAAGGCCAAGAACTTCGAGCTCGCCGACCAGATCCGCGACCGCCTGGCCGCGGCCGGCATCACGCTCGAAGACAAGGCCGATGGCACGACGTGGAGGAGGGGGTAGAGGGACGTCACCGGCTCCAAAGCTGCTTGAGCATGCCAACCAGGACGCACCAGAACTGGGCGGGCGATGCATGACGGATACACACCTCCGAGACCCGTTAGGACGGCGAATTGTCCTGCACGACCGAACCTGGTTTGGTCACGTGTTGGAAGCGCACCCTGATATGGCTTCCCACCGCAATCTCGTTGAGCAGGCTGTTGAATCACCAGATGAAATACGGCTCAGTCGTTCGGAGGCAGACTGTAGGATTTACTTCGGGCCTGGCCCAAGACCAGGGGTTATGATGATGGTAATCGCGGATATCGCGCTGGGTCTCGTCAAGACCGCCCACCTGGCCAAGAGGGTCTCTGGAGGGCCGCAGGAATGGTCAAAGTAGACACCATCGAAGGCATCGTTGACGACGTTCTCTGGTGGCACTACGACGTCGGAAACGACGTGCTCTACCTCCAGCTCGTCAAACACCGGGGCGTGGCGACGTACTCCGAGGAGACCGAGGACGGCCACCTGCTCGTCCTCCGCGAGGACAACGACGAGGTGGCCGGCATGACCATCGTGAACTGGTGGAAACGTTACGGCAAGGGTGAGTTGCCCGATTCCATCCACGCCTTGGAGCAAGCTGTCGAACCCTGGGCTCGTGGGCTGGCCGCCTGACCGCCTGGCCGCGGCCGGCATCACGCTCGAGGACAAGGCCGACGGCACGACGTGGAGGCGAGGGTGAGCTCAGAGTTCGGCGGCTTGCTTGCCACGTCGCAGCCCCTGGGCGAACACGGGACGCCGCGTTCGTCAATCGTGATGGGTGGCAGAAGTAGGGGGTAGTCTTCCGGACCCACTGGTGGCTCGAAACGGCCTACCCTACAGTACTCGCAGCAATACACAGAGTCGCTCGGATCCTGCCCTCCGGCGGATCCCTTGATAAGGAGTTCGACGGTCATGAAGCGCACAACCACGTTCGCACTTGTGTTGGCCTTGATGGGGTGCTGCATCGGCGCAACGCCCTGTGTTGCGGCGGAAGCGAGCTCGGGCCCCGTCACGTTCGTCGCCCATCGCGTGGGGACCTATCGCAGCGAGGCCTGCTGCGTCGGCGACTTCAATAAGGACGGCAAGCTCGACATCGTCGCCGGAGCCTACCTGTACCTCGCGCCAAACTGGAAGCGCGTCGAGATCCGCAAGATCGCCGGCAAGGTCGACGACAAGGGCAAGGGCTACACCCACGACTTCATGAATCTCGCTCTCGACGTCGACCGCGACGGGCTACTCGATGTCGTGGCCTGCTTCTGGCACGAGAAGATGATCGCCTGGTACCGCAACACCGGCAGCAAGGGCGGCCTCTGGCCCGAAACCGTCATCGAGAAGAACGGCAACTACGAGTGCGGCGACCTCGTCGACCTCACCGGCGACGGCAAGTGCCAAGAGATCCTCCCCCACGTCCAACCAACGCTCTGGTACGAGCTCATCACCAAGGGCCCCAAGCGCGGCACGTTCGCTCGCCACCCCATCAGCGAGAAGAAGATGCAGTTCGGGGGCGGCGTGGGCGACGTCAACGGCGACGGCCGGGCGGACATCATCCGTCCCGACGCCTGGTTTGAGGCCCCGGAGGATCTACGCAAGGGCGAATGGAAGGAGCATCCGCTCGCCCTCGGCAACAAGGAGGAGGGCAAGAGCGAACACACGCCCGAGATCCGCGTCTATGACGTCAACGGCGACGGGCTCAACGACCTGGTCACGAGTTCGGCCCACCGGCACGGCATCTTCTGGTACGAGCAGGTGCGCAAGGGCGACGCGATACGGTTCAAGCGGCATCTCATCGACGACTCGTGGAGCCAGGCCCACAGCATCACGCTGGCCGACATCGACGGCGACGGACTGCTCGACCTGGTCACCGGCAAGCGTTTCATGGCCCACAACGGCGGCGACCCGGACGCCTTCGGGCCGCTGGGCGTCTACTGGTATCAGCTCAAGCGCAAACCCAAGGTCACCTGGACGCGGCACGTGATCTCGCTCAAGGAGGGCATCGGCTCGGGGTTGAACGTCCCGGTCGTGGACCTCGACGGCGACGGCGACCTCGACGTGGTGGTCACGGGCAAGTGGAGCGGGCCGGTCTGGTTCGAGAACACACGGCTGGACAAGTGAGCCTGCCCCGGACAGCTTGTCTGCCAGCGTAGGAGCCTCGGTCTGACAGCGAGGAGGAGGCCACCCTGCGCACTATCGCCCAACCCACTGTCCCACAAGCGGGTAAGTAGCCACCGCTAGCAGCCGATAAGGAATCGCCTCGCCGATAACTCGCGCGGTCATCGACCCTGGCGCCGGCGCAAGCCGTTGCGCGGCACTTTGGCACGCCTCGTGCCTACCCATCTTCCCGCTCGGCCCGGGTGGCCGGGCGCGACGGAGAGGACATCTTCAACCACGGGGGGAACCATGCTGAGTAAGATCTTCGCGAAGTTCAAATGGCTCGCCGGGCTGGCGCTCTGCGAAGCGACCGTCACGGCCAACGGATGCACCGACCAGATCCGCGACATCCTCGATCAGGTCGATGCCGGCGACATCGACTGGACGCAGTTCCTGCAGTAGCCGTCGCACCCCGCGCCGATCCGTGGCCGCTGCGGACGGTGTCTCTTGGCCACAACGGGTCGCGCCCTCCCCGGGGGGTGCGGCCCGTCTCAGTATCGTCCCAGGTCGTGGGCGGCCTGGTACATGGCCACGACGTTCTCGGTCGGCGAGTTGTCTTGCAGGCAGTGCGTCGGCGCGAAGCAGTAGCCGCCGCCGGGCATCATGATCGCGAGCGTCTCGCGACAGGTGGCGATCACGTCCTGAACCGTTCCGTAGGCCACCGGGCCGGCCGTCGAGATACACCCGTGGAAGGCCAGCCGACCGCCGAAGTGCTCCTTGAGGTAACGCGGCGCCATGTTCACGGGTTCGGGTTGCAGCGTGTCCACCGCGTCGATGCCCATCTCGATGAAGTCCTCGTAGGCCCAGCTGCTCGAGCCGCACGTGTGGATCATCACCGGCAGGTCGAACGACTTGGCCAGGTCGACCAGCTTCTGGTGTCGCGGTCGGAGGTGCTTGCGAAAGAGGTCCATGCTGATGATCGGGGCGATCTGCGTGCCGAGGTCCTCGCCGAGCCAGACGAAGTCGATCGCACCGCGGGCGGCCTCCAGGGTCCGCCGCGTGACCTCGAGCTGGACCTCGAGCTTGCGGTCGATCAGCAGGAGCCCGGCCGGGTCGTCCGTGATGAGGTCGACCAGCACCTGGTCCATCGTCCGCAGCATGCCGTTGGAGTTGATGATGTCGCCGAGACCGGGGTTGCCGGTGTAGACGGCCAGGGAGTCGTACGGCTTGCAGGCCTCGACAACGGCCGCGTAGTCGTAGTCGTCGGGGTTCGGCATGGGCCAGGCCGCGACGGTCTCCTCGTCGGCCTCGCGCAGGGGCCAATCGCAGTAGTCCCAGTAGCCGCCGGTCTCATGCTCGACCCATCGGGTTCGGATGCCCCACTCGGGATGGACCTGCCGGTCGGGGACGTCCTCGTGCAGGGGCGGCCCGGCGTACGCGGGCGTCACGCCGCGAAAGTCCACGCCCAGCACGCCCAACAGCCCTTCGTCGTCGTCGGCCGCCAGGCCGAAGTGCTCCTTCAGCCGCCGGTCAATGCCGGCGTTGGCCGCGTAGTCGATGGGCACGCGGTCGGCCTCCTGCAACGCGAGCGTCGTCAGGACGCGTTCCTTTGATGACAGGCGCTCGGGGCCGCCAAGTGGTTTCATGGCGGAGGTCTCCTACCTCGCGGGTTCACGGCTCGCCCGCCGGCGCGGTCGTCGGCTGGTACCGTTCGATGAGCTCGCGGACCTTTTGCTCGCCGCTGGCCCGGAGCAGGGCGATCAGCGGCCTCAGCTCGATCGGCTCTTTGGGCTGGACCAGCACGGCCAGGTCCGTCCCGAACAGACGCACCGTCAGGATCGCCAGGCCGCCCGGCCCGTGGGTGCCCAGGACCCGCAACTGCCCGTCGTCCACGATCAGTTTGCAGGCCAGGCGGGTGTACTTCACGCTCTTGATCCGCTTGAGCGGCTCGGTGAGCAGCGGGCTGAGCTCCAGCCCCATCAGCGTGCGCGACGCGTCGAGGATAAGCCGGCTGTCCAGCCGCCCGGGCTTGCCCGCCGGCGGGACGACCTCCACGTCGACGTCGGCCGAGACCACGTCGTCGCCGGCCAGGTCCAGCGCGTTGACGGTCAGCTCGAGTCGACCCGTCATCTTGCCCTCGCCGAGCAGCGCCGTGATCGGATCGAGCGATTCGCTGACGACCTTGCCACGCAGACTCATCCGGACCAGGCCCTCGTCGTTGAACTCGGCGCCCAGCACTTCCAGGTCGGCAGAGCCCTTCAGCGGCGCCGCGCCGATCAGCCGGGAGACGTCGGCCAGCCGGACCTCGGAGGCCTTGCCGCTGAAGGTCGCACTGAGCAGGGCCTGATCGGTGACCACGGCCTGGTCGATCTTGACGTCCACGCGGCCGTGGATCGGGCCGCTGTGAAGCTGTTGCGTCCAGTCGACCAGCTCGATGCCTGCCGCACGTCCTTGGAGCTCGACGCGCGGGCTTCCGTCTTCCTCGCGGTAGACCAGGCGGCCCTCGAACGTACCGCGGGCCATGGGTACGCCCAACAGCGACTCGAGCCGCAGCGCGCTGATCGGCAGCGTCGGCACGCCCAGCACGACCTCATGCACGACCAGGTCGCGCGACGGCCGGAAGCGCGCCACCACGCTGATGTGCTCATCGGTCCGGGTATCGTTGAGGACGTGGCTCGTCAGGCTGATCCGTCCCTCGCCGATCGGTCCGATCTCATCGGACTCGTCGAAGCCGACGCGCCCGTTGGCCCCCTTGACGGTGAACGAGATCGGCCCCTTGCGCCACGACATGTCCATGTCGAAGAGATCGACCCACCGCAGCTTGAGGGCGGCGAAGTCGTGCCCCAGGCCGGATCGCAAGACCCGCCGGTAGTCGTCCTCTTGCCACTGATCGTCGTCGATGGTCAGCCGGCCGTCGCGGATGGTCAGATGAAACGCCCCGCCGTGTCCGGGCATGGTGTGCCACTCGGCCCGCTCGCACCGGAAGATCTCGGCCCGTCGGTCCGGCAGCCATGCGTGGATGTTCAGGAAGTCGGCCTGGTAGTAGGTCTGCGGTCGGATGTCGCCGATGCGGACCGGCAGTTCCAGGAAGTTGGCGAGCTGCTTTTCCCGCGTGCGGCGGTAGCCGTCGCCGTGGATGTAGAGGGCGTACCCCAGCGTCCCGTAGAACGATCCGCCTCCGGCCAGCAGGATCACGGCGAGCAGGATTTTGCGGTATCTGAGCATGCGGTGCGGTCGAGGCCCGGCGGGGGTCCGTCAGACTGGGGCGGGGCCGCTCCGTCGTGCTCTCAGGCCTGGAACGTTCGCCCGGTCAGCTTCTCGTAGGCCTCAATGTACCGCGCGGTCGTGTTGGCCACCACCTCGGCAGGCAGCTCGGGCCCGGGCGGGGTCTTGTCCCAGTCGAGCGTCTCGAGGTAGTTCCGCACGTACTGTTTGTCGAAGCTGTTCTGGTCGCGGCCCGGCTCGTATTCGTCGGCCGGCCAGAACCGCGAGCTGTCCGGCGTGAGCACCTCATCGATGAGCAGGTACTTCTCGCCGACCTTGCCCCACTCGAATTTGGTGTCGGCGATGATTACGCCGCGCTGCCGGGCGTAGTCGCTCGCCGTCCGGTAGATCTCCAGCGACCGGTCGCGGAGCAGGGCCATCACGCCGTCGGTACAGATCGCCGCGGCTTGCTCGAAGCTAATGTTCTCGTCGTGCCCGCTCTCGGCCTTGGTCGCCGGCGTGAACAGGGGGGTCGGCAGTTGGTCGCACTGCTTGAGGCCCGCCGGGAGCTGGATGCCGCAGACCGTGCCGGTCGCCAGGTAGTCCTTCCACCCCGAGCCCGTGATGTAGCCCCGCACCACGCACTCGATGGGTACGACCTCGGCTTTCGGCACGATGACGGTCCGCCCGATCAGCGTGTCGGCGTGCGGTTTCATCGCCTCGGGCAGATCGTCGACCGAGGTCACCAGCGTCTCGAGATGATGCTCGACCCCGTCGCCCAGCCACTCGAACCAGAAGGCGCTGATCTGCGTGAGGATCTTGCCCTTGTTGGGGATGCCCGTGGGCATGACCACATCGAACGCGCTGATGCGATCGCTGGCCACGATCGCCAGCTTCTCGCCCAGGTCGTAGATGTCCCGCACCTTGCCCCGCCGTACCGGTAGATCGGGGATGTCCGTCTGCAAGACGACGTCCGTCATGAGTCACCACTCCTGGCTTGTGACCGTGGATGGGCCGCGAGCGCTGCGCCCGTGGGCCCACATTGTGGGGCCCGGCGCCAGGTTGTCAACGGGGAGGGACGATGGGCCCAGGCCTCGGTGAGGCGGACGCGCGGACCTCGAACTCAGGAGGCTCGCAGGATCTCTTGGAGGGTTTCCTTCCGGCCGGCTACGATGCCTCGAACGGCCAGCTCCCGTCGCAGGTCGGGGGGCAATTGCCTGGCCGGGGCCATGGTTTGCTCGTTGGTCAGGTCGCTGGCCGGCATGCCGCGGCACCTCTCAAGGGACTATGCGCCGACGCCGACACCAGAATCGATTCTCTCGGGTCCAAAGGCTCGGTCTGCTTCCGCCGGCCCTTACCCCTCCTTGACCCGCTTCTTGATCCGCTGGATGTGGCCGCGACCCAGGCCCTTGACCTCGCAGCCGAGCTCAAAGTAGCGGCGGATCTTCTCGTCGCTCAGGATGCAGAAGCAGTCCACGACGGCAAGCGGGCCGCCCGCCCAGGCGACGACTTGGTCGGGGTCGAGATCCAGGTACGGCGCGTGGCGCACCGCGAGGATCACCGCCTCGACGCCCCGAAGCGCCTCGGCCAGGTCCTTTTGCACCGTGATGTCTTCGAGCTCCTCCTGCCGCCGGAAGAATCGGGCCCAGGAGTGACCCGGTGCGGGATAGACCTCCTGCTTCTCCAGCTCATACCAGTGATCGACGTACGGATCGTGCACCGACATCTCCGCGCCCATCTCCGTCAGCTTGCGGACCACCAGCTCCGAGCCGCTGTAGCGCGTGTCCCCGACGTCCTCGCGATAGCTGGCCCCGCACAGCAACACCTGGGCCCCGGCGATGTACCGCCCCATGTTCCGCAGCGCGTCGCGCGTCAGTTCGGCCACATGCAGGGCTCGCGTATCGTTCACGTCGATGGCCGTCGTCGTGATCTTGAAGACGTCGTCTTCGAAGCCGAGGATGTGCTTGTAGGCCCAGTAGCCGAGGCCGCCGTCCTTCGGCAGGCAGTAGCCGCCGATACCGGGGCCCGGGAAGATGATGTTGCTGTGGGTGGGCCGCATTTTGATCGCGTTGATGACCTTGATCAGGTCCACCCCGTTCCGCTCGGCGAAGAGGCTCCACTCGTCGAGAAAGGCCAGGATCGTCGCGCGATAGCTGTTCTCGACGATCTTGGTCGTCTCCGACTCGATGGGTCGGTCCATCACCGTCAGCGGGAAGTCTTTGGTGTTGAGGATCTCGTTCAGGAAGGTCACCACGCGCTCGCGGGCGGTGTCATTGCAGCCCGAGCAGACCCGCCAGAAATCGCGGATGCTCTTGACGTACTCCCGGCCCGGCATGACCCGCTCGAAGCTGTGCGCCAGCAGCGGCGGCGAGTCGATGCCGCGATTCACGAACGCCTTCTTCATGATCGGGTAGGCCACGAACTCCGTCGTGCCGGGCGCGACCGTCGTCTCGATCAGCACGAGGCACTCGGGCGGGATCTTCTCGCCGATGGTCCGCATCGTGGCCTCGAGGGCGTTCATCTCGACCTCGCCGTTGCGGAGGTTGCCCAGGTCGTGCTTCGTGTAGTCGCACTGGATGTCGACGATCACACAGTCGGCCAGCTTGAGGCAGTCGTTGTTGTACGTGGCCACGAGCGTCTTCTTCTCGTCCACGCACCGCCGGATCATCGGGTCGACCTCGGGGTCCTCGGCCTTGACCGGCGACTCGCCGCGGTTCAGCAGCGGGATCTTCCAGTAGCTGCGCGTGCTGGGCCGCTGGCAACCGATTACGAATTTGGTCGGCTTGCCGCTCCCGTCCACGGTGTCGGCCACGATGGCGGCCATGACCGCCCCGACGAACCCGACGCCCATGACGACCACGATCTCCTTGCCGTCGGCTCGGGCGGCGTCCACGAGGGCCTGGATGCGCTCGAACTCGGCGTCGTAGTCGGGCTTTTCGGGAATGGGGAACTGCTCCCCGGCGGGGCTGACGGAAAACTCGGGCATCGGACGACTCCTCATGTATATCGGGCTCTTACTCGGCTCGGGCATCACCGCCGCGGCGGATGCTATGGACAAACCCTGACCGTGTCAACGACATCGGTCAGTCAGGGGTCTGGCTGTAGCCGCAACGCGTACAACCGGCATGTTCACGGGATCTTGTGGCAGCGTCGGCCAACGGAAACCCCGCGATATCCCTCGCGAAGACTCAGGAAGAGACCTGGTCACAGGCCCGGTCGACTGCCCCCTGTGGCAGGGCCCAACGATCCGTCCCCGACCCCGACGCGCAGAATCCCCTTGTCGGCCTGGACCTCGGCCAGGGCCCGGTCGAACTCGGCTAGCGGATACCGGCGGGCGACGACCCGGTCGAAGGGGAACCGTCGACCGGGTGCGGCCAGGAAGCGCAACGCCGCCCCCAAATCCTCCGGCGCGTAGTTGTGCAGACCGATAAGCGAAACCAGCCGCGTGATGACCGGGTACATGTCGAGCTCGACGGTGGCGTTCGGAAAGACGCATCCCGCGATGACGAACCGCCCGCCGATCCGCAGCATGTCGATCGTCGGCGGGATCACGTTCGGTTGGCCGCAGACCTCGATGGCGACGTCGAACCCCCGCTCTCCGGCCGCGTCGCGAAGGGCTTCCGATGGACCGCCGGCGTCCGTCGTGGCCGGGTTGACCACGTGCGTCGCCCCGAATGCGCGGGCACGCTCGAGCCGAGCGTGATCGACGTCGGTGACCGCGACGGCCCGCGCGCCCAGCGCCGAACACAACGCCGCCGCGCACACGCCCACCATCCCCGCGCCGTGGATCAACACGGCCTCACCGGCGGCGACACGGGCCAGCCGTACCGCCGCGGCCATCGTTGCCAGCGAGCAGTTTGCGAAGACGGCCTGCTCGTCGGGCAGATCGTCGGGCAGGCGATAGATCGTCGAGCCGGGCGCGAGCGTGATCATCTCGGCATACCCGCCGTTGAGCGGCGGATCGACGTCGATGCTCTCGTGCCCGTACTTGAACAGCCGCTCGCATTTCTGCGGCAGGTCGTGGGTGCAGCAGAAGCATGTCCCGCAGTTCGCCGCGATGCCCCACGTGACGCGATCGCCGATGCGCAACGGCTCACCGGCCGCATCCCGTTCGACGCCCTCGCCGAGCGCGGCGACCTGACCGCAGATCTCGTGGCCCAGGATGAGCGCGCCGCGCGGTCGACGCCGGCCGGAGATGGTGTGCAGGTCCGATCCGCAGATCGCGCTGAGCGAGACTCGCGCGACCACCTCACCCGGCTTGGGCGGTCGAACCGGCAACTCGCGCAACTCGATCGACCCGTCGTTCGGGTCGTACACCACGGCCCGAGCCTTAGCGGGCAGGTGACTCATACCCCACTCCTCGAAAAAGGTGTCGGGAACCTTTTCTGTCAGAACGGCAGCTTGCCGTTGTCCGGCTTGCCTGCGTCCGGCAGGGCCCGGTATCCCTCGATCCCGACCTCGGGCAACTGGGGCGGGGGGACGTCCTCATCGGCCGGCTCGCCCACGGTCAGGTGCCCCAGCCCCTCCTCCAGCTCCATCACCTCGGTCAGGTCATCGTCCAGCTCGGTCAGGAAGCGGCTCGGCTTCATCATCACCAGTCCCTTGCCCTTGCTGCGATAGATCTGCGGCATGACGAGGTAGACCTCGTCCTTGGCGCGAGTGACGGCGACGTGGAACACCCGGCGCTCTTCCTCCAGCTCCTCCTGCGTGTTGATGGCCATGTCCGTCGGGAACCGCCCGTCGGCCATCCAGGGGATGAAGACGATCGGCCACTCGAGCCCCTTGGCCTGGTGCACCGTCGACAGCACGACGAACTCCCATTCGTCGGGGCCCGTCTCGACGGTCTCGCCGGAGAACTCACCCGACAGCGCCACGTCGGCCAGGAACGCGTCGATCGTGTTGTACTGCGCCGCGAAGTTCGACAGCCCGCGGATGTCCTCGCGGCGCAGGCTCGCCCCGTCGTAGTGGCTCACCATGTAGTCGTCGTAGTAGCGGTCCATCAGCCGATCGATCACCTCGGCCGGCGAGTCGATCTTGCTCAGCTCCTCCAGCACGTCGGCGAACTTGTGGTAGACGCTGCGTGCCGGGCCGGGCAGCAGCTTGCGGGCCCCTTCCGACCACGAAGCCGCGAGCGGATCGTCCGTGCCGCTGAGGTGCGTCCACAGCCGTCGCGCCAGCACCGAGCCGATCCGCGGCAGCATCGGCAGTACACGCATCCACGCGATCTCGTCGTACGGGTTGTGCAGCAGCCGCACGTGGGCGAGCACGTCCTTGATGTGCGCCTGCTCGAAGAAGCGCAGTCCCCCGCGGACCTGGAACGGGATGTTCCGCCGCTGAAGCTCGAGCTGGATCTCCAGGCTGTGCCAGTGGCTGCGATAGAGCACCGCGATGTCGGTCAGCTTCCGGCCCTCGTCCAGGAGGTGCAGGATGTACTCGGCGATGAAGCGGACCTGCACGATGTGGTCGCGGCAGGGGACGAACGCCGGCTTCAGACCCCCCGGCCGGACCGCGTGCAGCTCCTTCGGAAGCCGTCGCTGGTTGCAGCCGATGATGGCGTTGGCAAGCGTCAGGATATCCGGCGTGCTGCGGTAGTTGGTCTCGAGCCGGAACTCCCGCGCGTCGGGGTACCGCTCTTTGAACCGCAGGATGTTCTCGAAGTTCGCCCCGCGGAAGCTGTAGATGCTCTGACTGTCGTCGCCGACCACGCACACGTTGCGGTGGCGCTCGGCCAGCAGGTCGATGATCTTGCCCTGGATCGCGTTCGTGTCCTGGTACTCGTCCACGAGGATGTGCAGGAATTGCTCGGACAGCAGGCCGCGGACCTGCTCGTGCTCGATCAACAGCGTCAGCCACGCGCTCAGGAGGTCGTCGTAGTCGAGCAACTGCTGCCGGCGCTTGCGCGTCTCGTACATCTGGAGGACGCGGCCGATGTCGTCGATGTCCTCCTGGAACATCGGATAGCGTCGGGCCAGCACCCGCTCCAGCGGCTCGAGCGTGTTCTGCACGAAGCTTGACATCGACACGAGCAGGTTCTTCCGCGGGAAGCGTCGGGCTTTGGTGTCCACGCCGACCTCGGTCACGCACGTGCCCATCAGGTCGCGGGCGTCCTCGCGGTCGAGAATGGTGAACTCCGGGTCGATGCCTAGCAGGTTGCCGTGCCGGCGGAGTACACGGTTCGCGACGTGATGAAAGGTGCCGCCCCAGATGTCGCGCGTGCCGGTCTTGACCAGCAGCTCCACGCGGTGCAGCATCTCGCGGGCCGCCCGGTTGGTGAACGTGACCAGCAGGATCCGCGACGGATCCACGCCCGCGTGAACCAGGGCGGCGAGACGATATGTCAGCGCCCGGGTCTTGCCCGTGCCCGCCCCGGCGACCACGAGCATCGGACCGCCCTGCGCGGAGACGACCTGGAGCTGCTCGGTGTTCAACTGCGACGCAAGATCGAGGTCCTCGATCGCGCTGCGTGCCTTGAGCGTGAACTTGCGTGCCATGCGCGACAGCCTAGCAGATGCCTCCGGAGGCGGACAGGTGCCCGCATCGTCACTAGTAGTCCGACTCATTTGAATGTGTCGGTTCCCCGGCTTCGGGGTCGTCGTCGGAGACGCTCCCACTTCGGATCGATGCCGCGCCGGAGAC
>CAZUQM010000075.1:0-13416 GCA_964622545.1 uncultured Planctomycetales bacterium | reverse complement strand
TTCCAGTGATTCCAACATACAGATCATAAGGTGATCAACGACAATCTGCATTGTAGTCGGCAGACCGCCAATCGCAAGCGAAATACGGTGCTGTAGGGTCGTGACGGCCCCGGGATCGATCGATTCGATTCCGCGATTGGCGAGAGCATTGTGATCGTATAGAGGCGAGCAGTCGGTTGGTAAGCAGGTTCCTCAGTCAGTTCTCAAGGTCCTGGAAGGTTTCCGAAGCGTCTTGCGGTATGGGGTTCTGTGTGCTTAACTGGCTGTGGCAAGTCAGCCGCTTCATATCGCTTCCTTTGGACGCGGGAGGAATCATGTCACGACCCTACATCACCGCCGCCATCGCATTGTCCCTCGTGTGTGTGACCGACGTCGCGATCGGAGCCGAGTCGGGAAAGAAGCCGGTGGACTATCGGCGAATGGCCGGTAGCCTTTCCGCCTCGCGAGACATACCTGGGGCCGAGACCTTCATGGTCGCCATGAGCGACGGTGTGCGCCTGGCCACAGATGTGATTCTGCCGAAAGGGGCCAAGCCGGGACAGCGCTTCCCCGCCGTCCTGATTCGCACACCCTACAACCGCCGCGGCAAGGTCGGCGACATGGCCAGCCAGACCATCCCCATGATGCGAATGGCCGCGGTGGTGCAAGATATGCGCGGTCGGTTCGACTCGCAGGGCAGTGAGTATCCCATCTTCGGCGGTTGCGGCTGGGGCAAACAAAGGGACGGCTACGAGACCGTCGAGTGGATCGCCAGACAGCCCTGGTGTAACGGCAAGGTCTCCACGATAGGCCCGTCTGCGATGGGCATCACGCAGATCCTGATGTTCCCGACCCGACCGCCGCATCTGGTCTGCGGCTTCGTCATGGTGGCCGCGTCGAATATCTACAGTCAGGGGGCGTATTGGGGCGGTGTTCCGCGCAAATCGATGGCTCAGAACTGGACCTCCGACCACATGTTCGACAAACGCCAGCTCGACCTCTTTCGCACACATCCCTACTACGACGAATTCTGGGAGGAATGGAACGCCGAGAAGCGCGCTCATCTGGTGAATGTGCCCGTCCTCTACTACGGGGGCTGGTACGACATCTTCACCCAGGGCACGATCAACGGCTTTAAGACGTCCAACACCCAAGGCGGACCGAAGGCCCGCGGCAAGTGTCGCATGATCATCGGCCCGTGGGATCATAACGATGTGCCCGTCGGCCTGGACTATCCCCCCAATGCCCGACCGAAGCTCGCACTGTGGGGTTTCCAGTGGATCAGCCGTCACGTCACGGGGATCGTGACCGCGCCCGAGCCCAAGCCCGTCCTCTATTATGTCATGGGCGCCTGCGGCGAAGACGACGCGCCCGGCAATGTCTGGCGAGAAGCCGACGACTGGCCTCCGCCGAGCGATCCGATTCCATACTACTTCCACGCCGACGGTGCGCTGTCGACCGACAAGCCCTCACAGACCGAAGCCGCCAGGAGCTACGATTACGACCCCAAGAACCCCGTGCCCACGATCGGCGGCGGCAACCTGACCATCTCCCGCGGGCCGCTAGACCAGAGGCCCGTCGAGGATCGTCCCGACGTCCTGCTCTTTACCACACCCATACTCGAGGAACCCGTCGAGGCCACCGGACGGATCAAGGTCTCGCTCTGGGCCAGCTCGTCGTGTCGCGACACCGACTTCACCGCCAAACTGTGCGACGTCTATCCCGACGGGCGAAGCATGATCGTGCTCGACGGCATCATCCGGGCGCGATGCCGCGAGTCGGTCAGCCAGCCGGGTCTGATCGAGCCGGGCAAGGTCTACCGCTACGAGATCGATCTGTGGTCGACGAGCATCATCTTCAACAAGGGCCATCGGATCCGAGTGGCCATCAGCAGCAGCAACGATCCGCGTTTCGAACCGAACCCCAACACCGGCGCGCCGGCGGGGGACCTGTCGAATCCGGTCGTCGCCCACAACACGATCTACCTGGACAGCCGGCGTCCTTCGCATATCGTGCTGCCCCGGCCCAAGGCCGAGCAGACGTCGCGGCGGTAGCCGGCGGACGAGCCCGAGGCCCGCCCTCGCTTGCGTGGTTCAGCCCGCCTGGGGTACAGTCGCGCCATGCACCGAGACATCGTGGCCGAGATCAACCTGTGCGCCCTCCGCGAGAACCTCGCGATGATCCGTCGCGCCTGCGGACCGGGCGTGCGCCTGTGCGTCGCTCTCAAGGGCAACGCCTATGGTCATGGCGTCGACGTCGTCGCGCCGGCGCTCCAAGAGGCCGGTGTCGAGATGGCGGCCGTGGCCACGATCGGAGAGGCCCTCGAGCTGCGCGAGCTGGGTTGGCGACGAGGCCTCCTGTGCTTCGGGCCCACCTTCGCGGCCGACACCGCGACCGAACGGGCCGAGCGCATCGCCGCCGTCGTCGCACACGACCTGACCCCGACGGTCGTGGACGGCTATGGGCTGGCCGACCTCGACGCCGAGGCCGACCGTCAGGACAAGATCATCGACTACCACGTCAAGGTCGATACCGGCATGGGCCGGATGGGCATCGCGCCCGATACCGCGTTCGACCTGATCCGTCGAGCGAGCGCGTATCGCCACGTGCGGCTCGGGGGCGTGTACACCCACCTGGCGACGGCCGACGAGGCCGACCTCGAATTCGCGCGACACCAACTCGCGTGGCTGACAAACCTCATCGAAAGGCTCGCCGCCGCCGGCGTGCGCGTGCCGATGGTCCATGCGGCCAACAGCAGCGCGATCGTCATGCTGGGCGAGTCGCACTTCGACATGGTTCGCCCGGGCCTGGCGGTGTACGGCTATCGGCCGAGCGCTCACTGGCCGGCCGAGAAGCCGCTCAGGCCGGTGCTCCGGCTTCGAAGCCATCTCGTCTTTGTCAAGCACGTCCCGGCCGGGCATTCGGTGGGCTACGGCCGCACCTTCGTGACCCGCCGACCGAGCGTCCTCGGCATGGTGCCGATCGGCTACAACGACGGGTACGCCCGCAGCCTCAGCAACCGTGGTATGATGGGCCTCGCTCCCGGCGGCTCGATCGGTGGCGTGGTGCCCGTCGTGGGACGGGTCAGTATGGACCAGACCGTCGTCGATCTGACCGACCTGCCGGGCGCTCGCGTCGGTGACCGGGTGATCATCATCGACGACCGGCCCGATCAGCCGCATTCCGTCGAGGCGCTGGCGCGACTGCTGGATACCGTGCCGTACGAGATCACAACGATGCTGGGGAATCGGGTGCGGCGCGTGGCGATCGAGCGCGCCGCCGACGCCCCGAGCCAGGAGGGCACACATGCTCAGAGAGCTGTTCGAGCGTCAGGGTGAGCTGAACCGTCGCATCGGGATGAACACGGCCGCGATGCGGGAGGATTTCGACCCAGCCCGGGCCGGCCGATGGATCAACGACTACCTGATGGCGATGAGCAACGAGATCGAAGAGCTCCGCGACTGCACGTTCTGGAAGCACTGGTGCTCCGAGGCGAAGGACGGTCGACGTTTCGAGCTGCACGACCTGCAGAACGCCCGCGTCGAGGTGATCGACATGCTGTTCTTCTGGATCAGCCTGGCCCAGTGCGTCGGGCTCGACGCCGACGACGTGGTGGAGCTCTACCTCAAGAAGCTCGGCGTGAACCATGCACGGCAAGACGGCGACTACGCCATGACCACGAAGACCGAGGACGACAACAAGGGGCTCGAGCTGTCGCGGGACGAGCAGTAGACCCGCGGGGAGGGTGGCGGCAAGGGCCGGCACCCTGAGTCAACCGCATCGGACACGTACGGCCCCGGCAGGCCGGCGCGTGCCGCCGCCGGCTTCGACCCTACGGCCGAGAGGACTGCGAGCAAGCGAGACACGGCATGCGATGGATCATCGATTGGCACGAGAAGTTCACCGCCCTGCGGTTCGAGGGCGATCTGATGGTGGGGGCGACGGAGTTCTTCGAGGCCGGCATCCTGCCGTGGCTCAGGAAGCCTTTTGCCCCGGTCGTGCTCGACCTGAGCGACATGAAGATCATCGTCTCGGCCGGACTGTCGACGCTGATCCGCGTGCAGCGCGCCGCCGAGGAGGCCGAGGTCCACGTCGTTATCGTCAAGCCGGCGCAGGAGGCGTGGCAAGCGCTCGTCCTGACGCGGCTTGATCGCATGTTCGCGGCCGCCGACACCTTGGAGGAGGCGGCCGAGCTACTGAGCAAGAAGACACCCTGAAGCTCGGGCTCGCCCGGGCTCGATGCGCGGGGGCTTGCGTCCCATGGCGGCCGCACCTGGATCCCATCCGCTTGCCGATGATGAGCATGGTGACGACGGCCCTGCGCGCGAGGGCGCGACCGCACCGGCGACGTTGGACCCTGACTGGCGCTGGGACCTTATCGCCGTTCTTACGGTCGCCGCTCTGGGCATCCTGGCGATGTGGCCGACCTTGGACGCCGCGTTCCTGCCGGGAGACGACGAGCACTTCGTCCAGAATCACAGCCTGGTCAATCACCCGACGCTGCCCAACCTCCTGCGTCTCTTTACGGTCGTCCATCGCGACCTCTACCAGCCGATTCCGATGGTCTCGTTCGCCGTGGATACGGCCCTCTACGGCCGGCAGGCATGGGGCTTTCATCTGACCAACGTGCTGGTGCACGCCCTGACGGCGGCCGCCCTGTGGTGCCTGATTCGTTGCCGATGGCAACGGCGCGACGTGGCCTGCCTGGCGGCGGCGCTGTTCGCCGTTCACCCCCAGAGCGTCGAGGCGGTCGCGAGCGTCACGGGTCGATTCATGCAGGTCGGCACGCTCTTCTCGTTGCTCTCCGTCCTGGCCATGCTGCGATGGTCGCGAACCGCACAGACCGAGAGCGGGTGGCTGGCCGCGTCGATCCTGTCCGCCGTGTTGGCGATGACCAGCAAGGTGCAGCCGGCCTTGCCCGTGCTGCTGCTCTTGATCGTCTATGGCAAGCCGCTTCGGGGCGCCCGCGACTGGTGGGCCGCATGGGGAACCGTGCTGGCCCTGACCGTCGCGATGACGCTCTTGGGCATGTGGACCACCGCGCAGGTGGGCTTCGTGGCCTCGGCGAGCCAGACGCTCCCAGGCAACGCCGTCGGCCGCGCGCTGATGGCCATGGGCATCTATCTGACCAACCTCGTTCACGTGACTGGCTTATCGCCCTGGTACCTGCCGCCGGTCGTGTGGTCGTGGGCCGATACGCACATCTGGGTCGGCGCGGCGGGGCTGGCCGTGTGCGCAGCGGTGATCGCGTGGTCCTGGCGATCCGGCCGGACGATGGTCGCGGCCGGACTGGTCTGGTACCTCGTCGCGCTGCTGCCTCTGCTGGGCGCCTCGTCGGCCCGAAACCTGATCGCGGCGGATCGGTACACCTACCTCGCGAACATGGGGCTCTTCCTGGCGGTCGCGGCCCTGGTCGCCACGGCCGTGGGGAGGCTTCGCGTGACGTCGGGCCGGGCATTCGTGCGGTGGGCGTCGGTGGCGGTGTCCGGAGGCGTGCTCGTGATCCTTGTCGCATCGACATGGGCCTATCTGCCGCACTATCGCGACGGCCTGGCCATGTACGAGCGGGTGCGCGAGCTCTATCCCGACGCGCCGTGGGTGCGTTTGAACGTCGGATGGGAACTGGCCCGGCGGGGACAGCTCGAACAAGCCCGGGACCTGGCCCAGCAAGAGCTGGATCACGAACACGGCGACCCCGCCCGTGCCCACCACCTGCTCGGCTGGATCGAAGAGCGAGCCGGCCGGCTCGACGAAGCGGCCGAGCACTATGAACTGGCCGTAAGCCTGAAGCCCGGCGATCCGGGCATGCTCTACGAGCTCGGACGGATCCGGGGCAAGCAGGGGCGTTCCGACGAGGCGCGGGCCCTGTACGAGCAGGCCCTGGCCGTGCACTCGCAGCACCTGCCGAGCCTGATCGGCCTGGCGAAGATCGAGACCCGAGCGGGCGACCTCGACGCGGCCGGCGAGGCGCTCAGCCGAGCCCTGGCGATCAACCCCCAGCACGTCGATGCCCTGACGGACCTGGGCACCGTCCGCCTGCAGCAGGGGCGACGCGGCGAGGCCGAGGCACTCTTCCGCAAGGCCATCGAGATCGAGCCCGCCCACGTGCGGGCACGGACCAACCTGGCCGTGATCCTGGCCCAGTCGAACCGTCAGAACGAGGCCCTGAGCCACTACGATGAGGTGCTGGCACACTCGCCGCATTCCATCCCGGCCAGGCTGAATCGCGCGGCCTTGCTGCAAGGGTGGGGACAGCTCATCCAGGCGCAGGAGGACTATAAGGCCGTCCTGAGCGTGAATCCGGGGGCCGTCCCGGCGCTCGAAGGCTGGCAGGACGTCTTGTTGAAAACGGACCCGGAGAACGGTCCGGCAGGCGCGGCGCGAATCTGGTCGGTGGCCGTCAAGCACGCCGGTCCGCGGCCCGACCTCTTGGGCGGGCTGGCGTGGGCCCAGGCCCTGGCCGGACAAGTCGACGGGGCTCGCACCAACGCGCGAAAGGCCCTTCAGGCGAACGACGGACAGATCGCCGCGCGTCTGGCGAAGGTGTTGACCGCCATGAGGCAAAGGGATGTCGAAGCCGCCCTGGCCGGGCTCGACCGGGCCTGCGCCGATCGTCGCGCCGCCGTGGCCGAGCACCTGGATCGCACCGCCCGGGCGATCGGGGCCTACGGGATGAGGCATCCCGACGAGCCTTTGCCCTATCTCCTGACCGGCCGCATCATGCTCGCCCGAGGCCAGACGTCGCAGGCCATGCAGGCGTTCGCCGAGCTGAAGCGCGTCAGCGACGACCCGGTCTGGGAGGAGCGCATCGACCGGATCCTGTCGGGAGCCGGAGCCGCCTCGAGGCCGGCGACGCGACCCGCGACCGCGACGTCCGGGGCTCGAACCCCCTCCCCGGATCGTCGCTGAGGGCTCGTGCCGCACTGGCACTCCGCTCTGCGAGTCACTACGCTACCTGCCTGCACCGCAGCACCGCGAGGATGAGACGGGCCCGGCGCCCGCGAGCCGCTCCTAACCCGACAAGGAGAGATGATGCGACGATTCACGCCGTGCTTGGCCGCGTTGGTACTGTGTGCGTATGCCGGATGCGCCGGCCCGGGGGTGTGCTACAAGACGGTCGTCGGCGAGGGGCCAGACGCCATCCCCGTGTACGTCGTCAGCGGCAGCGCCCAACAGATGGGCGAGGCGCTCGGGCGCATGATGGGCAAGGACGCCGAGCGTTGCCTGCGCCGCTGGCTGGACGCGGCCCGAAAGGAAGACCCGCAGCACTACAGCGACAAGCAGCTCGACAAGGCCTGGACGAGCATCGCGCCCCACACGGATGCCCGGTTCAAAGACGAGCTCGAGGGCCTGGCCGAGGGCGCGGGCATCGACGAAGACTTCGTTCGCCGCGCCCACATGATCCCCGTCGTCTCCGATTATGCGTGCAGCGGAGTGGCCGTCTGGGGCCGCGCAACCCGCGAAGGGCGCCTGCTCCAGCTTCGCAACCTGGATTTCACCGTGGGCGCGGGTTTGGAGGACCATCCCGCCATCGTCGTCTACAGGCCGACGGACGGACAAAGTCACGTCAGTGTGACCGTGGCCGGCTACGTCGGCTCGAACACGGGCATGAACGCGGCCGGCGTCGTCTTGGGCGAGAAGGGCGAGAGCCCCAAACAGGACCGCCCCTTCGACCTCGACGGCACGCATTTCGCGACGCTGTTCCGTCGCGTGCTTTACGACGCCAAGGACTTGAGCCAGGCGCTGACGATGATCCGCGAGGCGAGGCTCATCAAGCGGTATTACTTCTATGTGAGCGGTCCGCACCAGGGCGGGCAAGCCGGCCGCAAGATCAAGGTGACCTCGCCCGACAAGGTGCGCCTGCATGTGTGGTCGGACAACGACCCGGCCGACGAGCTGGCCCCCAAGGTGATTCCCCAGGCGGTTTACTACACGATGAACAACACGTTGGCGCATCAGCACCTGACGGCGAATTGGGGGCTGTACGATGCCCGGAAGATGATCGATTTATCCCGCCAGCTTGCCTCGAGAAAAGGCAACCTGCTGAACGTGATCTACGATCCGGCGGCCAAGGTGATCTGGGTCGCGTACGCCGAGGGCGACGAGCACGCCTTCCGGCGTCCGTACGTCCGCGTTCCGCTGGCCCCGTTCTTCGACCGAGAGAAGGTCCCACCCGGGGCGGTCCTGCTGGACGGCGAGAAGGACTAGCTCCTCCAGCAGACTTGACCCCGATCCGTCGCCGGACCATCGTCAGCGATACTCCACGTTTTCGTGGGACGACACATGAAAACAGGGCGGATGCCGTCGCGCCGACTTGGCAATCGGCGGTCGCTGCCGTATGCTCGTAGGGACTTGGCTTCAGCGCCGCTCCGGCGCATAGGACTCCACTGAATCCATGGACGGGTCGGGCCTGACGGAGCGGGCTCTGCCGATGGCTTCATCGTCAGGACCGCCATGGCGTCCGAGGTGCCTCGGACTCTGGGAGATGCTGCCGAACCGTGAGCGAACTCTGGCACACAATCCGGGCCGTGCGGCCGGCCCTCGAGAAGGACATCGACACCCAGGCCCATGCCCAAGCCGACGCCGTGCTCGAGCGACTTGGCGACCGGGCCGTCGTGGCCGATGCGGACGAGCTCGGTGTGGCCACCGACCGCGCACGCGCTGACCTCCTGGACTTCCTGCTCAGCGAAGAGACCGTCGGCAAGGTCGCCAGGGCCGTCGACGTCGCGGAGGTCGACCGCCAGGTGCTCGCGTTTGATCTGCGGCAGGCCTCCGGACCGTTGCGTATCGATCCGCCCGAGCAGGTGACCGAGCTCCGCACGGGCTTTCTTGTGACGATGGCCGGCCTAGGGGCTTTGGCGGGCATGCTGTTCGGCTCGTGGCTCTTCCTACTGATGGGCGTCGGTTCCGAGGGCGTCCACGTCGGGCGCATGATCGGTGCCTTGATCGGACCGGCCCTTTTCGTGGCCATGGGTATGGCGCTGGCCAGGCGCGATCGCCTCAGGCGCGTCATCCAGGCCGTGCTGGGGGCGATGGCCGTCGGAATCGGCGTCAGTGAGCTGATGACCTGGGTCAACCCGCTCGGGACGCTGTGGGGCATGGTCCGCGGTCGGGAAGGCGTCTCCAGCCGGCTCAAGCTGCTGTTCCTGTTCGGCGCGCTGGCGGTGGTCCTGTCCTTCGCCAAGCCTGTCCGCAAGACGAAGATCGAGCAGCTCCGCCGGGCGCTGGTCGCGCGCATCCGCGCCTGGCTGGGGTTGCACGTCGACCTGCTGGCCCTGCTGGTGGCGATGCAGGACGGGCGGCCCGTGCCCGAGCTGAAGCCCGCCGAGCCGGCCCCGGCGATCAACTCGGCCGCGGTGCTGGCGGCCCTCCAGAAGCTTGCCCGTGCCGGTTCCGACGAACAGCGGGCCGCCGTGGCCGAAGAGGTCATCCAAGAATGTGAGAACGCAGGCCTCGCCTTCAGTCGTGCCGGACGGTCCGAGGGCGTCTTCACCGAGTCGCTTCGCATGGCCTACAACGTGATCGGCTTAATCCAGGAGGGTGACGCCTATCGCGAGCTCGAGCCCCCCATTCGCGAAGGCGATCGGGTGGTCGCCAAAGGCCGCCTCACGCGCAAGAGGGCATGACGGATGTCGGACGACGTAGCACGACACTTCTTGGGCGTGGACTTCGGTACGGCCAATTCGTTTCTGGCCCTGACCACAGAGGGAACCCTCTCGACCAACCCCATCGACTTCGGCGGCGACGGCCTGCGGACCATCGTGCTCTACAAGCAGAACCCTGAGGCCCCCCAGCGCGTCCTGGCGTTCGGCGAGCAGGCCGAGCACGAGTGGGGCATGTCCACGGCCGAGGAGAAGCAGTCGCTCCGGCTCGCGTCCGATTTCAAACCCGACATCGTCGGCAGCGAGTCGTCCCGCGCCGACGCCGAGGCGTTCCTGCGCTGCCTGGCCACCGAGCTCGTCGACAAGGGCATGCTGCCCGCCGGCCGCAAGCCCCACGAGATGGCCGTCTTTCTCGGCTCGCCCGCCAACGTCCTGGATGGTTACGACGACGTCTTGGAACGGGTGGCCAAGTCGGCCGGGTTCGGCGACGTCGACCTGGTCCGCGAGCCCGTCGGCGCCCTGGTCGGACACCTCGCCCGTCGGGAGTTTTCGGTACGCGAGGCCCGAGGGGGCCTGCTCGTGCTCGACTTCGGCGGCGGGACCTGCGACGTCGCGTTCATGCTGCGGCTCGAGATCCGCAAGGCCTGGGGAGACCCGATCCTCGGTGGGCGCCTCTTCGACGACCTCTTTTTCCAGTGGTTCTGCGAGATGAACCCGCAGGCGGCCGAGACCATGGAACGCGAGGGCGACACCTACTACATCCACTGGATCAAGTGCCGCGAGATGAAGGAGCGCTTCAGCGAGACGCTGGCGCGCGATCGCAGCGCGTCGTTTCGATTCGCCCTGTTGCCCTACGGGCGGCTCTCCGACGCGACCTGGGACGGCTTCACCGAACGCGCCGCCCGCTACGTGCCCAGCCCCGGCTTTCGTCAGGACCTGGCCCAGTTCGGTCCGGCCTACGAGCGCCTGGCCTCGGGCGAGCCGGTCGACCTGATCGGCTGGGTCCGCGACGTCATCGGCCGAGGGGTCCGTGACGGCGACATCGACCGCAGCGACGTGGGCTTCGCCATCTTGACCGGAGGCAGCAGTGCCTGGCCGTTCGTCCGCGAGATCGTCGCCGAAGAGCTGCAGTTGCCCGCCGAGCGGATCCTCTCGTCGCCCAACCCCCGACGCGCCATCGGCGAGGGCATCTCGCTGCTGCCCGTGCTGAAGCGCATGCACGAAAAGGCCATCCGCGAGATCCGCGCCGAGACGCCCGACAAGGTCGAGGAGATCCTGGCCCAGGTCCACGCCGCCGCCGAGAGCTTCTTGCAGACGCTGGCGGACGAGCTTGCGGCCGAGTTCGTCGCCCTGATCGAGCCGAAGCTGGCTGAGTTCCGCAGGACAGGGGGGCGGCTCAACGAGCTCGAGGCCGAGATCGAATCCCTCGCGCCGACCCTCCAGCGTCGCGCCGAGGCGATCACGTCCGAGCGCTCGCCCGAGTTGGCGGCCAAGATGAACCAGAGCCTCATCCGCGTGCTCCAGCCGTGGTTCCAATCGAAACAGATCCAATGGGAGCCGTCGCGCCTCCAGCTCAGCGCGGCCGGACCGATGTCGATGGACGGTCCGCAGGTGCCGCTCGACGACGTGTTCATGACCGGCGTGACCGCGATCACCTCGACCATCATGGCCATCGCGGTCGGCTCGCTCTGCGGCGGGGCGGGGACGGCCTGGCTCGCCTCCGGACCCATCGGGTGGATCGCCGGCGCCGTGCTCGGTGTGGGTCTGACGGCCGCGGTGGTCTGGGGCGGCAAGGACTACGCAGCCAAGCGGACCAAGTCGATCCCGATACCGGCCAAGCTTGCCTGGCTCGCCTTGCGAAAGATCAACTACGACAAGATCAAGGCCGACGTGGCGACACAACTGATGAACGCCTTCCGGCCGAAGCTCATCAACCAGAAGGCCGAGCTCAGGCGACACCTGCGAGACATCACCCAGGCCCAGATCGACGACCTCGGTGCGCTCGATCACCTCTAGCCGGGTCTTTCAGAGCGCGGCGAACGCGCGTGCCCTTCATCCGTCCCTTTGCCGCGGATGCGTGCCGTTCAGCCATTCCTCGATGTTGGTGGTTCCGTCGCCGTCCGGGTCCTGGGTAGCCTCGCGCGCGGCGGGATCGAGCTTGTGCCGGCGTTCCCATGCATCGGGCATGCCGTCTTGGTCAGCGTCCTGCGGCGCGGGCGAACGGTTCAGCTCAGGCCAGCCGCCGACGTCGTCCTGGCTGTTGATCAGATCGCCCGTGTTGCGCCGGACCGACTCGATCACGCGGGCATCGACCGCGTCACGCTTGGGCAGGGTCGCGCCGCACTCCTTGAGAACGCGTTCGAGAAGCTTCGGCGCGGGATCCGTCCGGACCGGCGCGACGTCGAACGGCTCACTCCTCTTGTTGCCCGGGGCGGCGTTACGGATCAGCGACCAGTTGTCGGCCGGAGGCGCCGATTGACTCGCCAGCATGTTGCCCGCGACGACCATCGTGGTTTCCTCACCGCCGATGCTGAACACGTAGCCGATGGGACGCTTGATCACGTTGCAGACGTAGTTCATGCGGACCGGGTCCTTCGCCGAGTAGCCCCGGCCGTTGTAGATGACGTTGTTGCGGAAATCGAGCAGCAGACAGCCGTCGCCGTACGTGCCCGGCCTGGGGCAGCGCGAGTAGTGATGGGCGTAGAGGTTGTGGTGAAACGTCACCCGGCCGTTCGTGCGAAGCAGCGTGCCGTAGCCGTGGCGGCCCTTATGGTGCGTGCTGTCGTTGAGGCTCTCGCTGATGATGCACCACTGAACGGTGACGCGGTCGATGCCCGCGCCGCTGACGCTGAGCACCTCGTCGTTGGCCCAGCTCGCCGAGCAATGATCGAAGATGACGTCGCGCGCGCCGCTACTCATGCCGAGGGCGTCGGTCTGCCAGGGTTTGTTCTGTTTGCCGAGCTTGCGGCCGACGGTGTCGCCGGGCCTGAACCGCATGTGTCGGATGATGACGTCGTGTGTTCTGACCGACGTGCCGTAGCCGCGGACGCAGATCCCGTCTCCGGGCGCCGATTGTCCCGCCAGCGTCAGACGCGGCTCGGTGATCGATAGCGGTGCCCGAAGCGTGATCGTGCCCGACGTGCGAAAGACCACGATCCGCGGGCCCTTGGCCTCACAGGCCCAGCGCAGGCTGCCCGGGATCGGCTCATCCGTACCCGGTGCGTAGTCGTCCAGCTTCGTCACGAACAGGACCTGGCCACCCCGACCGCCGAGAGCACGGGCGCCGAAGCCCTCCGCCCCAGGAAACGCGAGCGGCCTGTCCTGTGCCGCGAAACCCATTGTCGCCACGAAGGCTGAAACGATCCCGGCGAAAGATAGCAAGCGAGAGACCATGAGTACCCTCCATCAGAGCTCTGCGATGCGTGCATCGTGACCGACGACCGCGTCCGCATCAAGGACGTATCCAGAAAGAAAGATTCGGGTTGCAGCAATCCGACTCATTGCTACACTAAGGATTGAGGAAAGGTGTAGATGGGTGAGTCCGTCATGGCAAAGGTTCTGCGCTGCGTCTTCCTGAATTGCTGCAACTTATTTCCGGCCGGTGTGGTTGATCGTGGTCCGGTGGACGAGACACAACTGCAACAGAAAATCAAGGGCCTATCCAGTACGCTTCGACTTGCCTTCAAAGATGAAAGACCAGACCTGATCGGCCTCTGCGAGGTGGGAACGCGGAATCTTGCAAGTCGGCTGGCCAAGTCAGTCGAACCAGGCGCCTTTAAGGTGAACTGAATCTCTAGCCAACTCCGGTTACTAGCTCCTTGCGGGTCATGGCTTT
>CAZUQM010000074.1:0-13893 GCA_964622545.1 uncultured Planctomycetales bacterium | reverse complement strand
GGAGCTGTGTTGTTGGAGCGTTTGAACAACAACGCTCCTTCACAGTCGCGTCTCCAACGGCAGCCCCGAAGCTGGGGAACCGACCGATTCAATGGTTGTTGAACTCCTAGTACCCGGCCACACTTGTTTCTGTGGGTTCCGATCAGGAGGGCGAGACGCTTATCAGAGCAGCGACCGTCAGGGAGCTGTGTTGTTGGAGCGTTTGAACAACAACGCTCCTTCACAGTCGCGTCTCCAACGGCAGCCCCGAAGCTGGGGAACCGACCGATTCAATGGTTGTTGAACTCCTAGTCGCTCGCGCCGAGTTCTTCCATGACGTCGTCGGGGATGTCGAAGTTGCTGTAGACGTTCTGGACGTCGTCGTGATCCTCCAGGGCCTCCATGAGGTTAAGCACCTTTCTGCCGGAGTGGAGGTCCAGCGTGATGGTGGAGGCGGGGATCATCGACAGCTCGGCGACCTGGGTCTTGAGCCCGGCCTCCTCGAGCATCTCCTTCACCTCGGAGTACTTGTCGGGCTCGCAGGTGATCTCCCAGATGTCGCCGTCCGGGCGGTAGTCACCCTCGCCGGCGATGGCGATCTCCATGATCTGCTCTTCGTCGGCGTCTTCCTTGTTGAGGGTGAACAGGCCGCGACGCGTGAAATTGAAGGCGACGCAGTTGGTCGAGCCCAGGCTGCCGCCGCTCTTCTCGAACAGGTTGCGCAGCTCGCCGCCGGTCCGGTTGCGGTTGTCGGTCAGGGTGGCGGCCATGACGGCCACGCCGGCCGGCCCGTAGCCCTCGTAGGTGATCTCCTCGTAGTCGGCGCCCTCGATCTCACCGGTGCCGCGTTTGATCGCCTTCTCGATTGTGTCGCGGGGCATGTTGGCCTCTTTGGCCTTGTCGATCGCGTAGCGGAGGTTCAGGTTCTGGGCGGGGTCTCCGCCGCCGGCCTTGGCCGCGACGATGATGTTCCTGGCGAGCTTGCTCCACAGCCGACCGCGACGGGAGTCGACGACGGCCTTCTTGTGTTTGATACTTGCCCAATGCGAGTGACCAGCCACGACCTGCTCCTTGAAAACCCAATTCCGCATGCGGTCGGACGGGGATACGCCACGCATGCCAACCCGATGCCCCTCGGTGCGAGAGGCCGCTTGCCGCTCTCCGGATACCGTACCCCATTCTAACGCCCGGCCGAGGCCTGGCCAGAGGCCCTGGCCGCCTGCTTGGCCGGTTGCGAGGCCGCGTCCTTGCCGACGACGTCCGCCACCGAGGGGGCCGCGCCGCGGCTCAATTCGCGGAGCTTCTTCTCGGTACGGTCGGGCATCTCCGGATCGCTGAGGTCCTTGCCGTCGGCCAGGTCCTTCTTGGCCAGATCGATCGCCTTCTTCCAGCTTGCCTTGGCCTGGTCCTTCTTGCCGAGGCGCCAATAGGCATCGCCCAGGTGATCGTAGATGACGGGGTCGTCGCCGTTCTGGGCCCGGGTGGCCTTGCTGAGGTAGTGCACGGCGCCCTCGAAGTCGCCCTTCTTGTAGAGGACCCAGCCCAGGCTATCCATGTAGGCGGCGCTGCGGGGTTCCTCGCCGAGGGCGTAGCGGACCATCCGCTCGGCCTTTTCGAGATGAAGGCCCTCGTCGGCCCACGTGTAGCCGAGGTCGTTGTTCACGCCCGGGTCCTTCGGCTGCATCTCGTAGATCTGCTCGAGCTCCTTGCAGGCGCGGTCCATGTGGCCGCGCCGCTGATGGACCAAGACCAGCAGCCGGGACACGGCCAACCGCGCGTCGTCGCCCTGGACCCGACCGGCCGACCGTTTGGCGGCCTGGACGGCCTCATCGTAGCGCTTGGCCTCGAGGAGGGTCATGATTCTCAGGCGGGAGACAAGCTCGCCCTGGCCGGCCTGGCCCAGCTCGTCGAGCGTCTCCAGCACGCCGTCGTACTGGTCGGCGTCCAAGAGCGTCTGAGCGAGCATGAGCTGATACATCTGCGGCTCGTCGGACGAGGCGATCGCGTTGCGGCACAGCTCGATGGCCTCGTCGAGGCGCTTGGCGTCGGACAGGACCAGCCAGAGCTGGCGCAGGAGGGAGGCGTTGCGCGGGTCCTCCTCGAGCCAGGCTACCAACCTGGCCAAAGCCTCCTGATGTCGATCGGCCGCGACGTACGTCGTGATCACCAGGCTGCGCCGCTCATGCAGGAACTGTCCGGAACGTTCGACGGCCTGCGATGCCTCGTCCTTGCCGCCGGAGGCGAGCCACTCCTCGGCGAGCTGGATGGCCTGGTCGTGGTCGCCGCCTTCATGCAGCGCCTCGATGAGCATGCGTCTGGCGGTCCTGTTGCCGGGTTCGGCCTCGAGCCATGCTCGCGCCTGCTCGACGGCTCGGTCGATCTGCTTGGCGGCGGCGTGAATCGAGATCAGTCGGAGGCGATAGGCGGCCGAGCGCCCGGCCTTGCCCGCGCCTTTGAGCAGGGCCTCGAAGATCTCGGCCGACTTCTCAAACTGTTGCAGGTCGAGGTAGGTCTCGGCCAGGGCGACGAGCCAACTGCCGCGGTTGGGGTGCTCGCGGAGCAGACCCTTGTACCACTTGACCGCGCTGTCGTAGTCGAGCCGCTTACGGGCGAGCTCGGCCCGGAGTTGTCGGGCTCGCTGGTGGCCGGGCTTGATCTCGAGGATCTTCCGAGCCTGCTGCTCGGCCTCGTCGTAGTCGCGCGTGCTGTAGTAGCTGGTGGCCAGATCGTAGAGCGTCGCCACGTCGCGGGGGTTCTGGTTGAGCAGGCGCTGGACGAGCTTGCGGTATTGGTCCATCTTGCCGCGCGAGACGATGACGGCCAGGCACCGACCGACCGCACGTGGATCGCCGCCGGACTTGCGAAACTCGCGGAGCTGCTCGCTCGCCTCCTTCACGTCGCCTTGGCTCAGGAGCAGCCGGACGAGCCGCTCGCCCGCGATCGGATGGGCGGGCGCGACCTTGAGCGCACGGGCGTAAGCCAATCGTGCCTTGTTCCGCTGGCCGATGCGTTCGTGGAGCCTGCCCAAGGCGACCATGGCCTGAACGCTCTTGGCGTCGACCTCGATGACCTGCTCGTAGGCGTGGGCGGCCTTGGCGATGTCGTCGAGGCCGTCGTAGGCTTGGGCGCGAAGGTACGTGAGAGCGGGTGCCTCGAGGTGTGCCTCGTCCGCCTTGCCGATCACCTCAAGGGCCTCGGACCACTGAAAGCGATTCAGGTGGAGCTGGGCCAGCGAGATATATCCCGGCAGGAAGTCGCTTCGACGCTTCAGAGACCGTCGGAACCAACGCTCCGCCTCGTCGGGCCTGTCGGCCCGATGGGCGACCAGCCCGATGATATAGGGGACCGCATGGCTGTCGGGATCCGTCTCGCCGAGCCGCTCGGCGGCGTTCAGCACGGCCAGGGCCTGGTCGGTGTCGCTGCCGATCTTGCCGATCATGCGGAGCACCCGGGCGCTGGGACCGTCCGCGGCCGCGATGGCGTCGGCGAGGACGCCGACGGCCTGGTCGATCTTGCCCGTGTCGACGTAGAGCCCCGCCAGCCGCACGTAGGCCTGCATCTTCTCGGGCTTCTGGGCGATCAGATCGCGGAGGATCTTCAAGGCCCGATCCGTTTGATCGAAGTCGATGAGCGCGTCGGCCAGCATCACGCCGAGGTCGTCACGGTCGGGATTGTGGCGCACGAGCGCCATCAGCTCGTCGGCGACGCGACCGGGCCTGCCGCGATCGCGATGAATCCAGCCCAGCAGCTCGACGCCGGCCTTGATCAGCTTGGGATCGAGCGCCATCTTCCGCGCGATGGCCAGCGCCTCGTCGACCTTGTTCGCTCGGCTCAGGGCCTGGGCCAACCGGACACGGGTCTTGAGGTTCCCCGGCTCGTACTGAAGCGCCCGGCGATAGGCCTCGACCGCTTGGTCATACCGGTGCAGGATCAGCGAACCCTGTCCGATCAGCAGCGCCGGCAGGGCCCGACGTGTCCGGGCGAGCTTGAGCAGATCGCGGTTCTTCCAGAGCTGGGCCGACGGGTCGGCAACGGCCTCCTCGAAGGCTTGGAGCTGCTCGATCGCCGCGGAGACGTAGCCCTTCTTCAGGAGGACCTCCCCCAGGCGAAAGCGGGCCATCACCGTCTCGGCCCGGTCGGGATCGGCGTTGGCGGATTTCAACGCAAGGCGGAACCGCCGCATGGCCTCATCGACATCCTTGCTCTCCAGGGCGAGCGTGCCGAGGAGGTACTGGCATGTCACGTCGTCGGGCCGCAAGCGAGCGGCCTCGCGAAGGTGGTTGCGGGCCTGTCCGACGTTGCCGGACCTCGCGGCCGCCCGACCGAGGAGGAGATGACACTCGAAGCTGCCCGGATCGTAGCGGAGTGCCTGTTCGAGCTCGGCGATGGCCTCGGCGTTCATCCACTTCTTGTAGAGCTCTCGCCCGGCCATGTAGTGCTTGACGGCCTGCGGGGGGACGGCCCGATCGTCCTTTTCGGTGGGTTCGGGCATCTCGACTTTCGGGGGAATGCTCTTCAGGGGCAGGAAGGCATCCGAGGGGTTGAGTCCCAAGTCGATGAGCGCCTGCTGCGTGGAGGGGCGCGTGGTCGCTTGTGTGGTGGTCGGGGAGGGTTGGGCGGTGGCCACGCGCTCGGGAGGGGTCTCCGGTCGGAGCAAACTACACCCCGCAAGGGCACTTAGAACCACGACGGTGCCCGATGCCGTCAACCGCCGGACTGTCAGCCGCATCTGCCGCTCCTAGGGGATCACCTTGTTGAGCCCATACGTAATGATGCCCGACGCACCGGCTTGCTTCAAGGCGGGGACCAGTTCCCGCTCGACGTGCTCCTCGAGGATGACCTCGACGGCGACGAATCGCTCGTCGGCCAGCGAGGAGATCGTCGGCGACAGCTCCGACGGCAACAACCCCACGACGGAGGCAAGGTTCTCGCGTGCGACGTTCATCTTCAGCCCCACCTTCTGCCGCGCCTCGATCGCGCCCCGAAGCAGCAGGGCCAGCGATTCGATCTTCTGGCGCTTCCAGTCGTCAGACCAGGCCTGACGGTTGGCGATGAGCCGGGTGGTGCTGGTCATGATGGTCTCGATGACACGCAGATCGTTGGCCACCAAACTTGATCCGGTCTCGGTGACGTCCACGATGCCGTCGAGCAGGCGTGCCTTGACCTCGGTGGCGCCCCAACTGAACTCGACTTTGACCTTCAGGCCCCTTGCCTGGAAGAATCGCCGCGTCACGTTGACCAGCTCGCTGGCGACGATCTTCCCGTCAAATTCCTCTACGGTTCGGATCGGCGATTCGTTCGGCACGGCCAGGACCCAACGAACGGGACGGGACGTCGCCTTGGCATAGACCAGCTCGCAGACCTCCACGACGTCCGATTCGTTCTCCTGGACCCAATCGCGCCCGGTCAGGCCGATGTCGATCACGCCGTCCTCGACGTAACGGCTCATCTCCTGGGCACGGAACATGATGCACTTGATCTCGGGATCGTCGATGGACGGGAAGTAGCTGCGCGAGTTCGTGCTTACGTGAAACCCCGCTCGATCAAACAGATCGAGCGTCGACTCGGACAGGCTGCCCTTGGGGATGCCGATCCTGAGGGTGGGGGTGGAATCCGACACCAAACGCCTCCTTGATGCTCACCGGGACCCCGTGGCGTCGTACGATCCTGCGACGGGTTACCGGGATGCCTTCGTCTTCTTCGCCTTCTTCTTGGTCGTCTTCTTCTTGGCTCGCGTGGTCGCCCCGGCCTTCTTCTTGGCGCCCTTGGCCTTGCTCTTAACTTTGGCCTTGGCCTTGGTCGACTTGGCGGCTTTGCCGGCCTTGGCCTTGGAGGCCTTCTTCTTGGTCTTGGCCTCGGCTTTGGCCTTGGCCTTTTCGGCGGCGTCGGCCTTGGCGGCCGCCGCGGCGACGTCCTTGATGCGGCTCTCGCTGTACTGCCGCATCAGATGGGTGAACGTCTTGGCCTGGGCGGCGGAAATGTTGCGCTCGAGGAAGGCCTGGATCTCCGAGACGTCGGCCTCGGGATGGACCAGGTCGTCGGCCCGCAGGACCTTTTCCATCATTTCATCGACGGGGATCGCATGCCCGTCCAGCGAGAAGAGCATCACGCCGGCGGCGGTGGGGGGATCCACGCCGTTCATGTCCTCGATGAGCTTCCGGGCGTCGCGCTTGCCTTTGTCCTTCAGCGGCTCCAGGGTCAGGGCGTCGTGCATGGCGAAGAGGTCGTTGAGTGCCGCGAGCAGGGCCTTGGCCTTTTCGGTCGCGAAGGGGAAGTTGGGGCCCATGATGTCGATCAGCTCGGCCGGGGAGCTGACGCGCAGCTCGTTGCGGTCGACCATGGCCTCGTTCAGGCCGTGGAGCGCCTTGGCGGCCCGGTTGGCGGTGGTGCCGCGATGGAGAATGCCGAAGAGCAGTTGATTGACGGGGTCCGTCGGTTCGGTGTCCTTGGGCGGGTCGTACTCCTTCTTGAGGCGCTTGAACAGTGATTTGATCTTGCGAGCGTACTCAGTGCCTTGCTTCATCGGCTCTCTCCCGACGAACCATCAAGATCTGGACGCCCCTCGTGGGCGCCTTGTTCGGACGGCGATCCTTCCGGCGGAGGTGCCTGCTCGGCCTCGGCCCGCCGCGCGTCGGTCTCCCGGAGCTCCTCGCTGATGCGGTCGATGATCGCCAGGGTCTCCATCTCCTTCTTGAGGCCTTTGTCCAGCTCGAACCGCAGTTGGGGGCAGTGGCGCGTCGTCAACTCTCCGGCCAGCATCGACTGGAGGAAGCCGCGAGCGTGCTGCAACGCCTGGAGTGTCTTGCGCTCCTCGGTCTCGTCGCCCATCACCGTCACGTAGACCGTCGCGTGCATCAGGTCTCCGCTGACCTGGACGCGGGTGATGCTGATCAGGGGCGAGATTCGGGGGTCAGACAGCTTCTGACGGATACCCTCGCTGAGCACCTCCCGAATCGCGCTGCCGACTTTTTCGGTCCGACGAGACATCCTCTGACCAATCCTTTCCAACGACGACGCGAGCCCCCGGCGCGGTTGCGGCACCGTTCAGACGAAATCGATGCTGTAGTCCACCAGGCTCGCCTCGCGCGCGTTTCGAAGGTGGTCGACCACCTTGCTCAAACAACTCTCGACGTAGCGGGACTCGTTGGCCACCATCGCCACGCCGAGCACGGCACGTTGGTGCGAATCCAACGCATCCACCTCGGCGATCGAGATGTTGTACCTGTGGGCCAGACGATCCTTGAGGCTCTTGACCACACGACGCTTGTCTTTGAGGCTGACCGCGCCGAAGACTGCCAACTCGACCTCCAGAACGCCCACGATCATCCCCGTCTGTCCTCGAACACCCGACGGCCCCACTTCGCCCGGCCAGACTACTGCTCGAGCTTTCGGGCGACCTCGACGATCTCGTAAGCCTCGATCGTGTCCCCGGGGTGCACGTCGTCGAAGCCCTCGATCTTGAGACCGCACTCCAATCCGGCTCGGACCTCACGGACGTCTTCCTTGACCCGCCGCAACGAACCGATTCGGGCCCCGTCGCGAACGATGGTGCCGTCACGGATCACACGCACGAAGTGGTTGCGGTTGATCACGCCGTCGGTGGCGTAGCTACCCGCCACGCGGCCGACACGCCCGATGTTGAACACCTGACGGACCTCGAGCCGGCCGCGGTACTCTTCCTTCTTCTCGGGCTCGAGCAGCCCCTCGAGGGCCTTGCGGATCTCATCGGTGACCTCGTAGATCACGCGGTAGAGCCGGATGTCCACGCCGCTGTCCTGAGCCATGCGGCGGGCGTTGTCCTCGGCCGTGACCCAGAAGCCGATGATGATCGCGCCCGACGTCTCGGCGAGCATGACGTCGCCCTCGGTGACCGCGCCAATGCCGTCCAGCACGATCCGCAGCCGGACCTGGTCGTCGGGAACCCGCATCAGCTCGGCCTTGAGGATCTCTAGCTTGCCGTTGGTGTCGGCCCGGAGGATGACGTTCAACTCGGGCACCTCGCCGGTCTCGCGCTCCTTGAAGAGCTCCTCGAGCGTCTTGGGCCTGCCGAGCTCGGCGAGCGATTTCTCACGGGCACGGACCTGTTGCTCCTCGGCGACCAGCTTGGCGCGACGGAGGTCGGCCACCTCATAGAAGCGGTCGCCGGCGACGGGCATGGTGTCGAGCCCGCTGATCTCCACGGGCGTGCCCGGGGTGGCCTGATCGACGGGTTTGCCTCGGTCGTCCCGCATCGCGCGGACCCGACCATAGGCGGGCCCGCAGACGACGACGGTGCCCGGCTTGAGGGTGCCTTCGATCACCAGGGCGGTGGCGACGATGCCCTGGCCCTTCTTCTCCTCGGCCTCGACGACCCATCCGGTCGCCTGGGTGGCCGAATCGCTCCTGAGATCGAGCAGTTCCGTCAGGGTGGTCAGGTGCTCGAGCAGGTCGGAAATGCCCTCACCGGTGACGCCGGAGGTCTTGATCACGTCGGTCTCGCCGCCCCATTCCGAGGGCGTGAGGTTCTCCTCGGCGAGCTGGCCGTAGATGCGGTTGAGGTCGACGCCGGGCAGGTCGATCTTGTTCAGGGCGACGACGATGGGCACCTCGGCGGCGCGGGCATGCTGGATCGCCTCCCGCGTGGTCGGCATGACGCCGTCGTCGGCGGCCACCACCAGCACCACCACGTCGGTCATGGTCGCGCCGCGACTCCGCATGGCGGTGAAGGCTTCGTGGCCGGGCGTGTCGATGAACGTCACATCGACGTCGTCTTCCTGGTAGCGGTAGGCACCGATCTGCTGGGTGATGCCCCCGGCCTCGCGATCGAGCAGGCGCGATTTGCGGATGCTGTCGAGCAACGTGGTCTTGCCGTGGTCGACGTGCCCGAGGAACGTGACGACCGGCGGCCTGGGCTCCAGCTTGGCTTCGTCGGCTTCTTCAGACGTTTCGAATTCCTCCTTGAGCTCTTCCATGAGGGTCTTGCCGCCGTGGACCTCGAGTTCGACGTCGAATTCGGCGGCCAGCAGTCGGGCCGTCTCTTCGTCGATCGTATCGGTGATGCGGACCATCTTCCCCATGGCCATCAGCTTGGGGAAGATCTGATTGAACGGCATGCCCATGGCGGCGCAGAAGTCCTTGAGCATGATGGGCACGGTGATCTCGATCTTGCCGACGGGTCTGGCGGCCCGACCGGGACGCGCGCCCTTGCCGGTCTCGGCCGCTCGTCGTCGCAAGCCGCCTCGCTCGCCCGCGGCCTTGAGGCGCTCTTCGCGCTCGAGCAGGTCGCGGTCGCGGTACTCTCGGATGCGCTCCTCGGCCTCGATGCTCTCCTTCGAGCGGCGCGGATGGACGCGGCTCTTGGCCCGCGCCTTGCGGCCCTCTTCGGCGGCGGCGTCCTTGGCGCCCTTGCCTCGTCGCGGGCCCCGCTCGGGAATCGGTTCGGGTTCCGTCGGGCCGGGCGGACGGCCGGGACCGGGGCGGCGCGGCGGTCCTCCGGGACGCGGTCCTCTCGGTCGGAATCGCGTCTCGGGCTCGGGTGCCTCGACGCGGATCACCTGCGGACCCTTGAGCTGAGCCGGTTTGGGTGTGGTCAACTGGGGACCTGCCGGTGAGACCTCCTCCTCGGGTTCGGGCTCGGCCTCGGGCTCGGCGGCGACCTCGGGGACGTCCTCGGCCTTGACCGTTTCGTCACGCTCGGCGGCGACGCGCAGGGCCTCGTCCGGCTGATCATCCTTATCGGCGGTGACCTCGGCCGGCGCGCCCTCTTCGGTGGCAGGTCCTTCGACGGCCGCGGGGGCGTGCTCGGGAATCTCGACGGGGGCCTCGGCGCCGGGGGGCGCCTCCTGCTGTTCGACGGCGGCGGCCTCCTCGGCTTCCTCGACCTTCGTCTCGGCCTCGGGCGCGGGGGCTTCCGGCTGCTCGACGGGCGCCTCAGCGACCACGACGGCCTCGTCCTGTTGCGGGGCCTCCACGGACGGTTCGGGTTCGGCCGCAGCGGGATGGTCTTGCTCAGGCTCGGCCACGGCGGTCGAGACGGACGGTTCGGCTTGCTCGACGCCCTGGTCGGCTTCGGCGGGGGCCTTGGCCTGCTCCTTCTTCTTGCGTTTGGCGGCGGTCTTGCGGACCTTCTCGAGATCCACGCGGGCGGACTTTTCCTCCACGGTCTCGTGCTCGCCTTCGCTGAACCATTCGCGAACGGTCGCCTCAAGGCCGGCCGACAACGTGGCCATGTGGTTCTTGAGCTCGAGCCCTTCGGCGCGGCACTTCTCTAGGATGGCTTTGCTTGTCACACCGAGCTCTTTGGCCAGGTTGTGTACCCGCTTCTGCTTTGCCACAACGGTCCTCCGTTCTCGACCACACCCGCGCGACGCTCTTACGTAGAGGTCTCGTTCCGCGGCGATGTGGCGGCTACGTCATCTGGGTTGTCTCCGGCCTGCTCGGAGGCCTGCTCGGTCGGTTCCGAGTCTCCCTCCGAGTCGGTCGCGGATGCTTCAACACCGGTCGCCTCCTGGCGGTCGGGCGCACCGGTCTCGTTCGCGTCGGCCTCCTCGGAGGCCTCGATCGGTGGCTCGGCCGGCTCGCCCTCCAGCTCGGGTCCGACGTTTCGACGCTGGATGTCCGGCTCGGGCGGTTCCACCTCACGGGCTTCCGGGCCCGGGGCCTCTCGCGCCCCTTCAGGCCTGGAGAGCTGGGCCTCGACCGGTGACGCGTCCTCGCGAGAGGTCTCGACGGGGAGCGTCTCTGGTGACGAGCCGGTCTCCACGGTCTCGGCCTCCTCGGCGGCGGTCGATTCGGTCTCGATCACCTGCGTCTCGTCGGGCACCGCCGGCTCGGCGACCTCGAGCACGCCTCGCGGCGCGGCCGTGAGTTCGTCGGGCTCCGGTCCCTCCACGGCGGAGGTGTCGTCCAGGGCGCCGGCCACCTGCGAGGCGGCATCCACGTCGGTCGCATCCGTGAGCGTGACCGACGGCGGGCCGGCGGTCTCCTCGGTCTGGCTTTCGGAGGGCGCCTCGGTTTGCCCCTCGGCAGCGGCTACAGGGTCGGCGCCTTCCAAGGTCTCCGTCTCGGCACCCTCGGGGGCTTCGCCCTCGCCTTCGGAGGCGGTCGCGCCGGCGGCTTCGGCTTGGGCCTCTGCCTCTTGCTCGGCGGCGACCTTGGCGGCCTCCATCTCGGCGGCGATGCGCTTGGCCTGCTCGGTGGCCACGTTGACGACCCGCTCGGCAAGCTCGCGATCCATGTCCAGCTCCTGGACGAGCGGATCGACGCCGACCTCCTCGATGTCCATGAGGCTGACGATCCCGACGGCGATGAGCTTGCTGAAGAAGAGGTCGTCGATGCCCTCGATGGTGCGGAGGCACTTCTCCATGTCGTCCAGGCCCTTGTTGTATTCAGCCGGGGTGAGGATATCGATGTCCCACCCGGTCAGCCGGGCCGCGAGACGGACGTTCTGGCCGCGCTTGCCGATGGCCAGGGACAACTGGTCCTCGGCGACCACGACGGTCGCGCGGTTCAGCTCGAAGCAGAGGGCCGTCTCCTGGACCTCGGCGGGCTTGAGGGCGTTGCCGATCAGGATCTGGCTCGACTCGTTCCACCGGACGATGTCGATCTTCTCGCCGCCCAGCTCGTCGACGATGTTCTTGATGCGGCTGCCCCGGACGCCGACGCAGGCCCCGACGGCGTCCACCCGCGTGTCGATGCTGCTGACGGCGACCTTGGTGCGGTAGCCGGCTTCGCGGGCGAGGGCCTTGATCTCGATCACGCGTTCGCCGACCTCGGGCACCTCGAGCTCGAAGAGGCGGCGGATCAGATCCGGATGGGTGCGGCTGAGGATAATCTTGACCTGGTGGGGGGCCTCGCGGACATCGAGGATCATGGCGCGAATGCGCTCGCCGGGGTGGTGGGTCTCGCCGGGGATTTGCTCACTGCGCGGCAGGAAACCCTCGGTCCGACCGAGGCTGACGACCATCGCGCCGCCCTCGAATCGGTTGACCGTGCCCGTGATGATCTGTCCCTTCCGGTCGACGTATTCGTCGAAGATGCTGCCGCGCTCGGCCTCCCGGATACGCTGGATCATCACCTGCTTGGCAGTCTGGGCGGCGATGCGGCCCAACGCCTTCATGTCGTAGGGCTCGCCGTCGACCGTGGCGCGGATCTCGCCGGTAATGCGGTCGATGGTGCACTCCACGTCCTCGATCTGCCCCTCCATCTTGCGGATGGCCGAGATGATGGCCTGCTCCAGATCGACGAACACGTTCTCCTTCTCGATATTCTTCTCGCGGCAGATGCCGTCGATGATTCTCAACATGTCGGTATTCATGGTTGCTTCCCTTATTCAGTTGTCGCTACTGCGCTCCTTGGCGAGCCGTTCTCGGAACGGTTGGCCGTCCCGATCCGGCTGTCGGTCCGTCGAAGGTCTTTGGCATGGCCCACATCCCGGCGCGCGCCCGAGACAACAAAAAAAGTGGGCCGCCAACCAGGGTGCCCACTTTCGAACGCCACCTCTCGGCATGTGGACCGGTCCTACGAACGCATTGGTTGCCCCCTTCCAACGCGCCTCAGCCGACGTGCACCATGACTACCGGGCTGGGTCATGCGACTACGCACCGGTAGCGATCCTGTTGCCGTTCAGGCTGATATTCATACCGGTCTCACCGGGTTCGAAAATGTGCACGCTCGCCATATCCACATACATGGGCAACGCCTGGCCCTCGCGGATCTGGCTGTGTGCATCCGTTCGCGACACAATCCTGTCGTGGGTGGGCGTGGCCATCGTGACGTCCATCTTGTCGCCCAACGGCTCGACGACGCTCACCCTCACGTTCAACGCGTTCCCATCCGCGGCGCGGGCCCCGAAGGGCTCGGCCGACAGGTTCTCCGGTCTGACGCCCAGAACGACCGGTTGGCCCAAGCGTCCTTGGACGCGCTCGGCGAGGGCGTCCGGCAGCCGCAGACGGTCGCTGCCCTCGTCGAAGAAGACCGCCCCGTTCTCGGCAACCAGGGCTCCATCCAAAAAGTTCATCGGCGGTGTCCCCATGAAGCCGCCGACGAAGCGGTTCTTCGGGAAATCGTAGATGCTCAGCGGGCTGTCGACCTGCTGAACCACACCGTCCTTCATGACCACCACCCGATCGCCCAGGGTCATGGCCTCTTCCTGGTCGTGAGTCACGTAGATGGTGGTGGTCCGCAGCTTACGGTGCAGCTTCTTCAGCTCGGCACGCATCTCGACACGCAACTTGGCGTCGAGGTTGCTCAGCGGCTCGTCGAACAGGAACGCCTTGGGGTTCCGGACGATGGCCCGGCCGACGGCGACACGCTGCCGCTGGCCGCCGGAAAGGGCCTTGGGCTTACGATCGAGCAGGTCTTGAATGCCCAACATCTTGGCCGCCTCACGGACCTTCAGGTCGATCTCCTTGCGGGGTACCCGGCGGAGCTTCAACCCAAAGGCCATGTTCTTGTACACCGTCATGTGCGGGTACAAGGCGTAGTTCTGGAACACCATGGCGATGTCACGGTTTTTGGGCGGCACGTCGTTGACAAGCCGGTCGCCGATGGAGATTCGCCCGGAGGTGATCTCTTCCAGGCCGGCCACCATGCGAAGCGTCGTGCTCTTGCCGCATCCCGATGGCCCGACCAGGACGATGAACTCTTGGTCGGCAATATGAAGGTCCATGTGGTCAACGGCCTTCACGCCGCCCGGGAAGATCTTAGAGACCTGCTCGAGTACGACCTGTGCCATAGGATGCACCAAAACCGTTCACGATGTCCCAAACGAAGAGACATCGCGTAAAACAGTCACATTATAGGAGGGGGTATGGTGCTGTCAACTCCAGCGGGGGAGGAGACCTATCGCCGGGTGCCTGACCGCGATGGCGGGGTCCTCCTTCACGTCGTTGGGTTAGGTCTGACCTGAAGGGGCGAGACAGGCCCTGAGAGATC
>CAZUQM010000073.1:0-14837 GCA_964622545.1 uncultured Planctomycetales bacterium | reverse complement strand
GGCGTATCGCTTACCTGATCGGAACCCACAAAAACAAGTGTGGTCGGGTACTAGCTCCGGTGGAACAGGTCCGTCCGGCGACTGCGAGGGTCCGGGGCTGCGGATATTGCCAGCCGCGGAGCTGGGGTATAGTCTGCGCCGACATGGGCATTCTCAGAACCGAGACCTGGACTTCCCGGAGAGCATCCATGATGGATGATCATGCGTTCACGAGGCCGGCCCTGGTCGTGCTTCTGCTTGCGATGACGGCATCGGCCTTTGGCGGGCAGCGTTGGTCCGTTGAGCGAACCGACGCGTGGTATGCTCGCCAACCGTGGTTGGTCGGATGCAACTACACGCCACGCACGGCGATCAATCAGCTCGAGTTCTGGCAGGCGGAGACGTTCGATCCCAAGACGATCGATCAGGAGCTCGGTTGGGCGCACGACATCGGCTTCAACGTGCTTCGGGTCTACCTGCATCACATCCCGCTACAGCAGGACGCCGAGGGGTTCTACGCCAGGATCGATCGCTTCCTGGCCATCGCCGACAAGCATGACATCCGCGTGATGTTCGTGTTGCTCGATGACTGCTGGGATCCGAACCCGAAGCCCGGCCGGCAACGCGCGCCGAAGCCTCACCTGCACAACTCCGGGTGGGTGCAGTGCCCGGGGGCGGCCATCCTTGGCAAGCCCGAGCGCCACGACGAGATGAAGCCCTACGTCACGGGCGTGATCGGCCGATTTCGAAACGACCGGCGCGTGTTGGCCTGGGACCTGTACAACGAGCCCGGCAACGACAACAGTCGCAAGTTCCCAGGCCAGGAGCCGCCCGACAAGCACAAGCTGTCGCTGCGCCTGCTCCGGAAGGTCTTCGACTGGGCGCTGGCGATCCGTCCGGATCAGCCGCTCACCGTGGGTCTTTGGATGGGGGATTGGTCCGATCCGAGCAAGACCTCGCCCATCAACCGCGTCTGCATCGAGCGGTCGGACATTCAGACGTTCCACAGCTACAGCGATCCGAAGGGCTTCAAGGCCCGGGCCGAGGCCACGCTGAAGATCGGTCGTCCGGTCATCTGCACCGAGTACCTCAACCGACCCGGCGGGTGCACGTATCAGGCCTTGCTGCCGTACATGAAGGACAGGCGGATCGGCGCGATCAACTGGGGGTTCGTCGCCGGCAAGATCCAGACGCAGTACCCGTGGGCAAGCTGGGACAAGACGTTCACGGCCGAGCCGAAGGTCTGGTTTCACGACGTGCTCCGGCCGGATGGGACGCCGTTTGACCCCGAGGAAGTCAAGCTGATTCGCAGGCTCACAGGTCGTGGCAAGGCATCACCGCGCGGCTGAAACAACGTGCTTTGAACAAGGGAACAACGCCATGAGGACGATCTCGCGACGTGGCTTTCTTGGGCAGACGCTGGCTGGGGCAGGTGTCTGCGGGGTGGCGGCGAGGCCTCTTGCCGGCGTGGCGACGGGCGTCCTTGGCGCGAACGAGAAGATTCGCGTCGCGCTGGTCGGGTCGGGCGGCATGGGTCGCGGCGATATGCGAACGTTCTTGAAGTTCAAGCACGTCGACTGCCCGGTGGTCTGCGACGTGGACGACGCGATGATCGCCAAGGGCATGGCCGACGTCGAGAAGGCGCGGGGAAAGCGGCCGGAGTCGGTCAAGGATTTCCGACGCGTCATGGATCGCAAGGACATCGACGCGGTGCTCGTCGGGACGCCCGATCACTGGCACGCGCTGCCGACGATTCACGCCTGTCAGGCCGGCAAGGACGTCTATGTGGAGAAGCCATTGGCCACGAGCATCGTCGAGGGCCGCGCCATGCTGGAGGCCGCTCGCAAGCACGATCGCGTCGTCCAGATGGGCACGCAGTGGCGAAGCGGCAAGCACTACGCCGACGCCATCGAGTTCGTGCGATCGGGCAAGCTCGGCAAGGTCCGCCAGATTCGGTGCTGGGCCTACCTCAACTGGGCGGGTGACGCGGGCACGACCAAGGACGCTCCGGTGCCGGAGGGCGTCGACTACGACATGTGGCTGGGACCGGCCCCGAAACGGCCGTTCAACCCGGCGCGGTTTCACTTCAAGTGGCGGTGGTTCTGGGACTACGCCGGCGGACTGATGACCGACTGGGGCGTTCACCTGATCAACCTGGCCATGTGGGCGATGGGGCCCCAGCATCCGACGCGAGTCTGTTGCGTCGGCGGCAAGTACAAGCTGATCGACGACCTGTCCGAGACGCCCGACACACAGTGCGCCACCTACGAGTTCCCTGACTTCGTGATGATCTGGGAGCACCAGACTCGTGGCGACGTCGGCCCGGGCGGACGCGAGCACGGCGTGGCCTTTTGGGGCAACGAGGGCAAGCTGATCCTCGACACGCGCGGTTGGGAGATTCAGCCGGCCAAGGGCAGCAAGCTCGAGGCCCAGAAGCACAAGGGGACCGGCGACCCGCGAGCCGCTCACGTACAGAACTTCTTGGATTGCATGCGGACACGGAAGCGACCCGTCACCGACATCGAGGTGGGGCATCGCGTCACGACGATCGCCCATCTGGGCAACGTGGCGCTACGGAGCGGCCAGGCCATCCGCTGGGACGGCAAGCGGCAGCGGGTCATCGGCAACGAGCAGCTCAACAAATGGCTAAGCAAGCCCTACCGGGCGCCGTGGACTTTGGGGGGGTAGCCGATAGGCGGTCGTGCGAGCTGTGCGCAGCGGCCTGAAACGACCGACCCTACATGTTTCGGTTGCGGGAGCGCCATGCGAAGCGTCTTGCCGGTCTTGATCGTCGCATTGCTGACACCTTACCTGCCCGCCAAGACCATCGCCGTCGATGGCCGAGACTCGGCCGCTATCGACGCGGCCATCGCGCGGTGCGAGGCCGGCGATACCGTCGTGCTGGGCGAGGGGACGTTCACGATCACGCGGCCCGTCGCGCCGAAGCCGACGACGTGTCTGCGCGGAGCGGGCCGGGACAAGACGATCCTTCGCTTCGCCGGCGAGAAACCCTCGTCCATGGTCGTCCTGTCGGGTTGCGACGACGTCGAGGTCTGTCACCTGACGCTCGACGGAGCCGGCAACGCCGGCGCACGTCAGGGCATCTCGGGCGGCAACGCCAAGCGACTCAATCTGCATCACCTGACCATCCGCAATCTGGTCAAGGGCCCGGGCTTCGGTCCGCACGGCATCCTCTTTAGCGGCGCGAATCCGTCGAAGGAGCGCGGCGTGACCGACAGCGTCATCAGTGACTGCCGCATCACGAACGTCGGCGTCGGCGCAAAGTACGGCGGGGGCATCCGCCTGTCGTGGGGCTCGTCGCGAAACCGCGTGCTGCGATGCACGATCGACACGACCGGCCGGGGCGGTATCTTCGCCGACAACGGCTCGAACGATCTCGTGATCGCCCACAACACGGTGACGGGTTCGGGCGGTGAGGGGCTCGGCATCGAAATCTGGGGCCACTGCGACGGCTGCGTCATCGAGGACAACCGCATCGACCATTGGCTCAGCGTCGGCGGGTGCGACCGCGCGGCCGTCCGCCGGAACGTCATCAGCGACAAGTCGGTCAGCACGAAGTTCTGCGGCATCGAGGGCATCGGCTCGTACCTGGTCATCACCGACAACCTCATCGACGGCGGACAGATGATCGGCCTGAGCGTCTCGGCGGACGTGAAGAAGGACTATGTCCTGTGGGCCCGGAACACGGTCAAGGGCTGCCATCAGTGGGGCGCGCAATTCCAGGGCGACAAGACCGGCATCGCGTGTCACTACCTCTATCGGTGTCGGTTCATCGAGACCCCCGTCGGGAAGAAGCCCATGTGGTACGCGGGCGACGAGGGCCACGGATTTCGTGCCAACGGAAACAATCGCAACCTGACGTTTGAGGAGTGCGCGTTCACCCACAACGGCCGGCTGGGTCTTCAGCTCGCCGGCAAGGGTGTGGACGGGCTAACCTTCTTGCGGTGCACCATCGCGGACAACAAGGGACCGGCCATCCGAGGCCCGACCGGTTACACCGCGCTCGCGTGGGTCGACTGCAAGGTGACGGGCAACGGCAGCGACGCGCTCCCGCCGGCCAAGCCGTTTGCGTCGCCCGCTCCGGTCGCGTCGTTCGATGCGCCGACCACCGCGCGCGTCGGCAAGCCCGTTCGCTTCGTGAGCACGTCCCAGCCCCGCGCCGGCAAGATCCGAGCGCATCTGTGGGACCTCGGCGACGGCCCGCCTCGCACCGATGCCTGCACGACACACGTCTACGGCAAACCCGGCACGTATCGCGTCACGCTGATCGTCTGGAATGAGGCAGGCCGAGCGGCACGAGCGGAACGGTGCGTGGCCGTCAAGTAGCGACCGGCACTGCCATGCGCTGTGGTCTCGGCAGGGTCCTGCCCAGAGGGTCGCAAAGGCGTGGTGGCATGGTAGGAGGAACCCGTGTGCCCTGTCGCGTGCGACAGGCGTCCACATCAGAACCCGATCGCCCTGTAGCAGACCGCGCCCAGGACGCCGCCAATGAGCGGGGCGACGATCGGCACCCAACTGTAGCCCCAGTCCGAACCGCCCTTGCCGGGGATCGGCAGGATCGCGTGCATGATCCGCGGGCCGAGGTCCCGCGCCGGGTTGATCGCGTAACCCGTCGGCCCGCCCAGCGACAGCCCGATGCCCCACACCAGAAAGCCCACCAGCAGCGGGTTGATGCCGATGGCGAAGACCGCCGACAGATCGACGTCACTGGCCTGTCTGATCTCATCGACGTTGGCGGCAATCGCCAGCACGCCGAAGACGAGCACGAACGTGCCGATCGCCTCGCACAGGGCGTTCGCGGCCGGCGAGCGGATCGCCGGCCCCGTGCAGAACACGCCGAGCTTCGTGGCCGGGTCGTCCGTCCGGCTCCAGTGCGGCAGATAGGCCAGCCAGACCACCACGCCGCCGACCATGCCACCAATCAACTGGGCCAAGATGTAGCCCGGGACGAGAGACCACTCGAACGCGCCGATGCTCGCCAGACCGACGGTGACGGCCGGGTTGATGTGCGCGCCGCTGATCCGACCGACGCTGTACACCGCGATGGCGACGGCCAGCCCCCACCCTGTTGCGATGACGATCCAACCGGAGCTATTGCCCTTGGTCTTGGCGAGGCACACGTTGGCCACCACGCCGTCACCCAAGATGACCAGGATCATCGTCCCCACCGCTTCAGCCAGATAGTTGGTCATAGAGTGTCCTCTCGCCTCTCACGGAACATGGACAACCCGCCCGAACGAAAATCCTTGGCCTCGTCGCACGGAATCGCATGGGCAATCCATGGTGGTTCCAACACCACGGCGGATGTAGATAACCAGGTCGCACAATGCCACAGGCATGGCACCGCCCTCGTATCACAGTCAAAACACGCGTGCCACGTAGCTGTTCCCTGGGCAGCGCCAATTCGTGTCCCCCGCCGCTGAAGCCGCGAGCCGCCCTGCCACACTGGACAGACGTCTCTGCAGGCAGCTTAGGGAAGGAGCCGCCCTACTTCGCGTCAATGAAATCGCCGGGCCCGGCCGCGAAGATGCCGCCGAAGTTGACGTGACCCCAGTTGCCCTTGGCCCGGTCGACCACGCGAATGCGCACGGTCTTGCCCTGATGGCCGTGCACCTCGAAGCGCTGCGCGACCAACCCGTTCGACATCGCCCCGGTGAATCGCGCGATCTCCTTGCCACCCTCGGCATCGATGATCGCAACATAGGTCTTGCTCTGGTTCGATCCGCCGGAGACGAACAGCATGTACGCGTCTTCGGTCAGCTTGAAGGGGGGCGACTCGATCACACCCATCCGGTCGTCGTCGAGCTTGTTGTCGCCGATCTCGGCCGTGCCGATGAAGTGTTTCGTCGGCGGGTTGAAGCTGCTTCGGGTCGACGTGGTGAACACGTCCGTCAGATGTCCCTCGACGCATCGCCACTTGCGGCGAACCTGCTCATCCTCGAAGTCGAACACGGCCGGCCCGACGCCGCCCGCGCGTGCCCATCGCAGCCGCGCGATGCGGATGCCGTCGAGCCCGGGGTTCAGCGTAGCCAGGTAGTACTGCCCCTCGTGCAGAATGACCTCGGTGGCGGCGACCTTCAGCGTGCACGCGAGCTTGTAATCTTCGTCGATGCCGAAGTTCAGAGGGTTGTGCGAGTAGTACACCCAACTCTCGGCATTCTGGCCGTAGTGGAGGTTCCGGAACAGGACGAACTCGCCCGGAAGGACCTCGACGACGTGCGGACACTCGATGAGCATCGGGTCCGGTCCGAGCTTGCCTCCGTAGGCCACGACGCACGAGGGGCTCCACCGCTTCAGATCGGGCGAGGTGCGACAGAAGAATTATCCGCGGCCGCGTGGGAAGGCCGTGTAGTAGCAGTGCCACAGCCCGTCGATGTGAATCAGGCACGGATCGCGTGTATTCGCACCGGGCCCTTCGGTGAAGACGCCCGTCTTGCCGTTCGGTTGGACGCGGCGCTTGAAGGTCTTACCGTCCTTGCTGGTGGCGAAACAGATGTTGTTCCAGTCGCCGTAAACCATCCAGTACAGGCCGTCGTGCTTGACGACGTGCGGCGCTTGCAGGCCGCCGACGCTCTCGCCGTAGTTCGGGTCGCCCATCATCGCGATGCCCATCGGCTTCCAGTCGGTGTCGGTGAGCCGCTGACCTTCCCATCGGTGAAACAGCCTGGTCACGCCGCCGCACTTCGTGTTGCGGATGCACGACCAGAGCTGCCAGCTCCCGTCGGCCGCCTGCCAGACGGCGAAGTCGACCGGTTCCTGATTGTCGCTCGTGTACTTGCCGAGATCCGGCTGACCGGCCACCTGCCACCAGTCGCCGACGATGACGGGCAGGATGGGTTGGATGTCGGTTGCGGGGGCGAGAGCCAGATGCATAACAACCAGAAGAGGCTGTCCGAACAGGACCATGCTTGTTCTCCGATGGCTGGTGGGATCAGGCTATGTGGTTCGCACTATCCCCGCTCCATGGCGAAAACTCAAGGGAGGCAGCACGCGCGGCACGGCGCACCGATTCGCCTGCCAGGCGCGCGTTCCCTTCGAGACAGACGGCTTTGCGTATTGGGACCTATGGGCCCCGGCCGTGGTTCATCGAACGAATCGCTCGCACCGTAGCCCTCCGTGAACGGCCTGAATCCCCTGCTGCAGCGCGGGTTCTTTCCGGAACCTCGATGGGTTTTCGGACCGAGACGTGCCGTTCCTCAAGACCCGAAGGATAGCGGCCATCAGATTACCTGCAAGAGCCTCGATCCGAAGCCGATCCGAGGAGCAGCGAATCCTGATCGGCCGCGCGTCCCGAGGCGGGCGGCCCGCGCCGGGCCTTGTCCCGCATCGAGCGTCATCCACCTGTGGAGGCACTGCAGCCATGAACAGCCACAAAGGGTTGGTCGGTCTTATCGGTCCGCTCGTCTTGCTGTTGGTCGCCGGCTGCGTCCCCCCCGGGAGCGGAACCTCTGTCCAGGGCCTGACCGAAGGTTCGCTCGACATCGAGTCCAACAACTCGGTCGCCGAGGCCGTCGCGGTCAAGTACGGCTCGGACGGCAGCGTCACGCCGTGGACGGGCCGCATCGCCACGGCGGACGACATCGACGTCTACGACCTTGGTTCCGTCCAGCCCGGCGACGCAATCAGCGTTTCCGTCTTGCCCGTGAACGGCTCGCAGACGTATCTCCTGGTGGGGCTGTTCGACGACAATGTCGATATGGTGGACTACGACCCGGACGACAGCGACGTGTCGACCGGCGAAATCGCCTTTCAGCACATCGTTCGCCACGTCAGCGACCACTACTACCTCGGCGTGGCCGCCTACGGCGACGATTCGTTCCCCGCAGAGCCCGGCGACTACCAGGTCACGATCACCGTGACGCGTGGCGGGACGGCTCCCCTTCCGCAGAATCAGGTGGTGCTGCTCGACTTTGACGGCGGCAGCGTCGAGATCCCCGGAGAGGGCACGCTGACCATGGGTGCTTTCGATGCCAGCCGGGTGAGCAGCCAGCTTGCCGGGCAAGACGCGCAGGTCAAGCAGGGCATCAAGACGCGCATGGAAACCATTTATGACGGTTACGATATCGATTTCATCTCGACCGACGACGGCGCCTTGCCGGGCGGCGAGTATTCGTCGGTGGTCTTTGGCACGGGTTACGCCGATGCCGGGTTTTACGGCGTGTCGCAGACGCTCGATTCCTACAACCAGATACACGACGACAGCGCGGTGATCGTCACCGAAATCTGGCGCGACGTGTACGCGAGCGTATCGACCACGGTCGATCAACTCATCATGAGCCTGGCCAATGTGGCCGCCCACGAGCTGGGCCACATGCTTGGCCTCGTCCACGTGTATGACGTGCAGGACATCATGGACAATATGGGCGCCGAAGACGCCTTGTTGAACTCGCAGATCATCACACGCAGCGCGCTCGACACCGACCAGATGTTCCCATTCGGCTGGCAGAACGCTCCCGTTCTGTTGGGTGAATCGTTGGGTCAGCGGTAACGCATCGGCATGGCCGGATGGATAGGTCACGCGGCACGCGAGCGGTTCGATCCGTCGATAGGAAGTCGAGGTGTCGGTCACTTTCTGCGCGGCCTTTGGCCGAGCCGATGCTATAATAACGCGCGATGCGAACGGTTGACGGCATCACGCCTCGGCCGGCGCACGGAACGGATTCGCAATGCTCTAGTGGAGGGAGCAAACCATGGCCAAGGTGGGCTTGTGGTCGCGCGTCGGCGGATGGATCCGCAACGACCGGCGACGTTTCGGCAGTTCGGACGATCCCCTCACCAAAGATGGCGCAGCAGGCGATAGGGGCGGGGCGCCCGGCGACAACGGTGACCCCTCCGGCAACGGTAGACGCACCGCCGACCGTCACGACCTCGCCGCGGCCGATCGCATCACGACGGCCCTGTCGCGCGGCGGCCGGCGCGACGTCAGCCTGCGCAAGCTCCAAGAGGGCTACGACCGTGTCCTCGAGCTGATGGACCAGATGCAGCAGCACATGCTCACGCAGGAGAACCGCACCGAGGCCATCGCCACCTCGCTGGGCCAACTCAACGACACCCTGTCGGACGTGGCTCAGTCGGACCGGCAACGCACCGAGCTCATCTCAGCGATCGCGGCCGAGCTCGAGACGACGAAGATCCGCACACAGCAGCTCGCCGACGCCCTGTCGGAGATGCCCCGCGCGGTCCGCGAGCAGACCGACGCCCTGACCGGGATGCAAAAGCAACTCGAGATGGGCACCGAGGCCGACGCCAACCTCGACGCGACGCTGCAATCGTTCGGACGCGGCGTCGATCGGCTGAGCGAATCGACCGACGCGCAGGCCAAAGTGCTCCGCGACCTCCAGGCCGCCGACGAGATGCGCGGTCTGCAGATCAGCGAGATCCTGAACCGCCAGACGCGGCAGTTCACGATCCTGGTCGTCTTCACGGCCGTGCTCAGCGCCGCGGCCATCGGCGGCGGGGTGATTGCGCTCGTGATGCAACTGGGCTGATCGTGCGGGCTACCGAGCGCGACGTTTTCCCGTAACGAACAGCTTCATCGACAGCAGGGCCAGTCCGATTACCAGCAGGCCTACACCCGCACCGAGACCGCTGCCGCACTTGAAGACGGCCTCGACCTGATAGTCGGTTGTCATGGGCAGGTAGAGGATCGCGTTCGAGTCCTCGACCGCGTAGTTCGCGTCGTTCGGGAAGTTCACATCGTAGATCAGCCAATGGCCGAAACTACGTTGCTCATGCGGCTGAGCCGTCAGCCTGGCGACGACGTTGGGGTCGGGGAAGCTCGGCTGGTTGGGCGCGAGATCTACCGAACCCCACACACCGTTGGTCACGATCAGATCGATGTGCGGATCGGCGAGCGCGAGCACGTGGGCTTCGGCCCCAATGAGGTCCACGTAGTATTGGCCTTCCGGCACGGTCGTCTCGTTGTAGCTGCAAGCACCCCAGGCTTCGAGCGATCCATCCGCGTGCAGGACCACGTTGTAGTACCTGGCCGCGGCCACGGCGACGAAGTCGTTGCCCGCCGGCACGTTGCACTGTCCGTAGGAATTGTCGCCCCATGCGGCGAGCGAGCCGTCGCTTTTCAGCGCGATTGTGTGACGCCATCCCGCCGCAATCTGGACGAAGTCGTTGCCAGCCGGAACGTTGCATTGGTTGTGAGAGTTACTGCCCCATGCGACCACGCTGCCGTCTCCCTTGAGAGCCACACTGTGATCTTGCCCCCCATCCACGGCAACGTAGTCATTGCCGGTCGGACAGACCGTTTTGCCGTCGTCGGTATCGCCCCACGCGACAAGCGTACCATCCGAACGAACCGCTAGGCTGTGAACCGTGCCGCACCCGATCGCCATCGCACTGAGACCTCCCGGCACGTCGCACTGATTCCACGAGTTGCTGCCCCACGCCTCCACCGTGCCGTTACCGCGACGGGCCAAACCATGGTAGCGCCCACTCGTGACCGCTACGAAATCATCGCCCTCAGGAATCTCGAGCTGACCGCTGTAGTTGCTTCCCCAACACGCAAGCTCGCCGCTTCTGCGTAGCGCAACCGTGTGAAGATCCCCACCGGCCATGTCGATGAAGCCGTACTCCAGCGGTCCGTCGCATTGCCCCGACGCGTTCGAGCCCCAGCCGACGACCTTCCACGCCAGCGTGTGCTCGAAGACAGCTCGGACCCGCCGATCGACCCACATGTCCACCGAGATCGCGGTGTTGGCATCAGCACTCGCGTAGTTGGCGTCGTCGGGATGCAGCGGATCGTAGATGAGCCATTGCTTGAGCCGTCTGCCCGTTTCGGGTTCGGCCGTCAGCGTGACGGTGTCGTTGGGATCATACGTAGCCTGATTCGGATCGAGCGCGACCGCGCCCCAATCCGGAACGTTCACCTCAACGGTGAGCGCCGTCGGCCCCGGCACGGGCTCCACGTCGAGCCGAACCATCAGGTTGCGATCCCCCGAGGGCGCCCCGCCCGGCTCCCATTGCTCGGTCTCCGGATTGGTCCACCACTTCCGGCCCGCTCCCGTCAGATCGTTGTCGTAGTAGACCCAGCAGGTGCCGGGATCGAGTCCGGCAAATAGGTCGTCGCCCGGCTGAAGCACGATGCCCGCCGACGACACGTCGAAGCTCGTCCACGGCGTGGGACTCAACACGACGCCAGGCATGGCCACGAGTTCCCCACCAGGCGTCCCGCTGTTGTCGGCCCATGCGAAGACGTTGGCCGTGCCAGCGTGGTTATGGCCGCCGTAGATCTGAATGGCCGTCACGTTAACCGGACAGCTCAACGGGTTCGTGAAACGGACGGCGTAGTGGATGGGGTAGGTGGGCCATTCGCTCTGGCCCCAATTGCCGCTATAGCCGATCTGCTGGGTGCCTGAGTCGTAGCTCAGTGTCAGGGCCACAGCCCGTTCGGCGCCGCTGACCAATCCAAGACCGATGACGAGGAATCTCCACAAGCGCGATGGCTGCATCTTTGCCCTCCGGGGCCATTGTAGGCCCGTTACCTGCAATCACTCCACGACCGGTCGGAGCGGACCCGAGCATGCAACTCTGGCCCCTCGATACCGTTGCGCCGCGATATTCAAGAAAGATCATTGTGGGCGACCCCGACGATCGGGTCAAGGGGAAAACCGCCTACGCGGCATCCAATCGATGGCGAGGAGTTCGTAACGATAGATTTAGAAGCCAGTTATGCTCGAGCGGTCACAGCTTGAGGCCAGCGTCTCTGAGGATCTTCGGGTTTTCTACGCGGATGCGAGACATTGCTGTGGAGCTGTCTATAATTCCATGGAGGCTTGGCGCGGCGGGAGGTGGAAGCGGCACGAGCCCACGGACGGCGCACGTGCATCCGGCCGATGGGGCGGCCGGCTCCCGATCAACGAGTCTCTACGACATTCGGGCGCAGGGAAGGATCTTTCCGTGAATCGAGCGAGTCTGTTGTGCCTTGTGACAATCACCGCGGCAGCGGTGAGCGGTTGCGGCCAGTTCTGGCCCTTTGACATCCCCTCCTACACCAAGACCGGCGCGGCGTCGCTGAGGAAGTTCCAGTCCGAGGCCGAGTTCAAGCAGTTCCTGGCCGAGCAGGTCCAGGCGCGCGAGCAGGCCCGGTCGGGTGGTTTCTTCGGCGATCTCATGTTCGCCATGCCGATGGCCGCCCCGACCGCCACGGTCGACACCAAAAACGAACCGGGGGAGGGTGGCGGCCAGTCCGACGATCACTCCACCACGAACCTGCAAGAGGCCGGCGTCGACGAGAGCGACGTCATGAAGAACGACGGGCGATACCTCTACCTTTTGTCCGACGGCCTGCTCCGGATCGCCGACGTCCAGGACGCCAATGCCGTGGTCGCTCGCGGCACGCTGGAGCTGGAGGGCAACCCCGACAGCCTGTACCTGCGCGACGACAACCTCGTCGCCCTGTCGCGCACGGGTGGCTGGTACGCCTATCCGGCATCGGATACGTCCCCGGGGCGATCCGACGGGGTCTCGAAGCTCGACGACTCGACGACCAAGGCCATCGTCACGCTGATCGACGCGGCCGACCGGGACGCCCCCGCCGTGGTCAAGACCTATCGCTTCGAGGGCGATCTGGTCTCATCGCGGATGATCGACGGCAAGCTCCACCTGGTGCTGGCCTACCGGCCGAGCCTGCCGCCCTGGTCGGAGATCGCCAACACGCCCGTCGAGCAGATGCTGCCGAAGTGCGAGACCGTCGGCGGCGGCGCCGCCAAGGCGGGGCCCGGCCTGATTGCCGGGTGGCAAGACTTCTACCGACCGGCCGACGGCGACGGCTACGGCATGGTCACGGTCGTGACGGTGGATACGACCGATCCGGACGCCGAGACGCACTCGGTCGGCATCACCGCCGACGCCGGCCTGATCTACGCCTCGCCCGAGGCGTTGTATCTGACCGACACCGAGTGGGGCTACGGTCCGGACCGGCAGGAATCGACGGTCGTGCACAAGTTCGCCTTCGGCGAGAGCGGCGCCGAGTACGTCGCCAGCGGGTCGGTGCCCGGCCGGCCTCTCAACCAGTTCTCGCTCGGCGAGTACGAGCACTACCTCCGCATCGCCACGACGATCGGTCGGATCTGGCAGGGCGGCGGCAGCGCGACCAACAACGTGTTCGTGTTGGGCGAGGGCACCGAGGGCCTCGAGGTCGTCGGCGAGATCCGCAACATCGCCCCCGGCGAGGAGATCTACTCGGCCCGGTTCATGGGGCCCCGCGGCTTCCTGGTCACGTTCGTGAAGGTCGACCCGTTCTTCACGCTCGATCTGTCGGACCCGACGAATCCGAAGATCGTGGGGGAGCTCAAGGTGCCCGGCTACAGCGACTACATGCACATCCTCGACGAAAACCATATCCTCTCGATCGGCAAGGATGCACAGGTCGTCGACGATTTCACCTGGTATCAGGGGTTGCAGCTCAGCATCTTCGACGTGACCGACTTCGCCGACCCGCAGCTTCTGCACCGTCAGATCATCGGCGGACGCGGCACCGAATCGCAGGCCCTGCACGATCATCGGGCGTTCAACTTCTTCAAGCCGAAAGACCTGCTCGCCATCCCGATCAACCTGGTCGAAGGCGGCAGCGGCGGACCGACCATGGGCGAGCCCACCTTCACCGGCATCTACGTGTATCGCGTGACGGTCGAGGGCGGCTTCGAGTTCCAGGGTCGGATCTCGACGGTCGTGCAGCAGGCGGGCACGCCGGCCTGGATGCGCTTCTACAACACCTGGTCGCGCGGTGTGTTCATCGGCGATCACGTCTTCGCCGTCACCGACGAGTTGGTCCGATCGGCCGGACTGGCTGACGTGAACACCGTGCTGGACACGCTCCTGCTGACCGAGTGATCGACGTCGGACGTGAGGCCGAGAGCCTACAGGCCGACTGCGTGAAGAAACCGCGAGCCCGATGTCCGGCCATCCGCTGACCTCGGGCTCTTTGCTTGCGCGGGCTTCGAACGACCCCATGGCCCGGCAATGAAGCTACATAGGTGGGACACCTCATACCTCGTGAAGGCTTCGATTCTGACGACGTAGGAAGTTGAAGGCCGCTCCATCAAGAAGCAGGGGAGGACACGATCCCACGACGGATTCTCGTACTATTCAGTGGATTATTGAACACCCCATCTTGAACAGCGTCGGCGGCGGGGCTAGAAGGCATGTAGGGATGGTGTTCCCAAGCATTTCGGACAAACGGTTCGCTCGTAGGACCTGAGAAACGCCACGATTGGCCGGAAGAGGCTGGAGGACCAGCACAGGGCCTTCAGAAAACCGAACAGACTGAGAGGAGCCGAGGGATGCAGCGTGACTGCATGAAGACGGATGGAAACCGGTACGAAGCCCGCCGCCTGCTGGGGGCTGTCCTTGCGGTACTTGCCAGCGCTGCCCCAGGGATGGGTGGGACGTTTCCTTCCTACTGGGTGGCCTCGCAAGGCGCGTGGGAGGACCCGAACAACTGGAACCCGAGTGTCCTCCCCGAAAGCTTCGTCAGCGTGTATATCGACAACGGAGGGATCGCTGAGGTGTGGGATACGGGCAATGTGTGCAAGCTCATCAACATCGGCTTCCAGGCGGAAGACAGCGGGACGCTAAGAATCCACGGTGGTCAACTTGAGCATGAATGCATCACCCTCGGGCGGAATGGGGCGGGAACGGTTGAGCAGTTCGGGGGTACGCACCTGGTGCACGGGGACGTCAGGGTCGGCGGATACGGAACAGGGGCCTATGCAATCACTGATGGACAACTCGACACGCATGGTCTTGTGGTCGGTGGCGAGAACCTAGGCCCAGAATAAGCGAACTCCGTTCGCTTCGCGCATAAGAAAAGGCCTTCAAGCCGC
>CAZUQM010000072.1:0-15188 GCA_964622545.1 uncultured Planctomycetales bacterium | reverse complement strand
CTGACCTCGCCCGACAGCAAACACGCCGACAGCGACGCGCTCGGCGATCTGCTGTGTACTTGGATGGACGAGCGGTATCCGACCGAAGCTAGCGACTTCAAGGCCGGCTGGAAGGCCTGGTATCTCTACGGCCCGGTGGTGGAGATCTCGGCGCGACCGGCTCTGCGAAGACTCGTGGGCGACGACCGGCTCGACCGCGCCGTCAGACGCGTGCTCGGAGACGCTCGCGACCTCGCCGAACGGCGATGGCCGAAGGCCGTCGAGAAGGCGGTCGAGATCGTCAACTTCGGCGGCCACGGGGACGTCGCGGCCCTCACCCTCGGCTGGGTGCTCGCGCGCGAGTACGAACCGGAGCTCGCACCGGGCCTGTTCAAACGGGCAGCGTTCGCCATGCGTATGGTGGACTGGCACATGTGGCCCAACGGGGCGATCCGCTACCTCTACAACCCGGACTTCAGCGGGCCGCAACTCGTCGCCGAGACGATGTACTACCACAACATCAACACACGCGCCATCTACCTGCACTGGTGGTTCACGGGCGACAAGCTTTCGCTCAGCCTGCTCAACCGGCAGCGGCCGTACTACAAGCTCCGGCTGACGCCCTGGGCCGGCCGCGGGGGCGCGCCGTATGGAACGCACTATCACTCGGCGATCTGGTGGAAGGAGCAGTGGCGGACGTTCTGGCCCGGCGCGGTCGCGCTGGCGGCCGCGGCGACGCAAGACGGCGAACTCGCGACCATCGCCCTGACCATGGCCGAACGAGGCACGGGCTTCGATCGCAAGTACGCCGACTGGTCGGTTCACGGCTACAAGCAGCTCGCCCTGCGCGGTGTGAGACCCCAGCCACGACGCGACAACTACGTCGTCGCCGATCCCGATATCGGCGGGCTGCGAATGCGGTACGGCCAGCTCAGCTCGGTCTTCACGTCGAACTCGTTCGGCTACACCCTCGCAGGCGCCATGACGCCCGAGAGCGGTCTGGCCGGTGCGTACCCGCTCGTGCGACTCGATCCGCTGGCCCGCAATCTGAAGTACGAGTACACCAACCTGCATATCGCCGGATGGCGCAAGCCCGAGGCGATGCTCGACATTCAGAAGGACGCCGCCGCAGCCGCGGGTGCCTACACGCCACACGAGCAGCGCACGACCTGGCGCACGCCGCACGTCTCCGGGCCCTGGCGCGTGCAGCAGGTCTGGCTCTACCGCCCCGATCGCATTATCGGCGCGATGGTTCTGCGCGCCACGGCCGACACAAAGGCCCGGAGCGCAGAGCACATCTACCGAATGATGACCGACCGGATCACCCCCGCCGGCGAGGCGTCCTATGAAGCAGGCGATCTCCGCGTGACCCTTGGGCCCACGAACCTGCCCCATGTGCTCGTCGAGCCGGCGCGCAAGTACTCGATGAACAAACGAGAGCCCTGGCGTCAGCTCGTGCTGTCCGATCGGAAACGGCCGACGAAGCCCGAAGCCCGTAAACGGACGAGCCACGACGATGAGCCGCTCCCCTTGCGCGACTATGAAGCAGGACGGACCTATTACAGTCTCGTCGAGATACGCCGAATCGACGCACCGGCAGCCCGGCTACGTCTTGTGGCCAGGGACGAAGGACTGCTGGCGTTCTCGGCGGAGATCGCCGAACGAGCGTTCCTCGCAGCAGCCCATTTCGCCAGCGGCGACGCGCCGCGCTGGGTCACCTGGCGCGGCAGCGAGTGGTCGACCCCTGCCGATGCCGTGAAGCTCATCCAGCACCCGCAGCAAGACGGTTGATCTTACGGTGTGAAACGCGGCCGATCATCAGGGACGGCCACGAACGGCAGTGCCCCTCGCAACCGTCGCCTATTCAACCAGGCCGCGTTGCGCCTGCACGCTTTCGGCCAGGTCGCGATCGATCAAGCGCCGGCCGTTCTGCGAGATTCGGATGTGACCCGCAGGCTTGTCCCGCGTGCTGAAGACGGCCTCGACCGTTCGACCCTCGACGACGAATCGCGCGCCGGCGTGCTCGGACGACTCGACCAGCTCGACGGACATCCTCTTCGCCAACGACCGGTCGCCCACCTGGATCACATGGAGGAAGACATCGTCTTGCCGCTCGGACCCCGGCGAAACCTCCATCCGCCAGTTGCCGAACAGGCACGGCCGGCCTGTCTGCTCAAGCTGACGCCTGCATCGCTGCTTGACCGCGTCGTTCAGCTCCCAGTTCTTGCCGCTAGCCCAGAATTCCTTGCCCGGCCCGCCGATCTTCTTCGCCTTGGCGTCCTTGGGCAGAAGCGTCCGACAGAACAACCGCCCTTGGTTCTCGTCGGCGCGGAAGGTCAGCCCTTCGACGACGGGTTCGTTCTGCGTATGCAAGAGCCACGCCTTCGCGTAGCCGGGTTTCGTCGTGCGAACGCGATCGCAGATTACGAAGCCGTTCGGCGGGACGAAAAGGAACTGCCGGACCATCCGCTCGCATTTCTTGTCCGAATAGCAGGGCGTGATGTCCGCGGCCGCGTAGGCGTAATGCTCCCGCGTCTCGAACGCGGTCACGGTCGCGCCCGTCGGACGTCGCATGCCGCCGTAGCTGGTCTTGCCCTCCGGGCCGGGATACGCCGGGCCCCAATACGGCGCGAACGGCTCGTCCGGCATGTGAATCAGCACGCAGTTGTGGGCGACCGTCTGGGCGTAGTAGTGGCGAAGGTGGAAGTCCTTGCTGATGCCCCGCGTGCCGCTATCGAGCGCGAGAAACCCCTTCTTGTAGATGGTGAAGTGACCCTCGTCGTACTGCTTGTGGCTCGGCACGCTCGACCCGACCGTCAACAGACAGTAGGTATCGTCCGGCCCCCACCCGGAGCGCATGATGATCTGACCCAGTGACTCGAAGTGCCGGGCCAGCACCGCCGACTCCCGCGGCGTCGCGGGCTCGGCTGCGTCCTGTCCGGTGGTCATCAGGAACGGATAGATCGCGTAGTTCGCGGCAAACGCCTTCCGCCCACATCGCGACCGCAGGGCAGCGGCGAGCGACGCACAGTCCGGATGAGAATCGCCATAGAAGTGCATGATCTGCGTCATGTGGCCCCAGAGCGCCCACGTGTTGAGGTCGTTGTTCCAGTGGTAGCCGTCTCCGGTGCCGAACTGCTTCGGCCCGTCCGGAGAGGGGATCCAGTTCCACATCACCCACACCGGGAAGGTCGCCAGGTGGGGCCAACGTTTCGCCAGGTTCTCGCCCGTCGCCGACCGCCACGTATGCAGGAAGTTGAACTGCGCGAGCGGATACCACCCCATCGCGTACGCGGGCGTGGCCGACGCCAGACCGCCGTCGTCACCCGCGCACTGCTTGCGGTACTCGAACAGCCGCTGGTGCTGCCGATGGCCGAGCTCGAGCAGCTTCCGGGCCGCGTCGTCGTCGATGCCGTCGGCGTAGGCGGCCAGCCCGGCGTACCAGGGCAAATTGGTCGCGCCGTAGAAGCCCGTGGTGTGGTTGCTCCGGTTGATGCGGTAGACCGTCGGCTTGTCCTTGCCCCGTTGAACCAGATCGACGTGGCGGAGCATCGGCACGATGAAGGCCCGTCGCTCGGCGGGCGAGAGATCCTCATAGACCCAGTCATAGGCGGCCAACGAGCCGATCCGCGACTCGCTGTACCAATGGACCGCCCGACCCTGCTCGATGCACGTGCGGTAGACGTCGACGTTGACCGCGAGCATCTTCTTGACCCGCTCCAAGTAGCGCTTCTCGCCCGTCATGCGATAGACGAAGGCCGTCTCCATCGCCTGCGGGCCCCATTCGGTCGCCGCGCGGATCGAGGTCATCGTATGCACCTTGCCGGCGATAACCTCCCTCTTTTCGAAGGGCGGGCCGCCCGAGTCGCCCTTCGGGTCGTCCGGATAACCGTCGACGCGCCGCTTCATCGCGTCGTACTGCTTCCGCGCGGGTCCCAACGCCCGGGCCCGCACCTCGGGCCACGTCTCGGCATTGAAGAACAGCCGCGGGTGGTCTCGACGGATCTTCGACATCCACGGCTTCGTGGTCGATGCCGCGGCGACCGATCCGACAAGGATCGCCAGCACGCCCGCTTGAGCTGCAAAAACGATGCGAGTCACGGGGTCCCTCCTACACGTCACATGAATCGGGAAGAGGTCTCATTGTACTACCAACCCTCTCACAGACCTCGTCTCACCCCACTTTCTTCCGCAATCCTTCGATTTCACGCGTTTCGGCCGTTGACGATCCGCCTCGGCGGGCCATACTACCATCCCATGCTTGCCTGCGGCGTTCTGACTTGCCCGTAGCGCTACCGAGGACCGGTCGTGGCCATCCAACACCCAGTCGACACCGAAGGTCGCCCCATAGGCCCGCTCCGCCTCCGCCGCGGCATGATCCTCAACGTCCTCGGCGGCTCGTGCATCAACGCCTCCATGGCCGTCATGGCCCCGATCCACATGTTCGCGACCGTCTTCATGCGCGAGCAGCTCGGCGCCTCGCGCACCCTCGTCGGCCTCAACGTCGCGCTCTGGATGGCCGCCATCGTCATGAGCCTCCCCGGGGCGTACCTCTTCAACAGGCTGCGCACCCGCCGACCCACCTGGGTCATCCTCATGGCTGCGGGCAGGCTGTTCCTCTTCGTCGTGGCCCTGGCCGCCCTGCTCTCGGTCCGCGCCGATCTCCGACCGACGCTCGTCGTGGTGGTGGTGGTCGCCAACGCCCTCTGCCACAGCCTCAGCGCCATGCCCGCCGGGGGATGGTGGTCGTGGATGGCCGACCTGATCCCCGAGGCCATCCGAGGACGCTTCTTCGGACGCCGCTATCAGTTCAACCTCATAGCCAACGCGCTCGGGTCCATCCTCGCCGCCGTGGTCCTCGAACAGGTCACCACCGGCCACCATCTGCTCTATTTCCTGATCTTCTCCATCGCGGCCACGCTCGGCGTCATCGACCCGATCCTGTTCTGGTGGGTGCCCGAACCCCAGCGACCGCCTCGACCCAAGCACACCTTTCGCGAGATCCTGGGCGTCTACCTCCGCCCGCTCCGCGAGCCACGCTTCGCCTGGCTGGTCTGGACGCAAGGCTTCAACACCCTGCTCGTCTCCATGCAGTTGCCCTTCATTGTGCTGTATCAGCGCGGCGATCATGCCGAGGGGGTCGACATCGGCTGCGGCATCTCGCTGCAGTTCCTGGCGCTGATGAACGTGCTCCTCATGGTCACCACCGCCACGGTGGCCTCCCAGTGGGGACGGCTCGCCGATCGTATCGGCCATCGCACCGTCTTCATCCTCGGCAGGCTCTGGGTCTTCTCCTTCATCGCCTACTACTTCATGGGGCCCGACAACTACATCTGGCTCCTGCCGCTGCAGCTCATCCTCCAGGGCCTGATCTCCTCCGGCGTGCCCGTGGCCATGCAGAACCTCATGATCGGCATCGCGCCCGAGGCCGAACGCGAGTACTACGTCTCGATCTTCCACGCCATGATCGCCCTGTGCGGCGCGATCGGCCCGTGGCTGGGCGGCATGCTCGCCGACGCCGTGCCCGTCGTGCCCGGGGTCACCATGCCGAACGGTCAGCCCATGTGCTATCTGCACATCATGCTGGCGATCCTGTTCGTGGGCACCATCCTCAACATGCCGCTCATGACCCGCATCCCCGACGTCCGGGGAGAGCCGCTGCTGCCCTGGTTCGCCCGCATGCTCAGCGGCGGCCTGTTCCGCACCGCCTGGAACATCAGCGCCATCGCCGGGGCTGGCAGCCCCTCCCGACGCATCCGGGCCCTCCGAGGCGTCCGACACCGCGACGGCAACATCGTCCTCAACGACGTGGCCGAGGCCCTCGAAGACCCCGACCCCAATGTCCGACGCGAGGCCCTGTTCGCCCTCGGCCGCATCGGAACCGAGGAGGCCATCGAACTGCTCATCTGGCAACTCCATGATCCCGATCGCCGCACCCGAACGGTCTCGGCCGAGGCCCTCGGCATGGCCGGGAGTCAGGACGGCACCCTGCCGCTCGTCTCGGCCCTCGACGACAGGGACAACGAGGTCCGACGCGCCGCCGCCTCCGCCCTCGGCAACCTGGCCGATAGCCGATCAGCCGAGACGCTCCTCAAGCTGTTGGGCCACGAGAAGGACGGCGAGGTCCTCATCGGAGCAGCATCGGCCCTGTCCAAGCTCGGCGAGTTCCGCGCCGTCCGCCAGATGCTGGCCATGTCCCTGGAGAACCCGAACCGCGTCGTCCGATCGCACATCATCGTGGCCATGGGCGATATGTTCGGACCGCCCGGACGCTTCTACCGGCTCTGGCGACGCGAGCAGGACCTGCCGGGCAGCATGGCCTCCAAGCTCGCCAAGCGTATGCGCCGCCAGGCCCGGGCCTATCTGAAGCTCAGGCACTACCCACCGCCGGCGGGACGTCGCCGCAGCCTCCTCACAGCCATCAGGCAAGGCCTGGATCGCTACGTCGAGGCCACACAAACCCAGAATTACTCCGAAGCCCTAACGGCCCTGCGGGTCGTGGCCATACGATTCCTCGAGCTCCGCTTCGACTACCGCGGCAACGAGGACCATGCCCTCGACTTCGTCGCCGCCGTGGATCCCATCCTCGGCCAGCGCCAGTGGATCCTGGATTACCTCTGCCGAGCCTGCCACACCCGCAGTGCGCCCGAAGCACCCTGGGACGGACTAACGCTCCTGTCGGCCTGGGCCATCGTCCACGGGCAGGCCCCGACCTGACAGACGATCCACCCTAACCACGCCTTGATCGTGCCAGCCCATGAAGGCTGGCCGTCCCGCGCCTTAGAAGATAGCCGGGGGCGGAGCATTTCGGCATTAGGTCCTCTCGAGAAACGGAGACCCATCAAGGGATCGAAGCTCAGGTTCATCATGTCACGTGCAGCCGGCTGGTACCATGCGAAGTGTGCCTTCAAATGTGCGACAGAAGGAGCAAACCTCTCAGGTTTTTCGTCGCTGGATCGGCAGACAACGAGTAGGATCGGCATCACAAGTCGTAGACCCCCGACTCGAGAAGCTGATGAGCACGGGGAATGCTCGCCGGGAACTCAGAAGCTCCATACTCAAACTCCGGTCCCCATCGGGTCGATACCTGAACGGAGACCCTTTGTAAACCCAGCGAGGATGAGGGATATGTCGCACCAAGCCACGGGTGTTCACGGAAGCGAGGCCGAATTCCGTACGTCGTCGCGCCCTGCCGGCACCGACACGCTTGAACGCACGGAGTTGGAGAAAGCGCTCTTGACCGGTAGCAGGGCGCTTCTCGAGTGCGCCACGTTCGAGGAAGCGGCCAAGCGCATCTTCTACGCTTGCAGCGGCGTCATCGGCGCAACCGCCGGCTATGTCGCGCTCCTGAGTCCGACCGGCCAGGAGAATGACGTGCTGTTCCTCGAATCGGGCGACCTGCCCTGCACGGTCGATCCCCAGTTGCCGATGCCTATTCGCGGTCTTCGCGCCGTGGCGTATGACGAGAAGCGGGTGGTCTACGATAACGACTTCGCCAACAGCACGTGGATGCAATTCATGCCGGCCGGGCATGTCGATCTGGCCAACGTCATGTTCGCTCCGCTCGTCCTAGACGACAAAGTGGTCGGGCTGATCGGCATGGCGAACAAGGCCGGCGATTTCACAGACGAAGACGCCGAGGTGGCCGCCGCATTCGGGGAGCTCGCGGCCGTCGCGCTTCGCAAGGCCCGGAGCGAAGAACTGCTCCGAGAACACAAAACGCGGCTTCAATTGGCCCTTGGCGCGGCCGAGGCCGGCACCTGGAGCTGGAACCTGCAAGAGGGCGACGTCTCGTGGGACGAGCGCTTGGAGGCGATCTTCGGCTTCGATCCCGGAGCCTTTTCAGGAACGCCGGAGGCTTGGCAGGAGCGCGTTCACCCTGACGACGTCGATGCGTTTCGCGCGATGCTCCGTCATGTCGCGGAAGAGGGTGGGCGTCTAGATACCGAGCATCGCGTGCTTCTGCCGAACGGAACATGCCGCTTCGTCCGGATGCACGGCGGTGTGGTGTCCGACGAGGCCGGTACGCCGGTGCGCATGGTCGGCATGGTGACCGACGTCACGGACCACAAGCTCGCCGAGCAGGAGCGCCGCAAGCTTGAAGCCCAGATGCAGCAGACGCAGAAGGACGAGAGCCTGGGCGTGCTGGCCGGCGGCATCGCCCACGACTTCAACAACCTCCTGGTGGGCATCTTGGGCAACGCCGAGCTCGCACGAAGGGACCTGGAGCCCAACTCCTCCGCCCGACAGAGCATCGATGAGATCGAAATGGCCGCCATGCGGGCCGCCGACCTGTCCCGCCAGATGCTCGCCTATTCCGGACGAGGCAAGTTCGTCGTCGAGCCGCTCAAGCTGAGCGAGCTCATTCAGGACCTCGACCATCTGATTCGTACGGCCATCACGAAGAAAGCCCATCTGCAGTTCGAGCTCGCCCAGGACATGCCCGCCGTCCCCGGTGACGTCGGGCAGCTTCGGCAACTTGTCATGAATCTGATCAGCAACGCCTCCGAAGCGCTCGCCGATGACGGGGGCGACATCTGCATCCGTACCGGCACCGTCGAGTGCGATCGTGAATACCTCAACCGGGCCCGTTCGGCTCAGGCGCTGCCCGAAGGCCTCTATGCCTTCATCGAAGTGGAGGACACCGGCTGCGGGATGAGCAGCGATACCCTGGCCCGCGTCTTCGAGCCGTTCTTCACGACCAAGTTCGTCGGTCGCGGGCTCGGGCTTGCCGTCGTTCTCGGCATTGTTCGCGGGCATGACGGGGCCACGATGATCCGCAGCGCGCCGGACGAAGGCACCACGTTTCGCGTGCTGCTGCCGGTCCCTGATCAGGGCCGGAAACCGTGCACGACGGCACCGGCCACCGATCGGCAGACGAACCTGATCCTACTCGTCGATGACGAGGAGACCGTCCGCAACGTCGCCCGACGGATGCTCGAAAGGGCGGGCTACTCTGTCCTGACCGCGACCAACGGCCGTGAGGCGGTCACGGTCTACCAGGACCGAGCCGACGACATTGCATGCGTTATCCTCGATCTCACGATGCCGGAGATGGACGGGCTGGAGACCTACCGGGCCCTCTGTGGAATCCGTCAGGATGTCTGCGCGATCTTCTCCAGCGGGTTCGACGAGCGCGAGCTGACCACCCGGTTCCCGGGCATAGGACAGGCCGCGTTCATCCAGAAGCCCTATCGATCCGAAAACCTCCTCTCCAAGGTCCAGGAAGCAAGGCAGACTGCGTGAGCGACCGCGCACGGCAAGCGGCTTAGCTGAACAGGCCACGAGCAACACCTTCCTACGGCGCCCGCCGTGCGGATACAGCATCCTTAACAACACAAGCATCGCCCTCATTTGCCCCGCCAACGCCGAGTCGGTATCGTCTCACCCCGTGAGTGCGCCCAGGACGCGACTCCCGGCCGTCGCATCGAGCACGGACCGCGTCGCCGACCCGAGCCGAGACACATGATGCCCACAGGCTTCCCCATCGACACCGAAGGCCGTTCCATCGGGCCCTTGCGCCTGCAACACGGGATGACCCTCACCATCATCAGCGGCACGCTCATCTGCATGACCCTCGCCGTCATGAGCCCGCTGCTCATGATCGCCACCATCTTCCTCCGCGAGCAACTGGACGCCTCGCGCACCCTGGTCGGTTTGAACCTCGCCCTGTGGGTCGGCGCCATCGTCATGGCCCTGCCCGGAGCGTACCTGTTCAACAGACTGAAGGCCCGCAGACCCACCTGGGTTCGACTCATGGTCATCGGCCGATCGTTCTTCCTGCTCGTCGCCCTGGCCGCCCTGCTCTCGGCCGAGCCTGACCGCCGACCGGCCCTCGTCGTCCTCGTCATCGCCGCCAACGTCGCGTGCGTCAGCCTCACGTCCCTGACCTCCGCCGGCTGGTGGTCGTGGATGGCCGACCTGATCCCCGAGTCCGTCCGCGGCCGCTTCTTCGGACGGCGCTACCAGATCAACCTGATCGCCACCGCGCTCACCGTCATCGCGGCCAGTCTGCTGCTCGAGCGCGTCTCCGCCGCGCCACACAGGCTCTACTTCCTCATCTTCCTGGCCGGCGCGATCCTCGGCATCGTCGACCCCCTGCTCTTCCTCTGGGTGCCCGAGCCGATGCGCCGCCCACGGCCCAAGCGATCGCCTTGGCAGATCGTCGCGACCTATCTCAGGCCGCTTCGCGATCGCGACTTCGCATGGCTCGTCGTCACCCAGGGCCTGCATACGTTCCTCGCCACCATGCCCGTGCCGTTCTTCGTGCTGTTCCAGCGCGGCGAGACGGTCGGCAGCGAACAGATTGGCTGTGACATCTCGCTCCAGTTCCTGGCGGTCATGAACGTGATCGCCCTGGGCACGACCGCCCTCGTGGCCGCTCAGTGGGGCCAGCTCGCCGATCGTATCGGCAACCGCATCGTCGTCATCCTCGGCCGGCTGTGGATCTTCACCACCGTCGCCTACTTCTTCATGGGCCCGGACAACTACGTCTGGCTGCTGCCGCTGCAGCTCTTCGTCCAATGCCTGATTGCCTCCGGCGAGCCCGTGGCCGTCCAAAACCTCATGATCGCCGTCGCGCCCGAGGAGGAACGCGAGTACTACATCTCGATCTTCTGGGCCGTCGTCGCCGCGGCCGGGGCGCTGGGACCGTGGCTCGGCGGCATGCTCGCCGACGCCGTGCCGGTCGTCCACGTGACCCTGCCGAACGGTCAGCCGGCCTGCTATCTGCACCTCATGCTGATCGTGTGCTACGTCGGAACCCTCATCAACCTACCCCTGATGATGAAGCTGCCCGATGCCCGGGGCGAGCACGTCTTGCCCTGGTTCGCACGACTCCTCAGCGGGGCGCTCTTCCGGACCGCCATGAACATCAGCCAGATCGCGGGCGCCGGCGCGCCCACCCAGCGTATCAAGGCCCTCCGACGCATCCGGCACGGCGACGGCAACGCCGTCCTGCCGGACATCGCCTCGGCCCTGGAGGACGCCGACCCCGATGTCTGCCGCGAGGCCATCCTCGCCCTCGGAAGACTCGGCACGCCCGAGGCCATCGAGATGCTCCTCTGGGAGATGCACGAGCCCGACCCGCATCGTCGGAGCGTCTCGGCCGTCGCCCTCGGTCAATCCCGCAGCCACCAGGGGGCCCAGACCCTCGTCGCCGCGCTCAGCGACGTCGACGAGCACGTGCGGAGCAGCGCCATCGACGCCCTGGCCAAGCTGGGCGATCGTCGCGCGGCCGACATCCTGCTCGACCAGATCGACGACGAGCAAGACAGCGAGGTCCTGATGAGCGCGGCCTCGGCCCTGTCCCGACTCCATGAGTTCCGGTCGGTCCGCAAGCTGCTGGCCGTCGCGCTCCAGAATCCCAACCGCGGCGTGCGACTGCATGTGGTCATGGCCCTGGGCGACCTGCTCGGCCCCGCCGGCAAGTTCTACGCGCTCTATCGACGGGAGCAGAGGTCGAAAGCCGCCGCCGCCGAAGACCTCGCCCACAAGCTCTACCGTCAGGCCCGCGCTTGGACCAGGCTCCGACGGAAGCAGATGACGCGCGACCAGCGGAACGGACTCCTCGCGCGGATGGAAGACCAAACCGCGGCCTACACCGCAGCCATGGAAGCCTCTGATCCGGTGGCTGCCCTCAACGCCCTCGTCGAGGTCTCTCTGCTCCTGCTCGAGGCCCAGTACGGTTTTCAGGGTGACAGCGAATCGGCCATGCTGTTCACTTCGCTGATCGACCCCGTCCTGGCCGAGCAGCACTGGATCGTGCGCTATCTGGCCAGTACCGCCGAGAGCGATGCCGCCCCCGAAGCCCCGTGGCAGGCGCTGACGCTGCTAGCCGCCTGGGCGCTCTTCTATGGCCAGACTGTAAGATAAAGCCTTTTATGACAGATTCTTACAGTAAGACATGACGGCAACGTCCGCGCCGCCCTCCCATGCCCCTAGCCCCTTCCGCGCCCCCCGGCCGACCGTGTTAAGGAACTGCAAAGTTTTTGTCAAAACTTCAGCGATTTTCGGTTGCATGCCACGACGGAGCGGCTATACTGTTAGTAGCTACTAGCAAGCAGGGCCTGAGCCCGGCTCGTAGCGATCGACGGGTTGGACGGCCGGCCATATCGGCCGATCGACCTGTCCCCAAAAATGCCCCAATCCACCTTGAGCGGGCCCGCTCCTTCCAACCGCTGTGTTATCCCCTCGGGCCCGCACTTTTTTTGCGCTCCCATCCACGCTCAAAACCGTCGCATCCAGACGGATGCTGACACTACTTGACCATGGCGAAGCTGAACAAGCTTGCAACGTGGAGGTGGAATCGAAGCCGCAAAGGCTCGCCGGAGGGCAACCGATCGTGCCCGCGCCAACGAATCGGGTGCCTCACGGCATCGCTCTTGAGCACCACCGCGTCGGCCCGGGCATACCCGGGCAACGGCTCACCGCTCGCATCCAACACCTCCACCGCGATCGAGCCCTTCGAGGCATCGGCGTTGACGACGAGACGGTCCCCCTCCGGGCGCAACGTCTTCGTCTCGATCACCCCGCCGTCGCCGCCGGCATCGAGCGACACGAACCCGTCCAGCCGCCAGGCCGCGCGCGCAATCGTGATCCGTTTGGTCGGCAGCCTCCCGCCGTGCGTCGTCGTGATGGCCGTGTAGTACATCCACACCTCATCGCCCACGACCACGGGCGTGTTGATCAGACCCAGGATGCAGCCCGCGTCATAGCCGTGCGGGCCGTTCGGGACGATGGGCTTACGCTCAGCGAGGCGATGCCACGTCCGCCCGTCCCGGCTGTGCGTCAGCTCGACGTGGATGGGCCCATCGTCGCGGCTCTGATACTGGACGGCCTCGGCCAACCGCTCCTTCCTCCGGAAGACCGTCACCATGCCCAACCACTGATCGCCCCACGGAAAGGCCGACATGTTGTAGAAGTCGGTCCGCTGCTGGGGTCCGCTCGCCCAGGCGTCGTCCTTCTCGTCCGGCACCATGACGAGCTTCCGCTCCGACCACGTCTTGAGATCCTCGCTGACCGTCAGCTTGACCGCCCGCCGATGATGCCCGCGGACCTCCGGCGTGCTCTTGTTGAACGCGAAAAACAGCCCCGTCTCCGGCTCGTGGGCCAGCGTGAGCGTATCGTGGCATCGGAACAACGGCCCGATGGGTGTCGGCGTCCAATGGATCCCGTCGGCCGAGAACGCCGCCCCCGCCGAGCCCTTGTGCCCCTTGAAGCGGCAGTAGCCGAGCATCGTGTACCGCCGCTCCGGGTCGGGCTCGTCGGCGTCGATGATGATGCTCGGGCTGTCCATGCCGTAGACGATGTTGTTCGCCTTCGAGCCGTTGAATGCATACAGGCCGAGCGTCGGCTTCTGCCATCGCAGGCCGTCCTTGCTCGTGGCGTACAGCACCAGCGCCCCGCGCGACCAGGTGAGCCGCGGATCGCGCCGGCCCTGGGTCGGGTTCGACATGTACCACATGCGAAACTCCCCCGACGTCGCGTCGCGCACGACCGTCCCGTAGACGTACACCCGGTTGCCCTCCCACGGGTGCTCGGGCTCGACCACCGGCTTGGGCAGCTTCTTGCACGGATGAATCGTCCGCGTCACGCCGTGCTTGGCCGCGATCAGCACGTCATCAACGACCAGTTGACGCTCCGTCCCGATGGTGATCGGCTCGCCGGCAGACGCCGCCGTAAGCTGAGCTCCCACAACGAGGAGGACTACAAGGCCCATGATTCGATACCGCGTCATGCCGTGGCTCCTACGGAAGTTGATCGGATGATGCCCCAAAAGCCTACCCGCGCGGTCACCCTTTCGGCAACGTCGCTCCAGGCCCCTTGTCGACCCGGCGATGCGGGACTACGCTGGTCGCCGGCAAGAGCTGAAGGAGAAGCACGTGGCCGACGACGTCAACACCCTGCTCGACCGCCTCTGCGAGAGGCTCGATGAGTGCCTCGATGCCGACCGCGTGGCGACCGCCCGCCGACGCCACGCCGACATGCTCGCCGGACGACCCAGCGACTTCATCCCCATGAAGCTCGTCAAGACCGTCGAGAACGGCGACCTGCCCGATTTCGACTGGGCCGAACAGTTCTACGACCCGGCCAAGAGCCTCTACATGCAGCTCAAGACCGTGGTCCTGCCCCAGGCCGAGACCGACGGGGACAACGTGCCCGGCGTCCGCGCCGATATGGGTGTGATCAACGGCATGACGGTCCTCGGGGCCCAGTACGACGTGCCGCCCCACACCAAGCCCGTCATCAACGAATACGTGCCGAAGGAAGCCCTGGCCGAGTTCGACGTACCTGACGACATCGCCGACCTCGGCACCATGCCCCGCGTCATCGAACACATGGAGCATCACGTTCAGGCCCTAGCCGAGCGGGGCCTCGCCGACCGCGTCAGCGTCTTCCACTGCGATCAGCAGGGCCCGTTCGATATCGCCGCCCAGTCGCGCGGCCACGACATCTTCTTCGACCTCTACGAAGACCCCGACTTCGTGCACGGCCTGATGGCCAAGGCCGCGCGGATCTACATCGCGATCTCGACACTGTGCAAACGGATCAACCGCGAGCCGCTCGATGGCGGCCTGGCCGTCGACTACTGGAGCGACTCGGGCGGCGTGCGGATGTGCGGCGACAGCGACATCCTGATCGGCATCGAGCCGTGGCGCGATCTCGTCCTGCCCTACGTCCGCCAGGCCTACGAGCCGTTCGGCGGTGGGTGGTATCATTACTGCGGCGGCGTGCCGGGCTTCAAGCGGGCCGAGGGTGTGCACCTGCACGACCTGCTCGCCGAGGTCGGCACCCTACGCGGCGTGAACTGGACGACGGCGGGCGATTGGCTCGCTGAGATGCGCAAGCTCAAGCAGCTCGGGCTGACCCACCTGGGTAGCCTGCCGCGCGGCGACGGCGAACCGCTGGAAGACTACTTCCGCCGCGCCCTCGGCCCCTACGATGACCGGCGCGGCATGGTCTTCTGGGCCGAGCTGCGAGCGGACGAGTTCGATCGGGCGATGGACACGTGGCATCGCATCCAAGACGAGGTGGTCGGCTAGGCGCGCACGAGCCGAGGCGGCTTGGTGGCACAACCGCCCCCGGCTGTAGCTCGGACACAACCCGTACCAGGGCGTCTGGGCCAACCCGGGTGGTCACCACAGACAACCACAACGCAAGCGGAGTGTGATGATGAGCGACGCACCGGAGCTGATTCAATTCGAGGA
>CAZUQM010000071.1:0-16550 GCA_964622545.1 uncultured Planctomycetales bacterium | reverse complement strand
GTAATACCTAACATATACCGACCTTATCAACCGGAGTCAAGCAGAGACTCGGTTTGGGAGATTCGTGGCATCAGCGTTTTGAGTACCGGGCCGCACCAGGAGAGACCTTTGAAACCATCTGGCTGATTGCGTTGGATTGTGTAGAAGCTCCCTATATGGACGCATTCGCGCCGTCAGGGGAAGACTGGAGCAGTCAGTTGACACAGAAGTCGATACTCTCGTGGCTTCCGCCTCTCGACGTAGTCGAAGCCACCGGAAACGCCCTGACCACCTTAGAATTCGATGTGCACTTCCGCGACGAACCAGATTACAGCGTGCTCTTGTTCCTCCTGACAGACCCCGTTGGTGAGCCCGTACAAGAATACGAGGGCTACTACGGAGGGACTTTCCTTCCGGGAAGCGGGTGGTCCTTCAGGAACAACGGGGCCTCAGAGGACGCTTTTGAGAGTATTGCGGCAAGCGTCATCCCCGCCCCCGGTGCGGCGATGCTGGTCTTCCTCGGCATCGGTCTGGTCGGTTGGGCGAAGCGACGTCTCGCCTAGAGTCCCTCTTTTCTAGACGAGCACGACCGACGGCCCGTCGCGCCCCGAAGCGACGGGCCGTTTTCTTTGCGCTTCGATCATCTCCCTTGCCCTACCCGGAGGGCATCGCACAAGAAGCCGGTGGGGGCCGAGCATTTCGGTGGGTGAGGCGAGGCACGGTGTGGATGGGCTATCGCCGAAGGCGCAGAAGAACCGGAGTTGGGCAAAAGAACCGTCCCGCGGCGACCTCTCACGTTTGCAGCCTCCCAAGAACTCATGTGATTGTGCTGCAAAGGCTTCTGGCATCGCCCCGGCCGAGATTTCCCTTGACGGGCCTTTCTAAACAGGCTACTATAAGGCCCGCGATGAGTCGCTGAGACGACGTCAGTTCCGTTCCATCGGCGTTGCGTTGAAGCTCATCTCAACGCACGGGCCGACCAGGAGAAACCGTTTGGTGGGTAGGTGGAAAGCGGCCATCTCGTTTCTCGCCGCGACGCTCGCGATGGGAGCTACTGCGAGGGCGAACCTCACCGCCCGACCCGCCGACGCCGTCGCATCACCAAACGCCACGCCCGGGCACCTCACCGGCTTCTACGAACGCACATCCTGCCGGGTGCCCCCGCCCCTCCGCGGCGGATCGTCTGGGAGCGTCGTGGCTGACCGTGCCGACCTTGGCACCGGAAGCTCACATCGACCGAGCTCGCCGCTCGCCCCGCGTCCGGCGTGGACACCATCCGACAGCGTGGGCGGCGCCAAGACGACCGTGCTGACCGTGCCGCCGCCGCCGAGCAGTCTGGAGTTGATCCTCTCGGGTCTGGTGAGCCTCGGAGCGGCCCGGTTCGCGCGATCCGCATACCATGCCGACTTCGCCAGGTTGGTCGTCCACCTGTCCGAGCCCGACGTCATCGAATACGATGAGTTGACCAGTGTTCGCTGGGCCAGTATCTTCTCGGTGAACAAGCTGGCCACGGGCGACCTTCCGTCGATGGCCGTCGCCGCTGCCGACCCGCCTGCCTGGGACCGCACCACAGACGTCGCACCGGCGTCTGCCCTGCTTCTGAGCCGATGCCATAGCCTCATCCGCACGCAACGCGCCCCACCCGCTCGCTCCCTGGGCTAAACGGTTTGCTCTAGAGCAACGTCGTTCACCACTACAAGGGACAGAGCGTCAGGTGATCCAACAGGCCCGTATTCACGTGGCGTTCACGAAGATGCTGCCGCCCTGACGGTGAAAGGCGCTCGACAGAGCAACCCCATTTCAGAAACGAAGCAAGGATCTCATTGACGCAAGCACTCTGTTCATGCATCTACGCGATGTGACGTGCATCCAGAAGAAGAAAGGAGCAGCACATGATATCGAAACACTCCCTTTTGAGGATCGCGGCGTGCCTGTCGGTCCTGGTCGTGGCGAGTCCGGCACTGGCGAGCATGACTGTGGACCTGCATGTCGATTCCGCACCCAACGTGTACGGCTCGCCGGACTGGGCGGGCTGGTGGTCTAATGCCAAGGTTGACGTCGCAGCGGGCACGTTCACCAACTTGAGAACGGGAACGTATCCCGGCACCACGACGATCGATCCGTATGACGAGATCGTCTACAGCACGGGCGACTTGGGCAAGCGCCTCCACTGGATCTACTGGGTTCCCGACGCGGACATCGTCGACCTGGAAGCGAAGGACTTCGAGGTCAAGTGGGTTGTTGACTGGGGCGGGAACGCCTGGACGTACGAGGGCGGCGGCTGGGCCCAGGATGGTGCTGAGGTGGGTTGGTCCACGCCATCGAGTTGGGAGGAGTATGGCGGCGGCGTGATCGGCAGCTTGGGGTTCGCATGGTGGGCCACGGACAACGATGCCCCGCCTCCCGACACGTACGGCTCGCCCTACGATGAGACGGATCAAGCCGACATCGACGCACTGCGGAACACCGTCTTGGCGATGCAAACGTACGCCACGGGCATGGTCCGTTACAAGGACAGCAGCGGCGACTGGCAGGTCAGCTCACTCCAAGTGCAAATGGTCCCCGCCCCCGGCGCGGCGATGCTGGTCTTCCTCGGCATCGGCCTGGTCGGCTGGGCAAAGCGACGTCTCGCCTAGAGTCCCTCTTTTCTAGACGAGCACGACCGACGGCCCGTCGCGCCCCGAAGCGGCGGGCCGTCTTCTTTGCGCCGACTCCGTCGCCTTCTCCCTCGCCCATCTCCCTCACCCGTCGCCCCTCACCCGTCGCCCCTCGCCCGCACGTCCCACCTGAGCCGCCGGCCTTGTAAGAACTTGTGACCCGATTGACGGATGCCGCCGGCGACCTACGATCTTGGCGGGCCTGCGAGCCTCGCAGGCCGACCGACCACGTACACCTCGGAAGGAGCGAACACCGATGTGGCACATCCCGCTGGTAGCCCTCTTCACATGGGTCGTCTCGATCGGCGCCCAGCCGCTGTGCGGCGAGCCGATGCGCGGCGTCGAGCTCGACCCGAACGCGCCCGCCTCGTTGGCGAAGGCCTTCGCCGACGCCGGCGTCAACACCGTCGTCGTGCCCTTCCGTGCGCAGGGCGACCTATCGGACAAGGCCTTCACCGACGCCATGCGCCGATGGGGCCGCCTGTCGAAGGAGCACGGCCTGCGGTGCTACGTCGCGGTCCGCGTCTTCGGGCCCTACGACTACGTCGGCGCCGAGCGCGGCTACACCCGCGCCAAGGAATCGTTCGCGGGCGTCAGCCCCTGCGTCTGCCCGACCAATCCCACGTACTGGCAGGAGGTGATCGGCCCGCGCGTCCGCCGCATCGCCGAGCTGGCCAAGGCGCACGGCCTGGCCGGCGGCCTGTTCGACTACCAGGCCACGCTCACCGGCAACGAGTACGACTCGAACTACTGCTTCAACACGCTGTGCTGGCACGCCTTCGTCGACGAGTGCCAGGGCGGCGACGAGACGCTACGCGATCTGGCCAAGGACGCCCGCGTGAGCTGGGTCCGCAGCCGCCCCTCGGGCGGCGAATACTACGAGTTCCTCTCGCAGAAGGTCGAGGCGGAGATGAAGAAGGTCGCCCAGGCCGCCCGCGCCGTCTCGCCGGATGTCATGCTGGGCATCTACGGCTACCACGATGCGTGGCTCTATCGCGGCGTGATCCGCGCAATCAACGCGGTCGAGGCCGCCGCGCCGCCGCACGCGGTGATGGGCGGCTACGCCCGTTGCAGCTTCAGCACGATCTACCCGCTGATCCGCCGGAACTGGCGGCGCCATAAGCTGGCGTTCCGGCCCGTGGCCCGATTGCCCGTCGACTACTACCTGCCGCGCGACGTGCAGGCTCAGATCGCCGCCCTGCCGCGACAGGAGGTCGGCTTCCTGCTGACCGACACCATGTCGCTCTGGCAGCGCACCGAGGATCTCTTCCACACCTATCCGCCGCACGGCAAGCCCGGCGACTTCGCCCAGGCCGTCCGCCAGGGCCTGGCCGGTCGCGCCGTCGAGCGTCCGCTGATCTTCCGCGAGCGACCGTTCAGCTCGTTTCACCCGCGGCTCGGCATCCTGCACGGGACCGGCCTGTCTGGGCTGGTCTCCGGCATGCTCAAGCGGCTGGCCCAATCGTTTCAGTTGCCCAGCGTGCGGCTCGACAGCACGCGCCCCGAGGAATGGGCCGACGTGTTGCCCAGTTGCGAGGTGGTCATCGTCCTGCCGGGTGCGATCGCATCGACTTCGGCCGGCGGCGCCACGATGGCCGACCGCCTGCGGCGCTACGCCGAGAACGGAGGTATCCTGATCGTCCTGAGCGGGACGAGCGACGGTGTTGAAGGATTGCTCGCGGCGATGGGCGATCGTTTCACGTGCAAAGGCCGGCGTGCCTCGGGCGCCAAGACCGACTGGCTCGCCAACCGGGGCGACGGTCTGCTCGGGCGCCCCGTGCTGGTCAAGCAGTTCCCCAGCCCGGGCATGCATTTCACCTCGCACGCCGATGCGTACAAGCCGCTGGCCAAGGACGACACCGGGGCGGCCTTCTTGCTCAGGCAGGACGCCGGTCGCGGGATGGTGCTGGTCTCGGCCGGGGCGCTGGTCCCCGTGGAATTGCTGGCCAACGCCTACTTCGAGCTGGAGCGCCGCGGCGATGTCTTCCGCGTCGGCCTGTTGCCGGGATGTGATGAGGTGCGGTTCGGCGAAGACCAGCTCGAGCTCGCCGTGGCGGAGCTGCCGGAGACGGCGCGCCACGTAGACGTCCTCGTCGATGTGATCGACAGCACCGGGGCGGGCCGCCACCACGAGCGTCGGGACGTCAGCGTCGGCGGCGACGGGATTACCGTGCCGGTCCAATACACGGCCAAGGACGAAGGGACGGGGCGCCTCGTCGTGACGCTGGCCGATCCGGAGACCCGCGCCGTGCTTCGGCGCGAGTTCATCGAGCTCCGCCACGACCGCCGCGTCGACGTCCTGCCGGACAAGAACTACTACACCACGGAGGAGACGGCCCGGCTCCGGCTCACCTTCGCCGACGCGTCGCTGTTGCCGGCGGACGTCCACGTCGACCTCGGCGGCCACACGACGCGCCGCAAGGGCGCCATGCAGCCCGTGAGGTTCGTCGACGTCCCGATCGCCAAGCTCGACACCGGCGAGCACACGATGACGACCAGGCTCGTCCGCGACGGCAAGACCCTCTATAGCCGGGCGACGACCATCACGAAGCTGCCGCCGTTCCCGACGGCCGTGAAGATCCTCCACCACCGCAGCGGCGTGCTCGAGGTGGGCGGCCAGCCCTTCTTCCCGTTCGGGGCCTATGGCGCGGATGCATCGCTTTCGGCCCTCGGCGTGAACGCGACCGTCGGCGGCGACCCGGGCGAGGGCAGCGGCATCCGCTTCGCTCCGCACGGTGCCATTCGCAAGTGGGCACGATCCGACGATTGGACCCGGCAGCGCGTCGGCCAGGAGCTCCGCAAGCCGGAGTACGAGCGGCTCCTGTCGTGGTACATGTACGACGAGCCGGCCCTGAACGGCCATTCGCCGCAGTCGGTGGGCACGATGTACCGCGCCGCGCGCAGCAAGGACCCCTACCATCCGCAGATGATCGTCTACGTCGGTAGCTGCACCTACATTCACTATCACGACTACATGCCGACCGCCGATTGCCACATGATGGACCACTACCCCCTGCCCTATTTCGCGCCGTGCACCTACGGCTACTTCCTCCGCAAGGTCACAGAGGCATCGCGCGGTCGGAAGAACGTCTGGGGCGTGCCGCAGTCCTTCGACTGGCGAGAGATCGGCGCGGGCATCGGCCCCTACCGGAAGGAGGACCTGCATCCTCGCGGCCCGGAGGCTCTTAGCTACATCTACCAGTCGATCATCGAGGGGGCCGGCGCGATCACCTTCTGGAAGTACAGCTTCATGCCCAAGGACCCCGATCGCCAGAAGGACTTCCATCGGGCCCTGGCCGAGGGCGCGACGATCACCCCGCTCGTGGAGCAGGGCACCGTCATCGACCCGCCGCGCGTCCGGCCGTTCTCATCGCAGGTGCACTGCCGAGCCTTCCGGGTAGGCGAGGTGATCCACATCGTCGCGGCCAACTATCTGGAGCGGCCGGTGACGGTCACCTTCGAAGCGCCGTATCTCGCGGGCAAGCGTCTCGAGCGCTACCTACCGGACAAGAAGACGCTGTCCGACCTGAGCGACGCGTTCACGCCGCTCCAGGGCAAGGTCTATGTGGTCAAGGCAAACTGAGCCTTCACAGCCAACCCAGCACGACGCATTGGAATCTGTCGGTGCGTCGGGAGGGCGAGGCCCCTGCTGAGCCGAAACGTGTGGATGGCTGCACGGCTCGCCGGGGTGCGACCTCCCGAACCAAGCCGACGAGGACACAATGCGTACGAGCCGCCGCCGCGGCGCCTTCAAGAGCGGAGGGGGAGCTCCGTTCAGTCGCCGAAGCAAAGGACCGCCCCGTCGGCCGTCGCCAGGAAGAGTCGACCGTCGGCCACGGCCAGTCCGTCCCAGACGGGCATCGCCGCCAGCGATGTCTCCGTGAGCCTCCGGCCGTCCTTCTTGGACACCGCCCACAAGTGCGCACCGTGCTCACCGGCCAGGGCACCGGCCTGCTCGGCCATCTTCTTCTGGAAGATGTCCTCGTTCGACCGGCCCCACATGGCCTTCTCGTCCACCACGTCCGGAGGACCGGCCACGAATAGCGTGTCGCCCGCCACCGCCATCGCTCGCACGATCAGAGGCGGATGCTCGAGAAGCCACTTATAGGCCACGGCCGTGAGCTGATCCGGAGCCAGCTTCGCGCGGTTCTTCCAGTTCACCGAATCCTGCCGTGCGTTCTTCAGCCGCTTGGCCCGCTCTGCATCGCACCCCTTCTCGGCCGCGTACAGGCGGTACTCCAGCACCGACGAGTTGCAGAGCAGCTCCGGATCGCGGGCGTAGCCGTAGACCGCCTCGTCGTCGAACGACATGATCCGACCGTACGGCACGTGCCGACCGGGTATCTGCCACTCGCGCCAACCCTCGCCGGCCGCCCGCCCGTAGATCCAGTACGAGCGATGGAACCACGAATCGTCGAGGAAGCTGATCGGCGAGAACAGATGGGCCTCGTCTCCGGCCTGGGTGTCCGGCGTCTGGGGGGCCACGCGCGTGCGTTGGCCGTCGAGCCCGAACACCTGCGACTTCATGTAGACGAACTGGCCGTCGCTCGACAGGATATCCGGCAGGGCGACGGGCATGTGCTTTCGCGCGATCAGCCGCTGGAGGTTGTCGTCCGAGCCGGGCACCTTATCGTCCAGCACCGTCTCGGAGATCAGCTCACCGGTCTTGGGCTCGAGCCGGATCAACCGCATACCGTCGTCGAGGAACGCGCATCGTCCCGCCACGGCGTAGAGGGCGCCGTGTTGAATCAGGACCGAGCCCGACACAGGCCAGACCGATTCCACCTGTCCGTAGGACACCAGCCGCTGGTCCATCGGCGCGGCGCGGAACCGCCAGACCAACTCGCCGTCCGAGGCCCTCAAAGCGTAGATGAAACCGTCGGCGCATCCGAACACGGCCATGCCGCTGTGGATCGTCGGCGGGGAGTCCACCCGGCCGCCGGCGATGAACCGCCACAGCCGCTTGCCCGAGCCGGCATCCAGGGCGATCACCGCGTGCTCGTCGATGGCTGCGACGAACAACTTGCCGTCGGCGATGGTGATCGGGCTCAGTCGCTTGCCGAGCCTGGTCGTCCAGGCGGGCTTCAGCTCGGCCGACACCGCGGTCGCCGTGCTACCACTGCGGGCGTTGTCATGCCGGTATGTCGGCCACGCCGAGCCGGCATCGGCCTGCCCCTTATCGACCTTGCCGTAGGCCGGGCCCTTCTCGAGCCGAACGTCAGCGGCGGGCACGTCGATCCGCGGGCCCTTGGCAGCCGGGGCCAGGGCGTTGAAGCTGTTCAGCTTCGACTGGAAGTAGCACGCGCAGGCATGCGGCGTGGCGTAGAGCAGGCCGTTGCATGGCATCATGCCGTAGACGCAACCGCCGCGGACCCAGTGATGGATCTCCCACTCGCCCGTGGTCAAATCGACGAACTCCGTACCCGTGGTCGCCGGGATGAGGAACCTGTGCGTCGCCCGGCCCGGATAGCATCGCTGGTGCATGAAGAAGGTGTTGAGCTTGCAGACCGAGTTCCGCCGTTTCGCGCCGGTCTTCAGGTCGTAGGCCACGAAGTTCGTGCGATCCTGAACGCAGACGATCTCCTTCTTGGGGTTGGCCGTGCCCGCAGCCCAGACCAGCCCGTCGATCACGAACAGATCCTCCGGGCTGAAATGGCCCGACTTCGGCTTGCCCCTGGCCGTCCACCGCGTCTCGCCGCTAGCGGCGGACAGGGCGTAGATCTTCTTGAACGGCGAGAACAGCACGGTCTCGCCGTGCAGCACCAGCTTCGGCGAGTAGCCCGTCCGTAGCGGCAGCTTGATGTCGTCGAAGGCCTCGCTGATCCACCTTCGCTTGCCGCTGCGCCTGTCGAGGCAGACGACGCGCTTCCCGTCATAGAAGCAGACGTACCGTTGGTCGACGGTCAGCGTCATCGGCGCGACGGCGTGCCGCCCCTCCCACAAGACCTTTCCCGTCGCGGCATCGAAGGCCTTCAGCCGATCCGGCTCCTGCCGCCAGCCCCAACGCGTGCTGGCCCGGTCCCGCTCGCCCCAACAGAAGGCGTTCTCCTGCTTGTAGTCCACCCACTTGCGGTCCGGGTCGACCACGGCGAAGACCACGCCGTCCGAGACGATGATGTCCACGGTCGTCGTCGTGTCGTCGTATTGCCGCAAAACCTTGCCGGTGGCCGCGTCGAGTGCGAGCAGGCCATGCCCCACGCCGGGCGAGACATACACCGTATCACCGACGGCCACGAGCCGGCGCGGCATGTACGCCGGGCCGCTCTTGAGCGGATAGAGATGGTTGAACCACCGGGGGAGATCCCGCTTCCACAGCGTCACACCATTGAAGGCGTCCTTGGCCGTCAGCGTGTACCGCGACGGAAGCTGGATCGACGCCCGCGAGCCCTCGTCCATCACATAGAAGATCCGCCCCGCCGCCGAGACCAGCGCGTGCAAGCTGGCCGTGTGCTCATGGCTCCTGGCCCACCTCGGCCCGGACACCCACTGGACCCGCCGCGGCGGCCCGACCACGTCGTCGTCCGCCACCGCGTTGCCGGTCGGGTCGTACATGTAGTGCGTCCACTCGTCGATGTCGTCCGGCCATGGCTTGACCGTCTTCTTCCCGCCGATCATCGCCACGCCGCGTGGACGCAGCACCCGCAGGACCTCGGCCATGGGCACGCCGTCCAGCTCGTCGGCCACCACCAGGTTGACGAGGTTGTCCACGTACGGCAGCCGACCGCCGGTATGCACGTCGGCCGACACCGCTCCGTACAGCCCCAGCGAGCGGAGTTGCACGCGGGCCTTGGCCACGTCGCCCGCATCGCTGTCGAGGCCTTGCACGAGATAGCGGTCGTTGGCACGCAACGCGGCCGTCAGCAAGCCGTCGCCACAACCGAGGTGCACGACCAGGCCGCCCCGGACGCCTGTCTCATCCAGCAGCTTCTTGGCCCGCGCCTGATCGGCCTCGAGCGTGTGGGGCCACGCCAGCAGAACGACGCACGCCGCCCATACCATCACCTTGTGAGACATCGCTTGCATCTCAGAACCTCCCAGTTTGGAGCATCGCCTCATCGCGTGACATGCGTTTCGGTCCGTCCGGAAGGCCCCCGGCCGACCCGGCCATCCGCGGCTCCTTCCCCCGCCAGGCAGAGCACGCGCCCGTCCTGCGTGGAGACGATCAGCCGTCCCTCCGCCGCGATCAACCCGTCGAGCACCGGCGGGGAATCCAGTGTCGTCTGGAAGAGCTCCTGGCCGTCCTTCGCGCCGAACGCCGCCAGCACCGCCCCGCGCCGGCCCTCGAAGGCGGCCCAGGGATCGTCTTCGGGCACCACATCCGGCGGACCGGCCGCAAGCAGCGTCTCGCCGGCCAGGACCATCGCACGGATGCGAACGGCGACCTGCCTGGCCCATCGCTCCTTGCCGGTCTTGCGATCCATCGCGAACAGCTTGTAGCCCTTCTTGCCGGGCACGAACGTGTCCCGCGCGTGCCGACGCGTCCTCTTGTAGGCCCGCACGCCGTAGATCGTGTTCGCGTCGAAGACCAGCAGGCGACTATGCCCCCTACCGCCCACCGTCCAGTAGCTCTGATTGAACCATGTGTCGTCCAACAGGCCCGAGTTCGACAGCAACTGCCCGCCGAGGCCCGGATGCCCGCCCCGGTATTTGTAGCCCCTCGGCCCCTGGCGGGCCTTGACCCGCCGCTGCGCCGCCGTCAGAACCTGGACGCCGCCGGCCAGGACGTGCTCCGACAGATCGTCCGGGTTGAACCGCAGGTGCCGCAGATAGACCGACTCGCCGTCGGTCAGCATGACGTCCGACAGCGCGCCCGGCGCGTCGGGCGGCATGTCGTAGGGTAGCTCGCAGTTGGCCATCTGAGCCGTGTCTGGCTTGATGCTGTAGATGCGCGTTTCCTGAAGGACCTCGCCCGTAAGCGGGTTCAAGGCGTAGAGGAACACCCCGCCGTCCAGGAACGATGACCGACCGGCGCACACGTAGGCGACATCGTCCTTGATCAGCACGCTACCGTGCAGCGGCCAGGCCGAGGCGAGCTGACCGTAATCCACGACCGTCCGTTCGGCAGGTGCGGCCCGAAACCGCCACGCCAACACACCGTCCTCGGCACGGACGCAATAGACCCACCCATCCGCCGAGCCGAACAGCAGCAGACCGCGGTGGTAGGTCGGCGGCGTATCCACCTTCCCACCGACGGTGAGCGCCCACGCCTCGGCCCCGCTCTCGGCATCCAGCGCGTGGACGCCGTGGGCGTCCGTCGAGGCCACGACGACCTTGCCGCCGGCGGCGATCGCGCTGCTGGGCCTGCCCGGCATGTCTTTCGACCACTTCCGCTCGAGCCGCGTCGGCACGGTGCATGCCGTCGCCCCGCTTCGGTTCATATCATGCCGATACGTCGGCCACGAATCGGCCGGCGAGGCCTGCCCCCCTGGCTTCGACCCATAGGCGTCGCCGCGTTCCAGCCGGTTCGGCGAGGCAGCTTCCTTCACCGGCGCCAAATCCTCCCGCCCCGGCGCCAAGGCGTACATGCCGTTTAGCTTGGCGGTGATGTAGCACACGCAGGGATGCGGCGGCACGTACAGCAGACCGTTGGCGGGCATGATCCCCAGTCGGCACGTCCCGCGAATCCAATGGTGTAGGATGGTCGCGCCGTCGTCGACGCCCAGAAACTCCGTGCCCCGCCGGGCCATGAGGATGAACCGCTCGGTCGCCCGGTCGCGATAGCACCGGTGATGGTGCGTCATCCGCAGGGCCTTGGTCGTGGCGAACCGTCGCTGCTCGGCGCCGGTCTTCAGGTCCAACCCCATCAGGGTGTACGGCTCGGCATCGTGCGCCCACACCACGCCGTTGATGACGAAGATGTCCGGCGGCGTGCCGTATCCCCAGGTCGCACACGCGCGAGACCACAGCTCCTTGCCCGTCTCGGCCGACAGCGCCACCAGATCGGCCTTGGTCGGCGTGTAGGGGATGTGGCCTTTCACCGGATGCGGCTGGGCCAGAAGCACGACGCCGTCGCTGTAGACCAGCGCACACAGGTTCGCGAGGTAGTAGTCGAACTGCGCCTTGATCGGCGGGTGCGGGGGCCGAGGCGTTCGCCAGGCCTCCGTGCCGGTCTCGATGTCCAAGGCGACCACGTCGTCACCGTCGAGGAAGACGATGTGATCCTCTCCCGCCGCCAGGGCCAGCCGCGTGATCCGCTCCTTCTCGTCCCAACTCGAGCTCACGCCGGCGTACGGGCCGGCCTCCCACCGGATCTGCCCCGTCTCGGCCTGAAGGGCCATCACGCGCTTCTTGACCGGCGGCTTCTTGGCGACCTGCCCCGGGCCTTGCGGTCCCTCGTTCACCGACAGCAGCAAGGTCCCATCCTTGTGCGCGATCTCCGAGGTGTGCTCGGTCCGCCCGTACGTCCTGACGACCTGCCCCGTGGCCGCATCCAGCGCCGACACCGGCGCGTTGAAGCCCAGCGTCACGTAGACGCGGTCGCCAGCCGCAACCAGCCGACGAGACAGATGGATGGGCTTGTTGAACCGCCCCGCCATCTGTTTGTAGCTCCACTGCTGCCAGCCCCACTCCGGCACCGGCCGCTTCCAGAGCAGCACCCCGTTGAACGCGTCGCGCGCGACCAGCCGCCACTGGCCGGGCAGACCGCGGACGCCGGCCGGGATCTCGTTGATGATCGCGAACACGCGACCGCCGGCCGAGACCATCGCGTTCAGGCTCGGCGTGGTGTCGTGATGCGTCTGCCAGCGAGGCGGCGCGACCCACTGAACGTGGCGGGGCGGACCGACCACGCGATCCGCCGCCACCGGATTGGCGTCCGCGGCATGCCGCCAATGCGACCACTCGTCGATGTCATCGGGCCAAGGCTTGACCGTCTTCCGCCCGCCGACCATCGCCACACCGCCGGGCCGCAGCACGCGCATCACCTCGTCCATCGGCACGTCGCGCAGGCCCTCGGCCACAACGAGGTTCACCAGGTTGTCGGCATACGGCAGGTTGCGACCGTCGAAACGCTGCACCGACACCGGACCGTACAGGCCCTTCGACCGAATGAGCTCGCGGGCCTCGGTCACACCAGCCGGCTCGACGTCCAATCCCTGCACGAGATAGCGGCCGTTGGCCCGCAGCGCCGCCGTCAACTCGCCCGGCCCACAGTGCAGATGGACGATGAGCCCGCCTCGGACGTCGACCGCGTCCAGGATCTGACGTGCTTGCTGCTCAGCCGACGCCCAGGTCGGACGTGTGTCACAGGCCATCAGCACCAAGGCCGCGCTGACCGCCGTCCACCAAACCGATTGCCTCAAAGCGGCCGCCATGCCGTCTCTCCCGTCTGGCGTTCCTGGGTTCTGCGTGCTCTTCAAGAGGGTCCATGAAGACCAGCCTAGCTCGTCAGGACGTGAAATCAACTGCCGGCGGAGCATCGGAGGATGCAGGGGGTGCAGGGGGCCGCCGGCGTCCTCGCCGGCCCGTGCGGGCACGCGAGGCCTCAACCGAGCCGCGGGGTTCGAGCCGCGCGGCCGCGCCGGATGAACCAGGCGGCTCAGGCACATGGCGAACCTTCTGACATGCTGCACGAACCGCGTCGGAGAACGGCGCATCAGGGGTCGCCTCCATGGGGGCGTCTCGGGTAAGCTGGCCGGCATTCGGCAATCGATTAGCCGCGAACGACTGCCCGGGCGTTTTTGAGCCGTCCCGCAGATCGGCTCGGCGACACCAGGCCCGGTGGAACCCTTTGGCGGAGGTGGTGCATGACTGGCTCGGCGAACCCACGTCCTTTCACAGGCGGTACGGCCCTGCGACGCGCCGGCGGCTTGTTCCTGACGCTCCTGCTGCTGGGCTGGCCGCTCGCCCGTCTCGCCGACGCGGCAGACAAGATCAAACCGCCACGGCCCAACATCCTCTGGATCGTGGGCGAGAACTTCAGCCTCGACTTCGGCTGCTACGGCGCCGACAACGTCCGCACGCCGAACGTCGATCGTCTCGCTGCGGCCGGTATGCGCTTCAGCCGGGCCTTCGCCACGTCACCCGTCTGCGCGCCCAGCCGATCGGCCTTCATGACGGGCATGTACCAGACCACAACCGACACGCACAACATGCGCTCGCACCGCAAGGACGACTTCCGCCTGCCGCCCGGCGTGCGACCCGTCACGCATTGGCTCCAGGACGCCGGCTACTTCACCGCCAACATCAAGACCATCGGCGACCGCACCGTGGGCACGGGCAAGCTCGACCTCAATTTCGTCAACGAGGGCCCGATCTACATGTCCGACGACTGGTCGAAGCTGAAGTCGAACCAGCCCTTCTTCGCCCAGATCAACACGCCCGAGGCCGAGTATGACATCTACGACCGCAAGTCGGCCGAGAAGGCCCGCGTGCCCTGGGTGGGTGAGGAGTGGCACCCGAAAGTCGCCACGCCCGACAACGTTACGCCGCCGCCCTACTATCCCGACCACCCCATCACGCGGCAGGAGTGGGCCCGCTATCTCAACAGCGTCTCCGGCGTCGACGTCCGCATCGGATGGATCCTCGAGCAGCTCGAGAGGGACGGCCTGGCCGACACCACCGTCGTGATCTTCTTCGCCGACAACGGACGCCTCACGGCACGCGGCATCCACTGGCCCTTCGACGTCGGGCTGCACGTGCCGCTGGTCATCCGCTGGCCGAGCGGCATCCCCGCCCCGACCGACTGGAAGCCCGGCGCCGTCGACGATCGGGTCGTCAGCCTGCTCGACCTGACGGCCACCACGCTCTGGATCGCCGGCGTGCCGCGTCCGCCCCTGATGCAGAGCCGTATCCTGTTCGGGCCGCGCGCCGACCCACCGCGGACCTACGCCTTCGCCGCTCGCGACCGCATCGACGAGACCGTCGTGCGGCTCCGCTCCGTGCACGACAAGCGGTATCACTACATCCGCAACTACACGCCCGGCGCGGGCTTCGCGACGCTCAACCGCTACAAGGAGAAGTGCTTCCTGGTCAAGCCGCTGATGCGTCGCCTCCACGCCGAAGGGAAGCTGAGCGGTCCGGCGGCCGAGATGATGAAGCCGCTGCCCCGCGAACAGCTCTACGACTACCGGGCCGACCCGCACGAGATCCGCAACCTCGCCGACTCGGACGACCCGAACCACCGCCACGCGCTGCTCCGCCTTCGGGCCGCGCTCGACACGTGGCTCATCGAGACCGACGACCGGGGCCGATGGCCCGAGCCGCCCGAAATCGTCAAGCCGTTCGTCAAGGAGATGCACGACTGGTTCGGCACGCCCGCCTGGGCCGAGAAGCCGAGGGCGCGGTGAGCGACACGCCGGAGAAGCGTCTCCCCGTGCCAGGCGACCGATGGTTCAACGGTGCGGCGACGACGACCTTGCAGCGAACGGGCACATGGAACCCGCCCGTTGACGCATCGAACCGATTGACGATGATCTGGCCTGGAGAGGAAGCCCAATGAGCCCCGCGCCCGCGGTGCGTCGCCGCGGACCGTACGGGCGACGAGCGATATTCGGAAAGGCAGCCTCATGCAAAGCGGACTTACCCCACTGAGCGGACGGATCGTGACCTTGCTGGCCGCGGCCCTGCTGACCGCGCCGCTGCTGGTCGCGTCCGGTTGCGCCTCGCGGCCGGCCGCGACGTCGAAGGTCTTCGCACCCGATGACGTGGCCTGGGAGGACCTCGGCAAGGGCAGCAAGCGCAAGGCCTGGTTCAACGACACGATGACGGTGGCCCTGTTCGAGATCGTCGGCGGCGACCAGCGGCCCACGCCGCCCAAGCACCATCATCCGCACGAGCAGATCGGCTACGTCATCGAGGGGCGGGCGCTGGTGACGCTCGGCGACAAGACCGAGGAGATCGTCCCCGGCGGCGTGTACATCGTCACGGCGAACGTGCCGCACACGGTCAAGCCGCTGACGCACCGCCTCGTCCTGCTGGAGTCGTTCACGCCGACGCGTGAGGATTTTCGGCAGGCGGACGAGTGAGAGGCACATGGGTGCGAAGCTGCGCCAAGACTCCTTCGCCAAGGCTACGGAGGCCATGGGCTCCGGAGCCCTTGCGGATGCACCGTACGACACTCGCCATCGACAACGGCAGCAGGATCATGGGTTGAAACAGACCTACGACGATCGGCACGGCCACACGCTGGCACGTCGCCATCGCCAGCAGCGCCAGCATGTACAAACCGTGCCGCGCCTGGGCCGACGCCCGACGCATCATCAACCCAACCAGGCACGCCAGTACCGCTAGGACGGTCCCCTGCCAGATGACGTGAAGTAGCGTCAGTGTGAGCCGTTCGCACAGGGCCGGATCCAGGCCTACCAGCCAGTTCATTTGCTGCGCTCCTTGACCTTGCTGTTGATCAGCTCCCGGATGCGGTGGAGCTCCGCCTCGTCAATCTCCGACGCCTCCAGCAGATGCAGCATCGCCGCCTGGGCCGAGCCGTCGAAGACGCGGTCGACCAGGTCGCCCAGCATCCGGCGGCCGGTGTCCTGCTCGGTCACGCGCGGCTGGTAGGTGTAGCTGCCGCCCTTCTTGGTCCGCTTGAGGTAGCCCTTCTCGACCATGATGGTCATGGTGGTCATGACCGAGGTGTAGGCGAGCTTGCGGGTCTGGGCCAGGGCCTCGCGGACGATGCGGACGTTGGCCGGTCCGTCCCTCCACAGGATCTTCAGGATCTCCAGCTCGAGCTCGGTAGGGTACTTCGACGCAGGACGTGGCATGCTGGTGGGCCTCCCATGACACCTCTACTAATTCGCTAGTAAGTATGTGCCACCAACCCACCCGCGCCAAGTCAATTTCGAATAAATTAGTAGCTATCTTCGAGCCCCGGCTCCCCTGAAACAACTAAGGTACGTCCCCTAGTCGGTCGATAGGCCCTAGAGCAGCTTCACTTCACCTGTAGCGTATATCCGGCGTGGCGCATGCAGTTGA
>CAZUQM010000070.1:0-18017 GCA_964622545.1 uncultured Planctomycetales bacterium | reverse complement strand
TCGTTGAACGGCAACGCTCCCTGACGGTCGCGTCTCCGATGCGTCGTTGAACGGCGACGCTCCCTGACGGTCGCGTCTCCGAAGCGTCGTTGAACAGCAACGCTCGGTGACGGTCGCGTCTCCGAAGCGTCGTTGAACGGCAACGCTCCCTGACGGTCGCGTCTCCGATGCGTCGTTGAACGGCAACGCTCCCTGACGGTCGCGTCTCCGATGGCTCGAACGATACCGTCTTCAGGTCGTCTTCTGACGCAGCGGCACGACCAGGGTGACGGCGCAGCCGCCGCTGGGTCGGGTGTCGATCTGGAGCTCGCCGCCGAGCAGCTCGATTCGCTCGCGGATTGTGAACAGGCCGAACCCGCCCGCCCCGCCGGGCTCCCCGGGCAGGATCGCCTTGAGGTCGAATCCACGCCCGCCGTCCTTGACGGACATCCGCAAGCAGTCGTCGTGACGTGACGCCGTCACGGTGGCATGCCGGGCATCGGCATGTTTGACGACGTTGAACAACAGCTCTTGCACGGCCATAAACAGAAACACCCGCAGTGCTTCCGGCACCTGCCCGAGCGGCCCCACGTCCAAATCGACCGTCAGATCATGCAGCTCGCCCATGCGGCGTGCCAACCACTCGAGCGCGGTTGACATATCTTCCTCATACACAACAGGGGGGCTCAGATCAAGCGCCAAGCTGCGGGTCGCCTGAATCGCCTCGGAGAGCAGCTCGTCGGACTTGTCGATCAGGTCGCGGCAGTTGTCCCCTAGGCACTGGGGCCGGAGGACGTCGAGGTGGTACCGCGCGGCCACCATGAGCTGCTGGACGTTGTCGTGCAGGATATGGGCCAGCCGGCGCCGCTCCTTGTGCTCGGCCTGGGACAGCTCGGCGGACATCTTGCGGAGCTGCTCGGCGCGGCGGCGCAGCTCGGCCTCGCGCTGTCTCTGCTCGCGGAGGTCGAGGATGGCCATGCGGCAGAGGATGACCTCCTTGTGGTATCGGGTCAGCCGAACGGTCTCGAGCCGGACCGGACGAGAGGCGGCGCGGCGGGGGGCCAGGCTCAACTCGCAGGCCACCTTGGCCTGAGAGGCGACGGCCTGGCGGAGATGGTCGCGCAGCGCCTGCCGGTCGCGCTCGAGCACGAAGCTGGCCAGCGGCTGGCGGAGCAGATGCATGCGCTCCATGCCCAGCAGGTCGGCGGCGGTCAGGTTGACCTCCTGGATGCGGCCGTGGCCGTCAACGACGGCATAGCCGATGGGGGCCATGTCGAACAGGTCGGCGTAGCGGTCGCGGGTCTCGGTCAGCTCGATCTGGGCGCGTTGGAGCTCCTCGTTCTGCATGCCCAACTCGACGCGGCTGACGTTCAGCTCGTGGACCAGCTCCTGGAGGCTCTCGAAGGTCGCCGGCGGGAGGTCGTCCCTGGTCCGCTCGACGACGGCCTCGGCCTTGCGTCGGAGGTCCTGGTATCCCTCGACGTTGTGCTTGTCGTCCTTCATCCGTCCTCGCTTTCGCCCGTGTCGTCGCGAAGGGTCAGCAGGATATAGCGGCGCTCGCCGTTGTCGGTCCGCACCTGTCGGGCGCTGAGCAGCATGGTCCGCCGTCCGATGGAGGGGAAGTCGTGCTCGACGCTGAAGTCCTCGATGGTCGACCGTTCGGGCAGGATCTTCTCGAGCAGCTCGCGCAGGGCCGGGATGTCCCACTGGCCGTTGCCCAGGTCGTAGAGCCGCTTGTCCTCGGTCTGGTCGGGCGCGACGTCGAAGGTCTCGTAGAATCCCCGGCCGGCGAAGACGACGTTGAGATCGCCGTCGAGGACGACGAGCGGCTCTTGGATGGTGTCGAGGACGTTGGTGAGGAGCTTGCGTGCGGTCTCGGCCTGTTCCCGGGCTTGCGTGCGATCGGTGATGTCGACGAGGACGAGGGTCGCTCCGTCGATCTTGTTGTTGACGGTGACGTAGGGGCGAATACGGAGGGAATAGACGGCCGAGCCGTCGGAGGAGCGGATGTCCTCCTCGACGGTGTCGAGCTGCTCGACGACGTCTCGGATGCGGTCTTCGAGGCCGTCGAGGGCGAGCCCGAGCTTGAGCTCGCGGATGGGTCGGCCGATGTCGCCCATGCGCAGCCCTAGGGTCTCCTCGGCCGAGGCGGTGAAGGTCCGGATGCGGAGGTCGGGTCCGACCGTAAGCACGGGGATGTTGACGCTGTCGATGAGGTTCCGCTGGTCGTCGGTCATGCGGCTGAGATCGGCGTTGCGGCTTTCGAGCTCCTCGTTGAGGGTGGTGAGCTCCTCGTTGCTGGACTGGAGCTCCTCCTTGGCGGTCTCGAGCTCCTCGTTGGTGGTCTGAAGCTCCTCGTTGCTGGACTGGATCTCCTCGTTGGCGGCACGGAGCTCCTCGGTGACGGTGTGGTGCTCCTCGAGGGTCTGCTGGAGCGTCTGGGAGACCTCGTCGAGCTCGTGGCGCAGGTCCTGGATGCTTTGAGCGTCTCCGGCGGCGGAGGCCCCGTTGTCCGCACCGTCCGCGACGACGGGCAGGGGCTGCTCCTCGAAGAGGATCATGAAGTAGCCCTTGTCGGTCTCGGGCGCCTTCATGGGATGCACGACGACGGTGACATCGAGCGTCTCGCCGTTGTGGTCGACGCGGAGGTTCTCCTGTCGGAGCGGGCCCTTCTGCCCTTTGGCCTCACTCAGGGCCTTGCGGAGTCGGGCGAGCAGGCCGGGGCGACAGAGATCGAAGAGGTGCAGGCTGGGCGTGCCCGGGGCGTGCTCGAGGTAGCGGGAGGTCCGGCCGCGGAACTGGAGGATCTGCATGTCCTCGTCGACGACCACGCCGGGCGGCGCGTAGCGGTTGAGGACGGTCCGGTCGGCCTCGCGCTGCAGGTCGAACGCCTTGGCGGGGAGCTTGTCCTCGGCCTTCTCGTCGTCCCGGCGGAAGCGCAGGGACGGAGGATGGGTCCCGAAGTCGACGGGCGGACGCGTCGCGCCCGGCTTCTTGCGATAGAGCTTGTGCTTGACGTCGACGGCCTGGAAGGCGCCCGCGAAGCCGCCGACGGACTCCGAGCCGCCGAGCTGGAGGAAGCCGTGGGGCTGCAGGGCGTAGTGGAAGATGGGGATGACGCGCCTCTGGCTCTCGGGCTTGAGATAGATCAGGACGTTGCGGCAACTGATGAGGTCGACCCGCGAGAAGGGCGGATCGCGTGTGATGTCCTGTTTGGCGAAGACGCAGAGGTCGCGGATGGTCTTGTGGATCTGATAGCCGGCGTCGACCTTGTGGAAACGGCGGCGGAGGCGTTGCGACGAGACGTCCTCGACGATGTTGGGCGGGTAGACGCCCGCGCGGGCCTTTCCGAGGGCGGGTTCGTTGACGTCGGTGGCGAAGACCTGGATGGGCGTTTGCAGGTCGTGGGCCTCGAGGTACTCGAGCAGGCAGATGACGATGGAGTAGGCCTCCTCGCCGGTGGCGCAACCGGGGACCCAGATGCGGATGGGGGTGTCGTCGTCCTTCTCGGCGGTGATCTCATCGAAGGCGGTGCGCTTGAGGGCCTCGAACGACTGGGGCTCGCGGAAGAAGCCGGTCACGCCGATGAGCATGTCGGCGAACAGGGCCTGGGTTTCTTCCTCATTCTGGTTGAGGTAGTCGACGTAGCGATCGATGTCGTCGATCTGATGGACGACCATGCGTCGAGCGATGCGGCGCTCGAGGGTGCTGATCTTGTATTGAGAGAAGTCGACGGCCGTGGACCGACGCAGGGCATGGAAGATGCGTTGCAGGGGCTTGTCGTCGAAGCCGAGGGTCTCGCCCGGCGGCTTGGGGGGTAGTCGGGTGGCGATCTCGTCGTCGAGGCGGATGAGCTCCTCGGCGATGTCCTCGGGGGAGAGGACCAGGTCGGCGAAGCCGGCGTCGATGGCGTGGGCGGGCATGCCCTCGTACTTGGCGGTGGCGGGGTCTTGGACGATGCAGAAGCCGCCGGCGGCCTTGATCTCGCCGAGACCGGTCGTCCCGTCGGAGCCCGTGCCGGAGAGGACCACGCCGACGGCGAACTGCCCCTGGGCCTCGGCCAGGGTGCGGAAGCACTGGTTGATGGGCATGTGGGGCTCGGACCTTTCGGGTCGCGGGACGAGGGTGATGAGGCCGTCCTCGATACGGAGGTCCATGTGGGCCGGCATGACGTAGACGTGGTTGGCCTCCATACGGACTCCGTCCTCGGCCTCGAACACGGGCATGTCCGTATCGCGTGCGAGGATCGGGACGAGCTTGCTCTTGTGACTCGGGTCGAGGTGCTGGACGAAGAGGAAGGTCATGCCGGTGTCCGGCGGGAGGTTCTTGAGGACGGTGCTGTAGGCCTCGAGGCCGCCGGCCGAGGCGCCGACGGCGACGACAAAGAGGGGGTCCCCGTCGGGCCAGGGCCTCGGGTCGGCGTCGGTCTGGGAGGCGGTCGTGTCGGGGGATTCGGCGGCTTGGTCGTCCGCCTCGGTTGCGGATGGATCGGCCCGGGCGGCGGTGTCCGCGTGCGGCTTGTCGGTCTCGGCCGGGGCGGGGTCCTGCCGGTCGGCGGCCGAATCGGACGGGTTCGGGTCGGGCCGCTCGGTGGACGCCTCCGACGCGTTGGGATCGTCCGCGGGCTGCGGGTCGAGGTGGTCGTCGGGGTTCGGAGATTCGTTCTGGCCCGGCATAGCGTTCACCTGGTTTCCTGGTCTTCGGGTGCGGGACGACGTTACGGTTGTATCGCAGCGCACCAGTAGACTTGGATGCGCCGAGAAGGTCGTTTGGCCGACATGGTTCTCTGACGCGGAGGCCACGGACGCAGGAGACGTTCGGGAAGAGGGCTGGCCGGATGTCGACGACGCAGGCGCGCCGCGTCGCACCGCGCTACGGCGGAGTGTACCCCTCAGGGGGTCAGGGGTCCAGCGTCCGCTGGCTCGGGAGTCGGCCAGTCGGCCAGGGGCGTCGTCAAGGGGGCGGGGACGATCGAGGGGGACAGAACGGTCGATGCCGGACGCGCACGTGATCATCACCCTGACGGGGTGCAGGTGCGACCGTGCCCCATCGGCTTGAGAGCCCGAGCGGTATGACCGATGCAGCTTGAGGGATCACGCACCGCGTCGAGGCGTCTGTCCGGCGAAAGCGCCTCAGGGCCGGAGGGCATGAATCGGCTGGTATCATGCCCACCGTCCCGTGTCGGCGTTGTGGACCGTTTGGTGTTCCGGTCCGTTTGGCGCGGTCTGTGTGCGAGCTCAGGCTCGCGGCGGCCCCTTGTCGGGCCGGGTCGTCGGCACGATGGCCTGATCGATCGGGGTCAGGCCGAGCCGCTCGCCGGCGGTCTTGCGTATCAGGTCGAGTCTGGACTTCGACAACAGTTTGTAGGTGCCCTCGTCGAGGACGAGGACGGTGCGTCCTTCGTGGCCGAAGATAACGTCGTCGGCCTCGACGTCGTCGACGACGAGGCTGAGGAAGCTGCCCGTGGGCTGAAGCCGGAAGGTGTCTCCGGGGACCGTGGCCGACTTGGCCAACATCTTGGCGAGCTGCGCCTTGGCCTGTTCGGTGATCGAAAACATGACATCCTCCTTGTGGTGCGCTGTCGCTATCCTCGTACGACCATTGGGCGCCGTCCGGATTGGAGCGGCCTTAGAAAAAGATGAGGAAATTTTGATGGGGTCGCCCGGCGTGGAATCCCCAACGGAGGCATCGGTGTGTGGGCGCGAAAGCGCTCTCGAGGCACGCGGAACGAGGAGCACGTCGGTGGACGGGTGCGCCTGGGTCGTCGGAGGGGGGCGTTGGGCGGCCGTGGGGGCTCGTTGCGGGTCGAGGGTCGTCGTGCGGGACGGGGGCAGCGCGTCTGCGTGCGCCGGGCGAGAGGTTTTGTTCGGTTGCGAATTGATGGAAGCGTGGTGTGACGGCGCCATCCAACCGGACATGGAACGAGGCGCAGCGGATGCGCCGGGCCTTCGGGACCGGGGTGCTCCCGACGCTGTCGGATCGCGGGCGGTTCCGTGGCCCTCGTACGCATCAGCAGACGAGGTGAAACATGGCAGACGCTAGCGAAGGGCGAAGCAAAGATCATGTCCCAGGTGCGGCGCGGGAGATGCAAGAGGGCGAAGCGCACATGGAGCGGGCGAACGTGGCCCAGGAGGTCCCCGCCGAGGGCGAGGCGGGCGCGGCGATCGTGTCGGTCACGCTGCCGGGCGACCTGAAGGATCGGCTGGATCGCGTGGTGGAGGCCGATCCGGATCTCGACGCGTCGGCGGTGGTACGTTCGGCGCTGGAGCGGTACCTGTCGGGGGACTGACGGGTCGCGGCGAGCGGCCCGGGCTCGCAAGGGACGGGCGGATCTTGCCTACTGAGTCATGAGGCGGGCGTTGTGGCGTCGGCGCGGCCGGGCGGGGTCGACCGGCGTATGCGGGGCATCGGACGGCGATGAAGATATTGGTTGCCTGTCATCAAGGGCTGGTGCACGCCGAGGCGACGGCGAACGGCTGGGAGTTCAGCGATTCGATGTTGAGCGGCCAGCGGGTGCGGTCGGTGGTCCAGAGCGAGCGCGTGATCGTGGCCGGCACGACGACAGGGGCGTACCGGTCGGTGGACGGCGGGGCGTCGTGGGCGGATCTGTCGCGCGGCCTGACGGAGTGGAACGTCCGACGCGTGGCGCACCATGCCTATGAGGGCACGAGCTTCTTCGCCGGGACCGAGCCGGCGGCGTTGTACCGGCTGGAGCCGGGGGCGGATGCGTGGAAGGCCTGCCCGGAGGTGAGCGAGCTCCGGAGCCGGTACCACTGGCGGCTACCGTATTCGCCGGCGGCGGGTTGCGTGCGGGGCTTTGCGTTTTGCGGGTCGCGCGGTTATGCGGCCGTCGAGGTGGGCGGCGTGTTGCGGACGGACGACGGCGGGCGCAGGTGGGGGATGGTCGAGGGCAGCAGCGGCCGGCCGGACGACACCCCGCACAACCATCGGGTGCATCCCGACGTGCACAGCGTGCTGGTCCATCCGTCGTCTGCGGAGTTGGTGATGGCGGCCACGGGGGGCGGTCTGTTCCGATCGACGGACGGTGGGAGTCAATGGTCGTGCCTGTATGAGTGCTACTGTCGGGCGGTGTGGGTGGACCCGAAGGACGCCAATCGTGTGGTGCTGGGCCCGGCCGACGGGGTGGAGACGATGGGGCGGATCGAGCAGTCGTTCGACGGCGGGCAGACGTGGGAGTCGGCGTGGTCGGGTCTGAGCGTGCCGTGGAAGAAGAGCATGGTGGAGCGGTTCGCGGAGATCGACGGACGGCTGTTCGCGGTGCTGTCATGCGGTCAGTTGTTGGTGGCCGATCGCGGCGAGCTGGCGTGGAAGCGGATCCTGCCGACGGTGGAGGGGATCGCGGACGTGGCGGCGTCCACGTAGGGTGGGCGCGGGGCGGCGCAGGCGATGGGCCCGGCAGGGGGCGGTCGCCGACGGCGGGGTCGTGAGGAAGGGGTTAGGAAGCGCTCACGCCATATTGAGGCATGCTTAACGTGCCCGTCATCCAATGAGGTAGATAGGACGTGGTCGGCATCGGTGGCGGCCGGACGGTCCCCTGCGAGCGGGTCGTGCGGTCGGGCCTCGGCCGCGACCATGGCGACCATGTCGTCAGAAAGGAGTGCCGCGATGAGACTCAGTTCGATAGAAGGCAAGATTGAAGCGATGTCGACGAAGATGGACGAGCTGGAGCAGCAGGCGAAGGAGAAGGGTCAGGAGGACCAGTTCCAATCGCTCAAGTCGACGTGGCAGAGCCAGGTGGATGAGGTGAAGCAGAAGCTCGACCAGGCCAGTGATGCCGAGCGCGGACATCAATCGACGCTCGTGACGAGCATGGAGAACGCGCTGGGCCAGCTCGAGGATACGGTGCGGGAGGCGGAAGCCAAGCTGGCCTGAGTCGGCCGGGCCCGAGGGCGATGTGTTGATGAGTGCGCCACGGGCCGGCGGCTACGAGAGGATCCCACCCAACCAGCGGCCGACCGGCGGCGATCGTGACTCGTCGCGCGTCGGCCGTTCGGTCTTGGTGGATGTCGAGGGGGATGGAGGCGGGCAGCGGGGACGTTGCGGGCGTGGTGGCGGCGTCGCGGTGCGGCTGCGTTGCGGCGGCTGCGCATCGAGCCCATCACAGGGCCTTCACCCAGCGTTCTCGACGAGTGTGAGATGGCCGGACGGGGGGCGGCGCCGCGGGCGGCGTGTGGCCCGGCGCGCCGGTTGCGCCATTCAATTGCGCCATCCAATCGAGGGGAGGTGAGCGTTTCTGTCAAAGGAGTCGATCAGGCATGACGACAACGCAGACGACATACGTTCGATGGTTCGACGACCTGCGATCGGACGATACAGGATCGGTGGGCGGCAAGAACGCCTCGCTGGGCGAGATGATCGCCGAGCTGACGGACAAGGGCGTGCGGTTGCCGCCGGGGTTCGCGACGACGGCCGAGGCGTATTGGTCGTTCGTTGACCACAACGGCCTTCGGGACGGCATCCGCAAGCAGTTGCGGGCGCTGGACGACGAGGAGCGCTCGCTTCCGGAGGTGGGCGAGGCGATCCGGACGATGTTCCTGGAGGGAGCGTTTCCCGACGAGGTGGCCGGTCCGGTCCGTGAGGCGTACGACGCGCTGAGTGAGCGTTGCGAGATCGAGGACGTTCCGGTGGCGGTCCGGAGCAGCGCGACGGCGGAGGACCTGCCGGAGGCGAGCTTCGCGGGCCAGCAGGAGTCGTATCTGAACATTCGCGGGGCCGACGCGGTGCTGCTGCACTGTAAGAAGTGTTTCGCGTCGCTGTTCACCGACCGGGCGATTCAGTATCGGCGTGAGCAGGGCTTCGATCATATGAAGGTCGCGCTGTCGGCGGGGGTGCATCAGGTCGTCGGCGGTAACGAGACATGCGCGGGGGTGATGTTCACGATCCATACCGAGAGCGGCTTTCCGAACGTGATCGTGATCAACGCGGCGTGGGGTCTCGGGGAGACGGTGGTGAGCGGTCAGGTGAACCCGGACGAGTATCTGGTGTTCAAGCCGCTGCTGGACGAGGAGGGCGCGACACCGATTCTACGCCGCAAGCGCGGCGACAAGGAGCGCAAGGCGATCTTCGCGGACGAGGGGGATGAGGCGACCGACGTGGTGGAGACCTCGGAGGATGAGCGGCGGAGCCTGACGCTTTCGGACGAGGAGGTGCTTCAGCTCGCGCGGTGGGCCAAGATCATCGAGGACCATTACGAGCGGCCCATGGACATCGAGTGGGTCAAGAACGACACGGACGACGAGCTGTACATCGTGCAGGCCCGGCCGGAGACGGTGCAGTCTCAGAAGCAGGCGTCGTCGTTCAAGGCGTACGAGCTGAAGGACGAGTCGGAGGTGATCGTCAGCGGCGTGGCGGTGGGCTCGGCGATCGCCGGCGGCACGGCGCGGGTGCTGAGCAGCCCGGACGAGCGCGAGCGGTTCGAGGACGGGGACATCCTGGTCACGCAGATGACCGACCCGGACTGGGGTCCGCTGATGGAGCGGGCGTCGGCGATCGTGACGGACCTCGGCGGACGGACGGCGCACGCGGCGATCGTCAGCCGCGAGCTGGGTATACCGGCGATCGTCGGTACGGAAGAGGCGACGCAGGCGATCGAGGACGGCCGGGAGGTGACGGTCTCGACGGTGGGTGGCGAGCAGGGGCTGGTGTACGACGGTCTGCTGGACTACGAGGCCAAGGACCTGAACGTGGAGGAGGTGCCGGAGACGTCGACGCGGATCATGATGAACATCGCCAGTCCGGCCGCGGCGTTTCGCTGGCACAGGCTGCCGTGTCAGGGCATCGGCCTGGCGCGGATGGAGTTCATCATTGGCAACATCATCAAGGTGCATCCGCTCGCGCTGTCGCGCTACGACGAGCTGGAGGACGAGGAGGCGCGGCGGCGAATCGACGCGTTGACGACGGGCTACGACGACAAGAGCGAGTACTTCGTGGACCAGCTTGCCCAGGGGATCGCCATGATCGCGGCGTCGCAGCATCCGGAGCCGGCGATCGTGCGGATGAGCGATTTCAAGACGAACGAATATGCGGGTCTGATCGGCGGGGCGCCGTTCGAGCCGGAGGAGGCCAATCCGATGTTGGGCTTCCGCGGGGCCTCGCGCTACTACAGCGACCACTACCGGGACGGGTTTGCGCTGGAGTGTCGGGCGATCCGGCGGGTTCGGCAGCAGATCGGACTCAAGAACGTGATGCCGATGGTGCCGTTCTGTCGGTCGATAGCGGAGGCGGACAAGGTGCTCGAGGTGATGGCCGAGCACGATCTGAGGCGGGGCGAGGACGGGCTGGAGATCTACGTGATGGCGGAGATCCCGGCGAACGTGTTCTTAGGCGATCAGTTCGCCGAGCGGTTCGACGGGTTCTCGATCGGGTCGAACGACCTGACGCAGCTCGTGTTGGGTGTGGACCGTGACTCGGCCGAGCTGGCCCACCTGTTCGACGAGCAGAACGAGGCCGTCAAGCGGGCGATCCGGCAGATCATCCAAACGGCGGGCGAGCGCGACACCAAGGTGGGGATTTGCGGGCAGGCGCCGAGCGATCATCCGGAGTTCGCCGAGTTTCTCGTGCGGTCGGGGATCGATTCGATATCGTTGAACCCCGACAGCGTGCTGGATGCGATCGAGCGCGTGGCCAAGGTGGAGGGGGGCGGGTGAGGGCGAGCCGAGCTGGGGGGAACGGGCGCCGAGAGGGGCGCGCGGGTTCCGCGGTGAGGGACGGCGCCGCGTGGGGCAGGGCCAAGGCTAGTCTCACCGAGGCTGTCAGGTGAGCCACTCGAGGATGTCCTGTAGGCCGGGGCGGTCCTTGTCGGTGAGCCTGGCCACGCATCGGGCGATGGGGACATCCACGTCGTGCTCGCGGGCCCAGTCGCAGACGGAAGGCGCGGCTCGCGCGCCTTCGGGGAACTGGCCGGCCTTCTCCCGGGCCTCGTCGACGCTTCCTCCCTTGGCGAGGCGCTTTCCGAAACGATGATTGTGGCTGTCCGGGGACAGCCCGGTGGCGACGAGGTCTCCCAGACCGGCCAGGCCGGTGAGCGTCTCGGGTCGAGCGCCGAGGGCGGTGCCGACGGCGAGCATCTCGTTGGCGCAAGCGGCGAGGCACGCACCGGTGATGTTGCGGCCTTCGTCGGCGAGGGCGAGGACATACCCGACGAAGATGGCGTAGACATTCTTGAGGATCGCACCGAGCTCGACGCCGTCGACGTCGTCGGAGACGGCGACGCGGAAGAAGTCGTTGCTGAGCACGGATACGACATGGTCGGCGAGGTCGGCGTCTTGGGATGCCAGGATCACGGTGGTGGCCCGGCCGCGAGCCAGCTCGTCGGCGATGGCCGGGCCGGCGACCATGCCCACCGGGTTGTCGCCGGCGATGCGGTGCACGGTTTGGCCGACGGGGCGGTTGCTCTCGGTGTCGACGCCCTTGCTGAAGGTGATCAGCGGCGTGCCGTGGCCCAGGTGCGGGCGGGCCTCGGTCAGGACGTCTCGGACGTAGGGCGTCGGGACGGCCAAGAAGACGAGGTCGCGATCACGGACGCACTCTGCGAGATCGGCGGTGGCGTGCAGGGCCGGGTCGAGCCGCACACCCTCCAGGAATCGCGGGTTTTCGCACCGCTGGTTGATCGCGTCCACGACGTCGTCGAAGTGATCCCAGAGGACCACCTGATGGCCGTTACCGGCGATCACGTGCCCGACGGCCGAACCGAAATTGCCCGCACCGATGATGCCGATACGCTTGTCTGACATGGTCGCTCCGTCTTGGGGCCGCGGCGGCAGTGGCTGTTCCTGGGCTCGTGCGCTCCGGCGTCCGAGCGTCAGCGGCCTTGGCAGGATCCATGCGACCGCAGGCTAGGCCTTCAGATCGTCATGGAATCAGATGCCGCCGACGCAGCCGAGAGTCCGAGCATGGTACCACAGGGGGTACAGAGGATCGCGGCTCCGCCACGATCCAAAGAGCCGCCTTCGCATCAAAGGCGGTCAGATAGGTGATGAGCTTCCCGAGGTGATCGTGGTCGCTTCTTCCCAGTTGGTTCTCGATAACGACGGCGTTGCCGCTGGCATCTTCGGCGACCAGATCCACACTGAACGCTCCCGCGGACTTCTCGCGTTCCACGTTGGCAAGATCGAGATCGATCACCTCGTTGACGACGTCGATGTTCTCTTCCAGCCATTGCGTGAAGTTGTGGGCTTCACGCTTCCAGACCTCACGCAGAGGCACTCGTTCTATCTTGCCGATCCTGCTGCATCCTCCCGACAGGGCCTGGCGCTACGCCGATATGGGTCGCGCCGTGCGATTCATACCTCCTTGCTCGGCGACTTCTTCTTGCGCTTGGTGGTGCGTTTGCGTTTGGGTTTCGCCGCGGAGGCCTCGCGCTCGGCGCGGATGCGGTCGAGCAGGACGGAGGCGGGTTCATAGTCGCGCCCTTCCTGTCGGGCGAGTTCGGCCTCGGTGGGGACCAACTCGCCGCGGAAGGCCTTGGCCAGGATCGCCTGCGTGAGTTTCTCGGCCCGGGCCATCGCCGCGGCCACACGCTGCTCGATGGCGTCGGCCAAGTTGAACAACGCCTCGACGCGGCGGACGATCTCGCGTTGTTCATCGTGCCCCGGATGCTTGCGGCAGAGGTCGTAGAGGAACTCGTCCATGGTGCGCCACGTACGGTCGTATTGGGCGGCTGCCTCGCGGTAGCGCTGGGGCGAGAACATCAACTTGCGGCCTCCTTCACCTCAGGCAGCGAGTTCCCATTCTCCAACATCGCGATGACCTCGGTCAGCTCGTTGACGGCGCCCTCCAGCTCGGCGGAGGCGACTTCAGCGCGCCGCTTCGATACGACATCATTTCGCATGTCGATCATTCTCCCAAGTACGTCGCGCCGACGTCGAGGCCCTGTTCCGGGGTGCCGAAGAACTCGCCGGTGTGGAAGACGCAGGGCGTATAGGCCTCGTTGCTGTACGTGAAGAACGCCAGGCTCCACGCGTCCTCGTCGCCGAAGTAGCGGAGGCGGCAGAGGTGGACGGGCGTGGCGCGGAGGCGATCGATCATCTCCTCGCGCGTCTCCGGCCAGTCTTCGGGCGGCCAGCCCGGCGTGACGTCCGGCTCGCGGTAGGCGTCGATGTAGCAGAACACGCCGCGGAAGCGAACGTCCAGGCGCGTGTAACGCCCCTTGTAGTGCGTCTCGGCGTGGTCGAGGATCCGCCGGCGCACCCGCTCCTGCACGGGCTTGGGGACCTTCACGCCACCGGAATGGGGGTCTCTGACCCACGGCACAACACTACTCCTTGACCATCAGGCCGGCTTCAGCATTGGGAGCCAGTATTCTCCGCCGGAAGGGCTTCGATTCGCCCGGGACAACCCCGAGAGGCACGCCACCTCGCGTCATTCACCTCCCATGTGCTTGAGTATCAGTATCCTAATGATTTGTCCGGATTGAGCAACGGGCGTGGTCGGCGGGGGTGGGTGGCCGGAACGGCGTCGGCGAATGTCACCGCTTGCGTTGCTTGCCGCGGGATTCCTGTGTCAGGTCGACGAGCTCGCCGTCCTTGATCACCCAAACCGGCGTGCCGGTTTGCAGGCCCAGCTCCAGGGCCTTCTTGGCCGCCCGACGGAGCGCCTTGAACGATGCTCGGATGTCGGGATCGGTCGATCGCATCACTTGTCGGGGCATGCGTTGTCTCCCGAGTCCATCAGCCTGGGTGTTCGTCCTGAGCTATCATACCACACCCACGTATCCACGATCGACTTGTACACCCGATCGAAGTTGTCCAGCCCGCGCCCTCCGGTTTGGCTGCCACCTCCGGGCCTGCCGTCACGCCTCGGTTCTCCTTGACGGAATCGGGACCATACGGATGCGATCGGGTTCGACGACGGCGAAGTGGCCAGACCATTCCCTCGGCTCAGCCAGGACAGACACCATGAACTCCGCGATCCAGTCCGGTCAACGAACGTTGAGACGAAACAGAATGACGCCGCCTGCTGCCGCCAAGCCCTGGCGATAGACCAGTTCGCCGAAGTCCTTGTCAAACGTGACCAGCAGTCTGGATTCGCGGACGGCTCGCTCAAGCACGTGGGGATCGGTCGCACCGGGCAGGTCGGTGCGGGCCCACAACACATCGTGCCCGGCGTCGCGGAGGGCGTGGATCGCGGAGGCAGGCACGTTTTCGTTCGCGAGCAGCTTCATCTTCCGAGTTTCACGCGGGCAGAGGGTAGATGCGTTCGGCGCTCAGGTGGTCCCGGGCGTAGGCCATGTGGCAGGCCTTGTGCCATCCGGGGACCTCGCAGCCGCAGCGCTGGTAGTAGTAGAACTCGGCGGCCGGTCCGACGGTCTGCTGCTTGAGGACGTCGGGGGCGATCAGGAAGGGGTACGAGGTGCCCGACATCGGGCCGACGTTGGCGCGGACGCGGTAGCCGTCTTCCGGCGGTAGGCCCTCAAACCTGGCGAGGAAGTACTGCTTTCCCCAGACGGGTATCTGGCCGAGGGGTTCGAGCTTGCCCTTGCGGACCTCGTTGCCATGGGCATCGAGGACGCAGAAGGTGCCGGTGTCGGCGGTGGGCACGCGCGACTGGACGAGGATCTCGATCGGCCGTGTGGGTCGGTAGCCCACCTGGTTGCAGAGGACCTCGAGCGGCGGGGGTTTGGGGAGGAAGGCGCGGGCTCGCGCGTCGTCGACGAAGGCGGTGCCGGTGTGGTTGCTGGCATCGATCAGGCATTCGATCGACGTGGCGCCGGGAGGGGCGTCGGCGGCGACGGACAGACGGGTCCAGTCACAGGTGCCTGATGCCAATTCGCCGTGGCTGGACTTGAGGCAACCCTTATCGGCGTGCCAGTTGATGCAGAGCCGGATCCCGCTGGAGTCGACCAGGCGGACGTGGGTCTCGAAGGAGGCCCGGACGGCGCCGTCGGGGAGGGTGCGCCAACCAGAGCGGATTGCGACGTTGCCTTGTGTTTCGCCGAACCTTAGGGCGCGGGTGCCGTCTCTGCCCGCGCCGCGTTCGAAGGACAAGTCGCCCTTGCCGCCGCCGGGGGTACAGGGGTACCACCTGGCGGCGCGCTTAGCGCTGCCGACCTCGAAGCCGGGGTTATCGAGCAGGTTCTGCCAGGGCCAGAGGTCTGCGAGGGCCGGTGAGGTGAGAAGGATGAGGACCAGGAGACCGGGCGTGATGCTTCTCATGATCATGCCGCCTTTCGTTGCGACGCCGAGCGGGCGTCGACTGGACCGCCATGAGATCCGCCAACGCTTAGGTAGGGTATGGGGCAGCCCTGTCAGGTGATAGGCGGCATGCGTAGGAAGTTGTGGCGCTGGCCTGGGTAGACACAGCCGAGGGCGGCTGTGCCACATAGACACGTCGGTGTCGGAGAAGTGGGAAGGTGCCCCTCGGCAAGCTCGTGACGTCGCGTCAAGACGCACGCTACAGATGGCTCAGTTGCCCAGGCAGATGACGGAGCCATCGGCCATGGCCATGTAGAGGCGGCGGTCGGCGGCGGCCATGCCGTCCCAGACGGGCAGGGCCGAGAGCGGCAGCTCGGCCAGGCGTTTGCCGTCGGTCTTGGCGACGGCCCAGAGGCGGGCGCCGTGCTTGCCGGCCAGGGCATAGTCGGCCCAACTGAAGCTGGAGGCCGACGAGGTCGAGCGCCGTCTCGACGAGGCCCAAGAGTACGATCCGAGCTACGGCGAGACGGCCGTCAAGGTGTTCGACTTCAGCCAGAACCTCGTACCGTTGTGGCGCGGTTCAAACAGGGCCCAGAAGCGCGCGATGTTGCAGGCCGTCAGTTTGAACCGGACCCTCAGCGACGTAACGCTAGCTCTGGAAAAGAGAAAGCCGTTCGACTTCCTAGCCGAACGGCCGTTCTTGAAGAAATCTCGGGGTGACTGGATTTGAACCAGCAGCCTAAGTCATAAACACCTTGAGCACCAACGATTTAAAACGCCCAATTTTCCGGTTTGTGTCGCTGATTGTGTCGATTTGCATGGGTGCATCTGGCAAGTGACAGCTACCCCACGCAAACCGACACAAAGAGCTAGCGATACGGTCTACTCGGCTTTCTCCTTGGGCTTGGTGGGATCGTCCTTATTCGGTGGTGGGGGGGTTGATACGATCTTCTCCTTTGGCGAAGCGGGACCCGCTCCGGGGCTATCTCGCTTGGTTCTCGTCACCTCGTCATTCTTGCGTTTCGATGCCAATTGTCCCTCTAACGGAGAGTCTTTTTGGGGATCGTCAGATGCATTCGCTGTCATATTGACTATCTCCTTTCATCTGCTAGGCACCTTGCATCGGCGAGTAGCTCTAAGCACAATCTATATAGGTCTGGAATAAACGTCACACTTACGCTACCTTTCTCGCCCATGCAAAGAAGGACTTGCCCGCCGGGAACGGCAGCGGCAAAGAATTGAGGATACGAAGCTGCATTGGGTGTGCGGCTTCCCTATTTCCGCACGAGCCCCCGCCCTCCTGGGTCCGGGTGGGGGCTCCCCCCTTTTTCATTGCTCGTATCAAGTCAAGTAGGCGAGAAAATAATTTTATCGCCATAGCTCACTCTGATAAAAAAATTTTATGGCGTGTGAAGTGGCTCGGGGTGCGGCGGAATCCCCCCCTCTTCCGGGATTCCGACCGAGCCCGAGCCGGAATCCCACCATGGAGTCAAACCGTTCCTAGCCCGTCCTAAATGCCACTTAACACTAACTTAGCTCCACTTTGCACTAACTTAGGTGGGGGCTAGCCCGGTTAGTGGTGTACCTAAGCCCTTGGGGATGGGCAATATAGCCCAATCCTACCTATAGGTAGGTCTCATATCGTGTCTAAACATGGGGGTATCGTGTCTAAACCGGGCTTATTCGGTAGTCGATTTCGTTCGTTTTTGTTTACACGTTTCGGCTCGGCGGAGTGAGCCGAAACGTGCTTGATGGGCTCGGGCATTGCTCGCTCTCGTGGGGGTGTTTTGGGCTGGGGTGGAGCGGGGGCTTGGCATCTTGCCGGTAAGCACCAGACCTTCAGACCTACGCGAAGACGTTCCAGACAAGAACGCTCAGGAAAGTGCAATAAAGCCCAATTAGAGACCTACTTGTCTGAGATATCGTCTTACGTTTTGTCTCGTGGTGTGCAATTGGTCGGCTATGGCTTGAGCGGATAGCCCGCTCTGATGGAGCTTCACTATCTCGTCTCGTCTCGTGGTGTTCTTGGGTCGTCCGATGGTCTTTCCCGCCGCTCTAGCGGCGGCTAAGCCTTCTTTGGTGCGTTCTGAGAGAAGGTCCGCTTCGAAGTTCGCGAAGGCGAGTAAATTCGTCGTGGCTTATCGTTAAGCACTTCTCACCGTTTACCAAAACGGTGAGAATGCCTTCGTCGTCTCTGGTTAGGTCAATGATTGTTGCCATGTTATACGTGTCCTTTATAGTGTTTGTTCCACGTTCGCCCTATCGAACGTGATTTCATCCAGTTTTGATACTCCCGCCAAGAGAACCAAGCCGACAAGGTATACGAGTAGTAAGGGAACTCCCTGCGGAAAATAATCCGAACGTGTCCCAAGGCTCCGGGCTTAACCTTACTCCTACGTCCCGCTTTGATGAGATCCTTCGAAGTCTTTGAAGCGGGCGTCCAGGACGCATAGGCTATACATGTTGAGCGTGTAGGACGATTCTCAACGTGTCCCTTGGCGGATAGACTTCGGCTCCTACGCTTAGACCTTCGCTTCTTCCGAGCCATCTAACACCGAATCCGAATCCCACTCCAAACCACGTTGATACAATGTCTTCCGAGCTACCCGGCTCGGGATGCCGAACCGCCTTCGCAGACAATATATATACCCGCCGGACATACAGCGTCCAACGGTCGGGCGGAGACGTTGGGCAATGAGAGCGTCCGTAAACGGTCGTTCCTTCGGCTCTCCGCTGAGAATGTTTCGGATTGCCGTTTCAATTGCGGTCCACTGCTCGTCTGTATATTGTTTTGGCATATATCAGACTCCTCTAAAAAGTGTCTTTTTGTTATAACTGAATCTCTAGCCAACTCCGGTTACTAGCTCCTTGCGGGTCATGGCTTTT
>CAZUQM010000069.1:0-18377 GCA_964622545.1 uncultured Planctomycetales bacterium | reverse complement strand
GGCGTCTCGTCCTCCTGATCGGAACCCACAGAAACGAGTGGGGTCGGGCACTAGCCATAGACCGCAACTAGCCGAGCCGCACTGATTCCCCCGGCGTAGCTCGACGAAGCCGGGTCCTGAGTGCGGTCCCGCCTTTCACACGGAGGACCCCGCTGAGGACAGCGGGGCTCGGTTGCATCCACCGAGTCAGGGCGTCCCCACACCTTATAGCAGCTAACGTTCAGGGCAGGCAACGCTTGCGGCAGGCCCGCACATGCATGGACGGTTCGGGGAACGTGACCTGTGGGGCAGGAGTGAGTGAGATGCGCCAAGACTATCCGAACACCTACTCACGCACTTGCCCCATTGCTTAAGATTCATCGGCATGCGGGAGGCCCTGGACGGCATGCAGACCCGACATGCGTCTCGACAACCATAACGCTTTCCGTGCTGGGGTGTCTTGGATGGGCGCTCCGGCGACAACCGAGGGAACAGCGATGTCTACCCGCCGGATCGCCTGGTCCAGCCGCCGTGCGCAACAACGAGGCCCGACCTGTTCGGGCCGGGCCTGTCTTGGGATCTATGTTGAACTGCGTTTCGCAGGGGTCTACCGGAGGCTTAGTGGTTCGGCGGGAGCCTTGTCCTCCGTAGCTTCAGCGGAGCAGGGCCGCCCGCCCTCGGGCTTTCACCAGCCGCTTTCGACGTAGCGGACGCTCGTGCTGCTGTAGCTGATGCTCGGCGAGCCGCTCGACCAGCACCGTCGGATGTAGCGAGACGAGTAGTTGCTCGGCGAACTGCTGACGTAGCTCACGCTCGTGTAGCTGCCAGGCACGTACGTCACCGAGCGGCTGTAGGTGCCGTAGCCGACTGACGTGCTGCTCGCGTAGTACGTCGGGCCGTAGCTTGAATAGTAAGAGGTGTACGTCGGCGAGGACGAATAGACCGTCACGCTCGGCGTCGACGTCACCGACACGAACGTGTCCGCCTTGGCCTCGCTACCCGCCACACCCGCCAGGATCACCACCGCCAAGAAACCGCCGATCACCATCGTCTTCGCAGAACGCATTGCCAATCTCCTTGCCATCGGTCCCCGAGTTCCAGGTTCGAAAGCCCTCACCGATTCGCGACCCGCTTGACCCTGACCGCTCTGGCCGATCTGAGTCACGTCACGCTGATAGACAGGCGCGGCCCGGATGGGTTAGGTCGCGATCGGAAAAAGGGTGGACATCTTCTGTCTCTGGGGGCAGGTCCGCGTCGATTCGCAAGTTGTCAGGATTGACAGGATCCCCCGGGGCCTTCCTAAGACTAAGGACACCTGTGCCTTGCGGCCTCAAGAACCTCGGCAAGAGAGGTGTGAACTGGCTCCTTTGGAACCATCGCTCGCTCCGCACGTCCCACCCCGCAAGGCTCAGGCCTCGTCCGAGTCGGCCGGCGCGGCGTCGTCCAGCACGCGCATCCTGGCACCGTCACTGCGGAGGCGGTTCAGGTCGGCCTGCGAGATCGACACGTCGAGCCGCACCGACTGCTCGCCGTAGTCGCGATCGTGCACCTCGGCCAGGCGGTCGAACATCGCCAGCGTCTTGCCGTCGCCGACGTCGACGTCGACCTTGATGCGGACGTGGTCCTCCAACATCTCACCCCGGACGCGCTCCACCAGCTCGGCCAGGCCCAGGCCGGTCCGGGCGGAGACGCGAATCGCATCCTCCACCGTCGCCTCGAGGATCTGGACGGCGGCCTCGTCCTCAACGGCGTCGATCTTGTTGAGCAGCACGAGCGCCTTGGCGTCCTCCAGGCCGAGCTCGGTCAGCACGCCGTGGACGGCGCGGATCTCCGACGCGCAGCGCGGGCTGGAGGCATCGGCCACGTGTAGCAGCAGGTCGGCGTGCAGGGCCTCCTCGAGCGTGGCCTTGAACGACGCGACGAGGTGATGCGGCAGGTCGCGGACGAAGCCGACGGTATCGCTGAGGAGGGCGACCTGGCCGTCGCCGAGGTCCCATCGACGTGTGGTGGTGCCGAGCGTGGCGAAGAGCTTGTCCTGCACCTTGACGCCGGCGTCGGTCAGGGCGTTCATCAGGGTGCTCTTGCCGGCGTTGGTGTAGCCGACGAGCGAGACGTTGAACTGGTCGGAGCGGGCCTCGACCTCGCGGAGCCGACGCCGATCGATCTGACCGAGCTCGCGGCGGAGCTGCGTGAGCCGCTTGCCGACCAGGCGTCGGTCGATCTCGATCTGACGCTCGCCGGGCCCGCGCGTGCCGATGCCGCCGACCACGCCCGCGCCGGTGCCGCCGCCGGCCCCGGCGATCCGCTCGAGGTGCTTCCACATGCCGCGCAATCGCGGCGCGGTGTACTCGAGCTGGGCCAGCTCGACCTGGAGGCGGGCCTGGCGGGTCTGGGCCCGCGTGGCGAAGATGTCGAGGATCAGCTCGCTGCGATCGATGACCTTCAGATTGGTGACCCGCTCGATGTCGCGGATCTGACCGGGGGAGAGGTCGTTGTCGAAGATGATCACGTCGGCGCCGTTGGCTTCGGCGCGCTCGGCGATCTCCTCGAGCTTGCCCCGGCCGACGTACGAGCTGGCGTCGATCCGCCGGCGGCGCTGGACCACCTCGTCCACCACGGCGGCGCCCGCGCTAAGCGCGAGCGATTCCAACTCGCCCAAGGGATCGTCCAGGTCGACCAGGCTTCCGGGCAGGATGACACCGACCAGCACGGCCCGTTCCCGTCGTACGGATAGTTCGTCGCGGTTCAGCTCTTCCAAGACGTCACGTTCCTCTTCTGGCAGCCGCACGGACAGCCCACGGCTTATGGTACGTCAAGACGCACCCGACACCTCTTCTGGTACGTCGATCACTCCCGCAGTCGCCACGGACCCCGCTGGGGACAGCGGGGCTCGGTGGGGCGGGCGCAGTCAATCCGATTCCGCCACCAGGCACGCCTCCTCCGAACGGAGCAGCTTGTATTCGATGCCGTCGACCAGGGCGTCCCAGGAGGCCTCGATGATATTCTCGCTGACGCCGACCGTCCCGAAGACCTCGTGCGTCTCGTCGTCGCGGAACTGGATCGTCACCCGGACGCGAGCGGCCGTGGCCGCACGCGGATTGGTCACGCGGACCTTGTAGTCGACCAGCCGGACATGGTCGACGTCCGGGTAGTGCTTCCGCAGGGCCTTAAGCAGGGCCCCGGCCAGGGCGTCGACCGGGCCGTCGCCCTCGGCCACCTGGTGCTCCTGGACGCCGTCGATGCGAATCTTGACGATGGCCTCGGTGGTCTGGATCTGGCCGTGGACGTTGAGGATGACGGCGCGGTAGTGGTCGAGCTCCCAGAACTCGTGATACTTGCCGACCTCGCGGCGGCAGAGCAGGTCGAAGCTCGCCTCGGCGGCCTCGAAGGTGTAGCCCTCGTTCTCGCGTTCCTGGAGGCGTTCGAGCAGGCGTCGCAGGGCGGCCTTGTCGTTTTCAATGCCGTAGCGCTTGCCGAGCTTGGCCGCCACGGTGCTCGCGCCGCTAAGCTCGCTGAGCAGCAGGCGTCGGGTGTTGCCCACCGCCGCGGGGTCGACGTGCTCGTAGCTGGAGGCCACCTTGCGGACGGCGTGAACGTGCATGCCGCCCTTGTGAGCGAACGATCCCGTGCCGACATAAGGCTGGTTCTCGCGGGGCACCATGTTGGCCAGCTCGTAGACGAACCGGCTCACCTCGGTGAGGCTCTCGAGCGAACCGGGACGGAGCACGTCGCAGCCGAGCTTCAGCACGAGGTTCGCCGCGACCGTCGTCAGGTCGACGTTGCCGCATCGTTCGCCGATGCCGTTGATCGTGCCCTGGACGTGCGTGGCGCCGTGCTTGATCGCGCTGATGGCGTTGCAGACCGCCAAGCCCGTGTCGTTGTGCGGATGGATGCCGAGCCGGGCGGCCACGTGCGGCCTGACGGCCTCTATGAACTCGACGATCCGCTCGGGAAGCGACCCGCCGTTGGTGTCGCACAGGACGACGCAGCTCGCGCCGGCCTCCTGGGCGGCCAGGATCGTCCGCAGCGCGTACTCGGGGTTGGCGGCGTAGCCGTCGAAGAAGTGCTCGGCGTCATAGATGACCTCGCGCCCCGCCGCGACGCAGTGGGCGACCGTGTCGGCGATCATCGCAACGTTCTCGTCGAGGCTCACGTTAAGCACCTCGGTGACGTGCAGGTCCCATGTCTTGCCGACGATGGCCACGGCCGGGGTCTCGGCCGCCAGCAGCGCCGCGAGCCCGTCATCGGAGGCGGCTTGGGTGTCGCGCCGTCGGGTCATGCCGAAGGCGGTGAGCTTGGCGTGGGCGAGGGTCTCGCGCTTCATCTGCTCGAAGAAGCCGGCGTCCTTGGGGTTGCTGAGCGGATAGCCGCCCTCGATGTAGTCCATGCCGAGTTCGTCGAGGCGACGGGCGATGCGGATCTTGTCCTGCATGGTCAAGGCCACACCCTGGCCCTGCATGCCGTCACGCAACGTCGTGTCGTACAGCTCGATGCGGTTGCTCGGCTCGGCTGACATGGGTCGTCCTCGTCTTGCTCGTCGGCTGGCGAAGCGTCAGGCCACAAAAAAAGCCCCGCCGTCGTCGGGCAGGGCTGTCTGGTTCGCACGCATGTCGCCGCAGCCCTACCCGCCTGTCTCAGGAATAATCAGGATGGCCTCGATGGCACAGCCCTTCCGGCCGGCATGTGTCGAAACCATCTTGACCTCCGCAAGCAGGACCATCGGCAGACTCCTCAATCGCTGCGCAGCAGTCTACCACATTCATCGGCGGCAGGAAAGCGGGAGTTGAGCGCGAAGACGAGCTCTGACACATAGAGGGAGCGTGCCAGCTTGCCAGGCCTGCAAGGCCGGCTATTCTATGTCGCCCCTTCGGGGCGTTGCGGATCATGACGATGCCCGGTCGCCCAGCCAGGCCTGAGATTGCTCCGTCAGTCTGCAAGACTTGATACGCGGCTCGGCGTGCTCCTTCGCTCGCCTCACCCCTACTCCACCAGAACCGGGTCCTTCAGCCGGCGCTGCCACGCAACCAGGCGTTCGGCGAGCTGCTTCTGAATCGCGCTCACCTCGGCCGAGCCGGCCAGGTTGTTCAGCTCGTGCGGATCGTTGCCGAGGTCGTACAGCTCGGTCTGGTCCAGGGCCTCGTAGTTGCGAACGAGCTTCCACCGGTCGGTCCGGATCATCCGCAGGTTGGCCTCCGGCTTGTACTGATACTGGTCGTAGCTGCCGAAGATGGCGTCGCGCCAGGCCGCGCGCTCGCCCCGCAAGAGCGGCAGAAAGCTGCGGCCTTCGGTCCTGGGTCGCTCGGCCTTGTCGATGCCGGCCACGTCGCACAGCGTGTCGAAGAAGTCGATCTGGCCGACCATCTCGCCGATGCGGGTCTTCGGTTTCACCACGCCGGGCCAGCGGATCGCCAGCGGCACGAACAGCGACGGATCGAACAGGTTCGGTCGACACCCACCCGGGGGACCGAGCCGATGGGCGTTGCCCTTCGAGTGCAGCCCGTGCTGGCCGATCATGTACCCGTTGTCGCCGGTGAAGATGACGATCGTGTTGTCGTCGAGGCCCAGTTCGGTGAGCTTGGCCAGCAGCCGACCGAGGTTGCGGTCGACGGCCGTGCAGCAGGCATAGTACTGCCGCAGGATGTTCTCGACGCGCTTGGGGTTGACGTCCGAGCCCTTGAAAAGCTTGAGGTCCTTGCCGCGGTAGGGCGCGGCGTCCTCGGGCTGGACCGGCCGCCATCGCGCGTGCGGGTTGCGGTAGCTGACCATGCAGAAGAACGGGCGGCGGCGGTTCTTCTCGATATAGCCCATGGCCGCCTCGGTGAGCATGTCGACGAGCCAACCCTCGCGTTTGGCCGTCTTGCCCTCGATCTCGAGCGTCGGGTTTTTCGGGCTGTTGCCGCCTTCGAGGAAGCCCATGAAGTCGTCAAAGCCCTGGTTGGTCGGGTGATACTCGGGCTCCTTGCCGAGGTGCCACTTGCCGACGTAGCCCGTCGCATAGCCGCTGCGTTTGAGCATCTCGCCGACGGTGATGAACTTCGGCGCCAGACCGATGGTCTCCTTCGGATGGATCCAGTCGCGGATGCCGTGCTGGATGCTGTCCAGGCCCGTCATGAGCGTCGCGCGCGCGGGCGAGCACACCGGCGTCGAGACATATGCCCGCTCGAACAAGGCCCCTTGCTCGGCGAGCTGGTCCATGTTGGGCGTGTGGATGTCGGCGTTGCCGTAGGCACCCATGGCCCACCGCGCCTGGTCGTCGGTATGCACGAGCAGGATGTTCGGTCGCTTGTCGGGCTCGGCCGAGCGCGCCGCGCGTGCCACCGCGAGCATCGCGCCGGAGGTCAGCAGGAACTCGCGACGGCTCGGTGCGCGCGGTGCCGTCGGGTCGTCAAGTGTCGTGGGGTCTCCGGTCATGGCGGTGTCCTCAAATGAGCGAATCAAACCTTCAGGTCGAACGTCGGCCGGAGTCGGGCGAAGGCCTTCTCGTTGACCTTCAGGCCCATGCCCGGCGCATCGGGCACGGCCGCCTTCCCGTCCTTGATCGAGTAGCCCTCGGCCACGATGACATCCGTGGACAGCGGATCGTGCTCGGCCATGTAGAAGTTGTCGATGGCCCGACCGACGTGCAACTGCATGGTGTAGCCGATCAGCGAGCCCCAGTTGTGCGGGGCCACCCGGCAGCCGTGCTGGCGGCCGAGCGACGCCTCCTCGAAGATCCCCTCGAAGCCGAGTCGTTTCATGTCGGCCTGGAGGACGTCGACCACCTTTGCCTCGACGAAGGACCTGCACTGTGAAGCCCGCGACCAGTTCTCACCGTCGGCGATCAGCGTCTTGAGCTTGCGGGCTTGGAGGAACCGCTTCAGCTCACGGTACTGCTCGACGTCTTCGGGGAACATCTCCTCGACGAACGCGATGTCGTAGTCCGGCAGGTCGGTGAGCAGGCGCTTGGTGCGATCGAGGTCGTACCCGTCGTTGGCGTCGACGCCGATGGTGATGGTCTTGCCGGCATGGGCCCGGATCGCGTTGAGGATCTCCAGGTCGCGAGCGTACCCCTTCTCGGCGGGCATCCACTTGTTGCCCCGGCCGATCTTGACCTTGAACGCACGGTGGCCGATCTCGAGCCCCATGTCGATTTCGCGCCGCAGTCGGTCTTTCCACGTAGCGGCGTATTGCGGCAGCAGGTCCATGAAGTAGATCGAGCCGTCGTACACGGGGACGCGGCTCGGCCCGTTGCCGCCGAGCAGCTCATACACGGGCTTGCCGAGGATCTTGCCGGCGAGGTCCCACAGGGCCATCGTGTGCGAGCCCACCGGGCTGTCCATGGAGGGCGTCGACGGCTTGAGGAACGACAGCGGGTCCTTGCCGAGCAGCAGGCCCAGCCGTCGCTGGCTGACGCGCGAGCAGCCGAGGCCCTCGACCCCGGCGCTCGTATAGATGCGGACCATGCGGTCCCGGCCTGTATCGCCGTGGACGTCCTTGCGGGCGTTCTTGCCGGCGAGCTTCGAGCGTTTGCTGATGAGGTCGAACCCGACGATGCGGGTGATTCGCACGTCCTTGGGCAGGTCCTTCGCCCAGGCGAAACGCGAGACAAGCGGGGCACCGAGTGTCGTGGCCAGGAACGAACGGCGGCTAGGCTGCTTCATGTCATCTGCCTCCCGTGTTCGGCTGCTGACCCCTGACTCCTGTCTACCGACTGCTCCGCCTACCCCGCCCACCAGACCTTATTCGACAGGATGTCGGTGTTCTTCTCGCCGCGCTCGCCGGCCAGGTACATCAGGCCCGGTCTGCCAACGCGGTTGTGGCCGGTCGGTCGTTCGATGCTCGGCATCCAGTGGCCCTCGGTCGCGTCGACCTTCGAGACGAGCTCGCCCTTGAAGCTCTCGCCGCCGTCGGTCGAGACGAGCCGGATGACCTCGTTGCTGTCGTGGCCCCAGGTGCTGCCTTCCTTCTTCGCCGCCTTGATCGGCACGGCCGTCAGCGTCACCGTCAGCTTGCCGTCGCTGCTGAACGTCATCCCGCCGGGCATGAAGCCGGCCCAGTCGGGCAGGTCCTTCTGGAGGTGTGGCAAGAGCGGTCGGTAGCGCCACTGCTTGTCCTTGCCGAGGAGGGCGATCCAGGCCTCCGGCGGTTTGAGACCGGCCGCGCTATAGAGCACGTAGGGCGTGCCGTCGGGAGCGACCGCGACCGAACCGCAGCGCAGGCCCGGTAGCTTCTTGTCGCGATCGTGCGCGATGACCGACACGGTCTCTCGCGTGGCGGGCAGCTCGATCCGCTTGCCCTCGGCGTTGACCCATGTCTTGCCGCAATCAGGGCTGCGCATGTAGCCGACCGTGTGCGCGTGACCGCCGCTGTACATCCGCGTCGAGAGATGCAGCGTACGGTGGTCGGGGCCCCACGCCAGGGCTTCCTGGAAGTGCGAGTAGCCCGGCCGATCGGACCGCATGACGGCCGTCGGACCGATCCAGTCGCCGCCCCACGCCTTCGCGTACCGGTTCACCACCCACGGCTGCTTCTTCTTGTTGCTCTCGCGGCAGGTGAGGTAGAGCGTGTCGTCGGCGCCGGTCATCAGCGTCGGATAGGTGCACCGCTTGCCGAACTGGATCTCGTCGCTCCAGGCCGAGGCATCGTTGGGCACCTTCGAATAGCGATAGCGGAACGGATGGTGATGCGGGTAGTAGACGACGTGCAGGTAGCCGCTGCCGTCGACCGTCAGCGCCGGCCCGCCGTGGTTGTCGTAGGCCTCGCCGGCCGTGACGGTCTTGGACCACGCGCCGGTCTTGCGATCGAGCGTGCGGAAGCGAACGAGGAACGTCTTGTCCTGCGAATCGAGCCAGGCCACGTGCGTCTTGTCGCCCAGGGTCACGATCTTGTTGGTCTCGGCATAGGCGGTCGCCCGGCCGCAACCGTGCTCGGACAGGAGGAATCGCTCCCAGGCCTTCGCCTCGGACGCCTCGGCGGGACTCGGCCCCATGTGCGCCGCGCCCAGGCCCGCCGCCCCGGCGGCCATGCCCTTGATGAAGTCGCGTCGTCGGATGGTCACGGGCTCGCCTCCTTCTTGGGATCGCCCTGCCGCACCCAGGCCTCGGTGAAGCGGGCGTACTTGATCGATTTGCCCTCGCGGATGCTGTAGGTGTAGGTGGCATGCATCGTACCATCCGGGGCCTGAAGGATCGACGGATAGCTGAACGATCCCTTCTTGGGCGGGACGAGCTCGAGGTGCCGCGTGATGGGCCAGGTCTTGCCCTCGTCCTCGCTGATGCTGACGGCCAGACTGTGGCGGCCCTGCTCGGTATCGTTATAGATCAGCGCCCAATGGCCGTTCGCCAATTGGATGACCTCGACGCTCGAGCCCTCGTTCGGTAGGTCGCTCGACCGGACCGGTCCCCAGGTCAGGCCACCGTCGGTCGATGAGCTCACACGGATGCGGCGCGTGACGCCGTTTTCGCGCATCATCGCATAGAGGCTGCCGTCGGCGCGCTGGACGACGCTCGGCTGGATGTTGCCCCACCCGATGAGCGGTGTGCTGACGCGCCACGTCTCGCCGTCGTCGTCGGTGACGGCCATGATCGAGATGCTGAATGTGTCGCAGTAGAGCGGCAGGATCCAACTGCCGTCGGCGAGTGTGGTGGCGTGGGTGCGGGGCATCCATCCGAGCCGGTGATAGAGCTTCTTGGGGATGCGGGCGATGGTCTCGTCGAACCATTTGCCCAGGGCCTTTCGCACGAAGCCGGGCATCCGCTGGAGGGCCTTCTCGAGGTGCTTGTCGAGGTCCTTGGGCGTGATGTGGAGCACGCCCTGCCAGTCCCACTTGGGCGGACCGTCGAAGCCGAACCAGTCCTTGGCGCGGCGGAACTTCAGCAGCGCCGACTCCCAGTGGTTGTCGATGATGGTCGGCCAGATGAGCCACAGGCGCCCCTTGCCGTCGACGTGCATCATCGGGTTGCAGTCGGGGTAGTCGGGCGTGTCGGCCATGATGAAGCGCTCGGACCAGCCTTTCGCGTCGGGCTTGCGACGGGCGCCCATGATCTGCACGTCGTCGGCGCTCCGCTCGCCCGAGCCGCGATACCAGCAGGCGATGAGCGACCCGTCGGGCGCGTGGATGACGCACGAGGAGTGGTTGTGCTTGCGCTCGAGGGGGAAGAGCAGCTCGTCGTGGTACGCGGCCGGTTCGGCGGCGATGGCTGCGAGCGCGGTGGACATTACCGAAGCTAGTGTGGTCATTGTCTTACCCTTCTTCGTTCGAGTTCCTAGAAGTCCGACTCACTTGAATTTGTCGGTTCCCAAGCTTCGGGGTCGCCGTCGGCGACTGTGAAGGAGCGTTGCTGTTCAAACGCTCCAACAACACAGCTCCCTGACGGTCGCTGCTCTGAATGGCGTCTCGTCCTCCTGATCGGAACCCACAGAAACAAGTGTGGTCGGGGACTAGAATGTGAGTGTATGACACTTCACATCCGATGGCGAGCATCAGCGCCGAGCGTTCTTGATCCGCCCCACCAGCAGCAGATCAGGGTGGTGCCCGTAGGGTTCGCCTTCAACCACCGCCCCGCCGGTCTCGCCACCGATGAGGAAGACCTCGTCGCCGCGGACCACCGCCATCGGCAGGTTGTTGTTCAGCGGCAGCGAATCGGCCCGGCCGAACAAGCCCGTCTTCGTGTCATAGACGAGCACGTCGTTGTGATAGGCGCCCTTGCCCTCGAAGCGACCGGCCCGGCCGTACTTCGGCCGGATCGTGCCGTCGGGGTTGGCCACGCGGGCGTATTGATGCCCGCCGATCAGCAGGATGTACCGGTCGCGGTAGGCGATCGCGCCGCTCGGGAAGTTGCCGGTCGAGATCGGCGTGTCGCGGAGCCGCGCCCAAGACCGTGCCGCCGGATCGTAGCACCAGTTGTCGACGACCGTGCAGTAGCCGATCCTCTTGCCGCCACGGTTCAGATTGCCCGTCGCCCCCCCGATGACGTAGAGCTTGCCGCCGACGGCCGCGGTTGCGGGGATCCAGCGCGGTGTGCCGGGCAGTTCGGGAAGCCGTTGCCAGCCGGCCGCGAGCTGCCGCGTGTCGATCACCACCATCTCGGCGCCGAGACGCTTGATCTTGCCCGTACGGTCGGTCTCGGTGAAGAAGGCCTCGCGGTTGTAGTCGGCCCCGCCGACGGCGTAGATCCTCGAGCCGATGGCGCACACACCGCTGCTGCACCGCCGCGAGGGCAGCCGCGGCAGCTCGCGCCACGTCCACGCATCACCGTGCCGCGACAACGCGTAGCCGACCTCGTAGCAGTACGGCTCGGTGTAGCTAAAGCCGCCCCACATGTAGAGGACGTCATCGACCACATAGGCGAACTGCTCTTGCAGGGCCGGGCCCGGATAGTCGGGCAGACGCCGCCAGCCCTTGTCGCGATGCGCCAGGTCCAGCCCCCACACCGTGCGAAGGAAGCCGCGGGGGTACTTCTCCGGCTTGGCCGAGATCGCCTTGCCGCTACAGAAACCGCACGCGGTGATGAGCCAGTTCTCGACGATGCCGCCGTCGCTGTCCTGGAAGCCCTGCGGCAGGTTCGGGCCACGCTTCCAGGTGATCTCGAGCATCCTCGGCATGGAGGTCTGCGGCTTCGGCGGGGGCGGCGCGGCCTGTTCGGCCGCGCGGGCAAGCATCGAAGCATGGAAGAGGGTCAGCGCGGCCGCGGCGGGGATCGTCGCGGTGGATCTGGCCCAGCGAAGTCGTCGCTGCATGGGGTCGAACTCCTTGGCCGGGCCGTTCAGTCCTCAAACGCCTCCGCGCCTTGGAGGGCGGCCTGGATCACCGTATCGGCCAGCGTCGGACCGTAGAAGCTCACGCTCGATTCGTAGCCGCCCTTGGCGTACTCCTCGGCCGAGATGATGTAGCTGATCCACTCGTTGGCCAGCCCGCCGATGACGGGGTGCGCCACCCCGGTCTTCTCGCGAACGCCGCGTTTGATCTGCATGCCCAGCTCGGCCGCCATCTCGCCCGGTATCCCCACAATCAACAGGTCACCGAGCCGCAGCATGCCCACGCCGCTGCGGGGCACCATCATGACGGCCAGGATCATGTCCATGACCTCTTTGCTCAGGCCGTACTCCCTGCCGCCGGTCTCCATGAAGTCGGGATGGTACGTCGTCTTGGGCAGCTTGACCGGAGCCAGGTCGTACGCGAACGCCACGTCGCGCGAGGTCTTGGTCCTCTGCCAGAGCGGCCAGACGGCCAGCGCCAGCTCGCGGCCATACCGCTCGGCCTTCTCCCAGTTGCTCTCGCCCGAGTCCGGTCGGGCGACGGGCGACTGATCGCCCTCGGCGCCGTTGTAGTACATGACGGTCACGCCGTCGCCGATGAGGGCCTCGAGCGTCCGCTGGAGATGCCCGGGCCAGCCGCCGGAGAACATCATGTCGGGATGGTCCATGAACGTCGGATGGGCCGTCCAGTTGACCAGCACCGCCAGCGGCTTGCCGTCGGCGGTATCCACACGAGTCAGTGTGAGCTCGCAATCGCTGAACCGATTGTTTTTCCGGCGATTCCGGTTCCAGCCTTCGAGCTCGATCTTCGCCGTGCCGACGCGAGCGGCGGCGAGGTCCTTGGCGGCCTGACGGATCACCGTGGCCAGGTGGTCCAGCGTCAGCTCGTACAGCTCCTTATGGAACAGGCCGATCTGCGGGATCTTGAGCACGTTCTTGGGGTTGAGGGCGTTCATCCCGATGGTGGTGTGCGAGTGGCTCGGCAACAGCATGATCTGCTCGGCCGTCCAACCCTCATCGGCGAGCCGTCGCACCAGCGCGATCTTGAATGTCGGCGGAAAGCCAATGATGTCGGCCGTGACGAGCGCGAACCGCTTGGCCCCGTCGCTGATCACCATGCACTTGGCCCAGACGCGGTCGTGCACGCCCGTGGCCGGCTTGTTCATCCGAGCGCCATAACCGCCGAGGGTCGCCTTCATCTCGAGCGGCGGCGTTACGTCCACGCGGGCCACGCCGACCCGCAGCTCGGCGGACCGTGCCTGGCCTGTGCCGATCATCGCCGCCGTCACCAGGATGCATCCGATCGTTTGACGCAACACGGTTCGGTCCTCCAGATGGGGTCTCGCCAGGGCCTTACTGTAACAGAAGCGGCGAGATGGGGCGGCCGCTCTTTGTCATTTCTCGCTGCCCGGAAAGCGCCTCGCAGGAGCCGGCCCCGACGGCGACCCGGGCCAGCGGATCGTAGCCCCGGGTGGAGCGAAGAGGAACCCGGGAGTTAGCTCGGGCGACGACGCTACAGCCCATAGAACCGCCGCGCGTTGTCGTGCGTCCACTTCGCGATCGTCTCGGACTTCAGCGGCAAGGCGCGAACCTCATCGACGGCTTGGGCCAGCGTGACCCCCACCAGCGGCCAGAGGCTGCCGAAGAGCACCTTATCGGCGATGGTCCTGTCACCGTAGTAAAGCAGCGGCTCCCACCCGCTGCCTGCCGCGGCGAGGTGCTTGTAACGGAAGGCGGACGGCTCGAGGTAGACGTTCGGGTGCCGCCACGCGACGGCGACGGCCTCCCTCACCCACGGCCAGCCGCCGTGACCGATGACGATCCGCAGGTCGGGAAACGCACACGCGACGCGGTCGGCATGCCGCGGGTGGCAGAACTCCGACGGATGCCGCTCCGACCACGTGTTGACGGTGTGGATCCAGACGGGCAGGTCGAGCTCGAGGCACGCCTCGTAGACGGGCCAGTTGGCCGGGTCGTCGGCCGGGCGATCGTCGATGATCGGCAGCAGACCGACGCCCGCGAGCCCCGAGGCGCGATGATCGCGCTCGATCACGTCGGGCAGATCGGGGATCGTCGGCTCATAGCTGACGATCGGGAAGAAGCGGCCCGGATGGGCGGCGCGGCACTCGATGAGCCTGTTCAGGCCCGCCCGACCCGCGCCGGGTTCGACGTGGACCCACACACCAACGGCCTCCACGCCCAAGGCATCGAGCTCGCCCACGTAGTCGTCGAGGGGCGGCAGCAGCGGCGCCAGTGCGTCCAGCCAGCCGTCGATGAGTGCGCGGCGCTCGTCGTCGGCGCGGGGGCGGTCGAGGTCATCGGTCCGGCCACCCGACAGCCCCGCGAAGGTCCTGCCGAACATCCGCAGGTAGCCCTCGAACCGGCAGAAGCCGGACAGCCAACTCGCCAGGATGGCGCGGTCGGGAATCGCGCCGAAGGTGTCGATCACCTTGGCCAAGGGTGGCGTCTCCTTTATCTCCCAAGCTACTTCGGCCCGAGAATCGAGGAGTCAGTCATAGTGAGGTCCTTCTTGGGTGGCCCACGGCTTCAGCCGTGGGGAACGCGAATGCCATTCGAGTTCGTGGCACCCACCACTGAAGAGGCTAGCACGGCATTTCAGAAGTACCGCGACTATCTGCTCGAGCCGCGGCATTCATGCCGCGGGCCGCGCCGGATGAATCCGGCGGCTCAGGCAACAAGCATGATGTGTGCTGTCCTGTCCCTAGTCGCACAGCTTGTGAAACGCGGTACTACTAGTCCGACACAATTGAATCTGTTGGTTTCCCAACTTCGGAGCGGCCGTCGGAGACGCGACTGTGAAGGAGCGTTGTTGTTCAAACGCTCCAACAACACAGCTCCCTGACGGTCGCTGCTCTGATAAGCGTCTCGCCCTCCTGATCGGAACCCACAGAAACAAGTGTGGCCGGGTACTAGGCTCCCCTCAGGAGCTTCAGGAATCCACGGTGCCACCTGGGCCGCCTGCAAGGAAGAGTGTGCAGGTCGGCACGGAGCCATGCAACGTGCCACCTATTCATGCAAGTCGCTTACGTCGACTACTTGTCCCAGTCGCCAGCGGCACGGAGCTGCTCGACCTCTTCCAGGGCCCGCGCCTTAAGCGTCACGTAGTCGGTCTTGGCCACGCGGTTCAGCGGCAGCTTGCCGGGCTCCAGGATAACATAGTGGCTGGGTCTCATGTAGCTGGCGATACCCTTGGCGTGGGCGTCGAGCTCCTCGCGCGTCAGCTCGGCCCCTTCCTTGGCCTCGACGAACAAGACCACGCCCTCGCTGTAGACCTCGTGCGGTGCGCCCACCGCTCCGCAGCCGGCGACCTTCTCCCTGAGCTGCGAGAAGTGCTCCTCGACTTGGGCCGGATGGACCTGATAGCCCTTCGGCTTAATCACGAGCTTCGATCGGCCGGAGAAGTGCAACCCCTTCGGGCCCTTGTAGCCGAGATCGCCCGTGTAGCAGATGCCGTCGGTCGAGACGGTCTGGCGGTAGGCCTGCTCGTTGTTGACGTAACCGATGAAGACCTGCGGGCCGCCGAAGCAGATCTCGCCGACCTCGCCGTCGGGCACCTCCTCGCCGGCCGTGCCGTCGCCGTTCATCGGACGCCGGATTGTCAGCGGCGTGACGGGCATGTCCCATCCGACGCTGCCCTCCATCTCGTCGACCGTGATCTCGAGCGGCGTGTACGTGACGAACCCCGCCATCTCCGTCAGGCCCAGACCGGTCGCGAAACGCGGCGCCATCTTCGAGAGGTTCTCGAGGAACTGCCGGCTCACCTGCTGGCCGCCGTAGATCGCCAGCTCCAGCGACGACAGGTCGTAGGTGCCGTAGGTCGGCAGCCGCCACTGCATGGCGAACATGGCCGGGATCTGGCCGAAGTACTTCACCTGGTGATCCTGAATCGCCTTGAGCGTGCCCTCGGCGTCGAAGATGTGCATCACCACGGCCGTGCCGCCGCAGAAGAGCGTCGTCATGAGCTGCTCGGTCTGGCAGCCGACGTGCGAGGGCGGCAGGTTCACCAGCATCCGTCCGCCCTTGAGCATGTCGAACCCGCCGGCGAGGCACATGTTCTGACAGGCGATGTTGCGGTGCGACAGCAGCGCCGGCTTCGGCAGGCCCGTCGAGCCCGTGGTGTAGATGACCTGCACGCCGTCGTTCTCGTCGATGCCGCGGTACAGCTCCTGGTAGCGCGCCCAGGCCGGCGAGGCCGTCAGGTCGGTCTCGGTCGAGGTCAGCTCCTGATAAAGCGCCAGGCCCGAGATCGCGCCGTCGATGGTCTCCTCGGGCGGCGAGAGCTGGATGTAGTGCTCGATATAGTCGCAGTTGGCCTGCACGGCTCGTCCGAGCTCGGAGAAGTCGATGAACTTCGTCTTGCCGAGGAACACGTAGCCCTTGGCTCGGATCAGGCCGAGCGAACGGATGACCTCGGGCGCCTTGAGCCGGATGTCGAGCGGGGCATGGATCACGCCGATCTTGAAGCACGCGTACTCGATGAAGATGTGCTCGGCCAGCAACGGCAGCGACGTGGCCAGGAAGTCGCCCTTGTCGAAGCCCATCTCGACGAGCTTGACGGCCAGGGCGGTGGTGATCTGATCGAACTGGCGGTAGGTGTACTCCCGTCCGGTATCGACCTCGATCAGGGCGACGGCGTCGGGTGTCTCGGCCGCCCACTTCTCGACGACCCCGTGCACGAGATGGCGGTCGCCGAAGTCGGTCTCGAAGTGGTCGAGAGTATACTGAGGAACACCGTGTCGATAGGTCACGTCACTGCTCATCGAAGAGCCTCCCGTCTGTTCGTGCCGCGTCCCGAGAGGATGCGGGACCCTGGTCGCGAATGAGCCCGTGTCCCCTTTGCCATAGCAACACCGGCGCGCCGAGACGGCGCAACACGAGCCCGGCACCTCAGCCCAACCGCCTGATGTGCAACCCCCGATCCAGGCAGCACGGTCGCGGCCACGCTCTAAGGCACATGGCACGTTGGCGCCGGCTCGTCGCCCTTCGCTGGCCGGACCGGCCTGGAGAACTGAGACGTCCCCTCCGGAATGCCCCGTCGCACAGAGCACGAGGTCCTGCGACGGACGTTCCGCTAGTATATACTAACATACCAAAACGCCCACGCGGAGTTCAATTATGAAATGCGGGGTCTCACCAATTTCCTAGGGGCCCTTCTCACGGGCGCGTCGCCGACCCGACTTGTCTGCCGCCCCATCACCGTCTACAACACACCCTGAGGAGGTCGGCAAGCCATGACCGCGCAACCGCCCAAGCAGATCAAGGTGGGCCTCGTTCAGATGGCCATGACGGACGACCCCGACCAGAACCTCGAGACGGCCTGCGGCTGCATCGAATCGGCCGCCAACGCCGGGGCGAACATCGTCTGCCTGCCCGAGCTCTTTCGCACGCCGTACCTCTGCCAGCAGGAAGACCCCGATCTGTTCGACCTGGCCGAGACCATCCCCGGCCCGACCACCGAGACCCTCGGCAAGCTCGCCGCGACGACGGACACCGCCATCGTGGCGTCCCTCTTCGAGCGCCGCGCGCCCGGCCTGTACCACAATACGGCCGCAGTCATCGACCGGGACGGACGTCTGGTCGGCGTCTATCGCAAGATGCACATCCCCGACGACCCGGGCTACTACGAGAAGTTCTACTTCACGCCCGGCGATCGGGGCTTCGTCGCGTTCGACACCGCCTACGGGCGGATCGGCTCGCTGGTCTGTTGGGACCAGTGGTACCCCGAGGCCGCTCGGCTGACGGCGATGCAGGGCGCAACGATCCTGTTCTATCCGACGGCGATCGGGTGGCACCCGTCCGAGCGCGAGGCGTTCGGCGCCGGGCAGCTCAACGCGTGGCGAACGATCCAGCACAGCCACGCCATCGCCAACGGGGTGTACGTGGCCGCGGTGAACCGCGTCGGACACGAGCGTCCCGGCGAGGACCATCCGGGCATCGTGTTCTGGGGGTCGAGCTTCTTGTGCGATCCGTTCGGACAGGACATCGCCGTGGCGTCCGACTCAGAGGAGCAAGTCGTGGTGGGCCGGCTCGACCTGGACCGCCTCGAGGAAATCCGGCGGAACTGGCCGTTCTGGCGCGACCGGCGCGTGGATGCCTACGGCGCGATCACCGAACGATTCCTGGACTGACGCGGCAGACCCGCTGGTAGTCCAACCCAGTTGCATCTGTGGTTTTCCCAGCTTGGGAGCCGCCGTTGGAGACGCGACTGTGAAGGAGCGTTGCTGTTGAAGGGCTATGACAACACAGCTCCCTGACGGTCGCTGCTCCGATCGGCGTAGCGCCCTCCTGATGGGAGCCTGCAAGAACAAGTGTGGCGACGTGCTAGGCTGCTTGTGTGTATACGTGCTAGGCTGCTTGTGTGTATACGTGCTAGTAGTCCGACTCATTTGAATGTGTCGGTTCCCCGGCTTCGGGGTCGCCGTCGGAGACGCTCCCACTTCGGATCGATGCCGCGCCGGAGACGCGACCGTGAGGGAGCGTTGCTGTTCGATGCGACCGTGAGGGAGCGTTGCTGTTCACGCACTCTAACAACACAGCTCCCTGACGGTCGCTGCTCCGATCGGCGTAGCGCCCTCCTGATGGGAGCCTGCAAGAACAAGTGTGGCGACGTGCTAGGCTGCTTGTGTGTATACGTGCTAGGC
>CAZUQM010000068.1:0-21121 GCA_964622545.1 uncultured Planctomycetales bacterium | reverse complement strand
CGACGACCCCGAAGTTGTGGAACCGACAAATTCAATTGTGTTGGACTACTAGTGCCACGTTTCACAAATCGTGCGACGATGGACAGGGCGGCACACGCCACGGCTGCTGCTCGAGCCGCGGCATTCATGCCGCGCGGCCGCGCCGGATGAATCCGGCGGCTCGGACAGGTCGTCGCGATACGTCTGAAAGGCAGCACTAGGACCCATGGCCGTGCTGCTCACATGATCCGTCCGCTGGAAGCCTTCGCCCTTACTTGATCTCTTTAAGCTTCAGGTTGCGGAACCAGATCGGCGCGCCGGCGTGCTTGCCTTGCAGGCCGATCTTGCCCTTGGTGGGCAGCTCGGCCTTGGGCTTGCTCAGCCACGGCGGGATGGCCGAGCCGTCGGGGTTCTTCTTGGCCGACGTCCACTTGCGCATGTCCATCGTCGTGACCGTCTTGCCGTTGAGCATGACCCAGATCATGGGGCCCTTGCACGTGATCGTGAAGCGGTTCCAGTTGCCGGGCTTCTTGACGCGGCTCTCCTTGGCGCCGAGGTGCCCGAAGATCGCCCCGCACTGCCACGACTTGGGCTTGCTGGCCCACTTCTTGGCGTAGTCGTCGGCGATCTGCACCTCGACCGAGTTCGGGATCCATTTCTCCGGCTTGCTGCAGTAGACGATCACGCCGCTGTTGGTGCCCTCGGCCGTCTTGAACTCGAGGTCGAGCACGAAGTTGTCGTAGTCCTTCTTGGTCCAGAGGGCCTTGTCCTGGCTGGCGGTCAGCACGCCGTCCTCGAACGTCCACACGCCCTTCGGCGCGACCGCGTTCGACAGGTCGGGCTTGAACAGCGGCTGCCAGCCCTTCGCGTCTGGGTGCGACTTGGGCGGGATGTCGAGCTTGCACTCGTCCGCCGCCAGCAAGGGGCGCGCCATCGCGCACGTCATCGCCAGGATCATCAGCATGCATCGCATCATCGTCACGTCTCCTCGTCAGGGTCCGGATTGGGGGTTCGTGGTTCGTTCCGCTCCGGCGGCGGCGCACCGCCACCGCGCCGACAGGAAGGTTTACCGCCGATGGCGTCGCGGGTCAATCCGAGCCTAGCTCCAATGCTTCTCCTAGCCCTTCTTCGCCTTCTCGGCCTTCTTCTTCGCCGGCGGATAGAACGTCTTGCGATGCTTCTCGGCCAGGGCCTTCAAACGCTCGGCGACCTCCGGATGCTTGTCGATGACGTTCGTCGTCTCGTAGGGGTCCTCGACCATGTCGAACAGCGCCAGACCGATCTTGGCCTGACGGTACTTGCCGGCGTCGCCGTCATGGCCGGCCTTGACGAGCGTGCGGTAGCGGTGAGGCAGGTGGAGCTTCCACCTGCCGTCGCCGCTGAGGACGGCCTCGAACCTGCGGCCCGTCGAGAACGGGTAGTACACGTTCGGGTTCGTCGCACCGGGCTCACCGACGATCAGGTCCCAGACGTTCTTGCCGTCGACGGGGTTGCCGGGCAGCTTCGCGCCGGTCAGATGCGCCACCGTCGGCAGGACGTCCAGCGTGCACCAGGCCCGCGTCGAGGTCGTGCCGGGCTTGATCCGGCCGGGCAGCTTGACGACGCACGCACTCCGCGTCCCGCCGTCGAAGCTGGTGCCCTTGGCCTCGCGGAAGGGCGTCTTGCCCGCGTGATTGCCGTAGCTGATCCACGGTCCGTTGTCCGACGAGAACATCACCAGCGTGTTGTCCTCGACGCCGGCCTCGCGGAGGGCCTGCATGATCCGGCCCAGCGACCAGTCGATCTCCATCATCACGTCGCCGTAGAGGCCCGCGCCCGATTTGCCCTCGAACTTCTTGCTGCAGAAGATCGGCACGTGGGGCATGGTGTGCGGCACGTAGACGAAGAACGGCTCGCCCTTGTGCCGCTTGATGAAGTCGACCGCGTGCTCGGTGTACCACGTCGTGAGCATCTTCTGGTGCTCGGCCGTGACGGGCTCGATGGCGACCTTGCCGTTCTCCCAGTACTGCAGCGGGTGCTTGCCCCAGTACTTCGGGTTCTCGGGGTGCAGGTGCCACATGTCGTTCGAGTACATCAGCCCGCACGACTCGTCGAAGCCCCGCGCCGGCGGACGGGTGTCCGGCTGGTCGCCGAGGTGCCACTTGCCGAAGACGGCCGTCGCGTAGCCGCGCTTCTTGAGGACCTCGCCCAGGGTCGCGAACGTCGGGTCCAGGCCCCGCGCCCGCGGCGGATGCGCCCCGAAGACCTTCGTCCGGCCCGGATAACAGCCGGTCATCAGCGCGGCCCGTGAGGCCGAGCACACCGCTTGAGGCACGTAGAAGTTCATGAACCGGCAGCCCTCGCTGGCCAGCCGATCGACGTTGGGCGTCTTGTAGGCGGGCTTGCCGAAGGGCGTGAAGTCGGCCCAGCCGGAGTCGTCGAGGAAGACGATGACGATGTTGGGCGGTTTGGACTCGCTTGCCGCTCGGGTCGGTTGGGCGAGCCAGGCTGTCCCGGCCACGAGCGCCAGGGCCACTGCGAAGGTTCGAGGTGCGGTCGTCGTGATCATGGCGATGCTCCGGTTGATGGTTGACGTGTCGTGGTCGGTCTAGCCGCCCACCTCCACGCGAAAGGTTTTGATCTCGTGCGGCTTGATCGCGAAACGCAGCACGTTGCCGTCGACGGTGGCCGCACCGACGCGATCCTCGATCAGGTTGACCTCCTCGGCCGCTTGCAGCGGCAGGGCACAGGTGATCTCGACCTGGCCGCCCTCCCCGCGGGTCTCGACGGCGCGGACGATCCAGCCGATGCCGTCGTAGGCCTGCTTGACCGAGGTGATCAACGTATGGTCGCCGGCGACTTGCAAGAGCGAGACCTCGGTATCGGTCCCGCCGTGCGCGTCGACCGCACGGGTCATGAGCGGTGTATTGAGCTCCGTCGCCCGTCGCGTCGCCGCGGCCGGATCGAGCGCCCCCTCGTGCGGCCAGAGCGAATACGTCACGGCGTGTTGGCCCAGATCGGCCACCGGGTCCGGTCCGGTCGGGCTCCGCAGCAGCGTGATGCCGACCTCGCCGCCTTTGCAGTCGTACCCGTAGCGCCCGTCGTTGAGCACGCTGACGCCCCAGTCGTCGCCGGAGACATCGACCCACCGCTGGGCGGGCACCTCGCGGCCGCGCATCGGCTTGGCGATCCAACCATAGGGTATCTCGCGGGTCCATCGGTCGGTCTCGGGGGCGATCGGCCAGCGGACCTTGAGGGCGGTGTTCCGCTCGCGCCACTCGGTCTGGTTGGTCATGTCGATGCGGTCGAGCCCGTCGTAGAGCGTGATGCGTTGCTCGTAGATCGATCCGTTGCGGGCGTAGCGGACCTCCACCGTGGCCGCGACCGGACCGTTGGCGACGACGCGGACGCCAGCGGGCTTGTCGAGCGGGATGACCTGGCCCGTCGGCCGCAGCCGCCAGGAATCGCTCCCGTCGCTCTCGGGCATCAGGTCGAGTCGGTTGGCCGCCGCGCCGGTCGGCACGAGGTCGCGCTCGAGCTTCTTGTCGGTGACTTGCGTGACGTGCCCGGTGGCCGGATCGAGCGTGACCGCGTAGCGCCGGCTGCTCAGCCCGTCGCGTCGGGCCGATAGGCTCGCGCCATCGCCGGGTTGGTTCAGCTTGGCCTGCTTCCAGTACGTGCCCTTGGGGCGGTAGGCCTTGTAGAGCTCCTCGGTGATGGGCACGTCGAAGTGGTCGAGCGGCTTCATCTCACGACCGGTGCCGCTCAGCGCCCGGACGTGGAATACCTTGGCGCCGACCGGCGGCACGTCGCGCGCCACGAAGATGATCTTGCATCGCTCGAACGATTCGTAGATCCGCATGCGACTGACGACCTGACCGGCCGAGGCGTTGCCGCCAGCGTCGGTGATCTCGATCTGTGCCGGCACATACGTGTAGTCCAGGATCACCCACGCCAGGTCGGTCCGCGGCCAGGCGAGGCTGTTGGTGACCACGACCGCCTGGCCGTCGCCTTCGGTGTTCAGCGAGCGACCGATCGTGGCGAGCGCCGATTCGGTCACGTCTTGCAGGATCGTCTCGGCCCGGTCGTAGTCGTCATCGACGTCCTGGTAGACGCGGCGGATGCTCGTGCCGGGCAGGATGTCGTGAAACTGGTTGAACAGGACGTGCCGCCAGGCCTGTTGCAGCTCGGTGCGCGGGTAGTCGGTCGCGCCCAGCATGGCCGCCAGGGCCCAGGCCTTCTCGGCCGTGGTCAGCCAGTGCTCGTCGGTGCGGTTGCGGCGCTTGACCTCCATCTGGCTGGCGTAGCATCCCTCGAAGACGTAGTTCATCTCATCGGCGTGGACGGGCAGGTCGCCGGCGGAGTCGGCCATGGCGGTCAGCGCCCGATCGGCCCGGTCGAGGACGATCTTGGGCAGCTTCTTCATCTGGCTGATCGCATCGAGAATGGCCATCTCGCGGCGCGTCGGACCGCCACCGTGGTCGCCGACGACCGTGCCGCCGCAGAGGTGCTTCAGGCCGATCTCGTCGAGCATCTTGCGGAGCTGCGGCATGATGCCGAAGATCTGCGCCGGGCTCTTGATGCCCCCGAGGTGTTTGCCTGCCAGGTCGATCAGGGCCCTGGCGTCGACGGTGGTCACGGACGAGCCGTCAGGCCCTTGCCAGCGGAACAGGATCTCGCCGGGCCCGCATCGCGTCACGACGTTGTAGGTCACGCCGGACTTAGCCATGATCTGCGGCAGCGTCCAGGCGTGCCCGAAGGCGTCGACGTTCCAGCCGACCGTGGCCGTCACGCCGAACCTTTCGCGGAAGTAGCGCTGCCCATAGAGATACTGCCGAACCATCGCCTCGCCGCCGGGGATGTTCTGATCCGCCTCGACCCATGAGCCCCCGACGACGCACCACCGCCCGCCGCGCGCCGCCTGGTTGATCGCCTTGAACAGCTCGGGGTCGCGCTGCTCGATCTGGTGGTGCATCCAGGCCGAACTCTGGTTGAAGACGAAGTCCTCGCGCTCGTCCATGAATCGGATGGCCTGGGCGAAGGTGTCGCGGATCAGGTCGTAGCCCTCGTACACCCGCCATCGCCAGACGGGATCCATATGCGATTGCGGCATGATATGGATGGTGTAGTCGCTGAGCGGGGCGGCCTGCTTGGTCGCGTCATCCGACGCCCCGCGAGCGTCCGTCCCAACGGACCATACCGCGGTCAGGCCGATCAGGACGCGAAGGGTGTGGGCGAATCGAGGATGTTTCGTATCTACGAGCATCGGGTGAGGCTCCTTGATGGGCTCGGCTTGTCGAAAGGCTGATTATAGGCCTCGGGCGGCGACGGCGAAACGCCTCGGGCGGTCTGGTCGCCGGCGGCGCAAGTACCGGCCGGATCGAGGTTCATGTTGACCGACATCGTTCCGATGCTATGATGAGGGGAGATTCGGAAGCCCATGTCGCATGACCCCCCAGCGGCCTGTGCGGTCGGGCCGCCCAGCGCGGATGTTGCCATGGACTCGCGACGGCACCGGATCGACGACGCAGACACGAGGGAATCCCCCATGCGTACCGACGTGAAGCTCGGTGTCGTTCTCGGGCTCGCCGTGCTGGGTGTGCTCGCCTGGTGGGTCACGCGCGATGACGACGGTCGCGTCCTCAGGATCGTCGACGCCAACAACTCCCCTGACGGTGTGGAGACGGCCGACGCCGGTGCGGGGCCCATGCCTCCGCCGCTGTTCGTCGACCGGACCGACGGCGGCAGCAAGACCAAGGCCACGGTGAATGCGAAGGTCAAGGCGGCCGCTGCCAAGCAGCTCGAACAACGGTCGAATCGGGCCAACACCAAGCGTGGGGCCACGACGCGTCAGATCCAGCTCGCCCAGGGCGGGGCGAACAAGCGGCTGAGCGTCGATTCCGTGACCCCGTCGGCTCGAGGACCCCAACTCATCCCGCCGCCAGGGACGAAGGTCGAGACCGACAAAGAGAAAAAGAAAACCTCGCTGCCCACACTTGACCGGCCCAAGGCCAAGAAAGACGCAGCCAAGGGCACGGACGCAGCCAAGACCGACAAGACCAAGCTGCCCGTCCTGCCGCCCATCCATCGGACGAAGGGCCCGTCGACCAAGCCGACGACCTCGACGGCCAAGCGAGCGGCCAAAGAGAGCAAGCCGCCGAAGCTGCGGATGCGCGTCCACACGGTCGAGAAGTACGACTCCTTCGCGATCATCAGCGAGAAGTACTACGGCACGCAGCGGCTGGCCCTGGCGCTGCTGAAGGCCAACCCCAAGATCAAGGACCCGCGCCGGCTCAAGCCGGGAATGAAGCTGCGCATCCCGCCCAAGGAGATGCTGCTCAAGCCCGAGACGGATCAGAAGGCCGGCGAGGCCTCCACCAAGCCCGGGGCGAAGACGGCCTCGGCCGAGAGGGCACCTGAGGCCAAGAAACCCGCCGCCGACAAGAAGCCGGTCGGTAAGAAGGTCTACGTCGTCCAGAAAGACGACAGCTTCTACGCCATCGCGCGCCAGTTGCTCGACGACGGCACGCGCTGGAAGGAGATCCACGCCCTCAACAAGGACGTCTGCCCCAGCCCGCAGGACCTTCGCCCGGGCATGAAGCTCCGCGTCCCGCCGAAGTAGGTCTCAGCGCCCACACAAACACACACGGACGTCGGGGAAGCAGGAGGCCGTCGCCTGTTGAGCGCGCTGCACGGCCTTTCTGTCATCCAGGACGAGGTGACTGGCCTATTCGGGAGGAGCTTCATGCCAGGAGGTGGTACACGGCCATCAACACGAAGCCGACGAGGTACATGCCGGCCACGATGGTGAGCCAGAGCAGCAGGCTGGCCAGCGGGATCTCGCGAAGCTCGGCGCACTTGAGCGTCTTGTAGACCACAGCCACCGAGGCCGTCAGAGGCAGCAGCAACGTGATGCGCGCGATTCCCGACAGCTCCGCGACGGGCAGGGTGAAGATGGCGAGCAGGGCCTCAGCCACGGATCGCCCCTCCTCGCCGTGCCTCCTGGCGTCGAACGAGCGGCTCGACCTCCGCCCGCGCGATGGCATCGAGGATGACCAGCAGGTTCAGCAGCCCCGCGATACCGGTATACACGATCGCGATGTCGACCTGCGGCCAGAAGGCCAGCCGCGTGCGCTCAGCGGCCTCGGCCGAGGGAAGCGGCTTGTCGCACGACGGACAAGGCCGGCCGGCCAAGGGCTTCTCGTCGAGAAGATCATCGCATAAGGGGCAGCGATAGACAGTTGGACTGAGCTGCTTCGACCAGATCGTCGCAACGATGGTGTGTCCGCCGGCGCAGATCTGAGCCAGGAACCACACACGGTTCTGCGCCGGATCGACGGTCGACTTGACGCCGCCGATCGCCACGCCGCACCAGAACGTCAGCGAGATGACGGCCAAGAGGATGATGCCGCGGACGCGATGCCCGAGGTACCAGTGTCCCAGTCCGGGCAAGATCCACGCCAGGAGCCCCGCCACGGAGGACGAGAGAGGGACGGACTGGGATGATCTCTTGCGGGCCATGCGGGCATCCAGACAGGGTTCCGGTCGAGGGGTCAGCCTCCGGCGTAGGGGCACGATCCGTCCGAGCACGACCCACAGCTCGGCTTGGGCGGGGCGGCTTGGCTCGCAGCGGCCTTCTGGGCGGCGAACACACTGAGTTGCTGGGCGGTCTTCTTGCTGCCGCAGGAGGGACACGCGACCTTCGCTTTGCTGCCCATGCTGCGGACCAACTCCTCGAAGCCATGGCCGCAGTCTTGGCACACGTACTCATAAAACGGCATGACGTCTCACCTCGTAAGCAGGCTCACCAGCACGAGGCAGTATAGGCGTGCTTGTCGACAGGGGCAAGCAGTAGCACGATGAGCGAAACGTCGGGGTCCCGCGACGGCCCGGCGTCGACGCGAGGCGATCAGGCGACCCCCATGCACGTTCCCACACCGCGAGCGGCCGCGATGAGCGGATCCTCCAACGGCACGAGCCGCTGCTTCTCGGCCACCTCGCTGATGGGCACGTCCGTGAGATGCCCGTCCTTCATCGCCACCATCCGCCCGAACCGTCCTGAGGTGACGAGCTGGGCGGCGGCGTGGCCGAACTGGGTCGCCAGCACGCGGTCGAAGCTGCACGGGGTGCCGCCGCGCTGGAGGTGGCCGAGGATGGTGGCTCGGGTTTCCAGCTCGGTTCGCCGAGCGATCTGGTCGGCCAGGACGTTGGCGATGCCGCCGAGCCGGACCGGATCGGTGCTGTCGGCCACCAGCCTTTCGATCACCTGCTCGCCGTCGACGGGCTTGGCCCCTTCGCTGACGGCGATGATGGTGAACGACTTGCCCCGCCGACTGCGCGACAGGCACGTCTGGCAGACGGCGTCGATGTCGTAGGGGATCTCCGGAATGAGGATCACGTCCGCCCCGCTGGCCACGCCGGCATGCAGCGTCAGCCAGCCTGCGTTGCGACCCATCAGCTCGACCACCATGACGCGGTGATGGCTCGAGGCGGTGGTGTGGATCTTGTCGAGGGCCTCCGTGGCGGTCTGGACGGCCGTCTGAAACCCGAAGGTGATGTCGGTGTGCATGAGATCGTTGTCGATCGTCTTGGGCACGCCGACGCAGGTCAGTCCCCGCTCGATCAGCCCGGCCGTGCCGCTCATCGTCCCATCACCCCCGATGCACACGATCACATCAAGGCCCCACTCTCGGACGTGCTCTAAGACGCGGTCGGTCACGTCCTCGAAGACGTGCCGCCCCTGCTCGTCCTTGCCGACGGCGAATCGTGCGGGGTTGGCCTTGTTGGTCGTTCCGAGGATGGTCCCGCCGAGGGTCAGGATGTTGCTGACGTCCGACGTGTCGAGCCGGCGCATCCGCTTTTCGATCAGGCCTAAGAAGCCGTCGGAGATGCCGACGACCTCCAGCTCGTGATCCAGGATCGCCGTCTTGGTCACGGCCCGGATCACGGCGTTCAGGCCCGGGCAATCGCCGCCTCCGGTCAGGATCCCGATGCGTCGAATGGTCGGTGAAGAAGGCATGGGCGCCCTCCGAGTATTGTGGTCCAAACTACAGAGTGACAGAACTTTAGCACACCTTTCCACCGAGGGCCACCCTGGAAAAATCGAGCCGGGACGGAAGCTAAAGCCGCACATGAAATTCTGTCGACATCCGGGTTGTCATGTGGCGGAAATTCCTGCTGTTCGTTTGGCAGCGTTGCTTTTCGGGTGTATTCTGTAGGCGGACATTTCCAGGAAATCCCGCCGGGTACGGAACGTCTAATAGTGCAGGGGATGGGAGCCTCAACGGAAGGAGGCCGTAGATGTTGACCGTCTCGGAGGCGCGTGAAAGGGCCATGCGACGGGCCGTCGAAACAGGTGAGTTGGCCGATATGCAGTTCATCCACGCCATCCAATCTTCGGAAGGGGTGGCACCCTGTTTCGGGCGAATGACCGGCCCGTGCGACCGCGTGACGTGCCGTTGGCACAAGCAGTGCATGGCGCTGCTTGAGGTGCGGGAGGTTGCCGGCGAACCGGTGTTCGCCTGAGTCGATTGCCCGAGACCGAAGGGGCCGCGGCGGCAAGGCGGGTACAAGACTTCGGCTGTGGGTAGCCGAAGTTTGCGGTGAGCGTATAATGAGCGTTCATGCGTAGCGCACTGTGCATCGCACTGAACGTCTTGATGCCGGGAACGGGCCTGGTTCTGGCAAAGCGCGAGCGTTGGGGTACAGCACTCGCGCTATTTTTTTGCGTCAGCGGCCAGGTTTTTCTCTACGGGGCGTGGCTCACACCGGCGAGCGTCCCGAAGGCGATGACCCTGCTCGCGGCGATCGTCCTGGTCGTCACGTGGATGAGCGCCCAGGGGATGCTCTACGCACGCCTGACCCAACTGTCCAGCGTCGATCTCGACAGTCAGATCAAGGATCTTGTCGTTCTCAGCAAGGAGGCCATCGAGGACGGCGTCTATGTCAACGCCCGGCTGGCGTTGGAATCCGCCCTGTCTCTGGACGATGAGAACGTGCAGGTCAACGTGTTATGGGCCAGATTGATGACGCTGATGGGGCGTTTTCCGGAGGCCCGGCGCTCTTGGAAGCGCGTCTGCCAGCTTGACAAGGACGGTCTCTACGGACGCGAGGCGGAATCGGCATTGCGTGAATTACCACCGGATAGATAGGAATCATCCTGAGTTCACGGCATTTTGTGGTACAGGCCCAAGCGACTGCCGATAGAACCTACGGTGTGGTGCCGGAGGGGGCTGGCGCGCATCGTCCTCCGGCGTGATGCGTGGAACCGGTGTCGAACGAGGCGCGTCATCAGGGGATCGTTGGTCTGTTCGTCGGTCGGATCGCCCGTGATGCCGATCGGATCGAACCGCTGCGGCGGCCGGCCGGTATACATACGAGGTGACGATTCGAGCGTCCGAGTTTGATGGTCACGGTGGCGTGTGCTAGAATTCGTTGGTATCGCTGTCCGAGCGGACGCCAACCACGGCAACGTGCCCATCCTGATGCCAGTCGGGCTCTCGAACGCTCAGGCGATCGGACGCCCATCGACGCTCGGAGCGGTCGTCGCAACGGTCTATCGAGGCACTAATCCTGCCCGCAGAGCGACCGATCGCATGGGTTCAGCATCTAACATCGTAACTGAAGGCGACCCCGCGGACCTGGGGTGTGCAGCCCGAGGCGGACAGGTCGAATCTCGGGCTCGGATCAGCAGGCCGTTTCTCGACGCCTGTGACGCGCGCCGTTATCCAGTATGGGGTCCGGACGACGCATAGGGGATCAAGATGTTCGAACGGTTCACGGATCGTGCACGCAAGGTGATGGCCCTGGCACATCAGGAAGCCCAGCGGTTCAATCACGAGTACATCGGGACAGAGCACATCCTCCTGGGCTTGGTGAAAGAGGGGTCCGGCGTGGGGGCTAACGTGCTGCGGAACCTCAACGTCGAGCTCCGCAACGTGCGGCTCGAGGTCGAGAAGCTCGTCAAGAGCGGTCCCGAGATGGTCACCATGGGCAAGCTGCCTCAGACCCCGCGGGCCAAGAAGGTCATCGAGTACGCCATCGAGGAGGCCCGCAACCTCAATCACAACTACGTTGGCACCGAGCACCTGCTTCTGGGCCTGTTGCGCGAGCGAGACGGCGTCGCGGCGCAGGTCTTGCTCAACCTGGGTCTGAAGCTCGACGAGGTCCGCGAAGAGGTGCTCAATCTGCTCGGGGCCGGGGTGGACGCCGAAGAGGCCCCGCCCTCGTCCTCCTCCTCCCCCGAGACCAAGAAGGGCAAGAGCAAGACCCCGGCGCTCGACAGCTTCGGTCGCGACCTGACCGAGCTCGCCCGCGAAGGCAAGCTCGACCCGGTCATCGGCCGGCAGAACGAGATGGAACGGGTGGTGCAGGTCCTCTGCCGCCGCACGAAGAACAACCCGGTGCTGCTCGGCGAGGCAGGCGTCGGCAAGACGGCCATCGTCGAAGGGCTCGCCCAGCAAATCGTCAGCAACGACGTGCCCGAGCTGCTGGCCGATCGACGCATCGTCGTGCTCGACCTGGCGATGATGGTGGCCGGCACCAAGTACCGCGGTCAGTTCGAGGAGCGGATCAAGGCCGTCATGAACGAGGTCCGACGGGCCAAGACGGTCATCCTGTTCATCGACGAGCTGCACACGCTGGTGGGCGCCGGCGGGGCCGAAGGCGCCATCGACGCGAGCAACGTTCTCAAGCCCGCCTTGAGCCGCGGTGAGATCCAGTGCATCGGCGCCACCACGCTCGATGAGTACCGCAAGTACATCGAGAAGGACGGCGCGCTGGATCGACGCTTCCAGCAGATCATCGTCGAGCCGCCCACGCGTGAGGAATCCGTCGAGATCCTCAAGGGGCTTCGGGACAAGTACGAAGCCCACCACCGGGTCCAGTTCACCGACGTGGCGCTGCGCACCGCGGTGGACCTGTCGGCCCGCTACATCCCGGGTCGCTGCCAGCCCGACAAGTCGATCGACGTCATCGACGAGGCCGGCGCTCGCGTGCGTCTGCGGACGATGACCAAGCCGCCGAACCTGACGGAGATCGAGAAGGACTACGAGCGGCTGATGATGGAGAAGGACGAGGCCGTCAAGAACGCCGACTACGAGCGGGCGGCCGAGCTCCGAGACCAGGCCGAGTCGCTCAAGGCCCGCAAGGAGGAGATTCAGCAGGAGTGGCGCGACCAGTCGAAGGAGGTCGACGGCGTCGTCGACGAGGAGATCATCGCCGAGGTCGTCAGCAAGATGACCGGTGTGCCTCTGACGCGGCTGGAGAAGGAGGAGGCCCAGCGGTTGCTCGAGCTGGAGGCCGAACTCCACAAGACCGTCGTCAGCCAGGACGAGGCCATCAAGGCCATCGCCCGATCGGTGCGCCGCAGCCGCAGCGGCCTGAAGGATCCGAACCGTCCGATGGGCTCGTTCATCTTCATCGGACCGAGCGGCGTGGGCAAGACGCTGCTGGCCAAGACGCTGGCGGTGTTCATGTTCGGGGATGAAGAAGCGCTGATCCAGATCGACATGTCCGAGTACATGGAGAAGCACAACGTCAGTCGGTTGATCGGCGCGCCCCCGGGTTACGTCGGTTACGAAGAGGGCGGCCAGCTGACCGAGCGGATCCGCCGCCGGCCTTACGCGGTCGTCCTGCTCGATGAGATCGAGAAGGCGCACCCCGACGTGTTCAACATGTTGCTGCAGATCATGGAGGAAGGCCGTCTGACCGATTCGTTCGGCCGGCATGTCGACTTCAAGAACACGATCCTGATCATGACCAGCAACATCGGGGCCGACAAGATCACGCATCAGTCGACCTTCGGTTTCGAGAAGCGCACCGAGGACGTCAGCTACAACAACATGAAGGACATGCTCAAGATGGAGGTGGAGCGCCACTTCCGTCCTGAATTCCTCAACCGTGTCGACGACATCGTCGTCTTCCATAAGCTGACCGAGAACGACCTGCTCCAGATCATCGAGCTGGAGGTCGGCAAGGTGGCGACCCGACTGGCCGAGCACGGGCTGACGCTCGAGCTCACGCCGGAGGCCCGCGAGTTCCTCATCGAAAAGGGCACGGACGAGAAGTTCGGTGCGCGTCCCCTGCGTCGCGCGATCGAGCAGTACGTCGAGGACCCGCTCAGCGAGAACATCCTCCGCGGCTTCTACGAAGGCAAGGACAAGATCGTCGTCGGCGTCGAGGAGTCGACCGAGGAGGACGAGAAGAAGTTGGCCTTCCAGGCCGAGGCGACCACGCCGGCCGAGCAGGAGGACGCGGTCGCGGCGGGGGCCGACGTCTCTGACGCCACGTAGCCGGGAGATGGCACGGGGCCAGGGCCCCGAGTCGGGTCATCCACGAACCGAACACAGGCCGTCGATGCTTCGGCGGCCTGTTCTCTTAGAGGCACCCCTACGAAATGCGGGATGTGTGCCGTCCTGCGGTCAAGGGCGGCAACGGCCCGCTGCTGCCGTCGTTAGAAAAATAGTCGCCGGTCGGCTCGACAAACCTGCTGCCCAGTCGCCATAATGGGCTCGTTTCTCGTGTGCTGTCGTAACAGGTGGCTTCGTGCGCTTTCGAGCATACATTGACGGTGGGCCCGTCGGCTCGCTGAACTTAGGGGGAGCTTACCTCGTCGGGAGTGACGGGGTGCCCTTGGCGGCCGACATCCGGCTGGCCGAGGGAGAGATCCGCTGCGCCAAACGGGCCCAAGGACCTGCCGGCTTGAGCCTGTTGTGGGACGTACCCCAATTCGGCCGGATCATGCTCGAGACGACCCGGCTCCCCGACGACGACGATCGGGCCTACAATCTCAACGTCGAGCTCGCGCGCTGCCGGCTGATGCGGATCGCCCAGAAGCGCGAGGACTGGGGCCTGTTCGAGCTGGGCGACGTCCCCGAAGAGGAAGCCGACCTGGACAAGGCACGCGGCTACTTCATCGAGTCGCTCAAGGCGAAGGATCCCGTTCAGGCCGCCAAGCTGGCCGATGAGTCTTTGCGGCTCTCCTGCGAGGTCGGGGAGAAGCTGAGCCTCTTCCATGCCGACATCTTCCTCGCCCGACGGCGTCAGAGCGGCTCGTTCAGCAGACGGACGTTCGGCTGCTCGGTGGACCTGTCGAGTCTCAACGAGGGGTACTGCCGCCGTCTCCTGGAGGGATTCGACTTCCTGAACCTGCCCATCGTGTGGCGCGACATCGAGCCCAAGGAGCAGGACTTCCAGTGGTCCTTGCTCGACCGCTGGGTCGAATGGCTGACCAAGCACCGCGTGCCCCTGCGGGCCTCGCCCCTGGTGGCTTTCGACGAGGCCAACATCCCCGATTGGCTCTACATCTGGGAGCACGACTTCGAGACCGTCCGCGACATGGTCTACGACCACATCAATCGGGTGGCCGAGCGGTACGGTAATTACGTGCACTCGTGGGAGGTCATCAGCGCCATCCACGCCGAGAACTGCTTCAACTTCAATTTCGAGCAGCTCATGGAGCTGACGCGGATGGCGGCCACCTTGACCAAACAGCTCAGCCCGCGCAGCGCCACCGTGGTCAACCTGACCGCACCGTGGGGCGAGTACTACGCCCGCAACCAGCGCACCATTCCGCCGATGCTCTACGCCGACATGGCGGTCCAGAGCGGGATCAACTTCGATGCGTTCGGACTCCAGTTCTTCTTCGGCGTGCCGAAGGACGGCATGTACGCCCGCGATCTGTTCCAGGTCTCAGCGATGATTGATCGGTTCGCCCTGCTGGGCAAGGTGCTCCACATCACCGCGATCCAGGTGCCCTCGGCCACCAACAAGGATGAAGGCGACGCCTGGGGCGGGGAGGTCGACGTCGAGGCGGCCGGCTACTGGCACGAGACGTGGTCGGAGGACCTGCAAGCCCAATGGCTGCGGGACTTCGTCCGCATCGCGCTGAGCAAGCCGTTCGTGGAGTCCATCACGTGGCGCGATCTGGCCGATACGCAGGGCCACTACCTCCCCCACGGCGGGCTGCTGAACCGCGACCTGACGCACAAGAAGGCCTACGCGGAACTGCTGCGCATCCGCCGCGGATTGCCCAAACCGGAAGACCGTCGCCGTCGTCGCTCACAACCCAAACGCTAGCGCCGCCCAACCCGTGCCTATCCACCAGGAACAGAGCTTCCGTACCATCCGGCCTGTTGCCGTCGTTTCTGCCCTGCTTTACCCTACTCGGGACCACGGTTCGTTTGCGCGAGGCAGAGAATATGGCCAAGAGGAAGCGCCGCCAATCCCGCAAAACGATCATGTCCAATCCTGCCACGCGAAGACGCCAGTTGGCGGATCAACCGGACACGGTCTTTGAGTTGGAGATCAAGCTCATAGACAGCAGCCCCGCCATCTGGCGAAGGTTCCTGGTGCCCTGCAACATCACCTTGGCCCGGCTGCACGACGTCTTCCAGGTGGTCATGGGATGGACAGACGACCACCTCCACCAGTTCTTCGCACGGGGGGCGTGCTACGGTCGACCGGATCCGACATGGGAAGGCGACGGGACGCTCGACGAACGGCACACGAAGCTCAGCGAGGTGATGGAAGAGCCGGGCGACACGATCTGGTACGAGTACGATTTCGGCGACGGGTGGGAGCACGAGATCGAGCTTCTAAGCGTCGCGCCGGCTGACGAGCAGGATCGTTATCCCCTCTGCACCGCCGGTGAGCGCCGTTGCCCGCCTGAGGACAGCGGCGGCATCCACTTCTTCCAAGGGCGCCTCATGAGTCTCGCCGATGCCAGGGACAAGGGGCTCGAGCTGGATGAGGAGGATCTGTGGATGGATCCCGAGTGGGATCCGGAGCGTTTCAGCGTGGATGCCGTCAACGCCAGGCTGCGCGCCTGGTTCCGGCCTCGCTGACCGCTTGAAAACCGGTCCCACTCGCACGGCATGATCACGGCTTGGGCAAGGGTGCGAGAACGTTGGCAGCACAGCGAGGCCGATTCGGATGATGTCGCCGCTTCCGCATTCGCCTACCGTCACACGGCGAGCAACCGTCGATGGCCTGCTCTGCGCCCTGGCCGCGGTCGGTGCGCTGGCGGTAACGCTCGACGCCCGTCGTACGACGGTCGATCTGGTCGAGCTCGCCGTCGTCGAGGCGCCGTCACAGGCGGCGTCGCTGCGTATCAACCCCAACGCGGCTAGCTGGGTAGAGCTGTCGGCCCTGCCGGGCCTGGGCGAGGTCCTCAGCAAGCGGATCGTGAGCTACCGACAGCAGCGGAGGCAGGAACTGAACGATCCAGCCGCCAAGGTGTTCCGTTCGGCGGAGGACCTCAAGGCGGTGCGGGGCATCGGCCCGAAACGCTCACAGACGCTGGCCCGACACATGACGTTCGGGAGGACGACGGCGGGAACCCAAGATGCAAGCCATTGATTCCGAACGCGTTACAAGTTGTCCGAGTTTGTTGCTTTTCAGAGGTTGCCGGTTGACAGGCTAGGAAGCTTGCGATCTAATACCGGGCACTGGGGTGGTTCCCCCCGGCGCGTCGGTTTCCCCCCCGGCTGACTCGCCACCCGCCCCAGTTTTTTTCTGCGCTGCCGGAACCCAACCAAGGTTGGTTCGACCTGGTTAACCTACCGAGAGCCGGGCGGGGTCCTGAGGATCGGTCATCGGGAGATTCACGAGCATCTGGACGCTCGGGCTAGGGCGGCAGGATGTGTTGGTCGTCGTGATCGTCCTTCAACTTCATCTTGCGATACCACGACCAGATCGGTAGTCCGATAATGAACAGACCCAGCACGCCGACAATGATGAACTCTCGGGGCCCGACACCAGGTGCGCAGCAGAAGAAGGCAAGCATGGCAGGCAATGACGACTCCTAGATCGTCTTCTTGGCGATGCGGCCGTCCGTGATGCCGACGTCGGCGGCAGTCTGCCCGGAACCTTGCGACGGGCCCCGGAGCCAGCCGCCCCCGAACGGCAGCACGCGGTTCTTGCCCTGCTCTTTCGCGGCCAGCAGGGCCTCATCGGCTCGGGCCAGCAGGGCCTCGGCGCTGTCGGCCGTACGTGGGAAGGTAGCCAGTCCGCCGCTGATGGTCAAACGCCCGCGCGTGTTCGGTCCCAGGCTGGTGAACTGGTGGTTCAGCAGCGCGTCGCGGAAGCGGTCGACCACGGCCAGGGGGTCGGTCAGGTGCTTGGAGCCGGCCTGGCGCGGCTCGTCGGCGTCCCAGAACACCGCCACGAACTCGTCCCCACCGTAACGGACGACGATGTCGTGACTCCGCGAGCACCGCCGCATGAGCTGGCCCACCTCGCGGATGATCTCGTCGCCGGCCTGATGGCCGTACGTGTCGTTGTATTCCTTGAAGTTGTCGATGTCGAACAGCAGGGCGGTCACGCGCGAATCCTCGCGAGAGGCCCGGTCGATCAGCTTCGGCAGCGCCTCGGCCAGATACCGCCGGTTGCCCAGGCCGCTGACCGGATCGGTCATGGCCTGCTGCCGACATTGGGCCTCGCGCCGATGACTGGCCAATGCCGCGGCCAGCAGCTTGGTCAGCGCCTCGGTCATGCCGGATTTCGTGCGCGTGCGCGCGGCATCGCAAGGCGGGCCCAGCACGAGGCGTCCCAAGCCCTCGCCGTTGAGCATCAGCTCGTCGACCACGTGGGGCGCATCGACCGGCGGATCGGTCCGTCCCGTCGCACCGAAGGCATGGACCTCGGCCGATTCGACGTCCAACGCATCACGGGCCAGCAGGGCCAGCCGGCCGAGCACGTCGGTCAGCGGCGCGTCCAGGTGGCAGAGGGTATCGCCGAGCTCGCCCAGGAAGGCCGGGCTCACCCCCACGAAGGCCGTCTCGTCGGTGCCCGTGGTCGCCTCATCGGTGGGCCACGGGGCACGCTCCGACGGGTTCACCGCTCGTTCGATCTCCCCGGGCCAGGGCGGATCGATGACGTATTCGTCGGCGCCCGCGTGCAGCAGTCGCCGAGCGAGGGGCTCGGTCTCCGGCGGACAGCACAACACGATTCGGACATCGGGCCCGACGACCTCGCGAAGCCCGCTGACGGCCGAGGCGACGCGGCGCGGCGGCTCCGTCAGCCGGGCCACGACCGCGCGTACGCCCGGGCGACCCGCTTCCACCATGCCCGACAGGAAGCTGCCGCGCTCCACGACCGGCCACGACATGCTTCCCGCGTCGAATCGCGTGGTCGACGATGTCCGGTCGCCCCGGATGGAGGCCCGGTTGTCCGTGGCGTCTTGCGAGATCAGGACGATGCGGTCTTCTCGGGATGTCTCGGCCGGGCTGTGGGTCATGGCGTTAGCCCTGCGAGTCGGCCTCGTTCGATTCGTCGGACAGCAAGGCGCTCACCTCCTGCGGCGTCAGGAGGGCGTCGTCTCGATCCGTCGCGTGGGGCGATGGGGTATCTTCGGACTTACCGGTCCGCTGCCGTTGCGCGGCCCTCCGGGAGGGCGGCACACGCTGCGGGCGGTCGGCGGTCGGTTGCCACGGCGTGGGAATCCACGCTTCCGTGGTCTCATCGGGCTCGTCCGGTGTGTCCCGCTCGGCCTCGGCGGCAACCTCCGGCTGGTCGGGCGTGCCGGCCGTTGCGACGGTGTCGGCGGCGATGACCGGGGCGGCACGTTCGGACCGCTCGATCAGGGCATCGACCATGTGTGCGGGATCTATCTCGGCTCGGGCGCCGAGGGCCAGGGCGCGGTCACGGCGCCGGGTGTCCATCGCTTGGCCATAGACATAGAGAGGAAGGTCGGGCCACTCGCGGGCCGCGATGGCGAAGAACTCGAGCTCGGGTGCGTCCAGGCAGTCGATGCAGACCAGGACGGCGAGCACGTCGCCGTCGCCGCCCCGCACCAATCGCGCGGCGGCCTGGTAGACATCCACGACGCGCTGCACGTCGAAGCCGGCTTGGACGAGGGGGGCCTCGAAGTCCAGACCGATGGCGGTCGGACGCTCGACAACGTGTACGATGACCGTGCCGCCTATGCGGTTCATCCTTCTCAGCCCCTCACGGCCAGGTTCTCTGACGAGCGACGACGGTACGTCCGGGCGTGCTCGCCTTGGACCTTTCGCTTAGGTTAGTCTATCGTCGCGGTTCGTCCATAGTCAAACGCTTGGCAGAGATGTTCCGGCCCCGTACCATCGGTACAACCATGATGCGGACGTTCAGTGCGCCTAACCGTCCGCTCCGTCGTGTGTCTGTTCAGCGGCAAGGTGTGACGTCTCGAAAGGACACGATGCTGTTTGGGCGTTTCAGATTAGGTCCTGGGCCCGCAGGCCGATCCCACCGAACCGTGCTGCCGTGGATGCTGACCGGCTTGCTGGTCGCGGTGGCCGTGGCCGAGGCCGCCGCTTCGAGCCCCCTGGCCAAGAAGATCGACGGCATTCTCGCACGGGGACAACGCTCGGGCGTCCGCATGGGCGTGCGCGTCCTCGAGCTGCCTTCGGGCCGCGTGCTGTACAGCGTGCAGGCCGAGAAGGCCTTCGTGCCGGCCAGCAACATGAAGATCGTCACCACGGCGGCGGCGCTCGATCTGCTCGGCGTCGAGTTCACCTACCGAACGGTCCTGGCCAAACGCGGCGACGACCTGATCATCATCGGCTCAGGCGACCCGGCCACGGGCGACCCCGTGATCGCTGACGCGAAGGGCCGGCCGATCACGGCCATTTTCCACGACTGGGCCGCCGCCCTGAAACGGGCGGGCATCACCGAGGTGTCCGGCCGGCTGCTGTTCGACGATTCGATCTTCGAGGCTCAACGGACCCATCCGAGCTGGGAGCCGGACGAGCTCGACTCCTGGTTCGCCGCGCCGGTCGGGGGACTCAACTTCAACGACAACTGCATCGACACGGAGGTCTGGCCCGCTGAGAAGACCGGCGCGCCCGCCCTGTTCGAGCTGACGCCCCGCACGCCCACCGTGACCGTGAGGAACCACTGCAAGTCCGGTGCCAAGGGCAGGCCGTACATCCGTCGTCTGCCGGGCGAGGACGTGCTCGTCTTGACGGGCGCCTGCTCGAAGCCGACGAGCGTGGCGCCCGTGGCGGTGTACGATCCGGGCCGACTGTTCGCCGGTGCGTGCCGGATGGCGCTGGTGGCCTCGGGCGTCCGCATCGGCAAGCAGTTCGAGCGGGTGCGGGTCCGCGGGCCCGACGGCTCGCTGCCCGACGACTGCACCGTGATCGCCACGCACACCAGCGAGTTCGAGGACATCATCCGTCGCTGCAACAAGCGGAGCCAGAACCTCTTCGCCGAATGTCTGTTCAAGACGATGGGCTACGTGGTCGGTCGGGACCTGGGCCTCACCGAGGCCCCGGTGGGGAGCTGGACCACGGGACGGGCCGCCGTGCGACGCTTCCTCATCAAGGTCGGCGTCTCGCCGTCGGCGTGCGTCATCGACGACGGGAGCGGCCTGAGCCACGACAACCGCCTCACGCCCATGCAACTGACCGAGGTCTTGCGGACCATGTACGCCCACCCGAACCGCTCCGTGTTCGTGGGCAGCCTGGCCGTGAGCGGCCGCGACGGCACGATTCGTCGACGCATGCGGGACATCACCGGACAGGTCCACGCCAAGACGGGCTACGTCAGCGGCTCGCGGACGTTGAGCGGCTACGTTTCGGACAAGGCGGGTCGGCGGTGGGCGTGCTTCTCGATCCTGGTCAACGGGATTCGCGGCAGCACGCGACCGTATGCCAGCATCCAAGACGACGTGGTCCGCTGCCTGGCCCGGTACCTGGAAGACGCCGAGTAGCGACCCGTCGCTGCGCTGCACGCCATCGGCGCCAGCACCTCGGGCAGGGGCTCCTTCAGACGATCACATGCGGGTGCCGTATCACAGCGGGTGGGACCGGGTGCGTGACGCTCCTGGCAGGCCTTTGCCGAGCCGCCCTGCCTGCCGCATCGAAGCCCCCTGACCTGCACAGCCAAGGCTACGCCGCGTGAACCAGCGGGGCTCGGCAGTCTTCCGCTCGCAAGAAGACCCGCCCACAGGGTCATGCACCCGGCGTGTCCGGCGTCCGATCCGGGCAGTTGCAGGATCACGTTGGGCTAGCTAGGATGGCACGGTCGGACGACCCGCTCCTTGTCCGGCGGATTGCCGGGCGGGGCTCATGCCTGGGCAGGAGACGTTCGATAGAATAGCAGGCGGGATGCCGACGTAGCTCAACGGTAGAGCACAGCTTTCGTAAAGCTGGGGTTGTGGGTTCGATTCCCACCGTCGGCT
>CAZUQM010000067.1:0-22872 GCA_964622545.1 uncultured Planctomycetales bacterium | reverse complement strand
CGAGCACCCACCCGAGCACGAGCAGGCACCACGCGTGCAGCTCGTAGTGGGCCATGGCCACGCCGCTGTCGGCTCCCGCGCCGGCCAGGCCGACCAGGTGCTCCGAGCCGATGTTCGAGGCGAACAGCGACGCCCCGATCACCCACCACCCGACGTTGCGTCCGGCCAGGAAGTAATCCGTGGGCGAATCCTTGCGCTGACGCAGCACCCACCATACCACCGCGGCCAACACGGCGAAGTAGAGTCCGATGACGGCCCAGTCGAGTGTCTCCATGTCGCTCGTTCCTCGGTTTGTGATCCAGGCGAGAGGCCCCGCCTCGACTCGTGTAGGGACTTGAGGCCGGATGATACGCCGAGCCGCCCGCGGCGTCCATGGGATGCCCGGCGGCGGTGGTGTCAACGATGCGCCTAGAAGCGCAACCGTCTGGTGAAGACCACCCGAGCCGCACTGTCCCCGGTGCGGTCCTGGACGCCGCGCTCATGACCCCGCTGAGGACAGCGGGGCTCGGGTCATCTCCGGTAGCGCGACACACCGTCTGGATAGGACTTCAGTCCGCGCCGAAGCCACCGCCTTGCAGGCGGTGGGGCATTCACTTGCCGCCCGGCTTACCGATCTCCTGCCCGCCCACGCGCTGGATCCACTGGGCCGCCCAACCCACGGCCCGCGGGTCGTTGTTGATCGTCACGAAGACGACACCGGCGATGCGGCACTGGTGGGCCAGCTTCAGGGCCGTTCGGCATTGCAGCTCGAGCATCTCCATCGGCATGCGTCGGCCGTCGCCGTAGTCGTACAGGTACAGCCCCAGCACGATCGGCTTGCCCGGGTACTCCTTCTCGCATCGCGCGACGTTGGCCTCGAGTTGCGGCAGCTTTTTGGCGTGCCACTCGCAGAGGTAGATGCCGTCCAATTCCCTGACGAAGGCCCCGATGTCGGGCCGATCCATGCTCATCGTGTAGAGCACGCCCCACGTCTTGAGCCCGCTGCCGTCCGTGCTCACCAAGCGGCGGACCCGCCGTACGTGCTCGGGCCGCAAGCCACGCTGAACCTGTTGTGTGCTCATGTCGTCGAGCAGCACGCCGCGGATGTTCCGATAGCGCTGGGCCAGCGCCCGCACGCGCTCGATCGTCTTGCGATACACGAAGGGCGGACCGTCGCCGGGCCCGTCGGGCGTGATCTCCCAGACGATGCGGCGGAAGCGCGCGACCTCGCGCGTGAGCCGCTCGGCCCCGGCGTCGTCTTCGGGCAGGCCATGACCGGCCATCACGACGTTCGGCACGCCCAGCAGATCGGCCCGCCGCGCCGGGCTGGCCTCGACGAACGTGGCCAGCGTGTGCTTGCCGGGCTTGACGAGCTCCGGATTGCCCCACGCCCAGAGGATGTCACGGATGTGCCGCGGCTTCGGCGACGGCGTGCCGGGCCTGGCCGCCTGCTCAGCGAGCACCCTGCCGTCTCGGGCCGAACCGCCCGCGATCACGAACACCAGAGTCACCAGACACAGTCGACGGCCTCGCATGGCATGCACCTCCAAGCCGACACGCCCTTACTGCAGCAGGAACCGCACCTCTTGTCCCGCGCCGACCTCGACGAGCACGCCGTCATGCAGCTCCTTGCCGGTATGCTTCGCCTGGCGGCCGAGCGTGACGTTCTCGAGCTCGTACGTCTTGCCGGGCTCGACGGTGAACCACTCGGGCACGGTGTTCATCCGCGGCCAGTCCTTTTTGAAGTTCATGACCAGCCGGTGCCGCGGTATGTCCAGCGCGATCACCCCTTTGTATGGCTTGTCGGCACGGACCACGATCGCGAGCCCGTCGCCGCGCGCCGCCGCGCCGAGCCTCAGGTCGCGCCGCCACGGACGGAGGATCGCGTTGCGCGTGTGCAGCATGGCGTGGATCAGGACCGTCCGCACCGTGTTGGCTTCGAGCTTGTGCGTGTCCCACAGCCAGGCCTCGTCGATCGGCTTCGACGCATCGACCAGCACCGTGGCGATCTCGCGGTCGGCCCACGCGAGGCCCTCCTTCACCGGAAACCGGTTGAGCAGGTACAGCCCGCCCTCGACCGAATCGGCGATGTTGTCGCGCGAGCCGTGGTCCCAGTTGAAGCCCTTGTAGCGCGGGTTCAACAGGCTGCCGAGTGCCTTGAGGATCTGCTTGCGGTAGCGGGCCTCGCCGGTGGCCATGTCGTAGTCGAGGAACGCGACGTAGTCGTAGCCCCACCCGTCGCGGATCAGCACGTCGTCGTGCGGGCCGAGGTCGGGCTGGAGCTGCGCGACGATGATGCCGTCCGACCGCGTGCCGCGTCGGATGATCTCGTCGCACATGTAGCGGATGTGCGGGGCGTACTCGGCGAACTTCTCCGGGCAGGCCGTCGAGTCGATCGCCAGCAGCAGGCCCAGCCCGCCGATGATCTCGCAGCCGTGGTCCGACAGGCGCTGGGGCACGAACGTGCCGGGCTTGAGGTAGTAATCGGCCAGGCGATGCGCCCAGTCGAGGAACTTCCGGTCGCCCGTCATCGTGTACAGCCTCGGCAGCATCTGCATCAGCTCGCCGTTGACCTCGAGGTTCTTCGACGGGATCTTGCCGTAGGGCGTCTCGATCCGGGCGTTGGCGAAGATGTCCTCCACCAGCCCCTTCATACGTTCGAACCACGGGCCCTTGCCGAGCAGCTCGACGATGGGCGTCAGGCCGTCCTTGGCGTACTCGCACGCGCCGAAGATGACGGCGTCGAGTGACCGCTCGATCTTCTGCTTCTTGACCAGATCGTACGCCACGGGCAGCCGCCCGATGTGGTTGCAGAGCCGCTGCTCGACACGCAGCAGCTCGCGCATCGGCCCGTCGAGCGCCGCACGATCCGTGTAATAGGCCGCCCACACGACGAAGGGGTAGCAGTCGGCCGCGGTGTCGCGGTAGTTCCACTGCTTGGGCGACTGCCAGCGGTAGAGGCCCGTGTCCTTGTCGATCGCGGGCAGGCACCTCTCGTGCAGCCACCGCTGGACCTTGCTCAGCGAATAACCGGCGATCTCCGACGATCGACGGGCCTGATCCCAGCAGGCCTCGTCGGAGGCCGCCAGCGCCGGTCGGATCCCAAGCGCCAGCAGCAGCGCACAAGCCACGGACGTCGATCTCATCGAGGTGTCTCCCTTCCGACGACGGCGGACGATGGGCGATGCTCCCGTGGCATGCCGCGCAGATCGCCGCATTGCCGGGACGCCGGGCGAGTGTACTCGGGTGCGTCCGGCGGGGGCAAGACGTCGATCGGCCGCGCCGGCCTGGGCGGTGCGGGGCAGCGCGAAACCGCTCATGTAGCCGCGGCCTGATTCGGGAAACGCTCCGCCCCGCCTTGTCGGCTCTTCCGTCGGCGGTCGATTCCGTCCATAATCGACAAGCCATGACCAGCAAAGAACGTGTCGCCCACACGCTGGACCACGAGCGCCCGGACCGCGTGCCGATCGATTACGCGGCATGGGACCACGTGACGGACGCGCTGATGCGGCACCTGGGGCTCGACACCTTCGATGAGCTCATGGAGCGGCTCGGCGTCGATCTGAGATGGATCGCACCGCGTTTCAAGGACACCGCATCCGAAGCCCACGACGCCAACCCGACCGTCGAAGCCCGCGGCGACCTGCACACCGACATTTGGGGCGTCGGTTTTGCATCGGCTCAGAAGGCCGGCGAATCGCATCTCGATCCGGCTGACAGTCCCCTGGCCGAGATGGAGTCCGAGGCCGATCTCGACGCTTATCCCTGGCCCACCGCCGACCTGTGGGACTGCTCGGACATCGCCGAGCAGGCCAAGGGCGCCCGCAACCGCTGGATCTGGACTCGCAGCCGGGGCATGGTCGAGATCAGTTGCCAGCTTCGCGGGTTCGACGCCTTCATGGACGATCTCGGCTCCCGCCCGGGCCGGGCATCCGCCCTGATGGACCGCGTCATGTCCTACCTGGTCGAACGGACCAAGCGCGTGCTCGAGGCCGGCCGAGGCCTTATCGACATGGTCGAGTACAACGACGACGTCGGCGGCCAGGAGGGCCCGTTCATCAGTCCGGCCGCATGGCGCGAGCACATCAAACCCCGGATGTCGGCCTTCGTGCGGATGTGCAAGGGCTACGGGGCGGCCGTGCGGTATCGCTCGAGCGGCGGCATCCGACCGATCATCCCCGACCTGATCGAGATGGAGGTGGACGTGCTGAGCCCCGTCCAGCCGACCGCGGCGGGCATGGACCCCGAGGAGCTGAAGCGGGACTACAATGAGATGATCACGCTCAACGGCGGTATCGATACCCAGGGGCTGGTGACCACTGCCGGGCGTGACGAGGTCCGGTCCGAGGTCCGCCGGCTGATCGACACGCTGGGGCACAACGGCGGGTATATCCTCGGACCGAGCTCGGCCTTCCAGCCCGATCTACCGCTCGAGAACGTCCTGGCCGTCTACGAGGCTGCCCTCGGCAAAGAGCTCGGCTGATCACGCCCCGCCCATCGCCTGAACCAGGCGGTAGCCACGATCGGGCCCACCTACTCGGCACACCAGACCGCATAGAGCCGCGCGTTGCGAAGCGTGAACCGCAGGCGGACCGGCTCGCTCTGCAGGCCGAACGTGCCCTCGGCCCATTCCACCGGGATGTCCACGGCATCGGCGACGATCGGCTTGCTCTGGGCGAGGCACGTGCCCTTCAGATCGAGCATCTCGACGAGCAGTTCGCCGTAGGCGCTCTTGGCGTTGAGGTGCAGCGAGGTCCCGGTCGGCAGCAGCGGCTTGGTGGTGACCGTCCCGCCCGAGGACGGCGCGGCCAGCGAGGCGAAGCGATCGACCCGGATCGTCGCCAGGCCGATGCCTCCGCCGGGCTTGCCCTTGTCGGGCCCCTCGTACGGGCTGTGCCGGTACGTCCGTCCGCCGTAATAGAACCGCAGCTCGTCGCCCTCGCGGATGGGGGCGTTGTTGGCGATCGAGTTGTTGAACCGGTCCCAACTGCCGACGGGCCCGCAGGGCAGGAACGTGACGCGCCGACCCTGTCCGTCGACGACGCGGTCGAAGTGAACGCTGTCTCGACTGACGGCGAGCTGAAAATCGAGGTGGCACTGATCGGGGCGGTTGTGGAAGACCTGCACCAACCCGATGTAGACGCTGCCGTAAGGGAAGACCAGCATCGAGTAGATCTCGGTACCCGGCGGGTCCTTGGTGTCGGCGGCCATGACGACCGGCGCCTTGCCGGGGTCGGTGATGGTCCAGCGCAGGAAGTCCGGCGACTCGACGCGGGCCACGGCCCGGCCCCAGTGCTTGGCCTTGGCCCAAGGGTCCTTGGCGTTGACCTTGGCCACGTCGGGGTGGATGTGCTTCGTCCGGCCGTAGAGGACATATTGGGATCGCGCCGGGTCGAACATCCAATGGGTGTCGCCGTCGCAGATGGCCTCGGTGGCCCAGCTCTCGGCGCACCGCCAGTGGAAGCCGTCGGCGCTGACGGCCACGCCCAGGCCTCGTCGCTGGCTGGTGTGCCATTTGCCTGGGCGCGGTCCCTTGTAGTCCCGCTGCAGGCTGAGGTAGCCCATCTTGTAGCGGCGCTTTGGATCGGGGTCGCGCGGGTCCTTGTGCACGCCGAAGATCTCGTAGAGATGCGGGATCTTGTTCCAGTCGTCGTCCTTGGCGCCGCGGCGGATGACGACGTTCGTCTCCTTGCCGTCGATCTTGACCAGCCCCATGTTCGGCTTGGACCAGGCGATGCCGTCCTCGCTGTCGGCGTAGCTGACGCCGCTGCCGCCGTGATACCACATGCGATAGCGGTCGCCGTCCTTGACGACCGAGCCGTAGATGACGGCGATCGTGCCCTCCCACGGCTCGGCGGGCCAGATGAGCGGATTCGCCGGGTGCTTGCGGGCCGGGTGGATCTCGCGCGTCGCGCCCTCCGTCGAGGCGATGAGATGGTCGTCGAGGAAGAGTTGCTTGGCCGGCCCGAGGGGGATGGGTGCGTCCTGGGCGGTCGGGGCGGTCGCGAGCAGGAACAAGGCGGCGGCAGCGTGCATGGCGGTTGGTCTCCGTTGTGTGATCGCGTCGTTTGCAGGCGGAGGTCAGTGTAGGGTGCGGAGGGCGTGGAATCCACACGGGGGTCTGCGTTGCGAAGGCGCCCCTCGTCAAGAGCGCGGGACGTCGGGTCAGGACAAGGCGCACGTTGCGGAACTGGGCAAGGACGCAGGGTTCGCGTACACTCCGGTCGATCCGCGGGAAGGCGAGCTCGGCGCCTACCGCAATGCCACTCGTAAGGAACCCACGACCATGATCGCAACGCTTGTGTGCCTGGCTCAGGGTCTCGGACTTGTCGCGGTCGCCCAACCGACCGGTGCTGGTCCGTCGCTCTTCGATAAGCCCGTCGACCTGATGGACAACGTGCCGCCCTCTTTCCCGCGATTCCACATCCCCGGTCATGAGAAGGACGCCCGGTGGCTCAGCCGCTACCTGTGGTATCACTTCAGCCATCGCGGCGGTGCCGGGCCGTGCCTGTTCAACCAGGAGTACGTCACGACGTCGGACCTGTGGATGGGCGGGGCGAAGCATCCACGGCTGCCCCACCTCATCCAGCCCACGCATCGGCACAACCTGCTGGCGATCCGCATGGACGACGAGGGCTACGTCTGGACGCACCAGCACTTTTCGCACGCCCATGAGCACGGCTGGCCGTTTCCGATGTGGACCCAGGGCCGCGCCGGCAAGGACGGCCTGACCGCCGGGTGGCACTTCCAGACCAACGGGCCCGGCTGGGTCTGGCAGCACTACCTGAGGCACCACCCGAAGTCACCCTACGGGCGCGCCAGGGCCATCGAAGGCTGGGAGCTGCACCACGTCGCCTCGAAGGGCATCGTCGAAGGCCGGTGGCGGCTCGTGGCGACCGGAGCCGCTCCGACGATCACCACGCCCGCGACCGTCAGCATCGACGCGTTCAACAGCCCGTTCGTCCAGCTCCGCTGGCGGCGAGCGCCCCAGGCCGACGGCGCTACCCGCCCCTACATCGAGTGGCTCGCCGAGGGCGATACGGCCTTCGGCCCCGACCGCCGCGTCGAGATCCTCCCCGGCACGGGCAACCCGGCTTACGAGGCCGTCAGCAAGACCACGCACAGCCTGGTCCGCATGCATCGCCATCCGACGTGGCAGGGACGCGTCCGGCGCATCCGCATCCACCTCGCGCCCGACCACGACGGCACGACGCCGCTGACGTTCGACATCGATTCGTTCTTCACGGTCTACGACACGCGTCACAGCATCAACAACCCGATCTACATCCTGGCCTGCTGGAACCTCTATCGGTGGACGGGCGACCGCGGCTTCCTGGCCAAGGTCATCGGCCCGATGCGGCGGGCGCTGCGCTATCAGCAGACCGTCATGGGCGGGCTCGAGCACAAGCACATCCGCAACCCCTGGGTGGGCCACGACGGCCTGGCCGGGTGGCTCCGCGGTCCGGACGGCAAGAAGCAGATGCGCAAGGGTCACGGCATCGGCAACAACTACTGGGACCTGCTGCCCTTCGGCTGGGACGACATGTACGCCACGTCGCAGTATTACGCGTCGACGCTGGTGATGGCCGAGGTCGAGCAGGCGATCCTCGATCATCCCGAGTGGAAGCTGCCGCGCGGAGAGCCGGCGCTCGATCCGGCATCGCTCCGACGACACGCCGCGGAGGTTCGGGCCGAGGCCAACGCCACGTTCTGGAACGAGGCGACCGGACGGTTCGTGGCCTGCATCGACCAGGCCGGCAAGCGGCACGACTACGGCTTCACGTTCCTGAACCTCGACGCGATCTGGTACGGCATGGCCAACGACGAGCACGCCCGGTCGATCATGGAATGGCTTGGCGGCAAGCGGATCGTCACGGGCGATACGTCGACCGGCGAGGACATCTATCACTGGCGGTTCGGCCCGCGCGCGACGACCAAGCGCAACGTGGAGTGGTACGGCTTCTTCTGGACCCATCCCGAGAACATCCCCTGGGGCGGCCAGGTGCAGGACGGCGGGGCCGTGCTGGGCTTCTCGTTCTACGACATGTGGGCGTGGCTGCACGTGGTCGGGCCGGACGCGGCCTGGGATCGGCTCGCCGAGCTATTGCGGTGGGAGCGCGAGGTCTGGGCCGCGGGCGGCTACCGCAAGTATTACGAGGGCGGGAAGCGCGGCACGACGCTCCAGGGCGGCGGGACGGCCGGTGGGCTGGGCATCGACCACGAGTTCTGGGAGTCGAGCCTCGTGCCGTCGATCGTGGTCTATGGCTTCCTCGGACTCGATCCGGACGCCACGTCGCTGGTCATTCGGCCGAAGCTGCCCAAGGCCTGTCCCACGATGGGCGTGAGCGACGTGCTCTATCGCGGCGTGCGTTTGGACGTGCGAGCCGGCGCAGAGTCGGTCGAGCTCGCGCTGAAGGACAAGCCGGCCGAGCCGATCGTGCTGCGGTTCGATGACGCCCGCGGCCGCAAGGACACGGGCGAAGTGGGCAGAAGGTTCGCGTTGACCAAGCCCGGCATCTACCGTTTCGAGGCCAAGCGATGAGCGGCCACGCTACCGTCTCGGCTGATGAGGTCCGCGCCGCCCTGACGGGCCCCGTGCCGTCGTTGCCGACGATCTTCGACCGCGACGGGGCGATCGACGTCGACGGCCTGCGAGGGTTCGTGGACTTCGTCATCGCCGGTGGCAGCCACGCCGTCATGCTGACCTACGGCGACAGCCTGTACTCGTCGCTGACCGACGATGAGGTGGCCGAGGTGACCCGCGTCGTGGCCGATCAGGCCAAGGGTCGCGCGCTCGTCGTGGCGGCCGATCGCATGTGGGCTACGCCCAAGGAGGTGGCCTTCGCCGAGTCTTGCCGCGAGGTGGGCGCGGATGTGCTGATGGTGCTCCCGCCCGACTGGGCCGCCTCGTGCACGGTCGAGACGCTGGCGGCGCATTACGCGGCCGTGGCCGAGCGGATCCCCGTGATGGTCGTGACGAACTACTTCCTTCAGCGATCGGACGCCTTCGGGCTGGAGGTGCTGCAGGCCCTGGCCGACCGCGTGCCGAACGTCACGAGCGTCAAGGACGACGTGTGCGGCGCGTTCGCGCGGAAGATGGGTCTGCGGTTCGGCGACCGGTTCGCGCTGCTCTCCGGCGGGCAGAAGCAGAACCACCTCAACGCCCTCCCCTACGGCTGCGACGGCTACCTGTCGACGTTCATGAAGTTCGAGCCGTCGATCGCGCACGAGTACTGGGCCGCGGTCCAGACCGATAGGATGCACCGCGCGATCGCCATCGTCCGGGACCTGGACATACCGCTGTTCGATTGCATGATGGGCTTTCCCGGCGGGTTCGACGCGGCCGTCCACGGCGCGTTGGAGCTGTTCGGTGTGGCTCCGCGCTGGCGTCGGCCACCCTATCACAGCCTGACGGATGCAGAGATGAACCGGTTGCGGGCGTTCTTCGTCGAGCGGGGGTTGTTGTGAGGAGAAGCGAAGGGCATGAAGCAGGTTGCTTCGGTGCTCAGGCGTGAGTCCTGGAGCGCTTCTTCCTCAACGGGCAGGCCTGTTCCATTCTCCTAACGGCCTCTGCATCGAACAGCCGATCGCCGCAGGCCTCGCACACGTCCACCTCAATGTTTCGAGCGACGCATTGCCCGTCGTCCACCTCAATGTCAAGGATCTGGCGCCGTAGGCGTTCCTTGCCGCACGTCGGACATCGTGAAAGGTTGGGCTTGGATTCGGTCATGGTTCCACGTCCCGCTTCGACGAGATCAGCACATAGAAGACCGGCTCGCCAGCCTCTTTCATACGTTTGCCCTTCGTGTACACCGGTGTCATGTCGAAGGCGAAAGAACGAATCACGTAGAGGCGCTCCGCCTTCTTGCCGGGTTGTCGACTGCGAGATCTCAACGTCTTGTAAATGCCCTGGGCATTGACCAGACTTTCCAGAAACCTCCTGCAGGGCGAGGCGGCTCGTACGCATCTCATGGAGGGCTTTGGCTGTGAACTCGACACGTCCGGCCATGGCACAACGCTAAATGACAATGAGAGGTTCCATGGGATTCGCCCATCATCCACAACGAGATGGACACCCATCAAGCTTAGCCTACGTGGGTTCCGTTATCTACTGCCATAACCGCCTTGCCGTCTTCGCCTGCGTCATGCATACTGCGACGGTCTTGCCGGGACGTACGCGGGAACGATCCGCGGCGCGTACCGGCATCTTCTTCCCCGATGGACAACGAACGAAAGGATCCACTTGTGCGAAGTGTGATGGCGACGGGCATCTCGGTTGTGGCGGTTGTCGGTACGGTCGTGCTGCCAAGTGTGTGCGCGGCTGGCGACCTGGATCCGGCCAACCTCGAGCGGCTCGACCCGGCCTCGGGCCGGCCCGACGATAAGCTCGACGTGATCTGGTACGACGCCAGGGCCCTGCCCATCGAGGGCAAGGGCTGGACCGACACCGAGGCCACCTACGATCGCCTGCCCGCGCGGGCCAAGCAGACGGTTCGGTCACCGGTCTGGGGCCTCAGCAAGCACTCGGCCGGCATGGCCGTCCGGTTCGTCACCGACTCGGACAAGGTCGCCGCCCGGTGGACCGTCACCAAGAAGTCCCTGGCGATGGCCCACATGCCCGCCACCGGCGTCAGCGGACTCGACCTCTACGTCAAGGACGGCGAGGTCTGGCGGTGGATCGGCAACGGCCGGCCCGGTTCGACGACCAACCAGAAGACGCTGGCCAGCGGCATCCCCGGCGGGGCCTACGAATACCTGCTCTATCTCCCGCTCTACAACGGCACGAAACAGCTCGAGATCGGCATCACCAAGGGCAAGACGCTGGCCAAGGCGCCGCCGCGTCCGGTCCGCCGCGGCAAGCCGATCGTCTACTACGGGACGAGCATCGCCCAAGGGGGCTGCGCGGCCCGGCCCGGCATGGTGCACACGTCGATCCTCGGCCGCATGCTCGACTGGCACGTCATCAACCTCGGCTTCTCCGGCAACGGCCAGATGGAGATGGCCCTCGAGAAGCTGATCGCCGAGCTCGATGCGGCCATGGTCGTGCTCGACTGCCTGCCCAACCTCAATGCCGAGAAGGTGACCGCGCGGACCGAACCCTTCGTCAAGGCCCTCCGCAAGGCCCGGCCTGACGTGCCGATCGTGCTGGTCGAGAACATCGCGTACCAGGCCGGGTATTTCCTGCCGGCCCCGCGCGAGAGCTACCAGACTAAGAACCGCGCGCTCAAGGCCGCCTACGACCGCCTCATCGCCGACGGCGTGACCGGTCTGACGTACATCCCCGGCGATCGGCTGTTGGGCACCGACGGTGAGGCCACCGTCGACGGCACGCACTGCACCGACCTGGGCTACATGCGGATGGCCGAACGGATGGAACCGATCCTGCGGAAGGTCCTCGAAGTGAGGTAGACGGAGACTTTTGTGACCGACGACACGTTCACCCTCCAGCTCAACATCGACTACAACGACCTGGTCGGCGTCAAGGCCCCGCCCGGACCCGGCACCGAGGCATGGTTGGGCCAGGTCGACGGCGTGTATCCCGAGGCGAAGTTCCGCGCGCTGATCCGCATGGCCGCGGAGGTCGGCTTCGATCGCATCAACTTCCGCGTCGCCGTCTGCGGCAAGGCGGCCATGCGGTCGAAGGTCAAAGAGCCCGCCGACCATTACCCCGCCTTCGTCAAGACGCTGAAGGCCTACGACCCCTTCCGCGTGGCCATCGACGAATCGCACGAGCAGGGCATCGCCTGCTACGCCTGGCTCACGCCGCTGGACGACTCCGGCTCAGGTGCTTCACACACCCGGCGCGGCAAGATCCAGAGCGGCTTCAGCCACGAGCATCCTGAATGGCAACTGCTCAGCCGCGACGGCAAGGACACGATGTGGGGCGTGTACTGCTTCGGGCACCCTGAGGTGTTGGCCTACTGGCGGGCACATCTCGAGGAGGTGATGGCCTACGAGCCCGACGGTGTGTTCTTCTCGAACCGCACGCACTCAAACATGAAGCGGCGTCAGAAACACTACGGCTTCAATCCGCCGACGGTCGAGCTCTACCGCGAACGCCATGGGGTGGACCCCCGCGCCCCGGACGCCTTCGACCTGGTCCGCTTCAGTGAGATCCTGGGCGAGTTCTACACCAACTGGCTCCGCTCGGCGGCCGACCTCGTGCGACGCGCCGGCGGCCGCCTGGCCGTGGCGGCGTCGTGGCGGCGCGACGGTCACATCGCCCGACGGCTCGGCGCGCTCGACAAGGCCTTCTTCCAGTGGCGGATCTGGTGCGACGAGGGCATCATCGACGAGCTGGTCATCGGCGGCGATGCGGCCACGAGCCGTGACCCCGAGCACATCCTGCCGCACCTTGAGGTGCGGGCCGACTCGGCCAACCCCGCGTGGTTCCGCAAGCAGATCTGCCGCGACGTGCCCCTCTCACGCTGGCTGACGCTGTGGGATTGGTACTGGCCCGGAGCCGCTCAGAAGACGCCCGGTCCGTATCGTATGTTCACCACGCCGGTCGTGCGCGAGATGCTGACCGCATGCCGTGCGTCGGGCCTGGACGGCGTCCTCATGCACGAGGCCCTGAACATCGCCACGCACAAGCAGTGGGATGTCTATCGGGCCTTCAACCCATAATCGAAGACCATCCTAGGCCGCGTGCGTGACGAACCGCCACGCGTCATGCTACCATGCATGGTCTTGGGAACCCGCAAACCAGCATGGGGGCCGCTCATGACCGAAAACCAATGGCGTCAACTCCTCAGCGTGCTCGACGGTGAGCTTTTCGACCCGCTCCCGACCGGGTTCATCATCGACAGTCCGTGGCTGCCGAACTGGGCGGGCATGAGCATCCTCGACTACTACACGCACGAGGGGAAATGGTTCGACGCGAACGTCGCCGTCCTCGACCGTTTCCCCCAGGCGTGGTTCTTGCCCGGCTTCTGGTCGGAGTACGGCATGTGCACCGAGCCCTCCGCGTTCGGGGCCAAATGCGTCTGGTACGAAGACGACTTCCCCTTCGCCGAGCCGATCACGCAGGACCTCGCCGCAGCCGCCGCCCTCAAGAAGCCGGACCCGAAGAAGGACGGGTTGGCTCCGTTCGTGCTCAAGCGGCTCGAGCACGTCCAGGCCGCCATCGAGGACAAGGGCCACGCCATCCGCTTCGCCGTGGCCCGCGGGCCGCTCAACGTCGCGTCGTTCCTGGTCGGCAACACGGAGTTCCTCGTCGGCATGAAGCTGAACCCCGACGAGACCCACGCCCTGCTCACGACCGTCAACGGCTACCTCGTCGACTGGATCAAGCTCCAGGCCGAGCGGTTCCCGACGATCGACGGCGTGCTGATCCTCGACGACCTGCTCGGCTTCGTCGGCGAGGAGGACTTCGCCGAGTTCGCCCTGGGCTACCTCAAAGACCTTTACGGGGCGATCGACGCGTCCGTTCGCTTCCTGCACAACGACGCCCACGGCCTGATCACCGCCAGGCATCTAAACGACATCGGCGTGAACCTGTTCAACTTCGGTTTCGAGCACGGTCTGGCCGAGATCAAGGAGCTGACCGACGGTAAGGTGACGATGCTGGGCAACATCCCGCCCCGCGATGTGCTGGCCGGCGGCTCGCCCGACGACGTCCGCACGAGCGTGACCGAGGCCGTAGCCTCCGTCGACGACACGAGTCGTCTTATCCTGTCGTGCGGCGGCGGCATGCCGCCGGGCGTCTCGACGGAGAACCTCGAGGCCTTCATCGACGCGGCACAACGAGCCGGCTAGCGGCGCATGCGCAGCGGCCCTAGGGGGCAAAAAGCAAGAGCGAGCCTTGTTGAGCGATTGAGTGTGACCTCACCCACGTCGATCCATGTCATCGCCTGCGGCGTGCTGACGCTCGACCTTCGAGCGGTGATCGAACGTCTCGGCCTGACCGCCACGTTCCAGGCCCTGCCGGGCGGACTTCATCGCACGCCGAACGAGCTGCGTGAACGTTTGCAGGCGGCCATCGACGTCGCATCGGCCGAGCATCGCGGCGACATCATCGCCGTCGGCTATGGCGTCTGTGGCCGCGGCACCGTGGGTCTGCGATCCCGCAACGTGCCGCTGCTCATGCCCCGCGTCCACGACTGCATCGCCCTGCTCCTCGGCTCGGACGCGGCCTACAAGGAGCAGTTCGCCGCCAACCCGGGCACGTACTACGTCTCGGCCGGCTGGGTCGAGGAGAGCACCACGCCTCTGTCCATGCAGCGATCCGACGGACCGGCCATGACCACGCCGCGTGACGCCGACGGCGGAACCATCTCGTGCGGCTCGGAGCACCTCAACTTCGAGGCCCTCGTGGCCAAGCACGGTCGAGAACACGCCGAGGCGATCCGGCACTTCCTCAACAGCTGGCAGCGCAACTACCAACGGGCGGCCTTCATCGACACGGGCGTCGGCGGACACCGTCGCCGATACGCCGAGATCGCCCGAGCCATGGCCGAGGAGTTCGGCTGGGACTACGAGGAGCTCACCGGCAGCGACGATCTGCTCGTCAAGATGCTCACGGCCCGCCGGAGCAGCGACGCGATCCTGGTCGTGCCCCCGCACCACGTCACCACCTATGATCCGCTCGGCAAGGCGCTCCAGGCCGTGCCGGTCTGGACGCAGCAAACGACGGGACCCCAGGGCTCGCAGACGATCGTCGTCGAAGCCCCCCACGACGATCGAACGGCCGACGCCGGTCGCGTCGAGCGCGACGTGCAGATCGGCCTGGGCATCGACGCCGGCGGCACCTACACCGACACCGTGATCTACGACTTCAACCGACGCACGGTCCTCGGCAAGGCCAAGGCCCTGACGACCAAGCACGACCACACCCTCGGCATCAACGGTGCGCTCGATCAGCTCAACGAGGCGATGCTGCGTCGCGTGGGCCTGGTGAGCCTCTCGACGACGCTGGCGACCAACGCCATCGTCGAGGGTCGCGGCCAGAAGGTCGGCCTGCTCGTCATGCCGCCCTACGGGCGGTTCGATCCGTCGCACCTCAGCCACCGGCCGACCCGACACATCGAGGGACGGCTCGATATCGACGGGCGCGAGCTGAAACCCATCGATCCCGACCAGGTCCGCCGCGTCGCGCGGGAGCTGGTCGAGCGCGAGGGCGTCCAAGCCTTCGCGGTGACGGGCTTCGCCAGCACGAACAACCCGTCGCACGAGATGCAGGTCCGCCAGGTCGTAGCCGAGACGACGGGCATGGGCGTGACCTGCGGCCACGAGGTCTCGCAGACGCTCAACTACCGCGTGCGGGCGACGACGGCCGCGCTCAACGCACGGATCATCCCCTACCTCCGCGAGCTGCTGGAGAAGGTGCGGACCTCGCTCGCCCTTCGAGGCATCGACGCCCCGATCATGGTCGTCCGGAGCGACGGCTCACTCATGGGTGTTCAGGCCGCCCTGGAAAGGCCGATCGAGACGATCCTGTCCGGGCCGGCCGCTAGTGTCGCCGGCGCGCGACACCTGACGGAGCTCGACCAGGCCCTCGTCGTCGACATCGGGGGCACGACGACCGACACCGCCTTGATCGTCGACGGACGCGTCAAGACCTGCGAGCAGGGCGCCAGCGTCGGCAACTGGCGGACGCACGTCCAGGCCCTCGATATGCGGACGCTCGGCCTGGGCGGCGACAGCCGCATCGCGCTAGACCAGCGCGTCCTGCAGATCGGTCCACAACGCATCGTCCCCCTGGCCTGGCTGATGGCACACGGCGACGGCACGGGCAGGGCGCTCGACTGGGTCGAGCAGCACCTCGATCGGTTCGCTGCATCGACGCTGGGTATGGAGGTCCTCGCCCTCAACGGCTCGACCCTGCCGGACGCCCTGACCGATGAGGAACGGGCCGTCGCCGATACGCTTCGCCGAAGGCCACACACCGTCGACGAGTTGACCCAAGTCGTGGGCAGCATGGCCTGGCGGTTCCTGCCGCTCGGTCGATTCGAGGAGCGCCACGCGATCGTGCGGGCGGGGCTGACGCCGACCGACCTGTTGCATGCCGCGGGCCGCCTGCGCCTCTGGGAGGCCGACGCCTCACGGCGCCTGTGCGACAGCGTGTGCCACCTCATGGGCATGGACCGCGAGGCGTTCATCGATCACGTGCTCGAGCAGGTGGTCCGCCGCCTGGCCGTGGAGCTGCTCAAGAAGCAGATGGGCGATCGCGTCGATCCCGAGGACGTCGAGTCCTCGCCGGCGGCACGGACGCTGATCGAGAACCTGTTGAGCGGCGGCGGCGACGGCTATCGCGTCCGGATCAAGCTGGACGCGCCCGTGGTCGGCATCGGCGCGCCCTCGCACGTGTTCCTACCGGAGGCCGCCAGGCTGCTCGAGACCGAAGCGATCATCCCCGACGACGCGGACGTGGCCAACGCCATCGGCGCGATCACCAGCTCGGTATCGGTCCATATGCAGGTCACCATCACACCCAACGCGACCGGCGGCTTCACGATCACGGGCCTGACCGACGCCCCGCAGTTCGGCGACTTCGAGCAGGCCCACGCGCACGCCCTGGAGTCGTTGGCGGAGACCCTTCGGGCCATGGGCGCCCGCGCCGGCACGACCAAGGGCCGCGTGGAGATCGACGTCCACGATCGCATCGCCCCGCTGGCCGACGGCGGGCAGATCCTGGTCGGGCGCACGCTGACCGGTCGGCTGACCGGGGCCCCCGACGTGACGCCAAGCCGGGCCACCTAGGGCCGGAGTACGCGCCATCGGCGAATCGCGGTTGCGACCGCTTGAGCAACTCACCTAGAATCGCCGACATGTTCCGCAGAGCGGCCGTCGATGCCCGACCGATGCCATGCTCCGTTCGAGACGACGCGTCTCGTTGCGGCCGTCGAGGCCGGGCCCGACGGAGCTTGCCCTTGATCCTCCTGACGTGCATGACCACAGGTGCGACCATGCCCAAGCCCGATGCATTCAGCCCCGCCACGTTCGAGCCCGGTACGGATTGTCGGTGGAAGCCGGTGGAGGCACTGGGGCTGCGGATGAACGCCCACACCATCGAACGCCCCGCACAGGGCCAGAGGCGGCAGGCGTGGCTCACGGCCCTGCGGCAGTACAGGGAGCTCATCCGAGGCGGCGGCTTCGAGCAGGTCCTGGATATGAACTACCGCGGCGTCCGCGCCTGGGTCCGGATGGAGACATCGCTGGCTAAGGCCCTGGCCCTGGCCCCGGGCGAGACGCTCGGCGTGTCGGTCGACGCGCAGTGGCTGAGCGGCAACGACGATCTGTGCGTCGCCTTCGACGTCCACGATAAGAAAAGCGACGCTAAGGTCGACTGGACGGGCGTCGTCGGTACGGTGCGGCTCCGGACCGAGCGAGTCTGGCACACCACGCAGACCGAGGTCCGCGTGCCGGACTTCGACCGCGACAAGCGCTGGCTCAGGCCCATCCTCGGCATGGACGCGACCCAAGACCCCACCCCAGGCCATGTCGAGCTCCGCGATGTCCGGTTGAGCGTCGACGACGCCGCGCGGATGCAGGCCTTCCGGGCTGCTCTGGCTAAGCTGCCCAACGCCGAGGGTCCGCTCGACCGGATCATCTACGATCGTCCCGACCTGGCCTGGGCCGGCAGCGCCTACACCTGCCACTTCACGTTCATGTACGACCGGTCGTTCTACGATCCTCAGACCGGCCAATATACGCTCGAGGCCCTGCTGGCCGACGGCGAGCGCGAGTTCGGCGGCTACGACATCCTCGTGCTGTGGCAGGCCTACCCCCGCATCGGCGTGGACCAGCGCAACCAGTTCGACTTCTACCGCGACATGCCCGGCGGGCTCGAGGGCCTTCGCGAGATCGTCGGCCAGGCCCACCGGCGCGGCGTCAAGGTCTTCATCGACTACAACCCGTGGGACCGCGGCACGCGTCGCGAGGGCAAGCCCGACGAAGAGGCCCTTGTCGACATCGTGACCGCCATCGACGCCGACGGCATCTTCCTCGATACGATGTCGGCCAGCTCGGTGAGCCTGCGGCAGCGCCTCGACCAGGCCAAGCGCGGCGTCGTGCTCGCCCCGGAGATCCCGCCCAGCATCCCCCAACTGAGCATGCTCAACGCCTCGTGGGCCCAGTGGCTCCGCGACGAGAACCCGCCCGGCCTGCTCCACCTCAAGTGGATCGAGCCGCGACATATGCAGCACCAGATCCGCCGCTGGGACCGCAACCACCAGGCCGAGATCGAGTCGGCGTTGTTCAACGGCAGCGGCATGCTCGTCTGGGAGAACGTCTTCGGCACGTACAACCCCTGGCCGCTGGCGGATCGGATGCTCTGGCGGCGGGCGTCGGCGATCCTCGGGCATTTCGCCGACCACTTCACGAGCGACCGCTGGGAACCGTTCGTGCCGACCCTGGCCGACGACGTCTACGCCCACGCGTGGCCGGGCGATGGCGCGACGGTCTACACACTCGTCAACCGCGGCGCGCCCATCCAAGGCGGACGCCTGATCGAGGTAGCCGGACGGCCCAACGCCGTCTACGTCGATCTATGGACCGGCATGCCGGCCGGGGGCCAGCCCACGCCGAGCGGCGCCGTCGAGCTGGTCGGGGCCATCGACCGGCTCGGATGCTATCTCGTGATCGATGAGGACAAGATCGATCAACCCCTGCGCGACCTCCTGGCGCACCAGCAGGAGCTGTCCACGGGGGCGACGCTCCAGCTCGATCGACGCAACGAGGCCGCCTCGGTGAGCGAGCCGAAACCCGTTCAGCACACCCAGATCTACCCCAAGGCCTCGCCACCGCAAGGGATGGTGCTTGTCCCTCAGACCAGCCTGAGGATGACGATTGAACACCAGCGCCGCGAATGCGGCTGCTACCCCGACCCCGACGCGCCCGAGGACCGCCTCGACGAGTTCCTCTGGGGCTCGCCCCACGACGGGACGATCAAGCACGAGATCGGCCCCTTTGAGGTCGGACCGTTCTTCATCGATGAAGCCGAGGTTTCCAACGCCGATTTCAAGCGTTTCCTCGACGAGAGCGGCTACCGGCCCAAACATCCGGAGAACTTCTTGAAGCACTGGCCCGACGGTAAGATGCCCGATGAGATGGCCGATCATCCGGTCGTCTATGTCGACCTGGACGACGCCCGCGCTTACGCACGATGGGCCGGCAAACGCCTCCCGACCGAGGCCGAGTGGCACCTGGCGGCTCAGGGCAAGGCCGACCTCGCATGGCCGTGGGGGCCACAGTTCGATCCGTCGCGCTGCAACACCACGGGGGATCGCACGATGCCGGTTCGGTCCCTGCCCGAAGGCCGCAGCCCCTATGGCTGCTATCACATGTCGGGCAACGTGTGGGAGTGGACCGAAAGCGAGCGTGACGACGGCCACACGAGGTTCGCGATCATCCGCGGCGGCAGCTACTTCAACGCCGAGGGCAGCGGCTGGTACGTCTCAGGCGGACCGAAACCGTGCACTCATCACGCCAAGTTCCTGCTCATGTGGCCGGGGCTTGACCGATGCGCAACGATTGGCTTCCGCTGTGTGGCGGATACTCAATAATATGGAAGGCATTGGGATACGTCTGGGTTCCGCCCTGTGAGATTCACACAATTCACATACTTAACGAAGTGCTAACAGACGATCCGCGCGCCCTATCGGATTCTTAACCGGCCTCTCAACATAGGTTAACATGATTCTGGCAAGGACTGGCCATACGTGGAGGTCTTTGGGCAAGGATTGGGCCTATGCAGTCCGCGTACCCCGGCGGTGGACGATCCGTCACCGGCGGCGGCAGCCAGTCACCCGGATCAAACAAGAAGGCGGAGTGGCCATGGAAGGACGATCGACGATTTTGGTCGTCGAAGACGAGGTCGATCTTGGCGACCTGGTGCGTTACCATTTGGAACGTGAAGGCTATGCCTGCCGTCGAGCCGAGGATGGCGAACGTGCGATGTCCGAGGCCCTGCGACAACCGCCCGACCTGATCATCCTGGATCGCATGTTGCCCAAGGTCTCCGGCGACGAGGTCGCCACGCGCCTCAAGCGCGATGCGCGGACGCAATCCATCCCGATCATCATGCTGACGGCCAAGGCCGAGGACGAGGACGAGCTGGTCGGCTTCGCCCTGGGCGCCGACGACTACATCCGTAAGCCCTTTTCCGTGAAGCTGCTGCTGGCGCGCGTGTCCGCGGTGCTCCGCCGGCAGGACACGGTCTCGTCGCCCAACGAGGTGCTGACCTCCGGACCGATCGTCTTGGATCATGGACGTCACGAGGTCCAGGTCTCCGGTCAACCGGTGGACCTGACGGCCACCGAATTCAAGATTCTCGCGGCCTTGATGGGGGCCCGGGGTCGCGTGCTCTCCAGGGACCAGCTCATCGATTCGGCCATCGGCCACGGCGCGGCCGTGACGAACCGCGCCATGGACGTGCACATCGCGGCCCTGCGCAAGAAACTGGGGGACGAAGCGGGGTGTATTCAAACGGTCCGTGGCGTCGGTTACGCGTTCCGCTTGCCCGAGGACGAACCGTAGGACCACGAGGTCGCCATGTTTCTTAGCGGACGCCCTTATCGGCTGTTGGTCCTCGGCATCCTCTTCGTGGTCATCAGCAGTGCCGCCTCGTTGTGGTTGTTCACCACCGAGCACCGCCGTCTCCACGCCGACGAGGTGGTTACCCAGCTCATCACGCACGCCGAGATGCTGCGTACCGTCTTGGAACGCCACTGGCCCAAGGTTGAAGACGAATGCGTCAGCGGCATGGTCGAGACGCTCCGGCAACAAGGCGTCCACCTGGCCCTGCTGTCGGAGGACAAACGCCTTCTGTTCGACTCGACCGAAGAGCTGTCGGCCGAGGACTTGCTGAGCTGGCCCGAGGTCAAGGCCGCCATGGTCGAAGGACAGGGGCATCGCGTGCGGCCCTGGGGGCGTCGAAACTGGCGGCACGTCCTCGTGGCGATCCGCGTGGGCACGACCACCCAACCCAAAGGCGTCATCTGGCTTGCACGTCCGGTGATGCGTTTCATCGAGCACCCGATCGCCACGGCGCGGCTGCTGGCGATCGTGGCCGCGATTGCCTCCTTGACGATCATCGCGATCGTCCTAGCCTACTTGCGTGTGCGAAGTCGTGTCTTCCGGCGCGTCCTGGACAGGGCACGGAGCCTGTCGTCGGGGGATCTGGGGGCCGAGATCGACGTCGGCGGCGGCGACGAGCTGGCGTCGCTGTCGAAATCGCTGAACGATCTTCGGCGACGCCTGGTGCTCCAGGTCGAGACCATCGATCGGCAGCGGCAGATGTTCCAGGCCTTGATCGATCAATCTCAGGAAGGCGTCATCGTCGCCCATAGCAGCGGGCGCATCGCCCTGATCAACCCGGCGGCGCTGCGATTCCTGAACCTCACCGCGGCGCTGCCCGCGGGAAACGGCCTGATCAACCGACCGGTTGAGACCTGCATCCCCCAAAAGGCGCTCCAGAAGCTGCTGCTGGGCGAGGAGCCCGAAGACCACGCCCTCCGCCCGTCTTCCGCCTCGGCCGCCGGGGAGCACGGCGACCCGGCCGAAACGCGCCTGGAGATCGATTCCAAGAAGGGCAAGGTCCATCTCCTGGCCCGGGCCAGCAAGCTCGTGCTGGCCGATTCGGCGCACGGCTCGAGTGACGAGGGCACCGGCAGGGTGGTGATGCTGACCGACATCACCGAGCTCCAGCACACCATCCAAGTCAGGACCGACTTCGTGGCCAACGCCTCCCATGAGCTCCGGACCCCCCTGGCGACGATCCGGGCGGCCGTCGAGACGCTCCTGGCCATGGACCTGTCCCAAGAGAGGGAAGCGGCCGTCGAGTTCCTCCAGAAGATCGATCGGCATAGTGCTCGCCTGCAGCAGATGGTCTCCGACCTGCTGGACCTGTCGCGGCTCGAGTCGCCGACCGAACGATTCGAGTCGGAGCGCTTGGATCTGCTGCGGTTCCTGAGGGATCTGCACTCGCGTTTCGAGGAGGCGCTCGAGCAGAAGGGCCTGCACTGGACCGTGGACCTGAGCCCGGAAGATCCACCTCCGATCGTCGCCAACCCCAGGCTCTTGCAGCTCGCCCTCGACAACCTCGTCGACAACGCGATCAAGTTCACCGAGTCGGACGGACGCATCCGAATCGCGTTGGACTTGACGCCCGATCAGGCGGTCATCGAGGTCGCCGACGACGGATGCGGGGTCGCGCCCGACGAGCAACAGCGGATCTTTGAGCGGTTTTACCAGGTCCAGCGGAGTCGCTCCGGACCCGAGCGGGGCACGGGGCTCGGTCTGTCCATCGTCAGGCACGCCATGGACGCCATGGACGGACGCGTCGATCTGGTCAGCCAACCGGGCCAGGGCACGACGATCACGCTGACCATCCCTCAGAGACAGCCGTCGGAGGTCCTGACGTAGCCTCCTGCCGGCAGCCCGCTGGCCAAACTGCCAACCGGAGCCCCTCTTGAATTTCACGCCCTTCTAGTCGGGGATTCATACCACATTAACCCGGTCGGCCTAGATTACCTGCAAGCAGAAGGAGGACGCCAGAAGCCTACCATCGCGCCGCCGGCCCACCCGCACCGAGCTGTCACCGGGCCGCGGTCGCATCTTCGTTTGTTCCTCGCCGTACCACCACCACTCCCGGTCCAAGCCCTCGCAGGAGGGGATGCTTGGACCGGCATTTTTTTGTGTTGCCTGCGTAGGCGCCGCCGGTGAGCCCCCCTTAGGATGCCTGAGCGGTGCGGCATCCGGCGCTATGCAAGCCTGGGGGACGGCACGACCCGGCTCGAGACGGTCCGCGCCAGCCTCCGAGATCACGGCATCCGCGACACCGGGCTTGCAGTCTTCGCTACCGCCGTCGGCGGTTCCGGGCCGCCGGCGATAGGGGATGCATGACACCTGAGGCGGGAGGTCGACGTCGAACCGCTGTTCCATAGCGACGCG
>CAZUQM010000066.1:0-23549 GCA_964622545.1 uncultured Planctomycetales bacterium | reverse complement strand
AAACCGAACCCCTCCGATGCGCCGCGTAGCCGGTGACAAAATCCATTTGGGCCCGGTGGCCACCACGCATGGACCGTTGCCTGCAACACACCGGCCATGTGACGGGCCAGCTTGTAGGAGCCGCCTTTGCCGGCGATCGAATCGTGTGCCACTGACGGCCTGGGCCGACGTAGCCTTGCCGAAGTAGGCTTGTCCGCCAGTGCGAGATGGCGAGCCGTAGGGTGCATCTTGATGCACCTTCCTGCCAATACCGACGCCAATGTCCCGGTGCGTAGAAGCCCTCCCTGACGACGATGTCCTGTTCGGTAAAAACCATCTCTGACGGCGATCAGCCCCGGCAGGGGCGTCGGTTCGTAGCCACGGGTGGAGTGAGCCGTCAGGCGAACGCAACCCGTGGTATGCGCCCCCACAAGAAGATCAGCCCCGGTAGGGGCGACAGAAGCCGTCCTATCATCCTGCCTCGTCCAAGGCCCCTCGTCACCCGCCTCGCCTCTCCTGTTCAGAGTCAGCCTGGGAAATCACCCACGTCGCGCTCGCTGCTAATATGCCCTCGCGAGCGGCCTTGCCGCAGTCCCCAAGCATCCACCAACTAACCCACAACATCACAATGGTCAGCAGGGGCAAGCCTGCGTACAGGGAAGAAAACAGGATGAGCAGTAAGAACGCTTCGACATAGTTCTCCGTCTGACCGGTAAGTGGTAGCCACCGCACGAGGTCATAAACCACATCGCGAAATCTATCGAATGCTGCTACGATCACTAACAAAGCCGCGAGCCCCTTGATGACAAGAAGGTTCGTCCGGCATGAGCGCCGGAGGCCGCCCGAATCCGCCCGAATGCTCAGGTATCGTATGTGTACCGTCAGGAGACCAATCCAAACCAGTCCCGCCAACAAACGTAACGCCAACAACCACCAGAACCCTGTAGCATGGACGAGTACGATGATGATCAGATAGACATCCAATGCCAGGACGGCGAACAACATTCCTCGACATCGCCACCGCGCTTTGGCCCCGGGCGACTTTGAATCCTCACGGATTTCCGGCAACGTCAGCAGCCACGTGCCGGCAATCATCAGACCGGTCGCAATGACCTGGAACGCCAACAAGATCCACGTCCTAAGAGGAGGCATTCCTGACGTGATGACAACCGCCAGAACGAGCCCCACGCTAACGATCATCCCCACTCGAATGAGATCCGCCCCCAAGCGTAACCGCCCCAGCCAACGCGGATCGCAGCTCGACAGCGTGTTGCCGCGAAGGCTGTTGGCGATCGGTGCCCCACACTCCGGACATCGCCCGTCCGGCGCAAGTCCGCGCAGGTTGTACCCGCATGACGCGCACGCTACGTCGCGGTCGATCACACGGCCGGCATCTTCATCAGGATCGCTCTCAACACGCTCGACGGGCCCAGTGTTCGGCGGGATAGAGGTCGGCTCGGCTGTCATGAACGCTCCTGGACAGATCCGGAGTCCGCGTCGGCTGGTTCCTCTCGACAGCCATCTTGCGGCGACCAGCGCCTGCGCCCCGCCACGCTGGCTCTGTGTATGGCCATACCGAACGCTCCCAGCATCAGCCAGGTGAAAACGAAAGAACATAACAGGAACAATGGCAAGACAATGGCCTCGATCATGAGTACCGGCCTGATGAGTTCCTCCAAGACATCCGGTCGGACATCGACAAACGTCGCAAGCAGAAATCCCACCAGCATAGTCAAGGCCAATAGCCCCATTGCGGCACCAGCCAACTTCACGGCAACGCCATTGTTAGAGCAAGTGTCCCGAAGCCTCTGGGAATCTGTCCGCCCGCTCAACCCTCGGATGTAGGCCGTAACAAGTCCCAGCCAACCCAAGGCCGTCAACGTCCGGATGATAAGCGCCGTTAGCACACCGACGGGATTGATCAGGACAGCCGTAATCAGGTAGCCATCTTCCAGAAGAATCAACAGGACCACCGTTCGGCATCGCCGCCGCGCCTTGGCCCCGGACGATTTCGCCTCCTCACGGATTTCCGGCTGCGTCAGGAGCCACGTGCCCGCAATCATCAGGCCGGTCGCAATGACGTGGAACGCCAACAAGATCCACGCCCTAAGAGGAGGCATTCCTGACGTGATGACAACCGCCAGAACGAGCCCCACGCTAACGATCATCCCCACTCGAATGAGATCCGCCCCCAAGCGTAACCGCCCCAGCCAACGCGGATCGCAGCTCGACAGCGTGTTGCCGCGAAGGCTGTTGGCGATCGGTGCCCCACACTCCGGACATCGCCCGTCCGGCGCAAGTCCGCGCAGGTTGTACCCGCATGACGCGCACGCCACGTCGCGATCGATCACACGGCCGGTGCGTTCATCGGCGGTCATGTCAACACGCTCGACGGATTCGGCGTTCGGCAGGATGGAGGTCGGCTCGGCTGTCATGGGCGGCCAAGGAGCGACCTACGATCCAAGTGTGAGCAAACGACACGAGCCGGCCCGACACACGACTCGTCTCCCGGTAAAGCATACCGGCAAGCTCGACGATTCGACCAGTCCGCGATCCAGGCGCTACGCGTTTAGCTACGAGTGCTCCCAGGCCAAGCCGCTTGCCCCACGTCAGCCCATGGTGTATCTAAGCCATGCACGCTATCGCGCACTTGACAACCCGTGCACCTCTTTTGGAGCGACACCATGATCGACCTCCGCCGCGCCGGGCTACCCGTCTGCATCGCATGCTGGCTGGCCATCGCTCTGTCGGGCTGTGCCACCCGCAAGCTCTCCTGGACTTCTGCCGAGGACGCATCGTCCAAACTGACCAAGGGTTCCTGCGTGGCCGTTATCTGTACGGAACCCACAGCCGGGCTCTTCGGACGCGGCAGCACCCAGTCGCCCATCACCAACGCGCTGATCGACGAGCTGATGCGACGCAACTACCGGGTGACCGTACTTCGCGAGGAGGCTTTTGACGTCACGCTGCCCACGCCCTCTGGCCACGACGCCGAGAAGCAGCCCGCCTCGCGGCCGCGCACCGGCATGACCCGCCGCTACGACGTGGCCGCCGACAACCGCGCTGACGTGCTGCTCGAGGTCTCCGTCGACGGCACGCAGAAGATGGAAATGAAGGTGTCGGTCAACCCCATACCGTTCATCCCCAACAAATCCGAGGCCGAGTGGAAGCCCCAGGTCCGCCAGGTCACCATGCACCTGAGCGATCCCAAAGAGCGCTGCCTGCTCGGCTCGGTCACGGTCCGCTATCCCAATGCCACCGACAAGATCGAGGGCGTGGCCAAAGACCTCGCCCTCGGCGTCGACTACATACGCAACGGCAAGCCCTCCGCGACACTCGAACTTGCCGGCGAGCCGGGCAAGGAGCCTCCGCCGGAGAAGTAGCACGCGCCGTCACCGCCCACCCGTTGATCCTGGTCGCACAAGGGACTCCCCCACAAAACCGGTTGCGCGCCGGTTCGCCTTGCCCTATCCGCCACCACCGAGTACGTTCAAACCCGCTTTGTTGCCACACGCAGTACCCCGGAGATGATCCCCATGGCACGACGCCTCATCCTTGCGTTCGCAGCGCTCACCATCCCCCTGGCCTTCAACACGCCGGCCCGCGCGGAATCCGGCAAGCGCGCCCGCCCCGGCAAGCCCGGCCGACGCATCGAGATCGTCTGCCACCGCGGGGCCAACCACCTCGCACCCGAGAACACACGGGCCTCCGCCCAAAAGGCCGTCGAGCTCGGCGCCGACTACGTCGAGGTCGACGTCCGCACCACCGCCGACGGCACGATGATCATCATCCACGACCACAAGGTCGATCGTACCACCGACGGCGAGGGCTTCGTCCGCAAGCTGACGGCCGACCAGATCGCCAAGCTCGATGCGGGCAGCTGGTTCGACCCGACGTTCAAGGGCGAGCGCATCCCCCGACTCCGCCCCTTCCTGGAGTGGATTCGCGGCAAGGCCAAGGTCTACTTCGACGTCAAGGACGCCGACCTGCCCGAGCTGATCAGATGGGTTCACGAGCTGAAGATGGACGACGACGTCTTCTTCTGGTTCGGCAACATGCTGCAGGCCCGCCGGTTCCGCAAGCTCACCAAGACCCTGCCGCTCAAGATCAACGTCAAGGACGTCGAGACACTGCGACAGGCCAAGCGCCGGTTCGATCCGCAGATCGTCGAGACGGGCGTCGATCAGGCCACGCCCGAGCTTATCGCCGAGGCCCATAAGCTCGGCATCAAGGTCATGATCCTCTACACCGGCAACGACAAGGCCGTCTTCAAGCGGATCCTGCACAGCGGCGCCGACATGGTGAACCTCGACCGCCTCCGGCTCTTCCTCGAGGCCGAGCGTGAGGTCGCCGCCACACAGCCTGCACGCTAGACGCCAACTCCCGGTAGGAGCCGTCTCTGACGGCGACCGGGGGCCGAAGGGCCAAGACAACCGCGCCGCACGGATTCCCAATCACGTCAGCGGCCGCGACCAGTTCTTCCGCGCGTCCCGTGCCGCATCACGCAGCGTTCGCCAGCACAGGATGAAGAGCACCTCCATACACGCGCAAAGGAGCACCATTGCCAGGACGAAGATTGCCGCTCGCACGTGGCCCAACGTGACCGACCCACTCCATGGCAGGGTTTCGGAAGTGGCGAGCGTGAGGACTTCGCTGGTGGGCGTGGCCGGCGACGCCACGGATGCGACATACGCCGGCCACCACAACACGGACACTAGGGCCACCGCCAAGGCCCCCAGGCACAGCCAGCTCATCTGCCGAAGTCCCCGAGCCGTGACCAGCGAGGCGAGTGTGGCCATGTAGAGAATGCACAACGCGACCCAGGGGGCCCAGAGCAATGCCCCCCACACCAACTGCGGCGAGCCCACGTGGACAGCGTCGAAGCCCTTGGCGACGGAACCGAGCGTCCAGCCCCAACCGGGCAACCATCCCCATCGGAACGCCAGCCGACTCCACTGCCATCGCCATTCCGGCAGTTCGCGCGGCTCCGGATTCGACAGGAGCAGCACACCCGCGAAGAGCAGACCCGTCGCCGCAGTTCCGCACGCGATCGGGACGATCGCGCACACCAAGGCCGCAACGTCCCCGCCGACAACCTGGACGACGTCCGCCAGTCCCGCCGACACGACGGCCGCCAAAGCTGCTCCTGGCGCCAACGCGATGAAACCCGCCCCGTTGCGCAGCCCGGCCACCCATTTGGGGTGGCTAAACCGGACAAGCTCGCGCCGCGTGCTCGGTGCAATCCTCGCATTGCACTCGGGACAGCGCCCCCATGGCGGAAGACCGTGGAGGTCGTAGCCGCACGCCTCGCACGGCACGATACGTCGGATCGACGGTCGCGGCGCGTGCTCCAGCACGATGGTGTGCCATCGCCTCAACGGGTTGGCTCCCATCTCGCAACACAGTTGACGTCTTACGGATGCCTTGACATGCTACCCGTCCATACCCCGGCGCACGGCTCCCGGTTCGCGCCCGAAAGACGACAAACCCGGTCCCGTCGGCGGCTACCTGCTGAACGGCATCCACCGGCCTGAGGACAGGCCGGCTCTGAAAGTCCCACCGATGGTGGGGACCTCTCCGACGGCGACCCACTTCCGGGAACCAGGCCCAGCCGGCCTCGCTGTACTCTGCAAGGTCCTGGCCGCCGAGTCGTTCCTCAATCCAAACCCCAACAGGTCTTCCGGCTCGTAGGGCCGCCAGCACCGAGCCGCACTCGATAGCCCGGCGTGGCCTCCAACGAAGCTGGCGCCCACCTGGACGCTCCGCCCCTTCTCGTCGACCGGCTTCGGGCCGTAGCGTAGGCCCTCGGCCGAGAGGGCCCCCATGAAGATCAGGTACGCCACCGCCCGCGGGGCCTTGTAGCCGATCGTCACGGGCCTGGCCGGGTAGGCCCCGCCGTCGGGTCGACCCGTCCCCGCGGCCCCGTCGCCGCTCACGCGCTCAACACGATCGCGTCCAGCTCTCGCCGCACCCGTTCGGCCAGCCCCGAGAACGCCGCGCCGAGGCGGTCTCGCGGGTGCGAAAGCTCCACGTCGATCACGTCGCTGGCCCGGCCCGGACCCACCGACAGCACCACGATGCGGTCCGCCAGGTACGTGGCCTCGACGATGCTGTGCGTCACGAACAGGACGCTCAGCCCGCGCGTGGCGCGCAGCTCGAGCAGGACGTCCTGCAGCGCATACCGGGTCCGCTCATCGAGCGCCGCGAACGGCTCGTCCATCAACCACGACGTCGCCCCCGACGCCAGTTGCCGCGCCAGCATCGCCCGCTGCTGCATCCCACCGGAGCACTCGTGCGGATACAGCCGCTCCTTGCCGTCCAGGCCGACACGGGCCAGGAAGCCGCCCGCCTGACGGCGCCGCTCCTTCCGGCAGACGCCTCGCACGCGCGAGGGCAGCGCCACGTTGTCCACCAGGCGCAACCACGGCAGAAGGGTATGCTGCTGAGGGATGTACGCCAGCGCCGCCCGGTGCGCCGTCGGTGCCCGTCCGTTGATCAGGACGCAACCTCCGTCCGGCTCCTCCAGCCCCGCGGCCAGCCGAAGGGCCGTGGTCTTGCCGCAGCCGGTCGGACCGAGCAGGCACGTCACCGCGCCGAGCTCGCCGCGAAACGTCAGCCCCGACAGCGCCGTCACGCACGCGCCGTCGCGGCTGGCGAAGCGCTTGTCGACCTCGTCGAACGCGAACGCCTCGCTCATCGCTGCACCGCCTGCCAATGACTGACCCGCCGCTCGGCTAGCCATAGCCCCCCGTCGATGATCAGCCCGATCAGCATGATCGTGATGATCGACGCGAACGTGTACTGATACTGCACCGTGTCGTGGCTGATCCAGATCGTGTAGCCCAGCCCGCTCCGCGTGCCCGGATAGAGTTCGGCCGCCACGATCACCATCCAACTGATCCCGAGTCCGATCCGCATGCCGCTGACGACCGACGGCAGCGCGTGCGGCAGGGTGATCAGACGAAACCGCTGCACGCGGCTCGCACCCATCAGCCACGCCGTCTCGAGCAGCGCGTTGCGAACCGACCGCGCCCCGCTCGCACTCGCCAACAGCACCGGAAAAAACGCCCCCGAGGCGATGATGAGCACCATCGCCGGTTGCACCTCGTTCCACGTCGCGTGCCGCCAGGCCTCAGCCGGGCCCCACGCGTATTCGGCCAACGACGACGCGCCCAGCAGGACGATCGCCACCGGCAGCCACGCGATGGGGCAGACGACGCGGAGCATCGTGATCAGCGGCGACGACGCCTCGTGGACCAGACGACTCCGCCCCATCCACAGCCCGATCGGCACGCCGATCAAGACGGCCACCGCATAACCCAGCGCCACCCGCACCATCGTTACCCACGACGAGAACGCCAGGCTCGGCGCGTCGATGACCTCCGGACTGCGCAACGGGTGCGCCAGCACCTCCCAGACCGAGCGCAACGGGGGAAAGACGATCTCGCCCGGACGGCTCGCCAACAGATGCCATGCCGCCAGCAGCGCCAGCGGTGGAAGGGCGCCCAACACGATGCCACGGAGGTAGGCCTTCATGGGATGCTGAAGCAACGCCTCCATTCGTTCGGGTTCGTGACCTGCCTGCGAGGCACGGGCGGCTTGTCCCCCGGTGAAGGAGCCCCTGCACGCCGAGAGACACCGGCAGATCAACTGCCGGCGGCACCCCTCACGGAACACGCCATCCCAGCAACGTTGCGCTCATGGAGGGCGTCTGGATTAGCGTTTCGAGCCGACCTCGCCCAGGAGCGTGTAGTCCGCCACACGCTCGTGCATCCGCTCCGGCGTCATCCCCTTCAAGCGGCCGGTGAACTGCCCGAGGTCCTTCATCATCTCGAACCAGATGAGCATGCCGCGGTGCCACCGCTCGTCCGGCCGCGTCACGTACGTCACGGTCGGCACGCTCCGCCGCTCGACCTCGGGTGGCTGACGCGTCCATGTCGAGGCAATGGCGATCGCCGCGTCGCGCTCGGCCAGGACATACCGCCCGCCCGCCACGATCGCCTGGACCAGCGCGGCCACGATCGGCCGCTTGCCCTCCAGCGCCTCCTGCGTGGCCACCACGCAACAGCATGGATGGTCTCGCCATCGTCCCTCAGGCGGCAGGTCCCGAAGGTCGGCGATCGTCTTGCCGACCCCCTTGGCCTCGGCCACGGCCACGACGGGTTGGTTCATCACGATGCCGTCGACCACGCCGCCCCGGAGCGACGGCACCATGTTCGAGCCCTTCTGGAGGTTCACGAGCACCACCTGGACGCTCCGCCCCTTCTCGTCGACCGGCTTCGGGCCGTAGCGTAGGCCCTCGGCCGAGAGGGCCCCCATGAAGATCAGGTACGCCACCGCCCGCGGGGCCTTGTAGCCGATCGTCACGGGCCTGGCCGACTGCCGGACCCGCGCCACGAATCCCGCCCATGACGCGGCGGGGAAGTCCGGCCGGACCATCAACATGTCCCCGTCGCAGTTGCACGGAGCGATGATCTTCAGATGCGCCCCCTTGTCGATCGCCGCCACCGTCGCGGCCACGCCGCCGAGCCCGACCTCGATCTCTCCGCGAGCCAGCGCCGCCGGCATCCCCGACCCGCCGCCCACCTTGCGAAACAGCACGCGCGTCAGGGGCGCATCGCCCTGCATCAGGTCGTACACCTGCATCGGCTTGACGCACCTCAGCCACACCCCTGCGGTCTCCTCGGCCAGGGCGCGACCGCGCGACGCCGCCACGAACAGCGCCAGGTGGTGGTCATGGCCGACATGCCCCAGCTTGAGCACGTCCGCCGGCGCCGGCCCCGACGCCATGACGGCGGCGATCCACACGACGGTCAGCTTCATGGATGGCTCCCTATGTTCTTCTTCGACGCCCCCTTCGCCTTCCGCGCCGCGTAGCGAACCTTGCCGAGCAGCTTCTTGGCCCGAGGGATCTCGTCGCCGCTGAGGTCGTTGCAGCTCGGGTACAGCTCGATCGCACGCTCCAGGCAGCCGATCGCCGCCTTGTGCCTGCCGAGATCGTGGAGCACCAGCGCCTTCTGATACAGCGTGCTCGGCACGAGGCTATCGTTGGTCTTGCCCTGCGCCTTGGGGATCAGACGGTCATAGACGGCCAGCGCCCGCTCGTGCTCGCCGATTTCACGCAGGAACGTGCCCATCCCGTACTCGCGCCACCAGCGCTCCTTCTGACTCAGCGAACCGCTCTGAATCTCCTTACGAAAGGCCTCCATCGCCTGCTCGGCCGACCTCTCACGGCGCAGCATCTCCGGCGGGAACTTCGTCTTGCGAACCTTGACCTCGAAGGTCGGACCGAAGTGCGGCACGCACGTCAGGAAGAAGTCGTCCGGATACTCCACCTCGGCGAACGCGCACAGCGCATCCCGCTGCGCCTTGTGCAGCACCAACGACAGCTCATACACGCCGTGGCCCCTCGCGTGCATGCCCGCCTTGTGGAACGTGTACGACCCGTCCAGGCTCCAACAGAGCAGCACCCGACGGATCGGCATCACCGCGTCGGCCTTCAGCGTGAACCGGACGTCGTTCTCCTTGCCCACCTCCAGCGACAGCGTCGGCACGGCCGGGATCGGCTTGCGCTGCCCCCCCTTGCCCACCGGATCGAGATGCCGATGCAGCCACCAGTTCGTCGCGCCCCAGCAACGCCGGATGTACTGCTCGCGGTTGTCGTACATCTGAAAGGCCTTGTCGGGTTTGCTGAAGCCGCCGTGATTCAGGTCGTACACCAGGTTCAGCCGGCAGTGCTTCGGCATGGCCTTGAACGTCCGCGTCATCGACGTGATCGGAAACGGCTCGTCCTGAGCCCCGCACACCAGGTAACTCGGCGCGTGCTGGTACGGCGCGTAGTGGATCGGATCGAGATGTTTCAGGAAGGCCTGCACCCCCGGATGGTCCATTGTCACGTCGAGCGCTTCGAGGATCAGCGTGCTGAACCACGTCTTACCGGCCGCCATCTCGGGCGCGTACGAACCGCAGCCCGAGACGGGCACCGCCACCGCGATCCGATCGTCCAGGCCGTTGAGGATGTTCGTGCACATCGCACCCATCGACCCGCCGACCACGCCGATCCGCCTGGGGTCGACCTCGTCCAGCGTCGTCAGGTACGTGATCGCCCGCATCGCCGCGTAGGGGTACTGATACATGAACGAGTCGCGGACGTCGTCGGCGCAGTCGATCCAGTGGGCGGTGCAGTCGCGCCGTCCGGTCGACTGGCCCTGCCCCGGCCCGCTGATCGACATTCCGACGCCCTTGAACTCCCGCGCCTTGGCGACCGCGTCGCCCTCCGACCCCTTCCCGCCGTGACCGTGCAGCGACAGGACCGCCGGCAACTTGCCCTCGACCTTCAGCGGCATCGCCACGAACGCCTCGATCCGCACCTCCTTGCCGCGCCACGTCTGGGAGTGATACGTCAGGTGCAGCTTGCGATGGGGAAACGTCACCTCGATCCCGGGCCGCTCGCTCAAGACCTTCACGTCCAGCGGATCGTTCCGGATGGCCTGGAGGTCCCAGAGGACGCGGACGTCGTCGGCTCGGCCGGCCGTGGTCAGCAACAGTCCTAGCGCGATCGTCCAGTGCAGACGCATGAGGATCCGGTGCATGACACAACTCCTTGCGCGGACGCCACCAGGGCATCCAATGCGACGTTCATCCTAACGTGTGCCGCGTGCGTGGGGAAGGAGACGGCCCTTCCGGGCCGGGAGGCGCTGTGCCCGTAACGAGCACAACCTGCTGGCGCAGGTCTCCGACAGCGGATTCTCACCTGGTCGCTGTGGGCGGTAGGTGCGGCGCTATTCCCGCACTAACGCAGAAGCCGCCCAAGCGCCGAACGCACTTACGCGGCTGTTGCCTCTGAGTCGGTAAGGTTTCTTGTGGCTCTACTGCAGCAGCTCGCCAACGATCTCGAGCAGCGTCTCGTTGGTCATGGCGATGCCGCGCTGGGCGTAGACCTGCTGCAACATCGGATCCAACACCGGCTTGAGCGGCTCCAGGCCCTTGTAGATCAGCAACGCTATCAGACCGCCCTCGGCCTCTCGATAGGGTAAGGGATCCCGGAACAGCTCCACGTGCCCGTCGTAGTAGGCCACGTTGCCCTGCTGGGAAGGCAGGGTCTCTTCCAGACCCAAGGCATTGCGAGACGCCCCGTGATACGAGCCGAACATATCGAACGCCAGCCCGTGAATGGTCTCGGCCGCCATCCACGTACCGGTCAGGCTGCTGCTGCCCCCGTCGTCATAGCGACCGGCGACGTGGTAGTCCCACTGCTCATCGATGAGCATGAACATCGCTGCCGGGTTGTACACCGAGCTGGTCTTGACGATCGGCCCCGGCGTGAGCGGTCCGTCCGCCTGCGCATCGTTGAACGACGGAATATCGCTCAGCAGCTTCCGGCCGAGCAGCGTCCGTGTGTAGTTGAAGACGTTCTGCGTCTTCTCGGCATCCTTGACGCGCTCGAAGTCTGGGCAGCGGTACAGGCTGTCGAACCGCGTATACGGAAAGAGCGTCCCGTTGCGGACGTTCGCCTCCTTGTCCGTGCCCTCCCACTGGCTCCAATCCAGATCGAGCCACAGCTCGGTGAGGTTGGGAATCAGCCACTGCTCGAGGTCGGCGAAGTACATCTCGCTGTTCTTGCCGGCCGGCCCGAGGTTCTCATAGACGCGATCGTTCCCGCACTCCTTGTAGCCCACGCCGATGAACGGCGGCGTATCATCGTAGTCCCCGGCGTAGATCAGCGTCGCCTTGGCCAATTGCGCTAGCCGTGAGGCACACAGCGTCGCCCGGGCCTGGTCCCGCGCCTTACTCAGTGACGGCAGCAAGATCGAGATCAGCAAGGCGATGATCGCCACCACGACCAAGAGCTCGATGAGCGTGAAGGCCCGCTCGGTCTTGGTCCGGACTGCACGGAACGCTGCCATCTCTTTCTCCTTTAGCCTCAATACGTTACGTATAGGCCGCCTGGGGCTCCGCTCGCCCTCCAGCCTTGTCCCTGCTGACCCGATTCTGCAGGTGCAGGGGCGGCAAGGCGTTCGGCAAACTGACTGGTCGGACGTAAAGGTCCGACTTGCAAGTTCGACCAGTCGGTCTAAGAATACACCACGTTACCCCTCTCGTCAAGGAAATCACCCCAGATCCGGCCACATTTGCTCCTTCCAGCCAACGCCGGTTGGGGTTAGGATGGTGTATCTGCCAGAATGGATTGAGAGGGAAGAGATCTGCCGCCAAGGTTAGTCAACAGGGGATCCGTTCGTCGTGCCTAGCCCACGATTTGAGAAGCTCGACTCCGCCAAGCGCGAGGCCCTCCTCGAGGCAGCGCGAGAGGAGTTCGCCGCTCACGGTTTCGAGGCCTCCTCCTACAACCGCATCATCGAGAACTCAGGCCTGAGCAAGGGCTCCTTCTACTACTACTTCCATGGCAAGGACGACCTCTACCTGACCGTCGCCTACGACGCGGCCTTCAAGTTCTCACAGGCCGTCGGTGACCCCGTCGACGTCGACTCCGTCGAGGCCTTCTGGGACGAGTGTCACCAACTCTATCGCCGTCTGCTGCAGTTCGGCAAGGAGAACCCCCACCTCGTCGGCGTGCTCAAAAGCATCTTCGACCTCCGCGCCGGTCCTTTGGCCGATGATCTGACCACCCGTCTCATGATGGTCAAGGACGTCGAATGGTACATGCGGCTCATCCAGCGCGGCCAGGAGGTCGGGGCCGTGCGAACCGATGTGCCGCTGGAGTTGCTGCTGGCCTTCGTCTTTGCGCTCATCCAGGCCAAGGGACGCGTCGACATCGGCAACTGGCTGACCTACGACCAGGACGACCTCGAGCTCCACACCCGGATCATGATCGACATCTTTCGCCGCATCGCCACCCCGGCACCCGCGGGCACCGCGCCCCTCTTCGAGCCCGAGCAAGCTGAGTCGTCCCAGGGCACCTAACGCCCCAGCAACGTCCCCAGCGCCGCGTGAACGAGATACCGCGGCGCGAAACGCGAGCGGCTCACGTGCCGGATCACCTCGGCCGCCTCCCTCATGTCCCGCCCCCGCTGCTCGACCTCCGCCGTCAGCAGGGCCTTCTTGGCCAGGGCGTCCATGTTGCTCTGCTCGGGATGGTCCTGGAAGTACTCCCAGTAGATCTGGATCTTCTCCAGCTCGCCGGGATCCAGCCAGATCCCGCCGCAGCCCCGACACAGATCGATCACGATGTCGTCCCACTCCTTGAACTGCTCCTTGACCATCGTCTTGGCGCAGCTCAGACACACCAGCTTTTCCGTCGCGTTGCTCCGATCGGCCAGCTCCAGAAACCGCTCCTTGACCGCCTCGGTCCACTCGGTGTGGCGCTTGTTCGCGATCGCCTTCAGCGACATCGGCTCGACCCAGTAGCCGCCGCACTCCCCGCACATCCGCACATCCACCCCCTCATACGCCATCCGTTGCGTCGGCACCTTACACCGCGGGCAGCGACTCATGGTTAGTACCCCTGGGCCTCGAGGTCGTCCTCGTCGAGGCCAAAGTGATGGCCGATCTCATGCAAGACCGTGGTACGGACCTGCTCGACCACGTCCGCCGGCGTCCGGCAGCAGGCCTCGATGTTCCGCTTGTAGATCGTGATGCGATCGGGCAGCCGCCCTGAATGCTCCACGCTCCGCTCGGTCAGCGGTACGCCGTGGTACAGCCCCAGCAGGCCTTGGCGGTCGCCCAGACCCAACCCCCGCGCGGTGTGGTGGTCCGGCTGGTCCTCGATCTCGATCACCACGTTCTCAAGGTACGGATCGAACTCGGGCGGCACGCTCTCGACCGCCTCCTCGACCAGATCTTCGAATTCCTCATCCGATAGTCGCATCACACGATCAACTATGGCAACCGCGCGCTGACGAGTCAATGCGCCGCACCTCCGGGCGTGCATCCCCCTTCGCCGATCTCCTTTACACCAGGCCTCCCTTGCGTCAGAATCTTGTCACTGACTCGTGAATCAAGGAGACGACGATGAGCGACGCCCCGCCCCCCACGGCCGTGCCGGCACATCCCGAGACCCTCGACGAGGACATCCCCTGCATCTCATGTGGTTACAACCTCCGGGGGCTCTACCCCGACGGACGTTGCCCCGAGTGCGGCATACCCATCGAACGGAGCATGCGCGAGGACCTGCTCAAGCTCTGCGATCCGACCTGGGTCGACCGCTTGCGGAGCGGCGCCACCTGGGCCTACTGGGGCCTGATCGCCACGGTCCTGACACTCATCCTGGGCACGGTCGCCGCCGCCGCTGTTGGCGCATTCGCAGCCTTCGGCGGAGCGCCTGGCGCCCCGCCTCCCGCCCCGGGCAGCTTCCCACTGCTCACCACGACCATCACCGTCGCCCAGTGGGTCTTCATGGGCATGATGCTGCTGGGCGTCTGGAAGCTGACCTCCCCGTCCCCCGCCGAGGCGCACCAGACCGAGATGGCCCGCGCTCGCAAGGGATGCCGCTTCGCCGTCGCGGTGGTCCTGGTCGCGGCCGTCTGCTCCCAGGCGATCCAACCCCTGGCCATCGGATCCCATAACGCCCTGCTCGTCATTGGGGGCATCTTCGGCCTGATCAACGTGGTCTTCTTCTTCGTGGGTACGCACTACTTCTTCAGCCTGATGCGCTACCTCGCCGCCCGCGTCCCCTCCGACCCTATCGCCAAGGCGACCCGCAGGGGCGGACGACGCCTCAAAGCCTTCCTCGTCCTGGCCGGCCTGGCCATCGTCTGCCAGATCCTTGTCATCATCGCCATATTCGGGTCAACCACGACCACCGCCCTCACGGCGGGCGCGCCCTTGCTGGTGCCGCCCGCTACGACCTTGCCGACCCCGAACGGCCCGCCGCTGCCCCCGGCGCTCTTCGGGCAACCCAATGCCCCCGCCGCCGGACCAACGGCGACGGCCCCTGGGACCCAAGTGGCCGCGGCGCCTCCCGCCGCACCGTTCCCCGCTCCTACGACGCCTCGCGGCATGACCGCCCTGGGCATCTTCAGCATCGGTGGGGGCTGCCTCGCATTCGTTGCCGGGCTGGCCTTCCTCCTCGTGGCCGCCGCCGTCGAGGATACGCTCCGCAAGGCCCGCCGCGAATTCAACACCGCGCTCCAAGAGGCCCGAGTGAGCTGGGAATCAGACGTCCCCGTCGGCGGCTGACGCCCCCCGCTGAGCCCGGCTACCGCTGCTGGCGCCAGCGCCCTGTCTCGCGTGATGTGCAGGGCCCAACCGGGGCTACCGGAAGGCGAACCTCCAGGTGCGCCGCAGGTGCACCCTACCAGCACGGCTCGGCGGGAGCCTCGCCCGCCAGCGCAGGCCATCATCGCACGTGAGACGAAGCACCACCCGCGAACCCCTGGCTCAGGCCCTCTGCCCGCGTCCGTTCCTAGAATTTCACCTGGAGCTGCATGCGGACCATGTCGATCTCGTCGTTCTGGCCCCAGTTGGCGTGCGTCGAGGCCGACGGCGCCTCGTCGATGTGCGTGTAGTCGAGCGACAGAACCACGCTGTACGTCTTCCAGGGGAAGTAGTTCACGCCGAAGGCGTACTCCCACGAGCCGTCGTTGCCGAAGTCCCACACGCCCGCCATCCTCGCGGCCACCTCGAAGACCTTCGGCACCAGGAAGTACCCCGCCTGGACGTACCCGCCTTGTTGATGCACCGCATCGTCGCGACCGGTGGCCAGCGCCCAATCACTGAAGGCCGACTCGCTGTCGATCGTCTGAAGAAAGTACTCCGTCGTGACCGACAACCCCCGATAGCGAAACGCCGCGTCCGCGCCGAACTGGTAGTACGCCGTCCCGCTCAGGTCGGCCATGCCATAGCCGCCGATGCCCCGCCCTCGCCGAATCCGATCGGGGATGTTGTACGCCGCGGTCGGTCTGCGATCACCGTTGTCGTCGTTGTAGGCAAAGCTCGCCCCGACCTCGAACTGCGGATCCTTCGAGTACGCCAGGTCGCTCTCGGTCCGGATCGGCTTGCCCAGGATGTGCGCCACCAGCCGCCCGACGTACGCGAAGTTCGTATCGAGCTGCTCCAGCGTGCAGCCGTCATGCGGATTCGAAAACCCGTTCGCCACGGCCATCGCGTAGCTCAGCCGCTTGGCCAGCCGACCGTGCACGCCCGCCAGGATCGTCCGGTTCCGCGTGAAGACCTCGTTGGCGATCGAACGATCCACGAACTGCAAGTGCGGACGGTTGGCAAGCTGCTGCCGACCGAACGGCGGGCGGATCAGCCCCGCCACGAACTGCAGCTCGTCGGCGACCTTGTAGTCGATCCACGCGATCTGGGTCTTCCACTGCCCGCCCTGCTGATCGGTATCCCCCGTGATCACCAGCTTGTACGACAGCCGCGGGTCGAACAGGTACCCCCCGAAGATCATTCGCATGTCTTCGATCTCGAAGGCGTTGCGATCGTCCTGCCGTTGCCGGCCCTGCCTGCGCGGGTTCGCCGTCTGCCGGTTCGCCCCCGTCCAGCGGATGCGCGTGAAGCCGTTCATCTTCAAGAGGAAGCGCTTGTCGGCGCTCTTGAGGTAAAAGCCCTTGTCATATCCCACCTGCTGAGACGCCGGCATGAGCCCCTCACGAAACGCCGCGTCATCCAACAGCTCCCGCACGAGCTGCCGCATCTGACGCTCTCGAGCCGTCCGCTTCTTGGCCGCCACCCTCTCGGCCTCGGCCTGGAGCCCCTCCAGCCTGGCCTGCTGCCGCGCCACCTGCGCCTCCACACGGTCGATCTCACCAGCCAGGTCCGTCTCCGCCTGACGACCCCTTCCCGTGGCCCAGGCCGGCGGCAGGAACAACCCCAACGTCATCATGGCAACCCATACGGTGCGACAACGGCCTGCCTTCGGCGGCATGCGCTCTCCTCCGGCGGACGGCTCAACTCGGGTCCGAGCCCACCTCGATAGCTTCAACATCCCCCAACACCACGACACGGGGCGTCTTCTAGCAGAACCGCGGCCCCGCGTCAAAGGTGGTGCCGCCCTCGGCCCGAAAGGCAACCCTCAGGCATACAAGATGTTGTAGTTCTCTCGAATCTTTGCGTCGATGTCCGGTGGGATGAAGCTGGTCGTGCCCTCGCCCTCGCGGTAGGCGAGAATCTCCATGACCCGTCGCTGAGCCTTCTGGGCGATGTCCTCCATGCCCAACGTCTCCCAGCTCTGACGGTCGTTGCGATCCGCCAAGGCCGGCTCGATGAACTCGTCCGCCAGGTGGTCCAGCGTGTGCTCCGATGTCAGATACTCACCACCCGGGCCCACCTGCAGCATCGCCGAGAACGCCAGCTTGTCCACGTTCACCTCGATGCCACGAACCGCTCGCGCGGCCATGCCGACGATCTCGTTGTCGATCACCATCTGCACGTGGCTGATCGTCAGCAGCGATTCGAGGATCCCCGCGGCGTGGTGGATGAAGTTCGACCCCGACAGCGCACACTGGAGCACCGCAAAGCACTTCTCGTACACGGCCTGGATGTCCGGGATTTTCGCCTCGGTGATGCCCGCCGAGTTGTGGTTCGGGATGCCGATGTAGTGCGAGAGCTGGGCGATCGCCGCGTTCATCATCCCGAACTCGACCCCGCCGCCGATGTAGCGCAGCCGCCGCATGTCCGCCATCGACGGAATGCCGCCGTAGATCACCGGCGCGCCCGGGTTCACCATCTGCGTGAACACGATCCCCGCCAGCTCCTCGGCATGCAGTTGCGCCAGCGTACCCGCCAGCGTGATCGGCGACGTCGCTCCCGCCATCGGGGCCGACGACAGCGTCACCGGTATCCCCTGACGCACGACCTCGATCAGCGTCTCCGTGCCCAGCGCGTCGAACACCAGCGGGCTGTTCATCCAACTGATCACGATCGAGAAGAACGGCCGCTCCTGAAGCGTCACCCCCGGGCGGGACATCATCTGCCCCATCCCGATCACCTCTCTCGCGCCCTCCGGCGAGCCCACCGGGCCGATCACATGCTTCCGCGTGTTCGACAGCGCCGCGACGAACTCGTTGACCGGGCGGATCTCGTCCGGCACGTCCTGGGCCGTGCACGGGATCACGTAGAAGTGAACGTTGTGCAGCGCCTCGACCAGCCGACCGAAGTCGGCGATGTCCTGAAGACGGCTCGGCCGCACCTTCTGCGTCTCCAGGTCCACCACGTTGACGGCCGCCCCGCCGGTGCCGAAATATGTCCGTTGCTCCTCCACCAAAAGGTCGTACGCCTCGGACCCGCCGCACAGCAAGATGCTGTGCGGGGCGCTGTGCAGGGCCTGCTCGACCAGCTCGGCACGGATGAATACCCTGTTGTCGTCCTCGTCCAGGACCGCCCCGTGCGCCGAGAGGATCTCACGGGCCTCGTGCAGGTCGACCCGCACGCCGATCTCTTCCAGGACCCGCAGCGACGTCTCATGGATCCGGCCGATCCGGTCCATGCTGATCGGCTGGTATTGACCGCCCATATAGCCGTGGCCATGCAGCGTGGGCCGTTCCCAGTCATTCATGCTCGTTCCTCAGACCATAGTGCCTCGCCACCGGCAGCCGTCGCCCGCCGCCGAACGCTCGTGAAGAGACCATCAACCCGGTCGGCGCCTGCCTCCGCCGATGCTCCGTCCGATCGATCCGATCCACGACACGCCTCACAGCGGATTTATCCAGCCCCTCGGCCACCATCCGATCCACGGACAGCCCGCGCTCCACATACGACGTGATGATCCCATCGACGAGCCCCGCGTCAAGCTCGCCCGCACCCGGCACGCAGATAGCCGGCGACGACTTGACCAGCCCCGCGGGAAGCTCGCCCCTGTCGCCAATCAGCCATGCCACCAGCGGCACGACGTCTGTCTTCGGCACGTCGCTAAGCGGCGCCAGCGCCCCCGGCATCGCATCGGCCTCGGAACACAGACCCAACGCGATGTCCGTCTTGTCGCTCGTCGTCAGCGCGAGCCGCCCGCGCCCCTCCGCCACGGCCGCCAGCATCAATCCCCGTGCCCGGCGTTGGGCCATGTTAGCCACGTTACCGTCGCCGCCGAGACCGGCTCTCTCGATCGCCTCACGCGCCGCCCGCTCGAGCCCGTCTATCCCCAACCGCGTCACCTTGATCCCGAGCCCTTCACCGAACCGCCGGCACGCCTCCACGTCCGCATCACCGCCTGGCGATCCGACACACGCCACCCCCTCCACGCGATCGGCCCCCAGCGCCTCAACCGCCAGGGCCGCCACGCACACCGACCCGGCCTCCGACGCCAGCGGCAAGATCACCCCGCCGAACTCACCCTTGTCCACGTAATCCCGCAGCCCCAGCTTCAGCGCCTCGCCCAGTCGCGCCATCTCATCGGCGAGCGGCTCACACCGCGACGCCCTGCCTTCTGTATCGACCAGTAGCAGGTCCTCCTGAAAGCTTGTCGCCCGCGCCAGCAGCTCGCCCGTTGGCAGGTACGCACAACTGTTCCCGTCGAAGACCATCTCGTCATTGCCGCCGACCTGGTTGACGTACAGCAGGGGCGTCCCGCAACGTCCCGCCTGCCGCGCGATGAGGTCCTCGCGCTGGCGGATCTTGCCTCGCTGGAACCCGCTCGCCGAGACGTTGATCACCAGGTCGACGCCCTCGGCCGCAAGCTGGCCGATCGGATCCATGCCGTAGAGGTCGCGACCCAGCGCCGTGGCGTCCCACAGGTCCTCGCAGATCGTCACCCCGATTCGCTTGCCGCCGAACGCGAACGAGCCCGGCCCGCTGCCCGCACGGAAGTAGCGCGGGTCGTCGTACACGCTGTAGTTCGGGAGAAGCGATTTGACGAACACCTGGCGGATCTCGCCGTCGATCATCAGCGCCGCCGCGTCTTCCAGGCCCGGCCCGAAGCTCTCGGTCGCCGGCTTGGCGAACCCCACCATCGCCGCCACGTTTCGGCACCGCCCGGCGATCCGGCTTAATGCGGCCACGTTCGCGGCCACCAGCGTCGGATCCTCCAGCAGGTCGCGCGGCGGGTAGCCCGTCAGCGTCAGCTCGCTGAAGACGATCAGGTCCGCGCCCTCGCGCTCGGCACGCCCGATCGCCTCGACCGCCTTGGCCTCGTTGCCCGGAACGTCACCGACCGTCGGGTTCAATTGCGCCAGCATAGCCTTCATAGGCGCCCATGGTAACGCCTGCTGCGACGGGTTTCATCCAACCCCACCGCTGGACCCACCGCATGCGGCCGATGCGGATCTCACCGAACCGCTGGATGCACCCAGCGTGCTCTTCCCACACCACCCCCCTATCGACGCCTCGCCGATACCCCTGCTACCATGCCGACCGGCGGCATCGCCCCCGGAGCACGAGCCCATGCGAACCGCGATCGCCCTTCTCACCCTCGCCCCCCTACTCCAGGCCGGCTGCGCCGTCGACGCCCCGATGGCCCATCGCTGGCCACCCGTCGACGCATTGCCCGAGCTCGACCAACTGCCTGATCCCTTCGCCATGCGCGACGGCTCCCGCGTCCGCACGCCCGCCGACTGGCGCCGCCGCCGCGCCGAGATCATCGCCATGCTCGCCCATTACGAGTACGGACACACGCCGCCGCCGCCCGACAACCTCCGGGCCGTGGACGTGTCCACCACCTCCGTCCTCCAAGGCCGGGGGCGCCTCCGTCGCACTACCCTCGAGATGGGTCCCGATCACCGCGTCCGCGTTCGCATCGGCATCTATCTGCCGACGCGCCCCGCCGGCCCCGTCCCCGTCCTCCTATCCGTCGAACCGGTGTGGGACGAATCGCTCCAGCCCGTCGCCGACCTCGCCCTCCGCCGCGGCTACGCCTTCGCCGGCTACGTCCCTCAAGACCTCGATCCCGATGACGACGACCGCACCAACGGCGTGCATCCGCTCTATCCCGAGTACGACTGGGCGACGCTGGCCGCATGGGCTTGGGGCGCGATGCGCCTGCTCGACTACCTGAACACGCTGCCGGAGATCGACACCGACCGCGTCGCCATCACCGGCCACTCACGCTGCGGCAAGACCGCCCTCCTGGCCGGCGCCCTCGACGCACGCTTCGCCCTCGTCGCACCGCACGCCTCGGGTTGCGGCGGTGCGGCCAGTCACCGCATCGACGGCCCGAAGTGCGAGACACTCCCGATGATCACCGAGCCCGAGCGCTTTCACTACTGGTTCCACCCGCGGCTTCGCACGTTTGCCGGCAAGGAGGCCCGCCTGCCGTTCGATCAGCACTTCTTGCGGGCCCTCGTCGCGCCGCGCCCCGTCGTCTCCATCGACGGCCTCGACGACCTCTGGGCCAACCCCCTCGGCACGCAACAGATCGGGCGGGCCACCCAGCCGGTCTATGATTTCCTCGGTGTGGCTCATCGCAACGTCGCCCACTTCCGACCCGGCGGGCACGACACCACCCTCGAGGATTGGAGGGTCCTGCTCGACTACTGCGATCACTTCCTGCGCGGCAAGCCCCGACCCCACACCCCGACGCGCCTGCCCGACCCCGATGCGCCCAGGCCCTTCCGTTGGCAGGCGCCCGAGTAGGCCCCTCCGGCCGGCCCGATGCGTCGCACAGCGCGCCCCTCTGCACATGAACAAAGCCCGCGATCACGCCTTCGCCGGTTACGCACCCCCAGACCTCGACCCAGACCACGAGGACCGCACCATCTCGAACAGCGCCTGCACCCGCGTGGCGATCCGCCCGCTGTCCGACGACGAGTAGTCACTCTCGATCCGCAGATAGGGCCGTCCCAACCGCTCGCGGACCATCCGACCCACGCGGTTCGATTCGACGTCGTACGTCAGGCACGCCTGCCAGACCAGGTCGACCACACAGTCCGCACGATACTCCCGTGCCAATTCGGCCAACGAGTCGAGACGGCGGTCACTCTGCGTCATCACCGAGCAGGGTAGATGGAAGTACTTCCGCGACAGGGCCTCCATCGCGTCGGCGGCCGAGGCGTCCACGTCCTCCAGGATCGGCTTGACCCCGACGCAGCTCTCCAGACAGACCACCACGCCGCCATGCCCCTCGACGATCTCCAGCACCCGCTCGGCACCGTGTGCCATCGGCACGCCCGTCATCAGGACACGGACTCGACCCGTCAAATCGTCGCCCGACCCGTTCGGCCCCCGACGGCTGCCCCCGTACTGCTCGATCGCCCGCTCGTACTGCTCCAAGTCCGCCGCAATGCCAGAGATGCTGCTCTTGAACTCCAGCAACTGCCGCCCCGTCATCGCCGGCGGATCAGCCGTCATCAGCCCGGCCAGCCGCCGCCGTAGCGCGCGCTCGCGGTTCATCACCGAAATCGCCTGCTTGACCTTGTCGTCGGTGATCGCCACGCCGAACCGCCGCTCCAGCTCGGACCGCAGCTTGGCCAGCTCGGCCCGCCAGTGCCTCATCGCGTCGGGGTCATCCGGCTTCTGTGGCAGCTCGAGCACGACCATCGGCCGCGTCTCGCCCATCAGCTCGTACATCTTCTTCTTGCCGTCGCAGGTCGTCTCGGCCACGATCAGGTCGGCCATCTCCAGAAACGGGTTGCTCTTCTGGACGTGATAGCCGAACGTCGACTTGATCAGCGGACAGAGGTTGGCGGGTAGATGCTCCTCGGCCGCGGGGATCGTCTCGGGCGACCCGCCGCACAGACAGACCGGCACGGCCCCCGCGGCCATGATCAGCTCCCGCGGCGTGTACTCGCACAGGATGCCCACGATGGGCCGGCCCTGCTCCTTGGCCTCCTTCGCGTAGGCCAAGCAGTTCGGGATCATGTTGGCGAACCAGGCCTCCGGCGATGACGACGCATCGCACGGGGTAGCCGCCCCACCGCAACAGGGAGAGGTCAGCGCCTCGCCTCCACACGACGGTGGCGCGGGCTCACCGCAGGACGGCAAGGTGTGGGCATCGCTTCCACAAGATGGAGCGGGCGAATGGCCGCACGACGACTGCGAGGCCTGGCAGGGACCGCCATCGCTCTTCCCATTCGGGGTCGAACCGCAGCACTTGCTCATCGGTCACCTCTTCCAACAAAGACGATGGTACGTCCATGAGGAGGACGGGGCCACCCACATATCATCCGTCGAGCCAGGTGCATCCAGACCGAGCGAGTCCGAGCCCCACCCCATGAGCCCCGCAGAGTAGCGCAGGCTCGGCCAGCGACAGCGCAGCTCGGGTGCGACCGCCTTCCGGTGGAACGCCCTGCACAGCTTCGGCCCCGGAATGAATCGCCCAGTCGCTCTCGACTGGTTCTGCACAGCCGGGGGCGTCTGTGCCACATGAGCCCGTAGCGTGCGTCTTGACGCACCGTCCCTCGCACGACCTGGAATCTGCCGGTGTGATGCATCGCATGGTGCATTGAGATGAACCCTACCCAGACTCGCTCCTCCCGCCGAGGCCCCTCTCGTCCTGAGCGAGCCAAGCGAGCTTGATGACTTCCCTTTCGACTCCTGGTGTCAGGGCTTTCGAAAGAGGTACATCGCCCAGCCCAGGCAATTGCGGCCCCAGCGGAGATAGGCGTCGCGAGACCTGCGGGAGCTGCGGAGCAGGGCCGCCACGTCAGGATCGTCCGGATGCTCGGCCGCATAGCGCTCCGCGGCCTGCCATTGCAGCCCCTCGTAACGGTCCCAATCGTCCGGGTTGGACACCAGCG
>CAZUQM010000065.1:0-25942 GCA_964622545.1 uncultured Planctomycetales bacterium | reverse complement strand
ACCGGCAACCTCCGGCTTGCAAAGCCGGCGCTCTCCCAGTTGAGCTACGTCCCCCAAATCAGGGCGCCGGACGTGCCCATCCGCCGCGGCCCGGAACAACCCAACTGGGCCCGGCTGGATTCGAACCAGCGACCTCGCCCTTATCAGGGGCGCGCTCTGACCAGCTGAGCTACGAGCCCAAAGATGCTGCGTCCCTTTGAGCAGGGCCCCGAGGAGGCTCGACAAAAAAAGCCACCAGCTCGCTGCCAGTGGCTTGGCGTCCAATCAGCCGTTACCACATCAGGTCAGCAATGAAGCCGGCACAGGAATCCGATCTGGATCCTCATCGAGCCTCGCAAAAAGCCCCTTCTCCTGCTTCAGCAAGTCGTTTCGGTCAAACGCTGGCCGAGCCCCTCATGGCTTTGCAGCACCTAAGTTTACCACATCCTCCTGCTCTGTCAATCCCATAATCGGGTGTTCAGGCGAAAATCTTTGCCAATTCCGCCAGGCCCCGACAAACCCACATCCGAACAACCGTCCATGGCGGAGCCTGGTATCATCGCCCAAACCGAGGGCTCGTGTCAAGAGGGCCTCGCCCAACTTCCTGCAGAAATCTTCCGACCTCCCATCAAGCTGCGCCGCAATTCCTTATTGCACGCTCGACCCGCGTCCAACCTCCCTACGCCGGCCGATAGGCCCCACCCTGGTTGGGATGTCACCACGTCCGACAAGCCTCTGCTCCCCTGCGTTCCACACCGGAAATCAAGGTGCAAGGCTCACGGCGCCACGGGTCAGCGGTCTCAACCTTGCCTCCGGCGCCGAAGTCCACATCGTCCATGCAACCGACGACTCGCGCCGACCGGGCTTCAGCGAACACGCCGCCGAACGGCAATCCAGCCGGCGGAACCTTGACACCCATCACCGCTACGGCTATAAGAAGCCCTTTGTTCTGGACGATGGATCCCATGTGGGCGATCCGTACTTCAAGCGCTGCCGCAGGCTCGCCCGGATGGAGGACGCGAGATGACAATCCTGGAGCCCATGCACTGGATCCTTACCGGAGGCGATACTTCGGGCTCCTAGACCGCGCGTTTTCCGCCACGAGAACATCAGAGGTCCTGGGAGCACCCCTCCCAGGACCTCTTTCTTTCTGGCCTGATCGGATCCGCTCATGACCGACCCGACCTCCCATCCCGACCCCGCGTCCGGCGCCGAGAGGCTCGCCGCGCCGTCGGCGTCCAAGGCCAGGGACGAGATCTTGAGCGACGCCCCGCGCGAGCCGATCCTCGACCCCCACGAGGGCCGCAGCGACCTGCGGATCCTGATGGCCGTCTCGGCGCCGATCATGGTCGCCACGACGTCCCGCGCGGTCATGCAGTTCGTCGACTTCGCCATGGTCAGTCAGCTGCCGCGCGCCACCGAGGCCCAGGCCGCCGTCGGGGCCTCCGGCGTGACGCTGTTCGTGCTGATCGGCTTCTGGATCGGCGTCATGACCTGCGTGAACACGTTCGCGAGCCAGTCGCTCGGTCGCAATCAGCCCCACGATTGCGGGGCCTATGCCTGGCAGAGCATCTACGTGTCACTCGCCGCGGGCATGCTGGCCATGCCGCTCCTGCCGCTGGTGAGGCCCTTGTTCGTGTACTTCGCCCACGGCGAGGGCGTGATCGACTACGAGACCGACTACATGCAGGTCGGCCTCTTCAGCGTGGGCGCCTTCACGCTGCAGGTCGCGCTGTCGAACTTCTTCAACGGCGTGCACAAGCCGGGCGTGGTCGCCACATCCGCCGTCGGGGCCAACCTGTTCAACGTGGTGGCCAACTACCTGTTGATCTTCGGCAACCCGACACTGGGCATCCCCACGCTCGAGGTGAAGGGCGCGGCCCTGGGCACGCTCCTTTCAGCGCTCTTCCGATCCGTTTGGCTCATCACGGCCATGCTCGGTCCCTACTACGCCGATCGGTTCGGCACGCGGACCATGTGGCGACCCGACTGGAGCAAGGTCAACGACTTCCTACGGATCGGCTTGCCCGCCGGCCTTCAGTTCGCCTTCGACGTGATGGCCTGGTCGCTGTTCATGATGTGGCTGGTGGGTCGGTTCGGCCCGGAGCATCTGGCGGCCAGCAACATCGCCTGGCAGTGGTGTCATTTGATCTTCATGCCGGCCCTCGGCATCGGCATCGGCCTGACGGCCGTGGTGGGCAAGGCCATCGGCGAGGAGCGTTACGACAAGGCCCGCCGCAGGGCCCGCATCGCGTTGGGGCTGGTCGGGACCTACATGGGCACGTGCGGACTCATCACCATCGTGTTCCGATGGTCGCTGGCGGGTCTGCTGGCGGACAACCCGGAGGTGCTCGGCATCGCCGTGCAGTTGATGATCTGCGGAGGTCTGTTCCAGTTCTTCGACGGCATGCAGCTCGTCTACAACAGCGCCCTGCGCGGGGCCGGCGACACGCTGTGGACGGCCGTTGTCCTGGTCACGACCTGTTGGGTCGTCCTGGTCGGCGGGGGCGTGACGCTGTCGTACGCCATGCCGCAGCTCGGGGCGCTGGGCCCATGGATCGCGGCCACGAGTTACGTTACGCTGCTGGGTTTCATCCTCGCCACGAGGTGGTGGCGGGGCAAGTGGGAGCTGATTGACATCTTCTCATCGGCCGGCAGCACAGGCCGGGCGGGCCTGACCGACGCCATGGGCGATGTCGCGGAGACGCAGATGACGGACGACACCGATCAGGAGGCATCCTCGGTCGCGCATCAGGTAGAGGTGAAGCATGGCAAGTAAGGGCAACTACAAGAAGACGATCCTGACGCCGAAGACCGACTTCCCGATGCGCGGCGGCCTGCTCGAGCTCGAACCCTCCATGCAGCAGCGCTGGGCGGAGATGGACCTGTACGGCCAGATCCGCCGGGCCCGGGCGGGCTGCGACAAGAAGGTGCTCCACGACGGACCGCCCTATGCCACCGGAGACCTGCACGTCGGCACCGGCCTGAACAAGGTGCTCAAGGATTTCGTCGTACGCTATTGGACGATGAGGGGTTACGACTCGCCCTACCTGCCGGGCTGGGATTGCCACGGCCTGCCGATCGAGCACCGCGTCGCGACCGAGCTGGGCGATCGGTTCCGAGAGCTGCCCGTCTCGGACGTGCGGAAGAAGTGCCTCGACTACGCCATGAAGTTCATGGACCGCAACCGCGCCGAGTTCAAGCAGCTCGGCGTGATGGGCGAGTGGGACGAGCCGTATCTGACGGTGCGCCCCAGTTACGAGGCCGGCGTGATCGACGTCTTCGCCGAGCTCGTCGATCGTGGCTACGTGTACCGCTCGCTTCGGCCCATCCACTGGTGCCTGAGCTGCGAGACGGCCCTGGCCGAGGCCGAGCTCGAATACGACATGATGACCAGCCCGAGCGTCTACGTGGCCTTTCCGCTGGTCGACGACATCGGCGAGGCGATCCCGGCCGCGGCGGGCAAGTCGGTCGAGGTATTGATCTGGACGACGACGCCCTGGACGCTGCCGGCGAACCTGGCCATCGCACTGCATCCGGACCTCACGTACAGCCTCGTTCGATGCATGCATCAGGGCAAAGAGCGGTTCATCGTGATGGCTGACGGCGTGCGGACCCGCAAGACCGAGGACGCCGACGGCCAGATCGTCGACGAGGTCCGCGAGGAGCTCGTCGAGTACGTCTTAGACACGTGCGGCATCACAGAGTTCGAGCGGCTGGGCCAGTGCAAGGGCGCCGCGCTGGCCGGCAAGCAGTATCACCACGTGTTTGTCGACCGCGTCTCGCCCATCGTCCTGGCCGACTACGTCGTGATCAGCGACGGGACGGGCTGTGTGCATACCGCTCCCGGCCACGGTACGGAAGACTTCCACACCGGCCGCAAGCACGGCCTCGACGCCTATAGCCCGGTCGACAATCAGGGCCGCCTGACCGACGACGTCCCGCACTTCGCCGGTCTGAAGGTCTTCGACGCCGATCCGAAGATCGTCGAGCACCTGGGCGAGAGCGGCGCGCTGCTGCACAGCGAGCCGTACCCGCACCGCTACCCGAACTGCTGGCGGTGCCACAACCCGGTGATCTTCCGAGCGACGACGCAGTGGTTCGTCGGCGTCGAGCACGACGGGCTGCGCAAACGCCTGCTCAAGACCATCGATGACGTGCAGTGGGTGCCCGACTGGGGCGAGCGCCGTATCCGCGGCATGATCGAGAATCGCCCGGACTGGTGCATCAGCCGGCAAAGGGCCTGGGGCGTGCCGATCCCCGGTTTCCACTGCAAGGCCTGCAACGAGACGCTGATCAGCGCCGACATCGTCCGCCACGTCCGCGACCTCTTCGCCGAGCACGGGGCCGACCACTGGTTCCGCAGCGACGCGGCCGACCTGTTGCCCGACGGCTCGACCTGCGCCAACTGCGGCGGCACGGAATTCGAGAAAGAGAACGACATCTTCGACGTATGGTTCGAGAGCGGCTGCTCGCATCGCTCGGTGCTCCGCGAGCACGACCATCTGACCTGGCCGGCGGCCATGTACCTCGAAGGCAGCGACCAGCATCGCGGCTGGTTCCAGGTGAGCTTCATCACGGGCATGGGCGCCTACGACGAGCCGCCGTTTCACACGGTGCTGACGCACGGCTTCGTCGTCGACGACCATCACGACAAGATGTCCAAGAGCAAGGGCAACTTCGTCAGCGTGAGCGACGTGCTCGAAAAGGTCGGCTCCGAGCTGTTCCGCCTGTGGGTCAGCAGCATCAACTACCAGGACGACATCCCGACCGGCATCGACCTGATCAAGGGCGTGGGCGACGAGTACCGCCGCATCCGCAACACGTTCCGCATCCTGCTGGGCAACCTCGCCGGGTTCGATCCGAGCACCCACGCCGTGCCGCTGGACAAGCTCGAGCCGATCGATCGGTGGGCGCTGACCGAGCTCCGCAAGGTGATCGAGCGCTGCCTGGCCGCGTATGACGCATACGTGTTTCATCGCGTGTTCTCGACGGTGCACAATTTCTGCACGGTGCAGCTCTCGAACGTGTATATCGACGTGCTGAAGGATCGCATGTACTGCGACGCGGCCGACTCGCCGAGGCGACGCTCGGCCCAGACCGCCATGGTCCGCATCCTCGACGCCCTGACGCGGCTGCTGGCGCCCATCCTCGTGCACACGACCGAGCAGGTGTGGGACCACATGCCGGGACAGCGCGACGAGCCGAGCGTGCATCTGGCCCTCATGCCCGAGCCGTTTGAACTGCCGACGGACGAGGCGTTCGAGGCCGACTGGGGCGAGCTGATCCGCATTCGCGACGCGGTCACGCCCGCCATCCAGGCCATCCGCTACGACAAAAAGAAGCACAGCGCCGAGGAGATCGCCCAGCAGGGCCTCGTCGGCAGCAGCCAGGAGGCCGAGGTGCTGCTCCGGGCCGAGGGCGCCACGCGCGAGCGGATCGAGCGATGGCGTGACAAGCTGGCCGATCTGCTGATCGTATCGAGCGTCGAGCTTTCGGACGACGCGTCGATCTCGAACCCGGCGCCGGGGTTCGACGACCTCTGGGTTGCCGTCAAGCGAACGAGCCGGCCGCGCTGTGAGCGCTGCTGGAACTACCGCGAATCCGTGGGCTCATCGAACGCCCATCCGGATGCGTGTGAGCGATGCGCGGGTGTGTTGGCGGACGCGAGCACCTAGCGCCTAAGTACCCGACCACACGTGTTCTTGTGGGCTCGGATCTGGAGGGCGAGACGCCACGCAGAGCAGCGACCGCCAGGGAGGTGTGTTGTTGGAGCGCTTGAACAGCAACGCTCCCTCACGGTCGCGTCTCCGGCGCGGCATCGATCCGAAGTGGGAGCGTCTCCGACGGCGACCCCAAAGCTGGCGAACCGACCGATTCAGTGGTGTTGGACTACTAGGGGGACTGAACGACCATGCCGTACGCCGAAGCCGACGGAGGTCAGGTCTACTACGAAACCTACGGGCAGGGACCGCCGCTGCTGATCGCGCCGGCCTTCGGGGCGACCATCCGCACCTACCGCGGCCTGCTGCCCAAGCTGGTCGATACCCATCGTGTGATCCTGTTCGATCTCCGTGGCATGGGCGAGTCCGACGACATGCCGGAGCACACCAGCATGACCTGGGCGGCCGACGACATCGCCGCGATCCTCGACGATGTGGGCATCGGCCGGACGTCGCTCATGGGCCCGTCAATGGGCGGCCTGATCGCCCAGCACTTCGCCGTACGCCACCGTGATCGACTGGACCGGTTGATCCTGGTCACGCCGCCGGCCATCCGCAGCCAGCATCGCATCTTCGTCCATCAGATGCTGGTCGACCTGCTGAAGGCCCATCCGCCCCACCGTGTGATGGAGCACCTGATGCACCTGGCGCTGAGCCCGGACTTCGTCAACAAGCACCCCGTCGTCGTCGGTCAGATGGCCAAGGGCGTGCGGGTCAACGAGCGCGAGGGACAGACGCTGATGCGGCTGATGCTGGGCTCCTACACGTTCGAGGGCGTCCCGGGGCTCGAGCAGATGGACGCCCCGACGCTCCTCATCGCGGGCGAACTCGACATCCTGGCCCCGCCCGCCGAGGCCCGCACCCTCTACGCCCGCTTGCCGAACAGTCGGCTGATCGTCCTGCCGGGCGTCGGCCACACACCGTTCATCGAGAACACCAAGGAGACGTTCGGCGCGATCCAACGCTTCCTCACCTGCGACCGGGCCGACTGCGGCACGGCCCGGGCCATGGACGACGCCGTGGTCGAAACCGGCGGAGGTACGAACGAATGAGCCAACGACGCATGGCCGTGCTGCTCTCGGGCGGCGGCACCACGCTTCAAAACCTGATCGACCGCCTGGCCGACGGCCGCATGACCGGCTGGGAGATCGTGCTGGTCATCAGCTCGCTCAGCAAGGCCTACGGCCTCGAGCGGGCCAAACAGGCGGGCATACCCTCATGTGTGGTACGCAAGAAGGACCACGCCGACGTCGCGTCGTTCAGCGAGGCGTTGATCGAGCAACTCGACGCCGCCGAGGTCGACCTCGTCGTCGAGGCCGGCTGGATGTGTCTGTGGACCCTGCCCGACCGTTACCTCGGTCGCGTGATGAACGTCCACCCGGCCCTGCTGCCGAGCTTCGGCGGGCAGGGCTTCTACGGACATCACGTGCACGAGGCCGTCCTCGCCTACGGCTGCAAGATCAGTGGCGCGACCGTCCACTTCGTCAACAACGCCTACGACGAGGGCCCGATCATCCTTCAGAAGGCCGTGCCCGTCGAAGAGGACGACACCCCCGACACGCTGGCTGACCGCGTCCAGGCCGCCGAGCGCGAGATCTACCCCCGCGCGATCGACCTGTTCGCCCAAGACCGGCTGCGCATCGACGGCCGTCGCGTCCGTATCGCACCGGCGTGAGCGGAAATCACTTCATCCTGTGACGGTGGCAACCATCACAGCTCCCTCGTGGCCGCTGCTCTGATGCCTCCCGGATGCGTGCGACGGTGGGTTGAGAGGCGCCCCACATCGGCTTCGAACACCCCAAGGGCGTGCAGGCAGGAGCACGCTCTGCAGGTGGGGCACAACATCGACAGCGCCGCCGCGACCTCGACAAGCTCCCTTCGGGTCTGAGCCTCAGGGTCGAAGACGGCACAAGTGAAGCGACCGTTTACCCACCCCGTACTCTGGGTGGAAACGGAAGGCCTACCGATTGGCCGTCACGATTCCGTCGCAGCGAGTTTCCGTAACGCCTGCAATCGATGTGAGACGGTGTGTGCCTCGGCAAGCTTCGTGCGTGCTCGTTCGGCCATCTCGCGTCGCGCCGGCTCGTCCGCCAGCAGACGCTTGATGTGTCCGACCATCTCGCTGTGCCGCCGAAAGAACAGGATCTCGCGGCCGGGCTCGAGCAGCTTCGTCAGACCATGCGGGGCTTGATCGGACGGATGGGCCCGGGCCACCACCGCCGCCCCTGAGGTCGCCGCGCCGAGCAGGTCGGGCGTCGTGTTCCCCGCGATGTCCACGTGCAGAACGATCTTGGCCGAGCCATAGACCGCCGAGCGAGCCGACGTCCCGATCGGTCCGCCCCACGCCGAGACGATCCCCTCGACATCACCCCAGCCACGTCCCCGAACGGTCAACGGGACGCCCGATCGCAAGGCCGCGGCGTACGCCTCGCGCCGCACGAGCGTCTGGCCCAGCACAGCGTTGATGTGTCGCTGCAGGTTCGCGCGGAGGGCCGGGTCCTGAAACGCCGCCCCTGCCCGCTTCTCGGCCCGGCTCAACAGGGCCTCGATGTGCTCGTCGCAGTAGCGCTCGGCCTCGTCGACGATCAGCCGCCAGGCCGCATGCCAGAGCGCACGATGGCTGTCGAGCGTCAAGCCGTTGGCCTCGGCGTCGGTGGTCATGGCGTTGGACACGGTCAACACCTCGTACGTCGCCGGCGGCGGCTCGTACGACTCGGGCACCATCGCCCCCGGCGGGACGACGTGAACGCGCTCGGCGTCCAGCCCGGCCTCGGCGACCCGGCGCGCCGCTCGGTCGGTCATCGCGGCCACGCGATCGCCCGGTCCCACACCGGAAACGAGATCGCCGTCCACCTGTGCCCACGGCGTCAGCCACGTCACGACGGGCAACCCGGCGGGCAACACGCGGGCCAACCGACCCCGCACCGAATCGATCAGCACCACCCAGTCAGGCCGCTGCTCCGCGATCGTATGTCCCAGGGGCAGGCTCGTGCTGCGATCGGGCGTGTCCCCGAGCCAAGGCTCCACCACCCAATCCAATGAGGCCGCGCCCTGCGTCAGCTCCCTGGCGACCTGACAGGTCTCGGCCGACGGATTGAGGCAGACCACGAGCGTTGTCGGCCTGGTCGGCATCGCCGAGGACCGTTCGGGATAGTGTCCGGCAAGCTCGCTCGATAGGCTCGCCAAGTCCCGCGCCCGCCGCTGTGTGATCTCCGTGGAGGCCCGTTGCAGGATGATCCGAACCAGATCCGTCTGCGTCGGGCTCAGCCAGGGCCAGGCCAGCATCCGCTCGGGCGGCATGACGCCGGCGTGTTGCTCGAGGTAGCGCAGCAGAGCGCCGAACAGCGGAGCGACCGGCGCATCGGCGTCCGCGTCGGTCGGCACGATCAGTATCACCCGCCGGGCCGCCAGAGCGGCGGACAGATCGTGCAGGCGTAGGGCCATCGCCAGCGACGTCGGATCCGGCTCGAGGATGAAGACCGCGCGGCTCAGGGCGAGTTGGTCGACGAGCAGGCGAGCCTCGATGCCCTGCCCGATCCCGGCCAGGGCGACGTTGCCCGAACCGGCATCGAAGTTGCCCAGCGTGGCCGGCCCGCTGACCGTCGGCATGGACGTCATGCCCAACCACCGGTCTGATTCCTGACCCCGCACACAATAGGTCGGCGAGCCGTCACGTCCGGTGGTCAGCTCGGCCTGCTCGGGCACATCCACACCGTCCAGACGCTGAGCCAGCTCCGGGTCGATCTGGCGGATGGCGCTGAGGTTCCGCTGATAGGTTTGCTCGAGGTCAGACCGCGAGAGGGGATCGCTCATGACCACCGATGCGAAGGAGGCAGGGACGTCGCCGAAGCGTTGCCCGGCCCTGGGCCCGAGCCGTCGGACGGTTCGCCTAGACGGGCGACGTCTGCCACCGGATGTAGAGGATCGTCAGCAGGAAGCACAGCCACAGCCCGAAGCCGGCCAGCCCGAGGTAGAAGGGCGTCCACGATCGCGGCGTGGCACAGCCCGCCGGCACGCCTTCCCAAGGGTTCGTCGATGGCGTCTCGACCGCGGTATCCGTCTGTTGAGCTTGTTCGTCGGCCATTGCGGTTCGTCCTCGCTGAAACGGTGGACCAAGGCCTCGGCAAAGCTCCAGAGAATAACACCGCCAGGCGAGACCCACAAGGCCCAACGGCTAAGGATGATACGACGACGGTGGGACGGTGCTGTCGAAGGCGTACTCAGCCGACCGGCTCGTCCGAGCGGATCGGCGATTGGCCTCACTCCCACGCGATGGCCGGCTCGGACAGGGCCCTGGCGGGCTTGCGGTCCGCCAGCCAGGCCACGAATCGATCGATGCCCTCGCCCGTTCGCGCGCTGACGGTCCACACCGGCGCGTCCCGATTGACCTGGCGGATGAACCGCGTGGCGCGGTCGGCGTCGAAATCGCACGACCCGGCCAGATCACACTTGGTCAGCACCACCAGGTCCGCCGTCTTGAACAGCTTGGGATACTTGGCCGGCTTGTCGTCGCCCTCGGCGAAGCTGAGCACCGCGATGCGGTGGTGCTCGCCGATGTCGAACGCGGCCGGGCACACGAGGTTGCCGACGTTCTCGACGATCACGCCGTCCAGCGCTCTCAGGTCGAGCCGCTTGAACGCCTCGTACACCAGCGCGGCCGAGAGGTGGCACCCGCCCTCGGTCGACAGTTGCAGGACGCGCACACCCAGCCTGTCGATGCGCTCGGCGTCGTAGGCCGTGGCGATGTCCCCCTCGAGCACGGCCAGCCGATACGACGCCGTCAGCTTCGGCAGCGCGGCCTCCAGCAGCGTGGTCTTGCCCGCACCGGCGCTGCCGATCATGTTGAAGCACGTCACGCCGGCACGATCGCACAGAGCTCGCGTCTCCTCCGCTCGCGCGTCGTTCCGCTCAAAGATGTTTCGCAAGACCTCAACCTGCATCGCTCTTCTCCGTCGTGATACCCGTCAGAAGGATCTCATCGCCGCCGTCGATGGTGACGTCGAGCGACCCGCACGCCGGGCAATCCACCCGCCAGATCGTGCTCTCGCCGTCACGCCCGCATGCGCTGCATCGCAGCGTCACGGGCGCGGGTCGAATGTCCACCTCGATCCCGGCCTGATCGGTCCCCTCGACCAGGCAGTGAATCGCTTCGGTCAGCAGGTCCGGCACGATTTGCTGCAAGACGCCGACGGTGCACTGAACGCTTCGCAGCCGTCCGCCGCCGTGTCGCGCCGCCTCTTCCTCGGCCACGGCCAGAACAGATTGAGCGATGCTCATCTCGTGCATCAGCAGATCCGCGGCAACTCCTCGCCATAGGGCCGTTGGACGATGCGTCGCCCTCCGACCGTCGTCAGCAGCTCCACTACCCCGCACATCGCGTCGTCAGCCGCCCGGACCGTGCCGATGACGGCCGTCCTCCGCCCATAGGCGTGCGATCGGCATACCGCCGCCACCTCGTCGGCGTAGTCGGCCGAGACGACCATGACGCACTTGCCCTCGTTCGCCACGCTCAGCGGATCGAGCCCCAGAAGCTCCGCCGCATGGCGCGCCGTCGGCGTGATCGGCAGGGAGGCCTCGTCGATCTCGATGTTCAGGTCGGTCTGCTCGGTCAGGTCGGCCAGGACGTTCGCCAGCCCGCCGCGCGTCGCATCGCGCAGGAACTTGACCGCCGGACCGTCCGCGTCGTCGCGCCCGCATTCGAGAATCGCCCCCACCAATTCGTGCAGCGGCGCCGCGTCGCTTCGCAATTGGGTCTGAAACTCCAACCCCTCTCGAGCGGCCATGATCGCCAGACCGTGCTCGGCGATCGGACCGTTGATCAGAATGCGATCCCCGGGCGTGATCCGCTCCATACCGAGTCGGACGTGATCGGGCAGCGCGCCCATCCCCGCGGTCGTGATGAACAGACCCGGCTCCCCGCCGGAGGCCTCGACCACCTTCGTGTCGCCCGTGACCACACGCACGCCCGCCTCGCGGGCCGTGATCGCGATCGAGGCGGCGATGCGATCCAACGTCGCGATCGGCAGCCCCTCCTCCAGGATCATCGCCAGGCTCAGCGCCACCGGCGCGGCCCCCATCATGGCCAGATCGTTCACCGTCCCACAAACCGACAGCTTGCCGATGTCGCCCCCCGGGAACTCCAAAGGTTGGACGACGTAGCCGTCGGTCGTCATGACGGGCCGACCGGTGAGCGGCTTCAGGACGGCGCCGTCCGTCATCGCATCAAGCTGCTCGTTGCCCAGCACGGGCAGGAGGTGGTCCCGGATGAGCTGCTCCATCAACTCGCCCCCGCCGCCGTGGGCCCGCTTGATGTGCGCGTCCGTCGGCGAGGCCGTGCTGTCTTGCTGGTGCGGCTCGCTCTGCGTCTGGATCGTCGTCATGGGGCCTCCTACCACTTAGGTCGGTTCATCCTTGGGTCGCCCTTCATCATGAGGCGGCGCGCCCCCTCTTCCTGCGAGGCCGCATGTGGTGATACGTGTACCAGGCTGCGCAGGTCCCCTCGCTGCTGACCATGCACGGTCCGACCGGCGACCTTGGGGTGCAGTTTCCGCCGAAGAGCGGACAATCGGGCGGCCGGCACTTTCCCTGAATCACCTCGCCGCATCGGCAACCGGGCGGATCGCGGTCTTCGCCCACCGTCACACTGAATCGCTCAAACCCGTCGAAGGCGGTGAAGGCGGGTCGCAACCGCAACCCGCTGGCCGGGATCGTTCCCATGGCCCGCCAGGCCGCGTCGTCCGACTCGAAGACGCGCTGGATCAGGTTCCGCGCGACCGGGTTCCCCGCGTCGCTGACCGCCACCGAATAGGCATTCTCGACGCACGCACGCTCATCGCGGACCTGCCGGACGAGCCGACGGATCGCCTCGAGCATGTCGGCCGGCTCGAACCCCGCCACCACGCAAGGACGACCGTACGCATCGGCGATCGGTCGATAAGCTTGCGAGCCGATCACGACGCTCACGTGGCCCGGGCAGAGGAAGCCGTCGATCGGCACGTCATCGGCCTCCAGCAGGGCCTTCATCGCCGGGATCACCTGCTTGTGCGCATTGAGGATCGAGAGGTTCTCCAGGCCGCGCTCTCGGGCATCCAGCAAGGCCGCCGCGGTCGCCGGCGCGGTCGTCTCAAACCCGATCGCCAGGAAGACCACCTGCCGCTCGGACAGCTTGTCGGCCAGATCCACCGCCTGGCGAGCCGAGTAGACCACGCGGATGTCCGCCCCGCGCGTCCGGGCCGTCTCGAGGCTCCCGGCGTAGCCGGGCACGCGAACCATGTCGCCGTAGGTCGCGATCGTGAACCCATCGCACCCCGCCAGCGATACGGCCGCGTCGATATAGCCCTGCGCGGTCACGCAGACGGGACAGCCCGGACCGCTGATCAGCTCGAGCCCGTCCGGCAACATCGACCGCAGCCCGCTGCGGTGCAGCGAGACCGTGTGCGTGCCGCAGACCTCCATGAGGCGGATGGGACGGCCCCGCCGATCGAAGGCCTCGCCCAGCTCGGTCTTCAGCGCCTGCACGTGTTCGGTCATCGCCGCGTTCGGCATGATCCAGCGCCTGTCCACGTCCTAATCTTCGACCGCCGGCTCGTCGTCGAGCAGTCGCAGGTACTCCCATGTCTTGCGGGCCTCAGCCTCATCCAGCCGCGAGATCGCATAGCCGGCGTGCACCAACACCCAGTCGCCGACTTGGGCCTCGGGCGTCATCAGCGCCCCCACCGTCGACCGTGTGCCCTGGAAGTCCACCTCCATGTCGTCGCCCTCTCGAGAGACGACCTGTCCCGGAACGGCTAGACACATGGGTTCTCTCTCCACATTCGCGCTCCGGCCACGAGGGCCTGGCCAAGCGATATCCCGTCGTCGCCCACCGACACCGCACGCGGCAAGCGCGGCTCGAGCCCCGCCGAGCACAGCAGCATCGACAGACGTTCGGACAGGATCGCATTCAGAAAACAGCCCCCCGACATCACGACCGTGTCCACGTCGTGCTGATGAGCGGCCGACGCCGCGACCCGGGCGAACGCCCGGCAGACCGTCTCGTGGAATCGCGCCGCCATCTGCGACGCATCGATCCCCGTCCTCACGTCGTCCACCATGCAGCGGATCATGGGCCTCAGATCGATCTGCTGAGGCGCCCCGTCGGAGGCCAGCTCGACCGGGTAAGGCTCGATCGCGTCACCGTATGTCTCGCGGTATTGCTGTGCGGCGCTCTGCACGGCGATCGCCGCCTCCGCCGGCTGCGTGTTGTTCAGGCACAGGCCGGTGATGGCCGCCACGGCGTCGAAGATCCGACCCAGGCTCGACGACCGCGGACAGTTCACCTCGCGAGCCAGCATGCGGTCGACCAACGAGATCCGGTAACGATCGAGGCCCGCGATCAGGGGCAGGTCCAGGTCGTGCCACTTATCGCCGAACGCCTCGCGGAGCAAAGCGGCCGCGGGACGCCATGTCTGAATCGACGAGGCGTCGCCCCCGGCCAGAGGACAGTAGCGCAGGTGCGCGATCCGCTCGAATTGGGTGGCGGTGCAGAGCAGGACCTCGCCGCCCCACGACGCGCCGTCCAAACCGTAGCCGGTCCCGTCGCAGACGATCGCCAGATAGCGTCGGTCCGGGGCGGGTTGTCCCAGCGCGGCCGCCGCGTGGGCATGATGGTGTTGAACGCCTTCGGTGGGCAGGTTCAATGGGGCGGCCAACTCGGCGCTCACGTACCTCGGATGAAGGTCGTGTGCGATCATGGGCTCGTCGGGCTCGAAGGCCTCGGCCAGCTCGGTCAGGGCATGGCGGTAGGCGCGGTAGGCCTGGCCGTCACGCAGGTCGTCGCGGACGGGCGAAAAGACGGCCTCCCGTCCCGTCCAGCAGCAGAGCGTGGCTTTCAGCTCCGCTCCGAGTGCGATTATCGGACCCGGCGCCTCGACGCCGAGATCGATCGTCCGGCTCGATTCGCCGGAACCACTCAGAATGCCTCTCACGTCGGTTGCGGTAATCATCGTGCCATCCGTGGCTAGCGAGTCTCGGGCGCAGAAGGACCTTACCCTTTCGGTTTTTGTCGGCTCGCGGCTGGGTGGCGCTTAGGTTTCAGACGCCGAATGTGGAAACCACGAGCGAAAGACGGTAGGCTCAACCAGGACCCCTTTTCGCGCGATCGGACCGCCAAAGACGGCAGCGAGCACCATGACCACCGGCGAAAGGCCCGAGGCCATTCAATCCAACGACGCCTTCATCATCGGCCCGGCCAGTGAGGCCGTCGTCCGACGCGTCCGTCCGGAGGACCTCACCTGCGACTACCCCCCGGACGCCAACGAGGTCGCCCGCCAGCTCCGCCAGCGGGAGCTGGAGTTCAACACGGTTCTGCGCCTGACCGAACGGATCAACCTGGGCGTCACGCTGGAGGACGTGCTCGACTTCGTCTACGACGAGCTGCGAGCGCTTATCCCTTACGACCGCATCGGCTTCTCGCTGGTCGACCACGAGCGCGGCATGGTGGTCGCCCGGTGGGCCCGGTCCGACCGCCCCATGATCCTGACCAAAGGCTACGAGGCGCCGCTCGAGGGCTCCACGCTCAAGGAGATCCTCCTGACGGGCCGCCCCCGCATCATCAACGACCTCGAAGGCTACCTCCGCTACAAGCCCCAGTCCGAGTCGACCGCCCTGGTCGTCCGCGAGGGCATGACGTCGTCGTTCACCTGTCCGCTGATCGTCCAGGGCAACCCCATCGGCTTCATCTTCTTCTCCAGCGTCGAGCCGCGCGTCTACTCCAGCATGCACAGCGTCTTCTTTCAGCAGATCACCGGCCTGCTGTCGGCGATCGTCGAGAAGGGCCGCCTCTACAGCGAGCTCACCGAGCAGAAGGCCGTTATCGAACGACAGAACCAGGTGATGGTCCAAGAGCTCGAGATGGCCCGCCAGGTCCAGCGGACGCTGATCCCCGACCCCAAGGTGGGTGTCGAGGGCCTGGCCGTCGCCCTCGAATACGAGCCCACCCTCCAGGTCGGCGGCGACGTGCTGGACATCATCGAGCTGGGCGACGGACGCGTCCTCTTCTTCATCGGCGACGCCATGGGCCACGGCGTGCAGGCCGCCCTCGTCATGGCCATCACCAAGACCGCCCTGCAATCGGCCGTGCAGGCCGACCCGCGCCCCGCCCGCGTCCTTGAGCGCATGAACCAGGTCATCATCGACGTCTGCCACGACAGCTTCGTGACCGGCGCCGCCTGCCTGGTCGACCCGACCGCCCACGTCGCCGAGTTCGCCCTCGCCGGTCACGCCTGGCCGTGCTGGTATCGCGCCGAGACCGGTCAGGTCGTCAAACCCGGCGACGTCGGACTGCCCATGGGCATCGAGGCGACGACCACGTACGAACGAATCGAGATCGACTTCCGCCCGGAAGACGTGCTACTGTTCTGCACCGACGGCGTCTTCGAGGCCATCGACGAAGACAAGAACTTCTACGGCTACGGGCGATTGCAGCAGCGCGTGGCTCAGGACGCGACCCTGCCGCTCGAGGAGCTGCTCGCCTCGATCAAACGCGACGTGATCACCCACGTCGGAGGCCGGGCCATCGACGACGACTGGTCGTTGCTGGCGATTCGGGCCAGTGCCGAAGACGAGGCACCCGGTTAGTGGCAGGACAACGCACATGTCAGAGCAGCGACCGTCAGGGAGCTGTTTTGTTAGAGCGATTCAACAGCGACGCTCCGTCACCGTCGCGTCTCTGCCGGCACCACGTCATCGAGCGCGGCAACAACGGCCGGGATCAGATGCCCGATCACGCTTCGGAGATCATGCGGCCCGGCAGGAAACGCGCCCTGCCGGACACCGACAGACAAACCGCAACGGACACCCTGTGCGTCAGCTCCCTGTGTCCCGTTAGCAGGAGACCCAACGAATGAACGCAGCAACCGTGGCAATAGTGTGCGTGATGATGGCCGCGGGCGTGGCAGCAGCCGCCCAGCCCCGAACGATCGACGAAGGTCTGGTCGCCCATTGGCCCCTCGCCGGCGACGCCAAGGACCGCACCGGCGGTGGACACCACGGCCGGTGCCGCTCCGTCGATTTCGACTGCCAAGGACCGTCCGGCAGGCCGCGCACGGCGGCGCGCTTCGACGGTCGCGCCGGCGTCATCACCATCAAGCCCTCCTCGGAGATCGCCCTAGGCAAGCGCGACTTCGCCGTCTCGGCCTGGGTCCACACGGACGAGGCGATCGACGACGTCCTCGGCGACATCGTCAGCAAGTACGCCCCCCCCCGCCGCAGCGGCTTGAACCTCAACATCAAGATCGCCGCGGGTGTCACCTCCACCCAGGCCAACTACCGCCACATCGAGTTCGGCATCGACAACGCCCGCGCCGAGAAGAGCTGGACCGACTGCGGCCGCCCGGGCGAGGCCATCTTCGTCTGCGCCCTGGCCGTCTTCGACGACCGCCTCTACGCGGGCACCTACGAGAGCGGCGCCGACAAGGTCGGGCACATCTACCGCTACGAGGGCGGCAAGACGTGGACCGATTGCGGCTCGCCGTCCAAGGCCAACGCGATCTTCTGTCTGGCCGAGTACCAGGGGAAGCTCTATGCCGGCGCGGCCGCCTACCGCGCTCGCGGTTCGGCTCTGGAGGATTCCCCGAACATGACGCCCGGCGGACACGTCTACCGCTACGAAGGCGGGAAGCGATGGGTCGACTGCGGCCGGCTCGGCGATGCCGAGGAGGTCTACGCCCTGGCCGTCTTCAAGGGCAAGCTCTATGCGATCCCCATGTACTCGCCCGGCGTGTTCGAGTACGACGGCAAGAAGACGTGGACCTCCATCGGCACACCCGGCGATCAGCGCTCGATGGCCCTGGCCGTCTGGAACGGTCACCTCTACAACACCGGCAACGGCGGGGCGGGCGTATGGCGATGGGCCGGCGGTCAGGACTGGATCGATTGCGGCAAGCAGGCCGACGAAACCCAAACCTACTCCGTGATCGTCTATGACGGCAAGCTCCACACCGCGACCTGGCCCACGGGCAGCGTCTTCCGCTATGAGGGCGGCACGCGATGGCGAAGCATCGGCCGGCTCGGCGAGGAGATGGAGGTCATGGGCGTGGCCGTCTACAACGGCAAGATGTACGGGGGCACACTGCCTCTCGGACAGGTCTACCGCTGCGACGGCGACGACACCTGGACGCTGATCGATCGTCTCGACCACACCCCTGACGTGAGATACCGCCGGGTCTGGTCGATGGCGACGTATCGCGGTCGGCTCTTCGCCGGGACGTTGCCGTCCGGACACGTCCACTCCTGGCAGGCGGGCCGATGCGCCACGAACGATCGTTCGCTCGAGCCCGGCTGGCGGCACATCGCCGGGGTGCGAGACGGCGACCGCCTCAGGCTTTACGTCGACGGCGGCCTCGTCGCCACCAGCGAGGCCTTCAAGCCCGCCCACTACGACCTGACGAACGAAAGACCGCTCCTGATCGGCTCCGGGCCCAACGACCACTTCAACGGTGCCATCGCCGACGTCCGCCTCTATGGTCGGGCCCTGAGCCCCGACGAGGTCGGCAGGCTCGCCCGCCCGGGCACAGGCCGCTAAACCCGCTCGCGCCCGACTGAGGTGCGGAGGGGAGACACCGCCAAACCGCAATCGAAGGCCCCCCTTGGGGGTTCGCGGCCCGATTCTGCCGCCCTTGACAGGGCCAGTATACCTGGAGTACCGGTAACTCTGGATTATTGGGCTCCGACCGGCGCATCTAAGGCAATGGGACGCTGTCATCCGGCTACGGTCAACAGGACAAGGACACCATGGCCAACATCGCTGCGGACATCACCGACCTGGTCGGCAAGACGCCCCTGGTGAAGCTGGGACGGGTCGGAGGCGATCTGCCCGGACGCGTCCTGCTCAAGCTCGAATCCTTCAACCCCTGCTCCAGCGTCAAAGACCGCATCGGCCTCAGCATGATCGAGTCGGCCGAAAAGGCCGGCCTGATCCGTGACGACACCACCCTCGTCGAGCCGACCAGCGGCAACACCGGCATCGCTTTGGCCTTCGTCTGTGCCGCCAAGGGCTACAAGCTCATCCTGACCATGCCCGACACGATGAGCGTCGAGCGCCGCAAGCTCCTGGCCGCGCTCGGGGCCGAGCTGATCCTCACCCCCGGCAAGGACGGCATGTCCGGAGCGATCCACAAGGCCAAGGAGCTGTGCAACGCCGACCCCAACTACTTCCTCCCGCAGCAGTTCGCCAACCCGGCCAACCCGGAGGTCCATCGCACGACCACGGCCGAGGAGATCTGGGCCGACACCGACGGAGACGTCGACATCGTCGTCGCCGGCGTGGGAACGGGTGGAACGATCACCGGCGTGGCCGACGCGCTCAAGCAGCGCAAAGACGGGTTCCGCGCCGTGGCGGTCGAGCCCGTCGACTCGCCGGTCCTCTCGGGCGGCGATCCCGGACCGCACAAGATCCAGGGCATCGGGGCCGGCTTCGTGCCCGACGTGCTGCAAACCGACCTGATCGACGAGATCATCCAGGTCCGCCACGAAGACGCCGGCCGCATCGCGCGTCGCATGGCCAAAGAGGAAGGGATCCTGATGGGCATCTCGGCCGGGGCGAACGTCTGGGCGGCCATCGAGGTCGCCGGCCGGCCCGAGAGCGAGGGCAAGACGATCGTCACCGTGGTCTGCGACACGGGCGAACGCTATCTAAGCACATGGCTCTTTGAAGACGAGGCCGGAGGTTGACGTGGCCGACAACGACGAAATCCTCGAGGTCAAAGCCCGATTCGACGACTCGCGGGAGATGACCCTCGTGCCCGTGGTGGAAGCCCTGTGCGAGGTGACCGAGGGGCTCTCGCGCGCCAAGACCAAGGGGACGTGTCGCCACACCCTGCCCACGCGCGACGCGCTCGTCGAGATCCTCGAGCTGCTCCGGGCCGTCATGTTCCCAGGCTACTTCGGCCAGTCGGACCTGAGCCAGGAAAGCATGCGCTTCTACGTCGGCTCGACGCTCGATCGTGTCTTCGGCACCCTGCAGGAGCAGATCAAGCGCGGGTTCTGCTTCGAGTGCGGTGACGACCCCCACCAGTGCCCCAACACCGAGCGACGCGCGCTGCAGACCACCAAGGAGTTCGTCAGCCGCCTGCCCGTCGTGCGCCACCGGCTCGCCACCGACGTCCAGGCCGCCTACGAGGGCGACCCGGCCGCGACCAGCCCCGAAGAGGCCATCATCTGCTATCCGGGCATGCTGGCGATCACCAACTACCGACTCGCCCACGAGCTCTATCACCTGGAGGTGCCCGTCATTCCGCGCATCATGACCGAGCACGCCCACAGCATCACCGGCATCGACATCCATCCCGGCGCGGAGATCGGCGAGCACTTCTTCATCGACCACGGCACGGGCGTCGTCATCGGCGAGACCTGCGTCATCGGCGATCGCGTGCGCATCTACCAGGGCGTGACGCTCGGGGCCAAGAGCTTCCCGCTCGACGACCAGGGCAACCCGATCAAGGGCGTCCCCCGGCACCCGATCGTCGAGGACGACGTGACGATTTACTCCGGTGCCACCATCCTCGGCCGCGTGACGATCGGCCAGGGCTCGACCATCGGCGGTAACGTCTGGCTCACGCACAGCGTCCCGCCCGGCAGCATGATCACTCAGGCACAAGCGCGGGAGAGCGGCTTCGAGAACGGCAGCGGCATCTGAGCCGCCCTCACGACCATCAGCAGCTTCGCACTGCTGGGCGTGAAGGTGTTCCGCCCCCGACCGAACCGGGCCGCGCCCCGCAACACGATCCACCTGCGAGACCATCACCACCGAGCCGAGAAAGGATGAACGTCTATGACCGACACGCCACCGATTCGAGGCCTGGGCACACTGGCCCTCCATGCCGGTCATCAGCCCGACGCCGAGACCAACGCTCGGGCCGTGCCGATCTACGCCTCCACGAGCTACACCTTCAACAGCACCGATCACGCGGCCGATCTCTTCGCCCTGCGCGAGTTCGGCAACATCTACTCCCGTCTGATGAACCCGACCTGCGACGTGCTGGAAAAGCGGCTGGCCGCCCTGGAAGGCGGAACGGCCGCGGTCGTGTTCGCCTCGGGCATGTCGGCCATCACCGCCGCCGTGCTGACCCTGACGCACGCCGGGCAGAACTTCATCTCGGCCACGAGCCTCTACGGCGGCACCTACACGCTCTTCAGCCAAACGCTCAAGAAGTTCGGCGTCGAGGTGCGGTTCTTCGACCCGGCCGACCCCGAGCGCATCGCCGAGCTCGTCGACGAGAACACCCGTTGCGTCTACATCGAGAGCATCGGCAATCCCAAGAACGACGTGCCCGACTTCGAGAAGGTCGCCGCCGCCGCCCATCAACACGACCTGCCCGTGATCTGCGACAACACCGTGCTCACGCCCGTGGCCTTCCGCCCGCTCGAACACGGCGTCGACATCGTGGTCTACTCCACGACCAAGTTCATCGGCGGTCACGGCGTGCACATCGGCGGAGCGATCGTCGACGGCGGTCGCTTCGACTGGACCTCCGACCCGGCCAAGTGGCCCGAGTTCTGCGAGCCCGACCCGTCGTACCACGGCATGGTCTTCAGCGAGGCCCTCAAGCCGCTCGGCAACATCACCTACGCCGTGCACATCCGCACGCACTGGCTCCGCGATACCGGCGCGGCCATGAGCCCCTTCGCGGCCTGGGCCACCCTGCTCGGCGTCGAGACGCTCCACCTCCGCATGCCGCGCCACTGCGAGAACGCCCAAGAGCTGGCCGAATGGCTCCAGATGCACCCGGCCGTCGATTGGGTCAACTACCCCGGCCTGGAGGACCACCCCTCGCACGCCTACGCCGCCAAGTATCTGACCCAAGGCGCGGGCGCGATCATCGGATTCGGCATCATGGGCGGACACGAGGCGGCCGTCGAGTTCATCAACCGCGTGAAGCTGGCTAGCCATTTGGCTAACATCGGCGACGCCAAGACGCTGGTGATCCACCCGGCCTCGACCACGCACCAGCAGCTCTCGGAGGACGAGCAGCGCGCCGCCGGCGTCAGCCCGGAGTACATCCGCCTCAGCGTCGGTATCGAGGACCTCGTCGACATCAAGGCCGACCTGGACCAGGCGCTCATGGCGTCGCAATCGTGTTGAGGCGGGCGAGTGCTTGCGCTTACGGAAGGGTGGGAGATCTTGCGCCGTGTTGGTCCATCGCCGGGGTACCACAGGTGGGCTGTCCGCCAGTGGGGCACGGGCAGGCCAGCAGCCCGTGGCGTCCCAAGGGACGTGGGGCCGGCACGTCAAGCTTCGCTCAAGGGGGGCCGCACCGAATCATGACCGATGACTTCTTTGACAGCAGCGACAGCGTCCGCCACGCCGCGCCCCTGCCGCATCTGCAGACCGTCACGTTCGATGAGCCGCTCGAGCTCGACCTCGGCGGCTCGCTGCCCAACGTCACCGTCGCCTACGAGACGTACGGACGGCTCAACGCCGACGGCACCAACGCCGTGCTGATCTGCCACGCCATCAGCGGCGACTCCCACGTGGCCCGGCACGACGACAGCGATGTGCCCGGCTGGTGGGACATCGTCGTCGGTCCCGGCAAGCCCATCGACACCGACCGCTACTTCGTCATCTGCCCGAATGTCCTGGGAGGCTGTCGCGGCTCGACCGGACCCAATTGCATCAATCCCGCCACCGGTCGGCCCTACGGCACCGGCTTTCCCCGCATCACCGTGCAGGACATGGTCCGCGTGCACCGACGGCTCGTCGACCATCTCGGTATCGACGTCCTGCTGGCCGTCCTGGGCGGCTCGATGGGCGGACATCAGGCCCTGGCCTGGGCGACCATGTACCCCGGACGCGTCTGGGGCGTGGGCCTGATCGCGACGTCCGCCAGGCTGACCGCCCAGGCGCTGGCCTTCGACATCGTCAGCCGAAACGCCATCCTGCGCGACCCGAACTACCATGTAGACGTGCAGACGACCGAGACATGCGAGGGGCTTACAACCAGCGGGCCGCAGGTCGGTCTGGCCATCGCCCGCATGATCGGCCACATCACCTACCTGTCGCGCGAGCGGATGGACGAGAAATTCGACCGCGACCGTCTCAAGCCCCGCGCAACGCAGAACGGCTTCGAGAACGTCTTCTCCGTCGGCTCGTACCTGGGCTACCAGGGGGCGCGGTTCGTCGAGCGCTTCGACGCGCACAGCTACATCGTCCTGACCCTCGCGATGGACATGTTCGACCTCGGCGACACCCGAGCCAAGCTGACGGACGCCCTGGAGCCCGCCTCCTGCAACTGGCTGGTCCTCAGCTTCAGCAGCGACTGGCTCTTCACGCCCGACCAGGCCCGCGACCTCGTCGACGCCCTGTTGGCCGCGAACAAGCCGGTCAGCTACTGCAACATCGACAGCGCCTGCGGTCACGACGCCTTCCTCCTGCCCGACGACGTCGACAGCTATGGCGAGATGATCCGCGCCTTCCTGGCCGACCTCAGCGGCTCGGCCGTGCCCAACGCCGATCTCGACGAGGCCCCTTACGGCCCGAACCCGACCAGCATCTTCACCACGCCGCGGCTCGATTACGATCGCATCATGGACCTGATCCCCCTCAGCGCCAGCGTGCTCGATCTCGGCTGCGGCCGGGGCTCCCTGCTCGACCGGCTCAAGCGGCGCGGCAACTGCCTGCTGGTGGGCGTCGAGCTCGATGAAGCGGCCGTGCTGACCTGCGTCCGGCGGGGCCTGTCGGTCATCCAGGCCGACCTCAACAAGGGGTTGCGTTCGTTCGCCGACGGCCAGTTCGACTGCGTCGTCCTCTCGCAGGCCTTGCAGGCGGTCAAGGACGTCGAGCCGGTCGTGAACGACATGCTCCGCGTCGGCCGGCGGTGCATCGTCAGCTTCCCGAACATCGCCTACCGGCCGTTCCGCGAGCGACTCGTTGTCGAGGGGCGGGCGCCCCGCGTCGACAGCCCCTGGGGCTTCGAGTGGTACAACACGCCGAACATCCGCTCGCTATCGATCGCCGACTTCGAGGACTTCTGCGCCGCCAAGGGCATCCGCATCCACCGCCGCATCGCTTTGAACACCGAGCAGGGCCGCGAGATCGTGCAAGACGCCAACGCCGAGGCCGACACCGCCATCTTCGTGATCAGTCGGTGACCGGCATGCAGCAAACCCAGAGCCGCCGCACGCATCCCTGAGGGACCGTCACCTGTCTCGCAACCTCGGTCATTCTGGCTGCGATCAGATTGGGTTGACGGTCCCCTGTTTGTCCCGAACCTCTCGGACCGCTTGCGTTGAGGCCCGTGACGGGTAACATCGCACACCGACGGCCGGACGAACGATCGTGGCCAGTCCAACCTGGTTAGCCTCCAACGTCCCGGAGACCCACCGTGGATCGACGACAGAGCGAGTTCCGCGTCCAGACCGTCTGTCTTCTGATCCTGACCATCGTAGCGGTCGGCGCGGCGCTCTATTGGCTTAAGCCGGTGCTCATCCCGTTTGTTCTGGCCTTCTTCTTCACGACCTGTCTCGGCCCCGTGATCGACGCCCAGATGAAGTACCTACGGCTGCCGCGGCCCATCGCCTACGTTCTGACGGCCGTGTTCGGCGTCATGATCTTCGTGCTGTTGTGGGTGCTCGTGTCGGCCACGGCCAATCAGATCACGGCCAGCGCTCCCGTCTACCATGAGGAGGTCAAGCAGCTGCTGACCCAGTGCGCAGAGATGCTCCCGGCCGATCAGCTCGGCATGAGGACGGAGGAACTCATCCAGTCGATCCAACAGTCGCTTCAAGATGGGGTCAAGGGCGTTCTGGCCGGGACATTCAAGGCGCTCGTCGGCGTCCTCTCAACCGGCGTCCTGGTGGCGGTCTTCATGCTGTTCATGACCATGGGCCGCACCGCCCCACCCTCTCAGCGCCAGATCTTTCGGGGCGAGATGGAGCAGCAAATCCGTCGCTACATCCTGGCCAAGCTCGTGGTCTCGGTGGTCACGGCTCTGCTGGTCGGAACCGTCCTCTGGCTCGTCGGGGTCCAGTTCGCGTTTGTCTTCACGGTGTTCGTCTTCCTGCTCAACTTCATCCCCAGCATAGGCTCCATCATTGCGACGCTGTTGCCCTTGCCCGTGGTCTTGGTGGCCCCGGAACTGTCCCCGCTCTCGAAGGTGCTGGCCATCGCCATACCGGGCTCGATCCAGATCACCATCGGGAACATCATCGAGCCGAGGATCTTCGGCCAGTCTCTCAACCTGCATCCGATCGCTATCCTCATGTCGCTGATCTTCTTCGGCATGATCTGGGGGCTCGTCGGCATGTTCCTGGCCGCCCCCGTGGCGTCGGTGCTTAAGATCGTGCTGGAGAAGGGCGAGATGACGGCCCCCCTTGCCGCCCTCCTTAGGGGCGATACCGAAGCCCTATCCGATTACGCCAAGGAGCCCGACGATGCGACCCAGCGCACCTCCGAGCCATCACAGACTGGGCGCTGATCGAGCAAGATTGGCGCCATGTACCGAGCGAACATGCGGGAACGGTGGCTTGATGAATCGTGCTCTCTGAGACCTCAGATTCCGCTTCGGTAAGCCGGTTCGTTGACGGACGACAGATGACAACGCTGGGTTCTCGACCGAGCGCTTGCCTGACCGAGAGTGATGGTCCTCTCGATCTGCGAAGGACCATTGAATAGGACCGACGACGAGACGAAAAGCGTGGACTCGAACTGGTCATTGGCAAAGCGACAGTCAAGGACGGCAGTGGCATTCGTTCGTGTCCCCGGTTTGCCTGGCGCAACCCGCGTCAGGGCGCAAGGGATGGGGCCGCCGACACGGCGATACGTATCGCTTGTCCGTGCTAGAGTAGCTTGACGCCCAATCCGCCCCCTTAAGAGGACGGTCAGACCATGATTGGACTTCCTATCGTCATCCGCTTGCCCGCGCTGCTGTGGCTGTGCATGACGCTTGGAGCCAACCCTGTCGCAGCCGCGCAGGACCGGCCGCCACCGGGCTATCCCGAGGCGGTTCGAGACGTCGAGCCGCCCGCCAAGCCTACGCACCGTACCTGGTTCGTCGACGACCCGATGCCTGCTTCCGGGCAGACCGCTTATAGCGATGCCGTGAACAAGATCCTCGGCCACTGCATCGACGCCGAGGCCAAGGGCAAGACGCAAGGCACCTGGGCGGGCCTGCGCCGCTCCGAGTGCTTCGGCATGGTTGCGGTCTGGGGGCTGACCTCGCCCGACAGCAAACACGCCGACAGCGACGCGCTCGGCGATCTGCTGT
>CAZUQM010000064.1:0-27842 GCA_964622545.1 uncultured Planctomycetales bacterium | reverse complement strand
TCAACTGCATGCGCCACGCCGGATATACGCTACAGGTGAAGTGAAGCTGCTCTAGCTGTCATGGGGTCACTCCTTTCGGTTAAGTGCCGGTAGCGCCGTGAGGTCCATGTTCGGCGAGCTACTTCTTTGATGCCACGACGAGCTCGGTGGCTTCGTCGAGGTTCTCGCGAAGCTCCTTCAGCGTCCGGCCCTGCGTGTCGGCGCCGCGAAGACCGTCGACGTAGCCGATGCAGACATCCCCGAGTTGCTTGTGGACACGCGTGAGGTTGTCGTACGTCACGGATGCTTCCGGCCTACACCCTCAAGTCCACCTCGCCGCCCAAGGCCTTGCGGTAGCGGCGGCGGATCGGCGTGACGTAGTCCTTGACGAACGCGTCGACCTGTTGCGGCGCCCGGCCGATGAAGGCCTTCGGGGCGAGCAGGGCCCTCACGTCGACGTTGGCGAAGGCCGAGTCCATCTCCAGCCGCTCGATCAGGTCATTGGCCCGGCCGTGCTGCTTGACCTCCAACCCGGCCGCCACGCTGTGCTTTCGGATGATCTCGTGCAGCTCCTGCCGGTCGCCGCCGGCCTCGACGGCCGCCATGAGGACGTTCTCGGTGGCCATGAAGGGCAGCTCGGCCATGACGTGGGCATGGATGACCTTCGGATACACGACCATGCCCGAGGCCACGTTGGCCATGATCAGCAGGCAACCGTCGGTGGCGAGGAAGGCCTCGGGCAGCGTGAGGCGGCGATTGGCCGAATCGTCGAGCGTCCGCTCGAACCACTGCTCGGCGGCGGTCATGAGCGGCGAACTGGCCAGACTCAGGATGAACCGCGACAGGGCGGTGGCCCGCTCGCACCGCATGGGGTTTCGCTTGTAGGCCATCGCCGACGAGCCGACCTGCTTGGCGGCGAAGGGCTCTTCCATCTCCTTGAGATTGCTGAGCAGCCGGAGGTCGTTGCAGAACTTGTGGACGCTGGTGGCCACGTTCGCCAGCTCGCAGACGACCTGGGCGTCGACCTTGCGGGAATAGGTCTGGCCCGTGATCGGCTCGACATGCTTGAAGCCCATCTTCTTGGCCACCAGCTTCTCCAGCCGCTCGACCTTGGCGTGGTCGCCGTCGAAGAGCTTCAGGAAGCTGGCCTGCGTGCCGGTCGTTCCCTTGACGCCGCGAAAGCGGAGGGTCTCGAGGCGGTGCTCCAGCGCCTCCAGATCGCGGACGAAGTCGTAGCACCATAGCGCCGCCCGCTTGCCGACCGTCGTCATCTGCGCTGGCTGGTAGTGCGTGAAGCCCAGACAGGGCAGCGAGCGGTGCTTCTTGGCGAACTTGCCCAAGCCGTCGATCACGGCCGCCAGGCGGGCGCAGAGGATCTCCAGGCCCTGCCGCAGGATGATCAGGTCGGTATTGTCCAGTGCGTAGCAGCTCGTTGCGCCGAGGTGGATGATGCCCTTGGCGTCCGGGGCGACGTCCCCGTAGGCTCGGATGTGGGCCATCGTCTCGTGCCGCAGCTCGCGCTCATAGAGGTCGGCCGCGTCGAAGTCGATGGTCTCGACGTTCGCGCGGAGCTGGCGGATCTGCTTCGCGGTGATGGGCAGGCCCAGCTCCTTCTGGGCCTCGGCCAGGGCCAGCCAGAGCTTACGGTGAATGACGTACTTGGTCCTCTCGCCGAACAGCTCGGCCATCTCGGGCGAGGCGTTACGTGCGACCAACGGCGATCGATAGACGTTTCGGTCTGAATCGGGCATAGGCTGCTTCCCACGTTGTGTGTCAGGACTATAATGGCTCACGGCGTCTTGCGGGCGCTTAGCATAGCCCAAACCGCGCACCGCATCGACGGCAAAAGGCTCCCGACGGCCGGGAACCTCTGCCCGCTGTTCGCGTCCAATCTCATGAAAGGTCCGTGCGTGCCGGCCCCTGCAACGGCCATCCAGTTCGAGGACGCCCTGCTCGTGGAACAGTCTCAGCAGGGCGACATGGCCGCGTTCGGCCAACTGGTGGCCAAGTATCAGGACAAGGTGTTCAACACGTGCTGGCGGATCAGCGGCAGCCGTGACGATGCGGCCGACCTGACGCAGGAGGTCTTCTGCAAGGTGCTGGAGGCCCTGGATCGTTTCCAGGGCAAGAGTCGGTTTTATACATGGGTTTTCCGGATCGCGGTGAACGAATCGCTCAGCCACCGCCGCAAGGCGGGCAGGACGGTGAACGTGACCAGCGACGACGGCAACCCGAACCCGATCGAGAACCAGGCCAGCTCGCTGGTTCGGCAGACGGGCGGTGAGAACCCGGTCGATCCACAGGCGGCCGCCCAGGCCCGTGAGACCCAGGCGCTCGTGGCTGCGGCGCTGGACGACCTGGACGATGAGCATCGGGCCGCCGTGGTCCTGCGCGACATCGAAGGCCTCGATTACGCCGAGATCGCCGAGGTATTGAACATTCCGCCGGGCACGGTGAAGTCGCGGCTGCATCGCGGCAGGATGGCCCTGCGAGAGAGGCTTGAGCGGGTCTTGAACGACTCCAAGCGTGCATCATGACGCCCGAGGAACTGGAACAACTCGAAGAGCAGCTCTCCGCCTACGTCGACGGCGAACTGACGCCCGAGCAGCGGTCGCAGGTCGAAGCGGCGCTCGAGTCGTCGCCGGAGGCACGTGAGCGGCTTGAGGAGCTCCGGCAGGTCTCGCGCTTCGTGGGGCAACTGCCTCGCGGCGAGGCCCCCGAGGACCTCCAGGAGGTGCTCTTTGCGCGGCTGGAGCGCGAGCAGCTCTTCGATAGCGCCGAGACGCCGACGCTCGCACCGGCGACGCCGCCCGGCGCGCTCAGCTTCGGACGGCTCATCGGCGCTGCGGCGGTGATCCTGCTGGCGGTGCTGACCGGTTACCTCACGATTGACTTCGTGCAGGAGTCCCGTCGGCCGCTCGAGGTTGCCGACGCAGGCAACGACCAGCAGGGCGGACCTACCGGCGCTGCGCCGCGAGAGACGCCAGCCGCGCCCGTTGATGACTCCGTGGCCAACAAGGCTGAGCAGCCCCCGGACGAGGCGGCCCCACGCACGTCTGCCGAGCTGGCGCCCTTACCCGCCAAGAAGAAACGTTCCTCGTTGGAGGATACGGCCGCGGTCGCCAAGGCCGGCAAGCCGGGCCCGGCGAAGCTGCGCGCTGCGGACGCCGGCAAACGAGGACCGGAGCCGAAGGACCTGGGCTACGTGTCCGGGGCCCGAACGCGTGCGGACAAGAAGCCGGCCTCACCCGAGCGAGCGATGGCCCAGGGCAAGGTCTCGCTGCCGGAGGCTCAACCCGTCACCAAGCGCGGCACCCCACCGCCCGATAAGATCGCAAGCAAGCGACCTGCCAAGGCCAAGCCGTCGGCGAAGACGGATGAGGTGACCCAGGCGCCGGCACCACCGCCCCGACCCGAGCAATCTGCCGAAGCCGAGCCAACCTCAACGCTCGACAGGGTCGTGGCCATGCTGGCCGATCGGTTCGTCGAGAAGATCAAGGAAGGATCACAATCCGCAAAAAGCGAGGACAAGGCCGCGCCGCCATCGCCGACGATCGCGTCGCAGTTACGGCAGGGGGTCCGCCTGGCCGAGCTCCGGGCCGACCGGGTCCACGACGAGGCGGTCCAGATCACGTTGACGGCCGAGACGTCGAGCGAGCAGAACGAACTCGCATGGGCGCTGCGGGCCTACATGGCGCGCCATCAGATCGATGATGCCGAACTGCTCGGCGGCACGGCCAGACTTAACGAGTCGCAGGCCTTCTACTTCACACAGCGGGTCAAGCCCGAGCAGGGCCCGCCCACGCCTCAGTTCGTCGTCCGGGCCACGCCGGAGCAGCTCGCCTCGCTGGTGGAGGACGTCGGCCGGTCCGCCCCTAGGAATACTCAGGTCGCCTTGGTCACACCCGAGGTCCAGACCTCGGGCTGGCGGCGGTCGATCGCCGCCGCCCAGACGCTCCAGACCCAGACGCCGCCGACGCGTTTGGCCGCCCAACCGCAGCCCACGACCGGGCCACGGCCAGCCGGCGAATCCGGTCCGCCCGCGCGGCGTTTCACCCGCGGCAAGCCCAGCGGCGGCTACGGTGGACGGACTGATCCAGCCGCCCCGGGCGTCGATTCGTCGACGCCGGGAGAGGTGCTGGGACCCGATCGCGACCAGACGCTTGCGACGGCGGAGCGATCCTCGGCGACGGCCGGGGAAGCCAAGCGGCCTGAGGCACTTTCGGAGGCCAAGCCGAGGTCAACGCGTTCGATGCCCTCCAAGAAACGCGGCGGCACCGACAAGGGGGCCGCCCCCTCGGCAAGGGCAAGGTGGCTCGCACGCGGCGCATCACCGCCGCAGGCCCCGGGAGTCCACGCCGGGATACAGCCCGAGCCCCGACTAGCGGCCAAGCCGTCCTCGCCTCCGGCAGAAGAGCCGACCGGTCCGACGCCGCCCGAGGCCGAACAGGACGGCCAGTCTGCCAAAGACTCGGAATCCGACGAGTCCGACGTGATCGTCCTGCCGAGCCGTGAGTCGGCGGCCGAGCAACCGTCCAAGCGTACCAAGGGTCAGCTCACGGCTCAGAAGGGCGCGACCCGGGCTTCGCAATCCGCCGCCCCACGGCCGAGATCGGTCGCGCGGGCCGGTCCAAGCCAGCGGCTGCGTTCTCCAGACATGGCATCCCAGCGCGACCAGCAGAAGACGCTGCCCCTGGGCCCGTCCGACCTGCCGGAGTACCGACAACGCGCCCAGCAACGCAGCCAGGAGCTCGTCACCGCCGTCATCACGGTCCGCCAAGCGACGCTCCCGTCCGGGCCGTAGGTCGGCGCCTGCACTCGGCAGGCGATCTCGTCGCCACCTCATCAAGCCGAGCTGTTCTCATCCAAGACGAAGCCGGCATAGGGATGGGATCCAGGCAACCTTGTGGTTCGACTCGCGCGAGATAAGCGGTTGCCCGGAAGGTCGAGGCTCTCGCCGAGCCGCACGGCAATGCACAGGATTCGGCTCAGCGGGAGGCTCGGCCAGCCGGCGGACCGACAGGTTTGGTTGTGTTGAACGGCTAGGCCCGGGCCGTCAGGTGGTTGATCAGGTCGGGATGCCATCGGCCGACACCCGCATCCGAGGCGGCCACGTGCTGCGGGAGGGGATCGTCGCGCTTCGCCAGCGGCGGCAGCTTCCTGGCGATGCGCTGCTGATTGAGCAGCTCGAGACCGACCATGTCGATCGCGACCGGATCACGGCCGGCCAGGACCGCGCCGTACATCTCCAGCGCATGGCCGCGCGGCTCGGACATCGGCTCACAGCAGGTCCTCATGGCGTTGACCAGGTGCAGGCGGATCTTGTCGGCGAGGATCGGCGCGGCCACGATGTCGCCGACGTAAGGGCTGCACCACGAGCCGGCCCTGAGCACCCCCCGCTTGGGGTTCGGCTTGGTGTTGGCATGGAAATGGGCGGGTCGGCGGATCATCGCATGGCTGAGGTTCTTGAGGCACCCGCTCATACCGGCCATCCGATTGGCCTTAAAGAACGGGACGTTCACGATGGCGGTCACCTGGCCGAGCACGGCCGCGAATTGGTCCTCGCCGCTGTCGAAGCGGACGCGCTCGTCCAGCCATCCCGGCACGCGGGGCTGGGTCTTCAGACGGCGGACGATGTGATGATCGATCTCGATGAGGACGATCTGCTCGGGGGCCCAGCCCGCCAGGGTCAGTGATTCGACCAGCAGCCGGACGAAGGGCTCGGTCGTGTTCAGGCCATCCGCCCCGGAACGGTTGAACTTCAGGCCGATCACGTCATCGGGCTTCAGGATCTCCTGCCAGGCCTCGGCCGCGGTAGGCTTGTCGGTGACCATGCGAAGGGCCAGGCTGATCATCTCACGGAGCCGCCGCTCGTGGATGGTGGAGGAGTCGACGGCCCGTGGCGACCGGACCTCGATCACGCGCGAGCGCTGGCCCTGCCACCAGGGCATGCTGGATGGCTGCGAGGCTGCCTTGGGTGACGGCTGAGAGCTCGCAGCGGATCGCGCCGGCGCGGTGGCCGGCTGAGCGGCGAAGCCCAGGGCGGGCAGGAGCAAGGTCCCGGTCGTACCCTGGCTCAGTCGGTCCAGGAACTCGCGACGTGTCAGGTGATCTGGCATGGGGCCTCGCTGTGATTGGGCTGCTCGGTCGCGCGTCGGTGCCGCGTTGGAGCGCATGGGCACCCCACAGAGGTTATCGGAGAAAACCAAGCCTGCCTGAAGCGAAGGCCCTACAATGGTTATGGGACCTCGGCCTTACCCGGTCGACGTGCGACGAGGCCGAACCGAAGGGCGCTGCCAGCCATCGTGGTGCATAGGACCATGCGGACGCTCACCGCCAGGATCTCTCGATATGCCCTCGCCGTGGTTCCGGTCGCGCTGCTTACGGGCCTGCTGACCGGCCCGGCAACGGCACAGAACATCACCGGCAACCAGGTCCGACGCGCCATCAACAAGGGCATCGCCTACGTCAAGGGTCAGCAGGACCGTACCGGACCATGGCCGGGCTTCGGCCGCTACGAGGGCGGTCCGACCGCGCTGGCCCTGGTGGCCCTGCAGAACGCGGGGGTCTCGAGCGACGACCCGGCGATCCGACGGGGCCTGCACGCGCTGCGAGGGGTCCGCAATCGCTACACGTACGTCGTGGCGCTCAAGGCGATGGCCATGGCGATGGCCGAGCCGGAGGTCTTCCGCGACGACATCCAGGCCGCGGCCGATTTCCTCATCGAGGCCCAACTCAGCAACGGGGCCTGGACCTACGGCATCTCGCGGGCCGGGTCGGGCGACCACTCGAACACCCAATTCGCCTTGCTCGGCCTGCACGCGGCGTCTCAGGCGGGCATCAAGATCCCGTCGGGCATCTGGCGGGCGGCCGAAGAGCACTGGTCGAAGACGCAGAGGTCCAACGGCGGCTGGGGCTACGCCGGGTCGGGCAAGAGCAATCCGACGCCCAGCATGACGGCCGCGGGCGTGGCCAGCCTGTTCATCGTCGGCAACAGCTACCAGGTCCGCCGCGAGCGCGGCTACACCAAGGACGGCAGGGCCCCGAATTGCGGCCGCTACGTCCAGCATGCGGCCATCGCGGCCGGCATGAATTGGCTGGCCAGGCGGATGGACCTGGACGAGGCCCCGCGCCAAAAGATCCGCTACACGTACTACCTCTACGCCGTCGAACGGGTCGGCATGCTGTCGGGCCTGTCCCGGATCGGCGAGCACGACTGGTATCGTCTTGGGGCCGAGCAGCTCGTTCGATCGCAGCAGGGCGACGGCTCGTGGATGGGGAACCTCATCGACACGTCCTTCGCGCTAATGTTCCTCGGCAAGGGGCACCGCAGCGTCCTGGTCAACAAGCTCCGTTGGTCGCGATCGAACAACTGGCAGGAGGACCGCAACGATATCCGACACCTGACCGCCTGGATGGGAAGCAAGCTCGGCGAGCCGGTCACGTGGCAGGTCGTCGACCTCGACGACCCGATCGAACGGTGGCTCGAAGCCCCGATCCTGTACTTCAACGGCCACACCTTCCCGCGCTTCAAGCCTGAGGTCGTCGCGAAGCTCCGCCGCTTCGTGCAGCTCGGCGGGACGATCCTGGCCGAGGCCTGCTGCAGCCGTGAGGCCTTCATCAAGGGCATGCGCGCGTTCGCGGCCGAGCACTTCGGCGAATGGCCGCTGCGGCCGATCGAATCGAGCCACCCGATCTACAACGCGATGTACGAGCTGCGGCCGTCGGACTTCAAGGTCGAGGGCATCGACATGGGCTGCCGGACAAGCATCGTGTTCTGCCCGCGCGACGTCTCGTGCCTGTGGGAGCAGGGCGACGTGCCGACGCTCAGTGAGCAGGCGTTCCGACTCGGGGCGAACATCGCGGCGTACGCGACCGGACGGGGCGCCCTGCGGGATCGGCTGGACGTCGTCACGGTGCCCGACGAGCGCGACCCGACGGCTGCGGTCCGGCAGGGGGGGCTCCAACTCGGTCAGCTCGTCCACGCCGGCGGCTGGCGGCCCGCGCCCTATGCGATGCCGAACCTGGCGATCGCCCTGAACGAGCAGGCCAACGTCGATGTCGTCACGCGGGCGGAAGCGATCCGGCTGACCGACCCGGAGCTGTTCGAGCACCCGATCGTGTACATGGCCGGATCGTACGAGTTCGAGCTGAGTGCCGAAGAGAAGGTCGCGCTCAAGACGTTCCTCGAGCGGGGCGGGTTCGTCTTCGCCGACGCCTGCTGCGGGCGCAAGCCGTTCGACCGGGCCTTCCGAAAGCTGATGGCCGAGCTGTTCGGACCCGAGGCCCTCAAGCCCCTGTCGCCGAAGCACCCGATCCTGGCCGGTCAGATCGGCTACGACATCTCGAAGGTGACCTACCAGCCCGTCGTGCAGCGTGAACGGCCCGACCTGGACACGCCCGTGCTCGAAGGCGTCGAGCTCAGCGGCAGGACGGCCGTCGTCTACAGTCCGTATGACATCGGCTGCGCGTTGGAGGGCAACGACTGCCCGTACTGCCACGGGTATATCGAGGCCGACGCCAAGCGCATCGCCGTGAACATCATCCTCTACGGCCTGTCCTATTGATGCAGGGATCGGGGTTCGGACAGCCGGGTTCCGAGATCGGGGATCCGGGACCCGGAGCCCGGCTGTTCCCTCCTGCCTCCTGTACTCAGTCTTCTGTGTTCTCAGCCCTTCCCCCACGTCTCTTGGCGCTTGCGACCGCGGCGACGCAGGCCCGGCAGGGCGAGCCAGGCGGCCGTGCCTGGGATGAGGTCCATCAACCGCGCGAACCTCCCTCGAACCGACGGAATGTACGCCTCCAAAGGCCGCTTCCGCAGCACCCGCCCCAGGACCAGCCCCGCCACATCCTGCGGCGTCAGGAACTTCGGCGCCGAGAGCGCCAGCGCCGAATCCTCGCACGCGGCCTCTCGGTCGAGCATGGGCGTGCGGACCGACTCGGGGCAGACGATGCTGATGGCGATGTCGTGCGGGCGGAGCTCCTCGGCGACGGCCAGCGAGAAGCCGCGAACGGCGTACTTCGTGCCGCCGTAGACGGCGATGCCGGGGATGGGTCCGAGCGCGGCGAACGAGCCGAGATTGATGATGTGCCCGCCGCCCTGATCGATCATCACCTTGGCGGCCGCCTGCGTGCCCAGCATCGTGCCCTTCGTGTTGACGTCGACGTGCAGGGCGATCTGGTCGGGCGTCAGGTCGATCATGTTGCCCGGCAGCAGGACGCCGGCGTTGTTGATGAGCACGTCGAGCCGGCCGAAGGTCGCGACGGCCTCGGCCACGACCGCCTGCCAGGCCTCGGCGTCTCGGACGTCGAGAGGGCGGGTCAGGACGCGATCGGCAGGCCATCCGCTGGCCTGCTCCGCCTCGCGGAGCGCATCGACCGCCACGTCCGTGGCGACGACGCGGTCGCCGCGCGCGACGACGCCGTCGACGAGCGCCCGCCCGATGCCGCCGGCACAGCCGGTGATGAGGAAGGTCCTAGGGATGTTGCCATCGTTGCACCTGGGTTTGCTTGCCTCGCTAGCAGATTTCTCCATGTCCCCTCGAGACCTCAGTCCAGCATTCTAAGGATTCTGGAGCGCCCGGAGGGCGCCCGCATAGACCATCCAATTGACCCACATACCGATGAGTGAACAAGGAAAGAGAATGAGCAGCACTGGAGCGGCAACAACCGTCCGAGTTCGATCAGGGCTGAGTTGGTGCAGCGTCTCCACGCCCTGAGCGAGAAGCCCAGCCGACCAAATGAATGCGCCCAACGGGCCGAAGAGGGGTACCCAAGCGACCAGGAGCGGCGCACACCCATAGGCGACGATCGTCGACGTCACTGCAAGAGACCCCTTGCGACCGGCGAGAAGACGCACACACCCGTGAAGCACCATCCCGGCAACTCCCGAAACGAGGAGCGTAGCCACCATCAACGCCGCGGCGAGGACACCCCCGATCGGAATCGACAGAAGCACGTTCGTGAACACCTCTTTCGACGGAGACGCCGCGGAAGCCCCAAGCACCAGAAGCCCACCGGCTATCAACGGGACACCAAGAAAGAGACCCGCTGAGAGGGCATGCGTCGCGGCCTCGAAGCCGGAAGCCTTTTGGACATCTCCCGGCCAACGCACACTGGCATAGAACCGATGGGGGTCGTAGAGGACGAGCTTCATGGTGCGATACCATCGCCGCCATCGGCCTTTGAGTCGAACGTCCTCCCACGGAACGCCGGCACCCGACGGCAGGAGGATCGCCTCCACATCGGGGTAAACGGGCGTGACGCGCGTCCGATTCAGGTCGATCTCGCGCCCGCAGCCGTCGCACGCGAACCTCCACGGCGAGATTAACCCACGATCGTCGTTCGGCTCGTGCTCATGCCCGCAGTGGGGGCAGGCGAAGCGGACGGCGCCTGCGGGGAACGTGTAGCTCGTGACCTCGAACGCCTCGCCACACTCGGGGCAGCGCGGCTCGGTGAGGTTCAGAAGGCTGTAGCCGCATTCGCGACAACGCATGGGCGGGTCTCATGGAATGTGCCGACATCGTTCCCGTCGTGCGACGCAGATCAACATGAGCAGCCATGTCGCCCTTTCAGGGCGGCTCGTTTCCGAGGGACCGCGGTCCGGGGGTTGCGTTCGCCTGACGGCGGACTTAACCCCCGGCTATTCTATGGCGGCCTTTCAGGCCGGAGAAGTCTCTCCGTCGCCACTCCGGGGCTCACGCTCATCGTGCGTGATCGCCACCACGGGTTCCGCTTCGCTCCACCCGTGGCTGCGAACCGACGGCCCTCCGGGCCTTGGTCGCCGTCAGAGACGGCTCCTACGAACGATTGATTGCCCTCAGAGTCGGCCTGGTTGCCGCGGCGTAGCCTTGGCGAAGCCGGGTCCCCAGGCCGGTCCACCCACCCGCAGACGCCGACCGGGCCGAGGACGGCCCGGCTCTGACAGAAGTGCGGCACGGCAAAGCGACGCAGGCCGCTAGCTACGCCGGGAAAAGCCCGATGCCTCGGTCAGATTCGTGTCCCCCACCTTTGAAGAGGTGGGCGGTCCAAGCCTCGCCAACTGCCAAGCATTCCTCCAAGCGACCAAGAGGCCCGCCAGAACCCTACGCCAGACCCGCGCGCTTCATGAACTCGGCCTGGTCGATGACCTCCACGCCGAGCTGCCGGGCCTTGTCGAGCTTGCTGCCGGGGTCGGCGCCGGCCACGACGAAGTCGGTGCTCTTGCTGACGCTGCCCGTGGCCTTGCCGCCGAGCCGCTTGATCAGGTCCTGGGCCTCCTTGCGTTTAAGGCCCTCCAGCGTGCCCGTCACGACGATCGTCTTGCCGGCGAACGGCCGCTCGGCGGGCTCGGCGGCCTCCTTCCCCGTAGTCTCCATCCGAACGCCCACCTCGCGGAGGTGCTCGACCGTCCGCCGGCCGGGCTCGCTGTCGAACCACTGACGGATCGCCCGGGCCATCACCGGACCGATCTCATTGATCGCAGTCAGTTCCTCCTCGGATGCCGCCGCCAGGGCATCCATCGAGCCGAAGTGCTCGGCCAAGACCTCGGCCGCGCGCGAGCCCACGTGCCGGATGTTCAGCGCGGCGATCACCCGGTCGAGCCCCCGATGCTTGCTCGCGTCGATCTGCGCGATGAGGTTCTCAGCGCTCTTGGTGCCCATCCGCTCTAGGGCCAGCAACTCCTCCCGCCGCTCGCCCAGCCGGTACAGATCGGCGAACTCGGTGACCAGGCCGGCGTCGACGAGCTGGTCGATCAGGGCCGGGCCGATCCCCTCGATGTCCATCTGGTCGCGGCCACAGAAGTAGCGGAGCTTCTCCTTGATCTGGGCCGGACACTGCGGGTTGATGCACCGCAGAAACACGCCGCCCTCGTCCTGGGCGACCGGGCCGTCGCAGACCGGACACGCAGCAGGCCGCTCGATGGGCCGGGCATCGTCCGGTCGCTTGGCCTCGACGATGCCGACGACCTGCGGGATGATCTCGCCGGCCTTCTCGACCAGCACCGTGTCGCCGATCCGCACGCCCAGCCGCTCGACCTGGTCGAAGTTGTGCAGGCTGGCCCGCCTGACGGTCGTGCCGGCGAGCTGTACCGGCTCGAGCTGGGCCACCGGCGTGATCGTGCCGAGCTTGCCGACCTGGAGGACGACGTCGATCAGACGGCTCTCGCCCTGGTCGGCGGCGAACTTGTACGCGATGCACCAGCGCGGGTACTTGCTGGTCGCCCCGAGCGTGCGTCGCTGATCGAGCCGGTCGACCTTGATGACCAGCCCGTCGGTCTCGTACTCCAGCTCGTGCCGCCTCGTGTCCCACTCGGCCACCATCTCGAGCACCGCGTCGATCGTCTCGCAGACGCGGCGATGCGAACTCACCGGAATGCCCCAGCCGGCGAGGGCCTCGAAGAGCGCCGATTGGGTCTCGACATCCATCGGCTCGACCTGGCCGAAACCGTGCGCGATGAAGGCCAGGTCGCGCTGAGCGACGATGCGGCTGTCGAGCAGCTTGAGCGTGCCGGCCGTGGCGTTGCGGGGGTTGGCGAACATCGGCTCGCCGGCGGCCTCGCGGCGGGCGTTGAACGCGCGGAAGCTGGCCGTCGGCCAGTAGACCTCGCCGCGGACCTCCAGCACGTCCGGCCAGCCCTCGCCGTGCAGGTGCAGCGGGATCGCGTGAACGGTACGGAGGTTCTGCGTCACGTCGTCGCCGGTGGTGCCGTCGCCCCGCGTGGCTCCCAGGACGAAGCGCCCCGCCTCGTACCGGAGCGACGCGGCCACGCCGTCGATCTTCGGGTCGACGAGGTACTGATACGGCTCGCCCCCGAGCCCGCGGCGCACGCGGCCGTCGAACTCGCGAAGCTCCGACTCGTTGTAGGTGTTGTCGACCGAGAGCATCGGCACGGCGTGCCGGACGTGCTCGAAGCCCTCGATGGGCTGACCGCTGACGCGCTGGGTGGGGCTATCGGGCGTGACGAGGTCGGGGCGCTCGGCCTCGAGCCGCTCGAGCTCCTTCACGAGCTCGTCGTACTGCTGGTCGGCTATCTCGGGAGAGGCCTGGACGTAGTACAGGACGTCGTGTCGACGGATCTCGTTGCGGAGGTGCTCGATCCGCTTGGCCGCCTCGTCGCTGCTCGCCACGGCGATTGGCTCCGTCCCCCGTCCCGGTTGGTCAGCGTCCCTCAGCGCGTGCAGGCGTGCTGCACCGGAATGAGGCAGAGGAACTTACACACGCCCTCGGAGGTGTTGCGAAACTGGTGCATCTCGTCGGCCTGGACGAAGATCACGTCGCCGGTCTTGAACGCGCACTCGCCGCCGTCCGGGCCGATGATCGTGCCCTTGCCCGAGAGGACATAGAGCTCATGCTCGTACGGATGGTTGTGGTGGGGGGTGTGGCCCCCGGGCTGCACCTCGAACAGGCGCATGGCGAACGTGGGGGCGCCGTCCTTGTCCGAGATCAACCACCGCACCGTGGCGTCCTTCGCGCCGTCCATCGTGACGGGTTCGGTGGGTACGCTGTCGACCGATCGCACGATCATCTGCCACCTCCGGGCTGCCTCACGGCCAGAGAGCTGCATCCACAAGCCGATCGTCGCTCAGACCAACCATGTGTCGGCTCGGTGATCATAGCTGAGGATCTCGTCGTCACTGAAGTACAGCGCGATCTCCCGCTCGGCCGTCTCGGGCGCGTCGCTGCCGTGCACGAGGTTATACGAGTCTATCAAGGCGAAGTCGCCTCGGAGGGTACCCGGCTCGGCCTGGCTGGATAACGTCGTGCCAATCATTTTCCGGCTCACCTCGATGGCCTTGTACCCCTGAACGACCATCACCACCACGGGCGAGGCCGTGATATATCTGATGAGCCTCTCGTAGAAATCCTTCCCCTTGTGCTCGGCGTAGTGCTTCTCGGCCAATTCCTTACTGACTTGCATCAGCTTCAGGGCGGCGATGCTGAGACCCTTGCTCTCAAAACGACCGATGATGCGCCCGATCAGCCGACGCTGGAGGGCGTCGGGCTTCAGGATGATAAGCGTTCGTTCCATCAATGTCCTCTCACGATGCTCCAGGCGGAATGGGGGTTGCGGCCATCCGTCCCCAACGGACGGCGGAGGATACCATACGGCGCGCCTCGACAACGCGTCAACCGGCGGGCGTGGTCACGACCCCGTGGCCGCCGCGGCCGTCCGGAGCGTCGACCGCTCCGACTCCTCCCCGGCCGTCGCGCCGATCGGCACGGGTCCGAGCATGTGGTCGAGGGCGAAGATCATCGCGCTGAGTCCGAAGAACAGACCGTTCACGAAGGGGCTGAAGCTGGTCTCGCGGAACATCGCATCGACCATGAAGTCGAGGAAGAGGACCCAGTAAAGCACCACCACATCGCGGCCTATCAGTTCGCTGCCCGTCGGCGGCAGCCGCCGATAGACCCGCAGGCTGACGCGGAACAGGGCCCCAAGCAGCCAGACGTACAGGATGAGGCCGACGAGGCCGCACTCGGCCAGGATGCTGAGGAAGTTGTTGTGCTCCAGAGCGGTTGAGGCGAAGACGTAATAGGGGCTCGACGGATCGTGGGCATACTCGCCGGCGTAGTCACGGAAATGTCCGAAGCCGACGCCGAAGAAGGGGCGATCCTTGAACATCTCCCAAGTGATCAGAACCAGGCCGAGCCGGACGTAGATCGGCTCCATGGCCGTCACGCCGCCGACCTCGCGCTGCTTCGACTTGATGTTGTGCCAGTTGTAGGCCGCGCCCACAATCGCCACGACGAGGATCAACGACACCCAGACGGTGCGGCTCAGGCCCCGCCGCGACATGACGATCCACAGCAAGGACCCCAGCAGCATGGCCAGCCAGACGCTTCGGGTCAGCGTCCAGAAGATCACCGGCAGGGCGGCCAGCGACGCGAGCCGGCAGAAGAAGGAGAACAGCGGGCCGTTCATCCGCGCTAGCACCAGGTTGTTGAAGAAGACGTAGACCATGACCACGCCGAGGATCGGCGAGGCCAGGAACGGTCCGCGGACCCGGCCCCAATGGATGCCCTTGGCGGGGTCGCCGATGAAGTCGGGCCAGACGAGCGACCACACCTTGAACTGCTCCATCCAGCCGGTGAAGGTCAGGTAGAGCCCGAGCAGCAGGAAGAACATCAGCAGCCTGCGGATGTCCGTGTCGCTGCGGATGGCCTGGGTCATCAGCGCGAAGATGATGATCGGAAACCAATAGCCCGCGATGAGCCGGTAGTGAACGGAGACGACGGCCTTGGTCTCGAAGCCCGCCGCGGCCGCCGAAAGGGTGAAGTACGCCAGCACGACGATCATCAGCAGGCTCGTCGGCCAGGCCCATCGCATGCGGAGCCGCCCGACGGCCATCATCGCCCCGAACAGCAGGACCAGCACGACGATCAGGACACGGGGGATGGTCAGGTTGAAGAAGCCCGGTAGGATAAGGCGGTAGAACTCCTCGTGCAGGCAGGTGATCGTCACGAACCACACGAGCACCGCCACGAGCGGGTTGCCGAGCACGGCGTAGGCGGCGAAACCGGTGATGGCGCCGAGCCCCCCCAGCCAGTAGGGCACCCACTCGATCGGCACGACGTAGACGGTCAGCACGCTCAACAGCAGCGCCCCGCCGAGCAAGAACAGATTGACCTGTCGCGTGAGTGCGTTCATGGGACGGAGGCCGGCACCTCCTCACTGGAGGGACGCGCGATGGCTACAGGCGTCGGTAGAGGAACCTGGGCACGGCGTAACGGCGCTGGTTGAGCACGACGCCCTGCAGCCGGCCGCCGTTCTGCTCGATCCGTTTCTTGGCCTCGGCCGCGGATTCGCGGCGGGTCACGTTGGCATAGGCCACGAGGATCACGCCGTCGACGAGGCTGGCGAGCGTCTGCGCCTCCGGGTAGAGGTTCGCCGCCGCGGCGTCGAGGATGACGTGATCGACCGAAGCGTGCCCTTGCAACTCGCCCAGCACGGAGCTCAACCGCTCGCTCTTGAGCAGGCCCAGCGGCTGATCGAGGCGTCGCCCGGCCGTCAGCACGCCGAGGTTGGGCGGGGAGGCCCACTGGATCGCTTCCTCGAGCGTCGCCTCGCCGAGGATGACCTCGCTCAGGCCGACGGTGTTGCTGACCTTGAGCAGCTTGTCGAGCCGCGGGTGGTGCAGGTTGAAATCGACCAGGATGATGCGGAGCTCGCTGTTGGACTCGGCCCCGACCACAGCCAGTCCGGCGCCGATCTGCGTGGCCCCCTCGCGGCGCTCCGCGGCGGTGACCATCACCGTCTTGGGGATGCGGCCCGTCGGGGCGAAGAAGACGCTCGCCCACAATTGGCCCAGCTCGCTGCGCGCGGCGCGGCGGACCCGCATGGCTCGCGGCGGCGGGGCGACCGCGACGTCCTGCCGATCGTAGTCTTCAGTGCTGTCGGCCATCTGACTGTCTCCTGTGGGTGCGGTGGGCTGCGGTCGGCGCGCCTCGGCGGCCGCCCCGTCGTCGCTACGAGACCAGGCTTCGGCCGGACTTACGAACCGAACCGATCACCGACGTGCCCAGATACCTTTCCACCTCATGGATGCTTCGCAGCGTGTGATCGAAGTGATCGGCCAGGAACGCGTACGCCAGGGACATGAGCAACGAGACGACCGCCGCCACGATCGTGTAGACCGGCGTGTTGGGGATCGCGGGTCTGTCCGGGTCGGGGATGCTGGCCCGGTCGATCACCTGGATGGTGACCTCCTTGCGCGACCGCTGCTCGTCGGCCTCGGCCTGGAGCAGCTCGGCTTCCATCGAGGCGTAGTTGTCTCGCGCCATGCGGACCTCGGCCTTGAGCCGGTCGTACTCCGGCAGCAGCTTGGCGATCGCATCGAGCTTGGCCGTCAGGACCTCGATCTGCTCGGCCACCTGCGCGAGCTGAGCCCGGATCGTCTCGATGCGCACGTCGAGCGCCTGCTTCTCGGCCCGCATCTCCTCGATGATCTCGAGCTTGGCGCGGCAGATCTCGACGTAGAGATCGACGAGTTCGCGATAGGTCGGGGCGAACTGGCCGCGCAGCTTGTTCCGCGCGATGATCAGGTCGGCGAGCTCGGTCTTCATCTTGTTGACGATGTCGTTGTCCCTGAGGACCTCCTGCGGCACGACGATCCGGGGCTGGTCGGTCAGGTCGTACAACTGCTCGGCGATCTTGGTCAGCTCCGCCTGACGCTTGGCGTCGGCCTGCGGGTCTTGGCGGACCGGGTCGATCAGATCGATCGCGCGTTTCTCGAGCTCGTCGATGTGCTTGCGCGTCAGCAGTCGCCGGAGCGTCTCGTCGTCGAGCTGCTTGGCGATCTGGCGCTGTAGCGCTTGCAGGCTGGCCAGCTCGGTACCCAGGCGAATCTTCTCTTGCTCGAAGCGGGTTCGCACGATCTGGGCACCGGCCTCCGTGCCGCTCTTGAGCAATTGCTCGAGGATCACGACGTCGGCGGCGTTGAGCACGCTGGAGGCCTGCGTCGTGGGCGTCTTCGCCTGGGTCTCGTCGCCGGGGAACTCCTTGTCAAGGAACTTGGTCAGGGCCTCCTCGGCACGATTCAGCATGTTCTCCTTGAGGTCGCTCAAACGAGCCTGGACGAGGTCGGCGGCGTGCTCGTAGCTTTCGGCCTGCACCTGCCAGTAACGGTCGATGTAGCATCCGGCCAGGACGTCGGCGGATGTACGGGCCTGGCTGCCGTCGGTGTAGCTGCCCTTGTCGCGCTGCCGCACGGTGATAGTGAAGACCTCGGTCATGCCGACGGTCTCACCGCCCGGGGTCTCGACCTCGACGGCCTCGCGGAAGTCGCGCAGGTCTTCCTGCCGTTTCAGGGCGATCTGGGAGGCCAGGACGTCGATCTTGGCGTAGAGCAGGTCGAGCTCGTCCCGCAGCTCGTCGCGCTTACTGGGGGCGACCTCCCAGAGTTTGTCGCGCTGCTGCTGCCAGGCGGTGCGGAGCTCCTCGTTCTCGACCAGGACCATCGTCCGGCTCAGGACCACGTCGGAGAGGATCAGTTGTTGCTGCGTCTTGATGAAGACCTCGAGCGACCGGTCGGGTGAGACCTCCTGGATCGTCGAGCTGGCGCGCTTGGGCTGCTTGACCAGCACCGTGACGGACGACTCGTAGATCGGATCGGCCTGCTGGCAAGCGAAGTAGGTGCCACCCGTGATGAGTGCGACGATCACGATCATGCCCAGCAGGTGCGAGAACACCACGCGGGTCAGCTCGCGAAGGGATCGTGTGGCGAGTGCTTCTGGCATGGTAGGGCGAACTCCAGTCGCTTGGGTCAGGCCGCCTCCGCGGTCGGGACTGCCGGGGCGCGGGGTCTACGGACCGACGCCGATGTTCACATTGGGCGCGCCGTTTCGGGTGCGAATCGTGCTCGTGCTCGGGGCGTCGCGAAGCTCATAGCCGAAGTTCAGGCTCGTCGTGAAGGAGTAGGGCAGGATCGCCCGGATGCCCTTCGTGAAGACCTGGTCGACCCAATCGTCGAACACGGCCAGGCCGGTCTTCGGCACGTAGACGATGTCCATGTCCTGCATCCAGATGTCGTGACGGAACTGGCTGAAGTCCGGAATCCCGCCGTCGCCCGACGGCTGGGCCGCGGCCAGGAGCTGGCTGACATCCACCAGCGTGCCCTCCGGCAGGGGAAGCCCCTTCCGACGCACGACCAGGACCTTGTCCTCTTGGGCGCGGGGCGTCATGCCGCCTCGGGCGGCCAGGGCCTGGATCAGGCTCACCGGCGTGCTGGACGTGACCACGCCGGGGTTGGCGACCTCGCCGTAGACGAACACCTTGTGGGGCGCCCAGCTGTTCATCTGGACCGTGACGTCGATCTCCTCGAGGTCACTCTCGATGTACATCTGGTTGATGTCCCGCCGCAGCTCGGGGATGGTCTTGCCGAAGGCCATGACCGACCCGATGTACGCCAGGTCGATCGTGCCGTCCGGACTCACCGGCACCAGACGCGATTGCCCGCGCGGGGCGGTGGTAATGGCCTTCTTGAGCTCGGCGATCTTGATGTTGGCCTTGTTGACCGTGACGGTCAGCTCGGGGTTCTTGAGGTGGCGTGCGTAGCGTCGCCGAAGCTCGTCCTCGAGCTCACCGGCGGTCAGGTCCTTGCCGACTTTCGGGCCCTGGCCCTCCTCGGCTCCGCGACCGAGGACCTCGACCTTGCCGATCAGCAAGCACCGGATGGTACCGTCGCTGCCGACGGTCAGGCTCTGGTTGTACTGGGGCTGGAAGGGGAACGTGATGTCGATCGCGTCCTCGATCTTCAGCTCGTACCCGTCGGGCGTCACGGTGTGCTTGACGTGGTAGATGATCTCGAGCTGGTCGCCGATGTTCAGCCGATAGCTCGGCAATACCGTCTGATTCGACGGGATGCTCATGGCGTGCTCGGCCGGCTGGAAGAGCTTGCTGTAGTCCGGGGCAGGGGATTCCTTCTGCTGGCTGCAACCGGTCGTCACGGATAGGCCGATGAGGAGGCCCACGGCCGCCGTGGCATTAGCCAGCCCTGCGCCGCGGGTTGCCGGTCCCTTTGAATCGTATCCATGCCTCACTGGATGGCCTCCTCGGATGCCCCACCTGGGGTGGGCACGGTCCGGGCTTGCGCTGCCGCTTAGGGCACGACTTTGGCCTTTTCGACACCCGCGACCCTGCGAATGCGGACCGCCGCTTGCTGGGCCTCGTTGTAGGTCTTGTAGCGCCCTACCTGAATCAGATACATCGCCTTGCCGTGCCGTGTGTCGAGCTGCTGCTCGGCCTGAAGCCCCAACGCCCGCAGACGAGCCACCTCTTTTCGAGCGGCCTCGGCGCTGCTCAGGGCATGACATTGCACTGTGAAATAGGGTCGGTTCCAGCCGAGCATGTAGCGGGCCGTCTTGGCCGCCGATCCGTCGGCGAACTCGTGCAGGATCCGAGAGAACTGATGCGCCGCCTGCTCCCATTTGCCCGTCCGCTGGAGGCTGATGCCATACCGCAGCAGATGGTCGTCGAACTCCCTCAGGTCGGTCAGCCACTGGATCGCGTCTTCGTAGTACCGAACGGCCGAGCTGTAGTTGTCATCGTCGTAGGCCATCACGCCGAGGGCGGCCTTGGCCCGCATGGTCAGGTCCAGCCGGCTCGATCGCTCGATGGCGGCCAGGAAATCGCGCTGTGCCTCGGTACGCATGTTTCGCTTCAGGTGGCACAGGCCTCGGATGTAATAGGCCTCGGCCACCTCGGGATACTGCTGATTGGCATCGATGAAGCGGTTCAGGGTGCTGCGGGCTTGTGCGTATCGGCCCATGTTGTAGGCGTGGGCGCCTTGCTCGAGGTCCTGACGCGCCTCGACCGTGAGCTGCTGGCAACCCGCAAGCGAGACCAGCAGGCCCGTCATCAGCCCGGAGAGGCTGAGTCGGCCCCTGTTCCGCGTCGTCATCGGCAATCGCCCTCGTCGGTGGCTAACGGGCCACACGAACGCCTCCCAATGGGGAAACACCCCATGAGATAGTCGTCCAGAGTCCGAGAAATACTTGAGGGGATCTGGCGGAGAAGGGCGGCCCCTTGGACGGAGGTACCGTCTCGGCAATGGCTTATGCGGCGTCGCCCTCGGAGGCCGGCAGCGCAACGCCCTCAGCTTGGCCGATCCCGAAGAGCGACCGCGCACGCGAGGACAGGTCGTCGGCGATCCAGTACAGCGCCGGCACGAGCACCAGCGTCATGGCCGTGCTGAACACCAGACCCCAGCAGATGGACGTGGCGAACGGCGACCAGATCTTGCTGTAGCCGCCGGCGCCCAGGGCCATGGGCAGCAGGCCGGCGACCGTCGTGAGCGTGGTGAGGATGATCGGCCGGGCCCGGATGTGACACGACTCCATCACTGCAGCCTCAAGAGACAGACCACGTCGGCGTCGCTGGTTGACGAAATCGATGAGCACCAGCGAATCGTTCACGGCGATACCGAAGAGCCCGATCATCGCGATGCCCGTGACGACCGTGAAGGGGTATTCGTTGACGATCAGGCCCACGACCATCCCGATGGCCGCAAACAGGACGGCCGTCATCACCACCAGGGGCTGCAGGTAGCTCCGGAACTGGGACGAGAGGATCAGGTACATGATCATCAGGCCGATCACCGCCGACCAGCGGAGGCTGGCCAGCGACTGGTGCGTCTCCTCGAACTCACCGCCCGCCACGATCCGCAGGCCGTCGATGTCGTCCTCCAGGGGCTTGAACTTGGCCAACAGGGCGTGGTTCACGCGCGTGCTGTCGGTGATCTCGGTATCGATGTCGGCCGTGACGATGACGGCCCGCTTGCGACCCCAATGGTGGAGGATGGCGTAGCCCTGTCCCATCGACAGCTCGGCCACGTCGCGCAGCTTGACCATCGACCCGACGGGCGTCTTGATGTCGATGTCGCCGAGGTCATCGATGGTGCGACGGTACCGATCCTGGTAGAGCACACGGATGTGGACGTCTTCGTCGTAGCGGGGGTCCTTGAAGGTCGAGACGAGGAGCCCGTCGTTGGCGGCCCGCAGCTCGGTGGCCACGTCGGCAAACGTCAGGCCCAGCTCGCTGGCCACCTCCTCCTTCAGCTCGAACCGCACCTGTTTGTGCCCGAGCCTGAGGTCGTCGGTGATGTCACTGACGCCGGGGATCGAGGCGAGATAGGCCTTCATCTGGTTGGCGATCTGGCGGCTGACATCGTAATCGTGGTGCTCGATGCGGAGGGACACGGGTCGGCCGAGCGGCGGGCCGGACTGTGCCGCCCACAGGTAGATCGAGCGAACGCTGGTGTTGCCGGTTCGGGCCAGGTGGTCTTTGACGGCCTTGTTGACGCGTTTGGTGACGGCCTCGGGGTCGCGCTGGGCCTCGTCGGTCTGGGTCAGCTCCATCCAGACCTGCGCCACGTTGGGCAGGCGCACGGCCCGGCCGAACTCGTCGAGCTGGATACCGATGGCCACGTGGTAGCTCCGGATCTGCTCAGGAACGAACGCATCGAAGACGGGCACGAGATCGGAGATGACCTCGCGGGTGCCCTCGATGCTGGTCGTCGGCGCCGTCTCGACGTTGACCACGAAGACGGGGAAGTCCTGCGGGAACAGCTCGAGGATCAGGAACTTGCGGGCCTGGATCGCCAGCACCGACAGGCAGATCATCGAGACGAAGAACAGATAGCGCCAACGGAGCACGGCCCGCAGCATGCCGTCGTAGAGACCCAGGGCGGATTGGCTCAGTCGTTGCGTCCACCCGGCGGCGGACGTCGCTTCGACTGCGCCGCCCGGACCATCGACCGGCTCGCCGGGGCGCCGTCGTTTCGGCCGCGGCCCCCAATGCAGGTAGTGCGCGGGCATGATGATCAGGCATTCGAACAAGCTGGCCAGCAGCGCCACGCAGACGGTCTTGGGCACGATCGAGAAGAACTTGCCCAGCACGCCCGTCATGATCAGCAGCGGCAGGAAGGCCGCCGCCGTCGTGGCCGCCGCCGAGCAGACGGGCCACATGACCTGATCCGTGCCGTCGACGATCGCCTGCCGCAGGGGCTTGCCCTGTTCGACATGGCGGTAGATGTTTTCGAGTACGACGATCGCGTCGTCGACGATCAGTCCGCTGACCAGCACCAGCGAGAACACGCTGACGACGTTGATGGTGACCTCGATGAGGTACATGAAGATGAACGCGCAGAGGAACGCGAAGGGAATGCCGATGATGGCCAGGATCGAGTTGCGCGCCCCGATGAACATCCAGAGCACGCAGAACACGAACACCATACCGACCATCAGGTTCTTCTTGAGCACGCCGATGCGGTCGCGGATCATCAGCGTCGAATCGCCGGTGATGTGAATCGCGATGCCCGGTGGGACACGATCGCGCCAGTGATCCAGCCGCGCGGCCACCCGGTCGCGGACCTCGACGGAGTCGGCCGCCCGCTCCTTGGCCACGTTCAGGATGTAGCAGTGATGATCGCGGTAGAGCGTCGTGAACAGCTCCCGCTCGAATCCGTGCCCGATCTCGGCGATGTCGCCCAGCTTGACGTGCGAGCCGGTGGGGCTCTTGCGAATGATGATCTGGGCGAGCTGCTCGGCCCGTTCCACGTCGCCGATGGCACGGATGCTGACCTCTTCAGGCCCTAGCCTCATCGTGCCGCCCGGGATGTTCCGATTGGTTCGGCTCAGCACCGCGCCGACCTCGGCAACGGTGAGGCCGTACTGCTGCATACGGGCCTTGTCGAGCTTGACGTGGATCTCGCGCTCGCGCTCCGAGATGCTGATGACCTTGCTGACGCCTTCGATGTCGGCCAGATCGTCCCGCATCTCACGCGTCACCTGCCGGAAGACCCGCTCGCCGTGTCCGCCCGTATCGGCGATGACCACCTGCACCATGGGGAACTGCTCGTCGAGCAGGACGCGGGTGAGATAAGGCCCCTCGACCTCGTCGGGCAGGTCGGTGACCCGGTCGAGCTTCTCGCGCAGGTCCTGGAAGCAGGCCTCCAGGTCGTTGCGGTTCATCTCCTCGTCCCACTTGACGACGATGCGCGTCAGGTCGGGATGGCTCTTGCTGGTCAGGCGGGCGACGCCGCGAACGTCCTTGATCTCGTCCTCAATCCGTTTCGTGATGAGCCGCTCGACCTCCTCGGCCGAGGCACCCCACCAGAAGGCATCGATGAAGGCCAGATCGAGGTTGACGTTCGGGTAGACGTCGACGGGCAGGACGGCGTAAACGGCGATGCCCGCGAACACGAACAAGATGAAGAGCAGGTTGACCAGGACCACCTGGTTGACGCTGAACCGTGCGAGGGACATCCGAGGCCTCTCCAACGGTCGCCCGGGACCTTGCGAAGCCAACCCCCGGGATCGACCTCACCCCATCATGAAGCGCGGTGGTGGAACGTGCTACGGCGTGGCGCCGATCTGCGGATTCCGATTGCGCGACGCGAGCTCCTCTTCCGGGGCCAGACAGACGCTCTGGCCGTCTCGTAGCTGCTCGGCGCCGGTCGTGACCACGCGATCTCCTACCTTCAGGCCCGACACGACCTGTGCCCGGGCCGATCGCCCGGGCATGTTTCGCGTCGTGATACGTCGCACCGCGACACGGTACGCGCCGTCCTCCGACGGCTCGACCACATAGCAGAACGTACCGCCGAACTTCTCGACAACCGACTCGCGCGGGATCAGCATGACGTCGTCGAGGCGCCCGGCCGGCAGCACGCCGCGACAGAACATCCCCGCCAGCAGCCGCCCGTCCGGGTTCGGCACGTGGAGCTCGACCGGGAAGCGCTTGCTCTGGGGGTTCGCTCTCGGGCCGATGCGAACCACCGTCCCTTCGAAAGTCTCCTCCGGCAGGGCGTCGACATGGACCCCGGCGGCGGTGCCGACCTTCAAACGCACCGCCTCGCGGTCGCTGACCTCCACCGTGAGCTTCAGCTTGTCCACGCGGATGACCTCGCACACGGGTTGGGTCGGACGGACATACTCGCCCGCGTCGATGGCCACCATCGACACCACGCCGTCGATCGGGGAGACGATCTCACAGCGCCGAAGCCGCTCGCGGGCCTCCTCGAGCTGAGCCTCGGCCAGATCACACGCGGCCTTGGCGGCGTCCTGTTTGCTCTCGGCGGCGCTCAGCGCCGCGTTGGCCATGCGCATGCGGGCTTCGGCCTGGCGCTTGGCCGTGGTGATGCGATCGACCTCGACGGGCATGGCCGTATCCGAGCGCCGCAACCGCTCGATACGCTTGAACTCGTTGATGGCGTTCTGGTGGGCGGCCTCGGCCTCGGCGACCTGCGCGCGGGCGCTGTCGAATCCCGCCTTGGCCTGGAGGAGTTGCTCCTTCGCCGCCTGCAGGCTAGCCTCGAGCTGCTTGACGGCCAGGTCCAAAAACGTGGTGTCGATCTGATAGAGCAGCTCGCCCTTACGAACCTGTGAGCCTTCATCGATGGGTCGCCGCATCACGCGCCCGTCCACCTCGGCATGGACCGTCACCTCCTCGAAGCCCCGCACGAACCCGCGCGACTCGAACGATATGGCGACGGATTCCTCGACCATCTCGACGGTGCGGACCGTCGTGGCCTGAGCGAGCTGCGTCGTTCCGGCCGAACCCTCGCCGGGCGCCGACGCCTGATTCATGAGCAGTGATCCGACGACAGCGATGAGGATCACCCCCAACGCAGCGACGACTGCAATGACGTTCCCTCGTCCCATTGCCATGCCTGCCTGGACCCTTGCCGGTGAACGGACTCTGAAGTGCGCCTATTCTAGCGTGTCGGTTGCCGGTTCCCAAGCGGCAGACAGGGCGAAGGCCGCGGGGGCGGCGACCGTTCGACCCGCTGCACGAATTGCATCCGTTGCGCCGCAGCCCTATAATCTCACGAATAGGTTCCTTCGCGCCGCAGGCGCACGGGTATCGCCGACAACAGACAAACCGTATGACGCAATCCAACGTGATAAGAGGCGCAGCCGCTTGGGCGCTGCTGGCCGTCTGCATGGCCAACGGCGTGAACATCGCTTCCGCGCTCGCGGCCGACAAGCCCCAGGAGCGCTATGCCGAGAGGCTGATCTACGATCCGAAGACGGGCGACTGGCTCGAGGTGGCGCCTCCCGAGCCCGGCACGGCCGAGGGGGATCTCGAGATCGCCCGGGCCACGCTGGCACGGGCCGACAGCAAGCGCGAGTTCAAGAAGGCCCGAAAGCTGCTGAAGGAGTGGGTCCGCACGTATCACGACTCGCCGCATTACGGCGAGGCCCTGTTCTACTACGCCGACGCGGAGTTCCAGCTCGGCAACTTCATGAAGGCCTACGAGCTGTACGAACGCGTCCTCGACGACTACGGCGCGAGCGAGCTGGCTGACCGGGCGCTCCGCAACGAGATCGAGGTCGCTGAGGTGTACCTCTCCGGCCGCTGGCGGAAGATCTGGGGCGGGGTCATCCGCATGCCCGCCTACGAGGAGGCGTTGGACATCCTCGAGCGGATCGCCACGAACCGCGCGCCGGGAACGCCGCACGCCGAGAAGGCCCTCAAGCTCAAGGCCGATTACTACTATAGGAAGGGCGAGTTCGAGGACGCCGAACGGGCCTATGCCCGACTCTCCAGGGAGTTCCCGCGAAGCCGTTTCGTGCGCCTGGCCCTGTTGCGTAGCGCTCAGTCCGCTTTGGCGAGCTTCCCGGGCGTCAAATTCGACGACAGCGCGCTCATCGAGGCCGAGGAACGGTTCGAGCAATTTCGCAAGCGCTATCCCAAGGCGGCCGAAGAAGAGAGCGTGCCGCTGCTGATCGAGCAGATCCGCAACAGCCGCGCCCAGAAGGAGTACACGGTGGGGCGGTTCTACGAGCGGACGAAGCACCCCCACGCGGCGGCCTTCTACTACCGCAGCGTGCTGCAGTACTGGCCCGACACGACCTGGGCGTCGCTCGCCGAAGGGCGCTTGGCTCGGCTCGGCTACGACGAGGTGCGCGACGCGGACCTTCAGGAGACTCCGATGCAGCCGATGTCACCTCTCGGGCCGACCCTGCCGCTGCCGGGGCAATAGGTCACCTGGCAGCCGAAGGTACAATGCCTCTGTGGTGAGACCGACCGCCGAAGCCAGGATGTCAACCATGACCGCACGGACCGGAACGATCTGCACGCGACTGGCCCCCATCGCGCCCCTCTTGTTGGCCGCGGCGATGCTGTCCGGATGCGGCTACAGCGTCGGCCACAGCGGCATGTTCCGCACGAACCTCAAGACGGTCCACGTGCCGATCTTCCAGAACAAGGACTTCCGACGCGGTCTGGAATTCCAGCTCACCGAGGCCTTGGTCAAGGCCATCGAACTCCACACGCCTTACAAAACCACCAGCAAGAAGGGCCGAGCCGACACGGCCCTGACCGGCGAGATCATCGAGGTCCGGCAAGGAACGCTGGGCTACGATTTCAAGACCCACCTGCCCCGCGAGACCCAGGCGACGGTGGTGGCCAGCTTCCGGTGGAAGGACCTGCGTACCGGGAAGATCCTCGTGGAGATGGCCGCGATCACGCAATCGGTTGACTACATCCAACCTTTGCGGGAGGGATTCTGGGTCGCCAGCGAGGAAGCCATGAACGACCTGGCTGAACGAATCGTAGAGAAGATGGAAAAACCCTGGTAAGGCATCTATCATTTTGTGCCGATAACGCTTAAGCGCATCGGATGGAACAGGAGCACGGCGGCGGATGCCCGACCCTAACGATAATCAGAATAACACCGGACCCGATGGCGGGAAGGGTCCACCCATCAAGGTTAGCCGAGGGATCTTCGGCTGGGTCGTCTTCATCGGCTTTGCCCTGTTGCTGGTGATGCTGCTGCACAACCAGATGGGCGAAGTTAAGAAGATGCGGCTGAGCAGCTTCGATACCCATCTCGACAACAACAACATCGACGAGCTGGTCATCAAGGATACCCGGGCCATCGGCAAGTTGAAGGAACCCGACCCCGCGCTGGGCAACAGCCGTGAGTTCGAGGTCGAGATCAGACCAGAGTACCTCCAGGGCCCTGACGGTCTTTATGCTCGTTTGCGCCAGAAGAATGTCGACTACGACGACAAACCGACGAGTGGCCTCTGGTGGAATATTTTGCTGCCGCTCATCCCGTGGATTCTCATCTTGGCCGTGATTTGGTTCTTCGTCTTCCGTCAGCTCCGCCAGGCCGGCGGTGGGGCGGGGATGCTGGGCAACTTCGGCCGATCACGGCACCGCGTGGCCGTGAAGGAACAGACGCATGTGACCTTCGCCGACGTGGCGGGGATGGACGAATCGAAGGAAGAGGTCACCGAGATCCTCGAGTTCCTCAAGAACCCCAAGCGCTTCCAACGGTTGGGGGGGCGGATCCCTCGCGGCGTGTTGCTGGTCGGTGAGCCGGGCTGCGGCAAGACGCTGCTGGCCAAGGCGATTGCCGGCGAGGCGGACG
>CAZUQM010000063.1:0-31359 GCA_964622545.1 uncultured Planctomycetales bacterium | reverse complement strand
TGCTGCCGCTGGTCAGCTCGTCCGGGATCGTGAAGTAGCCGAACTCCGGCATGGAAAAGACGATCAGGTCCTGGCTGACTCGCGCCAGATCGGCGGCCGTCTGCACGCACGCGGCCAGCAGGATCGACTCCATCTTGCCGCGGCTGTTGTTGGCGTAGAGCACGTTGTTCTGGGCCTTGGCGAAGCCGAGCAGCCTGGCCGTGTACGCGCGGTCGATGGGGACGGGCACGCCGTAGCTGGCGGCCGAGCCGAGCGGGCACTGGTCGTTGAGCGCGTAGGCCGTCTTGACCAGCTCGAGATCGTCCAGCATGGCCTCGATCCACGCGCCCGCCCACAGCCCGACCGAGCTGGGCATCGCCCGCTGCATGTGCGTCCGGCCCACCATGGGCACGAGCTTATGGCGGTTGGCGAACTTGGTCAGTGTGTCGGCCAGCTCGAGCAGCGCCTCGCCCAGCTCGATCATCCGCTGCCGCGCCCACAGCCGCGTGTTGACGATCACCTGGTCGTTGCGGCTCCGCGCGGTATGGATGCGCTTGCCGATCGCGCCGAGCTTCTCGGTCAGCCGGTTCTCGATGGCCGTGTGGACGTCCTCCTGCTCCAAGGAGATCGTAAACGTGCCGTCGCGGCCGTCGGCGGCGATGGCGCGGAGCTCCTTCCGGAGCCGCTGCACGTCCCGCTCGCTCAGGATGCCCGCCCGCGCCAGCGTCATGGCGTGGGCGATGCTCCCGAGGCAGTCGGCCTCGACCATCTCCAGATCGAGCACGTGGTCATCGCCGACGGTGAACCGGTGGACGGTCTCGTCGACGTCGTATCCCTTGTCCCAAAGTCGTTTCGCTTTCATCGTGGTTCCATGCCGTTGTCTCGGCCTTCAAAGCCATCGCTATCCGAGCCGTCACAGGGTCGCTTGACCGTCATCATACCCTACCGCCGCCCAGAAAACGCCTTGTAGGAGCCGTCTCCGACGGTGAGCCGGCCCTTATAGCGCGACCTTGGGGCAGCCATGACATCCCACACCCTCTGGCTTCTGACTCCTGACTTCTGTCTTCTGTCTTCTGTCTTCTTCCCTTACCCGCCGAAGTACCGCTCGATGCCTTCGGCGATGGCCTCGGCGAGCCATTCCTGATGGGCGGCCGTGTTGAGCAGCTTGGCCTCGGTGCGGTTCGTCAAGAAGCCGCACTCGATCAGCATCGACGGCCTCGAGTGCCCCACGAGCACGCGGAACCTCGCTCGCCGCACGCCCCGACACGACACCCCGGCCGACTCGAGCGCGCTGACAACGCGGTAGGCGGCCTTTTCGCTACCCTCCAGGGCATTGCTGGCGATGTAGATCGTCGCGCCCTTGACCCAGGCCTTCGAGGACGCGTCCGCGTGGATCGAGACGAACAGGTCCGCCCGGGTGCGATCGGCCGTGGCCGCGCGGTCGTCCAACTCGATGAAGCGATCGTCGTCCCGGGTCATGATCACGCGGGCGCCGCGGTCGCGCAGGAGCCTGGCCAAGCGCCTGGCCACGCCGAGGTTGATGGTCTTCTCGGGCAGTCTCGAGAGACCCTGGGCGCCGGGGTCCTTCCCGCCGTGGCCGGCGTCGATGACGAGTGTCTTGCCGCGAATGCTCTGCGCTGGGCGGCGGGGCTCGGGTTTCGGTGCCGGCGTCGGTCTAGGCGTCGGGGCGGGCCTGCGTCGCTGCTCGGCGCGGGAGCTGAGCGGCGGCTCGGGCAAGACGGCGAGCCCCCGTCCGGGCTGCGCGCACCCGGCCAGCGCGACCGCCATCAGGCAAGCGACGCCCACGACCAACCGACCGGCGATCGGTGTGGCTGGAACCGTTCTCGTTCGAGGGGTTTCATGCCCTGCGGGGGCGGCGCTGACGGCTTGACCGCCGCCGGGCGCCTTCAGACTGGGTCGGAGAGACTGGCAGACAAGCTGCCAGGGGCGCCCTCTGCGAGGCACCCGCATCAACGATCGCACCAGCGCTGCTCGAGATGGACTTGAAACGGCGGTGCGCATTACCTCAGGTATCGAACGTTCGCCGGGTTTCGTGGGACGAGTCGGTGGAACGCCTCGGCCGAGACGCCCACGGCGATCGTGCTATAGAGCTCATGGCCTTCGGGGATGTCCGCGACCTGGCGGACCTTGGCGTGTTGGGCCGCGGCCGCGGTGATGTAGCCGATCCAGCACGTGCCCAGGCCGAGCGTTTCGGCCGCCATCGCGATGTGGTACGAGGCGAAGCCGCAATCCTCGGCCATCGTCGACGACGGCTCACCGTGGATCAGGATTACCGCGGGCGCGTCATGACAGTACGTGGGCAGACCTCGCTCGACGCGCTCGACGTCGCGCTTCAAATCCGGCAGGCCCCACAGCAGGTCGCCCAGGTTCTTCTTGCCGACCTTCAACCCGACCAGGGGCCGCCCGATCGGGCTTTCGAGCAGACCGGTGAGCTTGCGGTAGAACTCGGCCGTGGCCGCCTCGAGCCGCTTGATGCGGTCATCCAACGCCACCGTGTAGCGGACGGCCTGGCGGTTCTTACCGGTCGGGGCGTAGCGGGCGATATCGAAAAGCCTCTCGAGCTTCGCCTGCTCGATCGGCTCGCGCTTGAACTTGCGGATGCTTCGCCGGCTGCGGAGGAACAGCTCGAGCTGCTCATCGCCGAGTACGGGTTCGGCAGGGGCGTCCGGTTGGCCTTCCGGTACGGCCGAGTGCGACAAGGCGCCGGGTTCGCAGACGGCCACGCAATGTCCGCAGGCGATGCACAGGTCGAGGGCGTCGGCGGGCCGCACGTCGTCGCCCTCGCGGACGAGGAGCTTGCGCGGACAGGTGATGATGCACCGTCCGCAGCGCGTACAGGTCTCGGCGTCGATCGTGATCCGCACCGGTTCGTTGGCTGGCTGCATGGTTGGTCTTCGTGCTCTGGACGCCCCGCCCGATCAGCTTGCAGTGTACATAGCAACCGCGCGGCACGGCCAGGCCCCGGCCCGACCGTGCCACGTGGTGATCCGCTGCGCGAGCGGCGCGAGCCACAGGCGCGCCGCCTGCGCTGCTCGCTCATGTCTTCTTCGACTTCTTGGTGGTCTTCTTCTTCGACGTCTTCTTCTTCGAGCCCGACTTGAGCAGCGTCTTCTTGGCCACGGCCCAGTTCTGAGGCCTGAGGGCTCGCACCATGGCGCCGGCCCGCCACATCTCGGATTCGCGGATCTCCTTGAGCTCCTTGCCGAGCTTCTTGCGGTAGTCGGAGGCGCTGTTGGCCTTGAGGACGATCTCGGTTTCCTTGCCGCTCTTGACGCTCTGGTAGAGCTTGCGGAAGACGGGCTCGACGGCCTTACGGAACCGAGGCGCCCAATCGAGCGCGCCGCGCTGGGCGGTCGTGCTGCAGTTGGCGAACATCCAGTCCATGCCGTTCTCGTCGACCAGCCGGATCAGGCTTTGCGTCAGCTCCTCGACGGTCTCGTTGAAGGCCTCGCTCGGGCTGTGGCCGCGCTTGCGGAGCTCGTTGTACTGGGCCTCGAGCACGCCGGCCAGGCAGCCCATCAGCACGCCCCGCTCGCCGGTCAAATCGCTGTAGACCTCGTTCTTGAACGTCGTGGGGAAGAGGAAGCCCGAGCCGATGGCGATGCCGATAGCGATGGTTCGCTCCTCGGCCCGGCCGGTGTAGTCCTGCTCGACGGCGTAGCTGCTGTTGATGCCGCTGCCGGCCAGGAAGTTCCGCCGCACGCTCGTGCCGGAGCCCTTCGGGGCGACCAGGATCACGTCGACGTTCTTCGGCGGGACGACCTTGGTCTGCTTCTTGTAGACGATGGAGAAGCCGTGGCTGAAGTAGACCGCGTCGCCCTGGTTCAGCAGCGGCTTGATCTTCGGCCAGATGATCATCTGGGCCGCGTCCGAGACCAGGAACTGGATGATCGTGCCGCGCTCGGCCGCCTCCTCCAGCGGAAAGAGCGTCTCACCCGGCACCCAGCCGTCGTCGATCGCTTTGTTCCAGTAGTCCTTCTCCTGGGGTCGTTGGCCGATGAGGACGTCCACGCCGTTGTCGCGCATGTTGAGGGCCTGGGCCGGGCCCTGCACCCCATAACCGAGGACCGCAATGGTCTCCTTCTTCAGCACCTGACGGGCCTTGCTGAGGGAGAACTCGTCGCGGGTGATGACCGTCTCTCGCACACCACCGAAATTGAGCTTTGCCATGGCTAGAACACTCCTGATGAGAAGCCGCTTGCGATTACGAAGCGTGTATTGTTGCGGCGCTCACGGCGGTTTGCAACCGGTCAGAGGCCGGGAAGGCGGGCGAGGCTCCGTCGCTCGCGCCGACCGGCCCGGCGCTGCGACCGGTTCGGTGTGGCGCGCTAGGTCGCGTCGGCCAGCCCGAAGTAGCTGGCCATGCGCGTCATGTGCAAAAGGTACTTGACCGAGTCGCTGACCGACCGGAGCTCGGTGTCGCCATAGGGCTGGCAGGCCTTCCGGATGGTCAACAGCATGCCGAGCTGTCGCGAGCTGACGGCGGGAAGGTTATCGAGGTCGACCACGAAGCGCTTGCCCTCGAGGTTCGGCACGTGGGCCGACAGATAGCCGACGATCTCCTGCTCGAGCGACCCGGGGACCTCCATCGGCGAGGTGCGCGGATCGGAGAAGCGGAAGCGGACTTCGCGATCGTCCGTTTCCACCGACAGTAATCCGAGAGCCGTCTGGTCCATGGGGTGATCTCCGGACATGGGGCGCGAGCCCCTGCAGCGCCGTCATTGAAACGACTTGGGCAACGAGATACAAGAGGCGCCGCAAGCAGGCCTCCGTGAAGCAACCGCGTCGCCAGTCGCGGCGAATTCCCGGGATCGGTTTAGGGGCCCGCGGCCTCGGCTGAAGCGCCGATCGAATTGTCCTCGATGATGCGATCCACCTCTTGGACTTTGATCGCGCCGGCCGCGTTGTCCGGGTAGCCGCGCCAACTCGGGGCCACGAGCTTGAGCAGATCGTAGACCAGCTTCTCCCGCATGGGGTCGGCCTCGTCGGCGGTCAGCACCGCCCGCAGCTCCTTGGCCAGAGGCTTGATCGCGCGCGGGCCCAGGGCTCGGATCTGCTGCTGCGCCCGCTCGACCTCGTCCGGGTCGCCCCGCATCAGGGTGAGACAGCGCCGCACCGTGGCGATGTCCTGCTCGCCCTGGAGCTCGCGGGCCTTGGCTCGCAGCTTGGCGAAGCGGTCCATCCAGCCCGGCTCGTGCCTCTCGGCGAACTGCCGCAGCACGTCCAGGGCCTTGTCCGGCTCGCCGGCCTTGATCAACGCGCTCATGTGATCGTGGATGGCCTCATCCACCAGGTCGCGCTGCCGCCGGTTCGCGACCTTCTCGAGCTCGACGACCAACGGCACGGCCTCCTCGTAACGGTTCGCCTGGAGCAGCGCCTGCATCAGCTTCAGACCGACGCTCCAGCCGTGGTCGCTCCGCGTCTGGCTCAGCACGTCGTACACCAGCTTGTAGAACCGCGCCGCCTCGGCGAACTGACCCGCAAAGCGGAGGCCGTCGGCCAGTTCCTCCCGGACCGTCAGCAGCTTCTCTGAGGAGATACTGCCGCTTGCCAGGGCCCGCTCGATGTCGGTCATGAGCTCGACGTACCGCTCGGCCGTCTGCTTGTCCGTCTTCGGATCGATGCGGCCCGCGATCCACTGCCGCTGCTCGTCCGGCGGCAATGTCTTGAGAATCGCGAGGATGCCTTCCCACGCGCGGCTCCGGACGGTGGCGTCCGACTCGGTCTTGGCATCCAGCCGCGCGAAGAGCACCTCCAGGTGCTCGGGCTTGGCGATGCGGGCCAGGGCATCCACCACGGTGCGGCGAACGCCGGGGTCCGGGTCGGCGAGCTGGTCGACCAGGAGGTTGGCGTTCTCGGCCTTGCCGATGGCGGCGATCCCGCGGGCCGCGGCCTGGCGGACCGGGGCCGCGTTCTCGCTCGAAAGGGCCCCGGCGAAGATGGGCGTGAACTTCGGGTCCGCCAATCTCGCCATGGCCTCCAGAAGCTGCGCGCGGAGCTCCTGGTCCGATTCGGCCAGCTTCTGGTAGCACTGCTTGAGCGGCTCGATGGCCGGGGAAATCCCTTCCGGCGGAAGGTGGCCTTCCTCGCTGAGCGTGGCCAGACCCAGTGCCCCGGCGGCCACGACCTGTTTGTCGTCCGACGAGAGGGCCTCGATCATCACGCCGATGGCCTCGGCGTCGCCGAGCCGGCCCAGGGCGTTCAGCATGGCCGCCCGCACCGTGCTGTCGGTCTCCAGCCTGTACTGGGCCAGGATCAGCTTGGCGTCGGTGACGTCGTGGAGATCCCGCAGCGTCAGGACGACCTGCCGGCGGACGCGCGGACTGACGTCGGGGATCATCAGCCGCAACCGTCGAAGCACCGATTCCGGAACCGGCTCGCGGTCCTTCAACATCGAGTTGACCAGCTCCAGACCCAGCAGCCGGACCTCCGGCATGGAATCCTGGAGGTACTCCAGCAGCGTGTCGATCTTCTGGGCGCTGGGCATCCGCAGGTACAGCTTGCGGAGCGTGTCGACCAGGATCGTCTGCACGCCTTCGATCTTCTTCTGGAGGTTGCGATTCTGCTTGATCTTGACCTGCAACCGATCCCGGAGCCAGTTCAGCTCCGAGCGCTGGCGGTCGACCTCCCACCACTTCTCGATCGCGCGGATGTCGCCGCCGAAGTTGGTGCCGGCCGCATCGCTGACGGCCTGGGCGGCCCGGACTCGGACCTCCGGGTTCGGATCGCGCAGCAGCTCGATCAAGACCTCCATGGCCTTGCTGCGATCGCTCACCAGGCTGAGGGCCCGGATGGCGGCCACCCGCATGGCCAGGTCGGTCACGGGCTGACCTTGACCCTTGGCGAGCTCGCTGAGTCGGTCCACCACGCCGCCGTCGTTGAAGCGCGCCAGCGCATCGGCGGCCGCGTCGCGCATCTTCTCGTCCTTACTGCCGAGCAGTTGGATCAGCGGTTGAATGAAGACCGGATTCGGTTGCGCGGAGGCGGCGATGACCTCGATGACGGCCATCTGCGCGATGGGGTCCTTCTCGTTCTCCAGGACCTCGACGAGCACCTCGATGGCCTGCGGCCAGCCGCGGTTGAGCAGTTCCCGGGCCCCGGTGCGGCGAGCCTTGCGGGTGTTCTGCTCGGTCAGCAGGTCGACATAGTCGTTGAAGAGCCGCTGCTCCTCGGCGGTCAGGCGAGCCGGTTGCGAGACCACGCCGGGCCCGGGAGGCACCTCGACCATCTCGCGATCGGACAAGAGCCGGGAGGTCTCGCCACGCAACGAGCATGTCGTGATGCCCGCCAGACACGGGATCAGCAGAGCCTTCAGAACCAGTCGTGACACACTGTACCCTTCTTGGGGAGATGGCATCCTAAGGTGGCTTAGGCCCGCACAGCGATCCGTGAACGACGTGGGCATTGCCAAACATCCGGTGCGGTGGGTCGTGCGGCCAGCCTGCTATCGCTCAACCAGGTCGATTATAAGAACTTGCTCTCGCTAGGACAACGCGAGCGAGGCCTCAGACGTGTGAATTTGGCGCTAAAACGCCATGCTCGCAGGGCAACGGGGCATCAAGCCGCCTCCGTGTCGCGCAGCCCTGTGGGGGTGCGTCGGCAGGGTCGTCGGCGTCGGCGGGCCCCAAGCCCCCGGCCTCCTGCAAGGGTGGCGAGGCCGAAAGGTCAGCCTTTGTACTGGGCCCGTATGATCTCGCTGGCCCGGTTGCCCGGTACGTTGAGGGCACCGAACGCCTGTGAGGCCGCCGTCCGGATCGCCAGGTCCTTGGCCTCCATCACCAGCTTGATCAAGGCGTTGAGCTGGGCCTCGGAGAGCTTGTTGCCGTGATGACGGCCGCTTTCGGCCAGGGCGGCGAACATGTCGATCCGCAACCCGACGTCGTTGCCTTCGTCGAGGGCTTGCGTGGCGATCGCCTGCTGGGACGACCCCGTCGCGATCATGGCCAGGGCCTGGGCCGACAGCACCCGCAGGTCCGGCGACGGGTGCTTCAGGGCCGCGATCAGGGCGCCTTCGGCCCGACCGATGTCGAAGACCCGCGTACCGCTCACGGCGATCTCGCGGAGCGTTTCCGCCGCCGACAGGGCCAGATCGAGGGCCAGGTCCGGATCCATCTCGGCCCGACCCACGTTGCGGTTGACCTCGGCCCAGGCCCGCAGCAGGGCCGCACTGTCGGCCTGAGCGGCCACCATGCCCGTGGCCGGGTCTTCGCGGCTGATCTGGTCGACCAGCGTCCTCTGCGGCCCCTTGGCCAGGAGCACGATCGGCAGGTTCCGTCCGCCAGGCCTGGCGCGGAGGGCGTCCAGGGCGCCCCGGAGATCGGGCTGGCTGATGTCGCTGGCCAGGAAGACCACGTCCAGCGTGGGCAGCTCCTTCTCGGCCCTGTCCAGGGCCTTGCCGAAGGACGACTCGCCGACGGCTTGGCAATTCGAGGCTCGAAGCAGGGCCATCACCTTGTTGAGGGCCTTGGCATCCGGCTCGACCACCAGGGCGTACTTCTGTCCCGTCAGGCCGAGTGCCTGCGACAGGACGGGGATGACCTCCTGGCTGCCCGCGAACTTGGTCTTCGGCAGGGCCCGTCCCAACGCCAGCGCCGCCTGCACCCGGACCACCGCGTCACGGTAGTCCAAGGCCACGACCAGCGGCTGCTTGACGTCTTCCTTGCCGATCAGGCTCGACTCGCCCGCCGTCTCGGCCAGGGCGCGGATCGCACCGAGCGCCACCCCCGAGTCCTTGTCGTCCAGGGCGCGGCTGAGCACCATGTGGTTGAAATGCGGTCCGGCCGACCGGGCGAAGTAGATCGCCCGCGGGTAGTCCTTCGGCCTGGTCACGTCCGCGGCCAGGACCTTGTCGGGCTGTTCGCTGGCGACGTCCTCCACACCGAGCTGGACCTCGCGCCGGAAGTTGGCCGCCAGCCAGAGGGCCAGGGACCCGTCGTGGTCGGGCTGGTGCAGCAGGGCCTCTTCGCAACACCGCATGGCCATGATCTCGTCGAAGATCTGACGCGGCACCCGCTCGGATTTGACCCATCCGTCGCGCCAGTACCAGACGTTGGCCTCGTCCTCGCGCGGATCCGCACGCAAGGAACCTTCGTTGGCGTAGTATTGGTTGGCCAGGGTGTAGAACAGGATAGCCGCGGGCACCTCCACCTGCGAGCCGGCCGGGGCGATGCGCGACATGGCCCCCTTGGCCGCGATGCGGAGGTTCTCGCCCGCCTTCTCGTCCTCCACCACCTCCTTGAGGTAGGGCAGTGCGTGCGGGTAGCCCAGCTTGCCCAGGGCCTCGATGGCGATGAGCTTGATGACCTGGTTTTCGGTACGCAGGGCCATCGCCAGCGGCGTGACCGCGCCCAGGCCGATCTTCGGCAGCGTCTTGACGATCCGCGGATGGAGCGACTTGAGCGAATCGTCCTTCAGGGCCGCGATCATCCACTGAACCGCGTACTCGCCCGACCACTGGAGGCGCTGGGTGGCGTTCATCACCTGTTGCGGCTCGCCGCCGAGGGCCAGGATATCGGCCTTGATCCGATCAGGATCGCGTCGTCGGATCTTCCGGCCTTCGTTGATCCGGTCGAGCACCTTGCGGGCGTTTTCGCCGACGGCCTGGTTGCTCAGGATGATCGTGATGATCCGCAGGCTCTCGGGGTCCTGCTCGCTCAGCTCGAGCAGCTTGACGGGCTTGGCCTCCGGGTGGGCCAGCAGGGCGGCCGCGAAATGGTTCGCCCGCTCGAACTTGCCGACCTTGATCGAATGCAGGAAATGCGTGTAGAGGTCGCCGACCGACCAGTCCTTGCCGGCGGCGGCGGACGCTGCGTCACCGGCTGTCTTGGCCGGGGTTGCGCTATCGACCATCACTCGATCGTCGGCGGCCTTCTTGGCCGGAGCCGCCGTGGGTTTCTTGGGCTTGGCGGGAGCGGGCTTCTTGGCCTGAGCGGCGTGGGCCGCCGCGCCGGTCGCCACCGCTATCGCGCAAATCGCACCGAGGGACCTCAGCCCCATTCGCCTTGCCACGGGTCCGACGTGCATGATGTCTCTCCCTGTCAGCCGACCGAACAGGGCTGCTTCCCTCGGGCCGGCGGTGTACGGATACGGAACCTGGTCGGTCCTTGGCGCCTCACTTGGGCTGACCCACGGGCGTGTTGTGCCGTCCTGCCGGCCCGTCCGGGAGGTCAAGCGTTGCTAAGCGCTTGGCAGACCGTAAGCTACCTATTCTAGGGAGGGGGCGGGTCCGGTCAATGGCTTTCCGGCGGTTTGCGCGCAAGACCTCCCTCTGCGAGTTTGATCGACCGACGGACTTCGATTCCTTCAGCCAAGCGCGCCAGGGGGCCGATTTCGGCGTCCTGCGCCGCGCCCTGCTCCGCATCGAGCCGCAGCTCGTTCGTCTGGAAGTACCGCGACGAGCCCATGTGCACGGTGCTGAACGTCGTCTCCCTTCGGAGCACCTCCAACGGCACGTGACCCGTCGACCAGACCCGGTCGTGGACCTCGACCCCGTCGTCGCCCAGGACGAACGTCCGTCGCAGCCTCAGCGGCAGGGCCTGGCGACGCACGATCAGCACCTTCACGAGCAGGTCCTTGACCCACCTGGCCAGCGTCGGCACGCGCCCCAACGTCAGGTTGACCAGCCGGAACGCGACGAACTTCAGCGGCGCGAAGACCGTCCGGCCGCTGGCGTAGAACGGCACCTCGACCTCGATACGGTCGCCCCGAACCTCGGCGCGGATCGTGCGATCGAGGTTCTGGCTGGTGGCCAGCTTGCCCCGACGCGTCCGACCGGCGTAGCCGCAATCGCTGTCGACCAGTCGCCCACCGCGGCGATCGAAGAGCTTGAAGACCCCTCCCTTGCTCACACCGATGACCAGCTCATAGGCCGGTCGGATCACCTTCATCAGGCCCGCCTCGGGGAACTCGATGCAGACGGCTGCGCTTGCCGTCGGTGCCGGCGAGGATTCGGGCGTCGGCTCGCTCTCGGCGCGAACGCGGGCCGCCCGGCTCGCGAACAGCGTGTTGTTCAGCAGGGGATAGAAGTTCTGGGCGTCCATGGTCTCGAGCGAGGCCACGCGTCGCTCGCGGATCGACACGGCCAGGCGTTCGGCGATCCGGCACGCCGCGGCGCTACGACCGGCGAGCATCTCGAAACCGGCCGGGTAGACGAACTGCGTGCTGCGGCTGCCGTACTCCCCGCCGAGCGTGCCGTCGGCGTGGACGAAAGGCTCGAGGAACCGGGCCGATCGATCGAGGCTCTCGGCCAACGCCTCATCGCCGGTCAGCTCCCAGCAGCGGGCCAGGTAGAACGTGCCGTGCGTCTGATAGCCGGGGTCGGCGCCGCCGTACTCCTCGTACCAGCCCTCGGACGATTGATGATCGAGGATCCGCCCGATGAAGTATCGGCTTCGCTCGAGCAGCCGCGGTTGGTCGAAGAGCTGGCCGATGGTCACGAGGGCGCCCGCCGCGGCGGCCAGGTGGTTCGAGAGGAACCCGTGCGTCTCGTCGTTGCGGACGAGCCAGTCGCCGGTGCGGAGCAGGGCCGATCGGGTGCGGTTCCGCGTGGCCTCGCCGAGGCGGTCGCCCACCAGCCGGTAGGCCTCGGCGATGTAGAAGCCGGTGAACGCGGTGGCCGCCAGCGAGTGTTCGAACGGGTAGGCCTCGTCGAACGAGCCGTCGCGATACTGGATGCTCGCCCAGTAGTCCAGGCCGGCGTGGATCCACGCCAGCATCCGCCGGTTGCCCAGGTAGCCTCGTCCGCCGTCGTCGGTCGCGTAGACGAACGCCAGCGGGTAGACGCCCTCCTGGTAGCGCGCGCCGGGGAAGTCGACGAACTTCCAGGCCCAGTAGGTGCGGTCGAAGCAGCCGTAGGTGCGGCTGAGGGGCTCACGGTCTTGAAGGCTGATCGAGCGGGGCATCTGGTCCAGTGCCCGCCTGAGATAGAGCTGAGCGGCGTCCGCGGCCGTCATGGTCTGACCTCGATCTTGGCCCGGGCATCGGCGCACCGGGCGCGATGAGGATAGGTCCGCCCGCCAGGCCTGTCAAAGCGGCGTCCTGCGGCATTGAACCTTTCGCGCCGAACGGTTAATCAAGGGCATCGGCCGCCGGCGCGTGTGCGGCCCGTCATCGAGACGTCCCTGGGGAGGCCTCGCGATCGCGACCACGACCACCAACTCCGACGCCGACGCGCCCGAGGCCGCAAGTCGTCCCGAGCCGCCGAAGGTCTCCGGCGGATGGATCACCAAGCTCATCAGCCTGGCGGTATCCATCGCGATCGTGGCCGTCCTCTGGGCGACCGCGCGTCAGGAGGACCTGCTCGCCAACCTGGCCGAGATCCATGTCCCGACGCTGCTGATCGCCGTCCTGCTCATGCCGCTCGGCATGATGGCCCGCGGCGCGCGGTTCGACCTGCTCCTAGGCAAATCGGGCCGGCGGATCGGTCTGGTCAAGGCCACCACCATCACCTTCATCGGCACGTCGCTCAACGTCCTGCTGCCGAGCAACCTCGGCGACGTGGCCAAGAGCTACTACGCCTACCGCTACAACCTGGCCAAGGAGGTCGCTCTGAGCGTCGTCATCATCGACAAGGCCTTCGGCATGACCGCGGCCATGCTGGTGGGCATGTTCGCGGCGCTGAGCGAGGGCATGCTGACCGCCGCGCTCCTCGCGGGCGTCGTCGCGGCCGGGCTGGTGATGCTCATCTTCGTGCCGCAGCTGATCCCCTGGCGGCTGCTGGCCTGGCTGCTCGACAAGACGCTGGGCAAGAAGCTCCGCCACGACCGCGCGCTGGAGGCCTCGCGCTTCAGCACGCCGCTCAAGCTTGCGGCGATCGGCCTGTCGTTCGTGGCCTGCTCGTTTGCCTACGCCCAATACTACGTCATCTGCCGGGCGATGGGCCTGGACGTGCCGCTGCTGTTCGTCTGGGTGACCGCCCCGCTCATGGACCTGTCCAAGGCCGTGCCGCTGACCGCCAACGGGCTCGGCACGCGCGAGGCCGTCGCCGCGTTCATGCTGGCCCGTGTCGGCGTCGCGCGGGGCGACGCCTTGCTCAGCTCGCTCGTCTTCACGGCCACGTCGCTGTGGCTGCCCGCCCTGATCGGTGCACCCTTCGTCTGGCTGGCGCTGAGCACGCGCGGCGGGCGCGGATCGGAGGCGACGCGGTCGGCGGCCGCCTCGTCATCGAGGCCACCAGCGGAGGCCGGCAGCGATGGCTGATGCCACACAAGGCCGTTCCGGTCCGGACCACCGCGTCGATCCCGCGGCACCTTCGCCGTCCTCGAGCCGCCCATCCCTCACGGCCACGGGCGACCTGACGCGCGTCGAGGCCCTTCGCTGGCTTGCGGCCATTCTCGCCCTGGCGGCCGTCCTCCGATCGGTCGGGCTGACGTACCAACTGCCCGTGCCGACCGGACCGGACCACCTCGGCCTGATCGCCGTGGCCCTGCGGATGGGAACGGGCGACCTCAACCCGCACATGTTCACCTGGCCGGCGGCGCCGTTTTACGTCATGGCCGCGTGCTTCGGCGCGATGTTCGGCGTGTGTCGGCTGCTGGGCATCGTCGACGGCGTGGCCGAGTTCAAGCAGTGGTTCCTCGACGATCCCACGGCCTTCTTCATGGTCACGCGGCTGATCATGGTGACGATCGGCCTGCTCAGTGTGGCCGCCATGTACCGGCTGGGATGCGCCCTCGGTTCGCGACGCAAGGGCCTGCTGGCCGCGGCGATGCTGGCCGTCACGCCGGCCGAGGTCATCCTGTGTCACTACCAGAAGGCCGAGCCGATGCTCGTGCTCGCCACGATCCTCGGGCTGTGGGCGCTGGTTCGCTGGTGGCAGCAGGACGACTTCGGACGTGTCGCCCTGGCAGGCGCGGCGATCGGTCTGGCCGTCGCCGTCAAGTACAACGCGGCGCTGCTCGTCGTCCCTGCCCTGGCCACCTGGATCCGTCACGCGATGCGGTCGGAAGGGAGGTCCTGGCGGGTGCTGATCGTCCGTCGGCTCCTGGTCGGCGTGGCGTGCATGATGTTCGTCTTCGTCGCGCTCAATCCGTACCTGGTCCTCGACGCGAGCGAGGCGATGCGCCAGCTCACGGGCCAGAAGGAGCTCATGCAGCACGGCATGGCCCAGGCGGAGCGGTTCGTGCCGGCCGAGTACCTGCGCGTCATCCTGCCCATCAGCTTCGGCTGGGTGCTCTATGCCGCCTTCGCAGTGGGATCGTTCTGGCTGGCCTGGCGTGCGGCGCGATGGCGGGACGAAAGCATCCTGCTGCTGGCGTTCATCCTGCCTTACACGGCGGCCATGATGTCGCAGAAGCTGGTCACGTCGTACTATCCCCTGCCGCTCGTGCCGGCCCTGGCCCTCGGGACGGCCGGCCTGATCGAGACCCTGAGACGGGGCTCGCGCCTGGCCACCTGGGCGTTCGTGGTCCTGCTGGCCCATCCGACGGGGCGATGCGTGATCCTGGCCTGCGAGTTGGCCCTGCCGGGTCCGATCTTCAAGGCCGAGTACTGGATCGCCAGCCACGTCCCGCCGGGCGACCGCATCGCTCACAACCACTGGCTGCCGCCGATCTTGCCGACCCACCGGCACGCCTTCGGACGGTACCCGGTGGCCGAGACGCACCCGACCGTGGACGACGTCCGCCGGCTTATCGACTCGGGCGTTCACTGGTTCGTGTTCAACGCCCGACGCGTGGACGATCGCCAAGACGCCGTCTTCGGCCCGCGAGAGGATCGCCTCGCCACCGAAGTGGTCCGGTTCGACGCGCCGGACACCCATCTGCCGCTGCGGAGCGGGGGCATCACGATCTGGCGCGCGAGCCAACCGACCGACGCCCCGCCCCTCGTCCGCGTCCTACCCGGTCGAGACGTCGTCACACCGCCGGAACCGATCAACGCCACGTACGAGCACGGGCTGGTCTTGCTCGGCGTCGACCGATCGAGGCTCGGAGCGGTCCAGGCGGGCCGGGTCGTCGAGGTCGCGACCTATTGGCATGTGCCGGCGGGAACGGCGGACGATCTGCTCATCACGGGGCAGATCCGCGGTGCCGGCGGCGTGATCGCCGACCTGACGCACCGGTTCGGTTATGGCGCGAAGGAGGTGGCCGACCCGGCGGCCGAGGGGTCCTTGAACGTCGTCCATCGTGTGCTGATCAGACCGGCGCGTCGGGCCAAACCGGGGGCGTACGAGGCCGTCATCGGCTTGCGTGACGGGGCGTCCGGCAGGTCGCTGGCCATCATCGACGGACCGGCCGCGCCGGGTGAGCACTGCAAGCTGGCCGAACTCCAGGTCGTGCCCTGAGGCCCGTACCCGTCCGCCCGAACGTGGATCACCCTCGGGCCGGACTCCTCCTCAGGCCACTCGAACGGGCCCTCGGGCTCGTCGGGTCCCGGTTCGATGACGGGAGGGCCTCCGGACTCGGCAGCGATTCGCTTCAAATCCCGGACGTCCAACACCAGGCCCGCCACGCTGCACCCCAACGCAACGGAGGCCGCCAACCACCAGTATCTGGCCACCCCGATGCCCAGCGACGTCAGCGCGCCGGGGCGGTATCTCGGCGGATCGATCGGGCCCGGACCGTCCTGAGCGGCGTCGCCGTATTCGAAGGCGCCCCGATCGGCGGGTTGGAAGAACCGCTTGGTCCGGCGGGGCGTGCGGGCCATGAACGCTCCGAACCCCGCCATCAGGCCCACCAGGTAAATCGGCAGCGAATCGTAACTGCCGACGTACTCGAGGTAGTCTCCGATGTTCCGGATCGACCAGTTGTGCACGAAGACGCTCAGCGCGTTGTTCAGAAAGTGCATCAGGCAAGCGTAGAGGATGCAGCCGCTCCGCGACGTGACCATCCCCACGCCGAGGCCCACCACCAGGAGCGCCGGGAAGGAGACCGGCTCAAGATGAAAGGCCGCAAAGACCACGCCCACTGCGAGGATCGTCGCCCCGGTCGGCAGCCGCTTGTCCCACGACGACTGGATCACGCCCCGAAAGAAGTGCTCCTCGCAGATCGCCGGCGTCAGGGCCGCGATCAGCAGCACCACCACCAGCTCCGTGGGCGTATGCGCGGTGACCAGGTCGGTGGCCTCGGCGAGCCGATCGGCCGTCGGCGGGATCTCACTGCCGAACAACGTCTCGATGAGCCGATCGTAGGGCCCGGCCAGGTAGACGTAGCTCAGCGTCATGACGTACTGGACCACGCCCACCAGACAGACTGCCGTGGTCGTCGTCAGCAGCAGCAGGTCCCCACGAGGCTTGTGCCACGCATAGACCGTGCGGAGGTCGCTCTTGGCGGCCAGCAGGATCACCAGCGGCAGGATCAGAAAGATCGCCCACTGCATCACCACCAGGACGGCGCCCTCCATGCCCACGAGGCGGGCCTTGCCCTCCAGATCGACCGCGGACGAGAAGACCGCGCTCAGGGCGACATAGAGGAACGCGACGGTCAGCAGGATCGTGAACGTGCCCCCGACGGACGGCACGGGCGGCCCGGTGGCGCTTTTGAGGAGCGCCAGGGGCACCTGCGGCGCTGCGTCTGCGGCGCTCGCTCGCGATTCGGGCGGCGTCGCGATCGGCCGGGCCGACGGGAGCGCCTCGCTGTCGGAGGCGGGCCGAGCGACGGGCGGCCCGGACGACACCTCGGCGCGGTCCTCGGGTGAGGTCTCCTCGGGTCCGGATGGCGTGGTCTCGTCGGTCATGGCGTCTGAACGCGCTGGAGTCCGTCCCGCTGCCGGATCCCGCTGTCTCGGGCGGGCTCGACGCGCCGGCCGGCTCGAGGGCGTCCAACCCGGGAGCCGGACCGGTCAACGTGCGATTATTCTGTCCGGTGCGGGGCATGTCAAAGAGCGGGCGGGAGCGGATAATCCCATGGCCGGGCCGGCGTCTCTGCAAAGAAGACAGGCCGACGAGCCCTGGTGGACCCATCGGCCTGATTGAGATCACGTCCGATTCGGTCGCCTCGCGTGCCGGGAAGACGCCGGCATAGGGCTTTCCCCGCGGCTAGAACGGTGCAACTGGCAGGTATCGCTGGCCGGGATCGAAGCCGCGTTGGGCGAAGATGAGCTGCGACATAAAGGCCTGAATCGCCTTCACCTCATCGAAGCCTCGCTTGCCCTGGCCCTCCATCCGGAACGGGCCGCTCCGCTTGTTGTTGCCCAACTCCTGCGTCGGCCAGGGGTCGCGCCACAGCTCGACATGCCCGTCGTAGAAGCCCACACTGCCCCGCTTCCAGAGGAACGGGTCGTAGTAGCTGTTCTCGTCATGGTCCAGCTCGTGGTGGCTGCTGGTGACCGGCTGGCCGTGGTAGTAGCCCATGTTGTTGTCGGCGAAGAAGCAGTACTCGGTCCGGTTGTACGGCGAGTCGTTATCGCCCCAGTCGGCGATCTTGCCCGCCACGGCACAGAAGCGGTCCCACTGCTCGTCGATGAGCATCCCGACCAGGGCGGGACTGTGGATCTGGCTCGGCTTCATGATGTGCTTGATGTCGCCCCAGTAGCTATCCCAGCCGGTCTCGTAGGGCAACACCCAGTACCGGCACCAGATGGCCCGCGTGTAGTTGAACCGGTTCTGGCTCTTGTCGCTGTCATTGAGGCGCTCGAACTCCGGGCATAGGTAGAGGTTCTCGAAACGGGTGTATGGGAAGAGATCCCCGCTGCGAGGCAACTGACAGGGCTTGCCCAGCAGGCCGTCCCAGTCGGCCTCGAACGTGTCGTGGATGATCTCGAGCTCCTCTTCGCTCGCCAACCACGTCTCGTTCGGGTCCGGTGGATTACCACCCCCCTCGTTGCACTTGGCCACGAACGGCGGCATCTCGTTGTAGTCGTCGCAGTAGAGCAGGATCGCCTTGACAAGTTGGCTGAGCCGGCTGCCACACAAGGTCGTGCGGGCCTGCTCTCTCGCCCGGCTGAGCGACGGTAGCAGGATCGAGATCAGTAGGGCGATAATCGCCACGACGACGAGCAGCTCGATCAGTGTGAAGCCGGCCCGCTGCCGGTGGGACCTACGATACGACGCAGTCATCCTTACGCTCCTCCCTGGTTTTTGGTCGTGGTCGCCGAGGGCGACCGGTGGCGAAGTGCCATTGCATCCGGATCTGGCGAGAGGACTCTATTCGGTCGCGAAAACACCCCAGACAGCCTCGGCTCCGACGGGAGCGAGTACCCCTCGACGTGTTGCCTCATAGGCATCTTAACCGACCTGACGTCGTTTCGGCAACACCGCCGAAGCACATTTTTATCGAACGCTATCAAAGTGTAAGTGTTTGCTAACAAGCGACATGACCCGGGGGGCTCGTCAGCAGGCGCCCACCCGAGATGCCCACGTCGATGACCGCCGTCTGGCCTGCCGTGCCTGAAGGGTGACGGCAAACACCCTTGTCAGCCGACCCCTTGCCTGACTATACTTCATAGGTACGTTCGTACCTCCCATCGGTGTCCGAATGCCGTCGCACGAGAGGGTTTCTCCACTGGCGAGATCCTCGTGGCCGGGACAACCGAAGTTCGTGCGCGACCGCCACCTGCGTGGTTGGCGCAGTCGCGATGGGTGGCCATATCTGCCTTGAAGGAGAGGGAGTCACGTCATGAGTAGCTGCAAGACCTGGTCGATGCTTCTGATCGCTGCGGTGGCGGCGGTTTGTGCCGTCCCTGCCCAGGCCGATTTCTATGACCTGTTTTTGGACGGGTCCTACGGTGAAGACCCCAACGTGTGGGACATCGACGATCCCTGTTGGATCATCTTCAACCCATTGGATAATCCGAACGCCGTGGCCGTCCAGGACGGCTGGTTCAAACTCTGGACCGCCTCGGGCGGCTTCCTGCCCGCCTGTGCGTTTTTCGCGTACCCGGATACCGGCGACTGGGACCCGAACACCAGCGAGACCTACTGGGGCCACACGCTCGATCACTACGTCCTGGCCAAGACCAAGAACCTGGATCAGCAGCCGGACCCGAACGACAACTTCGGCTCCTCGGAGCTCCTGCTGCACACGAACGTGTTTAGCTGGAACGGCTTCGCGTTCGAATGGATCTACCGGCGCTACGGCTCCGGCTACGTGCTGCCCCGCATCTCCGCGGCACAGGGGCTGGATTGGCCGACTTTTCAGCGGGAACGCATGGACGTCACCGACCCCGGCTTCCCTGACGAGGCCGGCGGCTTCTGGATGCTCTTCGCCTACTACAGCGACGGCAATACCGATCCGGAGGACCCCAACGGCAAGTTCCTCCGCGCGGCGCTCTGGAACGGCGACAAGTACGACTGGGACGGCACGTGGTTCCTCGAGGTCGATCTGGGCGAGCCCAACACCTGGAGGGAGCCGGAGCTGATCCTCCTCTCGGATGAGTGGTGGCAGCCCGGCGGTATCACGGCCGTGGGGACCGTCGAGTACTATAACGGGGAGGCCACCGCGGGGTACGCGCAAGTCGAGGCCCGCACGGGCGTCTTCGACAACGATCCGAAGCAGCTCGACCTGCTGATCAAGAACAGCAAGTACGGCCAGGTGGAGATCAACCCCGACCTGCCCGACCCCAACGACACGTACGATCCGAACACCGTGGACCCGAACGACGGCCTGACGTTTCCGCAGGAGCGTCTGCTGCGTTTCACCACCGACACCGAGGTGGTCCTGGTGGCCCAACCCCTGCCGGATCGGTCGTTCAAGAACTGGACGATCTACGACCCGAACTTCCCGGGCGACGGCAACTACGCCAGGCTCGACTCGAATGCGGTGCTCTATCTGACCATGGACGCCGACTACCAGATCGAGGCCTTGTTCAACTGCGGTAGCGGTCTGCCGCCGTTCGTGGCCATGTCCTTCGCGGCCCTGGCGGTGGGGGTGATCGTCCGACGTCGCGGATGAGCTGCAACCCGTGAGCAAGCGGAGTGCCGACTCCGTCACCATAGCAACCCCTTATGGAGGGTAAGTGATGCCGCGCTATCTCCCTGCCGTCATCCTGTCAGCCGTCCTCGGGTTCGTCGGTGTCCAGCCCGTCTTGGCCGATTTCTACGACAGCTTCCATGACGGAGAGTACGGGGAAGACCCGAACGTCTGGGACATCGACGACCCGTGCTGGATCATCTACGACCCGCTCGGTCTCGTCCACGCCGTGACGGCTGCGGATGCCGAGCTGCGGATGTGGGTCTATGGAGATGAGTTCTTCGGCAACGGGCTGTTGGCGGCCTACACCGACACCGGTGACATGGATCCGAACACCAGCGAGACGCACTGGGACGACACGACGTCCCACTACATCCTGGTCAAGGCCAAGTACACGCCCGACTTCGAGGACCCCAACGACTACCGCGGTCGATTGGGCATGGTGATCCACGGCAATCGCTTCACCTGGGAGGGCATCGGGCTCCAGTACGACGTCGACGGCCCGCCGCCCAGCGGGTGGTTCGGCATCTACTCCGTGCAAGGCCTGGATTGGCCGCGCTACAAGGGTTTCGGCATCACCAGGCTCGACGAGCAAAACGGCTTCTGGATGGTCTTGCAGTTCCTGAGCGACGGCGTGGGCGGCGACCCGAACGGCAAGCGGCTCCAGGCCGCGTGTTGGGACGGCGACAAGTACGACTGGGACGGCACGTGGATGATCGACCTGGACATGGGCGATCCCAACTCGTTCGACGAGCAGCCGGCCGACTACTGGTCTCAGGGCGGCAGCACGCTGCTGACCTGGACCGACAACTTCTGGGGCAACGGCTCGCCGGCCGAGGCCTGGTACGACGACGTCGAATGCCGCACCGGCGTCTTCACCAACGTTTCACACACTCTTAGCCTGGAGGTCATCAATCCGCAGCACGGCTCGATTACCATCGATCCGGACCTGCTGGCGGACGCCAACGGGATCGATCCGAACGCGTATGCCCCGCCGCTGGATCCGAACCGGTTGCGGCGGTATACGGCCGGCACCGACGTGATGCTGGTGGCCGAGGCCGTGGAGGGTAAGTCGTTCAAGCACTGGAAGGTGTTTGATCCCAACCATCCAGGGGACGGGAACTACGCGACGCTCGACACCAACGCCGTGCTGTACCTGACGATGGACGCCGATTGGCACCTCGAGCCCTCGTTCAAGTGCGGCAGCAGTGTACCCCCGTTCCTGGCCGCGGCGCTGTTGGCGCTGGCGGGCTTGGCCGTCATCCGAAGGTTTCGGTAGGACACCAGGGTGAGCAGAAACGAGAGCACGTGGGAGGAGGCGCCCAGGGATGACTTCAAGGGCAGCGGTAGCGATGGTCGGGTTGTTGGCTTTCGCGCTGACGGCGGGGACGGCCAGGGCCGACTACTACGACACCTTCGATGACGGCGACTACACGGGCGATCCGAACGTCTGGGACGTCGACGATCAGACGTGGACCATCTACGTGCCGATCGGAGGCCCCAACGCCCACGGCATCGATGACGGCTGGCTGCGACTCTGGACCGCGCCCGATTTCCTCCCGTATTCGTTCATCCTGGCCTACGTCGACGACGACGGGCCCGATCCGAACCTGAGCGAGACCATCTTCGACGACACCCAGCCGCACTACATCCTCTCGCGCGTCAAGGTCAACGACCCCAACGGCAGCGACAAGAAGGGCGGCTACGGCCACGGCACGATCAGCCTGCTGATGCAGGGCAACCCGTTCACGTGGGATGCCTACATCTTCGAGTACGAGGCCTACGGCAACGACTTCATCCTGACCTCCCTGGCCGGGCTGGACTTCTCGTTCGGGCATCGTCGCCGGATGGGCGACCCGAACGATCCCAACGATCCCAACGCCGTGGATGAGCTCAACGGCTTCTGGATGTGCTTCCAGTTCGATCCGACCGGCGCCGACGGGCTGGGCGACCCGAACGATCCGAACAACCACTGGATTCGTGGGGCGGCCTGGGACGGCGGCCAGTTCGACTGGGACGGCACCTGGTGGGTCAACGTCCGTCTCGTCGAGCGGTGGGACCCCAACGGCATCTATGGCTACCTGACGCGACGCTCGGGCCTGAAGGGGTTGGTGGCCTCGGGCAGCGCCGACACCGGCTTGCGGCCGGATGAGAGCTTCGACAACGTCGAGGTCCGCTGGGGGACCTTCACGAACGTCTCGCATTCCCTCGACCTGACAATCGTCAACGAGAACTACGGGACGATCACGATCGATCCGGATCTGCTCGACGATCTCGAGGGCGACCCCAACGACCCGAACCAGCTTCGACGCTACACGGACGGTACCGAGGTGGTCCTCGTGGCCGAGCCCGTCGAGGGCAAGTCGTGGAATCGGTGGACGGTCTTCGATCCCAACTACCCCGGCGACGCCAACTACGCGACGTCCGACACCAACGCCGTGCTCCTGCTGACCATGAACCAGGATCACATCGTCGAGGCCGCCTTCAAATGCGGCAGCAGCCTTCCGCCCTTCGTGGCCATGACGCTGCTGGCCATGGGTGTGGCGGTGGTCGCTCGGCGCGTTTGGAGCTGATCGCGACGTCGCGCGGCCTGGTGCGACCTGGTGCGAGCGGGCACCGTGCCAGTGCGGTGCGGGCCCGCCGATCGGGGTTGTATCGGTGATGCCGATTCGCGTAGTCTGAATGGGTGGCGCGAGCGTGTCGAGCGAGGCGCTGCCCGGCGCGCGAGAGTCTGAGTGGGGGCAACGGAAGGAGTATGGGGCAATGGCAAGAAGCATGCGCGGCGCGATGGTGGGGCTTGCCCTCCTGGGGTCCCTGTCTTCCTCGGCGGTCCTGGCCGACTACTACGACACGTTCGACGATCTGAACTGGAACCAGAACGAGGACGATCCGAACTTCACGGATCCGTACCTCTATACGTTCGACCCGAACACCTGGGACGTCGACAACCCCGACTGGCTCATGTACGTCCCGCTCGATAGCCCGAACGCGGCGACCGCCCAGGACGGCGAGCTTCGCTTGTGGACCTACGGCGGCGGCCTGCTCGGGCATTTCGCCCTGCTCATCTCCTTCGTCGACACCAAGGACATGGATCCCAACACCAGCGAGACCTACTGGGACGATTCCACGTCGCACTACATCCTTGCGCGGGTCCGGAACCGTTGCGAGGAGGCCGACCCGAATCGTGGACGCGTCGCCTTGTTCCTCCATGCCAATGAGCTGACCTGGGAAGGTGGCTATGTGTGCGACTATGAGTTCTACAAGTACGGCACAAGCACGCTCTTTGGCATCGCGGGCGTCCGGGGCATGTGGTGGGACAGCATGACGGGACATCACTTCCCGCCGTTGGATGAGCAGGGTGGGTTCTGGATGCTGTTTCAGTTCAAGAGCGACGGCAACTCCGGCGATCCGAACGGCAAGTATCTCCAAGCCACGTGCTGGGACGGCGACAAGTATGACTGGGACGGTACCTGGATCGACAACCTCCACCTGGCCGAGCCCAACGGATGGACCAATCCCAACGCCGCCGAGCTGTACGACCTCATGGGTGGACGCATCGCGATCGCCTCGTACGGTGACGTGTACTGGCACTCAAACGGCTATCCGTCGGACGTCTCGTTCGACAACATCGAGGTCCGCACGGGCGAGTTCTCGCAGACGTCCATGAGCCTCGATCTCGAGGTGGTCAACGCCCAGTACGGCACCATCACCATCGATCCGCTGCTCGCCGATCCGAACGACCCCAACACGCCCGAGCAACGCCTGCTACGCTACACCGAAGGCACAGAGATCCTCCTGACGGCCGAGCCCGACGAGACCAGGTCGTGGAAGCAGTGGACCATCTTCGATCCGAACTACCCCGGTGATGCCAACCACGCGACAATCGACACCAACGCCGTGCTCATGCTGACGATGGATCAGGACTGGCAGATCGAGGCCGCGTTCAAGTGTGGTAGTAGCGTCTCGCCCTTCGTGATGCTGACCGCCCTGGCCATCGGCCTCACGCTGGTGACGCGACGCCTGACGGCGGCCTGACGCTCGGCCGCGCGGCCGTGTCCAAGACGAAACACGGGTTCAATCCATACGCGGGTCCGACGATCGGGCCCGCGTTTTCTTTCTCGGCTTCTTCGGGGATGCGCGGCCGATGCCCAACTCGGCGAAGACTTTGAGCGTGGCCGTCGGGAAGGCGTAGTCTTCCAGCTCGTCGGGCCTGACCCACGCCCACCGCTGGCAACCGATGGCCTTGCACCGCCCCGAGACGATCTCGCAGGCCAGCGCGTGCAGCGTGACCCTGAAGTGTGAGTAGGCGTGCCGGACGGTCGTCAACGCTTCGCCGGCCTTGATCTTGACGCCCAACTCCTCGCGGACCTCGCGGACGACGCAGGCCTCGAGCGATTCGCCGTCGCGTTGCTTGCCGCCCGGTAGCTCCCACATCCCGCCGAGCATGGCGTCGGGTCGGCGCTGGTCGATCAGGATCCTGCCCCGTCGCCGAATCACCGCCACGGCCACATCGTAATGGCCGACGGCCTTACGTCGCGGCTTCCGCGGCAGGTCGGTCTGGTCGCCCTTGGATCGGGCCTTGCAGAGGTCTTCGAGCGGGCAGGTCGCGCATGCCGGATCGCGCGGCGTGCACACCGTCGCCCCGAGGTCCATGATCGCCTGGTTGAACAGGCTCGCCCGGCCGGGGGGAACGAGTCGCCGCGCCAGGGCCCACAAGGTCCGCTTGGTGTCGGCCTCGGCCGGGTTGGTGCCGACGCGTTCGAGGCGACACAGCACGCGGATGACGTTGCCGTCGAGCACGGGCTCGTCGAGTCCGAAGGCGATACTGGCGATCGCCCCGGCCGTGTAGGCCCCGATGCCCGGCAGCTTGCGGAGCGAGTCCACATCGGACGGCAGGCGGCCGTCGTGCTCACGGACGACGACCTCGGCCGCTTCTTTCATCCGGCGGGCTCGGGCGTAGTAGCCGAGTCCTTGCCACAGCTTCAGCACGCGATCGACGGGTGCGTGGGCCAGAGCCTCGACGGTCGGCAGGTCGGCCATGAAGCGTTCGTAGTAGGGCACGGCCGTGGCGACCTGTGTCTGCTGGAGCATGATCTCCGAGACCCAGACGGCGTAAGGGTCGTCGGTCCGCCGCCAGGGCAGGTCGCGCTGATGGCGGCGGTACCACCGCAACAGGGCCTTCTGAACGGCGAGGATGCGGTCTCTGCGCATGGTGGTGTCAGATCACGGCCTGTTCAGTGGACGTCCGACAACTCCCGGTCGAGGTCCGACGCGTTGTGGCCGGCCAACGGGAGGGCGAAGCTCCCGCCGAGCCGAAACGCTCCTGCGCGAAGCCGTCACCCGGCGCGATGCCTCCACTCGTCCAACGCAGTGACATCTGTCGGGTTGCCGGCTTCGTTGCCTCCGTCGGAGACGCGACTGTCAAGGAGCGTTATCGTTCAAGCGCTGCAACAACACAGCTCCCTGACGGTCGCTGCTCTGATCGGCGTAGCGCCCTCCTGATGCGAGCCTACAAGAAAGCAAGTGTGGCGCAGCGCTAGTAGTCCAACACAATTGAATTTGTCGGTTCCACAACTTCGGGGTCGTCGTCAGAGACGCGACTGTGAAGGAGCGTTGTCGTTCAGGCGCTCCAACAACACAGCTCCCTGACGGTCGCTGCTCTGATCGGCGTAGCGCCCTCCTGATGCGAGCCTACAAGAAAGCAAGTGTGGCGCAGCGCTAGTCCACCTGCCCGAACACGTCCACGTGCCGGTCGGTCACCATCGCGACCTCGAGCGAGCCCAGCCCCGCCAGATCGAGCTGGCGACGGATCTCCTCGGGCGTGTACGCGGCCAGGAGTGAACGATGGAACTCCTCCTGCAACAGGGCCGACTCATCGGACGCATAGCGCCGGACGATCTCCTCGGCCCGCTCGGCCGACTCGGGTCGGGCCAGGTCGCGGAAGACGATGACCGCGCCGGGGGCCGCCAACCTCCGTACCTCGGCCCAGAGAGCGTGCGTCTCATCGATGTGGTGCAGGATGCTGTTCGAGAACACGACGTCGTACGAACCCCCCGGCAGTGAGGTCTTCTTCGCGTCGGCCAGGACCAGCTCGATACGGTCCGAGAGCATCTCGGCATCCACGGCCGCACGGGCGTGGCGCAGCATGGCCTCCGAGCCGTCGACGGCCGCAATGTGCCAGCCGGGCAAGGCCTTAGCGACGCGGATGGGGATGTCGGCCGGTCCGGTGCCGAGGTCCACGGTCCGTGCTTCCGCGATGTCACCGGCAAGCTCCAGAAGGCGGTCGACGAAGCGGGCGTTGACCTCGGCGAAGTCGGCTACGGCGTAGGCCTCGGCCTCGTCGCGCAGGTCCATCAGTTCCGGTTCTGGTTGTCGGTCCAGGCTCATGCTGTCGCGGCCTCCAAGGCACGGGTGAAAACGGTCGGGCCATTATAGCCCTTGGACCCTCCGATACGATAACATGGATGATGCAAGCCTGGGCCTGCATTGCACATCTAAGGAAGCAGTCGGACAGAGGGAGGAGAACCCCATGTTGAGGATCATCTCGAAGGCCGCCTTGGCCTGTCTCACGGTCGTGCTTGCCTTTGGCGCAACGTGCGAGAAACCCGCACCACCCTCTCAACCCCTGACGGGGCCGGGCGGAGCGGACTATGCCCATGCCTCAGTCGTCGAGTCGACCTACGGCAGCGGCGCGACGCAGTACTGGCTGTTCGAGCCGGCCGATCCGTCTCCGGCCGCCGCGCCGCTGGTGATCTTCGGGCACGGGTTCTCGCTGGTCGACCCCGATCTCTACGGGGCCTGGATCTCCCACATCGTCCGACGCGGCTCGATCGTGATCTACCCGCGCTACCAGTCCGGGCTGCTGACGCTCCCGGCCGACCATCTTCCGAACGCCACGGTGGCCATCATCGACGCACTCGCCGAGCTTCAATCGGGCGGGCATGTCACGCCTGATCTGACGCGCGTGGCCGTGGTGGGCCACTCGGCCGGCGGCTTGCTCGCGGTGAACATCGCCGCGTCTGCGGCCGCCTCGGGCTTGCCCGTGCCCTCGGCCGTGATGGCCGTGGCGCCGAGCGGCCCGGAGGATTCCCCCATCGGCGGCGGAGAGGACATCCTCGAGGATCTCTCACAGATCCCGGCCGGCACGCTCCTGCTGACGGTCGCGGGCGACGATGATGCGATCGTCGGCGACGGCGCGGCCAGGCAGTTCTACACCGAAGCCGATCAGGTCGCCGTCGAAGACAAGGACTTCGTGGTGGTCCAGAGCGACAGCTACGGAGACCCCGCGCTCGAGGCCAAGCATTTCGAGGCGCTCGCCGGCGAGGGCGATGCCGACGCGATCGACTTCTATGCCTACTGGAAGCTGTTCGACGGCCTGACCGACGCGGCGTTCTATGGCACGAACCGGGAGTACGCCCTGGGCAACACGCCCGAGCAGCGCTTCATGGGCCTCTGGAACGACGGGACGCCCGTGCTCGAGCTGATCGTCAGCGATCTGCCGTAGGCAGTGTGACGGTTCCGGGCCTTTCTCGAATCGAACGACGGGCGGCGGAGAGCGACATGCAACCGTCGCCCGTTTTCGTGGGCGTGTTGAGATCCGCGAGCGGCAAGCCATAATGGGCGATCGACGCGGTGACGTCCGCGCAAGGATCGACCATGACCTTCCCTCTGCAACTCGTGCTGGACGGCGCCAAGTGCGTCGTCGTCGGAGGCGGCAAGGTGGCCGCCCGCAAGGTGGGGGCGCTGCGGCGCGCCGGCGGCCAGGTGCACGTCGTCAGCCCTGCGTTCGACGACGCCCTGCTCGAGCGTGACGACATCACGCGGCACCAGCAGCCCTATAGCCGTGAGTTGCTCGCCGGTGCGCGGGTCGTCATGGTCTGCACCGACGACCGTGCCGTGAACGCTCAGGTCAGCGACGACGCCCGGGCGGTCGGGGCCCTGGTCAACGTGGCCGACGACCCGGAGTTCTGCGACTTTTACGTGCCCGCGGTCGTGCGGCGCGGGCCGATCCAGATCGCCGTCGGTACCGGCGGGGCCAGCCCCGAGCTGGCCGCGACCGTCCGCCGGCGGATCGAGGCGGCCCTGCCCGAGAGCTTTGCCGAGCTCGCCGAGGAGCTTCGTCGTCTCCGGCCCATCGTGAAAGATCGCATCGCCGATCAGCCGGCTCGGGCCCGTCTGTTCGCCGCGCTCTGCGGCGACGACTCGGTGGAACGGTTCGAGAGCGCGGGGCTCGATGCCTGGCGCGGCTGGGCTGAGGGGCTTGTCGCCAAGGCGGCCGAGGACAGCGATGCCGCGTAAGCCTCCCGGTGCCAGCTCGACCCAGCAGGCCGCCGCCCGTCCCAGCGATTCCCACCACGTGCTGCGCTACGGCCTGCTCCTGCTCCTGGTCATCGGCGGCTTGGGGTTCCTCCTGCACGAGTCGGTCTTGGCCACGCTCATCATTGTGACCGACGGCGCGGTCGTGCTGCTGATCGGGCTGGCCGCGCTCGGGCTCGGATGGTGGACGCTCGCCCTGATCGGCCTGAGCGACGCGCCGCTCCGATGGCAGCTCGTGCTCGGGGCCGGGCTCGGCATGGGCCTGATGAGCCTGCTCGTGCTCGCCCTCGGCAGCCTCGGGCTGCTCAGCCAGTGGCTGTGGATCGCCCTGCTCGGGGCGATGATCCTCGCCCTGGCCCTGCGTGCGGGGCTGGTCGTTCGATCGGCCGGCGGCCTCGACTCCGTTTCGAGGCGTGACGCGCCGACGCGTGCTCACCTGCTCTGGCTGGCTTGCATCCCCTTCGCGCTGCTCGCGCTGCTCGTGGCCACGATCCCGCCCGGGCTCAATTGGTCGGGCGAGGCAGGCGGCTACGACGTGCTCGAATACCACCTCGGCGGGCCGAAGGAGTACTGGCTGGCCGGGCGCATCGTGGCTCTGCCGCACAACATCTACACCTACCTGCCCGGCAACGCCGAGATGCTCTACCTGCTCGCCTTCGTCATCAAGGGCGCTCCCTTCGAGGGTATCTACCTCGCGCAGCTGCTGAATGCCTCGCTCGCGATCGGAACGGTCGCCGCGGCCTGGCTGGCGGGACGCGAGCTCGGCTCGCTGCCGGGCATCGTCGCGGGCGCGCTGGTCGGCGTCTGTCCCTGGCTGGTCTATCTCAGCGGCGTGGCCTACGTCGAAAACGGCATGCTCATGATGGGCATGCTGGCCCTGGCGATCGTGGTCCGGCTGATCGTCGCGCGGCAGGATCGGCCCGGGCCTTGGCTGATCGCCTGCGGTCTGGCCGCGGGCCTGGCTTGCGGCTTCAAGCTGACCGCCGGTCCGATGATCGTCCTGCCGGTGGGGATGGTGGTGATCTGGCTCGTGGTCGCCCGTCGCCCGCGCCGGTGGATGGGCGTCGCCCTGTACGCGGCCAGTGTGTTCGTGGCGTTCTGCCCATGGATGATGAGGAACACGCTCCAGGCCGGCAACCCGGTGTTCCCGCTGATGCACGAGACGCTCGGCTACCGACCGGGCCTGTGGACGGACGAGCTGGCCGAGCGGTGGGATCGAGCCCACGCGCCGCCGGCGCACGACCGGCCCCTTGGTCCGCGAATGACGCGCCTCTGGCAGCGCGTGGTCGCCGAGCCGCGCATCGGCGCGGTCCTGGTCGCCGCCGCGGGCGTCGGTGTTGTGAGCGCCCTCGTCGCTCGCTCGACCGCCCTGGCCGGGGTGGGTGCGGCTTGCGGTGTGATCCTGGTCGTCCAGGTCATCACGTGGCTGTTCGCCACGCACCTGCTGGCCCGCTTCGCCGTGCCGATCCTGCTGCCATTGGCCTTGCTGGCGGCCCTAGCGGGTGCGGTCCGCGAGCCGTCCCGAATCGGCGCGGCGCTGCGCGGGCTCTCCGTCGTCCTCGTCGTGCTGGCCGCATCCGTCAACCTTGTCGGGGTCGGGCGCCTGTACTATGATCACACCCGCGATCGCCAAGGCCGACCGCTCGGTTGGTTCGGCGTCGACCACCTGCTCGCCAAGCAGAACACGATCAACCAGGTCACCCCGCCGACCGGTACGGCCGTGTGGATGGTCGGGGAAGCGCGGGCCTTCTACGTTGCCAGGCCCTGCATCTATCACGTCGTGTTCAGCCGCAACCCGTTGGCCGAGTGGGCCCGCGACGATCCGAGCGGAGCCGAGACGCTCGCCTGGCTGCGCCAGCGCGGCGTGACGCACCTGTACGTCAACTGGTCGGAGATCGATCGCTTTCGGGCGGCGGGCAACTACGGCTGGCCTGAGTCGCTCGACGAAGCGTTCTTCGCGTCGATCCGGCAGGCGGGGGCGCGACTCGTCGACGCCGAGCGCGACACGCGCACGGGCCGGATCATCTACGAACTACTCGAGGTGCCAGCACCATGAGCCACGACATCGTCAACATCGGTATCTGCACGGTCGACGCCATCGCCCGTCCCATCGACGAGGCACCCCCTCCCGGCGGGCTGCGAACTTTCGACAGCCTCACCATGACCACCGGCGGCAACGCGATGAACTGCGGCATCGCCCTGGCCAAGATGGGCGTCGGGTGCGACGTCGTCATCAAGGTCGGCAACGACCCGCTCGGCGAGTTCGTCATCAGCGAGGCGACCCAGTACGGACTGGGCACCGAGGCCGTCGTCCACGATGCCGAGGGCACCACCACGCCCTTCACGTTCGTCTGCGTCCAGCGGGACGGGCAGCGCAGCTTCTACCACATCTGCGGCACGAACGGCACGCTCCGCAACGACGAGATCGACATGGCCTACGTCAAGGAGCACAGGTACTGCTTCGTCACCGGCACGATGGTCATGCCGACCTTCGACGGCGAGCAGACGGCCGCGGTGCTGGCCGAGGCCAAACAGGCCGGCGTGGTCACGCTGCTCGACACGGTCTACACCGACGCGGCCTCGCAGGGCGAGTGGCGGCGGATCATCGAGCCCTGCCTGCCGCACCTCGACTACTTCATCCCCAGCCAGCCCGAGGCCGCCGCCATCACCGGCCTGATCGAGCCCGAGGCGATGGCACGGTGGCTGCAAGACCATGGCTGCACGGCCGCGGTGATCAAGATGGACGCCGACGGGGCCTTCTGCCGCGAGCCCGACGGCACCGAGACGTGCGTGCCCGCCTACCAGGTCGATCAGGTCGTCGACACGACGGGGGCGGGCGATTGCTGGAGCGCCGGCTTCCTGGCCGGTCTCCGCGAGGGGCTGAGCGTGCCCGACGCTGCCGCCCTGGGCAACGCCACCGCCGCCCACGGGATCATGGCCCCCGGCGCGAGCACCGGCATCGTACCCCTCGATCAGATCAAGACTTTTCAGAAGACCACGCCGATGCGCACCGGGGCGTAGTGCCCGACCCCACTCGTTTCTGTGGGTTCCGATCAGGAGGACGAGACGCCACTCAGAGCAGCGACCGTCAGGGAGCTGTGTTGTTGGAGCGCTTGAATAGCAACGCTCCCTCACGGTCGCATCGAACAGCAACGCTCCCTCACGGTCGCATCGAACAGCAACGCTCCCTCACGGTCGC
>CAZUQM010000062.1:22562-31633 GCA_964622545.1 uncultured Planctomycetales bacterium | reverse complement strand
CACCGGCTGCTCGTCCGGTCGGGCTGCATCCGCCAGGTCACGGCGGGCAGCTACAGCCGCGACCTCGCATCCGACGGGCTGACCTGGTCGGACGAGACCTACCGCATCTTCGGCTACGAGCCGGGCCAGACGACGCCGAGCTTCGAACTGGTCGAGTCCCATGTGCATCCCGACGACCGCCAGGCCTGGCTGGCCACCAACGACGCCCTCATGTCGGGACACGCCGAGGTCGACCACGAGTACCGCATCGTCCGCAAGGACGGCGAGGTCCGTCACGTCCGGTCCAAAGCCAACCTGCTCCGCGACCCCCACGGAAGACCCCTTCGCTACCACGGCGCCGTCCAGGACATCACCGACCGCAAGCAGGCCGAAGAGGAGCTCCGCCACCGCGAGGAGCGCTTCCGATACATCATGAAGCACAATCCGAACGCCATCGCCGTCTACGACAAAGACCTGAACTACATCATGGTCAGCGACCGCTACCTCGAGGACTACGGCATCCAAGACCACCACGTCGTCGGCCGCCATCACTACGAGGTCTTCCCCGAGGTCCCCGAACGCTGGCGGGCCGTGCACCGTCGTGTCCTCGCCGGAACGGTCGAACGCGCCGAGGTCGACTCCTTCATACGACCCGACGGCTCCGTCACCTACAACCGCTGGGAATGCAGACCCTGGTACGACCCCAGCGGCGAGGTCGGCGGCATCATCACCTACACCGAGGTCATCACCGACCGCATCGAGGCCCAGCGCGCCGTCGAGGCCCAACGCCGACTCTTCTTCGATGCGCTCGAAGCCATCCCTGCCTTCGTCTACCTCCAGGCGCCCGACTACGCCATCCGATTCGCCAACCGCCGGTTCCGAGAGCGGTTCGGCGAACCCGGCAACAGGCCGTGCTACGAGGTCATCACCGGACGCGACGGCCCTTGCCAGGGCTGCCGCACCTTCCAGGCCTTCACCGCCGGCCACACCGTCGAATGGGAATGGCAAGCCCACGACGGCCGGACCTACATGATCTACGACACCCCCATGCACGACGTCGACGGCTCGCCCCTCGTCCTCGAGATCGGCATCGACATCACCGACCGCAAGCAGGCCGAAGAAGCCCTCCGCGAAAGCGAAGGACGCGTCCGAGCCAAACTCGACGCCATCCTCATGCCCGAGGGCGACATCGGTACGGTCGAACTCGCCGATATCCTCGACGTCGAAGCCGTCCAGAACCTCATGGACGACTTCTACGACCTCACCGGCTACGGCGTCGGCATCGTCGACAACCACGGCGACGTCCTCGTCGCCGAAGGATGGCAGGACATCTGCACGAAGTTCCACCGCGTCCACCCCGAAACGTGCGAGAACTGCATCGACAGCGATACCCGGCTCTCGGCCGGAACCGAACCCGGCGCCTTCAAGATCTACCGCTGCAAGAACAACATGTGGGACATGGCCACCCCCATCATCCTCGGCGAGCGCCACCTCGGAAACGTCTTCCTCGGCCAGTTCTTCTTCACCGACGAGGAGGTCGACGAAGAGACCTTCCGCGACCAGGCCCGACGCTACGGCTTCGACGAACGCGAGTACATCCAGGCCCTGCACCGCGTGCCGCGATGGACGCGGGAGGAACTCCGACAAGTCATGCGCTTCTATGCCGACCTCGCCCGACTGATCGGTACCCTCGGCTACAGCAACATCAAGCTCGCCCGAACCCTGACCGAGCACAAACGGGCCGAGCAGCGCATCCGAGAAGACGCCGAAACCCGCGCCGTCCTCCTCCGCGAGGTCAACCACCGCGTCAAGAACAACCTCACCGCCATCATCGGCATGCTCTACGCCGAGCAACGCCGACGCACCGCCGAAGGCCAACCCGCCGAGGACGCCTTCAACACCCTCATCGGCCGCATCCGCAGCCTCTCCACCGTCCACAGCATGCTCTCCAGCTCCGAGTGGGGCCCCGTCCCCCTCTGCGACCTCGCGCGCCAGATCGTCGAGACCACCATCCGCAGCCTCGGCCAGGACCGACCCGTCACCGTCGACGTGCCCCGCGCCGGCATCCCCGTCACCGCCGACCAGGCACACCACCTCGCCCCCATCCTCAGCGAACTCGTCACCAACTCGCTCAAGCACTCCGCCGACGACCGCCCCCTGCGAATCCACCTCGCCGCCGAGCGCGCCCAGGACGACATCCGGTTGACCTACCGGGACAACGGCCCGGGCCTTCCCGACGAGGCCCTCGACCCCGATCACGCCGCCGCGGGCGTGGGTCTCGACCTTATCGCCAACATGGTCTCCAAGAGCCTCAAGGGAACGCTGACGCTCCGCAACGACGGCGGCGCCGTCACCGAGATCCTCTTCCCAGAAGAACCGGAGCTGACACCATGAATCCGCCCAAGGCAACGAACGTCATCGTCGCCGAAGACGACTACCTGGTCGCCGAGATGATCAAAGGCGTCCTCGACTCCAACCGATATCACGTCGTCGCCGAGGCCGCCGACGGCTTGCAGGCCGTCGACCTGACCAACGCCCATCGGCCCGACGTCGTCATCATGGATATCCAAATGCCCGGCATGGACGGCATCGAGGCCAGCCGACAGATCCAGCAGACCTGCCCCACCCCCGTCGTCGTCCTCACCGCCTACGACGATCCCGTGCTCGTCAACCAGGCGGTCAAAGCCGGCATCGGGGCCTACCTCCTCAAACCGCCCGACGAACGCGAGCTCGACCGGGCCATCGCCATCGCCATGGCCCGTTTCCACGACCTCGCCGAGCTGAGGCGGCTCAACGGAGACCTCGAAAAGGCCCTCGCCGAGATCAAGACCCTCCGCGGCATCATCCCCATCTGCGTAAGCTGCAAGCGAATCCGAGATGATCAGGGGTTCTGGCAACGCGTCGACGTCTACGTCCGCGATCACTCCGAGGCCGAGTTCTCACACAGCTACTGCCCCGAGTGCGCCCGCAAGCTCTACCCCGACTACGCCGACGAGGAGGACGAGCCGCCCGCCCCAAGCGCCTGACCACGCCCTACAGCACGAACTGACGCAGGTAGTTCACCGAGTAACGCAGACCCGCATAACGCCGAGCGCCGCCCCACGTCCCGCTGTGCGGCTCGATCATCACGTCGCCGTCGTAGTCGTGATGATAGAGCAGCGCGAAGAACGTCCCCCAGGGAAGATCATCGAAGCCGGGGTTCGGATCCTCCAACCGCTCCCCCCCGATCCGAAGAACCCCCTTGGCATGAACGTGGTAGAACCGGCTGCCCCAGTCCCGCATCTGCTCCCGCCAGTCGCAGCCGTCGTAGTACGGATGAGCCGGGTCGAACTTGATCCCCAACTCCGGCACGTCGCTCAACAGCCGCTGCCACGACGGCGGACCGAACGCGAAATTACCACGGTGGCACGTGTGCAGCGCCACCTTCACACCCACCGACTGGCCGTGCTCCACGAGATCGCCCAGCACGTCCGCCGCGCGGCGGCAGTTCTCTCTGTGCTCGCGCTGCTCGGCCGGGCCCGCGCCCGTCACGAACACCTTCACGCCCAGATCGCCCGCCGCGCTCATCAGCTCCTTCGTGTCGGTGATCTCGCGCGACGCCTCCGACGCATCGTCGCTGATGGTGTTCCGCCCGAAACGTCCCAGCACGCCCAGCTCGATCCGATACCGCCGACACAGCTCCTGAACCTCCCCCGTGCGAGCCGTAAACGCGCCAACGTCCTCGCGCTCTTCCAGATACTCCAACACCGACACACCCAACTGACTCGCGAACCGAAAATCGTCCTCACTCAAGTCGGTGACAAAGCCGATACGCATGCCGTTCCCTTCGCAGTGTACCGAGACGTGAGCCCGGCAACCGCAACCGGGCGAGGGCGATTATACCCCCGCGCCGCCCGATCTCAACGTCCCTTGTCACACGTCTCCCGTCGGCCTACCATCGACCCCATGCCTTGCACCAAGACCACAACCCGCATCCTCGTCGCTTGGGCGGCCGCCTTGCCGCTCGCTCCCACCGGCGCCGCCGAAACGCCCGCCGAGCAGGCACGGCTCCTCGCCCGACGACGTACACCCGTCGTCGAGGCCGTCCAGAAGGTCCGCGACGCCGTCGTCAACATCTCCGCCACCTCCGTCGTCGTCAGCCGAGCGCCCTTCGGCTTCGACAGCCTCTTCGACGACATCTTCCAGGCCCCACGAAGGGCCACCAGCGCCGGAAGCGGCTTCATCATCCACCCCTCCGGCTACATCGTCACCAACGCCCACGTCGTCGCCCGATCCACCGACAACAAGGTCCGGCTCGCCGACGAGCCGAAAGGAACCACCCACCCCGCCCGCGTCGTCACCATCGACCGCGAGCACGACCTCGCCGTCCTCAAGATCGACACCGAACGGCCGCTGCCCCATCTGCCCCTCGGCCGCAGCGACGACCTCATGATCGGTGAGACCGTCATCGCCATCGGCAACCCGCTCGGCTACGAGCACAGCGTCACCACCGGCGTCGTCGGTGCGATCAACCGGACCCTCGAGTTCGGATCCAACGTCACCTACAGCGGTCTGATCCAGACCGACGCCGCCATCAACCCCGGCAACAGCGGCGGCCCCCTGCTCAACATCAACGGCAAGCTCATCGGCATCAACACCGCCATCCGGGGCGACGCCCAAAACATCGGCTTCGCCATCCCCGTCGACCACCTCCGACGGCTCCTGCCCGAAATGCTCACCATGGAGCTCGAAACCGATCGACACGTCACCCTCGGCATGACCGTCAGCGACCGCGACGTCGTCCGAATCACCTCCGTCAACGACGGCGGACCCGCCCAGCAGGCCGGTGTCCAGGCCGGCGACGTCCTCCGACGGGTCGACGGCAAACCCGTCACCCAGGCCATGGACTTCTACGCCGTCATCCTCGACAAGAAGCCCGGCCAGACCGTCACCATCGCCGTCCAACGCGACGGCGTCCTGCGAAAACTGCGACTGGTCCTCCGAGCCACACCCAAGCCCGACGGGGCCAAGCTCGCCCGCCTGAGGCTCGGCCTGTCGCTCGTCGAGCTCACCGACGAGATCGTTCGCCGACTCGGACTGCCCAAACGCATCGGCCTCTTCGTCGTCCAGGTCGACGCCGACGGCCCCGGCGCCGGTGCCGGCATCCGACGCGGCGACGTCCTCTACCAGATCGGACGATTCCACGGCTTCACCAAGCTCGACACCATCGGCCAGTTGCTCGAAAACGTCCGACCCGCAGACACCGTCTACCTCGGCTGGCTCCGCTCCGGCCGCGACTACATCTATCAGTACGGCGCGCGAACCCGCGTCCGCTAGAGACCGGAACCCCACGCATGCGCATCGTCGTCGCAGCCGACAGCTTCAAGGAATCGCTCAGCGCCCTCGACGTCTGCCGCGCCGTCGCCGACGGGATCCGACAGGCCCTGCCCCAGGCCGACCTCATCCTCTGCCCCATGGCCGACGGCGGCGAGGGCACCGTCGACGCCCTCGTCGACGCCACCTGCGGCCGGCGGATCACCGCCGACGTCCACGGCCCCCTCGAAGACCCCGTCCAGGCCACCTGGGGGCTGCTCGGCGCCCAGGCCGGACACGACCCTGACCGCCGCTTCGACGACACACCCGACCCCGACCCGCCGCAAACCGCCGTCATCGAGATGGCCGCCGCCTCGGGCCTGCCCCTCGTCCCGATCGACCGACGCGACCCCTCCAAGACCACCACCTACGGCACCGGCCAGCTCGTGACCGCCGCGCTCGATGCCGGAGCAAGCCGCATCCTCCTCGGTATCGGCGGCAGCGCCACCAACGACGGTGGATGCGGTTGCGCCCAGGCCGTCGGCGTCCGCTTCCTCGACGACTCCGACAACGAACTGCCGGCGGGCCTGTCCGGCGGCATGCTGCACCGCATCGCTAAGATCGACAGGACCGCCCGTGACCCGCGCATCGACGACTGCCGCATCGAGGTCGCCTGCGACGTGGACAACCCCCTCTGCGGACCCCGCGGCGCCGCCGCCGTCTACGCCCCGCAAAAGGGTGCCACACCCGAGATGATCCACCCCCTCGATGCCGGACTCGCCCAACTGGCCGATGTCATCCGGCGCGATCTCGGCCAGGACGTCCGCGACCTGCCCGGAGCCGGGGCCGCCGGCGGGCTCGGCGCGGGCCTCGTCGCCTTCCTCGGCGCAACCCTCCGACCCGGCATCGACATGGTCACCGACGCCGTCGACCTGGCCGACAAGATCCGCGGTGCCGATCTCGTCATCACCGGCGAGGGCCGCCTCGACGAGCAGTCCATGATGGGCAAGGTCATCCACGGCGTGGGCCGCATCGCCCGCCGAGAAGGCGTGCCCGCCGTCGCCATCTGCGGCTCCATCGGCCCCGGCGCCGACAACGCCCTCGACCTCCTCGCCGCCTACTTCTCCGTCGTCAACCGACCCATGACCCTCGACGACGCCCTCGCCGACGCGCCCGACCTCCTCCGCGAGACCGCCGCCAACGTCCTCCGAACCTACACCCTCCGTGACACGCCGCTCTAGAAACCGTCTCCGGCGGCGACAGCCGCGAAGACCTCAGGCCACAGGCTTCGGGCCTCAGGGCCTCCGCATCGGCGACGCCCCCGTCAGCGGGGCCCCGCCGCTCCTGCAGCCTGTAGTCTGTAGCCTGGAGCCTGAGGCCTGTGGTCTGTCGACCTGTCCCCGTTTCGACGTGTCCCCCCGTCGCCGCGCCGTAGTTTCGCTGTGGACCCCCACCCCTCTATAATGCCCGCCGATCACCTCGTCCGACCAGGAGAGCCCACATGATCTGCCTCGCCGCCGAGATGCAACTCGAGTCCGTCGACTGGGGCTTCATCATCGGATACTGCGTCATCGCCTTCGGCATCGGCATCTACTTCTCCAAACGGGCCAGCCGCAACATGGACGAGTTCTTCGTCGCCGGACGAAACCTCCCCTGGTGGGTCGCCGGGACCTCCATCGTCGCTACCACCCTCGCCGCCGACACCCCCCTGGCCGTCTCCGGCTTCATCCGAAGCGACGGCATCTACGCCAACTGGTTCTGGTGGAACGCCCTCATGGGCGGCATGCTCACCGTCTTCTTCTATGCAAGGCTCTGGCGACGAGCGCACATCCTCACCGATATGGAGTTCATCGAGCTCCGATACTGCGGCAGGCCCGCCTCCGCCCTCCGCGGCTTCATGGCCGTCTACGGCGGCGTCCTGCAGAACTGCATCGTCATGGGCTGGGTCATGCTCGCCATGGCCAAGATCTGCCACGTCATGCTCGGATGGGATAAGGTCTGGAGCATCGGCGTCCTCGTCGTCCTCGCCCTTATCTACACCGTCCTCTCCGGCTTCTGGGGCGTCGTCATGACCGACCTCGTCCAATTCACCATGGCCATGGTCGGCTCGATCACCCTGGCCGTCATCGTCGTGGTCAAAATGGGCGGACCCGCCGAGATGGTCGACCGCGTCGCGAGCGCCCCCGGCGTCGACCTCAAGGTCTTCCAGATGATCCCCGACTGGCAAACCGCCGGAAAGCTCGCCCTCATCACCTTCGTCATCCAGGTCACCGTCCAGTGGTGGGCCCAGGGACAGGGACAGGGCTACGTCGTCCAGCGACTCTTCTCCACCCGAACCGAAAAGGACTCGGTCCTCGCCATGCTCTGGTTCAACGTCGCGCACTACGTCCTGCGACCCTGGCCATGGATCATCGTCGGCCTGGCCTCCCTCGTCTACTTCCCACAGGTCGCCGGCGACGACCCCGAGCTCGGCTACCCCAAGATGATGGCCGAGTTCCTCCCCATCGGCCTGCGCGGCCTCATGGTCGCCTCCCTGCTGGCCGCCTTCATGAGCACCATGGACACCCAGCTCAATTGGGGCTCCTCCTACCTCATCAACGACCTCTACAAGCGCTTCATCGTCCCCGACGCCCAGCCCCATCACTACGTCAACGCCTCGCGCGTGGCCATGGTCCTGCTCACCGGACTCGCCGCCCTGACCGCCTGGCAGAGCGAGAGCATCAGCCGAGCCTGGATCTACCTCGCCGTCCTCACCGCCGGCTCCGGATTCGTCTGGCTTCTCCGATGGTTCTGGTGGCGCATCAACCCCTGGTCCGAGATCGCCGCCCTCGTCGCCGGCGTTATCCTCGCCAACGGACAGCTCTGGACCCGACTCCTCCACCGCATCGGACTCCTCTCCGACGCCACGAAAACCGCCGTCGACTCGGCCTACGCCGACGACCTTTGGGCCATCCGCCTGTTCATCATCATCGTCGTTTGCACCGTCCTCTGGGTCGTCGTCACGTTCCTCACCAGGCCCACACCCGCGGCGCATCTCGAGCAGTTCTACCGACGCGTCCGACCCGGCGGATGGTGGGGCCCCATCGCCCGGGCCTGCCCCGACGTGCCCCGCGAGAGCCTCTCGCATGGCTGGATCGGATGGCTCGCCGGTGTGGTCTGCGTCTACTCCGCCCTCTTCGGCGTCGGCTACCTGTGCCTCGGTCGATTCCTCGGCGGACTCATCTTCCTGGCCGTCGCTATCGCATCCGGATGGTTCATGGTCGCCCAGGCCTCGAGCGATCCGCCATCCGCCGCCGTCGGAGCTGAAGACAACCTGACCTAGGCAGGGGAAACGCGCACCACTGACAGCGACCATGTAGCACAGCCGCCCCCGGCTGTGTTATGCAGTAGACTCTGATGATGAGCAAATCGGCGCGGTGGTCAGAGCCGGGTCGTCCTCGACCCGGAACCTGTGTCGCGCCCAAGCGAGTCGACAGATGGCGAGTTGAGTGCCACTGGCAGCCCTGGCCGACGTAGCCTTGGCGAAGTCGGTTTGTCTGCCAGTGCGTAGCCTCCCGACGACGACTGCCCGACACGGTCACACTCGGCTGTGTTATGCAGTAGACTCTGATGATGAGCAAATCGGCGCGGTGGTCAGAGCCGGGTCGTCCTCGACCCGGAACCTGTGTCGCGCCCAAGCGAGTCGACAGATGGCGAGTTGAGTGCCACTGGCAGCCCTGGCCGACGTAGCCTTGGCGAAGTCGGTTTGTCTGCCAGTGCGTAGCCTCCCGACGACGACTGCCCGACACGGTCACACTCGG
>CAZUQM010000062.1:0-22462 GCA_964622545.1 uncultured Planctomycetales bacterium | reverse complement strand
TTGTCTGCCAGTGCGTAGCCTCCCGACGACGACTGCCCGACACGGTCACACTCGGCTGTGTTATGCAGTAGACTCTGATGATGAGCAAATCGGCGCGGTGGTCAGAGCCGGGTCGTCCTCGACCCGGAACCTGTGTCGCGCCCCGGCGAACCAACAAACAGCGTGCCCGCCCATAAGGAACCATGTCCATGACACGAACAATCAACGGCATCACCCCGCTCATCCTGACGACGTTCATGGGCCTATCGACCGGCGACGCAGCCGAGGCACGCCGCCTCCCCCTCGCCGAATACCGCGACAAGATGACCGCCGGCTGGGTCGGACAGATGGTCGGCGTCGGATGGGGCGCCCCCACCGAGTTCCGCTTCAACGGCCGCATCATCCCCGCCGACAAAATGCCCCCCTGGAAGCCCGATGACGTCAACCAGTTCCAGCAGGACGACATCTACGTCGAGATGACCTTCCTTCGCACCCTCGAGCAGCACGGCTGGGACGCCTCCATCCGGCAAGCCGGCATCGACTTCGCCAACAGCCGATACCGCCTCTGGCACGCCAACCGCGCCGGCCGCGACAACCTCCGCCGCGGCATCGCCCCCCCAGACTCCGGCCATCCCAAGTTCAACAAGCACGCAGACGACATCGACTACCAGATCGAGGCCGACTTCGCCGGCCTCATCGCCCCAGGCCTGCCCAACACCGTCATCCGGCTCGGCGAGACCTTCGGCCGACTCATGAACTACGGCGACGGCCTCTACGGCGGCCAGTTCGTCGGAGGCATGTACGCCGAGGCCTTCTTCGAAACCGACCCCGTCAAGATCGTCCGAGCCGGCCTGGCGTGCATCCCCCCCAAGAGCCAGTACGCCGAGGCCGTCCGCGACGTCCTCCGCTGGCACGCCGAGAACCCCACCGACTGGCAGGCCACCTGGAACCGCATCGACGCCAAATACCAACGCGATCCGAACTACCGACGCTTCTCCTGCTCCGGCCCCGAGGCCGACTTCAACATCGATGCCAAGATCAACGGCGCCTACATCGTCATGGGCCTGCTCTACGGCCGGCGCGATCCGGACAAGACGATCGTCATCGCCACGCGCTGCGGCCTCGACTCCGACTGCAACCCCTCCAACGCCGCCGGCGTGCTCTTCGCCACTATGGGCCTGTCCACATTGCCGAAGCGATTCACCGAGAAGCTCGATCGCACCACCAAGTTCAGCTACACCGCTTACGACGTCGACGCCCTCGTCGCCGTCTGCGAGAAGCTCGCCCGACAGGCAGTCGTCCGCGCAGGCGGTCGCATCGTCACCGAGCCCGATGCAGGCGAAGTGTTCGTCATCCCCCGACAGCAACCCAAGCCAGGCCCACTGGAGCAGTGCTGGTCGCCCGGTCCGATCGCAGGCAGCCGCTTCACCGACGCCGAACGAGCCAAGATTACCGCCAAACCGGGACTCGATCTCAGCGAAGCGATCCAGCGCGTCGCGCCGGGATGGAACGTCCGCGACTGCGGCGACGACATGGACCCCGGCCTCCGCGCCACATGGCGCGGACGCAAGAACGTCCTCGTCACCCATCCCCTCAACCGCGACAGAGGCTGCACGCTCTATCGCACGATGACCGTCCCCGACGGCCGATCCTCCGAACTGCTGCTCGACGTCAGCCATCACCCCCAGGGTGACTGGCAGCTCGTCGTCAAGGCCGACGGCCGCGACCTGACCCGGCGCACCGTCGGTGCGGCCACCACTCACAACGGCTGGCTCAACGTCCGCGTCGATCTGTCCGCGTATGCCGGCAAAGAGGTGATGCTCGAAGTGATCAACCAGCCCACCGGCTGGGCCTGGGAGGCGGGCTACTGGGCCTCGATCCGCTTTCGCCACCGCCCCTGACGCCGCGTTTCATCCGATCACCCCCAGCTTCCGCATCCGATCGCGCAGCGTGTTGCGGTGAATGCCCAGCTCCTCGGCCGCCTTCGACCGGTTCCACTGATGACGCTGGAGCACCTGCACGATCCGGTCCCGCTCGGCCTCCTCGCCGTCGACCGCGCTCGGCCGCTCCGCCTCCGGCCCCCGGACGGGCGAGAAATGCAGGTCCGCCGCACGGATCTCGTCGCGGCCGAACGACCACGCCTGCAAGAGCACGTTCTGAAGCTCGCGCACGTTGCCAGGCCAATCGTACTCGCACAGCCGCCGCATCGCGTCTTCCGTCAACGTGGACGCCGCCGTGCCCCGCGTCACCGCCTGCGTGCGAAGGTACTCCTCAGCCAGCGGAACGATATCCTCCGGCCGGTCCCGCAGCGGCGGCACGACGATCTCCGCGGCGTTCAGCCTGTAGTACAGATCCTGTCGGAACTTCCCGCTCCGGACACACTCCCGGATGTCGGCGTTCGTCACGCACAACAACCGGACATCCGTCACGATCGTCTCCTGCCCACCCAGCCGCCGGAACTGCTGCGTCTCGACGACCTGCAACAGCTTGGCCTGGGCGTCCGGCGGTAGCTCGATCGCCTCGTCCAGAAGCAGCGTCCCGCCGTTGGCCAGCTCGAAGCACCCCTTCTGCCGACGCATCGCCCCCGTAAACGACCCGCGCTCGTGACCGAACAGCTCGCTCAGGATCAGGTCCCCGTCCAGACAGGCGCAGTTGACCACCAGGAACGGCGACTCCGCCCGCGAGCTCACCGAGTGGATGTACCTCGCCAGATGGCCCTTGCCGGAACCCGTCGGGCCCAAGATGATCGCCGGCAGATCCGACGCCGCGATCCGGTCCGCCGCACGCACCACACCCTGCATCGCCTGGCTCACCGCGACGAGGTCCGACCCCTTGCCGCCACTCATCACGGTCGCAGGCGGAACCTCCCCGGACGCACCCCCGCCACGCTCCATCACCAGCGCGATCTGGGCCGCCAACGCACGCAGGATGCCTGTCTCCTCCGTGGTGAAGTCCCGCACCCGCCGGTCCGACACGATCAGCAGCCCAAGGACCTCCGCGCCCCGCCGAATCGGAAGACCGCACACCGCTCGGATGTTCAGTCGCGCCAGCAAGGGCAGGAAGGCCTCCAGCCCCGGGTTGATCTCGAACATCGGATCGCTCAGCAGGTCCGCGCTGAGCAGGATGTCCCCCTCCATCGCGGACCGCACGGCCGGGCTGCCCTCCAACGGTATGATCGGAAACGACGCCATGAACGTGCGACCCACCTCGTCACCCGTCACACCGACGAAGCCCTTGCCCTCGCTGTCCCGAGCATAGATCGCCCAACCCGCCGAACCCACCAGTTGAGGCAGCCGCGCCATGATCCGCTGCAATAGCCCTTCGTAGCTCGTGATCCCCGCCGCCACCGCCTCCATCGTCTGCTGCAGCGCCTCCAGACGGTCGCTGGCCCGCAAATCACGGCACGTATCCACCGTCGCGATCCGCCGCCCCAACTCGTCGAGAATCCGAAGCCGTGTCAGCTCAACGGTCCGAGGCCCCTCCTGCTGACGCATGATCTCGATGCGACCCGACCAGCTCCGATGCCGCTCCAATACGCTATCGAGCTGATCCCTCGTGCCGGCGTCCAACACCAGCACCTCGTCGTGGGCGCGACCGATCAACTCGCCGGGGTCGGCGCCCAGCAGCTCGCCGATCGCGCGGTTCGCATACGTCACCCTGCCGACCTCATCCGAAATCAGCATCCCGTCCCGGCTCTGCTCCATGCTGTCCCGCAGAATGCGGCTCGCCGCCTCGGCCCGCTTGCGGTCGGAGATATCCCGGATGATCGCCAGGTTCGCCACCTGACCGCGCCACGACGTCTTCGAACCCATCACTTCCACCAGCACGGCCGTCCCGTCCTTGCGAACCAGACGCACCTCGTAAGGGCTCGGACGCAGCTCTCCCTTCAGCCGGCGCTCGTATTTCGAAAGCACCGTCTCCATGTCCTCCGCATGAACGATGTCGCGCACCGTCGTCCCCAGCAGCTCCGGCATCGAATAGCCCAACAGCTCCGACGCCCGCCGGTTCGCGAACACGTGCCGGCCCGCCGCATCCCCCATCAGCATCGCGTCGCTGGCGTTCTCGGCCAGGGCGCGAAAGTTCGCCGCACTGTCCCGAACGTGCCGCTCGGCCGCCTGCCGATCGACAACCTCCTTCTGCAACTGCCGGTTCGCCTCCGCCAGCTCGGCCGTCCGCTCCGCCACCCGACGCTCGAGCTCGATGTTCGATTCCCTCAGAAGCTGCTCGGCCCGCTTCTGGTCCGTGTTGTCCACCGCCGTCACCACCAGCAACCGTTCGTCGCCGGGGCCCGCCGTGTCCACGCAGCCCGGCGCGAGAATCATCGAGTAGACCTCGCCGCCCGGACCGAACACGTCCACCTCCACGTCACCCACCCACTGACCGGCCGCCAACCTCGACAGCACGCCGACCATCCGCGGACGATGAGCCGGCACCACCAGATCCAACACCGACCGTCCGATCGTCTCCTCCCGATCCCGATCCAGTAACCCGCAGAGCGTGTCGTTGCAGTCCACGATCTGGCCCTCGGCCGTCATCGTCACGTTGACCGCCGGGCTCCGCTCGTACAGGTGCCGGTACCGACGCTCGCTCCGACGCAGCGCCTCCTGAAACGCCTGCCGCTGCGTCACGTCACGCGTCGAACCCTCCAACGCCACCAGCTCACCCGACGCGCCGTAGATCGGTACCGACCGTAGCTCGCCGATGAACTCGCTGCCGTCCTTGCGACGATGCGAGAGCACCAGCGTGATGCCCTCCTTGGGAAGCTCCCCCGCCAACCGCTCCTGCATCACCGCCCTGGCCTGTTCGACGGACTCGGCGCTGAGCACGACCTCGAACGACGCGCCGATCAGCTCCTCCGGTCGGTAGCCGGTCAGATGCTCCACCGCACGACTGACGAACTGGAACTCCCAGTTCGCGTCCAACCGCCACAGGCAGTCCCGTGCATGATCCAGCAGGTCGCGGTACAGACACTCCACCCGCCCGATCTCCAGCTCACGCGCCTGCTGGACCTGGCACTCGAGATCTCTCACGCGGGCGCGCAAGGCCTCGACCTCCGCCTGAAGTCCACGTTGCGATTCCGTGTCCGTCATGCCGACGGCCTCCCTAGACGTGATACCTCACAACCATTCTAACCGCCGAGCCGAGCTCATGCGCCGCCCACGACGGCGATGCCACCTCGCCGTCCATCCCCCCCGCCGGCTCCCACGACCGCGCCGATCGCTGCCCGAACGCTTGACATCTCACTCCGACTGCACGATACGTACACATCGCGACGGCAGCCCGGCCGGGTCACGCCCCGCCGGGTGACGCGGCCGGTGGCTATCGGCAGCGCGAGACAGACGACCATCCTCGACCACAAGGGAGACAACACATGGCTGGCAAGTTCCGGTTCACCTTCGGTCCTTGGAACATCCACGAAGGCGCCGACCCGTTCGGCCCCACCGTCCGCAGATCCGTCGCCTTCCGCAGGAAGCTCGGCATGTACAAAAAGCTCGGCTTCGACGGTGTCCAGTTCCACGACGACGACGCCGTGCCCGACATCGACAAGCTCAAGCCCGAGCAGATCACCCGAAAGGCCAAGGCCCTCAAGAAAACCCTCGACGGCCTGGGCCTGGTCACCGAGTTCGTCGCGCCCCGCCTCTGGGAAGACCCCAAGACCGTCGACGGCGCCTACACCGCCAACGCCGCCTCCGTCAGGCGGTACGCCCGCGACCGAAGCCGCAAGATGCTCGACGTCGCCAACGCCCTCGGAACCAAGCTCGTCGTCCTCTGGTTCGCCCGCGAAGGCACCTACCTCCGCGAGGCCAAAGACAGCAAGGTCGCCGTCGACCACCTCGTCCAGGCCCTCAACGATATGCTCGACTACTCGCCCGAGACCAAATTCGCCATCGAGCCCAAGCCCAACGAGCCGATGGACCAGGCCTATATCCCCACCACCGGCCACGCCATCGCCCTCGGCATGCTCACCAACGATCACACCCGCGTCGGCGTGAACATCGAAAGCGCCCATGCCATCCTCGCCGGCCTCGACCCCTCCGACGAGATGGGCTTCGCCCTCGCACACGGCAAGCTCTGGAGCGTCCACCTCAACGATCAGAACGGCCTCAAGTTCGACCAGGACCGCTCCTTCGCCGCCGTCGACCTCCGACGAGCCTTCAACCAGGTCCGCATCCTCGATGCCCACGACTACGGCAAGAACGGCGAGTTCGTCGGCCTCGACGTCAAGGCCATGCGAACCCAGAAGGACGCCACGGCCACCAAACACCTCTCCAACAGCCGTGAGATGTTCATGAAGCTGCTGAAGGTGTCCCGAAGCCTGCCCGCCAAGAAGATCGACGAGATGGTCAAGAAACGCGACTACGAGGAGCTCGACCTGCTCATCATGAACAAACTGATGGGCAAGTAGACGACAAACACACGTGTAGGCGCTGAAACCCTGATCCAGACGAACCTCACGCCGCGGGCTTGGGACTTCGGACTTCAGGCTTCAGGGTCTCCGCATCGGCCGTGCCCCGTCAGCCGGCCGCGCTGCTCCGGTAGCCTGTAGCCTGAAGCCAGAGACGTTTCGAAGTGTCGGCGTGTCGTCGCTTACTGCCCCGTCAGCGACTCGGCCAGTCGCTCGTCTTCCAAGGCCTTGACCCAGCCCGACAGCGGCTTCGTGAACTTCACCGCGATCCCCGCCTCGGGGCCCGGACCCGTCGGCCAGCGGCGAACCACCTTGTAATCGCCGACGTCGAGGTTCCGCTTCCGCTTGCCCCCCGCCAGGCTCGGCAACCGCATCTTCAGCCGACCGCGGTTCAACGCCCCCTCCGCGGTCTTCGGAACCTTCCGCGCATCGTTCACGTGGCACAGGGCCGCCCCGCCGATGCTCATGTCGATCACGTTGAGCTCGACGGTCTCGCCGCTGGTCTCCTCCAGAAACGCCCTGCACACGCGACGATCGTCTTTGAATCGTGGGTAAGCACGCCGGGGGTCTCTGTCCATCGTGCACCTCCTTGCATGACGGCATAGGCCGTCTCTGGACGCGACCGGCTCGTGAGTTGGGTTGTTCGACAGGCAACGCATCGCAACACGCAACGCCCGCTCCGACGGCAAGCGGCCGCGCCCGAACCCTCGCCCGAAAGCGATCGCGATCACCCTCCATCCAGGCGATCCGGCAGGGTTCGATGCTGCAACGGCAATCAGTATCGCAGACGTGATGTCCCTTGACAACGAGAATCGTCAATCGCGCCGAGCCCACTCAGCCGCGGCCGATGAAGAACCCCTCCGGCGAAGAGAAGATAGGAATTGGACGCGCCCCAAACCGGCCTAGGCGTCCTCGAACGCCAGCCCGATCTTCTGAAGATCCCGCGCGAGCCGATACGCCCCCTCGGCCAAGCGGACGACACGCGCTCTGCGGTTCAGCGATTCCCGCAGCGCCGTCTGGGCCAACGCTGACGTCAGCGGCGGCTGGAAGCGAACCTCCACCTCTTGCCCTTCCTCCAGCCCCTCCGACTGGTAGACCTCCACCAACGCCCCACCCCGGCTCACGTCACGTCCATGTCCCGTCAGCGTCCGCCCCGTACCGACCTCCTTGAGCGTGGCCGGCCATTCCACGTAGTACCGCTGATGCCGTCGTCGTTCGTTGTCCCTGGGCATATTGACCTCCCGTGGTTCGTGGCCCAAGCCCTCACGCACGTCCCCCACCGTGACCACATCCCCACAGGTACTATCGGTCTTAACGGAACCCGAATGAACTTATCAGAGCCCTCCTTCGAGAAACCCCACACGCGCCAGCCGCTACCGGCAAGACCGGACGAAAAGAAGATCGTGCTCACTGCCCGGATCCCAGACCACGCCCGTCGCAGAGCCGAAACCCCAGGCCCTGCCGTCTAGGCCGTGAACAACCCCTTCAGGTAGTTCAGGTTTGTCTTCGTCACGGCCACAGGGTTCCTGCCGCGGCTCGTCTCCAGAATCAGCCAACCGCGATAGTCGATACCCTTCAGCGCCGCCGCCACCGCCGGCCAGTCGATCTTCCCGCTCTCGCCCAGCTTGTTGGGCCCTTCCTTGAAATGCACCTGGCAGATCTGGTCCTTGCCCATCTGCTTGATCTCTTTGACGACGTCATACCCCTCGCCGGCCGAGTTGTACACGTCGTAGTACACCTGCAGGTGCTTCGACCCCACCGCGTCGATGACGGCCAGATTCTGATCGGCGCTCAGCAGATTCTCGAGCCCGAGCACCACGCCCGCCTTCTCCGCACGCGGCATGACCCCCTTCAGAATATCGATCAGCTTGGCCCGCTCCTGCTTGTCCTCATAGTTCAGCTTGCCCTTGCCGAAGAACGCCAGCAAGACGACCTTGGCGCCGAGGACCTTCGCCACGTCGACCGTGTCCGCCACCCACCCCGGCGCCTTCGGGTGCGAGACCAGTGGACAGCTGTTCAGTAGCCCCATCGCCATCGAAGGCATCGCAATGCCGTGCTCCTTCGACGCGGCGATGTACTTCTTCTGAATCGCCGGCTGACGCAGCCACAGGTCGTTCTTCTCGGTGCCGATGCTCACCTCCACCCCGTCCAGACCGACCTTCTTGGCCAGCGGAAACACCCGCAGGTCCATCCGACCCAGCGACCAGTCGCACATGCCGACCTTCACCCAATCGGCGCACGCGGCCGCCAGCGCCTCCTTCACCGTCCCGGCCAGCGTCAGCCCCGCCAGCGCCGAACCCGTCACCGTCATCCATTCACGTCGTGTCTGTGTCATGATGTTCCCTCGCATGATCGCGCTACATCGTCGATTCGACTCGCAGTGCTCGCGCCGAGCTGCCGATCCCGGCCCGCGGATTATACCACAGCCCAGACGCTCGCGCGTTCCCACTCAACCCGTCGCCGCCCCCTGGGGCGACAGCTCGATCCGCTCACCCGCCAGCGGCGGACTCGCCGAGTACGCCTCCCTGACCTCGATCTGGCCGATCCGGCCCAACGGCGTCAGCCGCTGCCCCACAAACGTCCCCTTCACCTGGTAGGCGATCGGGTCCATCGTGATCACCGACGCCGCCACCGCCTGACCGATCCTCGGCCCGCCGACGCCGCCACCGCCCAGCTTCACGAACAGCCGATCCGACCTGCCGGGCGTCAGCGAAAACGCCGGCACCGCCACCGGCCAGCCCTCCTCGTCCAGCCACGCCATCACCTTCACCGCCTGCGTCCGCGCGAACTTCTCCGCCAGCCGCTCCGGCATCCGAACCTCATCCTCGCCCGCCTCAACCACCCGTCCGCCACGCCCACCGTCCAGCCAACGACGCATCGCCCAGATCGGCAAGAGCTGACCCGCCACCGATAGCCTGCTGTAGTGCCGCGCCGCCACCACCCGCTCCACGTCGATCACGCCCACCCGGCTCACCCGCACGTACGCGTTGTATCGAAACAGCGGCTTGGCGTTGATCGCATCCACGTACGCCCCGTCCGTCACCACCTCCCGAAGCCGACCGCGCAGCGACCACGTCGCCAGCGAGTCCGTCGCCACCACAATCGCCACCCGTCCGTCCGACTCCAGATTGCCACGCGTCTTCCACATGAATAGCTCGCCGTACGTCACCGTCCGATCATCCACCGCGTCCAGGCTGATGATCGGCACGACGTTCGGCCGCCCGTCCCCACCCCGCGTCGCCAGGAACTTCGGCGTGAACTCGCCGTGAAAGGCCTCCACCAGGTCCTCGCCCATCCGATCTGTCGCCCCGCCGCACCTCATGCGACCGAACCCTCCGACGACGCCGACCAAGTCGGACCCGACCACCGCACCGCCTCGATCCCCTCCTCACGTGCCGCCTCGCACAACGACTCCAGCCGCCCCGCCGCCAACAGCCGCTCGCCCGCCAGCGCGAACGGCCGGTCCAGCATCGCATACTTGCCCGTGCATAGGTTCGAGAACGCCAGCAGATCGTAACGCTCCAGCGTCGGCACACGCTCGCGCAAATGCCGCGCAATGCCCCGCACGATCGCCTCGTCGTCGGTATAGCCCGGAATAACCGGCGTTCGCACCCACACCGGAAGCCCCGCGTCCGCCACCCGATCCAGATTCGCCAGCACCACCTCCAGCGGCACGCCCGCAACCCGCTCATGCTCCCGCGGATCGATATGCTTCAGATCGAACAACACCAGATCCACGTACGCCAGCGCCTCGGCCATCCGTTCGGCCGGCGCGAACCCCGACGTGTCCAGCGCCACGTGGAGCCCCGCCTCCCGACACCGCCGTGACAGCGAGACCGCCAACGCCGCCTGCATCAACGGCTCCCCGCCCGACAGCGTCACGCCCCCGCCCGACGACGCGTAGAACACCTCGTCCCGACGGACCTCCTCGAAAACCTCGCCCGCCGTCACCTCGCGACCGATCAGCTCCAGGGCCCCACCCGGACACGCGTCCACGCAACGCCCGCACCGGAGGCACCGCATCCCATGCACAGCGACGCCTGCCACACCGTCTGGGCCTCGCGCTCCATGCCCTCGGGGTTGTGACACCACGGGCACGTCAGCGGACAGCCCTTGAAGAAGACCGTCGTGCGAATGCCCGGCCCGTCCTCCGTGCTGAACCGTTGGATGTTGAACAGGATGCCGGTCGGTTCGGTCATGCCGCCGCCCGTCGCGGGCCTCCCCTCACGCACCGTGCGAGACGCGGGCGATGATCTCGTTCTGGATCTCCTTGCCCAACGTCACGAAGTACGCGTTGTAGCCCGTCACCCGGACCAGAAGATTCCGATACGCCGCCGGGTCCGCCTGCGCCGCCCGAAGCGTCTCCGGATCGATCACGTTGATCTGAAGCGCCGTGCCGCCTTCCACCGTATAGCCGCGCAGAAAGCCCGCCAGCTTCTCCAGATGCTCCTCGTCGCGCAGCAACGACGGCGACAGCGTGATCGTGTGACTGTCGCCGTTCGGCGCGCTCTCCAACCCCAGCTTGCCCGTCGACCGCGTGTTCGCCGTCGGACCCTGACGATCGCAACCCGTCACCGGACACGTCCCGTTGCTCAGATACGTCCCACGCTTGCGGCCGTCCGGCGTGGCCGCCGTCTTCGGAGCATACGCCACCCAGTAGTTCCACGACAGATACCCGCCGCGGTACCGCTTGCCCGTCGGTGACACATGACGACGCGTCCGCTCCGTCCAACGACGCGACACCTCCCGAGCCACCGCATCCGCCCGGTCGTCGTCGTTGCCGTACTTCGGACACTGGCCCGACAGCATCCGCCGCAGCGTCTCGTGACCTTCGTAGTTCGCCTCCACCGCGCCCACCAGCTCGGCCATCGTCACGCAACCGCGATCGTACACCGCATCACGAACCGCCAGCAGCGAATCCGCCGCCGTGGCCAGCCCCACCCCCTCGACCGTCAGCAGGTTGATCTCGGCCCCGCCGGACGTGATGTCCTTGCCGCTCTCGGCGCAGCCGTCCACCAGCAGCGACAGGAACGGCGTCGGCGCGAACCGGGCCCGCACCGCGTCCGCCCGGTTGTTCACGTCGATGATCCAATCCACCACGTGATCCAGCTGCTCACCGAACGCGGCCGCGAACGCGTCAAAATCGGCGAACGTCGCCGGATCACCCGTCGGCGGACCGATCCGCCGACCGGTCGCCTGATCCCGACCGTTGAACAGGACCAGCTCCACCGCCTTGGCCAGGTTCAGGTTCACGTCCACCGTGCCCGAACGATCGCTCCCCTGAAGCGTGTTCTCCAGACACCCCACCGGCGCGTAGTCCCACAGCACCTCCTCCGGCAGGCCCTGCCAGGCCAACCCCTCCATCGCATGCTCGTCGAAGTTCAGCAGGAACGGCGAGCCCTGGGCCCCCGACACCAGCTCCGCCACCTTCCGAAGCAACTCCGGCGGCGTCTGGCGGTGCAGCCGAACGTTCGGCTTCGGTTCGAGCAGGTTCAGCTCGCCGATCGCATCCAGCATCAACCACGTCAGCGGATTCGACGCGTCGTTGCCGTCGGCGTCGATCCCGCCCAACGTGATGAGTTGCCCGAACGACGAGTTGATCCCCTGATTGTTGCCCACGCGGCCCTGATAGTCGTACGCGTAGTTGTGCTTGATCCACCAGCAGTGGATCAGCTCCCGAGCCTCCGCCTCCGTCAGACGACCCGCCTCCAGGTCCGATCGATAGAACGGGTACAAGTATTGGTCCACCCGCCCCGGCGACAGACCCGCCCCCGGGTAGCTCTCGGCCGCCATGATCAGCATGTGCACGAGCCACAACGACTGCACCGCCTCGTGAAACGTCCCGGCCGGCTCCCAAGGAACCTTGCCCGACACCCGCGCGATCTCCAGCAGCTCCGCCCGACGCCCCGGCCGCTCCGACGAGCCCGCCAGCCGCTCGGCCTCCGTCGCGTACCGCCGCGCGAAACGCCGCGCCGCCTCCGCCACGCGGATCAACCCCCGCCGCAGGGCGTTGCCCTCGACGTCCTCCGGCCGCGCGGCGATCAACCCCTCGACCTCGTCCACGAGCCCACGCAGACCCACCCGAAGGACCTTCGCATAGTTCGGGATCACATGACCCGGGATCGCGCCGCAGTTGCCCACGCCCAGATCGTCCAGCTCCTTGAGCTGCGCCAGGAACGAACGCTCCTGATCGTCGTACTCCGCCGTCTCCTCAGGCGTCAGCGTCAGCGACAACGCCGTGTTGAACTGCCCGCCCACGATCAGCTCGCCGTCCAGGATCTGCACCGGCAGGTGCCGCTCGAGGACGTCGGCGAAGAACGCCGCGCGACGCAGCGGTAGCGGCTCGGCGTACAACCGATCATCGAACGCCACGCGACGGGCGCAAACCGCCAGCGTGTCCTCGTAACCGACCAGGAAGGGCACCATCTCCGGAACGACCGTCCAGTTGTGCGGACAGAACACCCGGTCCCAACGCGTCCCCGTGCCGAACGGCATGACCTCGTTGCGAAAGTGGTCCCGCTCGCGGAACGAGAAGTACTCCTCCCGAAGCCGCTTGACGCGGTCGCTCAGCCCCCCGCTGGGACGCCACAACGAGGATGCACCGTCACGTCGATGGGTCAGGGTATCGGTCATGTGGATGTGCGCACGTCGGCCCGCGGTGAAGGAAGAGCCTGCGACGCCTCGCTGCGGCGCAGCCCCTTCCTCTCACCTTCAACCTACCCGCCCGCAGGTGGCGAGTCAATTCGCCCGGCCCGGCTGCCGTTGACCGGGTGCATGACACCTGAGCCGGGAGGTCGACGTCGAACCGCTGTTCCATAGCGACGCGACGCCGCCTTGGCCTGGTAGCAGACGTCTCCGACGGCGATACGGACCTTTCCGAGCAACGTGCCGACCGAGAACGCCCAGGCCCGCAGGGCCGGCGGTGTGTAGCCAGGGGTGACGTCTGCCGGTACGCAGACCGAACCCCTGGTCATCGCCCGCCAACCCACCAACAGCCCCGTAAGGGGCGACGGAAGATCTCTCAGGGCCTGTCTCGCCCCTTCAGGTCAGACCTAACCCAGCGACGTGAAGGAGGACCCCGCCATCGCGGTCAGGCACCCCCGTTGACCTCGCCTCCGCCCCGCCCTACGATGTGCCGTTCACGATCGACCGGACCGGCATGGACACCGACCAGACCCACAAGCCGACGCACGACAACCCGGACCAGTCGACGGGGGGGACCATAAACCCGTTTCGCCCCCACGAACCCGTCGACCACCGCCGGACCGCGCTCCTCGCCGCCCTGATCGTCGCCGGATTCGCCCTGGCCGTCGCCCTGGCCTATCCCCTCGACACCCCCTTCGGAGACCGCGTTCAGCAGATCGCCGCCGAGGACACCATGACACGCATCGTCGTCAAACAGCCCAGACGGTTGTTCGAATGGCCCGTCATCGTCGGCCTCGTCGTGACCCTCGCCCTGTTCCCCAACCGCCGCGAGCTGCTCATCGGTTTCGGCGCGGCCCTCGGCTCATGCATGGGCGCGGTGCACCTCGTCAAGTGGCTCGTCGGACGCGCCCGACCCAACCTCGAGCTCGGCACCGACTACTTCGTGCCCTTCGGAGACCCCGTCGTCCACCTCGACTCCTTCCCCTCCGGCACCTCCGCCCAGGCCTTCGTCCTGGCCATCCTCATGAGCATCTACGTCCCCAAGGCCCGCTACGTCGCCATACCCGCCGCGGTCTGCACCGCCCTGTCGCGCGTCGTACAAGACCGACACTTCCTCACCGATCTCATCGGCGGACTGGGCTTCGCCGTCATGGCCGTCTACCTCTGCTACCGCCTCCTCGGACCCCGGTTCTACCCCGAGCTCGACTGGTCCACCTTCGCCAAGCGCCACCGCCATCCGGCACGCCAAGACGCCGCCGAACCCGCCCCCTAGACGTTCAGAACCCCCCCATCACACGCGACCGGCTGGCCCACCGCTCTGAGCGGTGGGGACACGAAGTCCGTGCCAGGTCTGATCCCTGACGGGTCGCGTGGATGTCGCGGCACCCGCCCACAGCGTCGCATGGATCCGCTGCCGCAAACCAGGCGCCTACCGGATCAGCTCGATCCGTGCCAGGTAGATGCTCGTCTTCTTCTCGTGGCTCGCGTAGTAGCTCATCCAGAGCACGCCGTCGTGCCACACCAGCCCCGGGTAGCTCGTGTCGCCGCCGCTGGGCAGCGTCAAAATCGGCTCGTAGGTCTGCGGCCCGAAGCGCGCCAGCACCGTCTTCGCCCCCCCCGGGTAGTAGCGACTCCCCGCCCACATCGACCCGTCCGGCAGGATGATGAAATTCGGCCCCCCGAAATGGTAGTCCGTCTCGTGCCACGTCCACTCCGTGTAGGGCCGCTTGCTCCGCCCGATCCAGCCGTGCTTGTTGCCCGACTCCCGCCGCACCATCGCGATCATCGTGTCGTCGTCGGTGAACCGAAGCGTCGTCTCGCCCGCGAACCCGTCCACCTTGAAGTCGCAGACCTTCTCGTACGTCAGGCCGTCCGTCGTCACGAACAGCATCTGGCTCCACCTCCGCTTGCCGCTCTGATAGTCGGCCTTGTTGTACGACACGCCGTAGCCCTTGCCCTCATGCCACGTGACCCGCCAAAGCCATTCGCCCTCGGACAGCACCCGTTGCGTCGGCCCCCATGCATGCCCGTCCTGACTGAACGTCACCCGAGGCTGCCGGCCCACCAGCTTGCCGCCGCGATACACGCTGCCCCCGGCCACGATCATCAGACGGCCGTCCGGCATGATCGATATCTTCGGGTCCCGCAGGTCGATCCCCTTCTCGCTCAGCAGGGCCGTCGACGACCACGTCGCCCCGTCCTTGCTCGCAATCACGCGGATCTCGCCGTCGCCCTGGACGTGCCCCCCTGCCTCCCGAAACGTGCACCACCACCGGTCCTTGAACCGGATCAGGTCCGTGAAGGCGTTGTGCTCGCCTCGATCCCAGATCTTTTTCACGCCCAAAAGCTTGGCCGATCTGCAGGACGGCGACTTTCGCTTGGCCTCCGCCCCGGCCGTGGCGCTGCCCGCAACCCCGAGGCCCAGCAAGCCCAAGACCGCTAGCACAAAAAGGGCGACAGGACGACGTGATGGACCTCGCATGGGGGTCTCTCCCTTCTGCATCCGTCCTCGGATCGGCACCGTCGAGCTCCCTCCGCCCGACGTGCCGACACCGTGATCGTGGCCATCCTGCCCCCGCCCCCAGCACCCTGTCAAGACGTACCCACTCGTGACCCCGTTGACGCCTCGACGTCTCGACGTGTCGTCGTGTCCACAGTTCCTGGCGGCGCAGCCGCCAGCCGAGCCCCGCTGGATCCCGCGGCGTAGCCTTGGCGAAGCCGGGTCCTCAGCGGGGCCCGTTGCCCGGAAGGGCAACGCGCCCGTCGTGCCGTGCTATCGACGAAAAGGGACGCGTAAGGAAAGGAGCTGTATCCCCTTCTCGCTCCCACCGCCCAACGCACTCCCATACCGAGGACATCCCTGTCGGCCGTTCGACGTCTCGCCTGCACGGTTGCATCTGCCCCCGTCTCGCACGACAATGCCGCGATCGTCGTCGCCACCCGCGACGTCGTTCGTCCACACCCGATGCCCAACGCAGTCAAGGAGACGATGATGAAACACCACCGCCCCGCAGGCCTGTCATCAGCCCTGACCACGATCCTCGCCCTGCTAATCCTGGCCGCCCCGGCCGCCGCCGACGTCCGCCTCCCTCACGTCATCGGCAGCCACATGGTCCTCCAGCGTGACAAACCGCTGCCCATCTGGGGATGGGCCGACCCGGGCGAGAACGTCACCGTCACCCTCGCGACCCAATCCGCCGCCACCGAGGCTGGCCCCAAAGGCGAGTGGACGGTCGAGCTCAAGCCCCTGCCCGCCGGCGGCCCCCACACCCTGACCGTCAAGGCCAACAACACCATCACTCTCAAGGACATCCTCGTCGGCGAGGTCTGGGTCTGCTCCGGTCAGTCCAACATGGAAATGGGAATGACCGTCATCCAGAACGCCAAAGAGGAGGTCGCCAAGGCCAACCACCCCAAAATCCGACTCTTCCAGCTGCCGCGCGCCACCAGCGGCCTGCCCCAACGCGACATCGCCGTGAACTGGGAGGTCTGCACCCCCGCGGCCGTCTCACACGGCGACTACGGCGGGTTCTCGGCCGCCGGCTACTTCTTCGGCCGCAAACTGCATAAGGAGCTCGGCGTGCCGATCGGTCTGATCGACACCTCCTGGGGCGGCACGCGGATCGAGCCGTGGACCCCGCCCGAGGGCTTTGCCGCCGTGCCCAAGCTCCGCGACATCGTCAAGCACATCCGTCAGGCCGATCAGGTCTACAAACGGGCCGTCGCCAGAACCGTCCCCGCCATCGAGACGTGGGTCCCGAAAGCCAAGGCCGCCCTCGCCGCCGACAACCGCGTCCCCGCCCCGCCGGACTGGCCTCGCCACGCGCTCAACCACCACGGCCGACCGACCGGGCTCTACAACGCCCTCGTCCATCCGCTCGTGCCCTTCGCGATCCGCGGGGCGATCTGGTACCAGGGCGAGTCCAATCGCGGCGAGCACATGCTCTACTACGAGAAGATGAAGGCCCTCATCCTGGGCTGGCGGCACGTCTGGGACCAGGGCGACTTCCCGTTCTACTTCGTCCAGCTCGCCCCGTTCCGCTACAAGGGCGACGTCTACGCCCTGCCCAAGATGTGGGAGGCCCAGACCGAGGCCCTCAGAATCCCCAACACCGGCATGGCCGTCACCGTCGACGTCGTGCACAACATCGCCGACATCCACCCCATCAACAAACAGGCCGTCGGCAAACGCCTCGCCCTGTGGGCCCTGGCCAAGACGTACGGCAAAAATCTGATCTACTCGGGCCCGCTCCTCAAGAACATGACCGTCGAGGGCGGCAAGGCACGGATCACGTTCGACCACACCGGCGGCGGCCTGACCACCCGGGACGACAAGGCCCCCTCCCACTTCCAGATCGCCGGCGAGGACAAGGAGTTCGTCGACGCCCAGGCCAAAATCGACGGCGACAGCGTGATCGTCTGGAGCGACAAGGTGAGCAAACCCGTGGCCGTCCGCTACGCATGGCACCAGGAGGCCCAGCCCAACCTGATCAATAAGGAAGGCCTGCCCGCCTCGCCCTTCCGTACGGATCGGTGGTAAGCAGCAGGGTCCAGGGATCAGGCAGGAGGGTCTCGGGTGTAGGGTCTCGGCCCGCGACCTGTGACCTGACGATACAGCTTGTGGGTTGCGATTCGCTGCCCCGAAAACCAGATGGGCCACCCACCGTGTCTTCGGGACAGCGGATCGACGCCTCCACAAGTCGACAGCTCAACACGTCAGCACGTCCACACATCGAGACATCGACACGGGAACACGTCAACACGCCGCCGGGAGAGCGGTCGTGTGTTCGGGGCATCTACCGCCTCGTGAAGCGATCGATTAGGATGTCCCGGTTTGGACGAGGGGCGGCGCGTCGGTCCGTCCCGTAGCCTGGGCTAGGAGCCGTCATGATCGCGTCGAATCGCTTTGGTAGCCGGTCGGTGTGTGTCCTTTTTGCGTCGAGAGCGCGCGCGAAAACCCCGTCGGGGGCGGGCGGGCTACGCGCTTCACAGTTCAGGGCGGCTGGATCACAGGCTCGCCAGCCGGGGGCGGCTGGATCACGCCTATCACACCAAGGACGCACCCAGCCGAGGTCCGCAGGCATCGGCTTGCTGGTTGCCTCCGTCGTGTTGGGCCTCGGCGCTGCGACGGCGGCCGAGCCGGCGAACCCGGTGTCCTTCGACGGCGGAACGGGGTATTGCGTCGCGGGCGATCAGGTCGTGCACCGGCCCGAGGCGGTCAGCGCCGCGGCATGGGTGCGGCAGGACGCGTCCGAGCGTTCGCAGGTGTTCGTCAACCGGGGTCGGGCCAACAACGTGTTCACGCTGTATCAGTTCCAGGACAAGGTTCGCATGCTGATCGGGCACGCCGAGCCCAAGTACACGCACGCCTCGGCACCGAAGGCGGCGCTGGAGACCTGGACACACTGGGCGGGGACGTACGACGGTAAGACGATCGCGCTCTACCGCGACGGGCGGTGCGTCGGCACGACCCAAGCCGCGGGACGGATGACGGGGGAACCCGGCGATCTGTTCCTGGGCAGCCTGAACGAGCACGAGCGATTCCTCCGCGGGGCGATGGCAGACATCCGGCTCTGGTCGCGGGCGCTGTCGGCCGAGGAAATCGCAGCGGTTCATGCGGGCAAGGAGCACCCGTCGCTGACAGAGGGCCTGGTCGGCTGGTGGACGGGCGATCGCCTGGACGGCAAGGAGTGGCCCAGCCGTGGGCCGATCAAGCTGGTGGCCAAGCAGGCGGATCCGAACGACGTGCTCATCAACAAGCCAGCGGACGGCTATCGCGGGATCTGGTACTTCAACCAGCCCTCGCACGACGAGTACGTGTACAAGTACAGCGGCGGGCTGGGCACGTATTGCGCCAAGCACATCCCGCACGCGTTCTACTGCAAGACCGTCGACAAGACCTTCTTCACGTACGGCGGGTCGACCAAGGCGAACAGCCGGCAGCTCATCCACATGGTGAGCTATTACGACCACAAGACGGGCATGGTGCCGCGGCCGACCATCCTCCTGGACAAGCAGACGGACGACGCGCACGACAACCCGGTGATCAGCGTGGACGACAAGGGCACGATCTGGATCTTCTCGAGCAGCCACGGAACGTCGCGGCCGTCCTACGTCTCGCGGAGCGTCAAGCCGTACTCGATCGATCGGTTCGAGCTGGTGTGGACGGGGAACTACTCGTATCCGCAGCCGTGGTTCGTGCCGGGAAAAGGGTTCCTGCTGGTGCATACCTACTACACCAAGGGGCGAACGAACGCGATGATGACGAGCCCCGACGGCAAGCGGTGGAGCGATCGCCGGCTGCTGAGCCGGATGGCCCACGGGCACTATCAGATCAGCAGGCCGTTCGGCGACGTCAAGGTGGGGGCGGCGTTCAACTATCACCCGCAGGGCAAGGGCCTGAACTGGCGGACGAACCTGTACTACATCCAGACCCGCGATTTCGGGAAGACCTGGCAGACCGTCACGGGCGAGAAGCTCGAGCCGATGCTGACGGACATCCAGAGCCCGGCCCTGGCCGTGGACTACGAAAGCAAGGGGCTGAACGTCTACCTGAAGGACATCAACTACGACGCCGAGGGCAGGCCCATCGTGCTGTACGTGACGAGCAAAGGGTACGAGTCGGGTCCGGAGAACATGCCTCGCACCTGGACGACGGCGCGGTGGACGGGAACGGCGTGGGAGGTCCGGGGCGGCGACATCGTCAGCGACAACAACTACGACACGGGCTCGCTGTATATCGAGGGCGAGGACGCGTGGCGAATCATCGGTCCGACGCAGACGGGCCCACAGCCGTTCAACCCGGGCGGCGAGGTGGCCATGTGGTTCAGCAAGGATCAGGGCCGGTCCTGGACGATCCAGCGGCAGATGACCCAGGCGAGCGATTTCAATCACACGTACGTGCGGCGCCCGGTCCATGCCCACCCGGACTTCTACGGGTTCTGGGCCGACGGGCACGGCCGAAAGCCGTCCACGTCGCGGCTGTACTTCTGCAACAAGCGGGGCGACGTGTTCCGGTTGCCGTTCGATATGGAGGGAACGACCGCCCGGCCCGAGAGGGTGAAGTAGGGGCACACGGCGAGACCGCAAAACGGGGAAGAGTCGACACCTTGACAGGGGGGCAGGCGCCTGGGCACGAAAGACGTGTCCACCACGCACAACGTACTCCCCTACCGAAGAGACCCCTCTCGACGTGTCGACGTGTTGACGTCTCGCCAGGCCATGGCGGCCCAGCCGACACCCGAGCCCCGCTGGATCCCGCGGCGTAGCCTTGCCGAAGCCGGGGCCCCGCGGGGCCCGTTGCCCGCAACGGCAACGCAGCAACCGCACCGAGCTGACGCCGTCTTGACCCTGTCCCTGCCCAGAAAACGCCTCGCACGAGCCGGTCCCGTCGGCAATCGAGCCCCGTCAGAGGAGATGGCATGCAGCCCCGGGTTCCCCACAAGTAGACGAACCCCAGCAAACGCCGGCGTTTCACTGCAGCTCCGGCATCGCGATCACCTCACCGCGAAGCTGCGCTGCCTGACGCTCCGGCCTGTACGCCCCGTAGAACACCGCGTTGCAGTCGATCCACTTGGCGATCCGCCGAAGCTCGGCCTCGCTCAGCTTCACCTCCTGATGCCCCTTCCGCAGCATCGTCAACAGCCGGCTGCCCCGCGCCCCGTACATCCCACCCGGCGGCGCCACCTGGATCTGGTTCCGCATCCCGTAACGCGGCACCAGCGCCTTCGCCGCGTTCTCGGGATTCGTCCCCGCCCCGCGGAAATCCACGTCACCGCACAGCGAGTAGTACGAACGCGTGAAATCCTTGTGACGCACCCCCGTCAGATCGATCCCGCTCTTCTTCGCCTTCTCGCCGCTGTGGCATCGCACGCAATGCTTGTCCAGCACCGGCTGCACCACACGAACGTACGAGAACGGCTCCCCGTCGAACGGTCCCGGCTCGATCCGAGACGGCGGCCGACGCATCGCCAGCGTCGCCTCCGGCGCCGCCGGCTGCTTCTCATGACAGCCGATGCAGCTCACCCGCTCGCCCGGCTGAACGTACGTCAACGAACGCATCGTCTGATACGCCATCCCGTCCTCATCCAGCGCCTGGAACAGGATCGGCGTCCGCGCCGGCACCAGGAACCGCGCCGAGCCGTCCGACGCCACCGGCACCGTCCCCAACACCGCCCGAGCGTTCTCCTCCCGAGCCATCCCGATCAGCGGCGTGTTCGCCTGGTGCGTCGACTTCGGGAAGATCTGAACGATCCGCAACTGCTTGATCGTCCCGCGCGGCACGTCCCCCAACCCGCGGTACACGTCCAGCAGCACCATCTCCCCCGTCGACGTCTCCGACGACGCCACGCTCTCCGCGACCACCGGTGGCCGAGGCCGCGCCGCCAACGGCGTCGGGTTCGTGCTGCCGATCTCAGGATCGCGATAGAGCAGCTCCCGGTTCCCCGCCGCATCGATCAGGTAGATCCCCAGCGCCGCCCGCTCGTTCGCCCCACGCTCCCACACCAGAGGCCTCGGACTGTACGCGCACAGGAAATACCGCTCCGACAGCGGCCACGGCGAGGCGTAGTACTCCTGGATGTCCCGCCCCTCGGCCTCCGGGAACGGCACCGACGGCGTGATCCGCGTGATCGCCTGCAAACCGTCCACCCCCAACGCCGGATCCACCATCGCGATCGAGCCGCCCGCGATCGAATGGTGCGCCGACGCCGTGAACACGATCTGGTTGCTGCCCGGAACCGGCTGGATCTGGAACGTGCAGTGCGGACTTGGCGTGGCGTTGCCCCACACCGCGAACGGATGCGTCCCGTCCGGACGCGTCGCCCACAGGTTCTGATGCGTCACCGCGTCCCGATCAATGTAGTCCCACCGGCTGTACACGATCAGCCCGTCGTGCGAGACCGCCGGGAACCACTCGTTCGTGTCGTGGAAGCTCAGCGTGCGCAGGTTCTCCCCGTCGCCGTCCATCCGATGCAGCGTGTACACGTGCCACCGCTTCGAAAACTGCGCCCCGAAGCACCGCGCATACCCGCGCCGCCGCGTCGAGCAGAACGCGATCCCCCCGTCCGGAAGGTACGTCGGCATGACATCGTCGTACGGGCCGCGCGTCAGCTGCCGAAGCCCCGTCCCGTCGACGTTCACCTCGTAGACATGATAAAACCCCTCGTCGACGTCGTTGGCCAGCTCCTTGTAGTCGTAGCCGCCCTCCTTGCACCGCACCCACGAGAACACGATCCGCTCGGCGTCGTAGCTCAGCCGCGGCTCGAGGATGTTCCCGTCCGACAACCGCCCGTCCAGGATGTCACGCGCCGCCAGCGACGCCCCCGGCCGATCCAGCACGAATAGACTCCCCCCCGGCCGAGCCCGCCACCCGTAATACTGCATCACCAGGTGGCTGTACGACGTCGGCACCCGCTTGCAGAAGAGCATCGG
>CAZUQM010000061.1:0-33093 GCA_964622545.1 uncultured Planctomycetales bacterium | reverse complement strand
ATGACCAAGCTGGGCTTCGATCCGAAGCCGCTCGAGCAGTTCAAGCAAGCGATCTACCAGCCGTACGGGATGGTGCTGGTCACCGGACCCACCGGCTCGGGCAAGACCACCACGCTGTATACCGCGCTTTCCCAGCTCAACGCGCCGGAGCGCAAGATCATCACCGTCGAGGATCCGGTCGAGTACCAGCTCGAGATGATCAACCAGATCCAGGTGCAATCGCAGGTGGGGCTGACTTTTGCCCGTGCGCTGCGATCCATTCTGCGTCAGGACCCCGACGTGGTGATGGTGGGCGAGATCCGCGATGCGGACACCGCGCAGGTCGCGATCCAGGCCGCCCTGACCGGGCACCTCGTGCTGAGCACCCTGCACACCAAAGATACGGTCGGAACGCTGGCCCGGCTGACGGACATGGGCGTCGAACCCTATCTGATTGCTTCGGCCTTAAACGGGGTGGTGGCCCAGCGACTCGCCCGGACGATCTGCCCGCACTGTCAGAGCACCTACATGCCCGAGAAGTCCCTGCTGGCCCAGGCGGGCTGGGATGAGAGCGGTCCGCGGGTCTTCTACCGCGGCTCGGGCTGCAAGAGATGCCACGACACGGGCTTCCAGGGCCGGGAGGGCATCTACGAGGTGCTCGAGATGGACGACGAGCTCTACAAGATGGTCCATCGCTCGTTCGACGAATCGAAGATCAAGGACTACTTGCTGACGAAGGACTTCCGCTCGCTGCGGCAGGAAGGCCTGGCGCTCGTGGAATCGGGCCGATCCACGCTGGAGGAGGTCCTCCGCGTCACGCACATGGAGGCGCAGGAGAAGATCCGTGCCGAGGCGGGGACCGCCAAGCAGGAGTCCAGGCCGGTCGAGGCCGTCGCCACCTAGACCGGCGGAGGCATGCTAGATGCCGTTTACCTACGAAGCCGTCGACAACGCTGGCAAGGAGCTCTCGGCCGTCATCGACGCCGACACGGCCGATGATGCGATGGCGATGCTGCATGCTCAGGGCCTGTTCGTCACCCGCGTCACCGAGGTTGCCGACGAAGCGTCCGCTCGGACGGGCAGCAGGGCGGGTTCATTGCTGGCCGGCAAGGCGGGCAACGCGCGCGACCGCATGCTGCTGACCCAGCAGATGTCCATGATGCTGCACGCGGGAAGCCAGGTCGTGCCGGCGCTGACGGCCATTCAGCAGCAGATCGAGAAGCCGAAGTGGCGCCAGATCATCCAGAATGTTTGCCGTCGGGTCGAGGACGGCGCCTCGCTCAGCGACGCGATGAGCGACTACCCGGAGGCGTTCGACCAGACCTTCCGGGCCATCATCTCGGCGGGTGAGAGCAGTGGCTCGACGGCGGAGGCCTTTGATCGTCTGTCTGCGATGACCAAGACGCAGCAGGAGATCAAGGTACGCATCATCGGCGCGCTGGTGTACCCGGCCTTGCTGACCCTGATGTCCGTGGGCGTCGTCGGCGTCCTGATGTTCTACGTCCTGCCCAAGTTCGACGAGCTGTACTCCACGTTGGGCACGGAGCTGCCGCTCATCACGGTCGTGATGATATCGATGTCGCGATGGATCACCGATCACAGCCTGGCGGTGGGGGTGTTGCTCGCGGGTCTGGTGATCCTACCGATCTTGGGCTTTCGCCTGCCGGCGGTGAAGCGGTTCCAGGACACGCTCGTCACGAACCTTCCGCTGATCAGCAAGGTGGTGCAACGCGTGATCTTGGCGCGGATCTTTCGCGTGTGGGGCACGCTGATCCGCAGCAACGTGCCTCTCCTTGAGGGGCTCCAGCTCTGCCGCAGCTCGACCAACAACTGCCAGTTCATCGAGATGATCGATGGGGTGGTCGATGCGATCGAGGACGGTGATTCGGTCGGCGACGCGCTCGCCCAGAGCAAGCTCGTGCCACCGACCATGGTCTCGGCCATTGCCACCGGCGAGCAGAGCGGCCAGCTCGGCAAGTCCTTGATCTTCTTGGCCGACTACCTGGACGAGGAGAACACCGAGGCGATCGGGACCCTGACGCGACTCGCCGAGCCGTTGATCCTGATACTCATGGGCGCGGTGGTCGGAGCGATCGCCATTGCCCTGTTCCTGCCGCTGTTCGATCTGACGGCTGCGGCACGAGGCTAGTGACGTGATTTTGCCACGCCTTCAAAACACGGCGCCCATCGCCCTGGACCTCGGGGCCACGACGGTCCGCGCGGTCCAACTCATGCCCGGACGCTCGGGCCTGAGGGTGCAGCATTGGCTCAGCCAGCCCTTGCCCGGCGCTGCCGATCGTCGCGCCGCGGAGGATCGCCAAGAGGAGAAGCCGTCCTCGGTCGAGGCGCGCCCCCCCGAGTGGAGCCAGGCCAAGCTGACCGGTACGGACGCCTTCGCCGGTCGCGAGGTGGTCACCGCGCTGGCCCCGCCCGATATCGACGTGTGCTCGCTGCATGTGCCCGAGAAACTGCTGGAGCAGGATCGCGACCGTCTCGTCCGCGCCATCCGGAGCGAGGTCGCCCGGCATGTCAGCATCGCGGTGGACGCCGCGGAGATGGACGCCTGGCGGTTGCCGCCGGGTCAGCCCAACGGGCCGAACCTGATGGTCGCCGCGGCCAAGCGGTCCGTGATTCAGGCCCTCCTGGCGTGGCTCGGCTCGCAGAAGCTCACCTGCAAACGTATCGACGTCGCGCCGTTGGCGGCTTTGCGGGTGTGCTCGCGCATGGTCCGCGATCCGTCGCCCGACCACCTGTGGGGCGTGCTCGACGTGGGCCTCCGCGCCAGTCGACTCTATCTCGGCAAGGGGGATACCCCCGTTTACGTCAGGAGCCTGCGGGCCAGCGGCGACCTCATGACCCGCCGGCTGGTTAACGAGCTGGGCATCGATATCCAGACGGCCGACCGGTACAAGCGGCACTTCGGTCTGAGCACGGCCTCGGGCAGCTACCGCCCCAGCCTGTCGGACACCGAGAGCCTGGAGGCCGACCGCATGGCCTCGATTCTCCAGGGCACGCTCATGCCGATCGTACGGGGCATGGCCCAGGACATCGAGAAATCGTTCCGGTACGCGATCGATCTGTATCCCGGCCTGCCGGTGAGCGAGTTGCTCCTCGTCGGCGGCGGGAGCAACCTGCGGGGCCTGGGCGAGCTGCTGTCCAACATCTTGGGCATCGAGGTCCGCCCGGCGTCCGCGGAGTCACTGGGACTGGCCAACGCGAATCATCCTTCGCTCCAGGGACGCGTCTTCGGCGAGATGGCCACCTGCTTCGGGATGTGCTTCGGGGAGGTGCGGCCATGACCGTGCGCGTCAACCTGCTACCGGCGGCGTACCAGATTCGGGCGCGTCGACCCGCTCGACTCAAGCTGTGGCTGTTGGTGTCGGCGGGCGTCCTGGTGGGCCAGCTCCTGGTTGCCATGGTGCTGCGGCTCAAGACCGACGACGTTCGCCGGACGCAGCAGCAGACCGAGCAGCTGCAGCAATACCGCGATCAGCTCACCAAGCAGCTTGCCGATCACCGGGCGGAGTACGAGGTCATCGAGAAGCAGGTGGCTCTGAGCAAGGCCCTACGCCGGAAGCACCGCTGGAGCCGCACGATCTCGATGCTCTCGGGACACCTTCCCGAGAAGGTCCTGCTGACGCGGCTGGAATCGGATCCGCCCCGCTACCAGGGCAGATCGGCCAGCATGCTCGATGCGCACAGCCTGGTCCGCAAGAAGAAGGGGTCCTCGGGAGAGGCCGCCGTCGCGCGCGGCCTGATGATCGAGGGCGTGGCCGTCGATCACGAATCGGTGGCCGTCCTGCTCGGCAGACTGGACGAACAGCCGGAGTTCGGAAGCTGTGACCTGAAGTCCACGTCGAGGCAGCCGTTTCTAGAGGACTTCGCCGTGGTGTTCTCGATTGCGATCACGTGGGAATGAATACCCATAAGCTCAGACAACACGATGCGGATTTTGCCGGGATCGCCCTGGTGGCGCTGCTGGGTGTGGTGGGCTACGTGTTGGCGATCCACCGTCCGCTACAGGATTCGCTGGACTACGACCGCATCGTTCAGAAGCGGGACGCGACGCGTGAGCAGGTCAACCTCCTGAAGGTCCAGCAGGCCACCCTGCTGGCCCGTATCGAACAGGCCAAGGCCACGCAGGAGCAGTTGAGCGCGACCCTGCCGGATTCCCACGCTCTGGACGATGTGCTGGGCCGGCTCCATACGCTCGCGTCGCAGTGTGACGTGGTGCTGACCCGACTCCAACCGGTGGGCCTCCGCAAGGAAGACGGTTACCACGTGAACCTCTTCCAGATCGAGGGCAAGGCACCGTTCGGGTCGATCCACCGTTGGATGACGCGCATCGAGAAGGAGGTGGACTACCTCGACACCACCCATTTCTCGATCCACACGACGAAGGAGCGGACCCCGGACGGCGGCACCGTTTGCGAGTTCGAGTGCTCCCAGCGGTTCTACATCAGCCGGCCCGCAACGGAGCAGACCGTCGTAGCCCAAGGGCGTTGAGATGAGTCAGAAGCGTCTTGCCTTGTATGCCTTTCTCCTGGTCGCGGGCCTGATCGGGCTCGCCATCGACCGCATGGTCGCTCAGCCGGCGCTATCCGCGTCCGTCCAGGACGCGATGTCCACACTGGTCAAGGCCAGCACGGTGGACAGGACGGAGGAGCTGTTGGCGACAGGACCCCCGGTCGCGTCGATCTTCTCGTCGTCCCGCAAGCCCCCTGCGTCCGTAGGACCGCTGGAGTCGTTCCGCGGTCAGATGACGGTTCGGGACGTCTTCGAGATGTCCCAGGAGATGGGGCGGGTGTACGAATCGAAGAGCCAGACGACCGCGCTGGCCGAGCAAAGGAGGCAGCAGCACGAGGCCGAGGAGAAGCAGCAGGTCTTGGAGGCGTTCGACACGGCCCATCAGCTCAAGGCGGTCTTCATCGGTCCGGGCGCGACCTGGGCCGTCGTAGACGACCGGATCATGACGGTAGGCGAGGCATTGGACGGCTTCGTCCTGGTCAAGGTCGAACCTTATCGGGCGTTGTTCAAAAGGGACGACGCTTTTTCCGAGCTCAGGCTGCCCGATCGCGACGGATCTAAAGTCGTTCCTGACAGCGAGCGATAGACAGGACAGCGAACCGTAGGTGTCGCTCGGCTACGCAGCGACACAATCCAGCGAATAAGGACTGTCGGTCAAAGGGGGTTCCCATGCGTTCGAAGGTCAGACGTGGTTTCAGTTTGGTCGAGCTCGTGATCGTGATCGTGATCCTGGGTGTGATCGCGGCGATCGCGGTGCCGCGGATCTCGCGCGGTGCCCGGGGCGCGGACGAATCGGCCGTGCGCCAGGACCTCTCGATTCTGCGAACGGCCATCGAAATGTACTCGGCCGAGCACGGAGGCAAGTACCCGGGTGCGGACGGCAGCGAGGCGACGTTCAAGGATCAACTCCTGAAGTACTCGGACAAGAGCGGCAACACGAACGACACCAAGACCGGAAGCTACATCTTCGGGCCGTACCTGCGTAAGCAGATCCCGCCGCTGCCCGTCGGTCCCAAGGCCGGCATGACTGCCGTCAAGGTCGGCAACAGCGGCCCCACCGCCGATGAGTCCGGCGATTACGGTTGGATCTACAACTACGCGACCGGACAGATCATCGCCAACTGCGACGACGCGACTGAGGCCGACCCGAACACGACGTACGACCAGTGGTAGGTCGTCGCTCGTGCTCGGTCGAGGCGACACCATCTCGGACCATCCAAGAGCCTGCGGGTCGCGCGCATATCGGCCCGCAGGCTTTACGCTTGTCGAGCTGGTCTTGCTGATCGTGGTGATGGGCGTCCTGGTGGCCATCGGCGCGGGCGCCTACAGCGGCTCGATCACGCACAGCCAGCTCGATGCCGCCGTGGCGCGCGTCCAAGCGGATGTGGAGCTGGCCAGACACCAGGCCATGACCTCCGGAGCAAGCCAGTCGGTCGTCTTCGCCGCCCCGGGCGGCTACACGCTGCCGGGCCTCAGCGACCCGGACAAACCGGGCACCGACTACGCGGTCGATTTGTCGGCGCCGCCGTACGAGGCCACGCTCTCGTCCGTCGACTTCGACGGGGATCCCAACGTGGTCTTCGACATGTACGGCCGACCGGACAGCGCGGGCTCGTTGGTCATCACGGTCGGTAGCCGGGGCGTCACGCTCGATCTGGACGCCGACAGCGGCTTGCTGACCGAACGCTAGGAGCCAAGCGAGACGATGAGCGCTCCCACCGTGCCATCGAGGCCGTGGCCGATCTCCGTCCGGTGCCGCCGCGGGTATACGCTCGTCGAGATGCTGGTCAGCGCGACGGCGATGAGCGTGCTGACCGCGGGCATCGCCTCGACCATCCTCCTGGCCGTGCAAGCCGTCGAGGACGTGGACAGCCCCTCCTACTCCCTTCGACAATCGACGCTGGTGCTGGACGAGTTCGCGCGTGACATCAGCGCCGCCATCCAGATCCTCGACAAGGGGGATACAGGGGTGTTCGAGTTCGTCGTGCCCGATCGTGACGGCGACGGAACCAACGACCAGATCCGCTACGTCTGGTCCGGCACCCCCGGCGATCCGATCACGCGTGCGATCAACGGCGGCACGCCCGCGGAGGTCATCCAGAACGTCCAAGGCATGTTCGTCTCGCTGCACCGGAACCAGGTGCCCGACGAGGTCGAGAGCGACGAGCAGCTCCTGATCGAGGATCAGAGCTCCGGGAACTCGCGTCAATACGAGGTCGACCACAACGATTGGGTCGGTCAGTACTTCTGCCCGAACTTCCCCGACGACGTGCTGAGCTGGAATCTCACGCGGATCGAGTTCCACGGCGGTCCGGACGGAACGCCCGACGGGACGACGCTGGCGCAGATCCGCACCGCCTCCGGCAACGGGGTGCCCACCGACACCGTCCTCGACGAGGTCCGGATCGCCGAGAGCGGCCTCGGCTACATCTACGACCCGCCCGAGGAGATCGCCTTCTCGAACGCGCGCGGCCTGGCCCCGGGCGAGGCCCTCTGCATCGTCTTCATCGGCGAGCAGAGCGACGATTCGATGCGGGTCCATTACCAGAACTCCGGGGCCTATACCGACGGTACGTGGCTGGTCGAGTCACAGACCGAGGGCGCCTCGTGGAACAAGCCGAGCGGCCAGTCGATGTGGATCCGTGTGCACGGCACGGTCGTCACCGAGGACGGCATGACCGACGGCACCAAGCTCGAGTGGGTTCGCACGACCATCCTGACGTACGCCGATCTGACCCACCGTATCGACGCGGCGGTCCAGTGCCTGAACAGGCCGGAGATCCCCGAATGATCGCGCCACCAAGACCGATCGTTCAACGCACCCGTCGCCGAGGGGGGCTGAGCCTCGTCGAGGTCACGTTCTCCATCGTCATCATCGGGGTGATGATGGTGGCGGCCCTGACCACCTTGTCGAGCGTGGTCCGCACGCGCGAGATGGACGAACGCCGCATGATCGCTCGCACGCTGGGCGAGATGCTCATGACCGAGATCATGTGCACGGCTTACGAAGACCCGGACGAAGATCCCGTGTTCGGGCTGGAGCCCAACGAGGTCAGCGCGGTAAACCGCAACGCCTACGACGACGTCGACGATTTCGACGGCCTGGACGACGACCCCGTGCGGTGGCACGAAGGCATGCAGATCCCCCTTCGTGACGGCTGGACGCGGGAAGTCGACGTGAAATGCGTCAGCCCCGCCGGCTTCGATATGCTCCTGCCGGAGGGATGGGACTTCGGCATCAAGAGGATCGTGGTGACGGTCAAGTACGAGGACGAGGAGTTTCTCGTCCTGACCGCTCTCCGAGGGCGCACCAAGGATTGACGATGCGATTGTGCGATCGGACCCAACGGCGGCGTCGTGGCACGGCCTACATGGCCGTGGTGGGAGCGTCTCTGCTGGTCACGGTGATCGGGCTCGGCTCCCTGATGCTGACGCGGCTCCACCACCGGACGCTGAACCGCGCGGCGCTGGGCAGCGAGGCGCGGTTCTACGCCCAGTCCGCCGTCGAGGCCGTCATCGGCGCCAGCCACGTCTACCCGACGTGGCGAACGTACTGGGGGTTGGCCCACGGCGAGACCTACGGCCCGCTACCGTTGGGCAACGGGCGGCTCTTCTTCACACTGGAGGACCCCGCCGACGGTGATCTGACGGACGATCTGAGCGAAGCGATCAAGATTACAGGCACGGGGAACGTCGACGGGGCCACGTTCAGCCTGAGCGCCATGGCCAAGCCGCCCGCGCTCGAGTGCCTCAGCAAGGCCGTCAGCGCGACGCAGATGTTCACGATCAGCAGCGGGGATACGCTGACCGTGGTCGGGGCGCCGGCCTGTTGCCACGAAGGGGACGGCTTGGGCGCCGGGCTCTTCACCGTCCTGTTCGGGTCGAAGGTGGACGGCGATGTGGAGGCCGCGACGCTCGTCAAGTTTGGGACGATCACGGGCGAAAGCACCACGGGCATCGATAGTGTGAAGCTACCCGACTCGGACACGGTGGACTACTACGTCACGCGGGCGACGCCCATCCCCTACGGGTCGATCGACAGCGGCACGATCCGAGACATGGTCCTCAGCAACACGCAGAACCCCATGGGGGCGGTCGACCTGAACGGCCTCTACACCATCAACACGGGCAGCAATGACCTGACGATCGAGAACTGCCGGATCCAGGGGACGCTGGTCATCGCGATGGGGTCGGGCAAGAAGCTGGAGATCAAGAAGGGCGTCTACTGGGAGCCGGCCCGGCCCGACTACCCGGCCCTGATCGTCAACGGCGGAAGCGAGGTCCGATTTCACATCGAGAATCCCTTGGACGAAGAGGACGCCGACACGAACTTCAACCCCGCGGGTATGCCTTACCAGGGGCAGCCCACGGATAGCGACAAGCAAGACGAGTATCCCAGCAAGATCAAGGGCGTCGTCCACGTCGCCAGCTCGGCCACAACGACCCTCCTGGAGAAGGTCAGCGAGATCGACGGTTGTCTGATCTGCGCCGGACCCATCCACGCGAAGGACACGACGAAGATCTCGCACGACGCGAACCTCGTCAGCAACCCGCCGAGGGGGTACACTGCGTCGTACCTGAACATCGTCGACGGTACCTGGCGTCGCGAGACGCCGCCGGATCTGTCCCAGGCTGTGGTAGGTGGTTAAGGAGAACGACATGCCGGCCAGCGACACGACGTCGATGCGGATCCCGTCACGGGCGACGGGGCTCGTCTTCCTCGCCGGACTCATCGCCGGGCTGCTGATCTCGGAGCTGCTTCGGCCCGACGTTTCGGTTGCCCAGATCCCCGACGCGGGCGCCCAGCGGCACGCCGTGGCCACCGAGTCCCGGCGGACGAACCAACTGCTCGGCGAGATGCTGGACGTGCTCAAGACGGGCACGCTGAAGGTGCAGGTGGTGGAGAAGACCAAGTCGACCCCGTCGCGGGCCGCGCCCCCACCTCCCGCACGGCCACGCCGCTAGAATCGACGCCGAAGTGTGCCGTCGCGACGCATCGGTCGGCGGCGTCGCAGGGCGCTGCCACGGCTCGGTCGGGGCCAAGGCGGTACGCATGGCCATACCGGGATCCGTCCCGCCAAGGATGCTCGGCGCGACCGACGAAGCAGCCCACGTCCGATAACATCGACGCTGCCAGCCTCCTTCGATCAGAATTCTCAGGATGTTCCCCCTTGCAATCAGCGCCCAAATGCGTACTCTGTGAGCATCAACCGTCGTCATGGACGGCGATGGCCGGAGAATACCGTAGTCACAGGATGTGATCGATGTCGGTCCGGATCTGGTGCTGTACCCGCGTTCAGCGTGCATTGGCCACGGCGGGTCTCGGCCTCTTCATTGCCACCCAACCAGCCGCTTCCGAGACAGCTTCTACGACGCAGACGGCGCCCCAACCCTCGGCTCGGGCCGTGGCTGCCCCTCCCCCCAGACCCGCGACAGGGTCGGACGTCCAGGTCAAGGACGGCGGCGACCGCGTGGAGATCCACGTGGCCGACCTGCCGCTGTCCACCCTGCTTCGGATGCTTTCGGCTCAGAGCAAGAAGAACATCGTCGCCAGCCCCAGCGTTCAGGGGACGGTGACGGCCGATCTGTTCGATGTCTCGTTCCATCAGGCCCTGGATGCCATCCTGAGGATGAACAACTGCGGCTACATCGAGCAGGGCAACTTCATCTATGTGTACACGCTCCAGGAACTGGCCGAGATCGAGGCCCTCAAGGATGAGGGGGCCTATGTCACCCGGGTCTTTCAGCTGAACTACGTGACGGTGAAGGACATTCGGCCGCTCATCGAGCCGCTGCTCAGCAAGCAGGGCCAGATCACCGGCACCCCCGACGCGACCGAGGGGCTGGAGACCGATCCCAAGGTAGGCGGCGGCAACTCCCACTCTGGCCCCGACACGCTGGTCGTCTTTGACGTCGCCAGCCGGATGGAGCACATCGAGAAGGTCATCAAGGAACTGGACGTGCGACCCCGCCAGGTCTTGATCGAGGCGACGATCCTTCGCGCCGACCTCACCGAAGACAACGAGCTGGGCATCGATTTCAACCTCGTTACGGGCGTCGACTTCGAGATGCTGGGCTCCACCTCCCAGGGCGTGCAGGACCTGGTCACCGGCGAGGTCCCCTCCGCGCGGCTCAACGCCCTCAATACCACGGTGCGAACCGATTTCAACGCCGCCGTCACGCCGGGCGGCTTCACCTTCGGCATCATCAAGGACCAGGTCGCGGCCTTCGTGCGGGCCCTGGAGCAGATCAGCGATACGTCCGTGCTGGCCAACCCCAAGGTCCTTACGCTGAACAAGCAGCGGGGCCAGGTCATCGTCGGCCGCCGCGACGGCTACCTGACCACGACCGTCACCGAGACCACGGCCGTGCAGACCGTGGAGTTCCTCGAGACCGGAACCCAACTCATCTTCCGCCCCTTCATCTGCGACGACGGCTTCGTGAGGATGGAGATCCACCCCGAGGACAGCACCGGCTCGCTGAACGAGGCCAACCTGCCTTTCGAGACCACGACGGAGGTCACGGCCAATATCCTGATCCGCGATGGGCACACGATCTTGATCGGTGGGCTGTTCCGAGAGGCCGGCGGTTCGGTCCGCGGACAGGTGCCGGTCGTCGGCAACATCCCGGGCATCGGCGCCCTGTTTCGGCAGACGACCGACAACACCGAACGCGAAGAGGTGATCATCCTCCTGACCGTGCACATCGTGGACGATCACGAGGCGTACGAGGAATTGGGCGATAAGCTGTCCGCCGACGTGGAGCGGACCCGGCTGGGCTCGCGTCGAGGTCTCCAGGCCTTCGGCCGCGACCGGCTGGCGCTGGCCCACTACCATTGGGCCCTCCAGCACCTCAAGGCCGGTCGCCGTGACAAGGCCCTCTGGGACGCCCGCATGTCGCTGCATATCAGCTCGAGCTACGCTCCGGCGGCCAAGCTCAAGGAGAGACTGGTCGGCCGACACTCCTGTGACTACCGAATCGGGTCGGTCCGCAATCTGATCGCCCGTCGCATCACGGGTAGGAACTGGATCGAGGAGATCGGCCCGCCCGTCCCCGGCCGAGAGAACGCCCTCGACGCCACCCCCTATTCCCCTGACGAGGCCGAGCAAGGGCGGCAAGACCTGGAGGAGGACGACCGATGAAGCGGGGGATCCTGATCTGGACCGGCTTCCTGGCCCTCGGCGTCCTGTCGACCGGCTGCACGCAGTTCATGACCCACAGCGAGCAGGCCGAGCAGGCCAAGCATCGTTGGAATCACATGCGGGCCAAGATCAAGCTCCAACTCGCCGAGCGGAGCTTCGAGACCGGCGCGATCGACGAGGCCCAGAAGCACTGCAAAGAGGTCCTCGCGCTGGATCCGACGTTCGGGCCGGGCTTCCTCCTGGCCGCCAGGATCCACCTGGAAAAGGGCGAGATCGGTCAGGCCGTCGCGGTGCTCGAAGGGGCCGAGCTGATCCTACCGGCCTCGGCGGAACTGGCCTACCTTCGCGGCGTGGTGGCCGAGCGCCAAGGCAAGATGCACGAAGCCGTCGAGCATTACGCCGCTGCCTACGAGCTGAAGCCCTCCGACCTTGATTGCCTGCTCGGCTACGTCGAGTGTCTGATCGTGACCGACCGCATCGAGGAGGCCGTCGAGGTCATCACGCCCCGTCGTCGCCACTTCGAGCAGACCGCGGCCGTCCATGCCCTGACCGGCCAGGCGCTGACCCTCCTGGGCCGGCCCACCGAGGCCGCGGAGTGCTACCGGTTCGCGATCGATCTGGCCCCGAACAACGCGCTCCTGCGTGAGGAGGCGGGCCTGGCCTTCCTGGAGGTCGGCTGGTATGACGACGCCGTCGAGGCCCTGGAGCCGTTGGTCTCTGTTGCGACGCCAGGCCCCGCTGCGACGCAGCCCGCCAGGCAAGCATCCATCTCGGCCGTGCGGGCCTTGGCGGTGGCGTACATCGCAAGCGATCGTCCCGGTCAGGCGGGCACGACGCTCGAGAAGGCTCTTGCCGAGGAGCCGCATGCCTTGGACGTGTCCCTCTGGATGCTGGCGGCCAACGCATGGCTTCGGGCCGGGCAGATTCCCAAGGCCGATGTCGCGGCCCGACGAGCCGTCAACTTGGCCCCGGATCAGACCGACGCCCACCTCGTCATGGCCTACAGCGCCCTGCAGACCGAACGGATCGATGAGGCGATTCGCATTGCCAAGCAGCTTGTGGAGAGGAATCCGCAGGACCTCGAGGCCCGGGTCCTGCTCGCCAAGGCCCTGGAGGAGACGCCGAAGGGACGGGCCCAGGCCGTATACCACTATGAGCGGATTCTGGCCATCGCCCCGGGGCACCCGTGGGCCCTGACCCAACTTCAGCGCCTCAGCGGTCAGGCCCGACTGCCTTAGCCGGATCACACCGTCGCGCCGTCCACCGCCACCTGGATCAGACCGTTGAGGAGTTGGCTGATCGCCTCGATCAATCCCGAGGCGGTGGTGTTGATCAGGCTTGTCGCGAGCTGCTGCATGTCGGGTTGGCAGCCCTCGAAGATCGTGATGTTCATCAGCACGCAGGCGATGGCGGCCTTGACCACCTTCGGCAGGGCGATCAGGCTGATCGTGGTGGGCATGATTCGCTCCTCCTTGGCCCGGGGGTGAACAAGAACGATGTCCACGAAGCGTCCCGCTCTGGCCCTTATCTAATCTCAGACGGCCAGCCGAGGCAAGCGCGATCTCGATACATTTCGGGGCGCCCGGGCGCGCCCGGATCCATGTCGGTGTAAGCATTCCGTTAAATGTTGGGCCCGATAAGGCTACCGAGGCCTTTTGTCACGGATTTCATAAGGTTCTCGCTCCTTCCGCACGATAGAGGCAATGGGCAGTGGCGTCTCCTCTTTGTGGCATTTCCCCATGTTCCCGCTGGGGTTCGAATTCGGCAGGCCGCCGGACAGGACGCGTGGCCTGCTTAGGCCGTCTAACCAGGTGACGAGCATGACCGGCTTTGGCCCCAGTGCGGTAGGTGCGATGCCCGACGCAGAGACCATCGAGGCGGTGGAGAGAGAGGCCCGGCACACCGGCGCGATACGATCGCGCCTGCTGACCGGACAGGCGTCTCAGACGGGCTGGTGCGCCAAGGGATTGGCCGCCCTTAGGCGCTTGCTGCGCGGTGGGGTCGCCTCCCGAGCCGATGGGCCCGGACAGCGGACCGCCTCCCTTTCCACACGAGTCAGGGCCGCCACCGAGGCCTGTCGTCTGGGCGACGATGCGACCGATCGCTTGGTCCGCTCCTGGCTTGAGGACGCCGACACGGACGCCGATTGGGTCTGGCCCGGCGGACGTCGCTGCGGGCTGGTGATCACGCACGACGTCAATGCAAGACACCGTCATGCGGGCATCCGACGGCTTCGGCGCGTCGATGAGCGACTCGGCCTGAAGGCCACCTACGCCGTGGTCGGATCATGGCTCGACGCCTACGACCGGCTCCTACGGAGCCTCATCCGGGCCGACCACGACCTGGCCCTGCACGGGCTGACCCACGACAGCCGATCGGCCACCAGGACGGTCGAGGCCGTTGCAGACGATCTCGGGCCGCACGCCCGTGACCTGCGTCGGATCGGCATTCGAGGCTATCGCTCCCCGGCCTGGCAGGTGTCACCCAATCTCTGGTCCGGGCTCGATGAGGCGGGATTTCTCTATGACATGTCGGCCCTGGACGTCTGGCCGTTCTTCGACGACGACGGGCTGCACGGTGTCCACACGTTCATGCCCTTCATGGTGGAGGACCTGGTCGTGCTGCCGACGACCGTGCCGTTCGAACTTCCCTGGGCCCAGGGCTGGGGCGTCCGTGACACGTTGGCCTTCTGGCGCGACAAGATCGACCGGATCGCTCATCGTGGCGGCTTGCTGCTTGTCAGCGCCAGTCCCGAGGCTTGGTTGACGGGCAATCGGCAGGCTGCGGCCGCCTACGAGCGAGTGCTGACGTACATCCTGGAAAGCCACCATCCGGCGTGTATGACGGCCTGTCAGGCGGCCTTGCACGTCAAGACGCAAGTGATCCGCGGCGCCATGGCCGACGTGCCCGGCGCGCCCCGGCTTCGGGTGCCCTGCCCGAAGCAGGTCGTCCTCGGTCGCCGTCGACGCACCAGGTGCGGCATCCGCGATCGGGCTCGGGCCGCCGCTCGGAGGGATCCACTCCGTTCGCCGCTGCAAGCCGCATTGGGCGCCACCGTGATGTGACGGGGAAGGTCCATCCGCGTCCTCGCACCGCGAGCGGGGGGTGTCGGATCGGACGGAGCCGACCGCTCTACGGGCCAGCGAAGCCGCTGCAGCAGCCCGTCGGCCCACGTTGCCTTGCCCGCTGCCCCAGGTATAATGGCACATGCTATGCACTCTCGACCGACCGCCAAGGTGATGCGCGTACCGCGGCGCGAGGCGGCTTGCGACCGATCGCCGGTCGTCGTTAGCCGCCGGGGCGTCGATCTGTCGTAAGCTCACGACGACCCCGGCCAACCGAATCCCTTTTTGAATTCCTACGTTGAGTTCGAACTCCACGACGTTAAGGAGCGTCTCGTTCATGAGCGGTGCATCACCATCAAAGGGCTACGACCCGAAAGCGGTCGAGCCGGACATTTACCAGTATTGGATCGACGGCGGGTACTTCCATCACGAGCCGGGCAAGCCCGGCGACGGCGACGACTATTGCATCATGATTCCGTTGCCGAACGTCACCGGCGCGCTGCACCTCGGTCACGCGCTGAACCACACGTGTCAGGACATCATGATTCGCGTCGCGCGGATGCGCGGCAAGCGCACCCTCTGGATGCCGGGCACGGACCACGCCGGCATCGCCACGCAGTCGGTCGTCGAGCGGCGCCTCTTCGAGAACGAGGGCAAGACGCGACACGACATCGGCCGCGAGGAACTGGTCCGACGCATCTGGCAGTGGAAGGACGAGTACGAGCAGCGGATCCTTTCTCAGATGAAGCTGCTCGGCAACAGTTGTGACTGGCAGCGGACGCGGTTCACGCTGGACGAGGTCTGCACCCGGGCGGTCCGCCACACATTCTTCCGCATGTTCAAGGACGGCCTGATCTATCGCGGTCAGCGGCTGGTCAACTGGGACACACAGCTCCAGACCGCCGTGGCCGACGACGAGGTCTATCACGAGACCGTCCAGTCGCACCTGTGGCACTTCCGCTATCCGATCACGGGGCGATCGGCGTCGGCGCCCGATGCCAAGCCGGGCCGGGACTATCTGGTGGTGGCGACCACGCGGCCCGAGACGATGCTGGGCGACACGGCTGTGGCGGTGCATCCGGACGATCCGCGCTATCAGGACCTTATCGGCAAGACGTGCACGCTGCCGCTGATGGAGCGCGAGATCCCGATCGTGGCCGACCCGCTGCTCGTGCGGATGGAGTTCGGCAGCGGCTGCGTCAAGGTCACACCCGCGCACGACCCGAACGACTACGAGTGCGGCCTGCGCAACCGGCTCGAGATGATCAACGTCCTCACGCCCGACGGCAAGATCAACGACAACGGTGGGCAATTCGAGGGGATGGACCGCCATGAGGCCCGCAAGGCCGTCGTGGCGGCGCTCGAGGAGCGGGGCCTGATCGACAAGACCGAGGACTACCAGCATGAGGTCGGCCACAGCGATCGCAGCAAGACGCCCATCGAGCCGTACCTGTCGGAGCAGTGGTTCGTGAAGATGGGCGACGTCGAGGGCGGCGTGGAGCTGGCCAACGGCGACACCGTGCTGGGCCTGGCCCAGGCGGCCATCGATGCCGTGACGAGCGGCCGCGTGACGTTCTTCCCCGAGCGTTATGCCAAGACGTACCTCGACTGGCTCGGCGAGAAGCGGGACTGGTGCATCGGTCGGCAGCTTTGGTGGGGGCACCGCATCCCGGTGTGGTACGCCGAGGGATGCGACGAGGCGGCGGTCAAGGCTGTGTTCGGCGATCGCGAGGACGTCACGTGGTGGCATGATGTCGACAACGACCGTTGGCTGATCTGCGTCCGCGAGGGTGAGCTTGCAGTGGATGCGATCCCGGGCGTGACGCTGGCGCAGGACGACGACGTTCTCGACACGTGGTTCAGCTCGGCGCTCTGGCCGCACAGCACGCTGGGCTGGCCCGAGCCGACGCCCGAGCTCGCCTACTGGTACCCGGGAAGCGTGCTAATCACGTCCCGCGACATCATTACGCTGTGGGTGGCGCGGATGGTCATGACGGGCCTGTACAACATCGGCGACATCCCGTTCCACCACGTCTACGTGCATCCGAAGATCCTCGACGGCGAGGGTCAGACGATGAGCAAGAGCAAGGGCAACGGCGTGGACCCGGTCGAGATCATCGAGCGCTACGGCGCCGATGCGGCGCGCTTCAGCATCGCCTACATGACCACCGAGACGCAGGACGTCCGCATGCCGGTGGCCTACGTCTGCCCGCATTGCGATCACCTCACGCCGCAGACCGCGAAGAACCGTGAGCAGCGGCAGATCCCATGCAGCAACTGCAAGAAGACGTATCAGCCGTCGAGCCCGCTGATCACGCCCGATCCGAACGAGCCGATCGGCATCTGCGCGTCCGAGCGGTTCGAGGTCGGACGGAACTTCTGCAACAAGCTCTGGCAGGCCTCGACCGGTTTCGTCCTGCCGAGCCTCGAAGGCTACGCCCCCAAGCCGCTCGACGCGGCATCGCTCGAGCTGCAGGACCGTTGGATCCTCTCGCGCCTGGCCGGCTGCATCGAGAGGGTCGACGCCGAACTGGCGGTCTATCACTACGCCGAGGCCGTCGGGCCCATCTACCGCTTCTTCTGGAACGACTTCTGCGACTGGTACGTCGAGATGGCCAAGCCGCGGATGCGTGACGGCGGCGAGGATGGCGCGGTCGCCCAGCAGGTGCTCGCGTGGGTGCTCGACCAGACCCTGCGGCTGCTGCAACCGTTCGTGCCGTTCGTGGCCGAGGCGTTGTGGCACAAGCTGAACGAGATTGCGCCGAAGCGGGGCATCGCCGAGCCGATCGAACACGGTGACGCGTTGGTCGTGGCGGCCTGGCCGGTTGCCGAGACCTCGCACCACGACGAGCAGGTCGAGGCCGACATGGACCAGCTGCAAGGCGTCATTCGCGCGATCCGTGATATTCGTGCGCGGGTCAACGACATCCGAAGCCAAGAGAAGAAGCCCTCGGTGCGGACATTGCCGTTGGCGATCGTACGGGCCGACGATCCGACCAGCTCGTTGCTGAACCGTTACGAGTCGTTCATCAAGGTGCTTGCGGGGTGCGATCAGATCGAGGCGGGCGGCGGCTGCGAGCGTCCCGCCGCCTCGGCCGTGCAGGTGATCGACTCGGCCACCGAGGCCTACGTGCCTCTGGGCAATCTGATCGATCTGGGGCTCGAGAAGAAGCGGCTGGGCGACGAGATGGCCAAGCTCGACAAGCAGATCGTGGGCATCGAGGGTAAGCTCGCCAATGAGAAGTTCGTGACCCGCGCCAAGCCCGAGGTGGTTCAGCGCGAGCGCGATCGGCTGGCGGAGTTCCAGGCCCGGCGGCAGAGCCTTGCGGAGAACCTGGCCTCGCTCGGCTGACTTGGATCGGAGCTGTCTGTCCGGATACGATGACGTGTCGAAGCCGGTCGTCCAGGTCGGCCTGACAGAATGCGAGCGACTGGAGACATGCTCATGAAGCGACGAGACTTCCTCGGGGCGACGGCCGCGGCCGGGCTCGGTGCCGTGGCCGGTGCGCAGACCCACTCGGCAAGCGCGGCCGAATCCGAGAAAGGCGGTGGCGCCATGAAGGCCGGTTTCGCGAGCGTGACGATTACGCCGCCGCTCGGGACGACGATGATGGGCTTCGGCGGGCGCGACATGGCCCACGGCTGCACGGGCGTCCACGACGACGTTTTCGTCCGCGCCCTCTGGCTCGAGCAGGGCGGCGAGCAGGCCCTCATCATGGGCTACGATCTGTGCTTCCTCGGCAAGGCCGACGCCGACCGTTACAAGGGTGCGATCGGCCGCGAGATCGACCTGTCGCCGCGGCAGATCCTGATGAACACGACGCACAACCACGTCGGCCCGAAGGTGGGCACGTGGTACTCGGCCGGGTACGAGCCGCCGGATCGCCTGTACCTGAACGACCTCGAAACCGCGACGCTGAAGGCGGCTCATGAGGCGCGATCGCGTGCGACGGAGGTCACGATGGCCGCCGGCGTGACGCGCTCGAAGCTGCCCGTCAACCGCCGACGTCGCGAGGGGGGGCGTACCATCAACGCCCCCAACCCCGACAAGCAGCCGTACGACCGTCTGCCGCTGTGCCTGCTCCGCGACAAGGGCGGCAAGCCCGTGTGCCTGCTGTTCTCGATCTCGTGCCATCCGTCGATGATGAGCGGGCATGAGATCTCGGGCGAGTATCCCGGTGCGGCGACGCGCAAGATCGACCAGCATCTCGGCTCGACGTGTAGCCTGTTCTTGCAGGGCGTGGGCGGCGATGCCAAGCCGCTCGTGATCGGCGACGGCGTGACACGTTGGCAGCCTGGTACGTGGGACCTGATGGACAAGGCCGGGCAGATTGTTGCCGACGAGGCCATCGCCGCGCTCGATAAAGGCCTGCAACCCGTCGAGCCGGAGCTGGCCACCGCGCTGGTCGAGATGGACTGGGCGCTCCAGCCGGCCCCGCCGAGGTCGCACTTTGAGGAGATCGTCGGCGACACGACCGCCGAGCAGCGCAGGAAGAACGTCCGTCTGCTCTGGGCCGCTCGACAGATCGAGCTGCTCGACCGCTACGGCGAGCTGTCCACGTCGATCACGCTGGCCGTCCAGGGCGTCCGGCTCGGCCAGGGTGTACGGATGATCGGTATCGAGGGCGAGGCCGTCGGCGACTGGGGCTTCTTCATCGAGGACTTCTACGGCAAGCAAGGCGTGACGTTTCCGATGGGCTACACCAACGGCGAGGGGCTGTATCTGCCGACGTCGGCGATGCTGCCCGAGGGAGGCTACGAGGTCGTCAGCGCGTGGGAGTACGGCCTGCCGTCGCAACTGGCCGCCGGGATGGAGGAGCCCACGCGCAAGGCGTTGAACGTGCTGCGCGAGTCGGGAATCGTGTGATCGCGCGACGACAGAGACGGGATCGCGAAGGAGCATTGCCGAGAGCATCCAACGTGCGCAGTAACGCTCCTTGACAGTCGCGTCTCCGCTTGTGCCACTGCTGTGTCGGCAGTGCCTCCGCGTGCCGTGCGTCTTTCTGGGTCGCCTGAGCCCCGTAGTCCCCAGGGGGTTCATGGAGACCGCGGGCGATCTGTGGGTGAACACGGCGGTTCTCCAACGCGGGAGTGCGAGGCCCCCCAACGCCTCGAAGGTTCCGAGACAATGGACGTCATCGAGTTCGATTCGACCAGCAAGTCCTACGGCCACGTCCGTGCGCTCGACAGCGTCTCGTGGCGCGTCACGCGCGGCCGGCTCATGGGCTTCCTCGGCCCGAACGGGGCGGGTAAGACCACGGCCATTCGCATCCTGCTGGGCTTCCTCAAGGCCTCGTCGGGTCGTGCTCACGTCTTTGGTCTGGACGCCTGGCGGGCGAGCAGGCGCATTCGCGGTCGTGTCGGCTACCTGCCCGGCGACATCCGGCTCTATACCAACATGACGGGCCTGCAGACCGTGCGCTACGTCGGCCGGGCGCGGGGTCGCGGCGGTGACGTCGACGCCGAGCGTCTGGCGGACGTCTTCGAGCTCGATCTCCGCCGACCCGTCCGCGGGTACTCCAAGGGCATGCGGCAGAAGCTAGGCCTGATCCTGGCCATGATGCACCGGCCGGAGTTGCTGATCCTCGACGAGCCGTCGTCCGGGCTTGATCCCCTCATGCAACAGGTCATGCAAGAGGAGCTCCGTGCCGCGACGGCCGACGGGCGAACCGTCTTGTTCAGCAGTCACAGCCTGCCCGAGGTGGAGCAGCTCTGCGAGGATGTGGTGATCTTGCGGCAGGGCAGGGTGGTTGCCGACGAACGGATCGAGTCGCTCCGCAGACGAGCCGGCTACCGCGTCACGCTGCTGTGGTCCTCGCCGGAGTCGATGCCGGGAGAGCCGCCCGAGGGCTTCAGCATCGAGCTCAGTGAGAACGGTTCGATGCGTGGCCGATGGCGTGGCGATACCGACGTCCTGATGCGGTGGCTTGCCGGGCAGCGACTCAAGGAGGTCACCATCGAACCGCCCGACCTGGAGGACCTGTTCATCGACTACTACGGCCTGCCGGGCAAGAGGTCGGCATGAATCTCGCGCTGATAGGCAAGACGATACGCGACCATCGGCTGCTGTTCCTGCTGGCGCTGGCCGCGTCGGTGTTCGTGCCGGTCCTCGTGATCGTGGCGCTGTCGTCCACGCCGACCGGAGCGATGACCAAGCTGCTCCAGGCCATGCCCTTCCTCCGCGACATGTTCCGCATGCTGGTCGGCGCCGACCCGCTCGATATGCTCAGTCGCACCAGCTTCGCGGCCTTTACGTTCGTGCACCCCGTCGTGCTGGCGATCGTATGGGGCTTTCTCATCGTGATCTGCACGGCGGTGCCCGCTTCGGAGGTGGATCGCGGCACTGCCGACCTGCTCCTATCGCTGCCGATCTCGCGGCGGGGCATCTACCTGTCGGTGACGTCGGTGGTCCTGCTGTGCGTGGGGTTGCTCGCGGTGGCGCCGTGGCTCGGCTCGTGGCTCAGCGAGCACGTCAAGACATGGAAGGAGCCGCTCGAGTTGGGCAGGCTCTGGCTGCCCGTCGTCGGCAACGTCGCTGCGCTGTGGGCGGTGGCCGGGGTGTGCCTGGGCGTCAGCTCGTGTTGCTCACGTCGCGGGGCGGCGGTGGGCATCCTGTTTGTCTGGCTGCTCGGGTCGTTCATGCTGAACCTGCTCGGGGCGTTCTGGAAACCGGCCGAGAGGGTGGTGTTCTTGAGTCTGCTCAACTACTTCCGTCCGGTGATCATCGTCCGCGACCAGACGCTCAACCTCGAGCACGTCGGCGTGCTCGTCGGGCTGGGCCTGGTCGGATGGGTCGCGGGCTTGATCGTCTTCACCCGCCGCGACATCGCAACGGTGTGAGCACGCGCAGGGCGCGTCTCGACGCACGGTCCCGAGCTTCTGTCGAGGGGCACCTCCCTGCTCAACGCTTCCTGCTACCCAGAAAATGCGAGAGGGTGGCCCATCGCTTCAGCGGTGGGGACGCGAATACCGTGCCCAGACTTGGAGCCGCTTCTCGGTCTTCGCAGCACTGCGGTGTCCAACTGACGTGGATTCCTGGTGCGTGATTCCTATGTTGCACCAAGCCACCTTCCTGCTGCCCCAAAAATGCTCCTCAGGAGGCGGCCGCGACGGCGACCCGGCCCGTAGGATCGGTGGATCATGGCCCCCCGTGGAGCGAAGCGGAACCTGGGATGACCGGCTCTACGACCGAAGCCGATCCTGTCGACGTGTCCCCTTTGCCGGAATCCTTTAGGGCAAGCGTCCCCTGCAGAACTCGATCGCCAATCCAAGCGCGCCTCTCGTGTCTCCTCTCTTCTGGATTCTGACGGTCATTCACCGCCCGCCGTAGTGGATCCTCCCCAACCACACGTTTCGCTCGCGCGAGCTGCTGAACATCACGCAGTAGACGTAATCGACCACATGAAAGCCCTCGAGCTCGTCCGTGGGCTCGAACGCGTCGTACGGCTTGAAGCCGCGGTAGTCGTTCGACGACCAGGGTTTGACGAACGTGAGCCGCCAGTCGTCCCCGCTCGATTGGTTCTGAACCAGCACGAGCAGCTCTCTCTCGTCGATCCAGTGGACGTTCTGGACCTGCGTCCCGGCGGGGATTGTGGCCTTCAGCACGCCCGGCTCGCTGGTCTTGCGGGCCTTGGCCAGCCGAGCCGGATCGTACAGCCGCACGAAGTTGCCCCAGTCGCGATAGTCGGCGCTGGCCACGAACCAGTCGTCGCCCCTGCGGACGAACTCCGGCCGCGTGCCGTTGACGGCCGCGTCGTCCACCGTCACGTTAAGCACCGCCCGATCGAGCGTGCGATCGGTCAGCATGCGGTCCCAGTCGATGTGGACGATCGTGCCCTTGTTGTCGACCGTGTTGCCGATGAACGTGCCGTACCGTGGGTGAAACGTCAGGCCCGTGGGATGCGGGATCAGGTCCTCACCGTGCTTGGTGAGCTGAACCTCGACGCCCGTATAGACGAGCCGAAACGGCGTGCCGCCGTCGAAGCGGTACTGGCGGATGAGGCCCGTGTCGGCATCGCCGTAGAGGTAGACGAAGCCGTCACGGACCTCGACGCCCTGGCCGGCGCCGACGCCCTCACACGTCTGGCAGACGAGCAGCTCGATCGTGGGCTGGGCGGCCTGATCGGTTTGGCCTCGTCTTTCCACCTGTGCCAAGCTTCCGGCCGCGATGGTCGTTGCGAGTAGGGCGAGTCCGGCCTGACTGCCGAGCCTGTCGCGGTGCCGCATGGATCACCTCCTTGTGTTGAGCCCGCGGTTGCGGTTCGGTCCAGGGGAAGATACCTCGCTCCTGGAATACGTTCATGTCCGAAGCGGTGATGACTGGAATCGCATTCTCAATAGTCCCGCCTGGATGTGTGAGGCAAGTTAGGCTGTCGTAAAGGATGCTTGACCTCGTGCTTGAGTATTTTGGACCGCGGTAGGACAATGCATGCTAGAGATTGCCTCCGTCAATGGGGTACCTGAACGCGAGGTGCAGCACCTCCAAGGATAGGCAGGCATGGACCGCGAGCAACTCCCCAAACGTATCTCCATCGATCCGAACATCTGCTTCGGAAAGCCGTGTGTGCGCGGACACCGAATATGGGTCTCGCTCATCTTGGACCTCCTTGCGGGCGGGATGTCCCACGCGGAGATCCTCGCTGACTACCCCGGGCTGACGGATGAGGACATCCGGGCCTGCATCGCCTACGGTGCGGAGATGAGTCGAGAGAGGTATGTGGACCTTCCCGGTTAGCCTGCCATGCGGTTGACACTGGACGAGAACCTGGATCACAGCGCCTACGACGCGCTTGTCAGAGCCGGGCATGATGTGACCACGGTGACGGGTCAGGCGATGAGCGGCGCCGTCGATCGTCGCATCATGGAGGCCTGTCGCCTGAGACTCGCTGCCTGGTGACACTCGACTTAGATTTCTCCAATCCCTTGGTTTTCCCACCGTCGAACAGTTCCGGCATCGTGGTCCTGCGTCTTCCTCGGCGCCCCACGCATGCGGACATCCTCGCCGCGCTAAGCACGCTGACCGAGGGCCTGGCCAACCAAGATGTCACCGGTCAGCTTTGGGTTGTTGAGCGAGGTCGTATTCGGCAGTACGCTCCTGATCACGAGTGAACGGCAAGGCCGTCGAAAACGCTGCGCTTGGCCTGCGAGGCGCCGAGCACATGATCCTGATAAGGTCGCTCTGAAACCCAGCGGAGATCCTTCCATGCCCAATGAGCTTAACAGACGCCAGTTCGTCACGCAGGCCGGTGCGGCTGCCGTCGTCGGCGCCGTCGCGCCGGCCGTGCACAGCGAGATCAAACGGACCAAGCGCCCGGGGCCTAATGATCGACCGCGCCTGGCGCAGATCGGGTGCGGCAGCATCGGCCGGCACAACGCCAACATCGTGCTCGGCTTCGACCGCGCCGACTACGTGGCCGTCTGCGATCCCGACAGCAACCGCGCCGGGCAGTGGGTCGACTGGGTCGGCGGCCGGCAAAGGCACAAGCCTGAACCCTTCACCGACTTCCGAAAGGTGCTCGATCGCAAGGACGTCGACGCCGTGTGGATCAGCACGCCCGATCACTGGCACGCGCCCATCACCATCCACGCCTGCATGGCCGGTAAGGACGTCTTCGTGGAGAAGCCCGTCAGCCACAACGTGATCGAAGGCCGACGCATGGTCCAGGCCGCCCGGAAGTACAACCGCATCGTCCAGGCCGGCACGCAGCAGCGCAGCGGCCCGCACATGAAGGCCGGCTGCGAGTACGTCGGCCAGGGCAACCTCGGCAAGGTCGGGCTGACCAAGGCCTGGGTGGTCTGTCATCGCACCCCGCTCGGTCATCCGCCGAACGGCTCCGTACCGAAAGGTGTGGACTACGATCTGTGGCTCGGACCGGCTCCGAAGCGCGCCTTCAACAAGAACCGCTTCCATTACACCTGGCGCTGGTTCTGGGACTACGCCGGCGGCAAGTGCGCCGATTGGGGCATCCATCTGATCGACATGATCCACTGGGCCATGGGCGTGGACGCACCGCTGGCCGTGTCGAGCAGCGGCGCTCGCGACATGTGCGACGACAACTGTGAGACGCCCGACACGCAGATCGTCATCTTCGAGTATCCCGGCTTCACCTGCACCTGGGAGCATCGCGAGGCCAACGCCCATCCGCCGAATCAGCTTCGCCACGGCATGGCCTACTATGGCACCAAGGGCACGCTGCTGATGGATCGCAACGGTTGGCAGGTCTACCCCGAGTCGGTCGAGAAGAAGCCGCTGATCGCCGATCCGCCCAAGGCCAAGGGCTCTAACGCCCAGATGTACGTCGACCACGCCGCGCACTGGTTCGACTGCCTGACCAGCCGCAAGCGGCCGCGGAGCGACATCGAGATCGCTCACCGTACGACCACGGCCGTCCAACTCGCCAACATCGCCCTCCAGGTCCAGCGGCGGATCGTTTGGGACCGCCAGAAGGAGCAGATCGTCGGCGACCCCGAGGCCAACGTCCTGCTCGGCCGCGAGTACCGCAAGGGCTGGGAGCTGCCGAGGGTGTGAGTATCATTACGCTGTCTGGTGGAATCGATCACGAGATGAAAATCACCAAGAAGCTTGTTGATCTGGTCCTATCAAGGCGCTTTCAGATTACGGATCATGCGCTTGAGTCCATGGATGATGATTTACTTTCCCTGGGGGACCTCACCGCGTGTCTGACCTCGGGGAAGCTGAGGAGGAGCTGGCCTCGTGAACGCAAGTATGAAGTGGAAGGTCCTGCTTTGGATGGGAGGCCGATCCGGGTCGTAGCCCGGTTGATGGACGCCCAGCACTTGCGTATCATTACCATATATGAGATCAGATGAGCCCAATCCTGTTTACTGCTGCGAGCATTGTGGCGAACCGATGACGCGCAAGAAGGTTGACGTCTACCGTCGACGTAAGGGGCGTCACGTCCTGTTTCGCGGTGTCTCTGCCCTGGTGTGCCACGCTTGCGGACGGAAGGTCTTCGAGGCCGACGCCGTCGAGACGATGGAGCGAGGGTTGGAGCAACCCACTAGGAATGCGCGAAAGGCGGAGCTAACGATCATCTCCGCTTGAGCTATGCATCCTTACCACGCGTTTATCCCCTCCTGTTTTCGTTCCGCACTCCGGACACACGCCGCTGACGTTGCCGGTCAGGTTGTAGCCGCATCGCTCGCAGTGCCCGGGTGGTACCCGGCTATCGCGGTACCTCAGAATCGCCGATGGGATCAGGGCCGGCAGGAAGGGAATGTACAAGGGCGTCTGGTTGGTCCAGGATGTTCCCCACCCACCCTGTTGCCGGTTGAAGGGCTGCCAATTCCATCGCCATGGGCTCAACCTGTCGCTCACTCGTCGCAGAATAACCCGCTTGGGACTAGGGCGGGGCGTGGGGACATGCCACGTCTTCGAGATGCCCACGGTTCCCTTGTGCGCATAGACGCGGATCGCCTGGTTGCCGGTGGCACCTTACTGCCAGTACAGGTGAAACGGCACCGTGACACTCACCACGAACAGCACGAGCGCCACCCCGCAGACAACGGCCCCTCCCCACTTCACCACCGGTCGTACCCACTTCATGGCGGCCTGCCATGGGCCAGGGCAGCTTGCCCTCCACTGGAGCAGACCAAACACCAGACTGACGATTAACCCCAGCCCAGTGAGGATCACGAATGCAGCGAGAAGGAACAGGTTTATCGGGAGCTCTCCGATATTGCTCGGGCCCCCGAGGTTGGCCCTGCGCTCCACGTATAGCGCATAGCTCACAGCGAGATAGAGAGCCGTCAGGCCTAGACAAAGGACGCCCCGATATCGCCCGCCTCTTACGAAGATGACTAGGAAGCAGATGAAGCAAGCCAAGTCGACCAATGCTGTCAGGTGGTAGACGCGCTCCCGGCCGGGCGGCGTGGGCCCGTCGGCCATGACGTCGTATACCAACACCAAGACGACGATGACAGCAGTCAAGAAGCACGGTACCAAGCCTTCGCCGATATTCATTTCACGAGGCTCCCATGTAGCGGCGCGAGAGCGTATGTCTGCAAGACGGACAACACTCCGGACACACGCCGCTGACGTTGCCGGTCAGGTTTCGGTTCAGTAGGGTATATCCTTGTGATCCACCAACAGGCGATGGGGCGTAGCGACCCGCTACAGAGTCTACAACTCTGATGCGATGGCACAAGACGCAAAGGAGAAGCGATGAACCGAGCAATGCTGGTTGGTCTGGCGATGGCTTGTGTTTCGTTGATAGCGGGTTTCGTGATGGCCGAGCGCAAGGTCGAGCCACTCTGGCCGGACGGCGCGCCGTTGGCCAAGGGCACCGAGGCCAAGGACGTTCCCACGCTGACGGTCTGCCTGCCGCCGACCGGCAAGGCCGCCGGCTGCGGTATCGTCATCTGTCCCGGCGGCGGCTACGCCCACCTGGCCATGGATCACGAGGGTCATCAGGTGGCCGAGTGGCTCAACGGCCTCGGCGTGGCCGGGTTTGTCCTGAGCTACCGCCATCAGGGACGGGGCTACCAGCACCCGGCGCCGCTGCTCGACGTCCAGCGGGCGATTCGAACCGTTCGGGCGCGATCCAGGGCGTGGCGTGTCGACCCCAAGCGGATCGGCGTGCTGGGCTTCTCGGCCGGTGGGCATCTGGCTTCCAGCGCCGGCACGCACTTCGACGCCGGCAAGACGAACCCGACTGACCCGATCGATCGGGCGAGTTGTCGGCCGGACTTCATGGTGCTCGTCTATCCGGTCATCACGTTCACGCAGCCGTTCATGCATCGCGGATCGAGGCGGAACCTGCTCGGGGCGAACCCGTCGGCCGAGTTGGTCCGCTTGATGTCCAACGAGCTCCAGGTGACCAAGGACACGCCGCCGGCGTTCCTGGTGCATACCAGCGACGACAAGGCCGTCCCGCCCGAGAACAGCATCGCGTTCTACGAGGCGCTGCGTCAGGTCCATGTTCCGGCCGAGCTGCACATCTACCTCCGCGGCAAGCACGGCTTCGGCATGCGGAACCGGACCGATCCGGTCGCGTCGTGGACCAAGCGATGCGAGGACTGGCTGGGCGAGTTGGGCATGCTCGGCGAGTAGCCGACGGTCGCAACGGTGTCGGTAGGGCATTCGCAGGCAAGCCGTTGATCGCGTCCGGTCCGTCTCAAGCCCTCAAGCAATCGGCTCCGGTCGTCCGATGATAGCTAGTGGTCGCTCCCCGCGGGGGAAGGCCCATCGAGCGAGGCCGAAACCCGGCATGGCTCCGTCCGGTCCGTGGTCCGCGCGGGCGGTGCCGGAGCTCCAGCTCGAGCCTTCCGCACAGCGAGCCGTGTGTTGCATGCCGCATCCGGGCGGGCGATTTCCGATTCGATTCCGAGCGCCATGACAGCATTCACGAGCAACACCTCGAGCATGCACGATCATCTCGCACACGCCCGTTGCGAGCGGGACGCCTTGGATCCACCCCCACCCGCGACACCGGCGCAGGCCTCGGCGGCGGAGGCGTCTCTTGCCCCAGGCAAGCCCAAACCCCGCTTGGCGCCGCGCAAGGCGCTCCACCAGTTTTGCGGCTACCTGCGGATCGAGTGCGGTCTGTCGGAGAACACCGTCCGGGCCTACAGCCATGATCTGGAGGCCTTGATCGGGTTCCTCGAAGAGCACGACGTGCACGACCTCTCCGGCCTGAGCGTGATGGCCGTGCAGCAGTTTCTTCGCGGCCTGCATCACCGCGGGCTGGCCTTGTCGACCATCACGCGTCACCTGGCGTCGGTCCGTGTCTACCTGCGCTACTGCGAGGGCAACGGATGGCTGTCCGAGACGGTGTCCGACAAGCTCGAGACGCCCAATCGCTGGCATCATGTGCCCGGCACGCTCAACATCAAGCACGTCGAGGCGCTGCTCTCGGCCCCCGATCCCAGCGACGCCCTTCACCTGCGCGATTGCGCGATCCTCGAGCTGCTCTATGCCACGGGCCTGCGCGTCAGCGAGCTATGCACACTGCGGCTCAAGGACATCAACACCGAGGTCGGTTACCTGCGCTGCCTGGGCAAGGGGCGCAAGGAGCGGATCGTGCCGGTCGGCGGACGAGCGCTGGTCGCCCTTAGCCACTACGTTCGACGGCTACGGCCGGCCCTCTCAGCCGATCCGAAGGTCGAGCACGTCTTCCTGTCCCGCACGGGCAAGCCGCTCGGTCGGGAGAACTGCTGGCGCCTCGTGGCCAAGTACGCCACGCGGGCGGGGCTGGCGACCACGGTCTCTCCGCATACGCTTCGGCATAGCTTCGCCACGCACCTGCTGGAGGGTGGTGCGGACCTGCGCGTGGTGCAGGAGCTGCTCGGCCACGCCAGCGTCAGCACGACGCAGATCTACACCCACGTCGACCGCAAACGCCTCAAGTCTATCCACACGCAGTTCCATCCGAGGCAGTGAGCGCGGCCCCATGCGGCGCTTGCCTGTCTACATCTTCTGGTCGAGGCTTCGCCCTGTCTCGGTGTGATGGAAGGTGGGTACGGCCCGGGCGATCAGGTCGACGATCCGCTGTTTGCCCCCGTCGGGATCGGGCTTGCCGGCCTCGCGCGACAGGTGTGTCAGAACGTCTCGCAGGACGTCGGTGCCGGTCAGCGGCGTCTCGCCGATGACGTCGACGGTCTGGAGTGCGGATTCCGCGAGGCGTTCGTCGGGTGCTACGAACTCCTCCTTGGGCTTCTCGCCGCTGGTGTCCGACGTGGTGAAGCAGCAGGGGTAGTAGGCCTCGGCCAGGTCGCGCTCCACGGCCCGACGCGCTTCGGCGTCGGCGTCGTACCAGCGCGGTTTGAGGCCGACCGAGTCGAGCAGGATTTCGGCGATCTCGTCGAACCCGCGCACATCGGCCGACGGATCGAGGCGCGGTACGAAGACCTGCCCCGTCTCGGCCAGCGTCGCGGCGAGCAGGCAGAGTTGCCCCGCCTCGTCCTCCGAGATGAAGAAACGCTGGACGTCTCTGGGCCCGGCCAACGGCTGCTGCTTGCGGAGCCGAAACAGGAATCCCGCCGGCAGGCTGCCGTCGCTGAAGGCCACGTTGGCGAAGCGTGTGCAGGCGACCCGGGGCAGAACGTCGCCCGCCTCGCCCTGGAGCAGCGAACCGCTGTTCAGGCCGTGCCAGAACACCACTTGCTCCATCAGGCGCTTGCTCGCGCCCATGACGTTGGCGGGTCGACAGGCCTTGTCCGAGGAGATGGCGAAGACGTCACACGGCGTGATGCGTTTGACCGCCGACAGGAACCGATCGACGCCCAACACGTTCGTCTCGACCAGCCGCGCGAGGCTGAAGACGTCGCGCTCGCTGCGGACGTGCTTGATCGCCGCGAAGTGCAGCACCCTATCGAACGGGCCGATCTCTCGCAGGAACGTCTCGGCCAGGGGTGAGGCGAAGTCGAGGACGTAGCTGGCGAAGGCATCGCCGAGGTCCAGATCGGGCTGGCTGCGGAGGTCCCGGACCAACTCGGCGAGGTTGTTCTCGCTGAGGTCGACGGCCACGAGCCGGCTGGGACCATACTGAGCGAGCTGGCGGACCGTGGCCGCTCCGATGCTGCCTGCGCCGCCGGTGACCAGGAGTCGTTTACCCTCGACGCGTGAGCGAATGGCGGCGTCGTGCTCGGCGAGGTCCTCAGCGAACAACGAGGTCTGACGGCCCGTGATCCTCGGGATGATCTTGTTGAGGTCGATCATGGTTCTCGCTAGTCCTGGCGGTCGAAGGTTCGAGCGGCCTTCAGCCCCGGTGTCGATCGATCGCCTTCTTGTAGACCTCGATGGTTCGCTTGGCGACCCGGTCCGCTCGAAAACGGTTTTCGGCCACCTGCTTGGCCGCCTGCCCCATCTGCTTACGGAGGTCGGGCGAGGCGAACAGGTCGCAGAGCCGATCGGCCATCTCGTCCTCATCGTTCGGATCGAACAAGAAGCCGGTCTTGCCCTCCTCGACCATGTAGGGAATCCCGCAGATCCTGGAAGCGGCCACCGGCACACCGGCGGCCATGGCCTCGGCGATGACCATGGGGGCGTTCTCTTGAAAGGAGGGAAGAAATAGGCAGCTAGCACGCGAAAGTTCTTCCAGCAGGCGATTCCGGTCAAGGAAGCCGAGGAAGTCGACGGTCGACTCGAGCCCGTGTTGCTTGTGGCATGACAGGACCTGTTGACGATAGGTCTCAGAGGTACGGCCGCTCCAAGGTCCGGCCAGTCGAAACCGAACGTTTGGCACTCGGTTGCGGACAGCCTCCGCGACCCGGATCGCACCGAGTGTGTTCTTGCCTTCATGGAGAATCCCCACCACGAGGACGACGGGATCGCCCGCAACGCTATCCACGCTGAAGAAGCAGTCCTCGATCGGGTTGTCGATGTCGTGCATCCGAGCGCTCAGGGAACGACTTAGGACGTGTCGCACGTAAGGGCTGATGGCAATGATTTCGTGGTAGCCTCTGGCGAAGCGATGGAAGGTGGTTCGCATGAGTGGCGTTGTAACATACCGCCGCGGCCCGGCGCGGAGCCACTCATCGCGATACGTGATACCGTGTACAGTGAGGACGGATGGCTCCGGGATGTAGCGCCCGAATTCTGGGATGCCCTGGACGTGAACGACGTCGGGCTGTATCTGTTGCGTCCTCTCAGCCAACTCACGAGCTGTTCGGGTCCAGTTCTTGAGCACGGCAGGCCGATGTCTGCGAACGGGAACGATACGGCAGCCGAGATGATCGTCTGTGTACGGTTCGCAAGGGGAGTCTTCGATTGCCAAGATGGTGAGTTCTAAGCCCAGGGAACACAGCGCACGGCTCAGGCAGACGGATACGGCAGCAACACCGCCCTCTGGACGCGCTATATCGCGAGGGAAGTCTGTCACCATGGCTATGTGTATTGAGCGCATCCTCGCTTTCCGTCTCCGTCAGCCCGTGAAAGACCAATGGCGGTGGAACACCTCGGCGCGAGGTCGGCCAGCTTAGCAGAATGGGAACGTGCCAACAACGAGAGCTGACAGGGGTCTCTACCGATGCCCACGACGGATGCACGGCGAACCCGCGATCTTATCGTGCGTCCCGGCGATCGTCTTGACCGTCTAGGTCGGTCGTCTTACGATCATCACCTGTCAGCTGCTATACCTGTTGCCTCAACGCTATGAAGTTCGCCCATGAAGATACTTGTCATCGGAAGCCTGCCCAACCCTCGTGATCCCATTGGGGGCGCGACCATCTTGTTGAAGTACTTGGTCGATGACCTCTCCGCTCGTGAGGACGTGGTCCTGACCGTGGTGGATACGTCGGGCCGAGGCGGCCGTCCCGTTTATTCGTTTCTGCGCTTGGTAGTAGGTCTCATCAGGCATGTGCCCCGGGCAGATGTCGTTTCATTGCATGCCAGTACCCCCAAGCTGCCTCTGACGGCGACCTTCGTGGGGGTGCTGAGCTGGCTCTTTCGCCGTCCACTGATCGTTCGGAAGTTCGGTGGCCCCGACTATCGGGACTACGCGAAAGGACTACTAGGACACCTGTGTCACCGGGCCCTAAAGGGGGCTGATCTGCTCCTGGTTGAGACAGATATGCTCGTTCGGGCCGCTCGGGAGGCCGGACTGGACAATGTTGCCCAGTATCCCAACAACCGACCTATGCCTCCGGAGTCGGCCAACGAGACACCTAGACGCCAGTCATGTCGACGATTCATTTTCCTTGGACAGGTACGTCCCACCAAGGGGGTGCGCGAGCTTATCGAGGCTGGAGAACGACTCCCTGAAGGCACGGAGGTAGCGGTCTATGGTTCGCTGGTTGAGGGAATGACGGAGGCTGCATTCGAGGGCCTTCGTAGAGTCCGGTACGCAGGGACTTTGGATTCCGACGAGGTGATACCGACCGTGGCCTCTTACGATGCGCTCGTCCTTCCAACGTATTATCAAGGCGAGGGTCATCCGGGCGTGATCCTAGAGGCATTTGCGGCTGGACGCCCAGTCATTTCGACGACGTGGCGTGCCGTGCCTGAGATCGTCGATGACAGCTGCGGTCTTCTCGTCGAACCGAGGAATCCCGACGCTCTCTGCGCGGCCATGAGCAAGCTCGTTGACGACGACGAACTCTATATCAAGTTGTGCCAAGGTGCCCAGGCCAGACGGGCATGCTATGACAGCACGTATTGGGCTCACCAGTTCGTCGCCCACTGCGAGAGAGCCTTGGCGCGACGGGGAGAGGCACAAACCGCTTGAGGCCCTATCCGCTGCTGAACGGCGTGACAGGGCGTTGGCGTCAAGAGCAAATCGTCGGCAAGGGCGGGCGCTTGATCAGCATCCCGGCCATAGACATGCACGGAACGGTCTTCGCCAAGGTGGAAAGATTCGTATTTCATCAGAACTGAATCTCTAGCCAACTCCGGTTACTAGCTCCTTGCGGGTCATGGCTTT
>CAZUQM010000060.1:0-33234 GCA_964622545.1 uncultured Planctomycetales bacterium | reverse complement strand
GACGGCGACCCCGAAGCCGGGGAACCGACACATTCAAATGAGTCGGACTACTAGTCGGACCGGTGACGTTTCGACCGGGCGTGCCCGGACGCCGGCGGCCGACGGTTCATGACGGCGGACGTGCCACGGGCGCCCCAGCCCGGCTCGGTTGGGTCGCCGCTCGCAGCTGGCGGGCCAAGTCCTCGTGCAGGGTTCTCAACGGTAGGCTCTGGGGCATGCGACGGCGGAGGTAGATCAGCGCCCGCAGGATCTCCTCACGATTCCGCAGGTCGCGGCTGAGCTCCCAGGCCAGACGCAGCTCATGGGCCGCCTGAGCGCTGTCGCCCCGCTCGCCGTCCTTGAGGGCCTGCAAGACCCGCACGTCCGGCGAGCGCGGATCCAATTCAGCGGCCCGCTGAATCCAGTAGCCCCAGGCCTCCGGCCGCTCACTCGGCTTGAACTTGTGGAAAGTCCGCCCGAGCAGCTCGTAGCCCCACGCGAGCACGACGTTCGGATTGACCTGTTCGTCTTGCTGCACCGTGTAGGGGATCAGGCTGGCGGCCGCCTGCTCGTTGCCGGCCGCGAGCCACATCGGCATCATCCTCCGGTAGACGGGCCGGAGGACGGGGTGCGTCGCTGGACGCTCGCTCACCTGGCGGGCCCGTTCGGCGACGCCCAAGGCCGCCTTCCTGGCCTGACCGCGGTCGAGCAGGAACTGATACCAGGCCAAGTCGGCCATCGCCAGGGCCTGTTCGGCCGACAGCCGGTAGTGTGCCATCTCGTACAGGCGGAGCGCCTGATTCATCGCCGCCGCCGCCTGCTCGAACTTGCCCTGCATCTCGTAGATGATGGCGATCATCCGCATGGTCTCGGGCGAGAACGGATCCTGCCACGCCTCGTCCGAGCCGCTCATGACGTCGGCCCGCGCCCGCTCGAGGAACGAAGACAGCGCCTTGCGGAACTCCTCGGTCTGGGCGGCCTGGATGAGCACCGAGCGGTATTCCTCCGTCAGATAGGGGCTCCGCAGCGGGCGGCGGAGCAGGTCCGCGACCTGAGCCACGGTCAGATCATGCTTGCTCCGCAGCAGCGCCACGGTGACCGAATCGTCGAAAGGCTGCCTGGCGAAGGCCGCCAGCAGGGTCGTCTGGACGCGGAGCTGATACCGCTGTGCGGTCTCCACGGCCTGGGCGAAGATCGCCTCACCCGGTATGCCCGTCAGGGCCGCCCGAAGGTGCCACAGCTTGGCCAGGGCGCGACAGGCCTCGGCCTCCAGCGTGGCTCGCCCGACCGCCTCGGGCTTCAGCCGCTGAACGTCGGCGACGCGACGCAGCGCGTGCTGAAGGTGCTCGTCGGCGTCCTCCCAGGTCGCGCGAAACGTCGGGTCGGGCCAGAGCCGGGTGACGGGACGCGTTGCCGTTGTGGGCGCCGTGGTTGCCGCGGTCGTCGTGGGCATCGTGGCCGTGATGGCCATGTCCTCGTTGACCGCCGCCCCCGCGCGCGAGAAGACCTCGTTGAGATGCCGCACGCCCAGAACGTAGTGCGCTCGGGCCGAGACCAACCGGGCCTGAACCTGCGACCTCGGCGACAGCGTCCGCCGGGCCGCCCGACGCGTCATGTCGACGGCCTCGGCCACGCGCTCCGGTCGGGGCGAGTGCAGTCGCTGGCGCGCCAGGGCGAACTCGTGCTCGCCCAGCAACTGGAGCCACGAGCCCGCGCAGACGCCGACGCCCAAGACCACCAGGACCGGGCCAACCGCAAATCGCACCAGCGGCGCCCTGTCGTTCGAAGCCACACGCCGGCGGTCGGTCGAAAGGATCAGCGCCCAGATCAGTCCCAATGTGGTGTACCACGTCGTGGGCAGCACCGACCGTCGCAGGCCCGAGGCAAAGCACTCTTCGATGCTCAGGCCGACCAGCGCCGCCAGCAAGCCACTCAGCAACCAGCGGATCCTCGGATCTGTCGTTCGTACCAGACAACGCCACCCGGCGATCACGGTGACGACCACGGCCCCGAGGCTGAGCTGAAACCCGAGCAGCCCCAGGTCGGACAGCGTCTCGATCCATTCGCTCTGGGCGTGGCCGCGCCATCGCTCGGCCAGCGCCGTCGGTTCAAAGGGCAGGTCTTGGATGATCCACGGGTCGCACGAGAGGGCGAAGCCCGCCTGGCCAAGCCCCAACGCCTGGCTGTCATGCAGGGCTCGCAGCGCGTACCGCCACCCATAGGCACACTGGCGGATGTCGGCGGATTCCAGCGAGCCGCTCGTCATGGCAAACCCGGCCGACAGACTGACCGCAAGCACGACCAGGAGCACGCCGACGGTCAAGGCCAACCATCGCAGCCGGCCCGTCAGACGCCATACGATGAACGCGACGACCCCGGCCAGGGCGCCGATCCATGCCGGTCGTGAGCCGGACTCGGCCAGTCCCCACGCGGCCAAGCCGAACGTCAGAACCAGCGTGCCCAATCCGGCGACGGCCGACGCCCAACGCACCGTGCCGAGCCCTGCGGAACCGCGCCTTACCTCGGGCCAGAGCGCCCACGCCCACAGCGGAGCAAGCACGAGCAAGGGCAGCATGCATCCGCCGAAATCCTGACTCGACCCTACGGGCAGAAACGAGCCGTGCGGCCAGAACTCCAGGGCGCGTAAGCGGAAGACCATCAGCAAGGCCGCCAGCCCACCGCCGAGCAGGACCCCGACGATCATGAGCACCGCCCGCCGCGGCCGATCCACCAGGAGGATCGCTCGCGACAGCAGCAGCGCCCAGGCCACCTGGATGGCCAGCAGACCGGTAGCCCGCGTCGTGAGCTCGGGCGCGTGCGACCAGGCCCGGCTCATCAGCGACCAGAGCACCAGCAGCACCAGCAGACCCTGGGCGATGTCCACGAGACCCACCTTCGACAGGAGCCTCGTGCCCGGCGGCGGTTCGAGGACCCCGTCGGGGGCGGCCCCCTCGGTCGGCGCCGCCCCGGGCGACGGCGTCCCACGGAGCAGGATGATCAGGCCGGCGACCACGCACAGCACCCCCAGTGACAGGCTCAAGCCGATGGCCTTGAGCTCGATGCCGATGTCCGTGTAGTAGCGGTAGCCGAGCGACGTCACTCGAAGGGCCGCGGTGGTGACGGTCGCGCCCTCCCCCATCTTCATCGCGTCAGCAAGGACGTCGGGCGGTCCGGCCATGCCGAAGAGCAGCAGGCCCGACACGACCGCGAATCCCGCTACGACGACGAGGCACGCCCGCGCCGCCTTGCCGGACCATCCCTGCTCGCTCGACAATCCCAGCGGGGCGGCCAACGGCGCGGGTTCCTCATGGCTGGCGGGGGTGTCGGTCATCGTGATCCAATCGTACGCAGGCGGTGTCTCGACGGGGCGCAGCGATTCAGCGATCGAACTGAACGGTCACGTCCCCGCCGCCCGACAGCACGTTCGCCCACCGCGCCCAAACGTAAAGCAGGTCGGACAAACGATTGAGGTAGCGCAGGGAGGGCTCCGAGACGGGCGAGTGCTGTGCCAGGGCCACCATCCGCCGCTCGGCTCGACGGCATACCGTCCGTGCCACGTGCAGTCGAGCGCCCAACTCGCTGCCGCCGGGCAGGATGAACTGCGTCAGCGGGGGCACCTGCGCCACGGCTTCGTCGATCCAGCCCTCGAGCCGTAGCACCATGGCATCGGTGATGAAAATCTCCGCCCGTTCGGGCAGGACCTTGGTCGCCAGACCGAGTTCGGCCCCGACGCGAAACAGGTCGTTCTGCACTCGGCTCACACGTTCGAGGAGTTGCTCGTTCGGGCAGGCCGTCAGCACCAGGCCGAGATGGGCGTTCAGCTCGTCGAGCGTCCCGACGGCCTCCGGACGGGCATGATCCTTGGCCACGCGCGATCCGTCCGCCAGCGATGTCTCACCCGCATCGCCTGTCTTGGTATAGATCTTCACGCCAAACCTTCCTTCGGGCCCGTCGCGGGTGGCGTCCTCTCGTGGTCGAGCCACCGCCGGCGCGCGGCCGCCGGTGGCCGGCCGAAAACAGATGCGTCGCCCAACGGAACGCACACGACCCCTCGGACGACGCGTCTGAGATCGCCTTCGCCGGCGACCGGTCCCATCTCGCCGGGTTCGCTACGAACCTACTTCACCGTCGACATCTTGACGACGCCGCCCTTCTTGGCCGAGATGAGCGCGGCCTCCAGGACCCGCTGCGTCTCGTAGGCGTCGGCGAAGTCGGGGATCGGCACGACCGGCTTCTTGCCGGCCAGGGCTCGCATGATGTCCGAGGCCTGGTTCACGAAGGTGTGGTCGTAGCCCAGGACGTGGGCGTCGGGCCACCAGGCCTCCGCGTAGGGATGGTTTCCGGCGGACGTGCACATGATCCGCGTCCAGCCGCGCGTCTTCGGGTTGCCCGTGCAGTCGCAGTAGTCGAGGTAGTTCATGTCCTCGAAGCGGAACCGCAGCGAGCCCTTCTCGCCGTGGATCTCGATGCCGTTCTGGTTCTGGTAGCCCATCGCCAGACGCGAACACTCGAAGCTCGCCACCGCCCCCTTCTTGAACCGGGCCAGGAACAGCACCGCATCGTCGACGTCGACCTTGCCCTTCTTGCGGCTGCCCTTGGCGCCGCCGGCGATGCCGCCCGCCGATCCGGCCGACGGGATCGTGCGTTCCTTGACGAACGTCTCGGAGATGGCGCCGCTGATCTCGCTGACCTCGTCGCCCGTGATGAACCGCGCCATGTCGATGATGTGGGCGTTCAGGTCGCCGTGCGCGCCGCTGCCTGCCAGCTTCTTCTGGAATCGCCACAGCAGCGGGGTCTCGGGTCCGCCCCAGTCCTGGAGGTAGATGCAGCGGACGTGGAAGATGCGCCCGATCTCGCCGCTCTTGACCAGTTGGTGCGCCAAAGCCACGGCCGGGCAGCGACGGTAGTTGTACCACACGAAGGTCTTGACCTTCGCCTTCTTGGCCGCGTCCACCATCTTCTTGGCGTCTTTGAGCGTCCCGGCGAGGGGTTTCTCGGTGCCGACGGGCTTGCCCGCCTTGATGGCCTCCATCGCCACCGGCATGTGCATGAAGTTGGGCGTGACGATATCGACGTAGTCCACCGCCTCATCGTGCACGGCGGCCTTCCAGTCGTCGATGTAGTGCTCCCAGCCCCACCGCTGGGCGAAGGCCTTCGGGTTCTCTTCGGGCTGGCCGAAACTCAGATACATCACGGGGTTCTTCGGCAGGTTGGTGAAGAACTTCGCCACCTTCAGATAGGCGTTGCTGTGCGTGCGCCCCATGAACCCCTGACCGATCAACGCGATGTTGCAGTCCTTGGCCATCGTCTGCTCTCCTTAACGGGTTTGCGAATCAGCTCAAGTGCGGCCGCTATCCTAATTCTGCCGGCAACGACGGGCAAGCGCGATCCTGTCGCGCGGCGGCGGCAGGGGGGGATACCGCGTCGCTACGTGCGCTCGGCCTTACCGCGACCGAAGACATCCCGCCGGAGGTGCGCCGACAGCCTCAACGCCCGGCCGAGGGTCTCGGTGAGATGGTAGTCGAGCAGGTCGAACGCACCGGCCGCGGCGTCCTCCGGGACGTTGCCGGACGAGACCGCCAGGACCACCTTCGTCGCCACGCGCCGCTTCTCGACGAGCGGGCCCTCGCAGGTCTGACAGACCAGCCCGCCCTCGCGGGCCGAGAACATCGGACGCGACGCGCCCGACCACCGACGACCGCAGGACACGCACCGAGTCAGGTCGGGCATCCAGCCGATCTCCTCCAGCAGCGCCTTCTGGAACGCCACGATCGCGGCGGCGCCGTCGTCGGGCAACGCCGCGATGGCCCGCAACGTCGCGTCATACAACCGGACGGACGGGTCGGCCTGTTCGGTGGTCACGTCGAGGGCCTCGGCCATGTATTGGCCCGCCAGCATCCACCGCAGGTCCGCTCGCAGCTTCGAGTGGACGTCTTCCTGCAACCATTCGGTCAGCGTGCCGAGCTCGCGCGAGCTGGCCTCGGGTCGGCTGAAGACGATCCGCCCCCGCTCGAGCAGGTCGATGCCCGCCGCGAAGCGCGTCTTCGTGCCCCGCTTGATGCCCTTGGCGATCAGACGCTGCTTGCCGTGGCAGCGCGTGAAGAAGGCCAGCACCTGCGACGTCTCACTGAAGTCCAGCCGGCGTATCGCGATGGCCTCGTCCTTGATCAGCGGCATGGGTAACCCGAGCCCTTCCCTTCAGCCATGACGGATGCCTATCCGTGGCCACGCGCTTCCCGCGATACGCATGGATGCGACCGCACGGATCGGCCCTGGTGGGGATTCTACAGGTAAAGGCGGCTTGGAATCAGCCGCCGAGAAGAAGGGAGACCCGGTCCGAGCGACCTGTTCGGCCTAAGCCGGGCCGGGGACCGGGTCTGAGCCCGTTACCACCTTGAGAGGCATACGAGGGCTCGGCGTCATCCGTGAAGCCGTCGAGGATCGTGCGTTCGTGTCATGTCGTCGCCAGACCCCCGACGCGCCGCCCGCGTGCGGTGTTTCTCTACGCAGCGACCAGCCCGTAGATCCGGTCGAGATAGGCGTCCACCTGCTCCGGGTCGCACAGACACCGATGCACCTCGCAGTCCAGCAGAACCGGCAACTCGTCGAGGTTGCCGTGCTGGCCGTCCTCGGGCACGGCGATCACCAGGTTGTCCCCCCACAAACGGAGTGGCAACACGCGGTAATGCTGAGCCACCACACTGCTGACCCGCTCCACGGCGTTGGTGTCCACCCCAACCTCGTCCACGTCCACCCGCTGTCGATGGCGGGCGAGCTGTTGCGACCAGGCCGTCCAGATCTGCTCCGGCGTGGCCAACCCCCACGCCAAGGCGATCTGTCCGAAACGACGCCCCGTACGCACCTGCTGCGCGAGGATCTCCTCGATGTTGTGGTCCGTCAGGACCCCCATATCGCGCAGAATCTCTCCGATCAATGGCACGGTCTGCATAGTAATCCCACCCCGTTTTTGCCGCGGAATCGTAACCTGGATCGCGCGTTGCGGCTGAAGAAGCTGTCCAGTTAGTGAGAAATAAGATTTGGTCGAGGGCGAGTCAAACGACCATCAGCAAAAGCGGGCACGATAGGGAGAACCCAAACGGACTGCGGCCGTCTGGACGTGCGCACACCAAGACGCGTCCCGCCCCCCGCAGCAGGACGCCCCAGCGGGCACGGGACCCGATGCAGCGGTGCTACTCGGGCTTGTCCTTGCTGCCGACCACCGTGAGGTTTGCCCCGACCTGGACGGTGACCGGTTTGCCGGCGACCTCGATTGTGGCCTTGTTGTTGAGATACCAGCCGAACGAGCCGGTCTTGAATTCCTTGACCTCGGCGGTCATCTCCACGCCGTTGACGACCACCTTGACGGGCTCGGCCTTGTCGCGGAATTCAGCACGTGAAATCGGACATGTCGTTGCCATCGGACCGCTCCTTATCTGGATGGGCCAATCATCTTAACGTTATCAGCCCCACACGCAAGAACGTGTTTCCTCGATAAAGTCTAACTGGATATCGGCCGACGGAATCCCCCAGAAGACCCTGGAGTCGACCCCCGTGATGGCGGTAGAATCGGGCTAAACCCATCTAGCCCGCGTTCAGGTCATCTCGTCGCGGGCGACGTCTATCATGGAGCAACCCATGAGCAACGAGCTGTTGCTGGCTATCGATGTGGGTGCCACACTGGTCCGTGCCGGCGTGTACGACATGGACGGCCGCTGCCTGGCCTTGAGGACCCGCGACGTCGATGTCCACCGCGCCGCGCCGGGCGTCATCGATGTCCGCGCCACCAGCTACTACGACGCCGTGGCCATGGTCAGCAGACGGGCGTTGCGTACCGTCGACGACGGGCCCGCGCGCGTGGCCGCGATCGGCATGGCCTGTCAGATGGGTGGCGTCGTCGGCCTGGACGAGGCGGGCAAGCCCGTCACCCAGTTCGATCCCTATTTCGACGAGCGGTGCCAGCCCATCCGCGAGCAGCTCCTCCGCGAGCACGAACAGGCCGTCCGGGAGCTGACCGGGGCGTTGCCCTATCTCGGCGTCAAAATCAAGTGGTGGCAGGACAACCAGCCCGATCAGGCCCGGCAGGTCCATAAGTGGGTGACCATCGGTGGCTACCTGGCCGGGCGCATGGCACGCCTGCGTGCCGACCAGGCCTTCATCGACCGCACGAATATCGGGCTCTCCGGACTGGCCGATAACGGGGCCGGTGTCTGGTCCGACCAACTCCTGGGCCTCTGCGACGTGTCGGTCGAGGTCTTGCCGCGCATCGCGGCCCCGACCCAGGTCGTCGGCCGGCTGGATGCCCGCGTGGCCGAGGACTTCCAGATGCCCGCCGGCGTACCCATCGTCGCGGGGCTGGGCGATTATCCCGCCACGTTCTTGGGCGCGGGCCTGACCCGGCCGGGTCTGCTCTGCGACCTCTCCGGCAACACCTGTCACTTCGCCGCGGCCGTGGACCACTACGCCGCCGACACCCGCCACCGCGCCCTATCGACGTTGTCGTTGGCCAGTGAGGGATCATGGTGTGCGATGGCCTACGTCGAGGCCGGCGCCGCCACGTGCAGGTGGCTGCTGCAGTCGGTATCGAGTCCACTCACCGACGACGAGCTGCCCGTCCGCTTCCGCGACCTCGAGTTGGCCGCGAGCAAGATGAGCCCGGGCACCGACGGTTTGCTGTTCCTACCGCACCTGTCGGGGCGGCAGTGTCCGTGGGACCCCGCCATGCGGGGCTCCTGGCTCGGCCTGCGTCAGCGACATACACAGGCCCATCTGCACCGGAGCATCCTCGAGTCGGTCGCGCTCGAGTACGCGTGCTTCCTCCAGGTGACGCGCGAGGTCTTCCAGCGGCAGGAGTTCGAGCAGATCCTCGGCATCGGCGGCGGGGCCAGGTCGCAGCTCTGGTCGCAGATCAAGGCCGACGTGCTGGGCATCCCGTACGTCCGGGCCACCCGTGAGGATCAGGCCTTGCTGGGGGCCGCGGCCGTTGCCGCCGCGGGCGTGAACTTGGTCGATCGTCCCGAGGCGTGCATCGATCGGTGGTGCATCCCCGGCGGCCAGATGACGCCCGATCGCGATCATCACCTCGCCTACACCCAGCTGTTCCAGATCTACCTCAAGGCCCTCCAGACGCTGCGCCCGATCTTCGCCGAGCTCCGCCAGATCAGCCTGCCCGCGTCGCAGCCCGCCACCACCAGCGCATTTCATGGGGGACAGTCACCCATTTCGACGCACTAGGGTTGCCTTGCCGGTCTTGCCATTGCTGCAACCGAAGCCGGAACGCCGCCCCGCATAGGCAGGCGCGGCTTGTCGCGAAGGCCCCAGCGCCCGTCGCGGCTCCCGCTTGCCGCCTGTTGAGCATCGGCCCCCTATGCGGTTATCCTGTCACGATTCGACTCGACGGGCTCCGGTGCGATGCCGGCGCCGAGACGCCCTGACCCCTGGACGAGACGGATCGGGCAGACGACGGCCGCTAGTGCCGCGTTTCACACATCGTGCGACGATGGACAGGGCGGCACACGCCACGGCTGCTGCTCGAGCCGCGGCATTCATGCCGCGCGGCCGCGCCGGATGAATCCGGCGGCTCGGACAGGTCGTCGCGATACGTCTGAAAGGCAGCACGAGTCTGACAAGGACTTGGTAGCGACCAGCTTCGCTCCCGAGACCCTTGACCGGTTCGGATAATGGCCTGATCCGACGCAACGCCTCGCCCAGAACCGCAAACGTACGGGATTCTTATGAGCAGCGGCACGTGGCGCTCGTTCCTACAACGACCCGGACAGCTCCGGCAGACGCGTTATGTCTGGATGGTTTTGCTGTCCGTGATCGTGGGCCTGGCTGGCGGCCTGTGCTCGGTGGGGTTCCGCTGGTTCATCAACTTCGGCCACCGCATCGGCTGGCATCGCAGCGACTACACCGTGGACTACATCCTCTCGCTGCCGTTCTGGTGGGTGATCGCCGTGCCCACGATCGGCGGTCTGATCGTCGGGCTGCTGGTTCACACGTTCGCGCGTGAGGCCAAGGGACACGGCGTGCCCGAGGTCATGGAGGCCGTCGCCCTCCGCGGCGGACGCATCCGCCCCCGTGTCGTGCTGGTCAAGATGATCGCCTCGGGTCTGTGCATCGCCTCCGGTGGGGCGGTCGGACGGGAAGGTCCCATCGTGCAGATCGGCTCGGCTGTGGGCTCGACGCTCGGGCAGTGGCTCAAGATCGGTCAGCGCGAGCTGCGCACGCTGGTCGGTTGCGGGGCGGCGGCCGGCATCGCCGGGACGTTCAACGCCCCCGTGGCCGGAGCGTTGTTCGCGGTCGAGATCATCCTTGGCGACTTCGCCGTCTCGCACTTCGCCCCGATCGTCATCTCCTCCGTCGTCGCCACAGCGGTCGGACGACACATGCTCGGCAACGTGCCGGCGTTCCAGGTGCCGACCTATTCGCTCGTACACTCCAGCGAGCTTCTCGCGCACGCGATCTTGGGCCTGCTGGCGGGCGTCGTTGCGGTGCTGTTCGTGCGATGTCTCTACGCCTCCGAGGACCTCTTCGATAACGTCAAGGTCTACCCGCCCGCCAAGACGATGTTCGGCGGGTTTCTCATCGGTCTGATCGGGCTCAGGTTCCCGCATGTCTTCGGCGTCGGCTACGAGGTCATCGAGGACGCCCTCAGCCAGAACACCGCCATGATCTGGCAGATGCTGCTCGCCCTCGTGGCGATCAAGATCGTTGCCGTGTCCATCACCATCGGCTCGGGCGGCTCCGGCGGCATCTTCGCGCCCTCGCTCTTCATCGGTGCCATGTTGGGTGGTGCCTTCGGCCAGGTCGTCCACAGCGTCTGGCCGGCCGACACCGCCGGCACGGGCGCCTACGCGCTGGTCGGCATGGCCGCGGTCGTCGGCGCCGCGACCCACGGGCCCATCACGGCCATCCTGATCATCTTCGAGCTGACCGGCGACTACAAAATCATCTTGCCGCTCATGCTCGCCTCCGTGCTGGCCACAGGCGTAGCGCGGTTCCTCTCACCCGACAGCATCTACACCAGCAAGCTGCGGCGACGCGGCGTGCGGTTCAGCCAGGCCCTGGATATGTCGCTGCTGCGGGCGTTGACGGCCGGCCAGGTCCGTGCCGGACGCATCCCCGTCCTCCGTCCCGACGAGCCCTTCCAGAACGTCGTCGAGCAGCTCGAGCAGTACGGCGGGGGCGACTTCATCGTCGCCGACGAGGACAACACTTATCTCGGCATGCTCACCCATACCGACATCCAACTCGCGCTGCTGGAGCGCGAGGCCGTTCCCCTGCTCGTCGTGGGCGAGGTCATGCGACGCGATATCCCCTCCGTCCGCGCCGACGAACCGCTCGATGCCGTCTTCAACAAGTTCACGGCCCATGAGGTCGACGCCCTGGCCATCACGGCCGGGCAGAACGGGACCGTGGCGGGGTCCATCACGCGCACCGCGGCCATGGGCACCTACTTGGAGGCCCTCAGCCGGTGAGATCACACGGGCCACGGCCTCAGGCAGCACGACAACGCCCGGGTAAGCCGTCGTGTTCCGGGCCTTCAGGGAGTATCATCACGCGACGATGAGCGACGATCCGACCACGACAGGTGTCGGCGGCAACGTCCGAGTGCCCTTCACCGACTGGCTGGGCCTGCGGAGCTATCGCGAGGAATGGACGCTCGTGCTGCTCGGCTGTGTGATCGGCGTGGCCACCGGCGGCGTGGCGCACCTGTTCTACCTGCTGATCGAGACCCTGACGGGCCTGTGCTACGGCGGGCACGGCACGCACGGCTTCGGGTGGCTCGGCGAGATGGGGCTCTACGGCGGGAGGACCTTCATGCTGATCGTCCTGCCGTCCGTCGGCGCGCTGCTGGTCGGGCTGATCACCTTCTTCTTCGCCAGCGAGGCCAAAGGTCATGGCGTGCCCGAGGTGCTCGACGCCCTGCTCCGCCGAGGCGGGCAGATCCGACCCCGCGTGGCCGGAGCCAAGGCGATCGCCAGTTCGCTGACCATCAGCAGCGGCGGATCGGCCGGTACCGAGGGCCCCATCATCCAGATCGGCGCCGCCCTGGGCAGTACGGTCGGGCAGATGCTGAAGCTTCCGCCGCGTCAGATGATGGTCCTCGTCGCCTCCGGCGCTGCGGGTGGGATCGCGGCGATCTTCAACGCGCCCATCGCGGGCGTGCTGTTCGCTCAAGAGATCTTCCTGCGCGACTTCTCCTTTCGCGCGTTCAGCCCCGTCGTGCTCGCCAGCGTGCTCAGCAGCACCGTCACCCGGGCCCTGCGGTCCGAGGCCGATCGCGCGATCTTCGCGATCCCCTTTCCCGCCCAAGAGCAATACGCCTTCACCTGGACGCACCTGGGCGACTACATCCTGCTGGGTATCCTCTGTGCCGTCGCGGCGATCGTCTTCGTGCGCGTGCTCTATCTCTTCGAGGACCTTTTCGACGACCTGAGGTTCCCACCGTACCTCAAGCCGGTGCTCGGCGTGGGCATCATGGGCGTGCTGACAGTCCTCGTCTTGAGCGTGGGCGGGTCGGACACGTTGATCGGTGCCAATCAGCCGGCCGCCTACGGCAACGGCTATCCGGTGATCCGCTTCCTGATCGCGCCCGGCAACCTCGCCGCGGGCCGCGCGCCCGACATCATGTCCATCGGCATGTTCGCCCTGCTGGGCCTGTTCGTGCTCAAGCTCCTGGCGACCTGTTTGACGCTCGGCAGCGGCGGGTCCGGCGGCGTCTTCGCCCCGTCGCTGTTCCTCGGTGCGGTCACGGGCGGCGTGTTCGGTCAGATCCTCGCCCAGGTAGGATGGGTGCCTGACGTGGCCGTCCCAACCTACCCGCTCGTCGGTATGGCGGCCGTGGTGGGAGCGTCGACCCATGCCCCCCTCACCGCCATCCTGATCATCTTCGAGCTGACCAACGACTACCACGTCATCCTGCCGGTCATGCTGGCCGTGGTCGCGGCGACGGGCCTGGCGCAACTCCTTATGCGCGATAGTATTTACACGCTCAAGCTCCGCCGCCGGGGTATGCGGTTCGGCACCGCCATGGACCTGACCGTCTTGCGGCGCATCTCCGCCGACCAGGTCACTCCCGGTCGCGTGCCCGTCGTGCGGCCCGACGAACCCTTCCAAAATGTCGTCGAGCAGCTCGATCAATACGGCCCGGTCGATTTCGTCGTCGCCGACCCCTCGAACATCTATGTCGGCATGCTGACGATCAACGACATCCAGACCGCGCTGCTGGAGCGCGAGGCCGTGCCCCTGCTCGTGGTCAGCGAGGTCATGCACACCGAGATCCCGCCGGTGGCGCCCAAGGACCCGCTCGATGCCGTCTTCGACAAGTTCGGCCAGCACGAGGTGGTGGCCCTGGCCATGACGAACCCCAAGGACGGCACCGTGCTCGGCACGATCACGCGCACGGCCGTCATGAACGCCTACCTCCAGGCGCTGAGCCAGTAGAGTGGACCGTGCCCCGCCGCGTTCGTAGCGAAGGGATGGGATGTCGGACCGCGACGAATTCGTCTACGTCAGTGACTCGGTTGACGCCACGCGCGCGTTCGGGCGGCTGCTTGGTTCGCTGGCCGCAGCCGATACCGTGGTCGCGCTGGTCGGACCGCTCGGGGCCGGCAAGACGCAGCTCGTCAAGGGCGTTGCGACGGGTCTCGATGTGCCCGACGAGCGCAAGGTGACGTCTCCCACATTCGTCATCATGAAGCAGCACCCGGGCCGGCTGATGCTCTTCCATGCCGACGCCTATCGCGTCGGCGGCGACGACCTGGAGGCGATCGGCCTGGGCGAGTGGTGCACGTCCGGAGGTGTGGTCGTCATCGAATGGGCCGACCGCGTCGTGGATCTGCTGCCGAGCGACCACCTGCGCATCGAGATCGAACCGACAGGCCCCGAGACGCGGCGACTGGCCTGCACACCGACCGGCGAGACTGCCCAAGACCTGCTCAATCGGCTTCGTGAGCAATCTCCGTAACCCGTTCGCCGCCGCTTCGACCTTGGCACGCCGGCGAGGCGCGCCTACAATCCGCGTCTGAGATTCCGACCGAACATCCATCACAACGCACTCGAGGCATGACCATGAAGATCCTCATCGTGGGTAACGGCGGGCGCGAACACGCCTTGGCCTGGAAGATCACGCAATCGCCCAACTGCTCGAAGCTGCTCTGCGCGCCGGGCAACGCCGGCACCGTCGGGCTCGGCCAGAACGTCGGCGTCGATGCCGAGGACGTCGACGGCCTGCTGAAGCTGGCGCAAGACCAGAAGATCGACCTGACCGTCGTCGGTCCGGAGGCGCCCCTCTGCGCCGGCATCGTCGATGCCTTCGAGGCGGCCGGCCTTCGCGTGTTTGGTCCAAGCCAGGCGGCCGCCCAACTCGAGGGCGACAAGGCGCACGCCAAGACGATGATGCGACAACAAGGGGTGCCCACGGCCGAGGCCCGCGTGTACACCGACTACAAGACCGCCTACGACTACGTCGCCACGCGGGACGAGCCGCTGGTGGTCAAGGCGGCGGGCTTGGCCGCCGGCAAGGGGGTCATCGTCTGCGAGGAGCCTTCCGAGGCCCTGATCGCGCTCGAGGCGATCATGAAGGACCGCGCCTTCGGCGACGCGGGCAACACCGTCGTCGTGGAGGAGAAGCTCGTCGGCCAGGAGGCCTCCATCCTCGCGTTCGTCGACGGACGGAGCATCTACGTGATGGAGTCGAGTCAGGACCACAAGCCCATCGGCGAGGGCGACACCGGTCCGAACACGGGCGGCATGGGCGCCTACAGTCCGGCCCCGATCGTCACGGATGCGATCCTGGCGCAGGTCGAGCGCGAGGTGCTCGTGCCGATCGTCGACGCGCTCAACCGCGACGGGACGCCGTATCGCGGGGTGCTGTATGCCGGTTTGATGCTCACGCCGGCGGGACCGCGCGTCCTCGAGTTCAACTGCCGATTCGGCGACCCCGAGGCCCAGCCCGTCCTCATGCGGCTCAAGAGCGATCTGGTCGAGATCATGCAGGCCGTCATCGACGGGAAGCTCGATGACGTGACGCTCGAGTGGGACTCGCGACCGACGGTGTGCGTCGTCCTCGCCAGCGGCGGCTATCCGGGCTCGTACGAGAAGGGCAAGGTCATCACCGGGCTCGACGAGGCCGGCGCGATGGATGACGTTGTCGTCTTCCACGCAGGCACGACGATGCAGGGCGACCAGGTCGTCACCAGCGGCGGACGCGTGCTCGGCGTGACCGCGCTGGGCGAGACGATCGCCGACGCCCAAACCCGCGCGTACCAGGCCGTCGACAAGATCCACTTCGACGGCATGACGTGCCGCCGTGACATCGCTCAGAAGGCGATCTGATCAGCTTGGCCCGAGCTTGTTCCAGCCCCGACGGGTTCGTACACTGGTGATTCTCTAAACCTGACGTCGATACCAGGAGGCGTGTCCGGGCCGGTCTCCTTAGCGGCTCGCCCGACGCACACGAGCCCCTTCAGATGCGGGGTCACCACATGGACAGCTTCAACTTCCGAGACGGGCAGCTCTTCTGCGAGGACATTTCGGCCGCCGACCTGGCCGACGAGGTCGGTACGCCGGCGTACGTGTACAGCAAGGCGACGATGCTCGGGCACTACCAGCGCATGGCCGAGGCCTTTGCCGAGCTGGACCCGGTGATCTGCTACTCGGTCAAGAGCTGCTCGAATGTCCATGTCTGCCGGCTGCTGGCCGAGGAGGGCAGCGGCTTCGACGTCGTCAGCGGGGGGGAGTTGTTCCGGGCGCTGCAGGCCGGGGCGGATCCGGCCAAGATTACGTTTGCCGGCGTGGGCAAGACCGATCGTGAGATCAACGAGGCCATCGACGCCCAGATTGGGTTGTTCGCCGTGGAGAGCGAGGCCGAGCTGGCCAACATCGCGCGCATCGCCCGCGAGCGGCGGACTCGGGTTCACGCCGCCTTGCGGGTCAATCCCGACGTCGATCCTCAGACGCATCGCTACACGACGACGGGGAAGCGCGAGACGAAGTTCGGCGTCGATCTCGAACGCGCCCGGCAGGCGTTCGATGCCTTCGGACGAGACGACTTCCTGCGGCTGACGGGCCTGCACCTGCACATCGGCTCGCCGATCAACACGGTCGATCCCTACGTCGAGGCCATCAACAAGGCCCTCGCGCTCATCGATGAGCTCCGCGATGCCGGCTTCGAGGTCCGACACATCGACATCGGAGGCGGCTTCGGGGCCGACTACCACCAGAACCAGGCCCCGCTGGCGGCCGACTATGCCGGGGCGATCGTGCCGCTGCTCAAGGGCCGTGAGCTCGACGTGGTCATGGAGCCGGGCCGCAGCATCATGGCCAACGCCGGTATCTTGCTGGCCCGGACCGTCTACACCAAGGCCGGAGGCGACAAGGAGTTCGTCATCGTCGACGCGGCCATGAACGACCTCATTCGTCCGAGCCTCTACGAGGCCTTCCACTTCATCTGGCCGGCCAGGCCTGCAGGCGGTCTGGTGCCGACTTGCCGCGAGGAGGGCCTCAGGCTCGACGGCACGACACTGGTCGACGTGGTCGGACCGGTTTGCGAGACGGGCGACTTCCTCGGCCTCGGCCGGTATCTACCGACCGTCGAGCGCGGCGACGTGCTGGCCGTGTTCGCGGCCGGCGCCTACGGTTTTGCGATGGCCAGCCAGTACAATAGCCGGTGTCGGGCCGCTGAGGTGCTGGTCGACGGCGCGGACTACCGGATCGTCCGGCGGCGCGAGACCTACGCCGACCTGATCGCGTGCGAGATGTGAGGGACAGCGCGAGTGGGTTCGAAGAGGAGTCACCGCTATGGCCAAGATGCTCACGGACAAGCAGCACGCCGTGCAGGGCAAGCTGGTCGGTATCGACGCGACGGGCCTGATCGGGCCGTTCTTTACCATCCGCGTGCCCAGCAAGGGCTACGACCTCCATCGTCCGGCCAGCTATATCGACATCCAGCTCTTCGACCCGACCCAGGCCGTCTACAAGCGCAAAATTCACGTCAACGACGAGGTCAACGTCATCATCAACCCCAGCGCGTCGGTGCTCGAGAAGGGCACGCGCAACGAGATGACCTTCAGCATCGTGCCCAAGACCAAGAGCCAGCGGATCAGTCATGCCATTCGACGCGACAACGCCAGCTCGCCCATCAACGGCAAGGTGATCGACAACGACGAGCGCAAGCACATCGTCGTCGACGCCGGCCTGCCTCTCGTGGTGGGGCTGCTCGATACCAAGCCGTCGCAGGTCAAGCTCGTCAAGGTCAACTCATGGGTGACGTTCTGGCCCGCGCCGCCCACGCATGGTATCATCTTGCCTTCCTAGCGCGCTGTCGGGGAAAGAGGCACGTCCCGTCCGCCATGGTGCGAGGGCGGACGGTGTCTGCGTCTGCGGACGATGCCAGGAACGGAGTACGCTAGTCCATGACCTCTCAGCGTGTCGCCTCAACGTTTCTGTATGTCACCTGTTCGGTGATGCTGGCCGTTGCGGGTGTCGGCTGCGCCGCCGGCGACCGCTTCCGTGTCAAGGCCAGCCAGCCCTGGCCCGACGAGTGGGTCTCCGGGGTCCGGACGCCTTACGAGCGGTTGATCCACGTCTCGGTCAAGACCGTCGAATGGCATCGCAAGCTCCGCACGGCCTCGCTGGAGGGGAGGCTCGTGGCGATGCTGGCCGAGCGGCATGATCTGTACGGCTTCGTTCGGACCGGCGTGGCGCAACCGCAGAACCCGAGCGACCTCGTTAAGGGTATGCGCTACATTGAGATCAAGATCGCTCCGAGCTTCTTCGAGTTCCGCAAGACCCCGCCGAAGGTCACCCTGGATTACGAGGCGAAGCCGTTCAAGGAGGTGATGGCCGACCTGATGGGCCGTGTGGGTAGGAGCTACCTGATCAGCCCCGAGCTGGATGACCAGCCGAAGATCACCGCGCACCTGGTCGGGCTTGACTGGCGCGAAGCGGCCGTTCGGCTGATGCTCGATTGCGACGTCTTCGTGGAGCCGGTCTGGTACAACCCCGTTTCGTTGCGTTCGTACGAGTACGTGTCCCAGCGGGACTTCCTGGCCGCGGTCCGCCGTGTCATCGAGAGCCTGGACAACCCCGCGCCGGAGACGCCTCTGACGATCGTGCCGTGGGAGCAGTGGGTCGAGAACAACCGGGCCTATCAACTGCGGTTTGATGCGTCCCTGCGTGCCCGGCCCACCACGCAGCAGTATGGCCCCCCTCCGGGTACCGCAATCCTGAGCAGCGACCTGGCTATCGCCAAGAAGCAGATTCTCTATGCCTTGCCCTATCAGATCAGGCTGCGGGGGCAAGACGACGACGAAGACCGCTCTCGTGCTAAACTCTGAATTCTAAGCTGGTTGCAGTGGACTGGTGCCGGTGGGCCCTCCGAATTTTCTGCAATCCGGCCTGCCCATGGTGTTCCCACGCGACCGCCCAGGAGCGACTGGATGCCGCCGAGCAGGGGGCGGCGCCACATTTCTGCCCACCACTGTCGAACAGAGGGGCGGGACGTGCGTATGGTCTGCAGTGGGAGGGGAGATTTCGCCCGGAATGGGCCGCACAAGGGCCCGATGTTCACTTTCGCCCCGGGTGGATGATGCCAAACACTCGACCAAGGGGTTTGAGACTCGCTTCGGAAACGGCCCCTTCCTGCGTGCCGGAAGCGTCTTGCATTTAGGGATTTGGCAGAAGAAATGCCGTTCCACAAGCCGATTTGTTATCGGAAGCGGTGGCGCTTTCTTGCGCGATTCGGTGCGTCTTGGCGTGCCACACCGCCGACGGGGCATCGTGGATCACGGAGAGGGATCGCCTGTTGCGGTGCTCACGGGCCCGAGCGTCCAAGTAAGGGAGCGTTCGAGTTACGTGATAGGCCGAGGCAAGGGACAGTCCGCCGAGGTGGCGCCAGACGGCGGACGAGCAGATCGCTGGGGTACGTCATGGAAGACGCATTCTATCGAGCAGCCGAGCCGCGTGCGCTGCCGACGGATCGAGAGGGTATGACAGCTCATAGGCATGCCAGATCGACGCTGAGCTGGGCGAGATGTCCCCTGGTGTTCTTGGGCGTGCTTGTCCTGGGCTCCGGCGGTTGCATGCGTTCCTGGGTCAACGATTTCCTGGATCCGTCCGAAGTCGGTCGCTTCCACGGCAAGCCCGTGACGAACGAGATCCGCGCTACGTTGGGACTGCTCGACGAGGAGGCCGACGCCATCCCCGCCACAGACCCTCTACCGGAAGACACCGTGGCCGTCGCTCACGAGTACCGCATGGGCCCGGGTGATGTCGTGGAGGTGACGATCCACGAGCTCATCGCGGCCGGGGCCATCGCCAGCGAGACACGTCGTATTTCCGAACTGGGCTTCATCAGCTTGCCCATTCTCAAGCGGGTCGAGCTGGCCGGGCTGACCGTCATGCAGGCCGAGGAGCGTATCGCTGACCTGCTCGAGGAGCGAGGGATTCTCCCCGATCCGATCGTGGCCGTCGTGCTTCGCGAGGAGCGGCAGCGGTATTTCCACATCGTCGGGTTCATCTCTCGTCAGGGGGCGATTCCGATTCCTCGGACCGACTTCCGGATGCTCGAGGCCTTGTCCTATGCCGGCTCGCTGCCGGAGGAGGTCGAGAAGGTCTACGTGATACGCGACGGCGGGGAGGCTCCGACGGTCGAGGCGCCTTCCGCCGAGAGCAAGCCGTCAGCCGCCGAGACGACGCAACCGGCAATCGGGCCGTCCTCCGTCTTGCCTCAGGTGCCCGTTCGGGAGCCGGCTTCGAAGCCAACCACCTCGCCGCACCCGACGAAGTCGCGTGCCTCTGGGATCCTGCGGGAGGACGTCGACATTCTCCTGGGTCACATGGATACCGGCGGAGAAACCGCGACCGGTACCATCACGCTCGAGGAGCGACGCGAGCTGCTCGAGGCCATCATTCCCGCCAAGGCAGGTGGACGCACGGCCGAGGCCCGACTCGCTCAGCAGGAAACGGTTGAGGAGCCCGTCGGAGCGGAGTCCGACCCGTCCAAGAGTCTTAGCAAGTGGGTCTGGATCAATGGCGAGTGGGTGGAGGTCAAGGGGGACACGGCCCAGCAGGAGACGCCGTCGGAGCCATCGACCGCTCCGGCCGGCCCGGGCGCACCGGACAAGACCGGGGGCCTCGAATGGGAGGCCGTTGCCGACGCCGCCGACGAGACACGCGTGATCGGCATTCCCGTCAAGGCGTTGCACTCGGGCGAGACGCGCTACAACATCGTGATCCGGCCTGGGGACGTGATTTCGATCCCGATCCCGGAGGCGGGTCGTCGGTACTATGTGACCGGTCACGTCCGTGGTGCGGGCGCCTACACGATCCCGCCGGAGGGCGTCCGACTGACGGCGGCCATCGCCGCGGCCGGTGGGCTCGATCCGTATGCCTGGCCGAGTCGGTGTGAGATTGCCCGCCGTATCGGCCCCGACCAAGAGCAGATCTTCCAGATCAACTTAGACCGGATCTTCGCCGGCAAGGACCAGAATATCCTTCTCAAGCCAGGAGACGTGATCAACGTCGGCACGCACCCGCTGAGTCCGTTCCTCGTGACGATCGCCAACGGCTTCCGAGCGACGTACGGCTTCGGGTTCGTGTATGACCGGAACTTCGGAACGATCGATTCCTTCGGCCCACAGCAGAACCCGAAGGATCGCCGACGGGCGGAGAAGGCCGCCCGATTCCCGGCCCTGCAGGCCGCTTTCCCCGACCTGTAGACCGGCGGCGGACGCCCTTCGGAAGCGACACGAAAGAAGCATGACCTCGCCGAGCACAGAGGCTGTCAATCCCGATCGAGCCGTACAGGCCGCCCGACCGCGCCGCAGGATCGTGCGCTGGTCCGAGCTCATCGGCCCCGTGGGCTACTGGAAGATCGGCATTCTGGCCGCGCTCCTCGTGGCCATCTACTACCAGGAACTGTCTCGCCTGGTGCACATGTGGCTCAACGACGGGGACTGGTCGCACGGGCTGCTCGTTCCCGTGTATAGCCTGTACTTCCTGAACTCGCGGCGACAGGTCCTGCTCGGGGTCAAGCCGAAGGGCTCGTACCTCGGGCTCGCGGTGCTGCTCCTGGCTTATGTCCTGTTCTTCTTCAGCGTGGCTCCGCCGAGCATCGGTTACCTGCGGAGTCTGTCGTTGGTGACGGCCCTGTTCGGGGTGGTTCTGCTGGTGGGCGGACCTCAGGTCATGAAGGCGGCCTGGTTTCCGATCCTCTTCTTGATGTTCGCCTTGCCCCTGCCGGGCTCGGTGATGTTCCAGTTGACGTATCCGCTGAGACACGTCGCCAGTCAGGTCGCCGCGTTGGTCCTAGAGGTATTCACGAGCGCCCACGCCCACGCCGAGGGCGTCGTCATCGTCGTGGACCACGGCACGGAGTTCTTCAAGCTGAACGTGGAACGGGCTTGCGCGGGCATGCGGCTGATGATGGCCTTCTTCGCCCTGGGTACGGCGATCGCCTTTCTGGACGTGCGCCCGGTCTGGCACCGGATCATCATGCTCGCGTCCTGTTTGCCGATCGCTTTGTTCTGCAACATCTTCCGGGTGACGACGACCAGCCTCATCCATGTGTTTATCGGTCGCGAGTACGCCAGCGGCTCGGCGCACACGATCCTGGGCCTGAGCATGCTGCTATTGGCTTTCGGGCTGTTCTTCGGCGTTCGGTTCATCCTGGACAATCTCTACGTGGAGGAAGAGGAGCCCGCGGAGGGAACCTCGGCCGGGCCAGCCGCGTAATAGGCCTGAGGAGTCATGTCGACGCAAGACACGGAAAACCAGTCAACTCGGAGGGGCGAGGCCGCCAGCGGACCATCCGGAGCGGCTACGGCGCCGAGGAATCCGGATCGGCCGGTCGGTTACGGTGAGGCCCTGGCCAGGGCGTTCACGCAGGACCGTCGTTTCCTGGTGTGTTTCGTGGTCTTGGTCCTGGGCTTGATCGGCGTGCAAGCGCTGGTCGCTTTTGGGATTAGCTTCCGCAAGGAGCGTGTGGATCTCAAGGCGGCCCTGACCTCGCTGGACCTGACGAAGATTCGCCCGTATGAACGAGTGGGCAGTGACATTATCCCGGACGAGGAAGTGGAGGCCCTGGGGACTGAAGAGTATGTGATCTGGCGCCTCGAGGACAACAGCATCGGGGAGCGCGGCAACCCCTTGCGGTACGTACGGGTCTTCATCACGTACTACTCGGGTCAGCCGGATCAGGTGCCCCATGTCCCGGAGGAGTGTTTTCTCGGCGGCGGGTATCAGCAGCTCGGCAAGCCGTTGAACACGGAGATCACGGTTCCGGCCTTGGAGCCTAAGTACGGCAAGATTCCCTTGCGCGTCCTGTCGTTCCGGAAGGAGTCGGTTATCGGCGGCGCTCACGCTCCCACGGTCTGCTACTTGTTCAGCGTGAACGGCAAGTTCGTCAGCAGTCGCACCGATGTCCGTATGGCGTTGAGCAATCTGTTCGAGCGCTATGCTTACTTCAGCAAGGTGGAAGTCACGTTCGGTCGGCCCGGCCAGAAGACGGAGCCGGAGCAGGTCAAGGCGGCCGCGGAGAAGGTTTTGAGTAAGATTCTGCCGGTCCTGGTGGAAGATCACTGGCCCGACTGGCCCCCCAAGAAGCGATAGCGGCGGTTCCGCGGGCGAGAGAGCACGGCTAGACGACGATTCGAAAGAACGGTGGAGAGATGGCACAGAGAAGACTCAACAAGAACTTGGTAGTTGGGCTGGTCCTCGGGCTGATGGTCGTGATCACGGCCGCGGCCATCGGGTTGCTGGTTCACTGGAAGGGTCCTGAGGCCGAAGCCGAGCCGTACCGTCGCATGGCGGTCCAGGCGTACGCGTCGGGCGACCTGGAAGCGGCCATGAAGGCGTATGGTCGCGCGTACGGTCGGACGCGTGACCCGATCTGGCTGGTCGAGCAGGGTCGCGTCGCGCGTGAGATGGCCGACGCGGGGATGGCGTTTCAGGCCTGGGACCGGGCTGTGACCGACAATCCGTCCCTGATTGACGCGCACAAGGAGCGGATCAAGCTTCGACTTGAGCTGGTGGCGGTGCCTGGTTTCGGCACGGCCCAGCAGCACAACCACCTCCGTGCGGCGGCCGAGGCCTTGCTGGCCCAGCGTGCTGATGACCCGCTCGGCAAGTTCGCCAAGGGCATTGCCTTGACCGGCTTGGAGACGGAAGACCCCAAGAACATGGAGAAGGGCATCCAGCTGATCGAGGAGGCCCACGAGCTGGACGTGACGAACGTGAAGTTCGCACAGAGTCTGGCACGGGTCTACGACATCACGTCGAGGAACCGGCGCGACGAGAGGAAGTTCAAGGAATATGACGAGTACCGCCAGAAGGCCGAGGAGGTCTATCTGGAGCTGATCAAGAGCGATCCGGAGTCGGAGGTGGGATACCAGGCCTACGCCGAGTTCCTGATGGATCGTTACCGCGGGGACGTGGTCTGGCAGCTCAGGCAGAAGGGGAAGGTGGATCAGCAGGCGAAGGCAAAGATCCTGGAGCAGATCAAGGACAACCTCGAACGGGCGGAGAAGTACTCCACCGATCCGGCGCAGCTAGGCATGCATTGGGCGCAGTACTACACGCTGGCCGAGAAGCCGGAAGAGGTGATCAAGGCGCTTCAGACGGTGATTGAGAAGGCGCCGGACCACTTGCAGGGCTACATTGAACTGGCGACCAAGCAGTTCGCCAGGAGGAAGCCTGACGAGGCCCTGGCTACTCTGGAGAAGGGCTTGGCCCAGAAGATCGATCGGTTGGGCTACAAGGGGGGGGCGGACTCGGTCAAGCGGTTCCAGATGCTGTGTCTTGCCTGCGAGATTCTGCTAAGCAAGGTCCACGGAGTGACGGACAAGGAGAAGCGAGAGGAGCTGCTCGAGCAGGCGAGCGACTACTACGAGCAAGCCATCGTGGAGCGTGACCCTGAGGTCTGGATGGCGCGCCAGGTGGAGGGGCAGCTTCGTGAGGCCCAAGGGCGCTTCGCCGAAGCCGAAGAGGCCTACAGCGAGGCCGACAAGAAGCTGAGTTGGCGCCTTGGCCAGCGGCGTTACAAGATGCAGAATCTGCTGCGGTTGTCCCGTCTGTACCTCCAGCGTCTGAACGCCGCCGGCGAGGCCATCAAGAGGCTCAACGAGATTCTTCAGCAGAGTCCACGCAGCCGCGTCGCGAGGCTGCTGCGCGGCGAGGCCTACCTGGCTGTGGGGCGCGACGAGGAGGCCGTCGACGACGCCAAGGCCATTCTGGTGGACGCCGAGGGTCTGGGCGAGGACCACTGGATCGTTGATCAGGCCCGCCGGCTCGCGTTGCGAGGTTATCACAAGCTCGACAAGTTGGACGAGGTCAAGAAGCTGAGTAAGGAGCTGGGCACCGACTCCTTGGCCGACCAAGCCCGACAGGCGTTGATCTACGAGTTGGAGAAGGAGCCGCAGAAGGCGGGCGAGATCTACTTGAAGCTGCTCGCGAAGGAGCCGGCCAATCCGCAGATCGTCAAGCGGGCGGTGCGCCTCTTCATGTCCATGGACAAGTCCGAGCAGGTCGAGAAGATCCTGAAGCGAGCCCAGAAGGAGAAACCGAACGGCGCCCTCTTCAAGAGGCTCGCCCTGCTGGTGGACAAGAGCCTCACCGACGAGCAGCGCGACGCCAAGATGCTCGAGTTGATCAAGAGCCAGGAGGATGAGCTGACGCGTGAGGTCGCGCTGAGCCAGTACTATCTCGAGAAGGGAGACTTGAAGACCTCACTCGATCATGTCAAGAAGGCTCGCGAGCTGCGGCCGGAAGACGGATCGTTGCTGGAGCGTGAGTTCTTCTTGGCGCTGCAACAGAAGGATTGGGACCTGGCCACGTCGTGCTGGGAGCAAGCCGTCCGTCTCAACGCCGACGCGGCGGGGGGTCGTTTCTACAAGGGACGGCTGGAGCTCGTAAAGGGGGAGTTGACCAAGGCCAAGTCCGACAAGCTTGCCGCCGAGGATCCCACGCAGGCCCGCGAGCTCAACGGCCAGGCCCAAGCGCATTTCGATGAAGCCGCCAAAGCGCTGCGTGAGGGTCTCGAGGAATACGACAAGTCATCAGCGGCCTACTACTGGTTGGGCACTGCAGAGGAAAAGCGCGGCAACCTGATCGACGCCCGCGATGCGTACACGGTGGCCGTTCGTCTCGACCCGACCAATGCCAATGCTCACCGGGCTCTGGCCCAGATGGGGCGTGTCCACGGGAACGTGGCCAACGTGGACGACCATCTGAAGGAGGCGATTCGACTGGCCAAGAAGGACAAGGACGGACTACCGCTTCAACCGTGGTTGCGCATGCAGGTTGAAAGCGAGCGCGAGCAGGCGGACCCGAAGGCCGCGATCGAGCGCCGGGAGAAGGTGCGTAAGGAGAAGCCGGACGACATCTACAACCTCATGAGGCTGGCGTTGCTGTACGAGCGGGTGAAGGATTTCGAGAAGGCGGAATCCTGCCTCAAGAGCGCGCTCGAGGCCGAGCCGACGAACCTCGCGCTCGTGCTGAACACGGCGAGGTACCACCGTCGACGCGAGGCGTTCGACAAGGCCGAGAAGCTTCTCCAGGAGCAGGTCGACAAGGCGGACGAGAAGGAGAAGTGGCGGGCTCAACTCCTCAAGGCGCAGCATTACGTCGCGCTGTGGCGTCACCTCCTCGGTCAGAAGAAGCGTGACCCCGAGAAGATCCAGCAGGCGATGGCCGCCGCCGACAACGCCTACACGCTTGCGGTGAAGCTCGGCAACGCACCGCCTCACGTCTACACCGAAGCGGCCTCGTGGTACGAGATGACGAATCGTGACGCGGGCGCGCGCCACTGGCTTCGTGAAGGCCTGATGACGGTCAAGGACGAGACGGATGAGGTCCTGATCCGTCGACGGCTGCTCCGTCTCTTCTTGTCGATGAAGCCTGTGCCGACGGATGCCCAACGCGAGGTCCGTGATTACCTGACCAAGTTCCCGGACGACCCGGTGGGGCTGTTGTTCGACGGTGAGCTCAAGGCCGCCCAGGGCAAGCTGGGCAGGGCGATCGAGGCGCACACGGCTTACTTGGATCTGATCAGTCGTCAGGGGAAGGGCCCATCCCAGTTGGCCAGGTTGGCCGAGGGGCACTTCTTGCGCGGGAAGCTGTACTTGCGCCAGTCTCGGAACACGTACACGGACCGCGAGGCACTCCTGCGGCAGGCGCTCAGCGACCTCAACCGGTCCAAGTCTCTCGCGCCGGAGGGTTTTCGTTCGGGGCGGCATCGGGTCGAGCTGGCGCGTTGCCTCGAGATGATGGGCAAGACCGAGCAGGCGGTCCGTGAGCTCAAGAGCATCTTGAGCGAGAACCCCGACGCCAGTCTCGCCACGCAGGAGCTGGTGCGGCTGTACGCCCGGATGAAGAACTGGCCCGCCCAGGAAACACTGATTCGTCAACAGATGAGCCTGTTCCCGGACAAGTGGCAGTGGCCCTATCTGTTGGGAACGCAGTTCGAGCAGCGCGACAAGGACCGAGACGCCATTCCGCCGCTCCGTAAGGCCTGCGAGCTGCTCGACTACAAGGTCTTCAACGAGTTCGAGCAGAATCAGCCCGTGGTCGCCCTCCTTCGCGTGCTGGGCAAGACGAACGCCAACAAGGAGATCATTGACGTCGTCTCCAAGCACGTCGCCGAAGAGAACAGGACCAGTGACATTGCCGCCCTTTACGGCGGCGCTCTGGCCAAGATGGGCAAGCAGGCCGAGGCGATGAAGGCCTTCGAGAAGGCCGTACGTCGCAGTACCTCGTTCAAGGTCTACGCGAGGGTCGTGCAGCATTTCGCCAGCACGCTGGGTTTCAAGCAGGCCACGGAGCTCGTTCAGAAGGAGCATGAGAAGCGTGGCGAGAAGAGCGTGGTGCCCGCGCTGATGCTGGCGTCCTTGAAGTACTATGACAAGAAGCCGGCCGAGGGCCTGCCGTTGATCACGCAGGCTGTTCAGGCTGCGACCGATCCCAACACGCCCGGCCTCCGGGCCCTCTGTCTGACGAACCAGGCCATCTTGCTGGGCGGGCAAGGCAAGAAGGAGGAGGCGGCCAAGGCCTACACCGACGCATTGAAGCTCGGCAGGGATCTGACGGTTCTGAACAACCTCGCGTATACGTTGGCGGAGGACCTGAACCGCGCCAAGGACGCCTATGCCTACGCCGAGCTGGCGGCCCGCATGGCGCCGAACGATGCGGCCGTGCTCGACACGCTCGGGTGGTGCCTGCATCTGATGGGGCGCAGCGAGGACGCCGTCGGCGTGCTCCAAGAGAGTATCGACTTGAATCCGATGTTGGTGGATGCCCACGTGCACCTGGCGCATGTCTATGCCAAACAGGGCAGCAAGGACAGGGCGGCGAATCAACTTCGCGCGATTCGTCGCGAGCTGGATACGGCCGGCGATCAAGATGGCATGACGCGCGTCGACGAGGCGATGAAGGAACTGGGAATTCAGGCCTAGCTGTCCCAGCGGCCGAGCGCGCCCCGGATCTGTGAGAGACCGGCGCGTTCGCGCGGTGGGACGTGAGAAGGTGCGGTTATGACGACCCTGACGACGACAATCCGGCAACCGATGGGTTCGATGCAAGGCATGAGCCCCTCCCCTCGGGCGGCCGCAGGCACCTCCCAAGGGACGGGCTTGACGCCCGCGGACGTCCTGCGGGTGATCCAGCAGCGGATCTTCCTAATTCTGCTGGTGACGGTGCTGGGATCGGCCTTGACGGTCGGGATCACGATGGCGGTGCAGCGCTATTTCCCGCTGTATACGGCCAACGCGATGATCCAAGCCTTGTCGCCGAACCCGGAAGATCCCTTCCACCCCTTTCAGCGAGACCTCAACCGGGACACCATCGAAAGGACGCTGGCCGACCAATCCAGCCGGATCCGGGACCCGGAGCTGCTGCGTCGCGTGCTGGCCACGCCCGAGATCCGCGAGACCGGTTGGTTCAGGCAGTTCGGGGATGACGTTAACGCTGCTCTCGAGGAGTTGGATGACGAGCTTGTCAGTGCCCCGGTTCGAGGGTCGAGCTTATTGCGGGTAGCCATGTCGACGCGCCATCCGAAGGATGCGCCGATCATCGTGAACAAGGTTGTGGAGGAGTACCTCAAAGGGGTGCAGCTCTGGTCGCGAAGTCGTTTCACCGACGAGGCGGATACGTTCCAGGAGCAGCTTCGCCAGAAGGACCAGGAGCTTAGTCGGATCGACGAGCAGATCTCCTCGCTCAAACGTGAAGCACAGATCCCGGCGATGTTCGAGGGGGCTCCGACCGTCACCGTGCGGTTGCAGAGCCTCCAGGCCGAGCTGGTCCGCCGCGAAGCGGACATGGAGCTGCTGCACTCGCGATACGACATCTACAGCAAGATGAGCGGCGAGGACGCCTTGCAGCTTCCCGAGATCAGTCAGCAGGTCGAGTCCGACCCGAAGATCGCCTACCTGACCCGCGACGTGAGATCCCTCAACGAACAGAGAGAGGCCATGTCCCAGAGGCTCGGCGAGAACCATCGTGACATGCGGGCGCTGTCCAAGCGAATCGCCATGGCCGAGGAGGAGCTCGCACGCCTTCGCCAGATCAAGACGGAGGATGAGCTGAAAAGCCTCGAGGCGCAGTACAAGTCGGCCTACTTTGCGACCCTCCAGGTGGTGAGTGAGTTGCAGGACTCGGTCCGCGAGACGGAGCAGCTCCAGATCGACCTGGATTCGAAACGCGACACCTACGAGCGTCTGCTACGTCAGCGGCAGAGGCTTGAGAGCGAGCGCCAGGACCTGGCCGCCGCTCACCGCGACCGGCTCGCCGTCGCCCAATCGAAACGGCCCGTGCAAATCCACCAGGTCCAGCGAGCTACCAAGCCGCTAGAGCCCAGTCGCCCCAAACCATTGTTGTGGATTCCGGCGGGCGTCGCCATGAGCGGCCTCCTGGCCGTCGGTCTGGCCCTTGGGCTGACCCTCCTGGACACGTCGCTTCAGACGCCGAGGGACGTCATCCGTCACGCGAACCTGCCCCTGCTTGGGACGGTGCCCGTGCTGGACGACGAGGAGGCCGCCGTCGAGGACATCGAGACGGCCGCTCGCGTCGCGCCGCATTCGCTCGTGGCGGAGTGTTTCCGGCAGATACGGGCCAACCTGCTGTTCAGCGCTCCCATGGAGCAGCAGCGCACCGTCCTGGTCACGAGCGCATCGCCCGAGGAAGGCAAGACTTGTGTTGCGATCAACCTGGCTGTGACCTTGGCTCAGGGCGGGCGCAAGATTCTGTTGCTCGACGCCAACTTCCGCCGACCGAGTCTGCATAAGGCGTTTTCCGTGCCGAATCACAAAGGCTTGAGCAACCTGTTGGTGGGCCAGGGGAGCCTCGACGATTTCGTCTGCCAGACCGACCTGCCCAACCTGGACGTGCTTGCCTCGGGACCCTGTCCGCCGAATCCCGCGGAGCTGCTGACCAGCAACTACCTTCGCGATACTTTGGCCCGGGCGGCGGAGACGTACGATCAAATCATCATCGACGGTCCCCCTGTCCTGCTCGTGAGCGATGCGGTGGTGCTGTCGGCCATCATGGACGGCACCGTGCTGGTGTGCCGGGCCAGGACCGGTCGCGGCCTGGTGCAACGGGCCAAGACGCAACTCGGGTTGGTCAATTCCCGTATCATCGGCGCCGTCCTCAACGCGGTCGAGACGACCCGAGGCGGGTACTTCCGCAAGTATTACCGCGAGTTCTATGACTACCATGAGGAGATGGAGGCCGAGGAGCCGCCCGTGGCCGAGCTTGACGCCCTGCCGTCGGTCGACCGGGACGATGACGAGGCCGCCCTCGATAAGCTGGCCACCGGCGACGTCGAGACGGAGGACGAGTTCAAGCCGCCCGAGATTGACGAGAAGGGATCCGACGCTGATTTCTTCTTGGATGACGACATCGACCTGTCGTTGGACGATGACGACGTCGACGGCAAGGAGGACGACGAGGAACCCCGAGCATAGGCCGCCTTCGCAAGACGCCCCGCATGGATTAGAATGGCCGGTACCTTCGGGTGCCGGCCTTTGTTTATGGCCTCCGTCCCCGTAGGGTTGCGGAGGTGCGTGTCGTTCATCGGGTCGGTATCCGAGGGACCCGTGACGTCGTCGTGCGATCATGCTCGTTGGACTTGCGTTAGAGACATTCCGGCTCGGGCTGAAGAACCTCTGGCTGCACAGGCTCCGTTCGCTGTTGACCGCCCTGGGCATGATGTTCGGGGTCGCCGCCGTCGTGTGTATGCTCTCGATCACCGAGGCGGCGGGTGAGAAGATGCTGCAACTCATCCAGCGGCTCGGCACGCGCAACATCATCATCAACTCGCGAGAGCCGGATCGAGGTACCCAGGTCGAGAACGAACGAGGGATGCGCCGCTACGGGATCACGCACGCGGATCTCGCAATGATTCGCGAGACGGTTCCGCACGTCAAGCGTGTCATCGCCCTCCGCGAGGTGGCCTACGAGGTGGTTCACGCCGATATGAAGACCTCGTGCGTCGTGGTCGGGGCCGAACCCGGATACTTCGAGGCCGTGCATCTCGACCTCGCCGACGGACGGTCCATTAGCCCCTTCGAGCACGCCAACAACAAAGCCGTGTGCCTCATCGGCGATGAGGTCCGGCGGCGGTTGTTTCCCACGTCGGATCCGATCGGGCAGGTGCTCACGGTCAACGCCCCGCTCAACGTCAAGCCCTTTATCATCGTCGGCACGCTGGAGCGAGTGGAGACGGCCGGCTCGCCGACCAAAGGGGTCGGAGGTCGGGACGTGAACCTGGACGTCTACATCCCCCTGACGACGGCGGACAGTCTGTACGGCACGATGACCGTTCGGGCCGGCGGCGGGCAGTTCGAGGCCAAGGAGGTCCCCTTCAGCGACGCCTACGTGGAGGTCGATGAGATCGAGTACGTCAAGCCCGTCAGTGAGGTCGTGATGCGCATCATGGAGAGCAACCATGAGGACGACGACGATTACCGGGTGAACGTTCCCCTGGAGCAGCTTCGGGTCGCCCAGGAGGAGAAGCGGGACCGCCAGATCCTTATGGGCATGATCGCGTTCGTCTCGCTCCTCGTGGGTGGCATCGGCATCATGAACATCATGCTGGCCACCGTGACCGACCGCACTCGCGAGATCGGCATCCGACGCGCCCTCGGGGCCAAGCAACGACACATCGCCGTCCAGTTCCTCGTCGAGACCGTCGTCCTCGCGATGACGGGCGGTTTGCTCGGGCTGCTCGTGGGTTGGGCGGGATCGCGGATCATACCGGCTGTCTTCGAATGGCCGACCGTGCTCCAGCCTTGGGCGATGGCGGTGAGCTTCGCGTTGAGTGTCTTGATCGGCGTGTTCTTTGGGATGTACCCGGCCGTATCGGCCTCCAAGCTCGATCCCATCGAGGCTCTTCGGTATGAGTGATTACCTCTACCCCTTATAAGTCGCGATATGGCATCGGCTTTGCGAGCTGTTCCAGGTTCTCCCGAACTCTGGAGAGCATCAACTCAGTACGAATGACTGAGACGCCTGCAGGGAATCCCGCTTGCGCCGCTCTCGAAAAGATTTCTGCTCGCAGGCCCAGCAGTTTGTGAAGGCCCGGTCACCCATCGGCAGGCAACTCGACTCAAGACCTTGCTAGATAGTAGCTTGCGGTCTATATGGCGATTCGTTGGCCCACATTGCGTCAAGCGTGAATCTGGGAATTCGGAACATAATCCCGTGGCCGGCCCTTGCCTGGGCGGTTGGCCAGTGTTATATTGAGGTTGGTAGTAGCGTTGGACTCCCCGCAAGAACTCTCCCCAGACGGTAGCAGCGAGCCAGTGTTCAGTAGGGCTGTAATTCTGTGTCCTGCGTAGCCATGCGGACCGGTGTCTCGGCTACGATTTTGCGGCACGATCCGTGGTGACGACCATCTAACAAGTTGGGCCACCAGGTGCAGCCAGGGAAAGGACCCATCTGGGACGGAGTGTCTGGATGACTACCACGACAGCAAAACGACAGCAGGACGCTCACCGTGCCGCCTTGAACGTCCGGCCGCCGACGGCGAGGACGCTTGAGAAGCTCAGCTCGGCGGACCGTGAGTTGCTTCGGTCGGTGTTGGAGGAGCCCCCCGAATACGTCGCCAATACGTTGTTCGGCAAGCGAAACGCTGAGAAGGTCTTGTTCGCCGATGAGGATGGCGAGAGCAGGCAGAGCGTTGATCAAATGCTTGACGAGCCCAACGCGGTGAAGTCGGCGATGTCGACACTGTCTGCTGAGGAGGAGCAGCTTGCCTTTCAGCGGTTCAACTACGCCAGATATCGGGTCTGTCGTGTGCTCAAGAAGCATGCCGGCAGGCGTTTGACCTTGTCGGGTGCCCGAGAGGCCGTGTTATGGCAGCGGCGTGCCTTGTGCGCTCGAAGCTTCATCGTGCAAGCGAACCTCCCGCTCGTCCTGGCGATGGCCAAACGGACGCGTCTGAACGGCATCGACTACAACGAGCTCATCAGCGAGGGGAACATGGCCCTGTTGCGGAGCGTCTCGAAATTCGATTGCTCGAGGGGCTTCAAGTTCAGCACGTACGCGTGCCGGGCTATCCTCAAGAGCTTCAGCCGGGTTGCGATGCGGACGACGAGATATCGCGGGCGCTTCCCGACCGAATACGATCCTTCGCTGGAGAAGAGTGACTACATCGAGACCAAGCGCGAAGAGGAACACGGCGACTGTGTTGAGGAATTGCGCGGTGTCTTGAACAGTAATTTGGCGGATCTCAGCGACATCGAATGGACGGTAATCCGGTCGCGGTTTGCCCTCGGGCCCTCGGGTGAAGCCAAGGCTGAGCCGAAGACCCTTGAGCAGGTGGGTTCGATTATCGGAGTTACAAAAGAGCGGGTCCGCCAGATCCAGAACAAGGCCCTTAGGAAGCTTCGGGTTGCGCTCGAAGAGAGCATTGCGGCGGCCTGAGTCACCCGCTGTGGGCCACATCTCCCGTCGTTGCTAGCATTCCACCGAGGCTGGACCGGTCATGTGCACACGTGACTGCGAGCTCAGCGAGTCCGGCCAATTAAACGATTCGCTTTGTGAAGTCATCGTCGTATCGGGCATGGTCTATCCTGTTACTAACCATTGGAAGGCAACAGGTTGGCCGAGATTAACCTTGCGCAAGTCTCGTCTTCGCCTCTTGATGACAGCGCTCGGATTGCCTACAATGTTGTGTAATCCGGTTGGGAGAAGCCATGCCTTAGAGCAGCTTCACTTCACCTGTAGCGTATATCCGGCGTGGCGCATGCAGTTGAC
>CAZUQM010000059.1:0-33825 GCA_964622545.1 uncultured Planctomycetales bacterium | reverse complement strand
ACCCCGGGAGGACATTCTACGCGCCCTGACAGGTGACAGAACCCGCCTGCACCCATCCGTTACTGGACGCGAACGGTCTGATTCAGAATCCTCGGCCCGTGGATCTCACGGACGCCGACACGGATGTTCTGCCCTCGCAGGGCATCGCCGTTGTCGAGGTAGTACTTCTTGTGGATCGTCTGGTCGGAGTTGATGCGGCGGTACATCCGCGACATCCTCGCGCGTCCGGGGGCCAGCACGTAGCCCTCGATGTCCACCTGCTTGCCGGTGCGATTGGTGATGGTCTGCTGCACGATGACCCGGTTGTTCTCGATGCGAGCGAAGGTCCGGACCTCGAAATCGTCGAGCCCGAGCGTGAACGGGGCTTGGGCGACCAGGTGATAGGTGTCGTCCGAATCGACGATGAAATGCCCGGTCAGCCGCTTCCTGCCGGCGACCTCACTGGAGGGAAAGCGAATCCGAACCTTGGTCCGCAGTTCCTCACCGGGTGCGAGGGAGAACGGGATGCGTTTCGGCCGGATGTCCCAGCCTTCGGGCGGCTCGAGTCGAGCAACGCCGCTGATGGGCACGTCCCGGGGGTTGGTGAACCGCACGTCGCGCTCATGGAGGCTGAAGCTGCTCTCGACGTGAGGGGGCTCGAGGGCGAAGGTCCCGCGCATCTTGAGGTGCCAGGCCTGCGTACCGCGGATGAAGGTCGGCAAACGATGGATCGTCATGCGGTGACCGCCGACCGCCTTCTCGAGGGGCATGCTTCGGCCCCAGAGATCCACCTGCTGCGGTTTGGACCCCAGGTACATCACGTGATGCCGACCGCTGTCGGGCGCCTCCTCGTCCCAGAGGGCCATGATGCACTGGCCTTGCCGCTGGAACATGACGGCCCGCAATCCGTCGTCGAGGTAGAGGTCCCCGGTGGGCGTCGTCTGGCTGAGCAGTTCGGCGATGGTCCGAAAGACGATGAACGACTCGTGAGGTTCGGTCTGCCCCTTGTTGCCGTGTCGTGTCACGAACCACGGCCTGGGCAAGAAGACGGTCTCGACGCCCGAGCTGCAAGCCAGGACAAGTCGCTTGGCCAGATCGGCCAGTTGGGCCTCGCGACGATAGCCGCCGGATGCGAGAGGCTGCACCACCGCCCACAATCCGTGGGAGCGGGCCTTTTTGAACTCCTCGATGTGCGCGGCGATCTCCTCGGGCCTGATCAGGTTGGGCACATGCAGGGAAACGTACTGCGATTTGATCGGCCTCTCGGGTGCTTGATGGAGGATGGGCCAAGGAACGACCATTTCCGACGAGGGCAAGAGCCGGTCGAGCTCCTGACGGAAGATGGCCAGACCCGCGGTGAGCTGGGTATTCCAGGCCAGGCTGTCGTCGCCGTCCATGCCAGCCTGCCAGCAATGGGCGAAGCTCGCGTGGCTGACCAGAGGCGGGGCCAGATAGGGCCGCCAGATATCCGGATGATCGGCCAGGGCCAAGAGGAACGTCCGCCACGATTCACTCGCCCGAGCGACGGGATTGGGCCGGTTCCTCGAACGCCCCCCGCCCAGGACGGCCACGGCCTGGACCCGCTCCTGCCAGAGGTGCTCCAGAAGCTGATTGACCGCCGGGTCAGTCTGCATCTCCGGCTTGCGGTTCACGGCCGGTCCGGCCACGGGCAGCTTGGCATGGCCGACATGGAGTAGGTCGATCAGGCGAGCGGCGCCATCGGGGGATTGGTAATCGCTATGGGCCAAGACCAGGCCGAATCCCTCGTTTCGCCAGCCCGGACCGTTGAGTCGGGGTCCCAGGCAGACGAAGCTGGCCTGATAGGCACTGAGATCGATCTTGTCCGACCGGATGGTCAGTCGGCCCACGTAGGCCCCGGGGGCAAGGTCGCCGAGCTCGATGACCTTGGCCTCGTCCTGGGCCTTATCGGAAACGCGGACCTTCCTGGTCAGCAGCGTGTTGCCCTCGGCATCGTGCACGGAGAGCTCCGCGTCGAGGTCGCGTCCGTCCGGATCGCTGATCTCGACATGCAAACGCGCCGGCTGGTGATCGGTGAAGACGTTGCCGGGCTGTCCGGTGGTCAGTGCGCCCCGAGGCAGACGCACCACACGGATGTCGTCGAACCAGGCACCGGCTGCGATGTCTTGCCGGTAGATGGTGAGCTGCTTCTGGGTGGTCTTGCGGGGCCGCGGCGGTTGAACCAGCCAGACGGCCAGGCCGATATGCCGGGCCGCATCGAAGCCTCCCGGCAGCCGTAAGGTCACCTCCTGCCAGGTGTCGTCGACCTTCGGACCGCCCACCGGATCGGCGAACTGCTCGGTCTGAGTCAGCTTGTTGCCGCTGCGATCGTAGTAGAACGCGCTGAGCCATGCCGAGGCGTGGCGGAGTTGGCTGGGACGGATCCAGGCCGAGATCAGGTAGTCGCTCTGGGGATGGACAGGGATGTTCTGGGCCTTGTAAACGTAGGCGAGGCTCCCGCCCTTGAGCTCGAGGTGAAAGGAGGGCGGGCTCTCGTGACCCAGCTCGTGATCGAACGTACCCTTGAGGTAATGGGGAAACCCTTCCTCCAGGTATCGCTGCCAGTACATCGGAATGGACTCGAGGTTGCCGAGCTTGCGTTCGTCGAAGTCGAAGTGCTTGACGATCCGGCGGCGCATCACCTGCCGGACGTCCGGCACGACGACGAACGGTCCGGTGTCGAGGCGTTGTAAGCCGGTCGATCCGGCGGTCCGAGGTGCATCGGCTTTGGCCGTCTGCACCTGGGCTGAAACGAAGCTGGCCGCCAGCGAAACCACCAGACAAGCCAAGGCCACGTCACGGAACCACCGGCGGAGCCGGGCGGGCGTGGCGTTGCTGACGGCAACGGAACGATGCCGGCTTGATCCGACGTCAGGCGGTGCGCAGAGACTCCCTGTCATATCTACAGTTATCGGCGCGCGCGGCGGGGGGGTTGACCGACTCCCTCAGGACGACCGGATGCCAGGCCGGGCAGGCCACACGGCGTGGGCGGTGGGCAACGCGGCCTAGGTCGCTCGCCAGGGTTCAGCGGGGTGCGCGGTCCCCGCTGAGGGCTCGATCGGGTGGTGTCACCGTGTTCTCCGGACCCGCCACAACAGTCCGGTAATCTTGTGGATGTCAGACGTCGCGGACGGGCTCCTCGTCGGGTCGGCAGCCGGAAGGCGGGCGTCTCAGACGGCCGCCTGGCACATGAGCGCGGTTAGGGGTATCCTCTCGGACCGCGACGAGGTCCTTAGCGTCCGAGGGAGACCCATGCGATACTTCATTGCCCTGGCCTGTGCCCTGATGCTGAACGCCACGGCCAACCTGATGATGAAATTCGGGATCGAACGCTTCAAGGCCACGGGTGCCAGCCTGGCCGAAGGCCTATGGCCCGTTGTGCTCTCGCTCGTCACCAACTGGGTGTTGGTTTTGGGGCTCACCTGTTTCGCCGCCAACGTGATGTTCTACACGTACGCCCTAAAGGGTCTGCCGATCAGCGTGGCCTACCCGATCATGGTGACGCTGGGCTTCGCGATCATCGTCGTGGTGGCGGGCCTGTACCTGCACGAGCATCCCAAGCCCAAGCAGTGGATGGGCATCGCGCTGATTCTGATCGGCGTGTGGCTGGTCGCGTCCGAGGCGACCGCACAGTTGCAGGGTGATCGACCGGTCCCGGCCGTGGCCGAGCGGCTCGAGGAGGAATGATCAACAGGCCGCAAGGCTTGCGTCCTGTGCCGTCGTAGGCGAGGCCCGGGTCCTGAAGGAGCGTATCAGGTTGTCGGCTTGTCCTCATCCGAGCCGGCGGGCTCATCGTCTTCCCTCGACGTTTCGTCCTCTTGCGTTTCATGGGTCGGCCGGCCTGGCTCGGCGTCTTCGGTCGCGCCGTCCGACGCCTGGTCGATCGGCTCGTCGCCTTCGGGTGGGACCTCACCGAAATCATCGATCGGTATGGGATTGGCGAAGCCCTTCCGTCGGCAGATCGCGTCGATCACGTCGCGGTAGGCGTCGATCTTAAAGCTGTCCAGCCGCATGGTCTTCTCTTTGCCCTGCTGGGTGTAGATGAGCGTGACCCAGCCTTTGGCCGCGTAGTCGGCGCCGTCGAGGTCGACCATGTCGTCCCAGGCGATGTGCTTGCTGTTGTACGTCAGCCCCGACTCGTCCACGACCACCCGCGTCCGCCAGACCTTGATAAACCACGCGATGGCCAACACGCCCAGCACGGCGCAGACGATGGCCCAGAACCTCTGCTGCTGCACCGATTCGTAACGGTAGTCGGCGGGGGCCTGCTCGATGTGGACCGCGAGCACCTTGCCCGCGTTCGGATCTTTGGCGCGCTCGACCTCGTAATGGATCCGGCAGTACTGGCCCACGTAGTGCCAATCATCGAGCTGATCGGCGGGATCCTGGCGGACGACGATCGGCTCACCCAACTCCTCGAGCACCTCCTTTTTGGTCAGCCCCCCGGCCACCCGCTTCTTGTATTCGGGTCGCTGCTCCTCGGGGTAAGCGTAGTCCAGCTTGGGATGGGGCTCGGGCAGCTCCTCGAGCTGGAGGTAGCGCTGGAAGGACTCCAGGGCCCTGCGCTGATAGGTGTACCATCCGTCCTTGTAAAACCATCCGGCGAAGACGCACAAAGCCAGCGCCAGGATGCCGCAGCGTGCCAGTCGCTCGTTGGTCGTGCCGGTCTCGATCCGCATGCCCTACGGTCTCCCAATTGCCCTGCCAGCTTGCAACCGCTCCGCCAGCGGCCGGTCACGTATCCTTCCATCGCGCCGAGCAGATTTCAAGGGCGGACGGCCCTCGGCCCGGCGATTCCGGTTGCGCACGATTCCCCGGCCGCGTCGACAACGAGCCGGCGCGCCGTCTCGGACGCGATCGACGCCCGGACGGCCGACGCGTTGTCGGAATCTCGCACGTGAATCTATAATCAGTCCATGGTGAGATTCTCACTCGATGGGGCGCGGGCCCGGCCTTTCCTACTAACCGCCTCGGTCCTTGGCGTGCTGCTCGCGCCGCAGGCCTCGGCCCTCGCCGACGGCAGGCAATGGTGGAACCGCGCCTGGCCCTGGCGACGCGAGGTCCATGTCGACGTGCAGGCGAGTCGGCTGCCGGGTCTGGACGCGGCTTGGGCCGAACTGTGGGGGCACGGGCAGGTCAAACCCGGCGGGGCGAGCATCCGCGTCACGACGTCTCGCGCCAGGCCCGCGAACTTCTTCGTGATGCAGACCGGGCCGGGCGACCTGGTTCGCGTGTGCTTCGAGGTATCCGGCGGCAAGGACCGCTATTACGTGTACTACGGCAACGAGGGCGCCGAGCCGGAGAAGCCGACGTGGCGTCCTCAGCGCGGGGTGCTGCTGGAAGGCTGGCGGTTTCGCGGGGGATCGATCGAGAGCCTGGACCTGACACGGCGGGCCATCGACAAGGCCGGCGAGGTCCTCGGCCGCACGTTCGTGCCGAACGTCTTCCTGGGACACGATCCGTTCGGCCCACCGTCGCACTACTGCCACAAGTACACGGGCTGGCTGAACTGCCCTAAACGAGGCGACTACACGTTCTGCACGACCAGCAAGGACGCCTCGTTCCTGCTGATCGACGGAAAGATGGTGGTGCAGTGGCCCGGCCGGCACGGACCGGTCGCCGATGCGCGGCACAGCGGACGGGTGTCGCTCGATCCGGGCCTGCACGAGTTGACCTACTATCACGTGAGCATCGGCGCGAGGGGACGAGCGGTGGCCGCATGGCAGCCGCCGGGGGCGGGCCGACCGACCGTGATCCCGCCCAAGGCCTTCGCGCCGATCGCGAAGGGTCGTCTGGGCGACCTGGACCGATACGGCGACCCCACGCAGGCGGACATGACCATCAGCGGTCCGGAGGAGAGCTTCGTCAACAACCATTACACCTTCCGGTACGTCTTCGAGGCCAGGCTCAGCGGCGGTCGATCGAGCCGCGTCCAGTATCGATGGGACTTCGGTGACGGCGCGACGGCCGAGGGCGAGCGCGTCGAGCACGTGTATCTCTCGCCCGGCCTGCGAACCGTCTCCCTGACGGCGAAGCGCGGGGGCCGGCCTTCGAGCCTCCGCAACCGCATCGAGGTCCATCGCGATTGGAATCGCGTCATCGAGCGCAAGCTGGAGCCCGTCAAGCAGCACGCGGACATCGTGGCCACGTACCCGTTCGAGGCCCTGGCACCTCAGGACCTGATCGCGGCGATCCATCTGCTCGATCGCGGCGGCCGGGACGCCGAGCGGATGAAGGCCCTGGCCGCCCTGCCCCGACGCGTCGACCAGGTCGAGCCGCGGGCCGTGCTCAAGACGCTTCCGGAGCTCTACGACCTGCTCGTGATCGGGCCGCATCCGAAGCGCCTGGCGCGGCTGCAGCCCGAGACCGCGCGACAGGCCGCAGGCCTCTTCGAGCAGATCGAACGGCAGGCCCCGTCGGTCCGGGCCAAGGCGGCGGCGGGGGAACTGGCCGGACGGGTGTGGCTGCATGAGGTGGGCGATCTGAACCGCGCGGAGGCCTGTTTCCGCCGGGTCGTCGAGCACTACGGCGACCGCGTTCGCGACCCGGCCGTCCGTTTGGCCCGGATCGGTCTCGGTGAGGTCTGGCTGCGAACCGGGCGCTACCGTCAGGCGCGTCAGGCGTTCGAGCAGGCCGGTGAGCTCCGCAGCGACGACAAGCGGACCGTCCGTATCGGCAGCCTGGCCCAGATGGTCGAGGACTACACGCGTCGCAGCGAGTTCAAGCACGCGGCCGAGAAGCTGGACGACTGGGAAACCGCCTATCCCACCGAGCGGTTGCGGGGCTACAGTACGCTGTTGCGGGCCAAGCTGTACTTCGCCCAGGGCCTGCACGACAAGGTGGTGCGCCTGGTGAGCGGATTCCCGCTGGTCGTCGTCGAGGGCGACAAAGCGACCGACCCTGTGGACGTCATCTATCCGACGATGGACCCCGGCAAGCTGCCGGAGCTGTACAAGATCGACGCAGCAACCGGACGCGTGCAATCCTCGACGGGTACGGCCTTCCCGCCGAACCCGTACGGCATGGAGATGGGACTGCTCGCCGGCGATAGCTTGGTGGCCTTGGGGGATAAGGCAGCGGGGCGGAACCTCCTGCGGGTGTTGCTCCAACTCTATCCAGACAGTACCCTGGTGGATGCGGCCAAGGAGAGGCTCGAGCGACTGGGCACCTAGTCGCACATGGACGGATGGAGTCCTACGGCTCCGACGTCTAACCGCAAGGAGGTTTATTTAGATGTTGCGAAAACTCACCCTGCGCGGCACCGCGTTGTTGTCAATCATTCCCGCCGCAGCCCTGTATGTGGGATGTGCCGAATCAGCCAAGCCGGGCGTAGCGACCACCCAAGCGACCGACGAGGCCAAGTCGAAGGACGACGATCTGGCCGGCCGGATCAAGAGCGAACCGGTGGTCTTCCTGGAGGAATGCCTCTCGCGCTGCAGGAACATTGATACGCTGACCTGCACGTTCTATCGGCAAGAGCGGCTGGGGATCGTCCCGGCGCTGCGACCCGTGGAGCGACTCTTGGTCAAGTGGCGGCGCGAGCCGCTGAGCATCAAGTTCGACCTGCCTGACGAGACCAGCGAATACGCCCAGAGCTACTATCGCGCGGACGAGGACCCGGACAAGCTGGTGGTGCTGCCGCGGAAGGGCCTGCTCGGCCTGCCGCCGCAACCGGGCAAGTTCCCCATCAAGTGGAGCCTGCTGTTCCACAAGGCCAAGAACCTGATCACCGACTTCGGGCCCGAGCGCATGCTCGAGCGGACGCTGGCCAAGATCGCCTACACGCGGAAGAACGAGATTCAGGGCCAGGTGATCCTGTACAAGGGGATCATCAAGCTGGACCTGACGGATCAGGTGGTCCATCACATCGAGATCAACAACCCGGACCACCCGGACTACCCGCACGGCGAGCAGGACCTCTACATCGACAAGGAGCTGCTCATCCCGGCCGGCGTGCATCTATGGAACCAGCAGGGCGAGCTGGATGCCATGTACCTCTACGACGATATGAAGCTCAACATCGAGCTGACGGACGAGGACTTCAAGATCGATAAGCCTGCCAAGACCACGACATCGAAGCCCGCGGGCAAGGGATCAAGCTAGTCGTCCAACACCATGGCATCTGCCGGTCCGCCGGGAGGGCGAATCCCCCGCCGAACCACCCGTGCCGAGCCCCGCTGTCCTCTGCGGGGTCGCTTGCCCAAGAGGGCAGGCACATGCCCTGTGTCTTGACCCACCTTCCGCGACCCAGAAGACGCGTCCTAGTGCTGCGTTTCACACATCGTGCGACTATGGACAGGGGGGCACACGCCACGGCTGCTGCTCGATCCGCGGCATTCATGCCGCGCGGCCGCGACGGAGGAATCCGGCGGCTCGGACTGGTCGTCGCGATACGTCTGAAAGGCGGCACTAGCCACCGTCTCCGACGCCGGTCCTCGAGCGTGCGGCGGCTTGGTTGACCGCGGCGCAGCCGCGGGCGGAGTGATCCGCCGCCCCGAACGGGGCTAAGCACCTCGCCGGGTCGTACGAATCCCGCGGCTCGCGCCGCGGGCTACACCCCATCGGGCCTCAGGCCCGTCGCATGGGTAGCCTGACCCTGCGAGTCGGTGCACACCTTGGTTGCACGCCGGTCGAGACGTAGAATGCAGTCACCATGAGTCCGTCCATCGGTCCCCATAACGCCCGGTCCGCCTCGCTCGTCACGGTGCTTCGCCTCAAGAGCGTCAGCGGGCGCAATCGCATCCGCGAAGACCTGACCGAATCGCCGCTGAGGCTCTTCTCGGTGGTCGCGTTCGTGCTGTTCATCTGGACCACCCTGTACGTCCTGTTCTACCAGGTCTTCTCGTACATCCACCTGCGGCACCTGGAATCGATCGTGGCCGTGCCGTACGTGTTCCACTTCTTCTTCATCGCCTTGATGGCCATGCTGGCGTTCTCGACAGGTATCCTCTGCTTCACGGGCCTGTTCGGTCGGGGCGAGCCGCAGTTCCTCATGACCGTGCCGCTGCGGAGCTGGCACGTGGTTACGACGAAGTACGTCGAATCGCTGGTCCTGAGCAGTTGGTCGCTGCTGCTGCTGGGCATCCCGCTGATGCTGGCGCTGGCCCGGGTCGACGACACGCCCTGGTACTACTACCCCCTGTTCGTGGGCCTGTTCCTGTCGTTCGTGGCGATCCCCGGCGCGGTCGGACTGGTAGCGGCCTACGGAGTGGCTTTGTTCTTCCCCCGATCGGCGGGCCGGGTGTTGATCCTGATCTCGCTGGCCGCGCTGGCAATCGTGGGCGTCTTCGGCATCCGCGTGTGGCACAACACCAACGCCGACCCCAGTCTCTGGCTGAAGACGTTCTTTGATCAGCTCTCGGCCATCCGCGGGCCGCTCTGGCCGAGCACCTGGGTCACCGAGGGCATCGTGGCCGCAGCGCGCGAGGACCCCAGGCGGGCCGGCTTCTACCTGCTGGTGACGCTGGCGAACGGGCTGTTCCTGAGCTGGGCGGGTGTCCTGATCGTCAGCCATCGTCTGCCGGAGGCCTTCGCGCGGACCCAGGCGCGCTCGACCCGATCGCTCCGCACGGGCGGTCGGATCACCGCGGCGCTGACGTGGCTGCTGTTCTTCTATCTGCCGCGGCGCCTGCGGCTCATGGCGCTGAAGGACGTCCGGACGATGCTGCGAGACCCGCTGCAGTGGTCGCAGTTGGCGATCCTGTTCGGGCTGCTGGCGATCTACCTGACGAACATCCCTCGTCTGACGCTGGACATCTCCTCGGTGCAGTGGCAGGTGTTGGTGGCGTTTCTGAACCTGGCGGCGATCAGCCTGATCCTGGCCACGTTCACGGGCCGGTTCGTGTTCCCGATGGTCTCGCTGGAGGGCCGGCAGCTCTGGCTGCTCGGGCCCATGCCCATCTCGCGGACGCACCTGCTGATCACGAAGTTCCTGTTCGCGCTGACGACGACGTTGGTGTGCGCGGTCAGCGTGACGAGCCTGTCGCTGACCATGCTGAACCTGTCGGCGTCATGGTGGTGGCTGCACCTAACGTCCGTGGTGGCAGTGTGCATCGGCCTATGCGGGCTGGCGGTCGGGCTCGGGGCGAGGCTACCGATGTTCGGTCAGTCGAACGGGGCACGCATCGCCAGCGGCATGGGCGGTACGATCAACCTGATCGCATCGGTCCTGTTCGTGGTGGGTGTGCTGGTCCTGGTGGGCCTGATCAGCGTCCGCGCCGTCGAGAGCGGGCGGGGGCTGGTCCTCAATAGACAGACGATCGTGGCGATCGGCACGATCGTGATGATCGGCATCTTCGCCGCCTCGGCCGCGATGCGGCTTGGCGGGCATCACCTCCGTCACGCGGAATTCTAAGCCGCCCGAAGCCTGTCCGGCTCGACGTCGAGCGGGCGGCTCTCCAATCCGACCCCCTGCATCGATGCGCGGGCCGCACCCGTCCGCCGGGTCCTCGTTCAAACGCTTGACCCCGCCCGATCGGCCGCTAGGATGATCCGTGCTAATTCCGCAAACCACATCGGAGGCGAACATCATGGCCACGACCGAAGCAATGAAGGCGGCGCTGGGGCAGCCGATTCCGCTGGCGCCCAACACGTACCTGCACTTCTACAACGGTGGGAAGCTGCGGGCGGCGTTCATGAACGAGCCGGACCCGAAAGACGACTACCGCAGCGAGGAGTGGATCTTCTCGACGAATCGCGCGATCACGCCGGGCCGCGACAACCCGCCCGACAAGGGCTTCAGCCGGGCCGAGCTGCCCAACGGCGAGGTGGTCATCCTGCAAGAGCTGCTCAAGGCCTTCCCGGACGAGACGCTCGGCAAGACGCACCACGACAAGTTCGGGGCGAACCTGGGCATCCTGGTCAAGATCTTCGACGTCGGCGACGACGCGCACATCCCGGTGCACTGGCATCCGTCGCCGGAGTTCGCATCTCAGCACCTGGACAGCCCCAACGGCAAGAACGAGGCGTGGGTCGTGATCGGCACGCGGCCGGGCGCCAAGGCCTGGGTCGGGTGGAAGGACGACGTCAGCGCCGAGGACTTCCGCAAGTGGATGGACGAGCAGGACGTCGAGACGATGCGACAGCACCTGCACGAGATCGAGCCCGAGGTCGGCGACGTCATCTTCCTGCGGGACAGCCACGTCCATTCGCTCGGCAGCGGGCTGTGCATCCTCGAGCCGCAGGAGCCGACCGACTGGAACATCCTGGCCGAGTGGGAGGGCTTCCCCTACGACCGCGACGACGGAACCTGCGGGCTCGGTTGGGACACGGCGCTGGAGGCGGCCGACTTTAAGGCCATGCCGCTCGACTACCTGACGAACTACGTCATGCGCACGCCGGAGGTCGCCCGGGAGGAGCCGGGTGGCAAGGAGTACGATCTGGTCCCGCCGGAGGCGCACCAGTACTTCAACGTGCAGCGGGTGATCGTGGACGGTGAATTCAGCATGCCGGGCAACCGCGGGTTCTACTGCCTGATCCCGGTGGGCGACGGCGAGGGCAAGCTCGTCGGCGACTGGGGCGAGACGCCGATCCGGCGGAGCAGGCACATGTTCATCCCGGCGGGTCTGGGCGACTACAAGATCGTCAACACCGGCGGCGGACCGCTCGAGGTGATCTGCTGCTATCCGCCGAAGCTGAGCTAGTACACCAAGTCATCCTGGAAGGAGGCCATCCCTCATGGCGAAGAAGCTCTCGATCGGTACCTGGGCCTACGCGTTCGGTCCCTATCAGGACAATCCCATACCCTTCGACAAAGTCGTCCGGGGTGTTGCCGAGCTCGGGTTCGACGGCGTGGAGGTCGGCGGGATGAGGCCGCACATCCATCCCGACGACTACCCGATGAAGGCCGACAGAGAGTTGCTGTGCTCCCTGGTCAAGGCCAACGGCCTGGAGGTCAGCGGCCTGGCCGCGGACTTCTGGTCGGCGCCGGGCCCGGGCACGGACGCGGCGCAGGAGGACGGGGCATACATCAAGCTGTTCAAGAAGAACCTTCAGTTATGCGTGGACCTGGGCGCCCCGGCCATCCGCGTGGACACGGTGGACGGCCCGCGTGGACCGGAAGGCGTAACGCGCAAGCTGGCCTGCGATCGCATCGCCTCACTGTGGAACGAGTGCGCCCAGATCGCCGAGGAGGCCGGGGTGAAGGTGGTGTGGGAGTTCGAGCCGGGCTTCTTCCTGAACAAGCCGTCCGAGATCGTGCAGATGCACGAGGCGGTCGACCATCGGAACTTTTGGATCCTGCTCGACACGTGTCACGCGCACATGGTCGCGGTCGAGGGCGCGCGGCAGGTGGACAGCCAGGAGACCCTCGACGGCGGCATCGTCGAACTCGTGCAGATGCTCAAGGGTCGTATCGGACACGTGCACCTCATCGATTCCGACGGCACGCTGCATGGGGACGAGACGAGCACCCACGCCCCGTTCGGTCAGGGCGTCATCAATTTCGACGAGGTTCTGCCCGCGATCCACGAGGCCGGCTACACCGGCGCGTGGTGGACGGTGGACCTGTGTTTCTGGCCCGATGCGTGGGACGTGACCGCCGACGCGAAGATGTTCCTGAGCAAGTACATCGACCGGTTCTAGGCTGAAGCGGGGATCGGTCCCCGCCGGCCGGGTCAACCATCCGGAAACGACAAACAGGCACGGCGCTGTCGACGGCGGCACCGTGCCTGTCTCCTTTCGATCCCGTGGGGCATGCGGTCCGGTTCAGGACTGCTCCGGCGGCGGCGGCGGCGCTTCGCCCGGAGGCGCCTCTCCCTCGGCACCGGGCGCGGCTCCGCCCTGACCGCTGGCGGCCATGCTGAAGGCCCAGCGCAAGCGGCTGACCAGCGAGTTGAGCACCTCGTCCTCTTCCTTGCTCAGGTTGCCCTGGGTCTTCTCCTGCAACATGACCAGCATGTCGATGAAGTGCTTGGCCGCCGCGGGATTGGCCGGCAGCGTCTGTCCGTTGGGGAGCTGCGCCCCACCCATCGAGAGCACGACCTGTTGCGCGAGGATATCGAGCAGGTCCAGGAACGGGGAGGGCTCACGCTCCTCGCCGGCCTCTTCCGCTTGAGCGGCCTCGGCGGCGAGGCGCTCCTTCTCGCGCTGCGCCTCGGCCTTCCAGTCGTCGTCCGCGATGATTTTCGGCTGTTCGTCGTCGGGCATAGCCCTCTCCTCGTGTTCGTGGTTTTGCGGTCGCACTGAGGGCGCGTCCGCCGGTGGTCAGAGCGTACGGCTCGCATGCTGTCGTGAGCGGCCTAAGGTTGGATGCCCCGCGCGGGTCTGATCACTGCCGGAGATCGCCGCGAATTCCATGCACTCGATGGGACGCGCCGAGCGCAACCACCCGGGCCGCTTCGGGCCATCCTATCGCCGGACCTGTCGGAGTCAAATCAGTCGGGTGGGACGTAGCGCATCGCCGGCCGTTCTCCCGAGAGCACGGCCGCAGCACCCTCGGCCATCGCATCCATCTCCAGCGAGCCCGGAAAGATGACGAAGGGTGCGAGCTTGCCGACACGCGACTCGAGGCGTTCGAGAACGAGCTTGCTTCGTGCCAGCCCACCGGTCAGGACGACGGCGTCGATCCGGCAACCGGCGGCCACCACCATCGCGCCGACCTCCTTGGCCATCTGATAGACCATGCCGTCGACGGCCAGGTCGGCCGCGTCGTCGCCGGCGGCGATACGCTTCTCGATGACCTCCATGCGGTGCTCGCCGATGTACGAGACCAGCCCGGCACGCTTGGTCAGCTCGGCCGCGAGCCGGTCACGATCGAACCGGCCTGAGAAGCAGAGGTCCATGACGGCGCTGACGTCGAGGTGGCCCGCGCGCTGGGGCGTGAAGGGCCCACCACCCAGCAGGGCCACGTTGTTGTCGACCATTCTGCCGTCGCGCACGGCCGCGACGGTAATGCCCCCGCCCATGTGGACGACGACGAAGCGGGCCTGCTGAAAGTCGATCCCGAGCTGCCTCGCGGCCTTCCGGGCCACGGCGTGGACGCTGAGCGCGTGAGCCGTGCTCTTGCGTGCGACGGGCGCGTAGCCGCTGAGCTCGGCCTCGGGCGGGAACTCGTCGGTCACGACCGGGTTCACTACGAAGGCCGGCACGCCGAGCTGACGCGCGAGCATGGCCGCGGTCGGTATGCCGACGTTGCTGGCGTGATCCATCTCGGGACGCTCGAGGATGGCCTGCACCATGGGCTCGTCGATGACGATCTCGTCGTCCCGGCGTTCGGCAATGATGTAGGTGCCGGCGCGGAGCTTGCCGACCGGCCTGGGGAGGAAGCCTCCGCGTCCGACGACCGCGTCAAGCTCGGTCAGGCCCGTGGTGTCGAGCACGTCGCGAACGAGACTGGCGCGCTGACCGATCTGTTCCGTGCGCTGCTCGAGGGTCTGGGCCGGCGGCACCTCGTGGGCGACCTCGGTCTCGTGGATACAGCGATCGCCGTGGAAGATCGCGACCTTCGTCGACATCGAGCCGGGGTTGATCGTCAGGATGCGGAAGGCGTCCTGCCGCTTGGCAGGCGGTGCCGAGGATGATCGACGGCTTGGGCTCATGCAGCTCTCCGTTCCGGTCAGACTGCCGCGGTTCGGCGGCCGCTAAGGGTTCAATCAGCGGAACGCATCTTAGGGGCTGGCGGACGTGCCTGCCAGGCCCTGCAGGACCGGCACCGTTGCCAATCGCCCTGCCCCGTGGATAATCACACGACGTGGTACGCGGGGCCGGACGAGCGCTCGCGGGAGCGTCCGTGGTCGGCGCCGCGTTCACACCGGCATCGTCATCGAGGGAACCGCCATGTCCGCATCATCGTCACTGCACCAGGCCGTCTGCCTCATCTTACTCGCGGCGTTTGCCGCGCTGTGGCCGTGTCGCGCCGTTGCGCTGGAGTTGCCCGGGGGCCCGACGCCGCCGGCGCTGCGCATGGCGCACTTTCCGAGTCGGCTGCACACGTTCGTCTGGCGGAACTGGGAGTGGGTGCCGCCGGAACGGATGGCCAAGGTGTGCGGCTGCCGGGCCGAGGACATCCTCGCAATCGGCCGATCCATGGGCCTGGCGGATCCGCCGCCGGTCACGGACGATCAGTGGCGCCGCAGCTATATCACGATCCTCCGCCGAAATTGGCACCTCCTGCCCTACGACCAGATTATGGTGCTGCTCGATTGGGACAAGGAGGAGCTGGCCTTTGCCCTCAAGGAGGACGACTTTCTCTACATCAAGCTCGGACGGCTGAAGCCGAAGTGCGATCCCCTGCGCTACACGGCCCCGACGGCCGAGCAGCAGGCCCGTGCCAGGGCTATCGCGGCTGTGGTCGGCCAGACCTTCGGTGAGGCCATCCGCCCGACGGGTGAGAAGCGCTTCGCCTTCGTCGACAAGCTCAGCCGCGTGGACGCATCGGCCCGGCCCGCCCCACCGGCCGACAGCGGCAGCGATCAGATCAAGCTGCGGTATCTCTACAGCTACTTCGCGCTCTACGGCGACCCGCTGGCCAACCCCGACATCGACCCCTATCCGGAGGGCTACCTCCAGAAGCTGGCCGCGTTGGGCGTCAACGGCGTGTGGATGCAGGCCGTGCTCAATCAGCTCGCCCCCTCGAAGGACTTCCCGGAGTTCGGCAAGGGCTGGGAGCAGAGGCTGGCGAACCTGCGGAAGCTCGTGACGCGGGCCAAGCGTCACGGGATCGGTATCTACCTCTACTTCAACGAGCCGCGAACGCAGGGCCCGGACTTCTTCAAACGCTTCCCCGACATCCGTGGCGTGGCCGAGGGCGACCAGATCGCCATGTGCGTCTCGACCGAGAAGGTGCAACGGTACCTGACCGAGTCGACCGAGCACGTCTTCCGGAACGTTCCCCACCTGGGCGGGGCGTTCACGATCAGCGCTTCGGAGAACCTGACGAACTGCTGGTCGCACCATCACGGCGAGAACTGTCCCCGATGCAAGCAGCGCGACCCGGCCGAGGTGATCGCCGCGACGAACCGGGCCATGGCCGAGGGCGTGTGGCGCGGTAACGCGGACGCCACGTTCATCGTGTGGGACTGGGGCTGGCGGGATAGCTGGGCCGAGCGGGCGATCAAGGCCCTGCCGAAGAAGTGCTGGTTCATGAGCGTCAGCGAATGGAGCCTGCCGATCGAACGCGGCGGGGTGAAGACGGCCGTCGGAGAATACAGCCTCTCGGCGGTGGGTCCGGGACCCAGGGCGCAGCGGCACTGGGCGATCGCCAAGCGGTGCGGCCTGAACATCGCCGCCAAGATGCAGATCAACAACACGTGGGAGATGGCGGCCGTGCCGTACGTGCCGGTGCTGAAGCTGGTCGGCCAGCACGCCAAGAACCTCTCGGAGCTGAAGCTCGACGGGATGATGCTGAGCTGGACGCTGGGCGGCTACCCGTCGCCGAACCTCGAGCTCGTGCGTCGTCTGGCCGGGACCGACGCCCCGCCCGTGCAGGAGGCGATGGAGCATGTGGCGCGTCGGCTCTATGGGGAGGCGCCGGCCGCGAAGATGGTCGAGGCCTGGAACGCCTTCAGCGAGGCGTACCGCGAGTACCCCTTCCACGGCGGGGTGATCTATCGCGCGCCGCACCATTGGGGTCCGGCCAACCTGCTCTATCCCGAGCCGACCGGTTATGCCTCGACGATGGTCGGCATCCCCTACGACGATGTGAAGGGCTGGAGCGGCCCGTACCCGCCGAAGGTCCTGGGCGGTCAGTACGACAAGATCGCCCAGGGTTGGAAGCCGGGCCTGGCGGCATTGAAGGCCGCGCGGGACAACGCGCCGGCGGCGCGGCGCGAGCGGCTGGAGGACGAGCTGCGAATCGCCGAGGTCGTCTACCTGCACATGCGGAGCGCGTCGAACCAGGTGCGGTTCGTGCTGGCGCGGGACGCGCTGCGGGCCGCGACCGACGCGCCCGCCGAGGCCGAGGCGAAGGAGACGCTGCGCGAGGTCACGCGCGAGGAGCTCGACCTGGCCAAGCGGCTGTATCACATCACGCGCGAGGATTCGCGGATCGGCTACGAAGCGAGCAACCACTACTGGTACGTACCGCTCGACTGCGCCGAGAAGGTGGTCAACTGCCGATACATCCTGGAGACGTGGCTGCCGGGGCGCCCCTAGCGGAATAGTCGCCGCTACACGACGACGTCGATGAAGCGTCCGGCGGGGTTGGCGTTGAGCGTGACCAAGCCGGCGTCAAGCCGGGCCAGATGCGAGGCGATGGCGACACCGCCGGATGGGGCCGCCGACGGGTCCGGGGCGAGGTTCGCCGCGTCGGGCGACAACTCGTTGACCCGCGGGGCGACGCCGAAGGGCTCGCCGGACGGCGCGGGTGGTTCGATGGTGGTCTGACCCGACTGCTCGCTGGACGCCGGTCCGACTGGCCCGTCCTCTCGCGGGAAGATGACCGTCTCGGGCGGGGCTTGCTGTGGGTCGGTCCGCCCAGAAGACTCGCCCCGCACGGCTCGGTCGGCGGGCTCCGATCGGTCGGTCGCCGGGGCGGTCGGTTCTCGTGAGGCCGACGGCGCATCACCCTCTTCCGCCCGCTGTCCGGCCAGCTCGGTCCGAGCCTGGGCCTCGGCGGCCGAGGCCTTGGCCGCCACTTGACGGTCCTTGCTGGACGGATCGGCCGGGGCGAGTGCGGCCCGCCGAACCTGCTGCATCTTCCGGATGGTCGCCTCCGGATCGCCCGGCACCTCCGACAGATCGATCTGCACCTCGCCACCACTGACGTAGCGCTTGCCGTCGGGGCCCTGCGTGTACTCGTAGGTCGGCCCGCCTCTTGCGTACTGACCGGCGGCGTTCTTGTGGGCCTGTTCGTGGCGGCGGACGTCTTCGGCGCGGCGCTGGAGCTCCTCGACCTCGCGCTGCTCCTCGTCCGTCAGCTCACTCTTGCCGACGGGCTCGGCCGGAGCGGTCGACTCCGTGGGACGTGTCTCCCCGGCACGTTCCGCGGGCGCGGACGCCTCGCTCTCGACGACGGGCGAGACCGCGCGAGTCGAACGGAGGGCCGGGTTGGCAAAGGCCGCGATCACACGGTTCGCAGAGAACCCGATCGAGGCCACGTCCGATAGCATGTCCATTTCCCCAGAGGCGCGCTCATCCAGTGTGAACTATCGGATTCAACGTCGGACGCGGCAAATGGATTCGCGTCAAGCTCGACAGGATGCACCAGAAGCGGGGCGTCGGCGGCACTCTCGGCGGGGGCGATCGTCTGTGCGTCCAATAACCAGGGCACGACGCCGGCGAGTTATCGGGCCGATAGACCCGCTCGGAGACGGGCGACCTGCTCGGCGACCTCCAGGTCCTGAGCGGCCTCGCGGGCCGGCGCGATGGTGGCCCCGCCGCTACGGACGCACTCCACGAAATGACGGGCCTGCTCCAGCATGCACCATGAGGGTGGGAGCACGGGATGCTCGAAAGTGCAACGCGACTCGGCGTCGGCCGGACCGTGGTAGATCCGCACATCACCCGGCTGCTGTCGCGCCATCGGCGCAGGCAGCGACAGATCGACGCGACCTCCCTCGAAGCAGACCTTGGCGTACTCTTCCCAGTGGTCGCGCAAGCCGTAGCCGGTCATCTCGAGCACCCACGGCACGCCGCTGTCGCTCCGGCCGGCCAGGACCGACTCACCCGCGGCGAGGTACTCGCACGAGAAGGCCTCGCCGAGCAGGTACCGCATGAGGTTCACCTGGTGGATGTAGTAGTTGATGAAGGCGTTGTGGGCTGCGGCCGTCTCGGCATCCATCCCGTCCGCCAAGGGCTCGGGAGTCTGGTCCTCGTAGTCTGGCGGCGGGTCGCCCGCATCGAGCGGAGGCTCGATGCCAGAAGTCCAGTTGCCCGGGGGCATGGTCACACGAAGGTAGGTCATCTTGCCGGCCGTGCCCTTGGCCTGCCACTTGCGAACCCGCCACTCGGCGTGGCGGCACGCGGGCACATGCCGTTTCATGTAGCCGACCTGATAGATCACGCCGTGCTGCTCGGCCAGGTCGGCAAGGTAATGACCGGTCTCGGCCCGGACGGCGATGGGCTTCTCGGTAAGCAGGTGCTTGCCCGCGCCCAGGATGTCGGGCACGACGGCATGGTGCAGGGTGTAGCCCATAACGCAGACGACCGCGTCGATGTCGGCCTCGGCCAGCATCGATCGGTGGTCGGGATAGACCGCGGGGATGTCATACTTGTGGGCGACCCGCCGGGCGGTCTCGGCCCGCCCCTCGGCCAGGGCGACGACGCGGCAGTCTGGGATAGTCACGAGGTTGTCGAGGTGGGCCTTCTGCCCCATGAAGCCACAGCCGACCATGCCGATGCGGACGGGACGGGAAGGGTTCGGTTCTGGCATGGCGCTCCCCGGTCAAGGGGCCTCATCCCATCCGGCCTGGGCATAGCGGTCAGCCGGACCGGGCCTAGCGACGCCCTCCGCGAGCGCCGGGCTTGGCCTTGGGCTGGGCCTTGGTCCGCCCCCGAGGGGACTCCTCGGCCTCGCCCTCCTCGGCGGCTTCCTTGTCCCCGGCCTCCTCCGGCTTGGGGCGCGTGCTGGGATTCTTGGCCGATAGCTCTTGGACGTGCTTGAGCACGGGCAGGTACGGTTTGAGGAAGGGGCTGCCTTCGCGTCCCTCGACGGCGGTCTGATAGGCGTCCACCGCATCGGCGAGGGCATCGGCCTGCGCCGGTCCGGTCGTCAGGATGGCCTTGAGCTGGTGGGCCGCGCCCAGGCTGGCCTGGCCGATCCACTCGTAGTTGCGCTGGAGCCGGGCCTTGCCGAGCAGGTCGATCGATTCTTGGATGGCCTCGGTCGCGGCCTCTTGCGCCTCGGTGATCGACGCGATCAGGTCGTCGGTCTCGGCGGCGTCCACCCCGCCCACGTCGGCCTGCCTGGCCGCGATCAGCACGTAGCCGCGCTGCCGCAGGTCCCGCGCCCTCTGGAGATGGATCAGCGCGATCACGTGCTGAACGTCGGCCTGCGCCATGGTCAGGGCCGGACCGGTATCCTTGTCGCTGCTGACGGTCCGCATGGCGGGATCTTTGAGCTCCTTGCCGCCGCGATCACGTGCGGACCGGGACGCCCGGCTGTAGGCCTTCTCCGCCTTGTCCAGGGTGGCCAGGGCGGCGTCCTCCAGCTTCGAGGCGGCCTCGGCCCGCTCCCCGGCCCGCTCCAGGCGCGTTGCAGCCCGTTTGTCGGACTCGGCTTTCCGCTTGGCCAGGGCGGCGATGGTGTCCTCGATCTCCTTTGAGGTCTTCTCGGCCTGGGCGACGCGCTCGGCGTTGTTCTCGAGCATCGCCTCCAGGTCCTCGACGGTCTTGGACGCCAACGCCCTCTCCTCCTCGAGCGTCTCGAGCCCCTTGAGCATGGTGGGCTTGGTGCCGGCCTCGGTCGGGACGAGCGGTGCCGACAGGGCGCCGGCGGCCCGGTCCTCCGACAGGCGGACGCCCTCAAGCGTGCCCGTCCGGAGCGCCTTGGCCCGGAGGCTGGCCGCGTTACGCTTGCCGGACAGCTCGCGGTAGGCCTTGGTGTAGCGCTCGACGTCAGCGGGATCCTTGGGTTTGTAGCCTTCCTTTTCGAGATCGAGCAGGGCCCGCTGAGCGTCCTCGACCTGTTTCTCGGCATCGGCGATCTGCTTCCTGCGCTTGGCGATCTCGGCGTCAAGGTCAGCCACGACCTTCTTGGTCTTCTCGAGCATGGAGGTCAGATCGGCCTTCTCCTTGGCCAGGGCCTTGAGGACCTCCGTGGGCTTCTGAGCCTCGAGATCGGCGTTCTCTCTCAGCAGTTCGGCCGACTGGTTGACGAAGCCCATGGCCCGCAAGCGCAGGTCCTGGGCCTCGAGCCTGGCCGCCAGGGCCCCGGTCCGCTGGACGTCGCCCTGCAGATTCAGCACGACGGCCTTGACGTGGAGGGCGTTGGTGTCGTCGCGGGCATCGGCCTGGCCGACCTGGACGCGCAGGGCCTCATCGGCGGCGCGGAGCGCCTCCTTGAGCAGCTTCTCGTTCTCGGCCGACAGCCGCTGCATCTGCTTGATGGCCTTGGCGATGCTGCGAGTGATCTGTTCGGGAGACTGGCCCCAGTCGAGCTTGGGAGCGGGTTCGATCGCCGAGGCGTCCGGCACGAGTTGGCGCATGCGTTCGTCGAGCTTGCTGGCAATGCTTCGTTGCGACTGCCTGAGGATGTCCTTGCTGTAGGCCTGAAACTCGGCGAGGACCTCCTCTTTCTCGAGCGCGGCCTTGAGGATCGCCGAGACCTCCTCGCCCTCGGGTGGGATGGCCACGGGGCTCTCGGCATCGCCGAGCCGACGGCTCAACTGCTCGCGAATCATGTTGATCTGAAAGAGGTTCGCCCGGTAGTTGTTGAGCAGGCGCATGGCCTTGCTGGTGCTCTTGCCGGCCTGATGGGCCACCTGGGCCTGGTCGGAATGGCTCAGACGGGCCAGGCCGAAGATGCCCACCAACAGGCCTACGCCCAGCACGACGGCCACCCCGGTCATTAGCGTGGGTTTCACGAGTCAGCTCCTGTCGCGACCGCTTGCGGTCTCCAGTCGATCCGTCAGCGCGCTGGCCTGTTTGAGCAGTTCAAGCTGCTCCTGCGCGCCGATGATGCCATCCTGATACAGCGCTACGAAGGGGCCGCGCACCTCACAGGTACGCACGCCACCCTTCAAGGCGTCCTCCAACACGGGCCTGAGCACGGTCTCGGCCCAGCGAGGGGATTCGGCATAGACGGCGGCGCGCGCCGAGGCCTCCGCCGGTTTCCCGCCCTCTTCGGTTTGCCTCAGGGCCACGTGACCGCACGCATGATATCGCCAGAACGCGCCCGAAGGCTCGATGCCGGCACCGATGCCGATCCGAGCACCCGGCATCGTGGTGTCTCCTTCGATCACGGCCACGGTCAGGTCGTGTGAGGCGTGGGCCTTGCCGAACCCCGTCTCAACATGATAGCAGAATGAGCGGCCTTGTCGCTTGCCCTTTGCCACAATGATGCTGCGAGCCCTCCGGTTGTAGCCGTGACGCATCAGGGCGAGCCGCCCGAATCGGACGGGCAATCCCTCCCAATCGTACCACCTCGCCTGCCAGCCCAGGGAGCTGACCTCGTTGGCCGTGCGACGCCAACCGCGGCGCCTGAGCGTCAGCCCGGTTCGGAACGCCACGAGGACGCCGACGACGAGCAAGATCCAGATTTCAAGCGGAACGGGGGCCACGATGGGGCGCCCTCCTTGGCCTGAACTCAACGGGCTGTGGGGACCAAACCGTCACTCCTTGGACCGTTTCGGCGATACGACTCCTACTTCGTCGGCTGCGTGGACGGGCGTTTCCTCGGAGGCACGGGCTTGATGATGAGCTTTTCGCCCGCCCCGGCCTTCGGGGACTGGACCCTCGTCACCCTGGGATCGATGCGCGGCCTGGGGAGGATCTCCTTCAACCAGGCCAGCAGGATCAGGTAACGATTCTCGTAGCGGCCACGGACGGCCGGCTCGATCTCGATCGGGTGCTCCAACGCCCGGTCGGACAGGGCACGCGGCAAGAGGAAATTCGGCAAGAAGCCTTCCTCCGGGTATGCCCGGTCCAGCATGCGAACGACACCGCGGCCGGGAACCTGCTTCTCGTATCTGTCCAGCACCAAAAAGTTCGTCACCTCGGCGACGGCGGTCTGCTGGCGGTAGAGCTGGAACTTGCTCTCACCCGCCCCCCCGTGGCACTTCAAGGCGGCGCAGTGCTGGCGGACCATCGGGAGGATCTCACGGCGGAAGACGCGGGTGCCGGCCGGGTCGGTCCGGATCTCGATGTCTTCGGCGAAGTACATGCCCGTCGTGTCAACGATCTCGGCGAGCTGATCGCGCTTGTCGAGATTCCTGAAGTCGTCGCGCCAGCCGCGGTAGTCGTAGTAGCGCATGCCCGCCACGGCCTCGCAGAAACGATCCAAGACGTTGTTCTTGAAACGGACGCCCACGTCCTCGCCGGGGCGATAGACGCTCAACCGCACCCGGTAGACCTGCTGCTCGGTCAGCAGCCCGGCGCGGTAGGGGCTCTCGGCCGCCTGGGTCGTGGGACCTCGCTCGGAGGCCCGGGTCGATTCCCGAGCGCGACGCTGAAGCGACCGCAGCAGGAGCTTGGCGTTGATGTTGCCGGGTTCCTGGTCGAGGACGAATTCACAGCGTTGGACGGCCTCGTCGAACAGGCCGTGGTCCCTGCACCACACGGCGAGGTCGACATGGCCGGCCAGGTCGTCGGCGGCGAGTTTCTCGAGACGCTCACGATAGGCGACGCGCGTGTCCTCAGCCGTGCGGATCTCGGCGACCTCGTCCTTGCCGAGGATGATGACGATGCCCTGTCGGTTGACGCGGACCTGGGTCTCATCCTGGGTGATGTCGCCTGGAATCTTGCGGCCGTCTTTGGTGATCACGGTGCCGCGTTCGGCGGGAAGCCTTTCGGCCAGACAGAGCGCGGCGCCAAGCAGCGCGACCATCCCTAGTCGTGTTCGCATTACCCTCGCCTCCGTGGGGTCTCGAGCGGGTCCGCCGTCCGGCGGAGCGCGGCGATAACGGCGCCCATCGCGCGTCCCGCCCCATGCGTTGTTTTCGGCGGCCCCGTGACTGGGTCGGCCAGGTGGACGCCGCCAGCGTCGCAATCCATCAGCCCGCCGACCGGACCAGACCCTGTCGTCTCGGCAAGCCAGACCTTGACGCGTTGCTTACTGTCTATGTAATTTAGCTTTAGGATCGCGGAGCATCAAGTGCAAAACGCCGCATCACCCAATCCGCTCTCGGAGTCCTTGCAGTCCCTGCTCGGGGTCAACGTCGTGCTGGATACGGCGGGGACGATCTTGTACCTCGGGCGGCTCGCGGCCGTGGACGAGACCGGCATGTGGCTCGAAGACGCCGACGTGCACGACTGCAACGAAGGCCATGCCGGCAAGGAGTATTACATCGTTGAGAGCGCGCACTACGGCATCCGCTCGAACCGTCGGCGGGTGTTCGTGCTCCGCAGCTCGATCATCAGCATCTCCGCCCTGGACGACGTCGTGACCGAGATATCCGACGACCGCGAGCTCTGGTCGCCGACCGAGACGCACGGCCGCGGTCGGGACGATGACGACGTGACGTTCCCCCTCGAATAGCACCCGATTGAACCGTCGGACCCGCCGTGTCGGCGACCGTCCGCTGTTGCGGGCCCGAGGCATCATGCCCTATGATCGTTCGTCGTCCCGCCGCGAGGGGCCTCGCGTGACCGGGCATGTACCTGAACCTCTTTCGGAAAAGCATACGATGAGCGACACCCCAGCTCTGCCGTTCCCTGGCGTCGAGGACCTCGCCAAGCGCATTCGGGATGTGAAGGACTTCCCGAAGGAAGGCATCATCTTCAAAGACATCACGCCGCTGCTGCTGGACCCGGCCAGCCTGGCCCTGGCGGTGGAGTTTCTCGCCCAGCCCTATCGCGGCAAGAAGATCGACGTCGTGGCCGGGGCCGAATCGCGTGGGTTCATCTTCGGCACGGCCGTGGCGCAGTCCCTCAGCGCCGGCTTCGTGCCCATCCGCAAGACGGGCAAGCTCCCGGCGGAGACCGAGACCGCCACGTACGATCTCGAGTACGGCACGGACGCGCTGCAGATCCACGTCGACGCCATCCAAAAGGGAGACCGCGTGGTCATGGTCGACGATCTCCTGGCCACGGGCGGGACGATGGAGGCCTGCTGCACGCTGGTCGAGCGGCTGGGCGGCGAGATCGTCGGCATCTCGTTCCTGATCGAGCTGGCGTTTCTCAAGGGTCGAGAGAAGCTCGGCAATCGACCGGTCCATGCGATCCTTCAGTTCGACAGCGAGTAGGCAGCGCCGACCGCGGGCACGACGCCGCACCGCGACCGGGGCTCGTCGCTCGTGCAAACCCAGACGACGCCTCGAGAGGACCCACGCATGCAGGCGCAGCTTCGACTGACCGTCGCGGAATCCAAGCGGCTGATCGCGCGCGGCATCCGTCATCATCCGGACGTACGCGCCGCCCTGGAGCACGGCAAGGTCATCGTCACGACGGGCTCGACGAACGGCTACATCTACGAGGAGCTCGCGGGTGAATCGATCGACAAGTCGCAGTTCATGACCGGTCGCATCACGCCCGACACCGGAATCCTGGGCAACCGGAAGCCCGCGACGAAGATCCCGAACCTGGTCGTCGTGCATGGCAAGCCGGATAAGGACATCGACTGGCTCGACGCCCTGGCCGACCTCAAGCCCGGCGACGTCGTGTTCAAGGGTGGCAACGCACTGAACTACGAGCGCCAGCAGGTGGCGCTCCTGATCGGGCACCCCGAAGGCGGCACGATCGGCAAGATCCACGCCGTGGCGGTGGCTCGTCGGGCCAGACTGATCCATCCGATCGGGCTGGAGAAGTCCGTGCCGACGGACCTGGCGGATGCGGCCCAGCGCGTGAACCGCCCCGACGGCGGGCACCGATCGGGCGACCCCGCCCTCTGGCTGAGCCCGGGCGAGCCGTTCACCGAGATCGAGGCCCTTCGCGCTCTTTGCGGCGTTGATGCCCGGGCGATCGGTGCCGGCGGCATCGGCGGCGCCGAAGGGGGCGTCTGGCTGCTCATCGAAGGGCCGGACGAGAAGGTGGAACAGGCCCTGGCCGTGGTGGCCGATATCCATGGAGAGCCACGATTCCTGGATTGATCCCGGCGCGACCGCAGGCCTCTGGGGTCACCTCACCGATAAGGGACACGGACGATGCCCGAACGAACACACGTCACCACCCGCGGCCGATGCATCGCCATCCATCTCATCGTCATCACGATAATGTCGTGCCCTGGCTCGCCTGCGGTCTTGGCCGCTGAAGACGGGAACGATCGGGCCGACGGGCTCTATCGCCTTGCAGCGCGGGGCTATCCGGAAGGCGTCAAAGACGAGACCGGCTACGCGCGGTGGATGACGGCAAGGCTCGACAGGCTCGAGGCGCAATTGGCCCAGACCAAAGGGACCGAGGCGCGAACGCAGCTCCTGATCGCGCAGGCGAACTTCCGCCTGGCTCGACAGGCCGAGCCCGCCCTGTCGCGCATGCTGCTAGGGGATAACTCGAAGCCGACGCTGCAGTCCCTCGGGCACGCAGCCGAGGAGGCCTTGAACGAGCTGACGCAGGCCGGCAAGCTCGTCGATCGACTCGATAAGGGCAAACCCAAGGACAAGATCCTCGCTCGCAAGATCGAGTCCTGGCAGCAGGCGATCACACAGCTCCGACCGCTGGGCGTGGCGATGGCGAGTCTGGCGACCGGCGAAGGTCTCGACCGTGCGATCGCCGCACTCAAGCCGCTGGTTGAGGGCAAGCCGGCCAAGGCGAGTCCGATGGCCGGGCTGCTGCACAAAGCGCTCCTGCTGCGAGCCGGCAAGGGCCAGGAGTTGCTCGATACCACAGAGGTCGCCCTGGTGCCACCGAAGACGCTGCCGTACGACTTCTTCGCGAGGCTGCTGCGGTGTCGCGGGCTGACGTCGTTGGGCCACAGGGCGCTGGCGGCGGCCCTGGGGGCCCAGCTCGACACCGCGTGCGAAGGGTGGATGGACAAGACGCGGCTACCGGAGACGAAGCGCGCCGTCATGCTGCTGAGGATCGACGTGTCTCGGGGTTGGGCCGAAGCGCTGCAGAAGGCCGGACTGGAGGCCGAGGCTCGTGCGCGGCGTGAGGCGGCCGACCAACTCCGCAAGACGTTGACAGCCCAAGAGGACGTTGGTGCCTATCGCCTGGTCCTGGCCGCACCGATCCTGGTCGAGCCGCCGCCGCCGCCGAAGCCGAAGCCGGCCCCACCGCGTCCGACGACGTCACGTTCCGGTTCGCAGCCGACCACGGCCAAGACCGCCACGCGACCATCGACGTCAGAGGCGACGACACGATCGAAGGAAGAGGCCTCGCCCACCCGACCGGCGACGACTCAGTCGGCGGATCAGGACCCCTCGGGCAAACGGTAGCACACGCCTGACGGCGTAGGACAGCATACGCGGCGCCCACGGTGCTGCGGTCGCCGCCAGGGGTCGCACCTGCGCAGCGCGTCTGCGGCGTACGACCGCTACTTCCCTTCGCCTTTCCAGGCCTTCGAATAGTCGCGCTTCTGGGGCAGCGGGTGACCGCCTGGGCCGTAGCCCTTCCGATTCGATCGCTTGGCCAGCGGAACGAATTGTCCCTGGATGCCATCATCGGTGACCTCGTACAGCATGAAGCCGAGCGAGTCATCGCCGTCGGGCCAGCGCCGGCCCCACTGCGAGAACGCCGTGGACGGGTTGATGTGGAAGTCGATGCCCTCGGCGTGATGATGCTTGCAGCAGTGGACGTGCCCGCTGAGCACCAGCGTGGACCCGGTGGCCTTGAAGCCGTCCATGAGGCGCTTGCGGTGCGGCAGGTCGATGCCGAAGTACCAATCGAGGTAATGCTTGGGATCGGTGATATCCCAGTTGGGCTCGTTGGGATCGTCGATGAACAGGGCATAGTGCATCATCCAGACGTGATGCTTGGCGCGGGGCAGGCTGCGCTGCGCCTCGAACCACTCCCAGAAGGCCTCTTCCTCGGGCAGGCCCGAGCCGGCGACCATATCGACGAATGCGGAGAAGCGAACGTCCTTATGGACGAAGCTCCACCAGAGGGGACCGAAGACGCCCGCGAACTGCTCGAGCTGTTCGGACGTAATATTGAGGGCGAGGTCGTCGCGGTTCTTGCGCGGGCCGGAGACGTCGGTGTGCTTATTGCCCGTGTCCATATTGCCGGCGATCACATGGGCGGGAAACGGCAGCCCCGCGAGGTCGTCGCGGACGGCAGCCAGCTCGTACTGATGCAGCGAGCCGTCGCGGGCGATGTCGCCGCCGACGAGCAGGAGATCGGGCTCAGCGTCGATGATCTGCCGCCGCGCGGTCTGCCAGTTCTCGTTCCAGGCCGGCGCGAAGCGGAACGACTTTGGCGAACCGACGTGAATGTCTGTAGCATGTGCGAAGCGCCATGGCGTCATGGGATACCCTCCCGTGTCTTCAAACGCGTCGGAGACTGCGTGGGTTTCGATCGCGACCGAACGGCCCCGCCCGCCGACAACTACCGACAAGTCGGCGAAGTCTCCGACAGGAAGCCATGCTATCAATTGAGTAGGGACGAAGCCACTCGGCGTGGGCGGCGAGCCCGCCAGGTGCACCGCCGAAGCGCATGAGGAAGCCGTGCCCGACGAGACGCACACCATCCTGGAATTCGAGCGATCGGCCATGGCCTGCCGGTTCGGCCTCTCCGTGGTCGGGAACGATCCGGTCTGGCTGCACCAGGCGGTGGACGAGGCCTTCGCCGAGATCGCCCGGCTGGAATCCCTGCTCAGCATGTACGACCCCACCAGCACGCTGTCCGAGCTGAACCGTTCGGCGGCCGGACGTCCGGTCGAGGTGGACGACGAGGTGTTCGAGCTCCTTCTGACCGCGGGCACCTACTGGGAGCGGACCGGCGGCGCGTTCGACCCGACAATGGGGCCTCTGGTGCGGATGTGGCGTCAGTGGCGCTCCGCGGGCATGGCCCCGATCGAGGCCGCTGTGGACGAGGTCCGCCAGCGAGTCGGCATGCAGCACGTCCATGTGGACGTGGATCGCCAGACGGTCGCGTTCGAGCGCCCGGGCATGGAGATCGACCTGGGCGCGATCGGCAAGGGCTATGCGGTGGACCGGGCACTGGGGACGCTCATCGATCACGGCATCGAGCACTGCTTCGTGCACAGCGGCACGAGCACGGCGGCCGCTCGAGGATCGATGGCCCCGGACGCAGGCGGCTGGCGGCTGGGCATCGCGCACCTCGACGATGAGCAGGGCTCGACGGGCACGATCCTGCTTCGGAACCAGGCCAGTGCTCGGTCCGACCAGGTCCACCAACATTACGAGTGCGACGGTCGTGTTCTGGGCCACGTGATCGACCCTCGCACGGGCTGGCCCGCGGCGGCGGATTCGGCTATACTCGTGGTTTCACCGTCTGCAACCGAAGCGGACGCCCTGTCCACCGCGGGGTTGATCATGGGAGAGCGCGTGGGGGACGACCTGGCACCGGCTTTTCCGGAAGCCACGATCTATCGGCTGACCGACGACGAAGCGCTCCGGACCGAAGAAGCGACCGGAGGATAAACGGTCTCGAGGGACCGAGGATATAGAACCATCGTCCTGACGGGCCGGCCTGGGGGGTCGGCTCCATGGAGCGACCTGGCGAACCAAGTTCAGTCCACAATGTGGAGGCAAGCGTGGAGATGAGTAACGAAAAGCAGAATGTGTCACGACGTTCATTCATGAAGACGTCGGCGGCGACGTCGGCCTCGTTCGCGGCGGCGTTGCAGGCCTTCAAGACCCGTCGTGCCGTGGCGGCCGCGGCCGGTTCGGGGGACGTGGGTGCCCCGATCAACCTGGCCGTAATCGGCTCGGGCAACATGGGTTGCGGCGACATGGTCCAGGCCCTGCGGATACCGGGTGTTTATCTCAAGGCCATCTGCGACATCTGGCCGCCGAACCTGGAGATGGGGCTGCAGATCGCCCGCGACGAGCACAAGCTCATCAAGTACTTCACCAACGTTTATGAGGGCTTCCGGTCGGGCAAGGACAAGGAAGACGCCATCAAGGCCGCCAAGGCCGCCAAGGGCTACGCCGACTACAAGGAAATGCTCGACAAGGAGAAGGACATCGATGCGGTGATCATCGCCACACCGCTGCACACGCACTGCGAGATCGCGTGCGCCTGCATCGATGCCGGCAAGCACATCTACTCCGAGAAGATGATGGCTAAGACGGTCGAGGAATGTCACAAGCTCGGCAAGAAGGCCAAGGACAGCGACAAGGTCGTGCAGTTCGGCCACCAGCAGCACTGGAACGGCTGGTACAAGCTGGGCTACAAGCTCCTGCACAACGACAAGGTGTGCGGCGAGGTCACGCACATCAACGCGCACTGGAACCGCAACAAGAGCTGGTATCGTCCCGTGCCCGATCAGCACAAGAACCTGATCGACGCCAGCAAGTTCGGCTACAAGGACGTCAATCAGCTCCGCAACTGGCGACTCTTCTGGGACACCTCGGGCGGTTTGATGGCCGAGCTGGCCTGTCACCAGGTCGACGTGGCCAACTGGTACCTGGGCAAGACCCCGACGGCCGTGACCGGCATGGGCGGGCTGAACTTCCGTGACGACTGGAACGGGGATGTCTTCGACAACGTGCAGGTCATCTACGAGTTCCCCGGCGGGATCAAGATGATCTATCAGTCGATCACGACGAACGCCCACGACGGCCAGGGCGAGAAGTTCATGGGCACGGAGGGCACGGTCGAGCTCAGCCGCAAGGGCGGGCAGGTCTACCGCGAGCCCTCGGCCGCCAAGCTCAAGTGGGGCGACAACGTCAAGAAGGACCAGACGAATACGGGCATCCAGCTCAAGCAGGAGTCGACCATCCGCGCCGAGGGCGAAGCGAAACAGGAGGGCAAGGCCCTGAAGGGCGCGGACACCAAAGACCCGTACCACGACTACCGCATGGCGATGGGCGCGTGGTTCACGTGCATCCGCGAGAACAAGAAGCCCAAGGCCGACTGGAAGATGGCCATGGACGCCGCCATCCCGTGCATCCTGGCCAACGAGGCGATGAAGAAGAAAGAGCGGATTGAGATCAAGCCGGAGGTGTACGAGGTCTAGATCCGGTTTCCGGCGCTGGTCGCCTTGCCGGTTGGCGCTGCCGGAGCTGCCGGCCCCGGCTTCAGCAGGCACACATCGCGGGACCTGTCCGATCGCGGGCGGGTCCCGTTTTCTTTGACCGACGTTCGGCACGAATCCCCGTCAAAGCCGCGATCCTACAAGGGATGCGGCTGGCATCAGTTGACAGCGTCGCCATATCGAGCGATCCTGGATCGCACTTCAGGGCAGCGGGCAGACCCAACCCACTGCGAGGAAGCCACAACGGGGAGCCATCTTGCCAATCGAACCCGGAACGACGTTGTCGCTACTGGCACAGGTGGGAACCAGCGCGCGCGTTATCGCGCCCCAAAGCGCCATGAGTGTGGTCACGGATTACCTTTGGGTCTTCCTGGTGGCCGCAGCCATCTCCCAGATCGCCACCCCCCTCATGGCCCGTATCGCCAAGGCTTTGAATGTGGTGGACCGACCGATCGGCCGTAAGGTTCATAAGCGGCCTACGCCATATCTGGGCGGTCTGGCTATGCTGGCCGGCTGGCTGGTGGCCGTTGTCCTCGCCGGCACGGTCTTTCTGGACAGCGAGTCCCGGGGCCCCCTTATCGGGATCGTCTTGGGGGCCACGATCGCGACCACCACCGGGCTGATTGACGATCTGACGGACGCCAAGCCGGTCATCAAGCTCGCCGGGCAACTGGCGGCCGCCTATGCGCTGATATTCTCCGGCGTTGGCCTGAGTGTGGGAAAGGTCCTCTTCGTGCCTCTGGGCGTGGCCCCGACGCCGACGGTCTCGATGGCGGTCTCGGCTGGGTTCAGCGTCTTGATCGTTTTGGCCGTGTGTAACTCGGTCAATCTGTTGGACGGGCTCGACGGCCTGTGCTCGGGCGTGATCGTGATCATGGTAACGGCGCTGACGGTCTTGGCGATCTCGCTCGCCCGTTACGGACTCGATAACACCTACGATCCGACAAGGATGATCGTCTGTATGGCCATCTTGGGGGCGATCCTGGGGTTCCTGCCCTACAATTTCAACCCGGCCAGCATCTTCATGGGCGATGCAGGCAGCATGCTCTTGGGGTTCATCGCCGCGGCCATTTTCCTGCTGCTTGGCGAGAATGCGCCGAACATCCGCTGGTTCTACGCCGGTCTCATCGTCTTCGGGCTACCGGCCATGGACACGGGGCTGGCGATCTTTCGACGCATCCGGGCAGGGCAAAGCCTTGCCGCCCCGGATGCCCATCACTTGCACCATCAGTTGGTCCGCCAGGGGTTGACCGTGCGTCAAACGGTGGCGCTGCTTTACGTGTTGGCGTCGCTATTCGCCCTAACCGGCCTGGTCCTGGTGATGGTCCGGGTGCGCTATGGCCTGCTGCTCGGACTCTTCATCTTCGGCCTGATGGGTCTGGTGACGATCAGCTTCCGGCTGCATCTGATGGGCCCCACCGATCGTATCAACGACGAGAGCGTCCGCAGTCTCCACAGCGCCTCCACGTCCGACCCCGACGAAACGTCTTCGAGAGGTTAGCACCTGCACGGGTCGGCCACTTGACGTTCTCCGGCAACCGGTCTGACGCGGCAGATCCGCTTGCCGTGCCCCTGTACGGTTCGTACGCTATCCTCTCCGTATGACGCTGTTCATCCGACACCGCGTGAGGCGCCATCGATGCCGAGACCGAAGAAGAAGTCGAAAGCCCGGAGGCCACGGGAGACCTTTGACGCGATGGGCGTGGGCCTGACATGCTATGACCTGGCCGCGATCATCGAGAAGTGGCCTGAGGGCGACCGCGGGACCCTCCTGGAGTACACTCCCGCCGGCGGTGGCATGTGCTCCAACGCGATCGTGACCATGCAGCGCCTGGGCGCCCAATGCACCTTTGCCACGTGCGTCGGCGACGACGAGCCGGGGCGTTTCCTGCTCGACGATCTTCAACGCGAGGGAGTCGGCACCCGCTTCGTGCGATTGGCACGAGGCGGTAGGACGCAGGTCAGCCTGAACATCTCGGTGAAAGGTACCGATCACAAGACACTCCTCGCCCTGCCGACCGATCGCCGGGTGCTGCGCCCCGATCGCGTGGGCGAGGCCTTCTGGAGCACACTCGATAACTGCCGTCTGCTCCACGTGGACGGTTTCTTCCCGGAGCTGGCGCTGCCCGCCGTCGAGCGCGCCAAACGCAACGGGCTGATCACGTCGCTGGACATCACGCACGCCGACCCGAACGCGGAAGCCTTCATCCGCAACTGCGACATCGTCTTCGCGCCGGTCGAGTTCGTGGAGGCCTTCTTCGGGCATCGTCGCTTCGAGCAAGCCGCCCTGGAGCTCGCCGAGATGGGCCCGCGCTGGGCCGGCGTGACCCTGGGCGAGTACGGCTCCATCGGCGTGGCCGGCGATGAGATCATCCGGCAACCGGCCTTCCACATCGAAGTGGTCGATACGGTCGGGGCCGGCGACGCCTTCCACGGCGCCATCGCCTACGCGGCCCTGCGGGATTGGCCGCTGGCCCGAGCGATGCGCTTCGCCGCCGCAGCCGGGGCCCTCTGCTGCACGGGGCTCAGCCCACGCGCACCGCTGCCGACACTCCGGCAGGTCGACCGTTTCCTGCGTGAGCATGCGAATCAGGCGTTGGCGTCGTGACTGTGGCGAGGCGAACGCACATCACGGTCGCTGGACGGAGCTTCTGTGTCGCTTGTCTGGCCCGGGACATCGCGGCGATGCCGTTGCGATTTACTTTGGCCGCTGTCATGCCACGGAATACACGGTTCACCCGTCGGCCTTCGGGGTCAGCTGGAAGAAGGTAGCCCATCTCCGGGACGGGAAAGGCGGCCGGCGCGAGCCTCGTTTCGCCGCGCAACCATGCCCGGCGATGCCAAGGGCGTCGCCTCGGATCGATCCCGACGATCGTGCTACGGCTGTTCCGCCCCCTCATCGCGTTCGGTATCGCGTCCTTGCCGGCGAAGGGATGCGGGCATGTCCTCTGCGGGCAGTTCTTGCGCTAGGAACTTGCCTTTGCCGCGAAGCGTCAACGAGATCTCCTCCACGGTCTTGAGCTCCAGACCCAGACCATCCCCGACTTTCTCCTTCATGGCCTGTCCGATCCTCTCGATATCAGTCCTGGACAGGCCGGCGCTCGGCACCATCCTGAGTTCCACGCGTCCCGGCCTATTCTGATGAACCGAGTCTCTGCTTGACTCCGGTTGATAAGGTCGGTATATGTTAGGTATTA
>CAZUQM010000058.1:2553-35380 GCA_964622545.1 uncultured Planctomycetales bacterium | reverse complement strand
GCGTATCGCTTACCTGATCGGAACCCACAAAAACAAGTGTGGTCGGGTACTAGTGTCCCCCGCCCTCAGTCGGTCCGAGCTTCTCCTCGGCCCAGTTCGGATGATGATCCCGCGCCCAGGGCCGGGTCACCAGGCCGCTGAAGATGCTGCTCAGCGTGCCCGGGTTCGCGATCGTCGTCAGGTACAGGTGCACCACGGCGAAGGCCATCAGCAACACCGCGCACAGGTCGTGAATGGTGTACGCGATCGTCGCCCAACCCTCGTCGCCGCCCGGATTGAGCCACATCGTCACACCCGTTACCGATAGCAGGATCGCCAGCAGCATGGCGCCCCAGAAGAACATCTTCTGGCCGAAGTTGAACTTGCCGGCCGGCGGGTGCCCCTTGATCCACAGGTACCCGCCGAGCATCTTGACCCATTCCCAGTCGTACCTGGCGGGGATCGACGTGACGAACCACCGCAAGGTCACCACCACCGTCGCACCCGCGAAGATGAGGCCGGCGATCTCGTGCAGCTCGAGCGCCCAGGAGCTCGTCCAGAAGTTGCCCCGCGCGAACGGAAGCTTGTTCGTCAGAAAGCCCAGCCCCGTCGCGAACAACGCGATGAACGCCAGGAACAAGAACAGATGCATCCACCGCTCCAAGACGTCGAAGCGGCGGAGGTCCGCCTTGGGCTCCTTCTCTTCGACGAGTTTCGGACCGAACGTCACGTAGTGCAGCAGACACAACCCCGCCACGAGGGGGATCAGCCACACCAGCGGACCCTTGATGACCTCTTCACGGAACTCGCCCAGCGCAACGAGCCCCTCCGTCGTGCCGAGCAGGTTGTAGCTGCGGACGGGCGGCTCCGGCTCGGTCTTGTCGTCGACCCGCAGGCCGATCATGTAGAAAGGCTCGTGCGTGTCGTGACAGTCGGTGCAGCCGCCCGAGCCCAGCGATTCACCCCGCGGCTTCACGGGATGCCCGAGCGCCCAGTAGTACGGCTCGCCGATCGAGTGGGGCGTCCACGTCACCTTGCCCTCGCCCCCGAGCTCGTACAGCCCTCCGCGGTCGACCAGCACCGGCTTGGCCTTCTCACCGGCCGCCGAGGCGAGCGCCTTCAGCACGGCCGCGATCTCCGCCTCGGTGTCGACCTCCTTCTCGCCGTCCTCATCATCGTCCTGGATCGCGTCGCCGGCCGCCTCGACCGCCTTGGCCGTCGCGTCGATCGGCAACGCCGAGATGCCGTCTTCGCCCTTCGTCCCGTACCATCGCGGATACACATAGCGATACAGGCCGATCTTCTCGCGGGCCACGTCGCGCCGCCACACGGGCCCGTACATCCGCGGCAATCGCTTGCTGATGTCCTTCTCGGTGCTCAGGCCGAGCTTGTGGGCGATCGCCGTCAACTGACCCGCCACCTGAGGACCGGCCTCGAACCCGCTGTGACAGGCCGTGCAGGTGATCTCGTGTAGGTGAAACTCGGGCAGACCAGGGTGATCGTCCTTCGGCGCGCAGGCCCGACCCTCGTAGTGGCAGCCCTGGCAGGAGAGCGTGGCGTTGTCGGGGCTGCGGTCCAGGTCGGCGGCGCTGCCGTCCCCACGCGTGATGCGGTGGGCGATGTCGTTCTTGTGACAGTCGGTGCACAGCAGTCCCGCGGCGTAGTGAATGTCGCGGATGCGGTGGTGGCTCACGCCCTCCGGCGTCTCCCGCAGACGGGTGTAATGACAGAACAGACAGTTGCTGTTCGGCACGTGACGCGTCACGTCCAGCGTCACGTAGTTGCCCTCGCCGAACTTGCCCGCGTCGTAGATCACCTCCACGCTCGGGGCCGACGACGCGGCCGCCGCCGCCGAGAGGTCCATCGGGTCGAAGTCCGCCGCAGCCGCCTGACCCGCCTGGAGCGCCTCGCCCTTGATCGTCCCAAGACCCGCCGCGGCCGTGGCGGCCCATTTGAGGTTCTTGAAGTCGATCTGGAGCGCCCGCGCCTCGGCGTTGTAATCGTGGCGCAAATGGCACATCAGACAGTCGATCTCGAGCGACCCGGTCTTGTCCCAATCGCCGCCCTTGTGCGGGACCAGCTTACCCTCCTCGTCCACCTTGCCGCCCTCCAGCATCCCCCCGCCGGGATGGTGCGACCCGAAACCCAGGGCGAAATCGAACGGCTTGACCCCGACGTCGCCCGGCGCCAGGCCCATCTGCTGCGCCCACAACCGGTACGACACGGGAATCTGCAAGCGCGCGATCGGCTCGGTCACGAAGAACGGCTCGCCGTGGCGCGGATCCAGCGGCGTGTTGGGCTCCCCCTCTTGGGTCTTCTCGAACAGGCCCGCCTGGAAGTGCCAGCCGTGCGAGATCTCGTTGTAGTTGTGGCACTTGCCGCACGTGTTCTTCGTGCTGTAGGGCAGCTTGCTCTCGGGCGTGATGAGCTGCTTGTTCTCGTCAAAGAGCTGAATACGATGCAGATAGGTCGCCTGACTGCCCGTCAGGATGTGCTGAGCCCGGGCCACGCCCACGACGCACCCCAACGCCACACAACAGAGCACCCAGACCGACTCCGCGCTACGCATGCTTCTCATCGAACGGCCCTTTCGTCGCTAGCAGATCTCAAACGGTACGTCACACCACCCGAAGCACCGCTTCCGGACCATGACGGCCCACGACCCATCACTTCATAGAGGCTCGCGCGGGTGGTCCGCCGCATGGTCTTGCCAATCCGTCAGCCTGTCAAGATGAACGGGGCCATGGATCGCACCGACCCGCCCGTGACCGTGGTCCCCGCCCCTCGTCGTTCAGACCCCTCCCTCGGAGCCACGGACGCGGCATCCCCTGCCTGGAGCAACAGGCAATCCGCCAGGGCGGAGGGGGGCTCGACGCGGCGGACCCCCAAGGAGCATCAGAACCGCAGCCCGGCGCGCAGCCGGCGCGGCTCGAGCAACACGTCCAGTGCGGCCGGCGCGGACGTGACCACCAAATCGGCCCCCTGGACGGCCTGCACACTAGCCCCCTCGGCCTCGATCACCGCCACGCCGACCCGGGCCGCCCGGAGCATCGCGCGATCGTTGTTGCCGTTGCCCAAAGCCACCACCGATTCGGCACCCAGCTGCTGCACGTACGCCAGTTTCTGATGGTCCTCACCCGCCCCCGACAGGCGATGGAACGCGATGGGAAGCCCCTCCAGCGCCTCGCCGGCCGTGCCGAACGTGTCCGCGGTCAATACGTGAAACGTGAGCTGCTCGGCGAGCCGGCGAATGCGATCGGCCACACCGTCGACCAGCCGGCCCTGCACCGACAGCGTGCCCGTGAAGTCGCTGACGGCATGGTCAAGACGGATCGAACCGAAACCGGGGATGTCCAGCTCAAGCATCGGAGACGTCGTCCGAAGGCGCGGAGGCCCCGCTGCCCTGCGAGACGCGGCCGAAACGCCGATCGCGCCGCGCGTATTCCTTGATCGCCGCGAACAGGTCTTCGCTGCGGAAGTCGGGCCAGTGAACGTCCATGACCACGAATTCCGAGTAGCTCACCTGCCAGAGCAAAAAGTTGCTCAGGCGATGCTCGCCCGATGTGCGCAACAGGAGGTCCGGGTCGGGGATCCCCGCCGTATACAGCGCGTCGGAGAACATCGCCTCATCAATGTCGTCCGGCCTGATCTGGCCCTCCGCAGCCCGCCGGGCCAGCTCACGCGCGGCCGTGACCATCTCGTACCGGGAGCCGTAGTTCAACGCCAGGCAGAGCGTCAGCCCCGTGTTGTCCTGGCACAGCTCGACCGTCTCGTCCAGCTCCCGCAGCACCGAATCGGGCAGGTCGTCCCGCCGACCCACCTGGACGAGCCGCGTGTTGGTGTCCATGAGCTCGTCCCGCTCCTTGACGAGGTACTCGGCGTAGAGCTGCATCAGGCCGTTGACCTCGTCCTTGGGACGGTTCCAGTTCTCCAGGCTGAAGCTGTACAGGGTCAGATAGCCGATCGAAAGCCGCGAGCACGTCTGCACGACCTCACGGACCGACTTGGCCCCCTCCTGATGCCCTTGAATACGCGGCATGCCACGGGCCTGGGCCCATCGGCCGTTGCCGTCCATGATGATCGCGATATGACGCGGCAGACGCTCCGGCTCCAGGCCGAGCACCACGCGTGGATCGAGGGGGTCTTGCGGCATCCGCCGTGTGCTCCTTTGAAACAGAGGGTTGCCGTCGGCTCTCGGGCCCGTGACGCCGCGACAGGCGCAGTCGTCAGTCCGGACGGATCAGCAGTTGCTCGCGCCGCGGACCGACCGCCACCGCCATGACCGGACAGCTCAGGATGCCCTCGATCCTCTCGAGGTAACGCCGCGCCCGCTCGGGCAGGTCGTCCCACGACCGGCACCCGCCGAGATCCTCGTGCCACCCTTCCAGCGGCTCGAGCACCGGCTGGGCACGCTCCAGCACGTCGACGTCCGACGGGAACGTCTCCAGCCGCTTGCCGTCGACCTCGTAGCCCACGCACACATGCACCGTCTCGAACTGGCTCAGCACGTTCAGCCCGATCAGCCCGATCCCGTTCATCCCGCCGAGCCGGACCGAGTACGCCGTCGCGACACCGTCGAACCAACCGCATCGCCTCGGACGCCCGGTCGTCGTCCCGTACTCCTTGCCGACGTCGCGGATCGCATCGCCGACGCTGTCGTTCAACTCCGTCGGCATGGGACCGGTGCCCACACGCGACGTGTACGCCTTGGCCACACCGATGAACGTATCGATCGCACGAGCGGGCACGCCCGCCCCGGCCGACACGCCGCACGCGCTCGAGTTCGAACTCGTCACGAACGGAAACGTCCCATGGTCCAGATCCAGCAGGCTGCCCTGCGCGCCCTCGAACAACACCCGCTTGCCGTTCGTCATCGATTGATGCAGCAGATGGGACGTATCGACCACCATCGGCCGCAGCCGGTCGGCGTAGGCCGTAAACGTCTCGACGATCGCCTCGATGTCGATCGGCTCGGCCTCGTACAGCGCCCCGAAGACGCGATTCTTCCGGGCGACGATGTCCTCCAACCGCGCGCGGAACACGTCCGGCTGAAGCAGGTGATGCACGCGGATCGCGTTCGTACGGCTGGCCTTGTCGGTGTACAGCGGGCCGATGCCCCGGGCCGTCGTCCCGAGCTTCTTCGTGGAGCTCAGAGCCGCCTCGCTCAGCCGATCCTCCAGCTTGTGGTACGGCATGACCACGTGCGCCCGATCGCTGATCTTCAGCCGCGATTCGACGTCCACGCCCAGCTCGGCCAGCGCCGCGATCTCCTCGAAGAGAACCTCCGGGTCCAACGCCACGCCGTTGCAGATCAGACACTGCACGTGCTCCCGGAGGATCCCCGAGGGGATCAGATGCAGACCGAGCTTCGTATCGCCCACCACGACCGTGTGACCGGCGTTGGCCCCACCGGCATACCGGACGATCAGATCAAAGTCGCCGCTGAGGTGATCGACGATCTGACCCTTACCCTCGTCGCCCCATTGCAGGCCGACGACCAATGTGTGTCCCAGCTTCTGAAGGTCCATCGATAGGGCTCTGCCTTCGCTAGGTCGCGCCCGAAGCCACGTCGTCACTCGGACATGGCCGACAAGCGCGGCGCCCCCACACCAAACCCGCGCAGGCTAGCACCGCCCCGTCTGAAGTGTCAAGCGCCCGAAGCACCGCCGAGACGGACGGGCGTCCGCGCCTCGGCTCCCATGGCCCTGAAAAACGGGATCGTCGCAGGCCGGCCTTGCCGATTTGACTCACCCGCCGACCTGCGACAAACTGTCGGCTTCAGCCATCGATGTCACATGCGTCGCACAGCTTGAGCCGACGCCGGCCGTCCCGAAGCCCCATGGCGAGCCAAGGAGCCTGGCATGAGTACCCGTCCCCTCCCACGCGTCTGTCTCGGAAAGACCGGATGGGAGATCACCCGACTCGGCCTCGGCACGATCCCTCTCATGAAGCAGCCCGACCGCGTCTGCGACGCGACCATGAACCACGCCCTCGACCGGGGCATCACCCTCGTCGACACCGCCGAGCAATACCAGGGCATGCAGGAGCGCATCGGCAGATTCCTCAGCCATCGACGCCACGAGTTCGTCCTGACCACCAAGACCTACAGCCGATCGGGCAAGGACGCGCGCAAGAGCCTCGACAACGCCCTGAGGGCCATGAAGACCGATCACATCGACGGCTACATGCTCCATAACGTCTCGACCTTCGACGATTGGAACACGATCCGCGCCAAAGGCGCATGCCTCGATGTCTTTGCCAAGGCCCAGGCCAAGGGCCTCATCGGCCGGATCGGCGTGAGCATCCATCGGGACCTGCGCGTCATGCGCGAGGCCCTCGCCTCCGACCTGTTCAGCTTCGTCATGCTCGCCTACAGCCCGCTCGACCAAGAGAACGTCGGCAGCGAGATCCTGCCGCTCGCCGGCCGCCACAACGTCGGCGTCCTGCTCATGAAGGTCCTAGCCGGCGGGCAGCTCGTGCCCGAACCGACCGACATGCCGCCCGACGACGCCGACGCCCTCAAACGGCACACGATTCGATACGGCCTGAGCAACCCCCACGTCCACGCCGTCGTCATCGGTATGGCCTCGCCCGAAGAGGTCGACTTCAACGCCGCCGCGTCGTGTGCGTCGCTGCCCATGCCCGACCGGCGGGTCGACGAGATGCGGCGGCTCATCGCCCGCATCCCACGCGACTTCCGCTACGGTCAGATGTGTCTGCGATGCGGCTACTGCCAGCCCTGTCCCGAGGGGGTGCCCATACCGGAGGTCTTCCGCGCCGGCGACGCCCTGGCCGGCTTCCCGGACGAGAACAAGGACCTCGCCGACGAAATGTACGCGGCCCTCGAGTTCGAGCCCGACAGATGCCTCGAATGCGGCCAGTGCGTCGAGAAATGCCCCGCGAACATCGACATCCCCGCCAAGCTCCGCGAGGTCGCCGCCGCCTTCGCCGCCAGAAAGGGCGCATAAACGGATTCGACCGATGCGGTTCCGTCATCCAACAACAGGGTGCTTAGACGGAACCGACGCTGTGGTCTGGAGCCACCTGGATCGCACCGCCATGGAAATCCTCTTCGACAAGTCGACGCAGCGCGTGCCCATCCACTGCTGGGCCGACGACGCCGATGAGCAGACGCTCCGGCAGGCCAGGAACGTCGCCGGCCTCCCCATCGCCGTCGACCACGTCGCCCTCATGCCCGACGCCCACGTGGGCTTCGGTATGCCCATCGGCGGCGTGCTGGCCGCCAAGGACGCCATCGTCCCCTACGCCGTCGGCATGGACATCGGCTGCGGCATGGTCGCATGGAACACGGGTCTGCCCCACCAACAGATCCGCGACCGCATCGAGGACATCGCCTCCGGCATCCGACGCGACATCCCCACCGGCTTTACCCACCGAAAACCCGCCGAGGGCCGGCGGCTTGCCAAGGAGCACTGCCCCGAGCTGTTCGACCTGCTCGAGGGCACCGATCCGAAAAAAGCCTACCTCTCCGGCCACGACAAGATCATCGAGCAGGTGGGCACACTCGGCGGCGGCAACCACTTCATCGAACTCCAGCTCGATCCCGACGACACCCTCTGGGTCATGGTGCACAGCGGATCCCGCAACATCGGCAAGCTCATCTGCGATCACTTCCACAAGGCCGCCAAAAGGGTCTCGCAGGAGAGAGGCTTCGACGTACCCGACCCGGCCTTGTCGTACCTGCCGATCGATTCGAGCGAAGGACAGGACTACCTCGATCACATGACCTTCGCCCAGAAGTTTGCCCGCCTCAACCGGCAGACCATGATGCGACTGTGCCAGAAGGCCGTCGCGCGCAAGGGACGCGTCAACCCCCCGGGCGATCCCGACGACCTGATCAACATCCACCACAACTACGCCGCGCGCGAGACCCACGACGGGCAAACCGTCTGGGTCCATCGCAAGGGCGCCACCTCGGCCCAAAAGGGCCAGCTCGGCATCATCCCGGGCTCCATGGGCACCCGCAGCTTCATCGTCCGAGGCCTGGGCAACCCGGACGCCTTCGCCTCGTGCAGCCACGGAGCGGGCCGGGTCATGGGCCGCAAACAGGCCAAACGCACCATCTCCATGGAACGCTTCAAAGAGTCCATGAGAGGCATCCACTTCAAAGCCACACCCGCACACCTTGACGAAGCGCCCGACGCCTACAAGGATATTGGCCGGGTCATGGCCAATCAGCAGGATCTGGTCGAGATCGTCACCGAGCTCCGACCGATCGCTGTGGTCAAGGGATGAACCCCCGTCGGCTCCCATAGGCGGTGGGGGCGGCCTCCGCTCCGGGCCCGAGACCGGCGCGGCGGCACACGGACAACCTCGGGGAAGGGAGGTCGGCCCCCCTGTCGTCCACAACGCCGTACCAAGCCGAAGAGACGCCGCCGCAGCGGACCGACGCCCAATGGTTCCGGGGCGTCCTCGTCGCCCTCATCACCGGTGCGGGCGTGGGGATCCTGCTCGGGTTCGTCTCGATGCTGCCCTTCTTCCTGGGCCTGTTCTTCTTCCTCCTGCTAGGACTCGTGCCCGGGGCCGTGCTCTTTCGCTTCGGCCATCCCGTCAGGCCGATACCCCGGCTGCCCCTGTGGGTCGGCATCATCCTCGTGCTCATGACCACGTGGCTGGTCTCGGGCTACGTCGAGTACCTCAGCCTGCCCGGCCACGTCGCCGTCAAGGTCCGACGGAATATCCCCGACTTCCCCGAGGGCTACACCCGCGAGAAGCTGAACGACTACTTCGCTGAGTTCGTCCACGATGACCTGAAGAAACGCTACGGCTATGCCGGCATGATCGGATATGTCCAGTGGGCGGCCGACAGCGGACGCATGGTCGTACCGCCCGGCGTGATCCGACTGGCTGGCGGCGACACCGAATCACCCGAGGACGACGTCAATCTCAACATGCCGGTCAAGACGGTCTACGTCCTGCCCCAGCCGGCAGCGCTCTGGCTGATTCGCGTGGGGTTCTCGCTGCCGCTGCTGGCCCTGGCGATCGTCATGCAGGTCGCGCCGCTCCGTCACCCGGCTCCCCCACCCGAAGAAGACGAAGAGGCCGAACAGGAGGACCAACCCGCGACCGCACAAGAGGCCCCGTCCGCCAAGGACGAATCCTAACGAGGCGTATCGCCGAAACACCGTCTGGTCCTCAGCCGCGGGAGGCGTCGCCGCGGGCACAGCCTCTCAATCGGTTTCGTGATAAGGCTCATAAGCCGAGGGCGTGTCACAACGTTAGTGGCGCCGCGACAGGACGAAATCCGCTACGGCGATCAAGCTGTTGCGGGCTTCTGAGTCGGGCAGGTCCGCCAGGTGGTCGACGGCTTGGTGGGCGTAGCGGCTCGCCAAGCGACGGCAGTACTCGAGGCTGTCGCTCTCGTGGATCAACTCGCGTATGCGACCGAGGCGCTCCGGCCGCGGGTCCTCGATCGCACCCTCAAGCGCGGCCCGCGCCGATCCGTTCCGCGTCTCGAGAAACCGGATCAGCGGCAGCGTCAGCTCACCCTTGTCCAGGTCGCGACCCAGCGTCTTGCCCATCTCCTCCTCGCTGCCGACGAAATCCAGCACGTCGTCGGCGATTTGAAAGGCCATGCCCAGATCATGCCCGTAGCGGGATAGGCTCATGACGGCCGAGGCGTCGGCCTCGCCGAAGACCGCCCCGAACTGACCACACGTCCGCAGGAGCGACGCCGTCTTCTTGGAAATGATGTCCAGATAGGCCGCCTCGCCGAGCTCCAGGTTTCGACGCTGGGCCACCTGCATCAACTCGCCGACGCAGATCGTCCTGCACGTGGCGCTCAGGATCCGGTTCGCCTCGTGCGACCGAAGCCCGCTGCACGTCTCAAACGCCGCGGCCATCACAAAGTCGCCCAGCAGGACCGCCCCCTCGTTGCCCAGCGTCTGATTGACCGAAGGCCTGTTCCGCCGCGAGTCGGCCTCGTCGATGACGTCGTCGTGGATGAGAGACGCCAGATGCACCATCTCCACGACGGCCGCGAGCGAGTAGTGCGTCTCGGTGACGCGATCGAAGGCCTTGCCCCCGAGCAGCACCAGAGCCGGTCGGAGCATCTTGCCGCGCTTGTACGTCAGCGTGTCCAGCAACCGGACCACGCTGGGTTCGTCGCTGGCCATCTCGGTCTCGAGGATCCGCCAGACCTTGGTCAGATCCTCCGCCACCGATCCGTAGAGTTCCAGTTGCACCAATGCCATGCGAGCACCGTCGCCCTGATCGTCGCCAGTGAGTCAAGCTAGCCCCCGATTGTAGGGCATGCCGTAAGGCGGGCTCCAATCCTTTTCAAAGGATTTGAAAGCCGGCAGCGGAAGCCGTTGAAGCAATGCGAGCAGCCGACCAGCGAAGCTCAGACGGGCTCAGTCGCCGTTGGGTAAAATGACACTGAAGGTCACCTCAACCATCCGATGGTAGTGGTCCGGCTCCTCGTAGAGGGGAATGCCCAAGGGTTGCGTCAACGAGTACGCCAACGCCTGGCGAATGAACGACCAGGCCGCGATGCGGGGATCCACGTCGGGCTTGAACTGCCCGGCCTCTTGCCCTTCCTTGATGATCTCGGCGAAGAACTCCGCCTCATCACAGTAGAACTGCCGGAGCATCTGGGCGATCTCGCGATCGTTGATCTCGGCCAACGCCCGATGCGCCACCCGATACTCGAGCTGGTGCGTCTGGCGAGCCGTCTGAAACGACTTGGCCACCATCTGCAGCTTCTCGAGCGGATCCGTCAGCTCCCGCGTCATCTCACGCCACTGGTCGAGCGTCTCCCGCCGGATCTCGTTGATCACTTCCAAGAACAGGTTCTTCTTGCTTCGGAAATGCCGATACAGGATGGGCTCGGTGACGTTGGCGGCCTTGGCGATGTTGGCCGTGGTCGTCATTTTGTAGCCGTTCTGAGCGAACAACCTCTTGGCGACGCCAAGAAGCTGCTTCTTCCTGTCGGCAGCGTTCAAACGCCTGGGGCTGGAGCTGCCTTCCTTGGTGTCTGCGGGGGTCTCGGCCATCAGGTCATCCTTTGAGGTCTTCCAAGCAAGAAACCAAAACGCTTCGCCGATTCTAACATCCGGGCTTCTCGGAAGCTAGGACGGACTTACTTCTCTCACCCTTTCACACCCCCCCCACCAGGAAAAGGAAACGGCACCCGAGCGGTTCCGCAAGCCCGGGTGCCGGTAGATTGCCCCATGGTCATGAAAGGAGATGCTGCTTCGTTTCCTAGAAACCGGCCTGAAGGACGACACGCAGCATCGTGATCTCGTCGTTCGGACTGTAGTTCGGGCTGCTCGAAACGCCGCCCACCACCTCCGAGATCCGAATCAGGTCGGCACCGAGGCGGAGGTTGTACGAGCTGAACGGGAAGTAGTTACACCCAACGCCGTACTCCCAGGCGTTGTCGTTGCCGTTGTCCCACACCCCGCCGATCCGGGCCGCCACCTCGAACTTCTTCGGCACGATGAAGTAGCCGACCTGAAGATGACCGCCCTGCTGATGCACCGAGTCGCTGCGACCCGTGACCAGCTCCCACTGGCTGAACTGGGTCTCGCCATCCACCGTCCGGAGGTAGTACTCGGCATTGACGCTGAAGCCACGGTATTTGAAGCCGGAATCCAGCGAAAACGTGTACACCTGCGTGCCACGGCTCGTAAGCAGAGCCGTGCCACCAATACCGCGGCCGCGAGCGATCCGATCGGGGATCGAGGCGAACAGGCCCGGAGGCCCGCCCGTGCCCGCGTCGCCGTTGTTGTCGTTGAACAGGAAGCTACCCGCGATCCGCCACTCGGGATCCTTGTGGTACGCCAGGTCCGACTCGACATAGCCGATGCGGCTCTCGCGGAGACTGTTGCCCTTGCCCATCAGGTAGTAGGCCGTCCGGGCGAAGTACGCAAAGTTCGTGTCCAGCGTGTCGATGCTCTCCTCGGCATTCAGCACGCCGTTGGCGATCGCCGCGAAGTACGTCAACCGGTGATCGAACAAATTACCGTGGGCCATGATGCCGATCGACCGATCCGGTGCGAACGCGTACTGCGCCATCGACCGGTCCATCATCTGAAGCACCGCACCGGCCGTCATGGCCTGACCGCCGAACGGCAGACGCATGAGACCTGCCAAGAAGTACTGGTCCTTGACGTACTCGTAGTCGACCGTGGCGTAATAGGTCTTCCACTGTCCGTCCTCAACGCCCTTGGTGTACCCGCCATCAACCACGATGCGATACTTCACCTTCGGATCATGGATGTGACCGTAGAAGGCCAGAAACAAACGCTCGATCTCAAAGGCGTTGATGTCGTCCCGCCGCTGGAAACCCTGCCGGTTCGGGTTGTCGGTCTGCCGGGCCCCGAGGTTGTACCTGACCTGCATGTAACCCTTGATGTTCAAGCTGAAGGCCTTGTCCGCCGAGTCGACGTAGAAGCCACGCCTCGGATCGTAGCCTGCCGACAACGCCGACGGAAAGAGCGAGTCGCGAAACTCACCGTCGCTCAAAAGCTCCGAGACGATCTTGCGGACCTCCTGCTCGCGGGCCTGAGCCGCCGACGGATAGGCGAGCTTCTCGGCATCGGCCTGCAACTTCTCGAGCCGCTGATTCTGCTCGCTGGCCATCTGCTCCAGCCGCTCGAGCCGGGCCAGTGCTTCGGCCCTGTCGGCCCCGTCGCTCACGGCCACCTGCTCCCCGGCCAGGGCAACCTGGCAGCTCATCATCGCAGTTGCTACCGCTAGTGCTGTCTTCGTCCACATAGGTCAAGGTCCCTTGCGTTCAACCCGTCTCAACACATGCCGTCCCTGGCCGGCCCCAGCGATGGAGCAAAGCCCGCGGGTCGCGGCTCCCACATGGTCTCCTGATGATCGTGCAAGTTGGCAGATACGACGCCAGAACCACCGCGCCTGATGCTCCTGGCACCTGTCTGATAACGGCTAAGCGAGCCGACGTCAAGCGCGAAGTCGGAATTCTGTCCGGTCTTTCGCTCTGAAAAGAGCCCGTCGCAAGTTCGATAGGGCCCAAGAATTAGAATCCAACCTGCACCTGAAGCCGGATCATGTTGATCTCGTCGTTGAGACCGTAGTTCGGACCACTGGCCGCCCCAGCCACGACCTCGCTGATGTGAATGAAGTCCGCCGCCAGGCGGCAGTTGTAAGTGCTGAATGGATAATAGTTAACGCCTACGCCGTACTCCCAGGTGTTGTCGTTGCCGTTGTCCCACACCCCGCCAAGACGACCGACCATCTCCACCTTCTTCGGAATCACGAAGTACCCGACCTGGATGTGACCGAGCTGCTGGTGAATCGGATCGCTCCGGCCGGTCCGCAGCTCCCACTGGCTCAAGGAGCTCTCCCCGTCCACCGTCCGCAGGAAATACTCGACGTTGACGCTCAGGCCCCGGTACTTAAACCCTACGTCCAACTCGCTGAGCAAGTACTGCGTCCCCAGGTCGTCCACGGTCTGAGACCCGCCCAGACCTCGCCCATTGCGGATACGATCCGGGATCGAGGCGAAATGCCCCGGGAAGCCGCCCGTGCCGGCGTCACCGTTGTTGTCGTTGAACAGAATGCTCGCCCCGAACCGAAGGGACGGATCCTTCGAAAAGGCCAAGTCGCCCTGCGGATAGCCGCCCCGCGACTCGGCCAGGCTGTTGCCCCGGCCCAAGGCGTAGTAGCACAGCCGGGCGGTGTAGGCGAAATTCGTGTCCAGCTCGTCGCGACTGACCGAGTCGTCCGCGTGGTACGCGCCGTTGGTGATCGCCGCAAAGTACGTCATCCGACGATCGAACAGATTACCGTGAGCCATCACGCCCACGGATCGATCGACGTAGTGAGCCCAGGCCGCCATCGACCGGTCGACGAACTGAAGCTTCGACGCCGACGTCTTGCTCTGCACGCCGAACGGCAACCAGAACAGACCGGCCGTGATGTAGTGGTCTGTGAGGTACTCGTAGTCCAGGTGCGCGAAGTACGTCCGCCACTGACCGTCCTCGGTCCCGGTCCGACCGGCCGAGGTGTACCCGCCGTCGACCACGATGCGATACTTTAGCTTCGGCGAGTGGATGTGGCCGTAGAACGCCAGGAACAACCGCTCGATCTCGAAGCCCACGGCGTCGTCGCGCCGCTGCCGGCCCTGGCGATTGGGGTTGTCCGTCTGCCGGTTGTTGCCCCAGAACCGCACCTGAAGGTAGCCCTTGATGTTCAGCGAGAAGGCCTTGTCGGCCGAATCGATGAAGAACCCCCGCTTGCTATCGAAGCCCGCGTTCAAGGCCGCCGGGAACAGCCCCTCCCGGAACTCCGCGTCGCTGAGCACGTCCGCCACCACCCGACGAATCTCCGCGTCCCGACCGACCGGAACGCGACGGGCTTCCAGGTCGGCGGCCTTGTCCTGAAGCGCCTCCAATCGCCGACTCTGCTCGGCGGCCGCCTGCTCGAGTTGCCTGAACTGCGCCTCGGTCTCCGGCGAGGGCGTCATCGCCACCTGCCCGGCCAGGGACAGGTCGCCCACGAGAATCACGCCGATCAGAACCGAAAGAGAAGCTGTCATACGCATAGGGGAGATCCCTGCCTCCGTTGTCCGTGGCGCGACCATGATTGAAGTCGGGCGAACCGTGCCGCCCGCCGGGCCGTCGTCGACGGGCTCGACATCGGCCCCGGGACGCCTCCTGCGTCCCGCTGGGTGCGTGGGCGTCCGCGCCAAACCACACACAAACCGGGGGCTCGGCATTATGGTCATGCAGCAGGAGACCGTCAAGTTAGACGTCACAAGGCTTGCGGCAGCTCAGGTTGTCAGGAAAATGGATCCCAGAGCCGCACACCGCCGCATCCGGCGGACGACCATCGCCCAAAGGGAGATCACCTCGCATGCGACACCAACCCAGCGCCTTGGTCCGTGTCACCCTGATCGTGCTTCTGCCGCTCGCCGCGGGCCGCGCCGGCCAGGTCGGCACCCCCCTGCCCTACCAGGACCACGAGCTCCCGCACCTCAAGAAGCACCACCAGGTCGACGTCACTTCGGCACGACATGCCTACACCATCAGCATGGGCGGCACCGTCGACATGGACCACGCCATGACCCGCGAGTACGCCACCTGGCACATCGGCTGGCAGCCCAACGAATCGCTCACCATCGCCAACACCGGACGGGTGCCCGTCGAGAACGTCAAGCTGATCGTCAACGACCGCGGCGACTGGTACACCCTGGAGGGCCTCCTTCAAGAGGCCGTCGGCTCGGCCAAGACCAACCAGGAAAAGGTCTACCTCGTCTGGCAGTTCGCCCGATCCAACCGCCATCACGACGACCCGCTCTTCGAGGGCCCCTACGGGGACGAGCTGCACGACCCGGTCAAGATGATCGCGATGTACGGCGGTGGGCTCTGCGACGACAGCGGCTCGATCGGGGCGAGCATGGCCAACGCACTCGGCCTCAACCCGCCCAGGCCTTTCGTCCGAGGCCTGCACGGCCACATGATGTGCGAGGTCCGCAATCAGGGCCGATGGCAGTTCATGGACATCGACGAGAACGTGTTCTACCTCGATCGCGAGAACGAGCTGCCCGTCGGAGGCGACGCAGTCGCGCGCGATCACGACCTCGCCCACCGCGAGGCCCACTACGGACCGATCTTTCGCGGCTGGCAAACGGGGCGCTCGGGCGCGTCGCTCTTCGGCCGCGACGATAGTCGGCATCGGCGATTGGTCAGCGGTTACAAGATCCGGGTGTGCCTCCGACCCGACGAACGCATCGAGTACCGCTGGGACAACATCGGTAAGTGGTCGATGCGCCTGCCCACCCGCGGCCGGCGGTGGGTCGGCAACAGCCGCAAGATCTACGAGCCGGACCTCGGTGCACCCACGTTCGGGGCCGAGAGCATCAAGCGCGTCGCCGCCAAGCCCGTCGACGGCAAGCCGGCAGCGGTGGCGCGGGACCCAAGCGGCGAGCTCGTCTATCGCATGAGCAGCGCCTGGGTCCTCTGCGGTGGACGCGTCAACGCAACCTTCAAGCTCCGCAGCGCCGACGACAAGGCCGCCATCGAGGTCTGGGCCAAGGACAACGTCACGGTCGACGGCAAGACCCACAAGACCGAGCCCATCACCGTCTGGCAGGCCACCGGGCCGGGCGTCAAGCAGGCCGACGTCGAGGTCGACAAGGCCATCAATGTCATTCACGGCCGGCCCGACTACGAGTTCTTCGTGCGCTTCCGCCTGGACGCCGCCGGCCAAGACGGCTCGGCCGCCCTCACCAACCTCGCCATCCGCGGCGACATCATGGTCTCGCCGATCTTCCTGCCACGGCTTCGCCTGGGCAAGAACAAGGTGGTCTACACCGACGACACGGATAAGCCCGGCAAGCGCGTCCGCGTCACGTACCGCTGGCGCGAGACGACCGCCACCAAGACGTTGCCCGCGCCGAAGCCGACATACCCGCCGGCCGGCAAGGCCGTCCGCGACGAGATCCTGACGTACGCATGGCGGCCCGTCCCCGGGGCCAAGGCTTACCACCTGCAAGTCGCACGCGATCCCGCGCTCCGCTGGCCCTATCGACCGAGCCTCGACGTCGTCTACGACAAGGGCTGCGAGTTCGCCGTGCCGTTCTGGGGCATCTACGCACCCGATACGACCTACTACTGGCGCGTCCGCACGCAAAACGACAAGGGCATCTGGGGTGACTGGAGCAACGTGCAAACGTTCACGTGGGTCGGCCCGCGCGTCCCTGTCGATCTCAAGTTGACCGAAGCCGACGGCGCCTTCACGCTCTCGTGGAAGCCCAACCCGAAGGGCCAGCGACCGGTCCGCTACGAGGTCTACGCCAGCGACATCAAGGGCTTCAGCGTCAGCAAGGAGCCCTACGAGGTGCCCAAGCTCGGCAAAGTGCCCGCCAACGACCTCGGAAGGACGACCGGTACGTCGATGATCGTCGGCGGATGGCGGGCCGCGACCCGCACGCCCCAGGGCGTGACGAGCCCGGCCAACCTCAACCGCTGTTACTACCGCGTGGTGGCCGTCGACGCCAAGGGTACCCACAGCGGATGCAGCGACTACGCCGAAATGCCGCATCCCCACATCTGGACCCAACCGCCGACGGGCGTCCGCATCGGACAGGCCTACCGCTACGAACCCCAGTCCATCCGCGACCTGGGTGACCTGCAGCACCGGTACGAGAAACCTGGCCAGGCCTTCTGGGAAAAAGAGCGGCTGAGCTACGCGCTCACCAAGGCACCGGCCTGGTTGAAGATCGACGCAACGTCGGGAGCCATCACCGGAACGCCGCCGACCGGCAGCGCGGGCAAGCACCAGGTCCGCCTCCGCGTCACGGCCACGTTCGAACCTCGAACCGGCAAGGACACGTTCACCAAAGACCTCCCGCCTCGCCACGCCGAGCAGGCGTTCGAGTTGAGCATAGAGGAGTAGGAGCTACCTCCGACGAGAACGATGGGAGACAATTACTCGAACGCCACTGGCGGCTGGGTGGCCCATCGCTTTAATGGGGGGACACGAATTCGCCCGCGAACGATCCCGCGAACCAGACCGCCGCATCGGAGACGCGACCGTGAGAGAGCTTTGCTCGTATACCCCGTCCCCCGCAGGGACGACAGAGTCTTCAGATCACGGTAACCTCTCGCCCATCAAATGCGTCGACGCACCTCGGAACTCGGACAAATGCCCCCGAAGCATAAAACACCCGAAGACCCTAGTACCCGACCACACTTGTTTTTGTGGGTTCCGATCAGGTAAGCGATACGCCACTCAGAGCAGCGACCGTCAGGGAGCTGTGTTGTTGGAGCGCCTGAACGACAACGCTCCTTCACAGTCGCGTCTCTGAAGACGACCCCGAAGTTGTGGAACCGACAAATTCAATTGTGTTGGACTACTAGAGATGAACCAGCCGTGCTGGCGTACGCCCCCGGCGGTCGCCGCATGCCCTGGTGGCTGCGCGCCGCGCGAACCACAACCACCTGGCGGTTCCTCGGACTGACCTTGCTCATCATAGCCCTGGCCGGAGCCGCCCTGCCGTCCGACGCCCAAGCGAACCCTGTCATGCATCGACTATCCATGCTGATGATATGCGTCGGCATCATGATGGCACTCGCCTACGTCCTAGCGGGGGCCATCCTCTGGCGGCTTGATACCACGCGAGCAGCAAGCGATGATGACCAAGGTCCGCCCGAACGCTCGCCGTAAGAAACGCACGAGGCCGTGCACCCAACGGAGACCCCCTGTGCCTTCCGACCGACCAAGACCAACCGACTTCATCAGCGAGCCGATCACGCCCGTCGAGGCCACCGGCAGCGCGGCCGGCATGGCCCGCGGCGAGCCGGGTCTGCCCGCGAGGTTCCTCTGGCGCGACCGTCCGTTCGCCGTCACCGAGGTCCTGAAGGTCTGGAAGGAATCCGGGCCGTGCCGATCCGGCAGCAACGAGCGCTACCTCCGCAAGCACTGGTACACCGTCCGCACCGACGACGGTAGTGAGATGACCCTCTACTTCGACCGCCAGGCCCGCGGCAAAGCCCAGGCCAAAAAGCGGTGGTGGCTGTACACGATCACGTCAGCCGGTAGGGGGTAGTCAACGAACTTGGCCCTACGGAGCAGCGACCGTAACGAAGCTGTGCTGTTCAGCGGCTTCGCACCCAAGCCGGACCCTCCGGATTCAGACCAACCTACGACGTCAGCAAGTACAACGGCAGCTCCGCGGCGCAGATCGGTCCCACCTCGACCCGACGACCCAGCCGCTCGGCAAGCGGTCCGCCGATCGGCTCGGCCAAGCCCGGCAGCACGACCGTCCCCGTCCAGCCACGCGGCAGAGGCCCGGCCGGCTCGCCTGCGTCCGCCCAAGCCCTCGCCACCGCATCGGCCGTCAGCGTGCGATACACCATCGACATGTCCACCGTGTTCCCGCCCGTTTCCACGCTCAGCAGCCACACCGGCCTCGTCACCGTCCCCAACACGGCCAACAAGACCTCGTGCGTGAGCTGCGAGTTGCTCGTCACCAGAAGAGGCGCGTCCCGCCCCGGCTCGTTCAGCCCCACCGCGCCGACGTCAGCCGGTCGCGGCACGTCGATCGACGGCACCGTCGGCAGCATCTCGCCGGCCTCAAGGGCCAGGCGGAACGCGGCCACGCGCTCGGCCGGCCAGTGTGGACACATCCCCTCGCAGATCCGACCCGCTCGGAGTCGCTCGACGAACTCCTCGCGCGAGCGAACATGACAGACGTCGCACGTCGCCCCGGGCACATAACCGTCAATGTCAACTCGGTCGAGATAGAGATCGGCCTGCAGCGGCATGGTGGCGCCTCATGGGTGCAACTGGCGACACGATACCACCAGCGACCCTGGCATGCAGCGCGGCTTGGGATCAGTTCTGGGCGGCGCACGACCCGTCGATGATCTCGCTGCGGATGGTAGGAACCAGAGTGCAGTTCACCACCCGGCCGAACATGGGTTCGGACGCTTCGGAGGCTGGGATACCCACCAGAACCGTGGACCGGCCGACTAGGGCCGGCTCGGAGCCACCCCCGCCCCACTAGCGTCGACCAGGCGACCCCATCCCTCGCTCGATGCGACGCGCCATCATCGCCTTGCGATAGGCCATGAACTCGGCCCGCTTGTCGGCGGGGATATGGAATCTGCGGCTGCCGGGCCCGCCGCCGCTGCGACGGCTATGGAAGCGATTCTCCCCGGGCCGGCGGCCACCTGACCGCTCACGCGAGCCGCTCGCTCGGGGCCCTCGATCACCGCCACGATCGCGGCCGGCTCGGGACGGCGGTGGCCCTCCCCGACGATCGCCTCTAGGCCCTCGGGGCGGTCCCATGCCGCGCCGCCCCCATCCACGCGACTCCCGCTCGTCGATCTTCTGGTCGAGGAACTTCTCGCGTTCCTCCGGGGGCAACGAATGGTACGTCTCCACGTCCTTGATCATCCGCTCCCGCATCGCCTCGCGCATCGTCTCGCCCACGCGACGGCGAGTCATCTCATCCATGCTCTCCCACACCTCGCGACGCTGTTCCGGAGACATGGTCTCCATGCTCTTGCGACGCTCGTCGAGCCAGGCAACACGCTCCTGGACGGGGAGCCTCTCGAAGTCGTCGCTGGCCAGATACTCCCGGGCCTCCTGTGTGGTGGCCGTCGGCGGAGGTGGCGGCTGCGGCGTCGGCGCGGGCAAGAGGTAGTAGCCGCCCACTCCCAGACCGCCCAGGACGAACACAACGCCCAGGCCGATCAGGGCGACCCGAAAGCGACGGTCGACCCACCCCTTCTTCCAGTCGATTGTCGGTAATAGCATCTCGGCGTTCCTTACGAGATGTACGCCACCGAGCCCCAAGGAGAATCAAACCGTCGGATGGGCTGGGAGGCCTACGGCCTGTTCGGCTCGTGCAGCTCGTTCGGATCCTCGTGCAGATACTCCTCGACGTGGAGGTCGGCGAAGAGCACATTGCGGATCAGCTTGGTGCCCCGCTTGCCGTGATAGGGCTCGTACTCGGCAAGCAGGTACATATCCGAGGTCGACATCCCGTCGTGGTGGAACGGGTGCATGCGAGATTCGGGCCTGATCTTCACCGTCGTGTCGCCGACGTGGACGAACCCCGGGCCCTGGTCGCCCATCAACGCCGCGCCGTCCATCGCGCCCGACGGCATGTCGGTGTACTGGTAGCTCGTGCCCTCGGTCTGCCAGAAGCTCCGGCCTTCCTTGTTGGGATCCGCCGCGTCACGCTCCGTCTTGCCCGGCATATCCGACGGACACCGGAACAGTTCAGGGTTCTTCGCGTAGTCCTTCAGGTACTCGGTGATCGACGGATGATGGAAATCGTCGTTCGGATCGACGCTCTCCACCGAGGGCATGATGGCCGCCGGCGGCAGAACCTCATTGTTGTCATGCAAGTACTGCTGAAAAGCCTGACCGAGATGATGCAGGTTGCTCAGGCACACCGCTCGCCGGCCGTTCTCCTTCGCCTTTCCCAACGCCGGGAGCAGGATGGAGATCAGCAGCGCGATGATCGCCACCACGACCAACAGCTCAATCAGCGTGAAGGCCCCACGCCGACGGGAGCCCATCTCGTCCGACCGAAGACCGATCCATGTCCGACGATCGCGTCGATCAGACATCGAACCACCTCCAAACCTCGGCTGGGCTCACCGCGATTGCCATCATGATACCATGCCCCCACGCTCTGACGGCAACTCCGGCTGTTCGCCGATCCACGAAGGAACGCACGAACCACGCACAATGCTACACAACCGCGGAACCATGGACGTGCCGGCCTATTGCCACAAAGATCGGCCAGAAGCTGCATCGCCCAGGTGTCCTGGCCATCCCCCAGGCGCCATAAGCGACGGCCAAGCAAGGATACTAGATACGTAAAGCCCTTTCAGGAAAAATGTTAGAGTTGAAACGACCCGGCATGTGAACCCAAGGCCAAGCCCGCCCTCGCCGTCTCCGCTTACTCGCTCAAAAACGCGTCGGCCGGCAGCGACTCCATCTCACGCCGCACCCGCTCGGCGCCGCCCGCCTCGTACTCGTCCAGGCACCACGATAGGAACTGCTCGAACCGTCGGCGGAACCGTTCGGCGCTGAACTGCCGGGCGTGCTCGGCGATCTGCTCCGGCGGCCAGAGCCGCTCAGGGTGTCGCTCGAACCGATCCAGGGCCCGCATCAACGATTCGAGCGTCGGCTGGTTGAACCAGAGCCCGGTCCGCTCGTTGAGCACCGTCTCGCACGCCCCGCCGCGCCCGAACGCGATCACCGGCCGACCGTACGACTGGGCCTCCACCGGGGTCAGCCCGAAGTCCTCCTCGCCGCAGAACAGCAGCGCGCGGCACCGCCGCATGTGATCCCGGACAACCTCGTCGCTCTGATAGCCCATCAACTCGACGCTCGGCCCGGCCAGGTCGTGGAGCTTTCGCAGCTGCGGACCGTCTCCGATCACGATCAGCCGACGGCCGGTCCGCGAGCAGACCTCCACCGCCAGGTCGACCCGCTTGTAGCCCACCAGCTCGCTCACCACCAGGTAGAAGTCCTCCGGCTCGGCGGCCTCCCCCGACGGCGGCTCGCCCAGGTCCGCCGGCGGATAGATCACCACCGACGCACGACCGTAGTTCCGACGAATGCGGTTGCGAACGTTGAACGAGTTGGCCACGAACGCCGAAACCGTACCGGCCGCCGCGCGGTCCCAGCGACGTAGCCGGTTCACCGACGCGCCCAGCACGAGCCCGCCCAGCAAACCCGCCTCACGGCGATACTGTGGATACATGTCCCACACGTACCGCATCGGCGAATGGCAATAGCAGATCTTCAACGCGTCGGGCCGCGACCGCATCCCCTTGGCCACGGCCGCGTCCGAGCAGACCACCACGTCATAGTCCCTCAGATCCATCCGACCCGCGGCCAGGGGCATCAGCAGCAGCGCCCTGCGATAGCGCTTCCCCAGCCATGGCAGCCTGGCCAGCAACGAGGTATGAATCGGCCGGCGGCGGAGCTCCTCATCCAACCGATCAGGATTGGCCACGAGCGTGTAGACGGGGGCGTCGCCGACCAGCCGGGCCATGTGCAGAAGCGTCTTCTCGCCACCGCGCATGCCGGTCAGCCAGTGGTGGGACAGGGCAACACGTCGACGGGTCAGGCGGCTGTCCATGTCTGCATTGTGTCGGCTCGGCGGGGGGAATCAAGTCGCCTTCACCGCGGGCCTACTTCGGCTTGACGGGCCGCACCTCGAGCTCCACCGGCCGGCCCGCCTCCGTCGTCGCCCGCACGCAGAATTCCCACGCCCCGCTGCCGTTGAGCACCTTGACCAGCAGCCGGTTCGTCCCCTTGCTCAGCTTGACCGGGAACTGGTCGGCGTCGACGGCCAGGGCCCGCGGACCGTTCTTGCCGAACGCCGGCTTGCCGTTGACCCACACCTTCATGCCGTCGTCGCTGCCCGTTCGAAAGACCACCCGACGGTCCTTGTCGCTGACGACCTCGGTGGTGGCGTAGGCGACCTTGTTCTGGTTGTCCTTGAACTGGGCCCGGAGATCCACGCGGCCCTGCGGGTCCTTCGTCACGACCGGCTTCCACGTCCGCTTGACCTTGCCGTCGGTGATGGGCTTATCGAGCTCGACCTTCTTCTCCGGCGGCAGCACCTTGTCGTACGCGTCGTAGTTGTTGTTCGGCCAAGGCCCGATGACGTGCCACTGCGTGATCATGCCCAGTCGCTCGGCAAGACCCGACGCCGCGCCCATCTCGCACATCCGGTCGAGCACCTTCGGCATCGCCTCGGATGGGACGATCCCCAGATCGATCAGCTTGCCGTACATCGCCGAGCCGAGCCGCTTGTCCTTCTCCGAATCCAGCTTGTTGGCGATCGCGAGATAGGCGCGGGCCGCGGCCTCGCGCACCCCTTGATCCCGTCGTGTCAGGTAGCCCTCAACGATCGGCGCCGACTTCGGGCTGGCGATCTTAGCCAGTCCCTTGAGCACGTCCTCTAGCGTGCCAGACTCCGTCCGCTTCTTGCCGAGGATGGCGTGATAGGTCTCCAGCACCTCGTCCCGGTGCTTGCCGCCGTCCTCTCGCAGCAGCCGCTCGGCGATGATCGTGTACGCCTCCGCCGCCACGGCCCGCACCCCCGGCGTGCCGCTCTTGACCGCCTTGGCCACAATGCCCTCCAGCGACGGCTCGCCCGTCACGGCCATGGCGAGCATCGACGCCTTGCGGATCGCCTCATCGTCCGACTTGCTGGCCGCGATCAGCACGGGATAACCGGTCTTGTCCCGCCGATGGCCCAGGACCGCCAACAGCATGCCCTTCTTCTTACCTCGAGCCCGGTCGCATGCTTCGGCGATCACCCGGGTAACGTCCTTGCCGGGCATCGACACCAACTCGAGGACGATCTGCTTGTCGAGTTTCTCGCCGTAGTGGAGGAGAGCGTCCGTCAGTCGCGTCGCGCCGGCCTTGCCGGCCACGCGAGCGTACCCCGCGATCGCGGCGATCTGATGCAGCGGGTCTCTCGCGCGTTTCATCACCATCTGGTACGCCCCGAGCGACTGGGCCTTCTTGCCCGCGTCGGCGGCGGCCTCGGCCAGCTCGAGCGACGCCGTCAGCGCCGAAGGCCGGACCGCCTCCGCACCGTGACGCGCGATCTCCTGCACCACCGGCAGCGTCTGATACGCGCCGGCCTGGCCCAACGCCCTCAGTGCGGCGATCTGGACGAACGCGTGCTTGTCGCGCACCGCCGACGTCAGGTACCCCACCGAGGCGGGACACCCGCGCCGCCCCAGCGAATGGATGACGTCGCAACGCCGTGCCGGAGGCGCGGACCTCGCCAGGCCGATCAGCGCCGTCGCCGCCGACCGCGTCGGAACCTGCTGGAGCGCCGCGATGGCGCCCGTGCACAGCGCCTCGTCCTTCAGCGCGCCGGCCAACGCAGGCACCGCCTCGTCCCGACCGATCAGACCCAGCATGTGTACCGCCGCCTCACGCGCCGGCTGTCGTTCGTCCTTGGTCAGCACCTCGACCAGAGCGGCCGCGATCTGGGCCCGGTCCAGCCGAGGCCCGCCCTCGTCCCGAGCCCGTAGCACGAGGCGCAGCAGCGTATCCCGCGACCAGCCCTTGAGCCCCGTCGTGCACACGCCCTCGATCAGCGGCTCGACGGCGGGCAAGCCGATGTCGACCAGCGCGAGCGAGGCCTGCGTCTGCGTCGCCGGCGAGCGGAGCTGTCGGATCAGCTTGTCGATCTCAGCCTTGCTCGGCGCAGCGACCAGCGACGACGAAGCGCCTGTCAGCAAGATGATCGTGATGAACGGGTTGGTCACTCGCATGGCGTGGTTCTCCTCTGCCGCATCGCGCCGACTACAGCGTATACGGCTTCCGCATCACGCGACCCAGCAACCGGCTGGCCTCCGGATCGCCGATGATCTGCTCGTTCTCGGCGTCCCACACGATCTTCCGCCCAACGCGGTACGCGATGTTGCCCAGGTTCGGCAGCGTCGTCGAATAGTGGATCTCCTCCACGTCGGCGATGGGCTTGGCCCGCGTCTCCAGACACTTCAGGAAGTCCTGCACGTGAGGCCAGTGCTGATCGCTCTTGCCGCCCTTCTGCGGAAGCATCCGAGGCACGTCGACGCCCGCCTTCTTGGTCGTCTCGGGCTTGACCTCGTAGCCGCGGCGATCCACCACCAGCGTGCCGTTCGTGCCGTGAAAGCTGATGCCGTAGCCGCGACCGTTGACGCGCTCCGCGTTGCAGTGCCGGTAGGAGTACGTCAGGATGAAGTCCACGAAGTCGTACACGACGTCGATCGTGTCGGGCGTGTCGCGGTTGTCCTTCAGACCGAGCTTCCCGCCGATCGCCGCCACCGATCGCGGGGCCTTGCGCTCCATCGCCCACAGCACGATGTCCATCAGGTGCACGCCCCAGTCCGTCAGCATGCCGCCCGCGTAGTCATAGAAGTAGCGGAACTGGTAGTGAAAACGGTTCGGGTTGAACGGCCGCTTCGGCGCCGGCCCGAGCCACATGTCGTAATCGACGTGCGGCGGCGGAGGACCGTCCTCCTTGTAGCCGAACCCGTCGGGCGCGCTGTTGCCGTAGTTCCACGTCCGACACGACGTGATCTTGCCGAGCTTGCCGCTGCGGACGATCTCCACGGCCTCTTGAAAGTGCTTGCCGCTCCGCTGCTGCGTGCCGACCTGCACGACCCGGCCGTACCGCCGGGCCGCCTCCACCATCGCGCGCCCCTCGCGGACGTTGTGCGACAGCGGCTTCTCGACGTACACGTCTTTGCCCGCCTGACAGGCGTGCACCGTCACCAGACCGTGCCAGTGGTCGGGCGTCCCGCAGATCACAACGTCGATGTCCTTGCGGTCGAGCAGGGCCCGGTAGTCCTTGAGCTTATCGGGCTTGGCCTTGGGTCGTTTCTCGACCACGTTGCCGGCGGCCTCGTCCATACGCTTGGCGTCGACGTCGCACACCGCCAGCACCTGAACACGCTTGTCGCGGAGGAAGTCCCCCATGTTGTAACAGCCCATCCCCCCACAGCCGATCAGCCCGACCGTGATGTCGTTGTTCTTATCGGTCCGCTTGCCCTTGGCTTGCTCGGCGCGGGCGGTTGCGCTCAGCGCTCCGGTTGCCGCGGCCCCGGCGCCCGCCTGGCGAAGGACGTCCCTCCGCGAGAGGTTCGTATCTGAAGGCATCGCTTGCACCCCTACGTACGGTTCCATGGGTTTCATCAGGTCGGGCGAGTGTAGGTCCGCCACCGGGGGCATGCAATCCCCCGACCACACCCCGACCAGGGCGGCCCCCAACCGTCGGCGTAAGCGGCAAGCGATCGGACCGGACACGACCGTCCCGATCCGTCGCACTTGGCCGCCAGCAGCGTACGACGCCGCCTCCCGAAACCCTCCGCCAGCACGGTTGATCGACCCCTTTCTGGCACGCGAAATGCGTGTCAAGCCGCCCGGCTTCCGTGCCGATTTCTACCTTGGCCAGCGGCCGGATAATGTGATATACCGGTACGGTAGAAGGGCCGTCTGCCATGTTCGACAGAGAGGGTACATTTGACAGAACCGATAAACGAACCCTACGGGATGCCGACGTCTTGGTCAGCAGTCGGGCTCGGCGCTTGTACGTTGAGTGGACTGGGCCGCTTTGTGGCAACCCACTTTGACTAGGGGTTCAGTCAAATTCCCTTTCACCGGCATTGCGGTGGACGCCCTTCTCATTCTTCGAACATGGGGTCCGGTCGCGGGCCCCGTTTTTTGCGCGCAATGCGAGCCGTCCCGAGCGCTGCGCTGATCCGTCCTGATCACGTCGATGCCGAGCCCCGCCCACGAGGTGCCCCATGAGACAGGTGGTCGTCTTCGAGGACCATGCACACGCCAACCTCATGCCCCTGGTCTACTGGCGGGCCGCGTTCGAACTCCGCTGCGGACATGACCAGCTCATCCACAAGATCCGCCAGGCCCTCGACCGGGCCCTCGGACAGGTCGACGTCCGGCTCTTCGTCAGAGACGACATCGCCGAGGTCACCGCCGAACGATGGGCCTTGCCCGTCAACAAACCCACCGAAGGCGAGACGCTCTTCGTCAACGGCCGCCTCCTGGCCGCCTCGTCCGTCCTTTGGCCCGACGAGCCCGCCGTCGGCATGCACGGACGCGACGTGGTCTTCCTCCTCGCCGACGCCGAGCTGACCGCCGAGCTCACGCCCGACGTGTGGCTCGACCCCGACCGTCTCAGCGCCTGCCTCGACCGTCACGCCTCGCCCCACCGACAGCGCAACGTCGACCTGCCGCGCTACGGCCTGATCGGATACCCCTGGCACCTCGTGCACGCCAACAGCGCCGAGCTCGTCCGCCAGTGGCAGGACGACCGCAAACCGGCCGTCGAAGGCACCGTCTACCCCGGCGTGCATCTCTTGGAGGAGTCGAACATCCACATCGGCCCCGGAAGCAAGATTAAGCCCTGCACGGTGTTGGATGCCGAGGAGGGCCCGATCGTCATCGGGCGGAACGTCACCGTCGCCCCGCACTGCACCATCGTCGGGCCCTGCTCGATCGGCGATGGAACGATCGTGCAGCCCGGTGCGACCATCCGGGAGGGCACCACGCTCGGACCGGTCTGCAAGGTCGGCGGCGAGATCGAGGAGTCCGTCATCCACGCCCATAGCAACAAGCAGCACGACGGCTTCCTCGGCCACGCCTACCTCGGCGAGTGGATCAACATCGCCGCCGACTGCATCAACTCCGACCTCAAGAACACCTACGGCGAGATCTGCGCGCCCGTCAACGGCGTCGAGACCCCCACGGGCGAGATCTTCGTCGGCCTCACCATGGGCGATCACAGCAAGGCGGGCATCAACCTGAGCTTCCCCACCGGCGCGGTCGTCGGGTTCGGCTGCAACGTCTTCGTCAGCCATACCCCGCCAAAGTTCGTCAGTTCGTTCAGTTGGTACACCGATGACGGCCGCGACCTCTACGACGCCGGCCGCGGCATCGACGTGGCCAGAAAGGTGATGGCCCGCCGCAAGGTCACGATGACCCCGGCCGAGGAACGCCTCTTCCTGGCGATCCCACAAATCGCGCGTCGCTACGAACGCGCCGAAGAACACGTCGAGTAGGCCAAGCCACGCCGGTTGCCGGCGCGGAAGCTCCGGGGGGGACCGACGACCAAGGTCATGATGCTTCTGGGGCGGCCTGTGTGGTGGTGGTCGGCTTCTTCTTCAACTCCTCGATACCCCCGCCGAGCGGCACGTTGAAGGGCGCCTTGTTCAAAACCCCAGGATCGGAACCGGGCCAGCCGCACCACTTGTTCCGCTCGATGAGCATCAGATCCCGCTCACCATTCCGCATGCGGTTGAACACGCTCGGCAGGTTGCGAGCGTCGCCACCCGCGGCCTCGACCAGACGGGCCAGCTCCGCCTCGATGCCCTGGGTCAACAGCAGGATCGTCCGGATGAGCATCCGGTTGTTCCGATCGGCCGCCTCTCGGTCCTCCAGCAGCAACGCGTACTGATTGACGCCGCCGCACAGCATCCGCGATAGGGCGGTCACGTAGCGGGCACGGTCGTCGCGCTGCGTGTTGATCAGGTCCCCCAGTCGCGCCACCGCCTGGATGGCCGCCAGGTCGCCCGTCGACGGGGCCACCTTCGTCAGCGCGTACCGCTCGCCGCGCACCTCGAAGATAGCCACCAGGGCCCGCAACGCCTGACCGGCAAACTCCACATCACCCAGCGTGCCCCCGAAATCCAGCGCCCGGTAAATCTCCCGCAACGCCTGACCGTTCGTCTCGGCTATGCCCGCCTGCCGGAGGGCCTCGATCACCTTGCCCCGGACCGACGCCAACTCGGCGATGGCCTGATGCTGCAACCGGATCGTCCGGGCGATCCAGTACTTCACCGCCGGCGCCGGGTGCGACAACCCGCCCAGAAACGCCTCCTCGCCCAGGCTCATCTTCGGCAGGAAGAAACGCAGATCGTGCAAGATCATCGCCATCGTCATCGCGCCCGTATCCTCGCCGTCCTTGAGGTGCTTGGCAAAGACGAACAGGGCCGACTCGGCGAAGTTGTTCTTGAAGTTGTTCGTGGCCGGCGGGTTCTTGGTCACGGCGTCCTGGAACATCAACCGCATCGCGCGCTTCGTCTCCAGATCGGTGTCCTCGCTGAGCAGCACCCGGGCCTGGGCCTCGAGCCATTCCCGCAGGACGCGGATCTGAGCCGTCTTGAGGTAGTCCTCGCCGCGCAGGGCCTCAATCTCTGACAGGGCGTTGCCCGCCTGGGCCAGGGCGATCGCCGGCCAGACCGCGCCGGCCAACACCACGACGACCGCCAGCGAGTCTCTCATCCGAAAAGGGAATCTGGAGTTCATCGTCCACGCGCAAAACGACCCGGCCGAACAGCCGGGTCCGCCAAAAAGAAATCCGTTTCGCATAGCATCCGGGCCTCGCTCCTGGCGGGCGTCAGCCAACTGTCAGAGCGCCGCGTCCCTGCGTTCGTGCTAAATCTAGCAGCCACATGCGCTTCGTTCAAGCCCCGAGTCCCTCTTTGCCTCGACCCGCGACGCCCCACGCCTGCCCGCGGGGATGACAGACACCCCGCCTGAAGCTATAACCCGACGCAGGTGACGGTCCTCACCGTCTGTGACCCCACCGCATGTCTCGAGCCTCCGACCGACCCGAAGCCGTCGCCAGAAACGTCGGCCGAGAGAAGGAGTCCGCTCATGAAGGCCCTCATACCAACCGTCATCATCTTCCTACCGGCCACGCTTCTGCTCGCGGCCGGGCCTCGCGCCGACCTCGTCAAGGGAACCCTCCGATCCGACTCGATCCCCCACGCCACGGTCCGGTTCCAAGGCCCCGTCGGCCAACGCATCGCCAACAACGTCGAGCATTGGCTGCTGACCGCACCCATCGCCAACCCCGGCATGCTCGAGATGTTCCGCCTGCGCGATCGCAAGCCCGTGCCCAAACTCGTGCCCTGGGCGGGCGAGTTCGCCGGCAAGTACCTCATCTCCGCCGTTCAGGCACGACGGATGACCGACGACCCGCGCCTCGACAAGCACCTGCGATGGTTCGTCGCCCGCCTCGTCGCCACCCAGGCCGACGACGGATACCTCGGACCCTTCCGCAAGAACGAGCGCCTCCTCGGCCACTGGGACCTCTGGGGCCATTACCACGGCATGCTGGGCCTGCTGATGTGGTACGAGGACACCGACGATGAGGCCGCGCGTGATTGCGCCGTCCGCGCCGCCGACCTCATCTGCAAGACCTACCTCGATACCGACCGCCGGCCCATCGATGCCGGCTCGTCGGAGATGAACCTCTCGGCCATCCACGCCCTGGGCCGCGTCTACCGCCATACCGGCGGGGCCAAGTACCTCGAGATGATGAAGGTCTTCCTCAAGGACTTCGAGCACCCCAAGGCCGGTGACTACTACCGCCAAGGCCTCGCCGGCGTCGACTTCTACCTCACGCCCAAACCCCGCTGGGAGAGCCTGCACTGCATCGAGGGGCTGCACGAAATGTTCCTTATCACAGGCGACGAGACCTTCCGCACCGCCCTGGTCAACCTGTGGCGCAGCATCAACCGCTTCGACATCCACAACACCGGCGGGTTCACCACCGGCGAGCGAGCCATCGGATCGCCCTACGAACCGGGCGCGATCGAGACCTGCTGCACCACCGCCTGGGCCACGCTCACCGTCGACATGCTGCGGCTCACGGCCGACCCGGTCGCCGCCGACGCCCTCGAACGATCCACCTGGAACAGCATCCTCGGCTCGCAGCATCCGTCCGGTAGGTGGTGGACCTACAACACGCCCATGGACGGCAAACGCGAGGCCTCGGCCCACACCATCGTCTTCCAGGCCCGAGCCGGCACGCCCGAGCTCAACTGCTGCTCGGTCAACGCCCCCCGCGGCGTCGGCCTGATCAGCGAGTGGGGCATCATGCGCGACCCCGGCCGCCTGTTCGTCAATTACTACGGGCCGATGACCGCCAACGTCACGCTCTGCGACGGCACGGCCGTTAAGCTCCGACAAGAGACCGCCTACCCCGTCGACGGCCGCATCGCCCTGCACGTCGACCCCGCCAAGCCCGCCGAGTTCGAACTGCGGCTCCGCATCCCCGAGTGGTCGAAGCAGAACGCCGTCAAGGTCAACGGCCGGGAGCACGACGCCGTCGAGCCCGGCTCGTATCTGGCCCTCAAGCGGACCTGGAACGCGGGCGACACCGTCGAGCTGAGCTTCGACATGAGCATCCACGCCTGGGTCGGCGACGGCTCGTGCTCGGGCAAGGTCTCGCTCTACCGCGGTCCACTGCTGCTCGCCTTCGACCAGCACCACAACAGCTTCGACGCCGACGCGATCCCGACGTTCGACCTGAAGCAGCTCGACTATTCCCGGCACGAACCGACGGGCCTGTTCAAACCGCTCGTCCTCCTGCGCTTCAAGGGCACCGACGGCCGTGAAGTCAACCTCGTCGACTTCGCCTCAGCCGGCGCCTACGGTACCGACGTGCGATCGTGGCTGCCCGCGACCAACGCACCCCCGCCGCCGTTCCATCTGCGCGTGCCCCGCAACGGTGCCAAGATCCCAACCGGTCCGAACAAGTTCGAATGGACCGGCTCGCGTCGCGACGACACCCGCACCTACACGTTCATCCTCGCACGCGACCGCAAGCTCGCCGACGTCGTCACCAAGCAAGACAACCTCGAGAGGCCCTGGGCCCTCGTCCGCGAAGGGCTCGAACCCGGTAAGACCTACCGCTGGCAGGTCATCTCGCGAAACGCCCACGGCGAGCTGGCCTCACAGACCGGCCCGTGGACCTTCACCGTCGACGCCTCGCTCAAGAACGACTTCGAGGATCATCCCGCCCTGATCGACTTCCGCGCCGACGGACTCGTCACGAGCGCGCCGCTCGACGGCGACGGCAAACCCGAATGGGGCTACCTGGCCGAGAGCCGCAAGGTCAAGCCCGCAACCGACCGGCACGGCAAGGCAGGCGGCGCCGTCGAGTTCGACGGCGACGGCATGCTCCGCTACCGTGTGCCGTACTTCCCCGACACCGACTACAGCGTGACGGCCTGGATCTGTCCGCTGGACGTGCCCGACGACCGCATCAGCCAGGTCTTCAGCGCCTGGTGCCGCGGCATGGACGACCCGCTGCGGATCACGCTCGACAAGAGCGGCGTCAACGCGCGACTCGAAGCCGGCGGCACGTGGGGCACCAAGACCGCCCCGGTCAAGCTCGGCGAATGGGTCCACGTGGCCGCGGTCAAGAAGGGAGAGCGGCTGCGGTTCTACCTCGACGGCAAAGAGGTCGGCTCCACGTGGGCCCCCTACCGCGTCGCGAGCCGTGCGGTCGACTTCGCCCTCGGTGCGAACCCGCATTACTCCGGCAACGAGCACTACCTTGGCCGCATCGACGACGTCGCCCTCTACGCCCGCGCCCTCACCGCCGACGAGATCGCCAACGCCGCCGGCAAGTAGCAGCCAGTTGACCGTGAGAGGACGAGGCGAAATCAACGCCGCGACCGGCACGCAACCTCAGCCCGTCAATGCTGCCGCTTTCAAGTGCTGCAACCAGAACCGGCAAGTGCTACCCTGTGCCACTGCTCTGTGAGCAGTGCCTTTGGACCGGCGCCGCTTTGCCCACCGCGACAGTACCGCAGACGAAGCCAAGACGCCGTCTCGGAGACGCGACCGTCAGGGAGCGTTGCTGTTGGCAGTTTCGCAGGAAGCGTTGCTGTCAACACCAGCCCCTGCCATGACGGTGCCATCGCCGGGTGGCCCACCGGCTGGGTGGCATGGACACGCCGCTGTTCGCGGCTGGGTGGCATGGCCACGCCGCTGTTCGCCGCTGGGTGGCATGGACACGCCGCTGTTCGCGGCTGGGTGGCATGGCCACGCCGCT
>CAZUQM010000058.1:0-2453 GCA_964622545.1 uncultured Planctomycetales bacterium | reverse complement strand
CGGGCGATCGCCATGAAACGCGCACGCGCTGCCTTCGCGCCGGCGCACCACCACGCTTGCAGGACAAAACCCGTGACCCATTCCCTCAACATCGAACCCCCCGCCGACCACCGCAACCTCCAAACCGAACACCTCGAGACCGACCTCTGCATCGTCGGCGGCGGCATCGCCGGTATCTGCTGTGCGATCACGGCCGCACGGGCCGGCGTCAGGGTCGTCCTCATCCAAGACCGGCCCGTCCTCGGCGGCAACGCCTCCAGCGAGGTCCGGCTCTGGGTCCTCGGCGCCACCGCCCACATGCAGAACAACAACCGCTGGGCCCGCGAGGGCGGCGTCCTCGACGAAATCTTCGTCGAGAACCTCTATCGCAACCCCGAGGGCAACACCGTCCTGTTCGACGCGCTCCTGCTCGAAAAGGTCACCGACGAACCCAACATCACGCTGCTGCTCAACACCGCCGTCCACGAGGTCGCCAAGACCGACCCCGACACGATCCGGGCCGTCCACGGCTTCAACAGCCAGAACGCGACACGCTACCAGGTCACCGCGCCGCTCTTCTGCGATGCCTCCGGTGACGGCATCGTCGGCTTCCTCGCCGGAGCCGCCTTCCGCATGGGCGCCGAATCCCGCGAGGAGTTCGACGAGGCGTTCGCGCCCGATGCCGACTACGGCGCCTTGCTCGGCCACTCGATCTACTTCTACACCAAGAACGCCGGCCATCCGGTCGCCTACGTCCCGCCCGGCTTCGCCCTCAAGGACATCACCGCCATCCCGAAATACCACGAGTTCAACGCCGGCACCGCCGGGCCATGGCTCTGGTGGATCGAGTACGGCGGCCGGCTCGATACCGTCCACGACACCGAACAGATCAAGTGGGAGCTCTGGAAGATCGTCTACGGCGTGTGGGACTACATCAAAAACTCCGGCAAGTTCCCCGAGGCCGACAACCTCACGCTCGAATGGGTGGGCCTGCTCCCCGGCAAGCGCGAGAGCCGCCGCTTCGAAGGACCGACCATCCTCCGTCAGCAGGACATCGTCGAACAGCACACCCACGACGACGCCGTCTCCTTCGGCGGCTGGTCCATCGACCTCCATCCCGCCGACGGCGTCTACAGCCCCAGGCCCGGCTGCGACCAATGGCACGCCCGCGGCGTCTATCAGATCCCCTACCGGTGCCTCTTCAGCCGCAACGTCCGTAACCTCTTCCTCGCCGGCCGCATCATCAGCGCCACCCACGTCGCCCACGGATCGACCCGCGTGATGGCCACCTGCGGCGACGCCGCCCAGGCCGTCGGTGTCGCCGCCGCGCTCTGCCGAAGAGATGGGCTCCTCCCGGCCGACCTGGTCGACGAATCACGCATCCGCGAACTCCAGACCGAGCTGATGCGACGCGGCCAGTTCATCCCCCGGTGGCGACTCAAGGACCCCGACGACCTCGCCCCCTCCGCCATGACCACCGCCACCAGCGAGCTGAAGCTCGTACAGCTCCCGCCCGACGGCCCCCTTGTGCCGCTCGCCGAATCGTGGGCCCAGATGCTGCCGGTGAACACCGGCCCCGTGCCGAACTTCACGGCCACCGTCGACGTCGAGGAGCCCACACGATGGCACTGCGAGCTTCGCACCGGCAAGCGCCCGGACGACTACACGCCCGACGTCGTGCTCGACACGCTCGAACTCGACCTTGACCAAGGCGCCGACCAGACGATCCCGTTGGAGTTCGACGCCTCGGTCGACCACCCGCGATACGTCTTCGCCTGCCTCATGGCCAACGAGCACGTCGCCGTCCGCTGTAGCAAGCAACGCCTCACGGGCGTCCTCTCGGTACGCCATCACAAGTCGCAGCAGCCCGACCGCGCCATCGGCGTGGAGCCGCTCGAGTTCTGGGCGCCGATCCGCGCGCCCGGCGGGCACAACCTGGCCATGACCATCGACCCGCCCATCGCCGTCTTCCAACCGGACCGCGTCGCGAACGGGCGAGCCCGTCCCACCTGCTGGCCCAACGCGTGGGTGGCCGATCCGAAGGATCCACGCCCGGCAATCACGCTCACCTGGCCCGAACCTCAACGCATCGGCCGCATCGAGCTGACCTTCGATACCGACCCCGACCACCCCATGGAGACCGTCTACTTCCCGCACCCCGATCGCACCGTGCCGTTTTGTGTCAGACACTACCGCGTGCTCGACCAAGCCGGCCGCGTCATCGCCGAACGCGACGACAACCACCAGACGCGAAACTCGATACTGCTCGACCCGGCCGTCGAGACGAATGCCATCACCCTCGAGGTGCTCGCGATGAACGGGCCGGCCCCGGCCGCCGTCGTCGAGGTCCGCTGCTACGATGAGGTCCACCGCGATCCGCGGATCGTATGACCAACCTAAGCTATGGCCTCGGAATAAGCTGAACCGAGTCTCTGCTTGACTCCGGTTGATAAGGTCGGTATATGTTAGGTATT
>CAZUQM010000057.1:0-39163 GCA_964622545.1 uncultured Planctomycetales bacterium | reverse complement strand
CTCTGATAAGCGTCTCGCCCTCCTGATCGGAACCCATAGAAACAAGTGTGGTCGGATACCGGTGCTCTGCTATACGTCCACAGATGAATACACAGGCGGACAGTCAGAGCGCGCCTGGACTCAGGCGGGTCAACATCGTTCTTCTCGGAACAGCGGTCGGACCGGGGACAACCCGCTCAATTCGCGTGAAGATAACAGACTCTGATTGCCCTGGTGTAGATATGTCCATCGACGTGTCGCCAGGCCGAGACTTCCCATAGCTGTCCTCTGTCGCGGATCGGCCTTGCCCGACAGTTCCAGGAGCCGCCATGCCGATCGACATCCTCAGCACGGGCCTGATCGCCAAGAACCCGAAGCCCCACGTGCGAAGCGTTCACGCCTACTTCCCGAGCGTCGTGCGCCTCACCGACGGCGAGATGCTGGCCACGGTCGCCCAGGCCGAGGCCTTCGAGGCCGCCGACATGCGCACGCATCTCTACCGCTCTACCGACGGCGGCGCGACCTGGCAGGCCGAGGGACGCCTTTGCGGCGATGTGCCTGATCGAGTCGTCTCGGATGCCTCGCGCCTGACGGCCGCGCCCGACGACGAGCTGCTCTGCTACATGGTCCGCATGGATCGCACCGACCACCCCGACCAGGGCCTGAGCAATCCCGAAACGCTCGGCTTCGTGCCGACCGAGCTGTCCCTGCTCCGGAGCACCGATCGAGGGCGATCCTGGAGCGGCCCGCACCCCATCCAGCCGCCGTTGGAGGGCCCCTGCTTCGAGCTGTGCAGCCCGATCACGATCCTCCGCGACGGGCGATGGATCATCCCCACGCTCACCTGGCCCGACTGGCAAGGCCGGTCGCCCCATGGCGTCAAGATGGTCGCGCTCGTCTCGCACGATCGCGGCGGCTCCTGGCCCGAAGGGTGGACCGTCATGGACGAGGCCGCCGGCCGCGTCTTCTTCTGGGAGTCCAAGATCGTCGAGCTGCCCGATGGTCGTCTGCTCGCGGTGGCCTGGACCTACGACGACGTGGCCAAGCAGGACCGACCGAACCACCATGCCCTCAGCGACGACGGCGGCGCGACCTGGTCGGCGCCGGCCTCGACCGGGCTGCGGGGTCAGACGCTCACCCCGATCGTCCTGGCCGACGGCCGGCTGCTCTGCGTCTATCGCCGGATGGATCGTCCCGGGCTGTGGGCGGCGCTGTCGCGCATCGAGGGCGACCGATGGATCCATGACGAGCACGCGCCGATCTGGGGCGCTGACGCCGCCGGTCTGACCGAGAGCACCGACGACATGGCCCATAACTTCAACGTCCTGCGGTTCGGCGCCCCCTCGCTGGTCGCGCTCGAGGAAGATACGGTCTTTTGCGCCTTCTGGTGCTACGAAGAGTGCATCAGCGTCGTGCGATGGTACGCACTCCGCGTGACGTAGCCGCGCCTACCCGGGCCGCCGGCCCGCCACGCTAGCGTGCCTCGGGATGATTCGCGACCACGACCACAGCAAGCCTTGCCCCATCCGGATCGACTCACTAAAGTGCGTGTCGGGTAGGCCAGCCGAACGGCGCGATCCGCGCCGAGGGGACCCTTCACGATGGACTTTCCGGCGTTTCACCTGGACGACTTCGGCAACCGCGTTCTCATCGGCACGATCGCCGTGCTCCACGTCATGGTCAACCATGCCCTGGCCGTCGGGGCCATGCCGCTCGTGGTCGCGATGGAATGGCGGGGCATGCGCAGCGGCGAGCCCCGCTGGGACGACCTGGCCTACAAGGTGCTCTTCGTCTGTTTCATCGTCACGACGACGCTGGGAGCGATGACGGGCGTGGGCATCTGGTTCTCGGCCTCGCTGGTCAATCCGAATGCGATCGCCAGCCTGATCCGCGTCTTCTTCTGGGCCTGGTTCACCGAGTGGATCATCTTCGTGACCGAGGTCGGCCTGATCCTGGCCTACTTCCTGCTGTGGAAGCAATGGACCGGCGCGACGAAGCGGAGGCATCTCCGGCTCGGCATCATCCTGTGCGTCGCGTCGTGGCTGACCATGGCCATCATCGTCGCCATCCTCGGTTTCATGATGGACCCCGGCAACTGGCAGAGCGACCGGACGTTCTGGTCCGGCGTGCTCAACCCGCTGTACCTGCCGCAGCTCTTGTTCCGCACGCCGCTGGCGATGGTGGCCGCGGGCCTGCTCGTGTGGTTCCTGATCCCGTTCTTCACGGCGCGCGACGCGTTCCGCGACCGGGCGATCCGATTCGTGTCCGTCTGGGTCGTCGCGTGGACGCCGCTGCTGCTGGCCGGGGCGGTCTGGTACCGCGTCCGCATCCCCGAATCGATGCTCGGCAACCTGCCCGTGGCGATGGGCACCCAGCTCTACGCGAGCTGGTACAGCGAGCTGCTCTGGGTCACTGGCGGCGCCGTCGGACTGATCTTCCTCATCTCGCTGATCGGCCTGCTCAAGCCGACATGGCTGCCGAGGCCTGCCCTGGCCGTGCCGTTCGTCCTCGTGCTCTTGCTGCTCGGACAGTACGAACGCGTCCGCGAGTTCATCCGCAAGCCGTACGTCATCGGCGAATACATGTATGCCAACGGGCTTCGGGCCGACGACGTGCCGCTCTACCAGCGCGACGGCCTGCTGACCCACGCGGCGTACGCCTCATCACGAACGATCACGCCGAGCACCAGGCTGGCGTGCGGCCGCGACGTCTTCCTGATCGCGTGCACGCGGTGCCATACGACCCACGGCGTCAACGGCATCGTGGCCAAGTTTGAGACGCTTTACGGCAAGGACGAGGCCTGGGACCGCGACGCGATGTTGGCCTTCATCGAGAACATGCACGGGGCGCGCCCGTACATGCCGCCCTTTCCCGGCAGCACCGACGATCTCGCGGCCATGACCGACTATATATTGCACGTCCGCGAGACCGGCGAGGACCTGCCCGGTGCCCAGGAGGCGGGCGTGACCGTGCCGGCCGCGCCACCGAAGGCCCAACCGGGCCAGGTCATACGGATGGCAGCCAAGGCGAATGCGGAATGAGGCGCCCCGCGGTGCTCGGGAGCGTGGGACTCATGCCGGCCGAAGCAGATGACCAGCCGTACTCGCTGACGGGCACGTCACAAACATGGACGAAGGATCTTTGACGGAGCTACTTGCCAACACGCCGCTAATTCATGACGTGCCGCTCGAGTTGCCCGCGCCGCGCGGCCTGCTGATCGGCACGTTGATCTTCTCGTTCATGCTGCACATTCTGTTCGTCAACCTCATGCTGGGCGGCTCGCTGGTCACCGTCGCCGTCGAGATCGCCGGCGTGCGGCGACGCGACCGGGACCTCGACACGCTCGCCCGCGAGGTCGCCCAGACCATCACCGTCAACAAGAGCCTCGCGGTGGTGCTGGGCGTGGCGCCGCTGCTCGCCATCAACGTCGTCTACACGTTGTTCTTCTACTCGGCGAACGCCCTGACCGGTCACGCCTGGGCCGGCGTCATCCCGCTGGCGATCGTCGCGTTCCTGCTGCTCTACCTGCACAAATACTCGTGGGATTGGCCCTCCATGCGACGGAACAAGTGGATGCACATCGGCCTGGGCTCGGCGGCCGTGGTGTGTCTGCTGACGATTCCGTTCATCTTCCTGGCCAACGTCAACCTGATGCTCTTTCCGGAGCGGTGGGCCGACGTCGAGGGCTTCCTCTCGGCCGTCCTGCTGCCCAACGTCCTGCCGCGCTACCTGCACTTCCTACTGGCGTCCGTCGCCGTGACGGGGCTGGTGTTGGTGTGGTACTTCGGGCGGTCGGGCTATCCGGCCGAAGAGCGGTTCGAGGGCCTGTCGCGCCCGGCCCTGATGCGGACCTTTTACCGTGTCGCCTTCATCGTGACGATGATGCAGCTCTTCGCCGGGCCGCTCGTGCTGCTGACGCTGCCGTGGCGGGGGCTTAGCGCGGCGATGGTGGTGGTCATCCTGACAGGCCTGACTTTTGCGATCTCCGCCTTGGTCGTGTTGCGAGCCGAGGTGCATGCGCCAGACGAATCCGTCGGTCGGCGGTTCTTCCAGGTCGTGATTCTGCTGACGTTGACGGTAACGTTTATGGTGTCGGGCCGACACATGTATCGCGAACGGGCCCTGATCGGCCCGCAGGTCGAAATGGACCTCGAGACGAAGCGCTTCGCCAAGCTTTCCGACGATGCCCGCATCTACGCCGCCAGCGCGCTGGCGAGCATGCCCGCCGACGAGCGTCTGTTCAAGACCAACTGCTCGGCCTGCCACGCGATCGAGACGGTCCGCTCGGCCCCGCCCGTGACGGAGATCGCCGAGCTCCACCAGGGCGACCCCGATGCCATCGTCGCCTGGGCCATCAACCCGGGCAAGAAACGCAAGGAGTTCGCCGAGATGCCGACCATGAAGCACGTCGGCCGGGAGAACCTCCGCGTCATCGCCGAGTACATCCTCCGCGTCGGCACCGACCCCGACGCGCCGACCGCCACGCAACCGTCGCAGAAGCCGGCGACGTGATCGTCGAGGCGAAGGCATAGACGTTTTGCCAGGCGTTCGGTACATCCATCAGCTCCCGGTCGAGTTCGTGTCCCCCACCGCTGAAGCGGTGGGCCACCCACACGGTGGTAGCGTGACTGTGCCAACTCCTTGCGGGGCGATGCGACACGCTTGCGCGGGCAGGCCTCGCATCCCACGGCCCGCCCGCCTACAATGCCTGTTCTGTCACGACCCGGTCCGGACGGCTTTGTCATGCCGCCCCGGACGCGGCATCGAAACGTCAGAGAGGAATCACGATGGCCAAGCAACCGACCAAGCGGCCCTTCCTGCTGATCATCCGCGACGGCTGGGGCTGGAACGACGACCCCGCATGGGACCACGCCGACGCCACCAAGGTGGCCGATACGCCCGTCGACGATAAGCTCCGCGAGACCTATCCGTGGACGCTGGTGCACACCTACGGCGAGCACGTCGGCCTGCCGGACGGCACTATGGGCAACAGCGAGGTCGGACACCAGAACCTCGGCGCGGGCCGCATCGTCTACCAGCAGTCGGTCCGCATCACCAAGGCCATCCGCGACGGGTCCTTCTTCGATAACGAGGTGCTCATCCAGGCCTGCGAGCACGCCAAGGCCAACGGGACGGCGCTCCACCTGATGGGCCTGGCCAGCGACATCGGCGTGCACTCGCTGCTCGGGCACCTCTACGGGTGTCTCGAACTGGCCAAACGCCAGGGCCTCGACCGCGTCCGCGTCCACGCCTTCGGCGACGGCCGCGACTCGCCGCCCGACAGCGGCCTGGGCTACGTCAAGGAGATCGAGGCCAAGATGGACGAGATCGGCGTGGGCAAGATCGCCTCGGTCTGCGGGCGGTTCTACGCGATGGACCGCGACGACATCTACGACCGCGTCGAGCAGGCCTACACGATGCTCGTCTTCGGCGAGGGCGAGCGGGCCGGCAGCGCCACCGAGGCCGTGCGGAACTACTACGACAACCCCACGTCGGACAACATGAAGGGCGACGAGTTCATCACGCCGACGGTGATCGTGGGCGACGACGGCGAGCCGGTCGGGCTGATCGGCGACGGGGATTCGGTCGTCTTCTTCAACTTCCGCGCCGACCGCGCCCGCGAGCTCACCCGGGCGTTCGTCATGGACGCATTCCCCTTCACGGCCAAGGACAAGGCCGGCAACGAGAAGACCTTCGGCTTCGATCGCGGCAAGAAGATCGACGACCTGCTCTACGTCACGATCACCGACTACAAGGACGACCAGCCCGTGAAGGTCGCCTTTCCCGACCCGCCCGACATGGTCAACATCGTCGGCGAGTACGCCAGCAAGATCGGTCTAAGGCAGTTTCGCTGCGCCGAGACGCAGAAGTACAACCACGTGACGTACTTCTTCAACTGCCGCCGGGCCGACCCGTTCCCCAACGAGGACTGGAAGCTGGTCGAGTCGCCCAAGATCAAGACCTTCGACGCCAAGCCCGAGATGTCGGCCTATGAGGTCACGGACGCCTCCGTGCCTGCCGTCAAGTCCGGCGAGTACGACCTGATGGTGATCAACTTCGCCAACCCCGACATGGTCGGCCACACCGGCGTGCTCGAGGCCGCGGTCCAGGCCGCCGGCGTCGTCGACGAATGCGTCGGCAAGCTCATCGACGCCCTGCAAGAGGTCGGCGGCGTGGGCATCGTCACGGCCGACCACGGCAACTTCGAGCGGATGATCGACGCCAACTCGGACGGCCCCCACACCGCTCACACGGTCGGCGACGTCCCGCTGATCGTCGTCGACGATCGCTACAAGGACGCGACGCTTCGCGAGGAAGGCTGCCTGGCCGACGTCATCCCGACCGCCCTGGAGATGATGGGCATCGACCAGCCGGAGGAGATGACCGGCCGGTCGCTGTTGCAGACCTGATTCGCAGCGGACACCAAACCGCCTTGGGTAGGGCCTTCTGCCACGCGGATCGTCTAGGGTCTAGGGTTTAGGGTTTGGGGTCTTGGGTCTGTAGGCTGTAGCGCTACCGCAGCCCCGTGCCCGTGGTGGCCATCATGAGCCGCCCGTACTTCACGCCGCGGGTGCTGATCATCTTGTCGGCCAGCGCTTGGAGGTCCTTGGCCTGACCGCGGAGGATGATCACCTCCATGCAGTTGTCATGATCCAGATGCACGTGCAGCGTCGAGATGATCTCGCTGAGGGCCTCATGCTGGGCATGCGTCAGCTTGTGCGCCAGATCGTGCGAATGGTGGTCGAACACGAGACACAGCGCCCCGCACGTCTTGCTCTTGCCGCTCTGCCATTCCTCCTGAACGAGGGCGTCTCGTATGAGATCCCGAATGGCCTCCGACCGGTTGGCGTAGCCCTTGCGCGCGATGACCGCGTCAAACGCCTCCAACAGCTCCAACTCCATCGACACGCCGAATCGCGTCAACTTGGCCATCGCAGAAGTCTCCGCTAGCGCCCCCGGGTGGCCACACGCCGCCGCGCGGCCTACGTCGAGGCATCCACACGCAACCCCCTTGGCCTCATGGTGGGTGTACGAGAAGCAACCGGCGCGAAGCTATGCTTCCGGCAAGGACGTGTCAAGCCTGGCACGCCCGGCGGTGACGGGGTATCATCGCACCCGTTCCGCCCGAGACCACCACGGCACGGAGGCACCGCGTGAACGACCCATCGACAACCGTCGCCGAGCTGAAACGCCTCGTCGCCGACTTCGTGGCCGAGCGCGACTGGCAGCAGTTCCACGACCCGAAAAACCTGTCCATGTCGATCGCCATCGAGGCCGCCGAGCTCATGGAGCACTTCCAGTGGCTCCGCACCGACGAGGTGTCCGACACGCCCTCCGACGACGAGCTGACCGACATTCGCGACGAGATGGCCGACGTCATGGCCTTCGTGCTCTCGCTGGCCAACGTGCTCGAGGTCGACCTGGCCGAGGCGATCGAACGCAAGATGACCAAGAACGCCGACAAGTACCCGGCCGAGCAGTTCCGCGGCCGGTTTCGCTGATGAAGAGGGAAGGTAGCCCATGACGGGCGCGGACCTACTGGTGCAATGGCTTCAAGGCAAAGGGATCGGGTTCGTCTCGGTCCTGTCCGGCAACGGGCTCGACCCGCTTCTGGCCGCGTCCCGCCGGCACGGCCTGCGCATCGTCGACACCCGCAACGAGCAGACGGCCAGCTACATCGCCGACGGCTACGCCCGGCTCACCGGCGGCCTGAGCGTCTGCGCGGTCAGCAGCGCCGTCGGTCTGACCAACGCCCTGATCGGCGTGGTGAACGCCCACTTCGACGGCGCACCCATACTGCTCATCGCCGGCGCCTCCGACCAGGCCACCCGCGGCCTCGGCAACTTCCAGGAGTTCGACCACCTGGCCTTGGTGCGATCGATCTGCAAGTTCGCTCGATGGGTATCGCGGGCCGAGCAGCTCGAGTCCTCGCTCGAGCAGGCGATGACGGCCGCCGTCAGCGGCCGCCCCGGTCCCGTGCATCTGACGATCCCCATGGACGTGCTCGAGGCCGAGGTGCAGGCCTCGCCCAGACAGATCGCCTGCACGACGGGAACATGCGGCATCATCGAGCCGCCCTCCGGCGGACCGGGCGATCCGGCGGCGGTCAAAGAGGCCGCCAACCTGCTGGCCGATGCGAAGCGCCCCCTCGCCGTCATCGGTACGGGCGCGTTCTACGCCCGCGCCGACGAGGCGGTCCGCGTCCTGGCCGAGACCACCGATAGCCCCCTGGTCGTGCCGATCTGGGACCGTGGCGTGATCGACGGTGCCTGGCCGCAGTTCATGGGCGTCGTCGGCGCCGCCAGTGGCGGGCCCGACCTGCTCGGCGACGCCGACGTGCTGCTCTACGTCGGCGCACGCATCGACTACCGCACGGGGTACGCACGACCTCCTACCGCGTGCGAGGACTGCAAGGTGGTTCGGATCGACGCCGACGCCGCCGAGACCAACCAGGGACGCCCCGCAGACGTAGCCATCGTCGGCAACCCGCGCCTGGTGCTCGAGCACCTGACCGAGGCCTATCAACGCACCGGCGCCGCCGCCCACACCGCCTGGCTCGACGAGGCCCGTCAGCGCGAACGGGCCTTCCGCAAGCCCTGGCTCGACGACCCGCCCCCGGCCTCGCCGAGCATGACGGGCCGGCACGTCGTCGAAGCGCTGCGACCTTTCGCCCAGGACGACGCCATCTTCCTCGTCGACGGCGGCAACATCGGCCAGTGGGCCCACATGGTGCTCGGCGACCGCTACCCACCCGAATGGCTGACCTGCGGCGCCAGCGCCGTCGTCGGCTGGGGCATGGGCGGGGCGATCGGGGCTCGGCTGGCCGCGCCGGACCGACCGGTCATCCTGCTCTCCGGCGACGGGGCCAGCACGTTCAACGTCGCCGACCTCGAGTGCGCCGCGCGGCAGAACCTGCCCTTCGTGATGGTCGTCGCCGACGATCAGGCCTGGGGCATCGTGGTCAGCGGCCAACGCAAGCGTTACGGCGCCGACCACCTCTGCGGCTGCACGCTCGGGCCGATCCGTTACGATCAACTGGCCGAGAGCCTCGGCTGTCGCGGCGCGTGCGTCGAGACGCCCGAGCAACTCCGACAGGCCGTCGAAGAGGGCATCCGCGCCGACCGCCCCACCGTCATCCACGCGCCGATCGCGACGGGCGGGCCGGCCGACGACCTGCCCGTGGCGTGAGCAATCATGGACTTCACCTGGACCGACCAACAACGAGGCACGCGAGACCAGGCCGCCGACTTCGCCCGGCGCGAGCTCTGGCCCGGCTTTCAGCAGCGCGACGACGCCGAATCGTTCGACCGAGGCCTCTGGCGGAAGCTCGCCGACTACGGCGTGTTCGGCCTGATCGCACCCGCCGAGGTGGGCGGACAGGGCCGAAGCCTCATGGACCTGCTCCTGGTCCTCGAGGGCATCGGCTACGGCTGCCCCGACATCGGGCTGGCCCTGGCCGTCGGGGCCCACCTCTGGGGCGTGGTCGACCCGCTCATCCGCCACGGCTCCAGCGAGCAGAAACAGACCTACCTGCCGCCGCTCATCGACGGTCGGTGGATCGGCGCCCACAACGTGACCGAATGGGAGACCGGCAGCGACGTCAGCGCCATGCAGACCACGGCCGGGCAGACCGACCAGGGCTGGGTCATCAACGGCACCAAGAGCTATATCACCAACGGACCGGTCGCCGACCTGCACCTGGTCTACGGCCGCATGGACGACCCGCAGCGCCGGCGTCTGGTGTTCCTGATCATCCCGCCCGATACGCCCGGCGTCAGCACGAAACGCCTCCCGACGCTGGGCACCCGGACCTGCACCTTGGGTGAGACCACCTTCACCGACTGCCGCGTCCCCGCCGACGCGACGCTGGGCCGGGCCGGAGCCGGAGCCGCCCTCTTTCGAGACGCCATCGAGCGCGAGCGGGCGATGATCTTTGCCCCGATCCTCGGCGCGATGCAGTGGCAGCTCGACCAGGGCGTCGACTACGCCCAGCAGCGGCAGGCCTTCGGCAAGCCGATCGCGGCCCAGCAGGCCGTCGCCAAGCGACTCGCCGAAATGGCGCTCCGCCTCGAGTCGGCACGCCTGCTCGTCTATCGCGCGGCTCAGGAGCTCGACGCCGGACGGGCCCCGATGGCCTCGTCCATGGCCAAGATCGCCGCGAGCGAGGCCTTCGTGGCCTCGAGCCTCGACCTCATCCGGACCTTCGGCGGCTCGGGCTACCTGAGACAGACGGGCGTGGAGCACTTCCTGAGAGATGCCACGGGCAGCGTCCTGTTCAGCGGCACCAACGATGTCCTCTTTGGCGTGATCGCGAGACAGCTCGGCCTCGGCTGATTGAAGGCAACGCCGCAACCCTTGCGCCCCCTGCGCGCACGAACGCGGCGGCCGTCCTGCAAAGAACGACCGCCGCGTGGTTCACATCCTGACGACGCGATGATCCGCGCTAGACCATACGGCGAATCACCACGCCAAGCCCCAGGGCCAGCAGCGTCATGGCCACGAACGGAGGCAGGCTGCTGCCGCACTTGAAGACCGCCTTGACCTCGTGATCCTGATCCATCGTCAAGACCAGCACCTGGTTCGTGTCGATCACGGCGTAGTTCGTGTCTCCCGGGTAGTTCGGATCGAACACCTGCCACTCCTTGAAGCTGCCCTCGGTGGGCGTGGCGGTCAGGACGACGTCGGCGTCGTACGCGAAGACGTAGTCGCGCTCGTCGGGGGTGTTCGGGTCGCCCTGGTCGGGGTTGTCCGGGGCGATGCTCACGACGCCCTTGCTGCTGTTGCCGATCTTCAGCGACAGGTTCTTAGCGAAGTACTCGGTAACAGATTCGAAGTCATCGTACGAGGCGTCGCAATGGTAGCTGCCCGGCGATCCGGCCTCGCCGCCGCTGAACGCCGCCACGGCATTGTAGCCTTCCGTATGGACGTAGTAGTCCATATGGACGTTCGGATCGAAGGGGAAGTCACCGGCGAGTGGGTCAGAGACGTTCTCGCCCAGAAGCGCTCCGACGCAGTTGGCCTGCATCGTCCACACGCCCGTCCAGTCATCCCGGTCCCCCATCCAGGCCGCCCCGCGAATCCAGTGGCAGTTCGGGTCGTTCGGATCGTCCGGGAAGTTGGCGTCGTGGTTCTTGCCGTACGGGTCGAACTGGATCAGCATCCAGTGTGGCAGCATCGGATCCTTCGGCCAGATGGTCTTCTTCTTGTAGTCGTTGTAGGACGTGTAGTTGGGGTCGTTGGGGTCGTACCCGTTGGGATCGAACGGACTGCTCGGATCGATCATGCTCTGCGGATACCCGTCGTGGTACCGCTGGATCGCGTCCATCGTGATCCACGTGAAGCCGCTGTACGTCGTGATCGACATCCAGCCGCTGTTGGCCTGCCACTCGACGTCGTAGGCCGTCCAACCCACCTCAAAATCGCCGTGCAGCCACACGCCCAGCATGCCCAGGTTCGGATCGAAGTTGTCGTCGTGCGTCCGAACGTTGGCTAGCAGGTAGTGCGGTTGCTCGTGGGTGAAATACGCCGTGTTGGGATCCGCCAAACCGTCCGACACATAGGCACCCGCGAACAAGAACGGCAGCACCGCCGAGTACCCCGTGATCCGAAGGCGACCCTCATCGACACCGGTCAGATACTGGTCGCCGGCGATCAGCTCGAACGTCCAAGGCGGATCACACGGGTCCCACGGCCCCGGTTCCACGACCGTCCCATCATCGAAGCTGTCCCACCAGTCCGCATGAACGGTCGCCGGCAGAGCCACCACCAGGACGCACGCCCACAACCATGACAGTGCCTTCGTCTTCCCCATCATCCTGCTCCTTACACGAGATGCTCACATTCTCTATGGGACATGGTAGCATGCCACAATGGCACACAGGGTCTTGCAGGCCTGGATGGACATGCGAAGTGCCTGCAAGGCGCTCTTCTGCGCTCCTCCCACTCCATTTTACTGCCCGGTCCGTTTAGTTCAAGCCGTCTGGGGCATTATTGGGCCAACCTCTCGCCTCAAGATCAGGGGCCCTGCGACGGCCGCTCAAAGAATATACACATTGGCCCCATACGCTTACACCAGGTTCCGCCGCTTGCGGACGGCCCACTCCCCCACCACCAAGCCGCAGAAGACCGTCCAGAGCAGCCAACGCTGCTCCTGGATAAAGACCCGCGAGACGTGCTCTTCCTGGCGCCGTCGATGATCGGTCGACCCGATGCGCCCCAGAAGCGGACCCAACTCGTCCAGCGACACGAACGAGCCTCCGGCCGCCACCGTTTGCGAGGCCATGTCACGCAGTAGGTCGAAGTCCGGCAACTTGTTCTGCATCTCCAGGTCCGGCAATTCCACGGTGAACTGGTTCTCGGCCCGCCCGATCTGACGATCCCCGGACCTCACCGACAACGTCAACCGGTACGAGCCGTCCTCCGTCGGCGAAACCGATGCCTGATACCGGTCGCCTTCCCTACTGAGCTCCAGCGGTTGGGCCTCGCCGTCGGGACCGATCAGCTTCGCCTCGAGCCTCACCGCCGCCAGCGGCTCGGCCGACGTAGGCGCGTCGACCCCTGCGGTGACGGCCACACGTTGCCGTCCCCGAACCAGCAGCGGCTTCTGATAGCGTGGCTTGTCCGAGGCGATCCAGACCGTGGGCCTCTCGTTGGCCAGCCACAGCACCACCTGACGCCAGAAGCGCCGATGCGGCTCCACGCCGTCCGGCGCCATCATGCACCACCGCCACGTCGAATCGAAGCCGAGCACCAACACGCGCCCGGCGCCGAAACGATGGCCGACGATCAAAGGCCGGCCCGCCTCCGTCGCGGCCAGCGCGACCGCGGCCGGTTTCGCATCCGACAGCAGCGCCGCCCCCTGCATCGGCGGCAGGGACGACCAGCGCTGGGCAACGCCGTCGGCCGTCTCGGCGATCCGACAGATCGGATGGTCCAGGCCCTGCGGCGTCGGCACCACCTGCGTCGCTTCGTCCGTCCAGGTCGCGCGGGCGCTGACCGGCAGGAGATCCTCCAGGGGCGTGTCCACCATGGCCCCTGCCCCGAGGAAGCCCCTGCCTCCAAGCACGGCCAGTCCGCAGCCGTTCTCGCTCACGTGCGCGCGGATCTGCTCCATCTGCTCGGGGCTGAGCTGACCCGCGCTCATGGCGCCGAGGATAATGACGTGATACCACTGCCATTTGCCCGGCGCGCCGCCGGGCGTGGTGCGCAGACGAGCCTCGCCCGGCTCGGCCAGAACGGCCTTCTGGAGCCGGATCCGGTCCGACGCCGCCAGGGCGCGCACGACGAAGGTCCCTTCGTAGCGCGGCTTGCCCTCCAGGTACAACACGCGGATGACCTGGTCGGTCACGTGCACGTACTGGCTCAACTCGTCCTGGGGACGCGGTCTCTGCCCCCCTTCCGCGCGAGCCCGGACGGTGATCTCGTGTAGGCCTCCGACTCGGGGGGTGAACTCGAAGACGGTGCGCACGGTCTGGCGAATGCGACGGGGCCGGACCCGCTTGCGGGCCGCCACATCGCCGTCGAAGAGCAGCTCCAACACCACCGACTGGTCCTGCAACCCGACATAGTTGAACGTCGCCGTGACCGGCATGACGTCCATCGCCGCGACGCGACGCGACGCGTCGAGACGTCGCCCGATGATCGACCGCGTCTGGCCGCTCGGCGTCTCGCTGCCGACGGCCACCACCCAGAGCGGCACGCGCCCGGCCGACAACGCCAGGGCCGCCTCGGACGGTTCGGACACCGTGCTCAGGTTGCTCACGCCGTCCGTGAACAGGAGGATCCCCGCCAGAGGCCGATCATCCATCAGGACGCTCTCGTAAGCCTGTTGCACGGCATCGCCCAGGGCGGTGTAGTCGGCCTTGGGCTCCACGCTCAGGTCGCTCGCAGCGACGAGCCGCTCGCCGAACAGGTACGTCTGCACGTCCAGGTCCTTGTCCAGACGGGCCAGCTCGTATTGATGCGTGGTCAGGGCGCGATTCAGCGCCGCAGCCCTCGAGAGGGCAGCCCCGCCCGCAGACGGCTCGATGTCGCGAATGCCCATCGACCGCGATTGATCGGCCACGACCAGCAAGGTGGCCCGATCGTAATGCACCCGGGTGTAGCGCGTGACCGGATTGAGCAGAATGAGTGCGAGCACGATCAGGGCCAGCACGCGCAGTGTCAGGGGGGCCGCGATCCGTCGGCTTCCCGCGACGTCGGCCTGCCGATACATCCGCCACGACCAGCCGCAGCCGACGATCGTCAGACCCACGATGCACCACACCAGCAGGGACGTCGCATCGGGTGACCTCGACCGCGACAAGACCAGCAGCGTCACAATAGCCCCGGTCAGACAGACCAGACGGCCGATCCACCGATGGCTTCGCCGTGCGGGACCGGCCAGGGCCTGCGACAGCTCACGCGCGCCGACGGCCCAGAAGAGTGCCAGCGCCCAGGCCGGCGCCCACCAATTCAGGTCGGCACCGTTCGACCCCAGCCAGATCAGACACACACCCGCCGCCGCCAGTCCGGCGAAGATGCCCGCTCGACGGCGGGCCGATCGGAGACCCCGCACCCACGGGCCGGTCCTCACGACGAACGCGTCGGTCAGCAAGAGCAGCAGCAGGATGATCGGCACGGCCGGCCAGAGGCTCACGGCGGGTTCGAGGTGAACGCTACCAACGAGCATGCGGGGGATCCCTGCCAAAGCGTCGATCACGGACCGGGTCTGGCGGCAACGATGCCGAACTCGCCCTGTCGCGTCCTGGCCGCATGATCGGGGATGAGCCGGCAAGACGCCAGCCGCGGGCGATGTCGCCTAAGGCTCCGTCGCGCCGGCGGCACTGAGGTTCTCATAATACTGCTTGAGCAGCTCTTTGTAGCCCGCGGGCATGTCGCTCTGCATCGCGTCGGCGATGTCGTCACGGACCTGCCGGGGCATGGTGGGTGTGGCGTCCTCTCGCACGGCGATCTGACCGCCGAGCAGAGCCCGCGATGTACGAAGCCCCTCCAGCACCACGTTCTTTCGACGGAAGGCATTCTGGTAGCGGTAGTTCGACAGGTCGTCCTCGACGCGCCGCATCATGCGGATCGTCTCGAGCAGCTTGAAGTTCTTGAAGTTCTTTACCCTCACCGCCAGGTTGATCTTCTCGGCCTTGTTCCGCAGGGCCGCCTGCTTGCGGCTGAGGCGACCCAACTCGCGCTGGAGCTCCGGAGGGACCGGACCCTCGAGCCCCTCGCCACCCGCGCCGCTGAGCTTACCCCCGCCCGTCGCGCCGCCGAGGCCGTCCTCCTTGCTCATGTCGTTGATCTCACCGGCCTGGAACGGGTCGTGGCTCAGCCGCGTGGGCGTGCGACGACCGCCCAGGTCCTGAGCCGATTCCTCGACCATCTCACCGACCGACTTGCCGCTGCGGCCCTGACCGCTGCGGCCGCCGATCTCGCTGGTGTTCGGCAGGTGGTTGCCCGTGACGCCCTGGGCGCTCATGTTGCTGATCGGACCGTCGAGGCAGTCCCAGCCGGCGCCCTTGTCGAGCGAGTCGGTCCACTTGCTCGTCACGTCGTCCATCTCCTCGAAGAGGTCCTCCTCGTCCTCGAGCAGCTCACCGATCAGGTCCTCCAGCTCCTTGGGCAGCTCAGCCATCGGCACGTCGGTCTGGTCGCCGACAGGCTCTTCCATCTTCCAGGCCTCGCGGTCGGGCTCGTCGCTGAGCCACTTCTCGAGGTGCGTCGTGAGCTCCTCGGCCAGCTCCGCTCCCGCCTCCTCCACGGGCACGGCGATCTCGGTGGCCTTCTTGCTCAGCGCGTCCTTGGCCATCTTGAGATCGTCCTGGATCTCGATCAGCTCCTGGAGGAGCTGGGCGTCGGAGAAGTCCTGCTCGGCGAGCTTCGAGAAGTCGGTCACCTGCTCGGCCAGGAACTTCTCCCACTGCTCCTCGATCGCCGCCAGCTCCTCGAGCTGCTTGCGCTCCTCGTCGGTGAAGCTATCGACGGGGCGCTTGGCCAGATACTTGCTGGCCTCGATCACTTTCTTCTGCTGTTCCTGGAACGCCTCGAGCTGGTCGCGAAGCTCTTGGAGCTTGGCCAGCACGTCGGGCGGGATGTCCCCGCCGGGGCGGCTCAGATCCCCTTCCACCTTCTGCTGCATCAGGTCCGGTAGGAGCCCGATCAGCGTCTGCAACGCGCCGAGGATCTGCTGCTGCAGGGCGATCAGGTCGTCTGCGGCCTCGGCGTACTTGGCGACGTCGTCGAGCTGCTTAAGCATGGCCGCGGCCGAGGTCGCCGTCGCCGCCTCGTTGTGGGCCAGCACCAGAATCGTGTGCTTCAGCTCTTCGGTGCCGGCGTCGAAGGCGAACGTCTCACCGAGCTGCGTCAGCCCGCGCTGCACACCGGATTGACCGGTGTGGATCTTCTCGGACGCGAGCGAGCGCGCCTTGGCCTCGCCGACGTGCTTGGCGTGGACGGTGTCGGCCTTGGCCTTGACCTGCATGGCCAGGATCTCGCGGAGCCGCTTGCGGAGCTGCTCCAGCCGGGCGAGCCGTTCCCGCTCGATCCGCTCCTGGTCCTGCACGAGGATTTGATGGAGCACGGCCTGGCCCATGTCGGCGGGCGTCGTCTGGGCCCCGCCGATGTCCGGCAGGTCGCGGTTGTCGGTCGCCAGGGCGTAGTAGGTGATGACGTCGCCTTCCTTGTAGACCTTCTTGTCGACGGCAAAGCTGTTCGCCAAGGCCATGCGATCCTTGACGTCGGAGGCGCGGCCGGCCTTCGTCTCGGCCATGATCTGGAACGTACCGCCCGCACCCTTGCCCTTCTTGTAGAAGAGCGCGAGCCGCGTCACGCCGTAATCGTCCGCGCCCTGCGCCGTGATCTCGACGTCGTCTCCGGGCGAGACGGTGATATCGCGGCCCGGTTTGAGGATCTTAACCGTCGGGGGGTTGTCGGGCACGACGCGGATCGACCAGTAGCCCTGGGCCCCGGCCGTCTCGTCACCTTCGGCGGCGGTCACCATGGCCTCCCTGTCGCGGCCGCGAGGATCGGGCAGGCGTTGCATCTCCCGTCCGTTCCCGTCGTAGAGCGTGAAGCCGTAGTGGTCGTCTTGCGTCACCCGGAGCTTGCCGCTGTAGGTGCCGCTGCCGCCGACGTCTTGCATGGCGATCTCGGCGCCGCTCTCGGTCGTCAGCTTGACCGAGCCGACGGGCATGTCGAGCACCAGCGTCATCTCGACCGTCGTGCCCAACGGGGCGGTGATGCTCGGGTTCATGTCCTCCTGATGGGCCTTCCGGGTATACGGGGGATAGCGGTAGTAGAGCTTGAAGGAATCGATGCGGACGCGATCGATCACCGTCACCGTATAGATGGGCGTCTGGCTGTCCTCGACCTCGATGCGGTAGCGGAACGAATCGGCCACCGGGGGGAGGTTGTGCTTGTACATCCGCCGCCGCCCGCCGAACGGCACCATCGCCTTGGTCACGCTCTCGCCGTCCGGCCGCATCAGGATCAGCCGCGCGTCGAGCGGTACGTTCCCCTCGTTCTCGACCTCGACGACGACGCTCAGCGGCGTGTCGGCCAGCACGCGGGTATCGCCGGGGCTCACCTTGATGATCCGGACCCGACCCGTGTGTGCGATGAACCGATCGGGATAGATCACACTGAGCAGGCCCTGATAGAAACGATTGGGCCCGACGCCCGCATAGAGCATGAGCGCGAGAAGGATCCCCCCGGCAACCATCCACCATCGCTTGAGCGGGGCTGCGTCGACGGCCTGATCGATCCGAATACGATCGACGGCCTGGCTGGCCTCGTCGATCGCCCGTCGGACCAGTTCGGCCGGACCCGCCTGGGGATCGCGGGCGAGCTGGATCGTGTTGATCAGCCCGTTGCTCAGCCCCCCGAGGCGTCGCTCCACGTCCCGGGCGATCTCCTCCGGCTTGCGCCGCTGCAGCACGTGCCGGATCAACACCCATGCGGCCGCGACGACCGGCACGGCGATCATCACCAGCAACAAGACCCGACGCGCGAAGACCTCCGCCGCGCTCGGGTTCGAGCCCAGCCGCAACAGGCCCGCGATCAGCGTCACGACCAACAGACTGCCCGCGGCCAGGGCGACCGTGCCGGCCAGACCCGTCCACAGCCGGATGCGGCGATGATGGGCCTCGACCTGCTCGAGGGTCTCGACCACCACCGTATACCCATCCTGCCGTGGATGTCCGGCCATCCGGATTCTCCTGTCGCCGGCGACCGCCTCCATCGCCGAGACACGCCACGCGCACCGCCGTGGTCTCCGATCGGGTTCAGCCGACGGATCTCGTCGACCCCCGGCGATGACGACATCGGGTCCCTACTCCCCGACCTCCTGGGGTGCTACCCGCTGGGGAACGGGACCGATCTCCAAGCGGATATCCGGCCGCCCGCCCATCCTCAGTCGCTGCTGACGAGCCTCCAGGGCAACAACCCCCGCCCGCTTATCGGATGGATCGAAGAACTTCCGCCACGTCTGGCCAAATTGCTCCTGGGCGCGGAGGTAGCTTGCCGATTGCGGCCCGACGTATTCGAGAGGCCGCTGACCCAACGTCGCCGTCAGCGTCATCACCTTGCCGTCTCGCAAGACCGTGAGCCTCACCTCGGTGCCGGGCTCTAGGGTGCTGATCGCCTTGGTGAACTCCACCACCCCGGCCTCACCGTCGATCCCCTTGTCGTTCAGTTGCAGGATGATGTCGCGACGCCGCAGCCCCGCCCGCTCGGCGGCCGTGTCCTCGAGGACCTCCACGATCATCACTCCCGACCGACCCGCCGGGATCCGCCGGTCGTCCGCCTGCGTGGCCAGACGCTGACGCACACCGAGGAAACCGCCCGACTTGTGCACCTCCGACCGCATCACCAGATGCTCGACGACGGCCTTGATGCGAAGCCGGATCTCGGGTGATCGGTGCACCTGGTAGGCGATCGCCAACAGCTTGATGGTCTCCGAACCGGCTTTCTTGAGCTTGTCGGTGGCCCGCTCCCGGACCTGCCAGTTGGGATCCTTCAACCGGCGCACGAGGTCGACAACCTGCTCTTCACTCATCGAGGAGCCCGCCGCACGAGCGTTCTCGGGGGGCTCAGGGCGAGCCCGGACCGCCTGCCCCGCGGACGCGTCGGTCGCGGTCAGCGACATCGCCAACACACTGACGCCGAGTTGGTGCACGAACATCAACCAGGTCCTCCTCCGTCGCGCTACCCCATTATAGTCGTTCGTCTGGACGATAGGGATGCTAACCTTTCGCCGCCCGGTGCGTCTGATACGGTACGGGAAGCGGCGATCGGCGATCTGTCAGCCGGCGCGGCCGTCGACCGGATGACGGACCGCGAGCTTACAGGACCCAACCAATCCTTGACGCCCGATCGGCCGAAGCCACAATGGTAGGGGTTCGGACCACTCGGGGGATAACGGAGGCTCACTCAATGAGACAGCTTGGCATGCTGGTGATGATGGCGTCGATCCTCGTAACCGTGGTGCATCAGGCGCCGCTGCGGGCCGAAGAGCCCCCCAAGAAGCGCGAGATCGTCACGGTCGTCGTCGAGGCCGAGGGCACGGACAAGGAGTCGGCCAAGAACGCCGCGCTGCGCAAGGCCCTCGAGGAAGGCGGCAAGCAGGAGATCGCCAGCTTCAGCCAGACCGAGAACTACGTGCTGGTGCGCGACACGATCTACAGCCGCACCGAGGGCATCGTCGTCGACTACAAGGTCCTCAAGGTGGAGGAGGGCGTCGGCGGATCGGTGTTCGTCAAGATCGAGGCCAAGGTCGACAAGAACGCCATCGCCACGCGCTGGGGCGAGGTGCAGAACGTGCTCGACTCGATCGGTCGGCCCAAGATCATGGTCTACATCCGCGAGCGCGTCGACAACGAGCTCCAGAGCGGCAGCATCCTCGAGAGCAAGATCGAAGAGCGCCTCGTCAAGTCGGGCTTCGACGTCGTGGCCCGCGGCGCGATGGAGGCCATCGCTCAGAAGGAGAAAGCCGACGCCGCCGCCGAGGACGACGTCAAGAAGATCCAGGCCATCGCCAAGAACTTCCACGCCCAGATCTACATCGTCGGCCACGCCAACGCGAACTGGGCCGGGCTGAGCAGGCCCTACGGCATCGAGACGGCCATGTACAACTGCGACGCGGTGGCCAAGTGCTACTATACCGATACGGGCCGGCTGCTCGCGTCCGAGAGCATCCCCGTCACCCGCCGTGGCGCCCAGGGCAAGCGTGAGAAAAGCCCTCAAGCCGGTAAGCGGGCCCTGGCGGCCGCCGGTGAGAAGCTCATCGAGAAGATGTACGTCACGGTCATGAAGAACTGGGCCACGCAGATCAGCGCCGGCGGCGACATCACGCTCGAGGTCAGCGGCCTGAAGTTCTCCGACGCCAACAAGATCAAGAAGAAGCTTCGCGACGTGAAGGACATCAAGAAGGTCCACATGCGCTTCAGCAAGGGCATCGCGACCTATCGCCTCGTCGCCAAGAAGTCCGGCGAGGAACTGGCGGTCATCCTCAGTGAGGGCGGCTGGGAAGAGCTGATGGAGATCTGGGACGTCACGCTGAATCGCATCCAGGCCAAGGCGCCGTAGGTGAGCGTCGCCTGCCGGCGCGAAGCCGTGGTACCGAAAACCTGCGAGCCGAACCGACGGGATGGTCTCTCTCAATGGTAGATGGATGTAAAGGCGTAGCGCATTGGGTGCCCGTGCTGGCACTCGCGCTGGCGGGCTGTTCTCAGGCGCATCGCTATCCCCCGGCCGAGTCGCTCGGACCCGTGGTGCTCGACGCCCTCGAACAAGCCCGGACAAAGCACCGACCCGTGCTGATCAACGTCGGCTCTCGCTACTGCGAGCCGTGCAAGGACTTCATGGCCGACGCCGGGACCGTGCCCGAGTTGAGCCGAGCGATTCGCGTCTTCGAGTGGGTCACGCTCGACTCGACCGCGGACCAGGCCGACTGCGAGGCGCTGGGCGTCGATATGTACCCCACCTTCATCGTCCTCTCGCCCGGCGGATCCGAGCTGGGACGCTGGATCGGGTATATCCGGCCGCCCGCCGAATTGATCACCCGACTCGGCGGATACCTCCTCCAGGCAGCGAGGGATTTCGAGACCAGCAACCGACCGCAGATCGCCTACTGGCTGTACCGCTGGACGTCCGAAGCGGTCGGCCCCGACCCGATGGGACGCTCGGCCCGCCAATCGATGCAACGCCTGGTCGACGACGGTCATGCTCGACCCGACGCCGAGGCCTCCTGGCCCACGACGCCGCAGTTGCTGGCCAAGATGTGAGGCCGCCGCGTGGCGGGAGGCGTTATCGCGCGCGACCGCGCTCCGTCGCCCTCACGCCGGCCGGTGCCATTCCTCGCACTCGGCACACAACGGCAGACCGGTCAGCTCGCCCGTCTCGTGCGCGCGACGGTAGCGGCCCATCGCCTCGCCTCGCCAGATCGACGACAGCGTGGCCGCGTTCAAGTCACCCACCCCTTGCCTGGCCGCGTAATCCTGATCGCACGTGACGACCCTCCCGTCGGCCAGCACCAGCACGCTGGACCACAGCCGCCGGCAGGGCCATCGCTTCGGCGGAGCCATGTTCATGAGCCGCCGATCGGGCAACTGCCGCGCGTAGTGCGACGGGCTGACGATATTCGCCCAGCCGACGGCCCGAAGCCAGTCGTCGAAGAACGGCTCCTGCTCCCCCAACGTCTCAGCCACCTTGGCCATCTCCGGCACGATCACGGGCCCGCCGACGTCGCGCTGGATGATCCGCTCACGCAGCGCCCGCACGTTGGCCACGACACGCTCGAACACGTCCCGGCCGTTGAGCTGCTGGTAGGTCGCCGCGCTGTGGGCGTCGACAGTCACGTTGACCACGTCCACGCGCTCGTCGATCAGCAGGTCCAGCACGTCGCCCTCCAGGGCCAGCCCGTTGGTCCGAACCGCCACGCCCAAGATGTCCGAGCCGCGCAAGGTCGACAGCACCGCAGGCAGATCGGGGTGGAGCAGCGGCTCGCCGAACCCGCCGAGCATCACTAGCGAATCGTCGTACGCGCCAAGCTCGCCCGTCAGCTTGCCCACCGTCTCGACCGGCATCGGACCGCGCCGCGGCACCCGCTCGCCGCGAGGCCTGAGCGACGTATCCGGCAGGTGATCCTCGGTGGTCAGCTCGATCTCCACCTCGTGCGGCAGCTCGTCGAGATGACCCGCTCGCCGCTGCCTGATGATCCGGCAGACCCGCTCGGCCGTCAGCTCCCGCTCGTCGGCCTCATCGAGCAACGCCTCGATCAGCTCGACGCCGCGTCGCGTGTCGGCCAGCACCCGCGCCGACGTCTCCACCACCAACCCGGGCACGGCATAGCAGCATGGCCGTGTCGTGAAGTCGAGCTGGGGATTGCCCGGGATATACGTCAGGATCGCACCCGGCGGGTGACCGGTCCGGAACACCTCCTCGAACAGGTCCGGACGCGCCAGGTACGTCGTCAGGCCCGGCGGAGACTGCGCGAAGACCAGCCGCGTGTCGCTCCAGATCTCCTCGAAGTGCTCGATCATCGCGTCCAGGATGGCGGGGTCGAGCAGGACGGCCGCCGCCGGGACGCTCACGACGATGTCCGCCTTGTCGCGTCGACCGAGCCCGGCGAGCACGCCGGTATGGATCGCCTCGTCGAACGCGCACAGACCCGCCACGCCCCCCCGCCAGCACGTCATCGCCCACTTCCGCGAGCATCGAACCCGGTCTTGCCACGGCGGCAGACCGGCATCGTGCGCCTCGACCGTCACCCCCGCCTCGCCCACCAGCTCCTCGACGGCGGCGCGATGGGATGGGCCGGTGATGATGTGGATCGAATCGACGCGCCGCGCGTCACGCACCCGATCGATCGTCCGCAGCAACACCGGCCTGCCGCCGAGCTCATCGGCCAGGCGGCTGCGGTTGCCGAGCGGGCCCTCGGCCAGGTCGACCTCGATGGCCGCGATCGCCTTCATGTCCTGCCGTGCTCCTCGATGGCCCGATCGAACCGAGCGATCGAGCCCTCCACAATGCCCCTCAAGGCGTCACAGCCCTCGACCATGTTGCCGATGAACTCCCGATCCCGAGCGAGCTGGCGCTTGGCACGATCCGCGCCGTGGGTCTCGTGAGCCTTCATCTCTCGATCCGCCGTGAAGCGTCGCAGCTCGGCCAGTTGGCTGATGCCGCTGACCATGCGATAGATGTTCTCGTGGCTTCGCACGCGGGCCCGCAGCTCGTCGACCTTCGCGACCAGCCGGTTGAACTCGCTCGGTCGATCGGTCAGGCCGTGCAGCTCATCGAGCAGGTCGACCACCTGCTGGCACAGTTCGCGAAAGGCGGCCAACTCGTCCAACCGCTGCACGAGGCGCTGTCGCGCGGGTTGTAGTCGGGACGCATCGAACACCTTGACCTGCGCCCGGTGGGCCCGCAGCTCCGAGGGGATCGGCCGACCGCACCACCGCTCAGCCGCCTCGGCCAGCGTCATCGGCTCTGCCCCGAGCTTGCGCACGCCGCCCTCGGTGGCATCGATGATCCGCGCGGTGCTCAGCGCGAAATCCTTCTCGAACTGCTGGAGGTACGTGAACATCTGCTCGTCGGTGTAGATCTCGCCGCCGCGATGGTCGGGCACCTTCCGGAGCACCTTCTGGGCCCGGACGATCTTCTCCCACTCCCGCGTCTCGAGCGCGTTGAAGCGGTTCAGCTCGGGCCGCCACGCATCGTGGGCGGGTGAGCCCGGCGCGTAGTAGAAGTGGTCGGTGAAGCCGAGGTCCTGCCCGACGAAGATGATCGGATCGCAGCCCAGGTGCTCGGCCAGATAGAACGCCAGGTGAGCCACGGTGGTCCCGGCCCGCAGCCCTCCCCGCTTGCCCAGATCGCGGCCGAGACACTGTTCGGCAAACTCGTTGTAGAGCAGCGAGACCGGACCGTCGAAGACGTCGACGACGTGCCACGTCGCCTTGGGCTCGGCCACCAGATAGGTGCGCCCCTTGTCCTCGACGCCCTCGAAGAAACGTTTCGACTGTTCGTGGAAATCCAGCGACGTCACGAAGTCCGGCTGGATGCCCCGCCGCAGCAGCGTCTTGTAGGTGCTCTGCACGGCGCAGATCACCGCCCGATCGCGGATCTCGGCCAGCAGATCGATGTTGCGGTGCAGGCTCGGTCCGGCCGCGACCACCACGGCCGGATAACCGGCGAACCGATTCTGCAGGAAGTCGATCGGCGGCGTGGTCACGTACGTCGGCAGGTTGTTCGCCACGTTCGTCGCGGTCACGCGGCTGTTGCCCACCAGCGTCATCACGGTCATGCGGCAATAGCTGGCATAGTCGGTGATCATCTGCCGCATCCGGTGATGGAAATCGCCCGCCGCCCGATCGGACGCGGGATGCGCGACGATCTGCGTACCCAGCATCATCAGGCTCTGGTGCGCAAAGAGCGTCTCGTGGATCAGGCTCGTCTCGGCCCGGGTCAGGATGACGCACCGCCCGCTGTCCAGCACGTCCGCCAGGTCGACGTGCTCCAGCCCAGCCCGAAGGAGCGCCGGGTTCGGTTCGGTCACCAGGATCAACGCGTCGCCCTTGAGCCGATCGAACAACGCCCGGATGTGATGGCCCAGACCGAACCCCCCGACGACGAAGCAATAGCCCTGCGTGACGTCCACCGACTCGACGAACTTCTCGGCCTCGGCGATCGGGTCGTAGCGGCTGTGGAGCCAGATCGGCCGACCCTGAGGCCCCGGCAGCGCCACCGTCGGCGGACCGGACTTCGAGGCCTGCACCTCGGGCACGGCGTCGTCGGGGATCGCCTCGAGCTCGACCGCCAGCTTCGGCGCGAGACGCCACAGACCGGCCATGTTCTTCAGGTAGATCTCATTCACCGTGGCGGGTGGCGTGGCCATCGTCGGGGGTATCACCTGGCCTGCTGGACCTCAGTGGCGCGGCAACGGCTCGAGCCCGATTCGCACCCGGCGAAGCCGCGGTCACGACACGCTCGGGCCCCATGGCTGGATCTGGAGGCGGAGCTCGTGCGAGCCGTCCGCCCGGGCCGCCTCATAGTAGTAGTATAGCTGGTCGTTCAGGATCATCGCATGCACGTAACGCATCGAGCCGGTCGCGTGAGGCCAGTCGATCCACGGGGCGTCGGTCGTCAGCCGCCGCCAGCTTCGTAGATCCTCGCTGACGCAGACGCCGCACTTCTCCTCGAAGTTCTCCGAGGCGTCACGGCCGCCGTCATAGAAGCCCACGTAGCCGCCGCCGACCGGCACGAAGCTGTTGATCCGCGTGCAATAGGCGTCCCAACCCGAATCCGGCGGGACGAGCACCTCGCCCTGCCACGTCCACGACAACCCGTCGCGGCTCGTGGCCAGACCGGTCGCCGACGTGATCAGGCCGGTCATGTAGACATCGCCGCCGCCATGCATCTCGGCCGCATCGGCCTTCTCCGGCGAATCGCCGACACGCGCGATCGAAAGCAACATCACGTACTCATCGCCGATCCGTGTGACCCAGGGGTCCTTCACCCCCTCGAGGCCGAGGTCGTCGGCCGTGAAGACCGTCTGCTTGCGCCCGACCTCGAACCCGTCGGGCGACTCGGCCGTCATCAGGTCGGTCCGCCACCGCCGGTCGGCCGGATCGACGTAGCTGAACGCCAGCGCCCACCGCCCGTCACCCAGCCGATACAGGCAGCTCCGCTCGATGGAATCGCTCGACAGCTCGGTCTTCATCATCCGCCAGATCGGCTCGACGTGCACGCCGTCATCGCCCGCGCACAGACGGACCTCGCCGCCGCGCTCGTACTCGTGACCGCGAGGCCTGCGGATGCGGCAATACAGATAGAACCGCCCCTGGTCGTCATCATGGTACACGTGCGGTGCTCCGGCCCAGTAGCCCGCGCCGGGCTGGAGCGGTTCCATGATGGTCTGGCCCGCGTCGGGCCGGATCGGCGGCAACGCCCTGCCGTCGACCAGCACACTACGATCATCCTGGATTGTCGCGTTCATGGCCGAGAACGTAGGCCGAGCGAGTGGGTCTGTCAATTCTCGGGCCCCCGCCGGCTTGGCAAGCGCAGGCCCACCGACTACAAGCAATATGGCGGAGTTGGGGTTGGTGTCAGGAGGACGGCTTGACAACGACCGATCGACCAGACAAGGCGAGCCTGCTCGTGCCCAGGATCCGCGGCCTGCTGATCTTCGCGTGGGGCGCCGGAAGCGTCGTGTTCTTTGGGGGAGGTCTGGGTTGGCCCGGGGCCCTGGGGGCGGCGCTGATCTGGTGGCTGGCCTGGCTCGAGATGGAACGCCTCCAATGCGCGCGGTGGTCCTCACGAGGACGCCGCGACGCGGGCGTCCTCTTCTTCGCCGAGGCCGCCCGCTGGCTGTGCATCCGTTGGAGCTATGTCCGCCTCGCGCGCGGCTTGCGGGCCGGGGGCTATGAAGGCCGTGTCGAGCTCTTCCAGTGGTGCGGCAACTGGCGGGGCCTGCTGGCGATTCCGGCCCTGATGAGCCACCGACAGATGCGCCGCCGAGGAAAGCGCCTCGCCGAGAAGATCGTGCGTTACCACGAGCAGTATCCTGGCCGGCCCATCGACCTGATCGGCTATTCCTGTGGGGCCTACGTCGTGCTCGTGGCCCTCGAGGCCCTGCCCGAGACCGTCTCGGTGAGGACCGTGCTCCTGCTCGGACCCACCGTCCGGCCCGACTACGACCTGACCGCGGCCCTGCGGCGCGTCGACGGCCGGATGATTGCCCTGACCAGCTCCGGCGATTGGTTCGTCAACGGCCTCGGGCCGCTCCTCTTCGGTACCGCCGACCGCAGACACACGCCCGCGGCCGGCATGGTCGGCTTTCGCATGAGCCCACATCCCGAAGTGGCCGATCGGTTTGTCGACCTGAGGTACCGCCGGAGCTTCGCCCGCAGTGGCTACCTGGGCGACCATTTCACCGTGGCGTGCGGCGGCCTGGCCCGCGACCACCTGGCCGATTGGCTCGAAGGCCGGAAGGTGCCCGCCTATAATGACATCTGACGCTCCATTGAGAAGCCCGGGACCCCTGTTTCGTGGAGGAACACGTTGAGCGACTTCCGCGTTGGCATCATCGGCGGCAGCGGTTTGGGAGACGCCCTCGGAGCCCAGACCCAAGGCGAGCAGCACACCATCGACACCCCTTTCGGACCGACCAGCGGACCGATCGTCACCACGCAGACCGACGGCGTGGACATCGCGTTCCTGTCGCGTCACGGCCCGGGTCACCTTATCGGACCGTCGTGGGTGCCCTACCGCGCTAACATCTTCGCGCTCAAAGCCCTCGGGGTGACGCACATCCTCGCCAGCGGCGCCACCGGCTCGCTCCGAGAAGAGATCGCACCCGGCCATCTCGTCATCGCCGATCAGGTCATCGACAAGACGCACAAGCGAGACAGCTCGTTCTTCGACAGCGGCATGACCGGCCACGTCGAGCTCTCCGAGCCGTTCTGTAATCAGCTTCGACAGGTGTTGCTTGGTGCATCCAACCAGGTGAGCACCACCGTCCACGACGCGGGCACCTATGTCTGCATGGAGGGCCCGCAGTTCTCCACGGTGGCCGAATCGAAGATGCACCGACTCTGGGGCGGCGACCTCATCGGCATGACCGTCATGCCCGAGGCCAAGCTCGCTCGTGAGGCCGAAATCTGCTACGCCCTGGTCGCCTTGCCGACCGACTATGATTGTTGGAGGCCTCACGAACCGGGTATGACCAAGCAGGCCCTCCTGGACGAGATCATCGGAAACATGCAGCGGGCCACGGACAACGCGATCGAGCTGATCCGCGCGGCCATCAGGAGCCTCGGCGAGAACCCGCCCGGCGACTGCGAGTGCCACAGGGCGCTCGAACTGGCCATCTGGTCGGACAAGAGCACGGTCGACCCCAAGGCCGTCGAACGGCTCGGCCCGATCGTGGGTAAGTACTTCGAGACTTGATGAATCCGACCCACCGAATCCGGCTGGCCCTGGTCTGGCTCTGTGCCGCAAGCGGCTTAGCGACCGCCGAGCAAGAGCGTCCCTCCGCAAGCATCGATGCCCAAGACGACGACGCGCCCAGCGTCTACGTCGACGACAGCCTCGAGGCCCTCAGCGCGATCCGCAAGGCCGACCGGTTTGCCGAGGCCGAGCGCTGGCGAGAGGCCGTCCAGGCCTACGATCATGCCGTCGAGCGATTCGGCGACAAGCTGATCCGCATCGGTCCCCGCAGCTACGTCGGACCGGTCGTCTACGTCAAACGCCGCATCGCCGGATGGCCCGACGAGGCCCTTCAGGTCTACCGCCTCCTCCACGGCGATGAGGCGCGACGCCGGCTCGATCTGGCCAGAGACCGGCGCGACCGATCCATGCTGCTGGCCGTCTTGGACGAGCACTTCTGTACCGAGGCCGGCGCGACCGCGGGTGACCTGGCCGCCCAACTCGCCATCGAGGACGGCGACCTGGCCTTGGCCAAACGCATCTACCGCGACCTCATCCAGCTCCATCCGGACCGGGCTCGGCACGGCGGATCGTGGCTGACCAAGCTAGCGCTCTGCCACGCCTGGGACGGACGGCACGACGACGCGCGCAACGTGCTCGAGCGGTTGAGGAAAGAGCACGCCAAGCTCGCCCTGACCTGGCAAGGCCGTCAGACCCCCGCCGCTGACGTGGTCGACGGGGCCCTCGACCTGTACGCCGAGCCCGCCGATGCCGCGAGCGATTTCGTCTGGCCCACCCTCGCCGGAAGCGTCGACCGAAGTCGGGTCCCACCCGGTTCGACACGCCCCGGAGCACCCCTCTGGGAGTTCGGACAGGAACAGGGCTTCGATCCGGACATGGACCAACCGGGTTCCGGCCGAAGCGCCTCCCGCCTTATTCGCCGCGACCCCTTCGGCCGAACACGGACCTCGTCGGCCATACCGATCCTCGCCCCTGTCGGCGATGAGCTGAACGTCTACCTATGCGACGGCGAGCAGCTCTGGGCCGTTCGATCCTCCGACGGGGCCCCCGTCTGGCGTGTCGCCGCCGAGTCGGGCAACGACTTCAAGCGACGATCGCCCCCAACCACCAAGGCCCACGTGAACCTCCATGCCCCATCCCTGCATCGCGGACGGATCTACGCGGTGCTCGACCAGCCCGCCGGGCCGGCATCCCGACGCGGGCACGCTCAGCAGGGCCTGCTGGTCTGTCTGGACGCCCGCTCGGGGGAGATGGTCTTCCAGCGCCCGCTCGCCCAAAATGACGACCTGAGCACCGTGCTCGTCGACGGCGGCCCCCTGGTCTATGAAGATCGGGTCTACCTCGTCGGGCGACGACGCAAGCGGTTCGGCTTTGAGGACTGCTACCTGCTCTGCTACAGCGCCGACACCGGCGACGTCCAGTGGGTGCGCCACCTGGCCAGCGCGTCGGTCAGCAGCTTCGGCTCACGCCGGCGATCGGTAACCTACCCCACGGCCAGCGAGGGCATGGTCTACGTCTGCACCAACATCGGCGCGGTCGCGGCCATCGACGCCGACACGGGGCGCCTCGTGTGGCTCCGGATCTATCACCGCGACCGAACGGAGGAGGAGGCCGGCGTCCGTTTCGCAAGGCGGGCCGATCCGTGGAACTACGGCGCCCCGCTCTGCTGGGACGAAAAGCTGATCTGCGACCCGCTGGACAACGAGAACGTCGTCGTCCTCGACCGCGGCACGGGCGAGGTCCTCCGACGCATCGACACCGGCAGTCTGGGCCATCACACCCAGCTCCTCGGCGTGCTCGACGACACGTTGTTCGCCGCGGGACGATCCCTGGTGGCCTGGGACCTCGTCGCCAACGAGGCCAGGTGGACCTTCAGCCTCGACGCCGGTCAGGCCCAGCTCGGCCGAGGGCAGCTCACGCGGACGCACGTCTACTTGCCGACCCGCGAAGGCCTCTTGAGGGTCCCCCTCAGCGGTGGCACCGTCGAGCCCCACCCGTGGCCCGAGGACGCCGTGGGCGGGAACGTCCTGGTCCGCGACGATGTCGTCGTGGTGGCCGGGAGCGATCGCATCACGGGCTATGCCCCCAAGGACGAGGCCTACGTCCGCCTGCGGGCGCGGATCGATGCGGCGCCCGACGATCCCATGCCCTTGCTGGATTTCGCGGAGGTTGCCTTCCGGGTGGGCGATCGCGACATGGCGATCGAGCTGATGGACCGTGCGGTCGACATCGGCGGTGGCTTCGCCCGTATCGTCGACCCGCTGGTTCGAGCGCGGTTGTTCCGCGACTTCCTTCAATTCGGCGACAAGGCCCTCACCGGGGAGACGGCCGATGCCGAGCTGGCCCTGAAGATGTACAAGCAGGCGGCCCAATGTCCGCCCGACGCCGACGCCCACGTGGAGTACAGGCTTCGCCTGGCCGAGGCCCTGACGCTCACGCACCGCTTTGCCGACGCCATCGAGCAGTACCAGCAAATCATCGCCGACGCGGGGCTGCGCAGGCGGATGACCATCCCGCCCGATCCCAAAGAGACCGACCCGACCCCGGCCGGACAGTGGGCCGAGCAGCAGATCGACGTCCTGCTGAAGAACCACGGACGCGAGCCCTACGCCCGTTTCGAGCGCACCGCACAGAACATGCTCCAGGCCGGCCTGGAGCACCGTGATCTCGAGGCCATCGAACGCGTGATCGACGCCTATCCCAACGCCCTGGCCGCGCGCCAGGCGCTGATGGTCAAGGCCGATCTGCTCGAGCAATCCGGACAGCATCGCCGCGCGGTCCGCGCCCTGCTCCAGATCCTCAACCGCAATCCACGGAGCGAGGCCGCCCCGCAGGTCGTCACCCGAATCGCCGAGACGCTGCTGCGCGCCGACCGACCGCACGCGGCGATCCGATGGCTTGCCCGTGGCGCCCGGATGTTCCCCGACCATCGCTTCGAACGGAATAACAAGCAGATCGGCTTCGCCCAGCGCCGCCAGAGCGTGGTCGACCGGTTGCTGGCGGAGGGCGCCCGGTCGGGCCCCGCGTTCTCACTGCCTCTCAGCCCGAGCATCAAGCGGACGTTCCACCCACGGACCGACCTCCTGGAACCCACGGAGACGCTCTCCTGCGAATCGCCGACCGACCTCGTCGTCCTCTACAGCGAGAAATGGATCTTCGCCCTGGGCATGCCCGACAACGCCCCGAAATGGGACCCCTATCCGTGCAAGAGCAAGCCGTCGCTCCTGGCCGTGACGCCCGAGCGGTTGGTCTTTCGCACCCGACATCGCCTCTTCGCCCTCGACCGAAAGACGGGGCGCCGGGCCTGGGAGCGCGTCGCGTCGCCCGCCTCGGCCAACACGGCACGCATCGACCCGGAGCACCTACGCCGATGGGTCCACTGCGCCATGACCGAGGACCACATCGTCGGCGTCCTCGACGACCAGCGAGCGATGTGCTTCGACGTGCGAACCGGCCACATTCTCTGGCGGATCCAACTGTCCGGCCGCATCGAGCAAGACCCCCTCATCAGTGAGGCCTTCTACATCTACCGAGCCATCACATCGGGTTCGCGCAAGATGCAGACCCACGTGCTCGACGTCGAGACCGGTCGGACCCTGGGCAAGATGGAGGCCGCGGGCTACAACCGGCCCATCTGGCAGGCCCTCACCGACGTCGGACTGCTCGTCGAGGCGACCAGCCGGCGGCTCAGTGCGGTCGATCCCTTCACCGGCGAGGAGGTCTGGAAGACCGACGCGCGGCTGCACAACTTCCGCGCCACGATCACACAGGGTCTCGACTCGCTGTATCTGTCGCACGACGGCATGACGCTCGTCCGTCGGTCGCTCCGGACCGGCAAGGTCCTGGCCGAGTCCCCGCCGGTGGCCAACAGGCAGGGCGACCTCCACGCCATCCAGCGGGGCGATCGCATCTACGTCCGGTCGAAGGAACACATCACCGCGCTCGATGCCGAGACGCTCGCGATCGTCTGGCGGGGCACCTCGGACAGCCATCCCAATCTCATCGCCCACGCGGTCGGTCCCAGGTATGTCGTCGCCGTCGAAGGCCTCAGCGATCCGGAGGCCCACCGCCCGGGCCGCCGGTACATCGCCACCTTCTACGACCGACGCAACGACAGCGGCCTGATCGCCGGCACCGAGGGCAGGATCGACCTTGGCCACTACGACCAGGCCAGGGACATCCACTTCGCCGATCACGCCCTGCTCGTGCTCGACGGCGGCGACCTGCACGGCTGGGTCGGAGCCGGCAAGTAGCCCGGGCGCCTACCGTACCCGTTTGAGCAGTTGCTCGGCCTTCTTCACCATGCCCTTGGCGATCAGCTCGCACGCGGTCCGGCCGATCTCCTTCGATGCGGTCAGGCGCGGATCCTCGCCGTCCACACCGATCAGCCGCTCCTCGGCCGGCTTGTCCTTGTAGACGGACATATCCACGCACTCGGGCATCAGCGCCATCAGGTACGAGGTCTCCCACTTGGCCGCGTGGTCGCCGCCGACCTTGTCGCGCCCGACGGCCTGGATGTCGTAGTGGAACTCGATACCCACGAACGCCCGGCAGATCGAGCGGTCCTCGTTGAACGCCTCCACCACCGGATGCACCCAGTCGTACAGCGGGTAATGACCCGTCAGGATCACGATCGCCTTGAAGCCCAGCGTCGTAAACTGGATCAGCGTGTGCATGACGAGCTTCTGGTAGAACTCGGCCTGCTCCTCGGCGGACGCGGCGAAGGGGTTCTTGTCCTTCTCCACGGCAAAGTCCAGACGCCGCAGCTTCATCGCCTTGATGATGTCGGCCTTGTCGTCGGCATTGGCCTCCATGAGGTGCGCCACGCGCGGCTCGCCGTACCACAGGATCGGCATGGCCAACCCGCCCCCGCGCCGGGCCGCCAGCATGCACAACCGATGGGCCTTGACCCCATCGTTGCCGACGGCCATGTGCTCCCCGTGCCATTCCAACCCCCCCAGCGGCAGGTAGGCGACCGGCTTGGCCCGTCGGGCCGCGACGATCTCATGCGGCAGCAGGCGCTCGTAACGGACCTCTCTCATGGCGTATCCTCCGGTTTGGCGTGCGGGCGTCGCACGGAATCTCGCTGAATAGGGTGGACGCGTGCTCGCCGATCCGCAAGCCGGATCGGCCGGATCGATGTCAGGACGTCGACGGCACCGACATGATGGCCCGACGTCGCGCCGCGTACGTCGTCAACTGCACGACCACCCCGCAGAGGATCAGCCCCGAGCAGATCGGGTAGACCAGACGGAGGCCGAGGTGTTCGCTGACCGCCCCGCCGAACAGCGCCCCGGATGCGATGCCGATTGCCAGCAGCAGCTCGTGAATGGCCATCCGGCGCGAGCGACGCACCCCGCCGCTGATGCCGTAGAACAGGTCGCTGCTGTACGTCACACCGACGGCCAGGCCGCCGATCGCCATGCAGATCATCATGTGCCACCACGTCTGCACGACGAGCAGCGCGAGCAAGTTCAGGGCGATGACGATCTGCGCACCGATGAACAAATCCAGCCGGTAGTGCCACCGCTCGGTCTTGCCCAGCACGAGGAACGACACGAACATCGCCAGGCTGAGCGTCGTGCCCACCCGACCGAACTCATCGGCCGTGATGCCCAACGCGATCGCCAGCGACGGCAGTTGATAGCGATAGACGCCGTTGCCCACGTAGGCGAAGAAGTGCGCGATCCGCGCCATCGGCCGGAAGAGATCGCTCCGCGCCGCGTCGACATCCTCCGGCGGCGGACCGCTCGAGACGGGCACGCCGGTCGTCGCGTCCCGCTCAGGCGACGGCATCAGCGTGATCACCAACACACCGAGCATGAGCAGGCAGGCGGCCAGGTAGAGCGGGATCAGGTGCGAGGCCTCGACGATGTCCAGCTCGAACAGGAACCCGCCCAACGCCGGACCGACCGCCATGCCCGTCGACCAGCTGAGGTTGAACTTGCTGAGGCGCCGGCTTAGACGCTGACCCTCGTACCCAGTCGAGAGCCACCCCATGATCGGCGGCCAGAACAGACCGCTGATCAGCCCGAACCCCGAGGTCGCCGCGAACAGGACCGGCAGGCTCTCGGCCTGGGCCATGATCAGGAACATCAGCGCCATCGTGCTCAGGCCGATCCGAACGAGGTTGCGCGGGTCGAGCCCGTCGACACGCCCGCCGTAGGCCAGCAGGGCAATCACGTACGAGCCGATCCAGGTCGCCCCGATCGCCCCCTTGTAGAACGGCCCGCCCCCCAGCTTGTTCACCAGGAACGGCCCGACCACGACGAACATGCCCGCGCACATCGCCTTGAGCAGCACGGGCACGTACAGCGACAGCAGCCAGCCGGGCAGGTGGGCTGCAATCGATGCTCGGTTCGGTTCCGACGCCAACGACATCCCCCTTCTCGATCCGGCGCGACCAGGGCGCGCTCCGCGGCATGATACGCCGTTGGCCGCCGCTCCGCCAGGCGCGCCCGGCGATCGGCGACTCCCAAAGTCGCCCTTGCCCCCCGCGCCGCCTGCCCATACACTGCCCGCCGAAATCGAGGCCCGTTCAGCAAGGAGCCGCTTGCTGCACGCGTTCACAGGAGCTAGATCATGGCGGACTTCGTTTCCCAGCGCGTCAAGAACCTCGCCGAATCGGCCACACTGGCCGTCAGCGCCAAGGCCGCGGCCCTCAAGGCCGACGGTGTCGACGTCGTCAGCTTTGGCGCGGGTGAACCCGACTTCGGCACGCCCGAGCATATCTCCCAGGCGGCCAAAGACGCCCTCGATGCCGGCGAGACGAAGTACAGCAAGCCCGCCCACGGCATCCCGAAGCTCAAACAGGCCATCTGCGAGAAGTTCCAGCGCGACAACGACCTGACCTACGACCCCGCGCAGATCATCGTCACCATCGGCGGCAAGGACGCCCTTTATCTCGCCTTCCAGGCCGTCATCGATCCAGGCGACGAGGTGATCATCCCCGCGCCGTACTGGGTCAGCTATCCCGAGCAGGTCGGCCTGGCCGGCGGCAAGAGCGTCTACATCACCGGCGACGAGGCCAACAGCTTCAAGCTCACACCCGATCAGATCGCCGCGGCCATCACCGACCGCACCAAGGTTCTCGTCCTGAACTACCCGAGCAACCCGGGCGGGTTCTGCTACACGCCCGACGAGGTGCGGGCTTTGGCCGGCGTGCTCGCCGACAAGGACATCCTCGTCTTCAGCGACGAGATGTACGAGCACCTTATCTACGGCGACCAGACGTTCATCAGCTACGCCGCCGTCAGCGAGGCCGCCTACAACCAGACCATCACCTTCAACGCCGGCAGCAAGACCTACTCCATGACGGGGTGGCGCGCCGGCTTCGCCGGCGGACCCGCCGACGTCATCAAGGGCATGGCCAAGATCCAGAGCCAGTCGACCAGCGGCGCGACCACGTTCGTCCAGCACGGCCTGGCCGAGGCCCTCTCCGGCGATCAAAGCTGCGTGCAGGAGATGCGCAAGGAGTTCGAGCGCCGCGCCAACCACATGTACGAGCGTCTCAACGCGATGGCGGGCGTGACCTGCGTCCAGCCGACCGGCGCGTTCTACGCCTTCCCGAACGTCTCCGAGCACTACGGCAAGCTCGGCGTCAGCGGCTCGATCGAGTTCGCCACCAAGGCCCTCGAGGAGGTCCACGTGGCCGTCGTGCCCGGCAAGGCCTTCGGATGCGACGACAACGTCCGGCTCAGCTTCGCCACCAGTATGGAGCAGATCGACAAGGGCCTCGACCGACTCGCCAAGTGGCTCGGCTAGCGCGGAGCGACGGGGAGTCCACGTCAGCCGAACCCATGACGACGATGCCGCGGCTCGACGCGCCGGAGCCATGCCGGACGGCCAGCGGCCCATCCCAGTCGGGGCCCGACGATCGAGGAACCAGCGCGCACCCTTCGCCGGAATCCGGCCCGCCGGGGCGCGGCAGGCCTTTCGCGGGCTCAGCAACGCCATTGGCCTCCGCGCCGCCGAGCTCTATAATGTTAAAGAGACGTTAAGACGGGCCGAAACTGTCACATCATCACGCCTATCTGGGGTAGACATCATGGCATGGCAGGACACTCGATCCGTACCGCGGCGAGCCTTTACGCTGATCGAGCTACTGGTCGTCGTCGCCATCATCGCCCTCCTGATCTCCATCCTCCTGCCGTCGCTGTCCAAGGCCCGCGAGCAGGCCCGCACCACCCTGTCCGCCTCGCGGATCAGCCAGCTCGGCAAGTCGATCCTCCTCTACAGCGAGGACTACGACGAGTACCCACCCTTCGTCGGCTCGACCGCCGAGGGTGACCTCCGGCCCCGCGACCGCCGCGAGAACTGGATCTTCCAACTACCCTGGGACTGGACACAAGACGAATGCGACAACTTCTTCTACCTCGCCCGCGAGGAGGACTGGCCCGAAGAGGTCGACATTCCACGCAGCGGCACGCTCTTCGCCTACACGCGCTTCGAGTCGCTCTATCTCTGTCCCGAGTTCCAGCGGATCAGTGACCCGGACAAGACGCAGAACGTCTTCAACTACACGCGGCTCGAGTGCGGCCGCCGGTTTCGTATCCCAGGCGACATCGGGCAGACCGCTCCGCCGCCGTGGGACGACTTCGAAGGCGAGGGCGGTTACGACGTTGGCCCCATCCCCACCGGCGACTGGGAGGGGCCCGTCTTGCGAATCAGCGCCGTCCATGCACCGGCCCTTCTGCCTATGTTGGGAGATGAACGGTGGGATCGCCACGTGGCCAACCCCCAAGACCAACCATGGCACTGGCTCGACACCGACCCGATGCTCTGCGGCGACGACGAGCTCGGTCAGTACCACGGTGCCCCGATCGGCGTGGCCGGCCTCAACCCGCCGATCGACCCCATCAAACAGGGCAGCGTCTGCTTCTACGACGGACACGCCGCGCTGGAGCGCGACCCTGGTCCGTCCGCCGAAGCCGGAGGCCGAGACTTCGACTTCGGCAACATGAACTCCATCATCCACTACACCCTACGGCTCGTGTTCGCCCAGCGCGGCATCAAGCTGCCGATGTAGATGTGCGAAAAAGACCTGCCCTCTAGGACCTTCTTTCCGTGGGTCATGACGTCATGGCGTCCCTGACCCGCTCAAGCTCGCGTCGCCCTTCGTCGAACACCGGCAGGCGCGCGATGCCCCGCTCCACCGCCTCGAGGGCTTCACCCTCCCGTCCGGTCGCGGCCAACACCTCGCCCAGCAGACGATAGCCCTCCGCGCTGTTCGGCGTCAGTCGGATGGCGTGCCGCGCCAACTGCTCCGCCTTCTCGAGGTCGCGCGTCGGTCCCTCCATCAGCAAGACACGACACAGCCCACGCACCGCCGACCCATGCCTCGGGTCCCTCCTCACCAGTGAGTGGTAGATCGTCCGCGCCCGCCCCGCCCGACCGCGCGCCAGCTCGATCGCCGCCCGCTCGCTCAACAGGCGCGGGTCGTCCGCATCCTCGGCCATCGCCCGCCGACACGCGTCCTCCGCCTCATCGAGTCGGCCGGCCTCGACGAGCGCCCGGATCAGCATCACGTGCATGCCCGCCATCTCGCCGAAGGCCTCGACGCCCTTGCGGGCTTCGACGACCGCCCCGGCCTGATCGCCCTTGTCCGACAGCGCCTCGGACGCGATGGCATAGTCCCGCGGCTGCACGTACGGCGGGTCCGTATCGCTCGGCCAGCGCGACATCGCCCCGACGGCCACCGCGATGAGCACCAGCCCGGCCCACGCCCCACGGCGCGCGAGCATCGCCTCCAATCCCACCGCCGCCAACGGGATGAGCCCCACCATCATCGGCAGTCGAAACCGACCCGTCTGATACACCAGCACGATGACCGCCAGCGGTGCGAGGATCGCCACGTACAGCCACGCCACGCGTTTCCGATCGTGCCAGGTCGCGACCAGACCGGCCGCCGCCAGCGGCAGGATGAACCACGTCCGCAACGTCGCCCAGCGAAGCACCCCGCTGAACGTCTCGGCGTAATAGGGGTTCGCGTTGTTGCTCCGCTCGAAGTAGTGCAGCGTCGCCATCACCTTCGTCAGTAGCAGCCCGACGAAGCTCCCCACCGACGGATGCGAATCCAGGGCCTCGCGCGCCATCGGCCAGAACCGCCCCGCGGTCCGCCGCAAGACCTCACCGTAATCGGGCGTCATGCCCCATCCGGTCCCCGGCGCACCGGACACGTTCGACAGGTAGAACGTCTGGGCCCCAACGGAGCTCGTCGCAAGCGGATCGACGCCGACGGCCACGTTTCGCGCAATGAGAGGAATCAAGCTGGCCGCGAATCCCAGGACTGTGGCAAAGCATGCCAGGGCGCGTCGACGCCACCGCCCGCCCATCCGCCAGCCGCAGACCAGCACGATCAAGGGCAGCATGAGCGAGGCGTTCGGCCGGAGCAGGTAGGCCAGCCCCACCGCGACGCCCACCCAGGCCCATCGACCGGGCCGCCCGGATTCGTCCGCCCAGATCGCCAGCCGGATCGTCACCGCCGCCGACAGCACCGTCAGCGACGCGCGGAGAGCCACGAAGTCGTAGAATAGCAACGGCCCGTAGGCGGCCGTCGCCACACCAGCCAGCACGCCAGCCACCGGTCCGATCAGCCGCCGCGCGATCGACGCGATCAGCGCCGCCGAGAGCGCGCTGCCCAGCGCCTGCAGCGCGTACAGCGCCCACAGACCGTCAATCCCTAACCGGAACAGGACGGCCAACAGGTACGGATAGAGCGGCGCCTGATGGAACTGCTTGCCCCCGTACCACGCGTGCCATTCCTCCAGCGTGCCCAGGCCGCGCTGCCACGAGAAGTACGGGTGGAGAGCCTGGTCGGTCAGCCAGTCGCCGCCCGCGATCACCCTCGCCCACGCCACGAAGAACGCCATATCGGTCTCGCCGCCACGGTAGAGTTCGGGGATGGGCGTGCCCGCGATCTCGGCGGCGTAGACGAGCCGCAGCACCACCGCCACGAGGAACACGCCCAGCAACACCGTCCGCCAACGGCGATCGAGCGCCTCCCGACACGTGCCCTCAGCGGGCGGCGCCGCTACCCCGCGGCCTCGCTCTGTCGTCTCTGCGTTCGACACGGATACGACCCTCGCAGGCGACACGGCCGCGCGCCAACCGTCACAACCGCGTCTCGCCAGCAGACTCTATCGGCTACGGCTCTGTCGTGCCACCACAAGCAGCGCAGGCCGCGGAGACGGGGCCCCGGGTGCATGACACCTGAGGCGGGAGGTCGACGTCGAACCGCTGTTCCATAGCG
>CAZUQM010000056.1:0-40822 GCA_964622545.1 uncultured Planctomycetales bacterium | reverse complement strand
GAGGCGTGATCGCCTACGCCCACACATACCTCGGGTCGTACTCGATCCCGTGCGCGTCGAGCAAGGCGATGAACTCCTCCTGGAACGATCTCGTCTTGTGATGCGCTTCCTGCTGTTCGACGTATCGACGCAGCCTGTCGATTTGCGAGACACTCACGGTGAAGGCGCCGTAGCCATCCTGCCAGCCAAACAGGGCCATCTCGGTGAACGTCCGATGAATCCATCCGGACGAATTGGCCTTGACCGCGCGGAGGACTTCGGAGACCGCCTTGTCCTGTCGAAGCCTTGCGACGATGTGGACGTGATCCTCGGTCCCACCAACGATCATCGCAACGCCCCCCTCGTCGCGGATGGCCCCGCCGAGATAGGCGTGGATCCGATCTCGCGCGTCGTGGTCCAGCCATCGTTTGCGGTTCTTTGTCGAGAAGACGATGTGGTAGATGAGACTGCAATACGATTGCGGCATGATTCGTTCTCGTGCAGTGAGGCCTTCCGTCGCCCCTTATCAGGGGCTCATCTCGATTCGCTCCGCCAACCCAGGGTTCGCGTGCAGCCTCTGGCTGCCGCTCACCCTGGGCTACATTCCACCGCCCTTGACAGGGCTGGGTCCGCGCCGAGCTATCCCTGGGCTACATTCCACCGCCCTTGACGGGGCTGGGTCAAGCCGTGCCGTGCTCAGGGACCTCCGGTCGTCCGGCGTGTTTGTGCAGAGCGGGCAGGCAAAGAAGAAGGCCCGGCCATGGTGAGTAGCCGAGAGGTGAAAGGCACGGCCGGGCCGGTTTGTGGGTGAAGGTCGCCGCGCGGTCGGGCATGGGGGTTGGCGTCTGCGTGCCGGTCCCTACCGGACTCGGATCAGCTGGGGCTCACAGTCTGCCCCATCGGCCCCACATGGTGCTCGAACGTCTCCTTGAGGACCTTGGCGTCCTCCTGCGGTGCCTTGTTGAGGACGCAGACTGTCAGCGCACGGTCGAACGCATTCCCTCGCTCCAAACGCGCGCACAGGGCCAGCAGGCGCCGGGTCGTAACGACTGTGGTGAGCTGCTCTTCGGCATGGGCCTTGCGGAGGTCGCATAGCCGGCCTCACGGATGGACGACGAAAGCCCCGCGGGTGTAGAATAGAGATATGGCAAGTCTCGAGTCTATCCTGGTCAGTGCTCGCGAGCTCTCACCGGCCGAGCGGGCGGAGTTGGTTACGAAGCTCTTGGCAGAAACCGCCGAGGACCTCGATGCGGATGAAGCTGCCGCCGGACTGCGTGGTCTCGCCGCGTGGACGGAATCGACCCGCGATGAGAGCTGGGAGCCTTACTACCCGCCCGACCTTCGGAGCACCCGGGAGAGCGAATCGTGACCCGCGGCGATGTCTGGTGGGCGGAGTTGGCGGGCGACGCCGGCTTCCGTCTGGTGGTCATTGTCTCGGAGACCGGCGCGTTGCAGCAACGAGGCAACGTGACGATCGCTGAGGTCACGTGAACCGTGCGATCACTTGCTTGCGAAGTACCCCTCTCGCGGGCTGAGGGCATCCCGCTCGATTGCGTGATCAATACGGAGAATCTCCATACCATCCCGAAGGACCGTCTGCGACAGCGGATCACACAGCTCTCCGGCGAGAGCCTCTTTCGATTGGACCAGGCACTGCGCCATTCGCTCGGTCTTGAGTGAGCGGCCGGAAGGCTCCCGCCCCGGCCGAACCAAGCTGATGTATCACCATGGACGGTTTTCCGGGCCAACGAAATGAGCGACGGAGGGAGCAGCCTCAAGACCACTCCCTCCGTTCATAGTATTGCTCAGACGTTCCCAGTGGCACTCTGCCCCAACGGCCCCACATGATGCTCGAAGGTCTCCTTGAGGACCTTGGCGTCCTCCTGCGGGGCCTTGGTGGCACCGGTGCCATCCTCCCCGCACGATCCCAACCTCGTACCCCTCGGCTCGGTGCCACGATGGTGCCATCGCGGTGCCATCCGGCTTCCACCCAGGGCCAAGGTACGCTCATGTGACGATCACATGACGATCATGTCACCGCGAAAGTGTGGTGGTGGCAACGAAAGTACTGGTTCTGCCCCCACAAAAGCGGGGGAGGTCGAGGGTTTGAACACGCTTGTCTACTGGCGTTTCGCTGTGAAACCGTCTCGCGCGACGAATCGTCGTAACTCGCTTTGAAAGCTGCCTTTGATGGTCGGTGGTCGAGGTCGGACCGCGTCACGCGATTTCGAGAGTCTGAGACGCTCGGCGGCGATTTCCGAGGCGAGGGGCGCGCAACCGCGTCACGCGGCCGGTGGCGGTGTGCTATCGGCGGGTCGCGCAAACGTCTTGGTCGGGTCGAGATATAGAAGAGGCCCGCAACCTGATGGCCACGGGCATCAGAAGTGCTTCGTGGCGAAGGCGCGGCCGGACTGGGTCTTGAGGTACCTTTCGAAGGCGACGGCCTTGGTCTTGTCGCGGAACGCGACGGCGGTTTCGATTTGCCAGGGCGCAAACTTTGACGTGTGCGGGACTTTCCGGTCGTTATGGGCTTGGAGGCGTTCGGGGAGGTTCTCGGTCATGCCGACGTACCAGTGGCCGGGCGGGTCGATGCTCTCGAGCATGTAGACATAGAAGAACGGGCCGTCCATGGTGCTTCGCGCCGGCTTGCCGAGACGTAGTTCGCCGCGTCGGCAGGCAGATGCCCGTCTACGCCTTCGGCTACGACGCGGCAGTCTTCGTCCGGCGCGAGACGTAGTTCGCCGCGTCGGCAGGCAGATGCCCGTCTACGCCTTCGGCTACGACGCGGCAGTCTTCGTCCGGCGCGAGACGTAGTTCGCCGCGTCGGCAGGCAGATGCCCGTCTTCGCCTTCGGCTACGACGCGGCAGTCTTCGTCCGGCGCGAGACGTAGTTCGCCGCGTCGGCAGGCAGATGCCCGTCTTCGCCTTCGGCTACGACGCGGCAGTCTTCGTCCGGCGCGAGACGGGCTCGCGGCGAACGAAGACTGGAGACGAAGGGATTCGAACCCTCGACCTCCGCATTGCGAACGCGGCGCTCTCCCAACTGAGCTACGTCCCCGTGGGCGGGCGCGAACCCGACACGGCACCGTCGGCTCCGCCCCAAAACGACGTATTCTAAGCGATGCACCCGTGGGTGCCAAGGCCGCCGGTAGCCGAAGTCCGCAGCCAACACGGCCGCCGGTAGCCGAAGTCCGCAGCCACCAAGACCGCCGGCAGCGGAAGTCGCAAGCGTCGAGCCGGCCCGCATGGCTTAGGACGGCCGATAGCCCAGAGCCTTTGGGTGCCCGGGCCACAGGCCAAGCTCGCCGCGAGTCCGGACGCGCCGGGCTAAGCCGACAGGCCGGTCGGGCCAGGTCGACGCAGGCCGGTTGGACCGACGCAGGCCGGTTAGGCCAACGCTGTCCGGGCAAGCCGGTCAGAGCTTCGCCCCGCACCGTGGGCACCACTTCGAGCCGTCATCCAGTATCTTCGGCACGACCCAGCGTCGGCATTCGCTATTGTGGCAGCGCATGAAAGGATGGAGCTTCTTCTGGCCGCACTTGGGGCACTCGGTGGGCCAGGAGTTGAAGTCCCGATCACGCATGATCGTGCCCGGCTTCTTGCTCCACTCGCACTGCGGATTGAGGCACCGCACGCGGAAGGGCACCACCTCGGCCGGCTCGGCGTTCTCAACCGGCGGGGCGAGCCAATGGCCCGTGCTGTAGACGATGGCGACCAACAGCAGCCCCCCGGCGACCAACATGACGATGCGGAAGGCGGTGGTCTGTGCGACGGCCCGCGGGTCGGCGGCGATCTCCTCGCCGAGGTGACGCACGTGCTGCGGCGCCCCCGGCAGCCATGCCCGGAAGGCCTGGAGGTAGTCGCTCAATTGCTGCTTGACCTTGTCGATCATGGAGGACCCGCCCTGCATGGGGTTCTACCTCATGGCGTTGGATTCTATGGGGCGCCCTGGAAGGGGTCAAACGTGAGGCCGCCCGACCGGCTCGGCCACCAGGGATTCATCCCGCCGTTCGGGGTGCGCTGAATGAATCCTGTGGCTAGTACCCGACCACACTCGTCTTCGTGGACCCCATCGGGAGGGCGGGACGCCACGCAGAGCAGCGACCGTCAGGGAGCTGTGTCGTTGGAGCGCTTGAACAGCAACGCTCCTTGACAGTCGCGTCTCCTACGGCGGCCCCGAAGCCGGGGAACCGACAAACTCAATTGTGTCGTGCTAGAGGGGGCTCGCCACAAGCGGCTCGGGAGCGGGCGCCTCGCCCCGATGCTGCGGCGGCAGGGCAACGGGGTTTGGAGACGCCTCCTCAGGCGCAAAGGGTCGCGGGTTGGGGCGGTGCCCGCAAGCGGGGCGGCTCCGGGTCAACTCACATAGTCGGCCACGAAGAACGGGTTCGACCACGCCTTCTTGCCGTCGGCGTCGGTGACCTCGACGCGGACATAGGCCGAGCCCACCTCCACAACGCAGGAGGCCTGCTCGATCAGCTCACCCTCGGGCGCATCGGCGAGGGAACCGTGGTAGGTTTGCTGGATGAAGGCGATCCGCTGAGCGGGCGAGGTCTGGACCTCGAGCGAGAGGCGGCCGGCCTTGTAGGCAACCTCGATGTTGCGGATCTCCGGGCCTTGCGTGGCATAGAACGCACCGCGGGCCAGGGCATCCAGGATCGCCTGCCGCGTCAGCTCCTCGGCCCGCACCATGACCCACCCGCCGAAGACGTCCAGCTCGGGTTTGTGGCAGTCGTCGACGGCCAGACCGAACGCCGGACCGACGCGGTCGAGCCAGTCGTCCCAGTGCACCTCGCTGTAGCCCTTGGCGATGGTGACGCAGCACGTCGTGTTGAAGACCTCCATGCCGATATGGCCGGTGATGTCGCCCAGGTCCATGAGGGTGTGGCCGCACCAGTAGGGGTGGGCCAGCACGGCGAGTCCGCCCTGGTCGCGAATCGACTGGACGGTCTGACTGGCCGTCAGGCCGGTCGTGTCGATCATCCGCTCCACGCCGATGCCCACGATGTGATAGATCTCCCCGCCGCACGGATTGTCGGGGTGGAGCTCGATGCCGGGGATCACCAGGAAGTCGGCTGTCGACAGGCCGTCCACCGGTGTGGCGGTGCGGTGGTCGGTGATGACGAGGAAGTCGTAGCCTTGCCGGCGATAGGCCTGACAGCGCTGCTCGAGCGTGTGCGCTCCGTCCGAGTTGGTCGTGTGGGTATGGGTGTTGCCGCGAAAGAACCGGCCGGGTAGCTCGAACGGGTTGGTGCTTGGCATGGCGTCTCGATTCGGTGAGGGGACAAAAAAGGGGCGCCGGCCCGGTTCGCGCCGACGCCCGTTATCGATAACAGTCCAGCTCGATCGGCCCCGCCGTTGCGAGGCTCACGCGCGTGGTGGCGTCTAGATCACGCCGAAGATTCGGTTGAACAGGATCTGAACCGCGGCACCCGAGAGACCCGTCAGGAGCGGCGAGATAACCTGCTGGGCGATGAACGTGCGGAACTCGACGCTCCGCAGGTAATCCATGATATGGAGTTCCATCAGCGGCAGCACGGCCATCGACAGACCGCAGAGCTTCACGTACAGCGTGTTCATATCAATCCTCCAGAAGGAGCCCATCCGTAGCCATCGGTGCGTATTATATCGACACGTCCGCGGCCGTAAAGGCGCAATTTTCGGTTAATCCCACAGACGGGCTCGCGGGCATGAGGACATCTTAACCGTCCCGTTTTCAGCGGGTTAGCACGGCCGTTGCCCACAGCGACGGGTCGACGTGCCAGGGCATCTCGTCGCCGACGGTCAGGTATTGCTGGCCCAGCTCGCCGTCCTCGAGCATGGTGAACAGGCCGATGCGGGGGTTGTCGTCGGGGTCGAACCCGGCCAGGCAGTCGGCGGGCATGTGGGCCTCGAGGGCGTACCCCTCGCTGTCGAGGCGGGCGGCCACGGGCAGTCGTCCAGGTTCGATGGTCGGGGCGCTTTCCATGGCGCGATTGACTTTGGCCGAGGCCGCGACGGGGTCGTTGCCGTCGGGGCCTCCGCCGGTCGGCAGGACGTACCAGTGCTGGCAAAAGCGAGAGCCTCGGTGGATGGTCCGGGTGTCGCGCATGTCGGTCATGACGCGGAGGTTGTCGCCCTTCCAGAAGCGGTTCGGATCGCAGCGGGGGGGCAGGGTCTTGTTCGTCACCCGACAGGCGACATAGAGGCCCGTCTCGTGCCAGCCGACGAAGACGTCGCCCCACTCCGGCTCGCCGTCGAGCGAGCTGAGGTTCGGCAGGCGGTAGCGGTCGTCCCAGCCGTCGAGCGAGCCGTCGATGGCGGGCGGCTCGTCGAACCGCCGCAGGGCGATCTCGAACCGCATCAGCATCCGGTTGGGTATCAGGCCGGTCATGACGAGCGCCCCCCTTTGCTCGGCAGGGCCTCCCTGGCACCGCGGAGACACGCTTTGAGGAAGCCCGCGAACCGTCGCATGTCGAGGTCCTTGAGGTCTCGCAGCGTGGTCCAGATCTCGTCGGCCCCGCCGCGGCCGCGTCGCTTGATCTCCGGCGCGGGGCCGATGCCTTCGAGCATCGCCGGCGTGAAGTGGTTCGGCTTGGTGCGGAACTGCAGGCCGATGTGCTGGGGCTGGGCGGTTCCGACGCGACACCACCAGCCCTGGACGTCCTTGTGGGTGATGACGACGGCGATCTTGTGGTTCCAGTCGACCTTGACGTCGGGGACGGCCTTGGTGATCGCCCCGATGAGCTGCAGCAGCGTGGTGGGCTGCCAGACCGCGCGGCGGCGGTGGGTCATCCGCTTCTGCTCGAGGTGCCACTGCTTGCCGTTGGTCTTCCAGGGCTCGGCCTTGGCGGGGTCGGCGCTCAGCTCAGCCGCATAGTCGACGTACGCCTGGGTCATGTCCTTGACGAGGCGGCGGAACGGCGGTTGGTCGACCTCGGCGCGGTCGTGAGGCAGGATGCGGATGCGGTCCATATCCCCGCTGGCCCGGCGGACGTAGACCCTCGGCTCCCGCCCGTAGATGGGCAGGTCCTCGCGGTCGTCGAGGATCGGCAGGTCGGCTCGCTCCTCGAGCTCGTCGCGCTGGAACCGTCCGCGCGGCACGCGGAAGTTCAGGTCGAGCAGCCACTCACCGCCGGTCAGGGCGTGCAGGAACCAGGGCACCTTGCTGCCGGGTGCCTTGATTTCGACGCGCGCGGGGTGGTTCCAGTCGGGCTCGTCGAGCTGCCCGTCGGCGGCCTTCATGATCGTGTCGACCACAAGCTCGAGGGCGGTCGGGTCCCATCGGATCTCGCGGCCCTGGCGGTCGCGTCGTTGCTCGAGGTGCCAGCGTTTGCCGTTGCGCTGCCAGGGCATGTCGGCGTCATGGACGTCGTCGGGCACGAGCTTCTCGGCGTCGAGCTCGGCGGCGGCGTGGGCCCTGGGGTCGAAGACGGGGCGCTCGGCGTGCGGGCCGGCGCGGAGGGCCTCGGCCAGGATGCGGCCCGTGTGCGACCGGTCGCACAGGGCGAGCCGCTCGGGCGGTCCGGCGGCGACGACGTCTCCTCCGGCGTCGCCCGCTTCCGGGCCGAGGTCGATGATCCAGTCGGCCGTCTTGATCACGTCGATGTGGTGCTCGATGCAGATGACGGTGTTGCCGAGGTCGACCAGGCGGTTGAGCACGGCGAGCAGCTTACGGAGGTCGTCGAAATGCAGGCCCGTCGTCGGCTCGTCGAGGATGTACACGGTCTTGCCGGTGGTGGGCCGGCCGAGCTCGGCGGCCAGCTTGACCCGCTGGGACTCGCCGCCCGACAGCGTGGGCGCGGCCTGGCCGAGCTGGACGTAATCGAGACCCACGTCCGCGAGCGTCTGGAGCATCCGCCGCACCTTGGGCACGGCCTCGAAGTGGCGCAGGGCCTCGCTGACGCGCATCGCGAGCACGTCGGCGATGCTCTTGTCGCGGTAGCGGACGGTGAGCGTCTCGTTGTTGTAGCGCTTGCCGCCGCAGTCATCGCAGGTGACCCAGACGTCGGGCAGGAAGTGCATCTCGATGCAGACCTGCCCGTTGCCGAAGCATCCTTCGCACCGTCCGCCGGGTCGGTTGAAGCTGAACCGCTCGGCCGAGTAGCCACGGACGCGGCTGTCCGGCAGCCGGGCGTAGAGCGCGCGTATGAGATCGAACACGCCCGTGTACGTGGCCGGGTTGCTCGACGGCGAGTTTCCGATCGGCTGTTGGTCGACGTTGATGACCTTGTCGACCAGGTCGATGCCGCGGAGGCGCTCGTGCGCGCCGGCCGTCAGTCGAGCGCGGTGGATGCGGCGGGCCAGCGCCGGGTACAGGATATCGCTGATGAGCGAGCTCTTGCCGGAGCCCGATACGCCCGTGACGGCGATGACGCGACCGAGTGGCAAGTCGACGTCGATGTTCTGGAGGTTATGATGCCGCGCCCCGATCACGCTGAGCCAGCGGTCGTGGGGCGCGGCGGCTGGGGCCGTCTCGTCGAGCTGGACTGCCTCACTCGCTGAGGGGGCTTCCGGTGACGGATCGACCTGCGAATCGGCATCGTGTTCGTTCGCGTTGGGACCGGCCCCGACGACGGGTCGCCGGTTGGTCGGCACGGCGATGGCCTCGCGATCGGACAGGTACTTGCCCGTGAGCGAATCGCGGCTCCGGCGGAGCTTCGACGGCGACGCCGCCGCGACGACACGACCACCGTCGGCGCCGGCGCGCGGGCCGAAGTCGAGCACGTGGTCGGCGTTGTCGATGACCTGGCGATCGTGCTCGACCATCAGCAGCGTGTTGCCGAGGTCGCGGAGTCGGTTGATGGCCTTGATGAGGCGGGCGTTGTCCCGCGGGTGCAGGCCGATCGTCGGCTCGTCGAGGACGTACAGCACGCCGGTCAGGCCGCTGCCGATCTGGCTGGCCAGCCGGATCCGCTGGCTCTCGCCACCGGAGAGGGTGGGCGCAGAGCGATGGAGCGTCAGATACTCCAGCCCCACGTCGACCAGGAACCGCAGCCGCGAGGTGATCTCGTCCAGCAGCTCGCCCGCGATGCGGCGCTGACGCTGGTCCAGCGGCAGTTCGCGGAAGAACCGCAGGCAGCCGTCGAGCGGCATCCGGCAGACGTCGACGATCGTGCGGTCGCCCAACCGGACGGCCGCAGACTCGGGACGCAGGCGGCTGCCCGCGCAGCGATCGCACGGCACCTCGGTGGCGAGGTGCTCGAGCTGCTTGCGATAGATCCAGCTCCTGCGTGTGGCCTCGTGGACGGCCGGGTAGAAGCCCTTCCATTGGAAGCGCACGCCGGGCAGGGCGTCGCCGGCAGTGATCCAGTCGTTGCCCGTGCCGTACAGGATCTTGTGCCGCTGCGTGTCGGTCAGATCGCGGTACGGCCTGCCCGGGTCGAAGCCGATGTGTTCGGCGACGGCCTCGACGACCTGGCGAAGGGCCTCGTTGCCCTCGAGGTCTTCCCAGCCGGCCAGGGCCCCGTCGAGGAGCGACTTGTTCGGCTGGACCACGACGGCGGCGTGGTTCGCGCCGCGCTGCACGCCGAGGCCCTCGCACGTCTCGCACCAGCCGAGGCGGCTGTTGAACGAAAAGTGGTGGGGCGTCAGCTCGTCGTAGCTGCGCCCGCACGTATCGCAAGCGAAGTGCTGGCTGAGGTGCAGGTCGGCGGCGTCGGACTTGCGCTTCCGTGAGGGACGGTCGGCGTCGGGCATGCGATGGACGACCATCCGGCCCCGGCCGACCGACAGGGCCAGCTCGACGGATTCGCTGATCCGTGCGCGCTGATTGGGTCTGACGACGACGCGATCGACGACGACCTCCACGTCGTGTCGTCGGCGATGGTCGATGTCGATGCTGTCGGCGTCGGCCAGCTCGTGGACCTCGCCGTTGACGCGGACGCGGGCGAAGCCGTTGGCGCGTTCCCGCTCGAAGAGCTCGTGGTAGGACTCGTTGACGCCTCGCTCGACCGGCCCCAGCAGCAGCAGACGCGAGCCCTCCGGCAGGGCCAGGACGCGATCGACGATCTCATCCGCCGTCTGCGTGCCGATGGGCACGTCGCACTCGGGGCAGTAGGGCTGGCCGATCCGTGCCCAGAGCACGCGCAGGTAGTCGTAGATCTCGGTGACGGTGCCGACGGTCGAACGCGGGCTCCGGGCGGCGGCCTTCTGCTCGATGCTGATGGCCGGGCTGAGGCCGTCGATGCGGTCGACCTTGGGCTTCTGCAACTGGCCGAGGAACTGCCGCGCGTAGGCGCTGAGCGACTCGACGTAGCGACGCTGGCCCTCGGTGTAGACGGTGTCGATGGCGAAGCTGCTCTTGCCGCTGCCGGAGACGCCGCTGCACACGGTGACCTTTTCGCGGGGCACGCTGACGGTCAGGTCCTTGAGGTTGTGCTGCCGGGCGCCGACGACGCTGATCTCGCGGATGCGGCCGTTCTTGCCGCGGGGGCGCCTTCTTGTGGCCTTGCTCCGCGTGGCGGCCTCCTTCAGGGCGGCTTGCCGCTGCTTCGCGTCGGTCGCGAGCACCTCGCGCAAGGCGATGCCCGTGTGCGTGTCGGTCTCGGCGACCGCCTCGGGCGTGCCCGCGGCCACGACGACACCGCCGGCCTGGCCGCCCTCCGGCCCGAGGTCGATCACCCAGTCGGCCGTCTTGATCACGTCGAGGTTGTGCTCGATGACCACCACCGTGTTGCCGGCGTCGACGAAGCCGTGCAGCACGTCGAGCAGCTTCTGGATGTCGTCGAAGTGCAGGCCCGTGGTCGGCTCGTCGAGCAGGTAGAGCGTGCGGCCGGTAGACGTTTTGACCAGCTCGCGGGCGAGCTTGATCCGCTGGGCCTCGCCGCCCGAGAGCGTCGTCGAGCTCTGGCCGAGCTTGACGTAGTCGAGCCCGACGTCGTGCAGCGTCTGGAGCATCCGCCGGATCTTCGGGATGTTCTCGAAGTGCTCGAGCGCCTGGGCGACCTCCATGTCGAGCACGTCGGCGATGCTCTTGCCCTTATAGCGGACCTGGAGCGTCTCGCGGGCGAAGCGCAGGCCGTCGCAGACGGGGCACTTGACCCAGACGTCAGCGAGGAAGTCCATCTCCATCTTCGTCGCGCCGTTGCCCTCGCAGGCCTCGCACCGTCCGCCGCCCTTGCCGCTGTGGACGTTGAAGCTGAACCGGCGGGGCTTGTAGCCGCGCACCCGGCTGTCCGGCAGCTTGGTGAACAGGGCGCGGATCTGGTCGAACACCTTGATGTAGGTGGCCGGGTTGGAGCGCGGCGTGCGGCCGATGGGCGACTGATCGATGTCGATGACCTTGTCGAGGTGCTGCTTGCCGTTGATGCGGCTGTGTCGGCCGGGCTGGACCTTCTCGGCGCCGTTGAGGTCGCGGGCGAGCTGGGCGTAGAGGATGTCGTTGACGAGCGAGCTCTTGCCGCTGCCGCTGACGCCCGTGACGCAGACGAACCGCCCGAGCGGGAGGTTGACGCGAAGGTCCTTGAGGTTGTGATGCGTGGCACCCACGACGGTCAGCCATAGGACCTTGCCCTCAGGGGCCGGCTTCGAGGCGGTCTTCGGGCTGGCCGCGGCGCGTTTCTTGCCCGGCGCGCGATGCGACGGCTTGGCCTTGGCGACCTTCTTGGCGCTGCGCCGGGATGTGCGTTTGGCCTTCTTTGCCATGCCGTCGTTCCATCTCTGTCTAGCGGCGTCGGGTGCGACACGCGACCCGCCGCAGGGGGATTCAGGTCTTCGGCTCGTTGGTGACGGGGCGGCGCCGCTCGGGCACGGGGATCTCCTTCCTGCCCGAGAGGTAGTGACCGGTGACCGATCCCTTCGTCCGGGCGATCTGTCTAACCGTGCCGGCGCGGACCAACTCGCCGCCGCGGGCGCCCGGGCCCGGGCCGAAGTCGACCACATGGTCGGCCGCCCACATCGTCTCCTCGTCGTGCTCGACCACGATGACGGTGTTGCCCATGTCGCGAAGGCGCTGGAGCGCGGCCAGGAGCTGCTGGTTGTCGCGCGGATGCAGCCCGATCGACGGTTCGTCCAGGATGTAGAGCACGCCGACCAACCCGCAGCCGATCTGGCTGGCCAGGCGGATCCGCTGGCTCTCGCCGCCGGACAGCGTCGGGGCCGCGCGGTCGAGCGTCAGGTAGTGCAGGCCCACGTTCATCAGGAAATCGAGCCGTCCGCGGATCTCCTTGAGCGGCTCGGCCGCGATGACCTCCCGCGTGCCGTCGAGTTCAATCCCGGCGAAGAAGGCGGACGCGTCGGCGACCGACAGGCTGCCGACCTCCTGAATCGTCTTGCCCGCCAGTCGGACCGCCAGCGCCTGGCGATTCAGCCGCCCGCCGCGGCAGTCGGGGCACGTCTGCATCCGCATGAACTGCTCGTAGTAGCGGCGAATGAAGTCGCGTTTGGCCCGCCGGTGCTTGTCGTGGAGTTCGGCGAAGATGCCCTCGAACGTCCCGCCGTGGCGCCAGACCTTCCGGCCGCGCCGCCAGGTGAACGTGACGTGATCGTCGCCCGTGCCGTAGAGCAGGGCGTCTCGGGCCTTTTTGGGCAGGTCTCTCCAGGGCAGGTCGATGTCGAACCCGACGTGGTCGGCCACGCCGCGGTAGATATGCCGCCGCCATCGGCCGACGGGTGTTCGCATCGGCGCGATCGCGCCCTTGAACAGCGACAGATTCGGCTTCGGCACGCACAGCCCCGGGTCGAAGTCGTACGTCGTGCCCAGACCCTCGCAGGTCAGGCACATGCCCGTCGGCGAGTTGAAGCTCATCATCTGCGGCGAGGGCGGCTCGAAGCCCAGCCCGCAGTCGACGCAGGCGTACTTCGAGCTGAAGACGGCGTCCTTGGCTGCGCCCGCGTTGCCTCGCTTGTTGGGCCTGCGCGATGGCGAGGCCACGCGGCGCTCGGCCGGCGCGATGACGAGCGTGCCCTCGCCGCGGAGCAGGGCGGTCTCGACGGCCTCGGCGAGGCGGGATCGGCCCTCGGCGCGAACGGTGATCCGATCGATGACCAGCTCGATGTCGTGTCGGATGTTGCGATCGAGCCGCACGTCTTCGGTCAGGTGCACGATGCGTCCGTCGACGCGGGCGCGGGTGTAGCCGGCGCGGACGAGGTCTTCGAACAGGTCGCGGTATTCGCCTTTCTGGCCGCGGATGATCGGGGCCAGCACGATCACCTGCTCGCCCTCAAACCGCGTCAGGATGCCGCCGACGATGTGTTCGGACGTCTGGGCGCGGATGGGTTGGTCGCACTCGGGGCAGTGCTGGGTGCCGGCCCGGGCAAAGAGCACGCGGAGGAAGTCCTGGATCTGCGTGATCGTGCCGACCGTGCTGCGGGGGTTCCAGCCGCCGGTCTTCTGCTGGATGCTGATCGACGGGCTCAGGCCGGTGATCTGGTCGACGTCGGGCTTGGCGAGCTGGCCCAGGAACTGCCGCGCGTAGCTGCTGAGCGATTCGATGTAGCGGCGTTGGCCCTCGGCGTAGAGCGTGTCGAAGGCGAGCGAGCTCTTGCCCGAGCCCGACACGCCGGTGAAGCAGATGAGCTTGTTGCGGGGCAGGACCAGCGAGACATCCCGGAGGTTGTGCTCACGCGCCCCTTTGATCTCGATCTGTTTGGGTTCCATCCCTCGCTGTGCTCCGGCTCGGCCAAGCCCGCATTGTAACGCCATCCGTGGCTGCCATCCAAAGGGACGAGAGTTAGGATTATGTTAGCATTGCCCAGGGGCAAGCCCGCGCGCGGTGGCTTCTGCGAATTGGCTCAGAAAACCGAGTGAGTGGCCTCTCGCTTCAGCGGCAACGGGGGCACGAATTCCGAGCCCAGACTGTGAGGTGCCAACCGGATCTCGTCACACCGTGGTGCCGGATCATCGAACGGCCGCGCACGCCGCCTCGCCGACGGTGTCGGTCGGGCCCGTGAATCCGGGACCACCGGCCGCGACGTAGCCGTGGCTCGCGCCAGACGTGTCGCGGCTGACCCAGAAGGCATAGAGCCTGCCCCGTTTCAGGTGGAAGCGGAATCGCACCGGTTTGCCGCGAAGCGGCGTGAGATCGGTCGCCCCCTTCCAGGTGACCTTCGCCAGCGTCTTGTCGCATGACAAGCGCCGACACGTTCGCTCGGTGTAGGGCTCGATGACGCGGCCGGCCTGATCGAGGACCGCCACGCGCAGCTCGCCGTCGGGGGCGTCGACGTTCACGAACAGGTGCTTACCTTGGAACCTGAGCGGCCGGGTCGTCAGCGATCCGCCGGCCTGGCCCGCATCCATCGAGGCGAACCCGTCCCGTCGGAGGAAGGCCAAGCCCGTGCTGCAATAGGCCCGTTTCAGCTCATCCCCCTGGCGCGTGTTGAGGTCCCGGGTGTTCCGTCCACTGGCGTAGAACCAGAGCCGATCCCCGACGACGAGGCACCCACCTCCCGCGGATTGGACGTTCGAGTAGTTCCAGGCGGTGGCGTTTTCGGACACCCCGATGAAGGCCTCCCGGACCGGGCGATGCCAGTGGAACCCGTCGCGACTGAAGCCGAGGCACACCTCGTTGATCTTGCCCCGGCGCGGGTAGTCCTTGGTCCGCCCGCGCCAGATCGTCAGCAGTCCGAGCATCACCGATTCATAGGCACAGGCGTCCAGGTTGTAGACGTGAGGACGCGTGTTCTCGCAGTCCCCGCGAGCCACGTCGCGATGATCGCCCCAGACCCACATGGTGGGCACGACCTTTGGCAGCGCACCGTCGTGGTCGGCCCAGCCCTTGGTGAAGGGCCACGACTGGGCGGTTTCCAGGAAGTCCGTCCCTTCGCGGTAGCGACGGAAACGCGCCACCTGGACGTAGACTTCGTTCTCCTCAGGCTGCTTGAACGACGCGGCGGCCGTCTCAATGGCCGGGAAATAGCCTACCGTCTTGAGGCTGAACACCCATACGCCACGGAACGGGTTGCGGAAGAACGTCGAGCGATCCAGCGCGTTGCCCGTCCTGGCCAGCGGCTCGCTCCAGTGAATGCCGTCGGGCGAGACGTGGAGCCAGTGACCTCCCTTCTTGTTGTCGCGACGCATCAGCTTGTAGCGTTGTTGAGGGTCCTTCGCCTCCCAGTCGAGCCACACCGTCGCCGAGTCGCGCGATCCGGGCTGGACGATGTTGGTTCCGGCCACGACGTCGAGCTCCGGCTTCGTCCAGTGGATGCCGTCCTTGGACTGTGCGTAGCACGTGCACGAATCGCCGTAGCCGGCCATGTACCACATCTTGAAGAGCCGATCTTGCGGGTCGTACCAGACCCCGTCGCTGAACGGGATCGCGGTTGGCGGGTCCTTCTTGTTGCCGTGGGTGTTGGCGGCCTTGAACTCCCATGGCTTGTCGGGCCGGAGGACGGGGTTGTCCCTGAACAGCTCCGGTTTGTGGTACGTCCGCTTCAGCGTCGTGTGATCGATCAGGAAGTCGTCCACGAAGAGCTGGCGCCCGACGTCGATCGGTATGACAGAGGGCAGCGATCGCAGGTAGGGCACGGGCATCGGCTCGGCGTTGAACCGTCGGATCTCCGGCGGCCAATGCGAGGGCAGGGCGATGCCGTTATACAGCGTCCCTCCAACCGGTGGTTCGTCGGCGCCTAACGCGGTCACCGCGAAGACCGCCAGCAGGCCGACCCCTGCTGCGACAGCCCACGAAGCCGCGGGTTGCTCCAAGTGCCCCTTGATCCCGCTCGGTAGCATGATGATGGCCCTCGTCCACGTCGATTTGCCAACACGGCATGTGGCACCGCATGAGCGGGATCATACCACCGCCGCAGCGCATGGTCATCGACGCCCTTCAGCTTCATCTCCGGATGGGGTATCTTGTTGGCCTCTTGAAGGAGGTACTCATGTACAAGCTCGCCATCTGCAACGAGGTGTGGGGTAAGCGGCCGATCGAGGAGGTCTTCAAGACGGCCGCCGAGATGGGCTACGACGGTGTCGAGATCGCGGCCTTCACGCTGGCTGATTCGGTCGAGGAGATCGACGCCGACCGGCGCAAGCAGATCGCCGCCTCGGCCGCCGATGCCGGCGTCGAGATCGTCGGTCTGCACTGGCTGCTGGCCTCGCCGGCGGGCCTGCACATCACCACCCCGGACGACGCCCCCTTCGAGCGGACCGTCAACTACCTGAAGATGCTGGTCGACTTCTGCGCCGACCTCGGCGGGAAGGTCATGATCTTCGGCTCGCCCAAGCAGCGAAACGTCGAGCCGCCGAACACGTTCGAGGCCGCCCGAGCCAGGTGGGTCGAGGCCCTGCGATCGGTCGCCCCCGTCTGCCAGGAGCGCGGCGTCACGTTGTGCATCGAGGCCCTCGCTCCGGCCGAGACCAACATCATCATGACGGTCAACGAGGCCGCCGCGCTGGCCGACGAGGTCGGCTCGCCCGGGATCGACATCATGATCGACGTGAAGGCCATGGCCAGCATGCCCGACGGCGTGATCGGCACGATCGCCAAGTACGGCAGCCGGGCCAAGCACTTCCACGCGAACGATCCGTCCAAGCACGCGCCCGGCATGGGCGACGAGCCGGCCGACTTCAAGCCGATCCTGGCCGCCCTGGCCGAGTCGGGCTATCGTGGGTGGGTCAGCGTCGAACCGTTCATCTACGAGCCCGATCCGGACACGGTCGCCCGGACGGCCGTCGAGACGCTCAAGGCCGCGATGCCGAGCTGAAGACGGCGTCCCGCACACCGCACGTGTTGTGTCGTCGTCCGTCAATCACTACACTGTGACGATCTTGTGGCGATTTCGCGCGAGGTAGACGGCCGGGTGCTCGGGCGTTGCGCTGCGCGGATGATGCCGGACGACTTGTCGTCGGAGTGGATGGGGCACGTGTCGGATGGACCAGGCCGGGGGTAGCACAACGATTGGACAGACACAGACGATGACGCCCTACGAACGCTTCCGCAATCGGCTGGACGGCAAACCCGTCGACCGCGTACCCAACTTCGACATCATGATGGTCTTCGCGGCGCATTACGTGCGCCGGCCGTTGCGAGAGTACTACCTCGACTATCACGTCCTGTGCGAGGCCAACATCGCCGTCCAAGAGGTGTTCGAGCTGGACATCGTCCAGGCGATCTCCGACCCCTACCGCGAGGCGGCCGACTTCGGCGCGACGATCCGCTTTCCCAAGGACGACATGCCCATCTGCGAGGAGGTCCTGCTGGCCGAGCCCGAGCAGCTCAAGGACCTGCCCGACCCCGATCCCTGGGGCGGCGGCCGCATGACCGACCGCCTGCAGGCGATCCGGCTCTTTCGCCGGCGCGTCGGGGGGCGGGTGCCCATCATGGGATGGATCGAGGGCGCCCTGGCCGAGGCGTCGGACCTCCGCGGCATGATGAACATCATGACCGACATGTACGACCGTCCGGACTGGGTTCGGGAACTCCTGGAACGGCTATACGCCGTGGTCGAGAGGTTCGCTGTGGCCCAGGTGGAGGCCGGCGCGGACCTCGTCGGCGTGGGCGACGCGATCGCCAGCCAGATCGGCCCGGAGCTCTATCGGGAGTTCGCCCTGCCCTATGAGCAGCGGGTCTTCGACGCGATCCACCACGCCGGCGGGGTGGGCCGGCTTCACATCTGCGGGGACGTCACCTCCATCCTCGAAGACATCGCCAACAGCGGGGCCGACATCGTCGACCTGGACTGGATGGTCGACATGGTGCACGCCAACACGGTCATCGCCGACCGCGCCGCGCTGTGCGGCAACTTCGATCCGGTGGCCGTCATGCTGCAAGGCTCGCCCGATCGCGTTCGGCGGGCCACCGAGACGTCGCTGCGACAGGGCGGAGCCAGGAGCTTCAACGCCGCCGGCTGCGAGATCCCCGACAAGACCCCCAGCGAGAACCTCTTCGCCCAGGCCGAGACGCTCGAGCGGTTGGGCACGGGCAGCCCGGCGGAGGCCGAGTGACAGAGCCTGGCGCAGCGCGCCTACGGACGGTCCACCGGCGACCTAATACGCGCACGTCTTGCCCGCCTCGGCGTAGATCCGCAGGTTCTCCGGCGGCGTGTCAAAGAAGTGGTCGGACAGCGACATCAGGTACCCGCCGTCGGGCCCGAACCCCTCGAACAGCCGTCGCACCTCGGCGCGGATCATCTCGGGCGTGCCGTCGGTCAGGATGTTGAACTGGTCCATTCCTCCGATCATGGCCACCTTGCCGCCGAAGACCTCGCGGACCTTGGCCGGCTCGGTGATGTTGCCCCCGGTGCCCGGCGGCGTGAGCGTCTCGGAGGCGTCGCACTCGTTGGCGACGATCTGGTCGAGGATGTGCATCATCCCGCCGCAGGTGTGGTAGGTGGCCTTGTGGCCCACGGCGTGAAGGGCCCGATGCATCTCGCGATCGTAGGGCAGGCAGAACTCGCGGTGCAGGTCGGGCGAGATGACCGTGTCGCTGCTGGCGCCGCCGCCCGTCTCGATCAGGTCGAAACGCGCGCCGTCGAGCGAGTCCTCGATGAACCGAAGCTTCTTGTCGAGCAGCACGCGCAGCAGCCGGTGGACCCAGTCGGGGTTGTCGAACGTCTCGAGGATCAGGTCCTGCACGTCCATCAGGCAGCAGGCATGCTGCCAGCAGCCGGCTTGATCGCCCCAGACGAAGCCGCGCAGGATGCCGTCGTCGCCGACCTCGTCGTAGGCCCGGGCGACGTTAGCTTTATCGAGCTTGGGCACGGGCATGTACTTGGCGATCAGCTCGACGTCGTCGTGATGCTTGATCAGGTATTCGGTGATCCACGTCGTCTGCTGGTTGCCGCCGGTCTTGTACGTCAGCTTGCCGTCGGGCATGGTGATCGTGTGATGCAGCACGCGGTAATCCGGGTCGTCGTTGACCACCTCGATGTCCTCACGCCAGTCGGGCGTCTGCGTCAGGTACTGCTCGGCGTTGGGCACCCAGAACTGCCCCATGGCCTCGAAGTACTGGATGGCCGCGTCGAGACCGACCGTGCGGAAGGCCGTCAAGGCGTCCACGCCGCCCATGTATTTGTCGAGGTGGTAGGGCTGCCATTGATGAAGCGTAACGGGCACGCGGTCGGGCTTCTCCAGGGCCAGGGCCCGAAGCATCCGCTCTTTTGAGGTCATCGACATGGTCTCCTGTCAAACGCCCATAGCACGGTTCTATCCACGGGGCCGGCGTTGCCGCGCATCGTCGGGCGTCTCTCGGGATGCTAACAGAATCTTATTCGATTGCCGACCGTCAGGACCTTGTCAAGCAAGCGGCAGAAGCGAATAATAGAGACGATCGTCCGTTGTTCTTCACGGGAGCGGTGGTCCGAGGCTCCCTTGGCGATTGCTTCCTTGGCATATCTCCAACTAGAGAACAGATTGGGTTGTTGCAGGAGATGGAGGGCGATTCCCTTGCGCACGAACATCATGGCGATCGTTGGAGTGATGGGTCTTTCGGCGGCTTCGGTCTTGGCGGGCCTGCGAGCCCCCCAGTCTCAGTGGACGGCCCTCGACCGGTACGTGGCCGCGCCGGACGACAGCTATTCCTGGCGGTTGGACCACGTCAGCCAGCAGCAGGGGTACACGGCCTATGTGCTGGAGATGGTCAGTCAGACCTGGCGGACCGAGGACGAGGTCAACCGCACCCAGTGGAAGCACTGGGTCCAGATCGCCATGCCGGACGTCGTCAGCCACGACACGGCCATGCTGATCATCGAGGGGGGCAACAACTCGTCGAGGCGTCCGCCGTTCGAGCCGCTCATGGGCATGGTGGCGTCCATGACCGAATCGGTCGTCGTCTGGCTGTGGAACGTGCCGAATCAGCCGCTGCGGTTCGCGGATGAGAGCCGCAAGCGGACCGAGGACGCCGTCATCGCCTACAGTTGGGACAAGTTCCTCCGCACGGGCGACGAGACTTGGCCCGCCCAGCTTCCCATGACCAAGGCGGCCGTCCGGGCCATGGACGCCACGCAGGAGTTCCTGGCCAGCGAGGCCGGGGGCGGTCTGGCGATCCACAGCTTCGTCGCGGGCGGCGGCTCGAAGCGCGGCTGGGCCACGTGGCTGACCGCGGCCGTCGACGATCGCGTAACGGCCATCGCGCCGCTCGTGATCGACGTGCTCAACGTCCAGAAGTCGTTCGTGCACCACTACAACGCGTACGGCTTCTGGGCCCCGGCGGTGACCGACTACGTCGAGATGGGCATCATGGACTGGCTCGGAACGCCGGGGATGGACGCCCTGATGGACATCGTCGACCCGTACGTCTACATCGACCGCTACACCATGCCGAAGATGATCATCAACGCCTCGGGCGATCAGTTCTTCCTGCCCGACTCGTCGCAGTTCTACTGGGACGACCTGATCGGCGAGAAACACCTCCGTTATGCCCCCAACGCCGACCACGGCATGGGCGACGCGGCGGTCGACATCGGGTTCTCCTTGGCCGCCTTCTATCACTCGATTCTCGCGGACTCGCCCAGACCGCAGTTCACCTGGTCGCTCGAGCCCGACGGCTCGATCCACATCCAGGTGGACCCGAACGTTCCGCCGGTCATGGTCCGCCAATGGCAGGCCACAAACCCGACCGCGCGGGACTTCCGGGTCGACACCATCGGCAAGGCCTACACCAGCACCGACCTGACCGACCAGGGCGGTGGGCATTACGTGGGGCGGGTCGAGACGCCCGAGACGGGTTGGACGGCGTTCTTCGTCGAGCTGCATTACGACAGCGGCTGGCTGTTCCCGTACAAGATGTCGACGCAGGTCCGCGTCCTGCCGGAGCCCACGACGCTGGACGTCGAGGTCGTCAACGGCCACCGGTCGTGTGTGGCCGTCGAGCCGGATAGGCCGCAGTACTACCACCCCGACACGGTCGTGACGCTGACCGCGGCCGAGGGGGACGACCGGGCCTTCCTCGGCTGGGAGGTGTTGGACGCCGGCGACCCGATGGCCGGAGGACAGATCGCTTCCGGCGAGGTTGAGGCGGGTCCGGCAGCGCTCGACGCGAATGCCACGATCCAGGTCACGATGGACCGCGACCGGCTCGTGCGCGCCCGGTACGACTACTACCAGTTCCAGTGCGGCGAGGGTGTGGTCCAGACGCTGCCGCTCGCGCTGCTGGTCACGGGCCTAATCAGCGGGGTCGTCGCCTGGCGGCGGCGGAGTGCAGCGTGATCGGGCGACAATCGACAAGCGTGTGAGCGGGTGGGCAGATGACTCGACGGCGATCGGTGGTAGCTATCGCTATGACCTTGTGCGATACTGCCGGTCAGCCTATGAGACCGATACCTTACACAATCCTGATCGTGCTGCTTCTCGGTGGGTGTCGCCCGGCCGCATCGACCTCCGACGGGAGGCGCGTGCAGCAAGCTGACGACTCAGGCTGAGGCGCCCCAACGCTACGGGATGACCATATCGATCTCCGTGTCGACCGTCGCGCTCCCCTCAGGCGTTAGCGTGAAGGTGTTGTCGAAGTCGGAGCTCATGGTGTCGCCGGATAGATGGCGCTTGTCGCCGTTCGTGTCGTTGTAGGCGTAGATGAAGTACGTTCCTGGATGCACGTTCGTGAACGTGTGGCTCTCCGTGTCCGGCGGCAGGAACACGTACCTCGAGGCGTACTTCAGGTTGTCCGGCTGATACACGCCCCCTTCGAACAGCGACTCGGTGGTTAGAAGGAGGAACAGCTCGTCCGTCGCCTCCACCGCCAGCGCCTCATCGATGCTGATGTTGACCGTGACCTGGCCGACATACGGGTGCGCGTCGGACGTGTACGGGTCGATCGCCAGGTTGAAGTAGATGCTCTCGGACTTGTGGCGGAACGTGTCCGTGAAGTCGCGCTCCATCTGCGGCTGCGGGTAGCCCAGGTCCTCCGCCGCGGTCGTCGCCGCATCCCGGCTCCCGAGCGTGGCCGTCCAGCGGGAATGGACCTCCAACGGGGAGACCTGATTGAACCTGTTGGTGTAGACCTCCATCACGAGCTGGTCGCCCGAGAACGTGAACACGGTGTAGGCGCGGTTGTCGTGGGCGATGAAGTCCGAGAACCGGTAGACCCCGTTCGGCTCGTCGACCTGATCGACGACCTCGTAGGTCACGCAGCCCTGATTCATGAAGACGCCCTCGGTCCGCATCGCGACCTTGAGCCTGCCGTCGTGCCTCACGACGAAGAAGTTCACGTAGTTGACGGTGTCGGCATCGACGTTGGAGTACTGCGCCACCTCCCCAGCGGCGATCGGCCGGAAGTCGACGTACCAGGCGTCGAAGTCGCCCGCGGGGGTGGACGTCGTTACGGGTCCGTTCCATTGCCCGAGGATGCGCTCCAGGATGCCGTAGCCGAGCACGCTCTCCTCCTCACCGGGCTGACTCCCGACCGGGATGCACTGCAGGCTGCCCGCGCCCGCCAGCATGACGAGGAGCGCGTGAAGGATCGTTCTTCTGCTCATGGTGGTCTCTCCTGTTACGGCCATTGGGGTGGCCTCCGTCGCATCCCGGCGAGGGGCTCGTCGATTTCGCCCCGGTTCCCGGCTACCCGGCCGTGCGCCGTGCCCACCGCACGAACCGCGGAAAGAGCTCCTCGGGTTCGCTCAGCTCGGGGTGCCAGCGTTTCTCGTGCTCGAGCGTCAGCCAGCCGTCGTAGCCGCGCCCGCGCATCAGCTTGACCGCCTCGGCCAGCGGCAGCTCACCCTCCCCGGGGGCGACATACCGCCACCCGTCGGCCATGGCCTGCGGATGCGACGCCTCATGCACGGCGTCCTTGACGTGCAGATAACAGATGCGATCGCCCAGCGCGGCCACCGTCTCGGCGGGCGGCTCGTCGCCGAGGCGCGGCGTATGGCCGATGTCCCAGACGATGCCGAACCAGGGCTCGGGGATCGCCTCGGTCAGCATCGTGGACAGGTCGGCCGTGATCCACTTGTCGTGCGTCTCGAGCGCCCAGATCAGCTCGGTCGCGCCGTCCTTCTCGGCGATGTCGTTCATGCACTGCCGGGCCACCGAGACAAGCACCTGACGCGGCCGTCCGTCCGGATCCCCGCCGCCGAAGACGCGGACGACGTTCGCGCCGAGCGCGCGGGCGACGGGAATCGTTCGCTCGGCCTCGGCCACATTCTCGCTGTAGACATGCTCGTCGCAGAGCCGGATGCCGCTGCTGATCGCGCTGACGGCCAGGCCGGCATCGGCGATCCGCCGGGCCGTGGCCGACAGGCCGGCCGTGAACGCCGGCAGCGTCGTGATATCGAGCTCATCGCCCAGGCCGCGGAAGTCCACGCCGTCGAAGCCCATCGCGCGACCGTTGCAGAGGATCGTCTCGAGGTCCCAGCCCGGACAACCCAGCGTCGAGAAGGAGAGCTTCATGGCGGGGGCTCCTGTGTGACGCATGCCGACGTGATCATCCTCGGCACGCTCGCCAGGTGGCCGTGATGCCTACGGCAGACACAGCGGGTACGAGCCGTGCTCGCCGAGCACGTCGATCGCGTGCTGGTAGCTCTCGGGCGCCACGCCGCTGCTAACCGAGTGGTCCGATTGAAAGACCCACCCGCCGCCGCGGGCCGCTTGCAGCTTGTACAGCACCTCGCGCTCGATCGCGGCCGGGTCGTTGGTCTCGAGCACGCGCACGTCGATGTTGCCCACGAACGCGAGCCGGCCGGCGTAGGCGTCCTTGAGCTGGACGACGTCGATGCCGGCCTTGGCCTCGAGCGGGTTGTAGCCGTCGAGGCCCATGGCGACCATGTCGTCGAAGATCTCGCGGGCGTCGCCGCAGCCGTGGTAGATCACCGGCAGGTCGTGGGCGTGGCAGACGTCGATCAGCCGCTTGACGTGCGGCTTGAAGAGATCGCGCCACCGCGCGGCCCCGAACAGCATTCCGCGGACGTAGGCCACGTCGCCCCAGACGTACATGCCGGAGAGCCGCCCGGCGCCGGCGCGGATCTGGGCCTCGGTCATGGCGACGAGATGGTCGCCGAGCCGGTCGATGAACGCGGCCATCGGCTCAGGGTCGGACGCCAACCACATCAGCGTGTTCTCGCTGCCGATGATCCGCCAGAGGTACTCGTGCACCTCGCAGATCGATCCGAAGACGGGGATGTCGTCGACGTAGCTATCGACGCGGTCGCTCCAGGAGGGCAGGTCGCGGGCGAGCGCGTCGCCCACGCCGTTGATCTGATCGTCGCCCCCGGCGAAGAAGCGTCGCTCGTCGTCGGCCGGCTCGAGCTCGAACTCGGCCATCTGATCGGGCGCGGTCACGCTGAACGACTCGTAGTAGGGCATGGGCGCGTCGCCGCGGCGGCGGAGGGTCGCGCCGAACCCCGTCCGCACGACGACGTCCTCGTCGTGCTGCTCGACGATCTCGAACGGCCGGATCATCGGGTCCATGTTGGGATTCATCACGATGTAGTCAAGGTCGAACCGCCGGTAGGGGTCGAAGCCGTCTCCCCACGCGTCCGTGCACCGCGTGACGAAGCCCGACCAGAAGAAGTCGCCGGCCGGGACGCGGTCGGCCTCCTCGTGACGCAGGGCCTTGAGGAGCCGGTCTAGCTTGGCCTGTTTGCTGTTCGTGGCCATACGTGGCTTCCTCGTCCGGGGGGGGGGCATGCCGTCGTTCGGCCACGGCCGCGGCTACTTCGAACGAAGTCTGACCAGTGTGGCACGGCCGCCCCCGGCCGTGATTCAGCCTATCGCCCAGCCGAGGGCGGCTGGGCCACACGGGAGAGAGGCGTTCAATGGCTCGGCAAAGCCTATTCCTTGCCGAACCAGAGTAGAACGCGTCGGTGTGTCTATCGCAAGCGCTGAATCAGTTTGTTGGGTTTGGACCAGAGAATGCGCGCGACGAAGACCGCGCCCTTGGCGCCACGCTGGGCCGCCGGGCCGAACATGCCCTCGCCGACGGTGACCCACGACTCCCGCTCGCTGACCGCGGCTGCGCCGAAGTTGCCCAGCGTCGCGCCCCGTTCGGGGATCAGCACGCGCTCGGTCCGGCGGATGACGCAGAGCCTGTCCGGATCGACCTGGCCGATGAACAGCGGGGCCCGGCTGCGGATGATGTGGTCGTTGTCCGCGCCACGTCGTGTGTACGCCAGGAACAGGCCGTCGCTGTGCGTGACCCAGTGTTGCTGCGTGTTGTAGCTGCCGAGCTCCTTGCCGTCGTCGAACGTCCACGGCCGGATCGGCGCGTACGTCAGGCCGTCGGCGCCGTAGGTGGCGTAACCGCGGACGTCATTGCGGAGCGTGAGGTAGTACTTGCCGCCGAAGAACGTGATCGACGGCTCGTCGAGCCCGCGCGGCACGTTAAGGTGCAGCTCCGTGCCGTGCTTGACGTAACGGATCGTATCGCCGTCGAACGAGCACTGGAGCACGGTGACCGAGCAGCAACCCCCATCGCCGACCGACTTGGCCTTGTAGTAGACCGGGATCAGCAGGCTGCCGTCCGGCTGGTTGAGCCACTGGGAGCACCCCGCGCGGTAGTAGTAGAACCGATCGCGGTTGGGCATCTTGATCTCGCGCCACGGGGTCCACGTACCGGCTTGCGGGTCATGGACGCTGTAGACCGTCTCGGCCGGTTGGTTCGGGATGAGATGTCCCTTGATGTAGCGGACGGTCACGCCGATGACGATCAGCTTGCCGGTCTGCTCGTGCCAGCCCGGCGTGCAGTCGCACACGCCGAGCGTGACGCCGCCGGGTGCGGTCCGCCAGTCGAGCTCGGGTCGTGGGACGGGCTTGGTCCACGTCGTGCCGAGATCGTCCGTCCGCATCGAGAACAGGCCCGAGTAGAAGTCGCTGATGTGCAAATGCTTCTGGAGGGTCATCACGACGGCCGGCTTGCCGGATCGGCCGAGGCCCGGCATCGCGCCGACGCGCGGATGAAACCAACAGAAGTCTTTGTGAATGCCCTCGAGCGCCGTATCAAGCCGGATGCCGTAACCGAGCGCCGCGGGCGTCGGTCGGCTCGGGCTACCCTCCGCCCGCGCGACGCGTGGCAACGCGAGAGAGCAGATCACGACCAGGGCTAGCGCGGACAAGCGGAGGTCGAACATAACGGGTTGTCCTCGTGCACCACGGTCAGGTCGGCCGACCGAACTCCACGCGGAACCGGCGGCAGGGCGGCTTCTCGGTCTCGTCGGTGTAGTCCTCGAAGCGGACCTCCTCGAGCCCGTCCTCGATAAGGAGGTCGAAATCCTCACGAGCGAGCGGCCAGGGGATGCGGACTGGATCCTCATCGGCCTGGCGCCCGCGACAGACGATCAGCAGCCGACCGCCGGCCCGCAGCGGCGGGACCAGCCCCGACAGTGCCTGGCGCAACACCTCGCGCGGCAGCGACTGCAGCGTGTAGGCCTCGAAGACCAGGTCGAAGGCATCGTGCCACTCGGTCGGCATGGCCAGCAGGTCGCCCACGCGGTAGTCGACGTCGGAGTCGGGCCAGCGCGTCCGACACCAGGCCACGGCCGTCGGCGCGACGTCGAAGGCGGTGACGTCGAAGCCGCGGCCCGCGAGGTACTCTGCGTCATCGCCCAGGCCGCACCCGACAACGAGCGCCCGTCGCCTCGGCCCGGCGTGATCATCGCCGCGGACGCCGTCGCGCTCGGCCCAGGCGACCAGGTTCGGGTTCGGCTCGGGATCGCCCCAGGGTATCTTGCCGGCGTCACCCTCGGCGGCGACGTAGAGGTCCTCGAACCAGTGGAGCTTGTCGCCTCGCGCGAAGTGCTCGCCGACGATCTTCCTGGCCAATGATTCATCGTGTCCCATGAGGCGTGTCATCTCCCCCGTTTGCCGCACGAGATGCGCGGGCGGATGTCAGCGCGGCTCGGCGATGGTGAAGTCGTACGTGGCGATCGGGGCCGGGCCCGAGTAGAGCTTGGCCGTGTAGTCGCCCAGGCCGCGCTTCTCGACGATGGGCTTGATCAGGAACTTGTAGCCGAAGCGGCGGTACTTCTTGGTCCAGACGAAGCTGTGCTTGGCCACGTCCTCGCGCTCGCCCTTCGGCACGATCGTGATGCGGAAGTTGTTGCGGTCGGCCCGGGGCGGCAGCATGACGACCACGAAGAAGTGCTCGTCGGCGGGTGTGAAGCGCCGCGCCCAGTCCCACTCCTGGTCGTAGAGCGACTTGGCCGTTTGCAGCACGTCGCCCTCGAGCTTGATCTGTGTTCTCGTCACGGCCAGGGCCCGCACGATCTTGTTGACCTGGTCCTCTTCGGCGGCCATGACAACCTGTTGAGGCGTATACTTGGGCGGGCTGCCGGCGGCGTACTTGGTGGAGGGCCTGTGCACGGCGGCGATCTGCTTGCCCGTGCCGCAGTCGATGACGAAGACGTTGCACTCGACGAAGCCGTCGTAGCGGGTCCACTTGTACGGGACCTTGTTGTATCGGACCACGACCGGCATGCCCTGGGCGTTGCGGCCCCAGACGGGCACGACGTTGTGGCGCGTCTCCCGGCGGGTCGTCGTGCCGTAGCGATTGCACACGCCGCAGACCAGGGCCTGCACCGACTTGAGCTTGCCGATGCGTTTGGCGGCCTCGGGGTCGATCAGGCCCGACTGTGCGGCCGTTACCTCCTGCATGATGTCCTTCAGGTGGGTGCGGTTGTAGACCTCGTAGGTGCCGTTGCTGGTGAGGATGGCGCTGACCTTGTCGCTGATCCGCTCACCCACCCCGCGGGTCCGCGTGCGGTTGCCGAAGGGCAAGACCGCGATCCGCTTGAGCTGGGACTTGTAGAAGCTCGGGTATTGGTAGACCCAGATGGCGTCCTTCTTGGTGCTGCCGCCGCAGCCGAGCATGGCCGACGCGCTCAACGTGCACCCCAACACGATCCAGGACCAACGGCGGTGACGTAGCGGCTGCATCGTCCTAATCCCTCGAGGCGGTGTTCGACGTTGGCGAGAGGATAGTCCAGCCGGCGGACGCGGTCCAGCGTTCGCCGGCCCAGCCGCCCTCGACCCCTCGACCGGGCTCCAGCGTAGCCGAGGCCTGTCGACGTTTCGACATCTTGGCTTCTCGACGCGTTAGCCCGTCACGCCCACGCCTCGCGCGTCGCTTGCACGAAGGCGTCCGCGTTGGCCTCGGGCGTCTCGCGGGGCACCATCTCGCCGGAGTTCATCACGTGCCCGCCGTGGCGGCTGACCGCGTCGACGATCCGTCGCACCTCGGCGGCCACGTCGTCGGGCGTGCCGCGCGCGAGGACCTTCAGCGGATCGACGTTGCCCGACAGACACACGCGATCGCCGACGATCTTGCGTGCCTCGACGATGTCGATGCCCGGCCCGACGCTGAGGATGTCGAAGCCCACATCGGCCTGGATGTCGACCATCGCGGGCAGCTCCTCGCTGGCGTGGTAGATCACGGTGCCGCCCGCCTCCTGATAGGCCTGGCAGACGCGCCGGGCCGGTTCCAGGGCCAGCGCCCGGTAGTTGTCCGGGCTGATGAGGTGTCCCGAGGCGTTGCAGTCGCCGAACCAGATCGCATCGGCGCCGGCGCGAAGCTGGTCGAGCCCGAACCGCATCTGGTAGTCCTCGAAGAAGGCGACGGCCTCGCGGACGAAGTCGGGGTCGTCGTACAGCAGCATCATCGTCTCGTTCATGCCGAACGCCAGCGGCACCGAGCTGAAGGGCGCGGCCGTGCGGCCCGTCACGCAGACGGTGTCCCCGAAGTGGCTCTTCACGATCGTGATCGCATCGAGCAGCGCCCGCATGCGGCCCTCGACGCGATAGCCGCGCGAACGCAGCTCATCGAGTGCCGCAGCCGTTGCAGGCAGGTGGTCGCACGTGGCCGGTAGGATGTCGCCGCCGCCCTTGACGCCGACGCCGAGCGTCTCGAACTCCATGCAGTCGTCGACCTGGAGCCAGGCCCAGTCGTAGTCGAACCGCTGGACGGCCTCGATCTGAACGCGTGCCATCTCGGCCGCGTCGGAGTTGTACCGGTCGTAGCGGCTGCCGCAGACGCGGACGTCCATCTCCTCGCTGCACAGGAAGGCGGGAAGCCGGCCGGGCCGACGCATGTCGATCGCGGCTCGGATGTCGTCGAGAATCCCGGAGTAGGCCATGGCGTGCTCCTGATGGCGGGAACGGGCCGAACGATCACCGAGGAGGGAGTGTAGCCCGACCGCGCCGCGTCAGGCAACGTCCTTCATCGCATGTGGCGGAAGGGGTGTGGGAGCAACCCATCGAGCGCAGGGCACCGCGCGGTTTGAATGGGGGTGAAGGAGCGTGCCGGTCTCGCTGAGAGGCCCTTCGAGCCGTCGTGCGGGCCGCCCCGTTGCAGGGCCGATCGAAGCTCGGTCTTCGGGTCTTTCGCAGCGAGACCAGCACGCGCGTTGAGGTCGTCGCTTAAGCCTTCTTGACGTTGGTGGCCTTCGGCCCCTTCTGCCCCTGGATGACGTCGAACGTCACCGCATCGCCCTCGGACAATGAACGATAACCGTCCATCGTGATGTCGCTGTGATGCACGAACACATCCACACCGTCATCGCTCTCGATGAAGCCGTATCCCTTGGTGTCGTTGAACCACTTGACCTTACCGGTAGCCATCGATAGGCCCCTTTCAAACGAAATGGCACAGCGGATTTGCGCGGGACCGCAGGCGTGCGACTACATGCTCGGTGGTGAGATTGGCCTGAGACGGCCCGAACCAACTAGACATGAATCAGCCTGGTCTATCCTGCAAAGACGTCCGGTTGCCAGCCGGATCCTCCCGACGGCACGGGTCACACCCATGAACCAACCGCCGATCCTTCCACGGACACCTATCCTTAACCGAGCCGTCCGGTATGTCAAGACGCAAGCGGCCCTACGGGTAAGATTTTCGACGTCCCTATGGCGCGGCGCTAGAGTCCCATGACCGTGTAGACGATGTCCATGACGATGCCTTCGGATTCGAGCTTCGTCAGCACGGGGTCCAGCTCGCTGGGCGCACCGGCCAGGAAGTACGTCCAGCCTTTGGGATCCTGGTCCATCAGCTCGCAGGTGAGGAACGCTTCCTCGCCGGCCACGTCGCGGGGTGCCAGCCGGCGGGTCGTTCGAATCACCGTGCTCTTGCGCAGGCTGTGCGAGTCGTACGGACGTTCCTCCAGCCCCGTCACCTTCGTCGAACGCCGGATGACGCGGGCCATCATGTCCTTCTGCTCGGCGCTGGCGCGGAACGTCATGTAGACCGTTCCCTCGCGCCCCGCCTGCTTGCCGGCGCCGTGGCCTACCACGGTCTGGAGGTTGATGCCGCGGTTGCTGAAGGCCGAGGCGATGCTCGTCAGTGCACCGGCCCGGTCCAGGACGTGGACCCGGAAGACCCAGTGCTGCCGTTGCTGCTCGTCCATCGTGTTGGCTCTCCTGCTCCCAGCCGAACCTGTTGCCGCCGCTGGTGCGTGGAATTCATGAGGGTGCCACTGGCAGCTCGTCTGCCAGTGTGTCAGGCTACCGTTGCTCGGGCGTTGTCCTCTGGGCGTACACGCTGCATAGCGCGATCGATTCGAGCCGCGTGCTGAGCGCGTCGGCGCGCGACAAGATGATGTACGGCACCGGGAACCCCACCGTGATGCCCGCCAGCGAGGCCTGCCCGTACTTCACCATCGCCGTCACCATCTTGTAGAGGATGTTGGCCGCGTCGATGCCGGGGCATACCAGCACGTCGGCTTGACCGGCGACCTCGCCGGCCGGACCGTCCGGGTTCAGGCCCTTGATGTCCACCGACTGCGGGTCCGTGGCCAGGTCGAACGACAGCGGTCCGTACACCGCCGCGTCGGGCCAATCCATCTCCGTCAGCTTCGCGCCCAGTTCCGTCGACGGCAGCGAAGGAATCAGCTTCTCGTTGGCCGACAGGACCGCCACGCGCGGCCGGTCGAGGCTCATCGCCACGTGCGCCACGTCCACCGCATTGCGGATGAGATCGACCAGCCGCTCGAACGTGCACACGGTCGTCACCCCCGCGTCGGTCATGGCCATCGGTCGTCCTCCGGCGATCGGCAGGGCGTCGAACACCGCGACCAGGCTCACCGTGTCGCGGACCGCCAACGGCAGCATGGCGCGGTTCAGGATCGGCGTGGAGATGTTGCCCTTCAGGCAGATGTCGATCTCGCCGCCGACCAGCCGTTCCGTGGTGGCATCGGCGATGGCCTGGTCGTCGTCGGCCGGCACGATGTCCTCGCCGTCGATGTCGATGCCGACCTCGGCGATCGAGCGATCGATCTGCTTCTTGCGACCCACCAGGACGATGCGGCTGATGATGCCGTGATCCCGCGCCGACTCCACAAGACGCAGGTCTTCCACGCGATCACCGCCGGCCACGATCACCGTCGAAGCCGGCATCGACCCGGCGATGTCGATCCAATCGCTGACCGCCCGCAAGGGCTGCGTGCTGATGTCGCTGGCTGCCACTAGTTCGCTCCGCGGTGCAGCGCCCACACCGATTCATTGACCTGCGTGACGACCTTGACGAACGGCGCGTAGGGCTCGTCGTGGATGTCGACCAGGCCGTAGTTGCCGTCCTCGCCGTCGAAGCGGCCTTCCTTCGGCTCGTCCATGTACCGGAACCAATGGTACCCCACGAAGAACGGCTTGCTCATCCACTCGTTGACGTACTTGGCGTAGCGGGCGGCGCGCTCGGCCTGCGTCTTGACGGTCGGCTGGACCATGATCGGCGGCGGGTAGGTGTTCGGCAGCCCGCTGTCCATCGAGCGGAAGCCGAACTCAGTGATCATCAGCGGCCTGCTTGTCAGCGTGTGGAACTCGGTCAGGTCGGGCATGTTCGCGATGTAGTCGTGCCGGCCCTTCCAGCGGTTGTAGGCCCACAGGCCGAACGGCCCAAGCTCGTAGTGGTTGATCGAGACCACGTCGCAGAACTCGCCGCAGGCCTTGATCACCTGCGTCGGCGCGACCCAACTGACCAAGCGGCAACCCATGATGAGGTGGTGGGGGTCCTTGGCTCGAATGGCCTCGACGCACGTCTTGAAGTACCGCCGCGCGGCCAGATAGACGAAGGCGTCGCGGTCGGCGTTGGCGGCCTGTTGCTTGCCGCGCCTCGCGTGGAGCTGAGGGATCGCCGGCAGCTCCTCCCACGACGCGATCGTCGGCGAGTACGTCTGGTTGAAGGCCTCGACCGTCTGATGGCGCTCGCGGAGCAGTGTGCACCACGCCTGCTTGCCGGGCGCGTCGGCGGGCAGGCGGCCATAGCGAATGAACAGGTTCGGGGCGAGCCGCCAGTCGCGGTCCCACGCCAGCTCGTTGTCGAGGAAGTAGCCGATAAGCCACGGGTCGTCGCGCATGGTGGCGCAGGACTTCGTGGCCCGCTCCACGCCGTCGACGAAGCCCGGATCGAAGAAGTCGGGCATCCCGCCGGTCAGCCAGTTGCCACCCGAGGCGCGGGCGCAGTTGAGGATCCGCGTTTGCGGCACGTTCTGGACCTCGCCGCCCGACCAGCCGCCCTTCGTGTTGAACCCCCATCGAATCAGCCGCCGGCGCGTCACCTTGGCCCAGGTCTTCTCGTCGCCGTGCTTAGCCAGGACGGCCTCATGGTACGGGAACTTCCGCGTGCCCCTGATGAAGCTCCCGCGCGGCCCGACCACGCACGCGCCGATCGACAGGAACGCGTGGCCCTCGGGCGTGACAAGCCACCACCGCTGGCCGTCGTGGTGCGTCCGGAAGAATCGGCCCGGCTCGAAACGCACCGCCTTCCAGCCGCCGAAGCGGTCGAAGCCCTCCGGGAAGCCGGATTCAGGGCCGGCCGAGGTCGCCGTTACAACGAACAGGACAGCACTGAAGATTGCGTGCATGAACGTCTCCTACTTCTCGCAGTGAGTCGGGTCGGCTCGCTGCTGCCGTTGCTCCGTTTTGCAGATTACTGCCCGAGCCGCGGGATGCGTCCCGCGCGGTTGACCAGGCCCGCGCGACATGAACGTTGCGGCGGATGGCCCATGGCTTCAGCCTTGGGGAATGCGAAGAGGCCATCGCATTCGCGTTTCGCACCTCTGAAGAGGTGCCACCCAAGGTTCACCAGGTCTCGAAACCTCTCTGCCGGTGGCTCACCGATCGTTGTACACCAGCTCCACGTCCAGATCCGGCGTGTTCCGCACGATCCACAGCTTCAGCAAGGCCATCGCCAACGTGTCGGCGCGCGTGATGGCTTCGTAGTGGTCGTGCTTGCTGCTGGCCTTGGGCAGCGAGCATCCCGGCTCGAAGAACATCGCGATCGCCCGGTCGGCCATGACGTCGGCGCGATCGAGAAACGCCGCATCGCCCGTCAGCTCATGCCCCGCCAGCAGCAAGAAGATCACGTCGCCCAGCGTGCCCGGATAGATCGGGAACGCGATGTCCGGCTCGGCGGTGAGGTACCGCCTGGCCGCGTCCACGACCAGCCGCTTGTAGCCGTCCAGCTTGACCTGCCGGTATCGGAGCATGCACAGGTTGCCGATGGTCGCATCGGTCGCATCGCCGTAGCCCGTCGCCCAGAGATCGGTGTAGGCCCCGCGGGCGCCCCACTTGCGGACGTCCAGCGTGTGCGTCGAGGCGATCTTGTTGAACCCCTTGCCGTTCGGGCCCAAGTCGTGCGGGAGCCTGAGAAACACCTTGTCGGTCCGCGCGGCGACGTCGCGCATCGTCGCAGCCAGAGCATCCGGCATGCACGCCGCGCCGTCCCACAGGTCGATCGCCAGCGATAGGTTGCTTTGCGGCCACATCATCTCGCCCTTCGACCGTGAGGCGCTCTCGGCCGGTATCGCGTCGGTCTTCGGGCTCCGACGCTTGGTGAAGTACGTCACCAGCGTCTCGATGGCCTTGCAGAAGACCGGGTCCTTCGTGTGCCGATAGGCACTGGCCCAGGTGGCGATGTAGAAGCCGCCGTGCCGCGGGTACTCGCTGTTGGTGCCCGGACCGTGTTTGTCGTAGCGGGCGTGACGCGAGAAGTTGCCCGTCGCCTGGTCGCCGATCTGATGTTGCCAGACGCCCAGGGCGAAGGCCTTCGCCGGCTTCGGCGCGAGCTTGAAGCACCGATCCCAGAGCACCCACGGGCGGAAGTACTCGTGCGTCGTGCCGGCGGGCTTGTCGATGATCGACTCGGTCTTGAAGTCCCACCCGATGTGCTCGCCCCAGGCCATCAACCCCGTGGCCGGGCTCTGGCCGTGCTCGAAGAACCAGGCGAGCGTCTTGTCGGCCTCGGCGGCATATCGTGCATCGCCTGTGACCTGGCTCAGCGCGACCATGACCTGATAGAGGTTCTGGTCGTGCATCGGGTTCGCGCCCGTCAGCATGCGGTCGTGCGGACGAATACCCCACGATTCGCGTTTGAGTTTGCTCAGCCGCTCGAGAACCGCGCCGCTCGGCAGATTCATCGTCTTGCGATCGAGCGTGACCGCCAAGAGGGGCGAGTGCACCTTGCCGTAGGCGTCGCGACCATGGGCCAGCACGGCGTCGACGTACCCGCGGACCACGGCCAGGTGGTCGCGTTTCGAGCCGGGGGCCTTGGCCTTGTCGGTCGAGCCCTTGCCCAGCAACGCCTTGCGGATGCTCGCGGCCACCTGCTTGGCCAGCTCGGCCGAGCCTTTCTCGGTGAAGTGCACATTGACCGGCCTCTGGATCTGCTTCAGCCGGGGCAGGGCGAAGGCGTACAGGTCGTCGATGGCCACGTCATGCTCATCCATGATCTTCCTGGCGACGGCGTTGTAGGCGACCACGTCCTCGTTGCTCCGAGGGGGCCTGAGTTTGCCGGCCGGCACGGGCGTGGTGCTGCACCAGATCAGCGTCGCGCCGGTCTTCTCGAGACGCTCGAGCAGCTTGCGAAGATTCTCCTCGTAGGCATCGAGGGGGACCTGATGCTGACCGTCGGGCATGACCTTCAGATCGTGCAGGCCCCAGTTGAAGTGGATGACGTCCCAGTCGCCCTTGCCGAGCCACCGATCGAGCTGCTCGACGCCCCGGCTCGTGGGACCGCAATTCGCTTGCGGCCTATGGACGTTGGCCTCGCCGGCGAGCAGCTTGCGGACCGGCAGGGTGTAGCCGATCGAGATGGAATCGCCGATCAGCAGCACGCGCGGCAGGCCCGGTCTGTCTTGGATGGGCTTGAGGGCCGGGTTGGGCTTCCTGCGCTTCTTCTTGGCCTGGGCGCTCTGTGCCGGTGCGGCGATCAGCGCGAGTATGCTCGCGATCAGCGCGACCGACAGGGTCCGTCGGGGCATGGCTCGGCTCCTTACCGGGATGGCATGATCGGACCGGGGCGACGTCGATTCGGCCAGGGACATCGTATCCGCGGGCAGCCGGGTTGGCAAAGCGAGATCCCGCTCGGGTCGGAGCCTCGCCCCGATGTCGAACGCCTCCTGGAAGGCTCAGCATCATCAATGCCCAGGTGCCTTGGCAGGCCTGAGAGGACGGATCGGCGGCGGTCGATACGTCAGCCAACCGCGCCGTCGGGCCCGTACCTTGCCGTAAGTCCTCGGACCTTTCAAGGTTATGGGAGCGGTTGTCCGATAATCTCGATGGCGCGGACCTTGCCGTTTGGGTGGGATATCCCCGCCGCGTTGACTTGCCCAAATGGCGGGCCTACAATGATTTCGGAGCGGCGGGGACCAGGAACAGGCGTGAGGGACTGACGGGGAGGCTGCCTACTCACTCCACACCGTCTGTCACCCTTTTGGCGAAATAGGGGCTGTCGTACCGCGCATTACTGTCGGGAGGACGATGCATGAACCTCGCGCGTCTCATTGGACGCTCGCGTAGCGTGGTCTTCGTCTTGGCCTGCACGGCCTCGATTGTAAGCATCTTTGTTGTCATCGGTTGCATCCCAGGCCAGATCTCACCCGGAGGCAATGCCGCGCCCACGGTGACGATCAATGCCCCATCGATCGACACCGATATCCGGCGAGGCGACTCCCTCACCGTCTCCTACAACGTCAGCGACCCTGATGGGGATGCCCTGACGATCACCGTCTCGTACGACATCGACGGTGTGAGCGATAGCGGGGATGAGATCCTCCTTGCCACCGGGCTGGCGGCCGGCACCCAAGCGGTCGGCGTCGATACATCCCCAATTCCAGCAGGCACTTACTATATCTATGTCACCGCCGACGACGGCAAGGGTGGGCGGACGGTCGCCCGCGCCGGCGGACGCATCAACGTCTTCGGAGCCCGCGTGGTCAGCTTCCTCTCCCCGCTCGTCGACACGGTCGTCGGCAGCGGCGGGTCCGTGCAGATTCGCTTCAGCAGCTCCGAGGCCCTGAACTACGTCCTGTTTTACGTCCAAGAGGTGGGTGGCGAGCGGAGCGGCAGCGAGACCACCATCGAGAGCGGCCGGGCCGAGGCCGCGCAGACGCGAACGGTCACGTGGATGCTGAACAACGTGGCGCCGGCGACCTACCAGATCGGCCTGCGGGTCAGAGACAGCCTGGGCGCCACCGAGACCATCTACGCCACCGGCAAGGTGATCCTCAACGACCCGCCGTCCGTGCAGGTCTCGGCGCCCAGCTCGGACGATCAGGTCTATCAGAGCGAGGCCATCGACATCGAGTATCTGCTCAGCGACGGAGACGACACGTCGGTAACGTCCACCATCTTCCGAGACGTCGACCGCGTCTTCGGCAACGGCAACGAGACGAACGTCGTCTCCGGCCCGAACACGGTGGACACGACCATCACCTACTCGCTGGACACGACCTCCATCTCTCCGGGCACCTACTTCATCGGCGTGGTCGCCAGCGACGGCGTGAACGACCCGAACAACTCGGTGACGTACGCCAACGGACGGATCGAGATCTTCAGCAGCAACCTTAGCTCGACCATCGAGTTCTTGGAGCCCAACTCGGCCATCACCGTCACGCCGGACGGCTCGTTCACGATCAGTTGGCAGGCCGAGGCACCATCGGACGGCGGCACGCTCAAGGTGGTCTTCGTCGAGCTCGACGTTGGCGGATCGCCCACCGGCACGCCCGTCGAGATCACCCAGGGCGCGATCGCGCCGAACGCCACGACGTTCGAGGCCGAGGACTACACGCTGACCGAGGGCACGAGCTACCGGCTGCAGATCATCGCCACGCCCGATCTGGCCGGTGCGCCGCAGGTGACCATCGACGGCCCGACCTTCACGGTCCGCAGCGACCCCGAGATCGAGCTGACCAAGCCGGAATCCAACACCGCCGTCGGTACGGGCGGACGGCTTGACATCGAGTGGACGGTCTCGGGCGTCGAGAACGCCTCGCCGACCGGTCGCATGTTTCTGGACGGCGACACGATCCCCGACAACGGCAATGAGATCGAGATATCGCCCGTGGCGGTGCTGCCGGTGGCGGGCGAGGACGGGACCTTCACGTTCTCGTCCACGCTCGATTTGAACGTGACCGACGTGCCGCTCGGCGACTATTTCCTCTATCTCATCGTGGTCGACGGCGCGAACGAGTACGACGGTTACGGCGGGGCCGAGGCGCAGGTGCAAGGTGGCGGTCAAACCCTGCAGCAGGGCACCGAGCAGCTGGTCATCATCAGCATCCAGCCGCGCGTGACGGGCACGTTCTGGATGGGCGACGCCGGCAAGGACCTGAACGACGACGGCATCGTCGACAGCCTGGTCTTCATCGGCTTCGACTTCTACGACAGCGCGGGCAGCCTGGTTGCCCCGCTGGGCGACCTCAACAGCGACGGTTTCGCCGACTTCCTGGTCGTCGCCCAGTACGCCAAGCCGTTCCGTGCCGCGCCGACAGGCGATGCGTACGTCATCTACGGTGACGGCACGCGCTTCGCCCTTCCGCTGGCGAACTCGAACGTCTCGACGGATCCCAACGTGTCCGTTCTGAACCTCAACAGTGTCGGCTCTCCGCCTCCTGGCGGAATTCCGGGTGTGCTCTACCTGGGGCCCGCCGAGGTGGGCACGCCTGACGATCAGTCGAGCGGGATCCAGTCGGCCATGTTTGTCCCCGACCTGACGGGCGACGGCGTCGGTGAGCTGGCCTTCGGCCTGCCGTACCTGCACAACAGCCAATCGCTGACGGCGACAACGTCCGACAATCGGTACGCGACGCAGATCGTTCGCGCCGGGCAGTTGCGACGCGGCGGTGTCATCATCTCGCGAAGCGAGAACAACAGCGCTTCGACTCCGATCATCTCGCTCGACCAGATCGGTCAAAGCTACTCGCCGGGTGAGATCCCGCAGCCGACGGCCGAGGAGGTCAACCGGGAACCGGGTGACTCGGTCGAGGACCCGGAGATGCATCGGATCCGGCTGACGAGCCCGACGAGCGGATGGTCTCACCCGGCCCCCGCGGATCCGGCGCTCAACGACATCGCAGGACCCAGGCCGGTACCGACGCTGGGCGTCGGGGTCTTCTCCGACTATGCCGACGATGCCGACAACGAATACGAATACCATACCTCGCTCAACGATCCGCCGAACGGCTATCTGGTGGACGGCAATACGAACGACGAGTTCGACGACGGCCTGGATACGGACCGCTGCCTGTACACGGGCTTCCTCAGCGGCGATCAGGACGCCCCCTATCGCGGCTCTCGTGTTCTGGGCGACCTGCAGGATTCGCGATTCGGCTCGTCCATCGACTGGTGGCGGGGCGGTTTTGTCGGGTCCTCGCCGACGGTCGATCCGTCCACGCTCAGTGTGGCCTTGCCGGCGCGGGCCAGCGCCGGTGTGGTGTACTTCAGCGATTGGACGATCACAGGCAATCCGCCGTGGCAGCGATCGGCCCAGCCGAGCAACTACGTGATGGCGCTGGGTGGGACCTACAACCATCCGACGCTCGGCTACTCGGCGCTGATCCTCGGTGCCTCGGCGAACGCGTCCCTGTCGACGGTGGCGTCGCTGGGTGAGGCGGCGACGGGGCGGTCGGGCGATTTCAACGGCGACGGCCTGGACGACCTGGCGCTGGGGTCGCCGGGCATGAGCGGCAACGCCGGCGCGGCCTACATCTTCTACGTCAGGCTGCCGCTACCCTACGTGTTCGACCTGGCCGCGCTGAACGTGGCCAACAACGACCCGGACCGTCGGGCCGGCGTTCAGATCAACGGCAACGCGGGGGATCAGCTGGGCGACGTCATCCCGGACGGTCTCGACTTCAACGGGGACGGTTTCGCCGATGCGGTCTTCGGCATCCCGCTGGCCGACGCCGAGGGCGGCACGCTGGCCGACGCCGGTCAGGTGATGCTCTTCTACGGCGGGCCGCAGATCGCCAGCACCGGCGCCGGCTTCAGTCTGGACGACGTCGCCTACGGGCCTGGGCTCGGGGCCGGGACGGCCGATCCGAACAAGGCCCTCGGCGTGATCTTCGAGGGCATCACGGCCGGCGACGACGCCGGTTCGGCGGTGGCCAGTGTGGGCGACTTCGACGGGGATGGGTTGGACGACCTGGCGATCGCCGCCCCGGACGCCACGCCGCAGTTCGACTCTGACGGCAACGGGACGCTGGACACCGACGGCATCGACCTGGACGACGACGGCTTGGCCGACGACCTCGACGGGGACGGTTTTGGCGACCCGCTGACCAACGCCGGTGTGGTGTATCTGATCTACGGGCAGCGGAATGTCGACGGCGGACTCGTCAAGCCGCTGACGGGATACATCAGCCTCGCCGACATCGTCACCGGCGAGGTGCCGGGCGCCGTCTTCGTGGGCAAGGCAAGCGGTCACGCGTTGGGCGGTGGCCGAACCACCTTCGACGGTACGACGGACGGCCCGCCGGCCCGCGGCTTCGCCTCGGCGGGTGATGTGGACGGCGACGGCCGCGGCGACATCCTGATCAGCTCGGTCCGGGCCGATCCGCTGGGCAACCAGGACGCCGGTGAGGTCTATCTGATCTTCGGCGCCGCACCGACCGAGTAGGTCGGGCCAGTCCGTTCCGACAGCAAACCCGCAGGGCAGGTGGCCGGATGGGTCGCCTGCCCTTTTCTGATATCGGTGAAGCGCAGGTGTGCATCTGGTCGCTTGGATCAAGGGCCTGCTGCCGTAGCGGATGATACATCACCCCGCATGTCCCGGATCCGATTACCGCAGTGGTATGATGCACACTGATTTCAGCCTGGAAGGGAAGGGGGCGTTGCAGGCTTCGGGACCCCAATCCCGAGACCCATGGATGACACACGCAGGGAGGCGTTGCGGGTCGTTTTCGATCGTTCGATCCAGCTGGACTCTCAGGGAGCCAAGGTCACCAGGGATGCCGAGCGACTTCGGATCGACCCTGCCATGCGGGTGATTGTGGGCGAACGAGCCCAAAGGCGTTTGGGGGCCTCGACCAGCCAGATGAGCCGCTTGGAGACCGAAGTGCTTACACAACCCGAGAACCTCGAAGCCATGATGGACCGACCGGGCAAGTGGGTAGACCGGGTACGCCGGAAGACGCCGATTGTCTGGTATCCCAGCTTCTCGTATCAGGCGGGCGGCTGGGACGGAACCCGTCGCGCTCGAACGAGACTCCTGACGATCCGCATCGAGCGCGGTTTGGCGATGCGCAGAAAGGGGCTCGGCCTCGTCCCCAAGGCGGCTGGAGCAAGATGGCCACGATGGTCCGAGCAAACGTACGTGGCCGACCCGGTCGCAGGCGGCTTTCGCTTGACCCGACAACCCGGTTTGGTAGGTTGCTTTCCTGACGGAAGGCAAATGGGAAATGTCGGCTTCATACGGACAGAAAACAAGAACCCCGCGTCTTATGCGGGGCCATTCGGCTCCTGTAGGCCGTGGAGAGATCTACCGAGTGATTGACGCGTCGGATAGACATCGCATGGCATTGGGGCGACGGCTCATCAGCCTGGGAATCGTGCTGTCCCTGGCGGCGGTACCTGTGCAAGCACAGAGCCCCGAGAAAGTGCCGGGCACCCTTGTGCAGCAGCTGCCGGTGCCTTCCCTGTGGGACCGCGTGTGGGGGCGTGCGGTCTACACGGCATCGCCCTCGATCGTCGTGACGCCTAAGGGCGAGTACCTGATCAGCTCAAACCCCTTCGGGAGCGGGTCGAAGGCGGATGTTTCCGGAACCACGTTCATTCACCGATCCCGCGACAAGGGCG
>CAZUQM010000055.1:0-42272 GCA_964622545.1 uncultured Planctomycetales bacterium | reverse complement strand
CCTCACGGTCGCGTCTCCGACGCAGCAACGCTCCCTCACGGTCGCGTCTCCGACGGCGGCTCTGAGGTTGATAATCCGACAGATTCAATTGTGTGTGACGACCAGTCCTTCTGTGTTGGACGACGAATGCTTCCCTCACATCCGGCGAATCACCCGTCTGCTGGGGCCTGCTCGACCGAGTCGTCTGAAGAAGGTGCTTCCGGCCGGGCCGCCCGCTCGAGGCGCTCGACGTACAGCCTCCGTATGAGCACGATGGTCACGGCCATGATCGGCGTGGCCACCGCGAGCCCGAGGAAACCACCCACGGCGGCCAGCACGAGCTGGGCGGTCAGCAGGAGGACGGGCGGCAGGGCGACGGCCTTGCGCTGAATGAGCGGGGTGAAGATGTAGCTCTCAACGGCCTGGAGGCCCGTGTAGAACCCGACGACGGCCAGGGCGGTCCACCCACTCTGCTCGAGGGCCAACAGGGCCGGCGGCGTCACGGCGATGACGGGCCCGATGTTGGGGATGAACGTCAGCAGCGCCGCGAGGAATCCGAGCAGGAAGGCCATCGGTATGTTGAGCCACCAGAGTCCCGCGACCGTGCAGACACCGATGAGGGTCATGGAGACGACGCGTCCGATCAGCCACCACCACAGCGTCTCACCCAACTCGCCGATCAGGGCATCCGCCTCCGAGCGGTGGGCCGGCGGCACGAGGCGCAGCGCCCCCTTGTGGTAGGCGGCGGGCTCAACCGCGCCGTAGATCCCCACAAAGGCAATCACGAGGACGCTGATGATCGCGCCGAACGTGGTGGACGACGCCTGGTTGACGAAGGCCACGGGGTCGGGCGTGCGCCGTATCAGTTCGCCCAAGGCCAGGGTGTCCTGGACCATGCCCTGGACCCAGTCGTGCTTCTGAAGGCGTTGGTAGAGCTGCTGAGCGGCTTGGGCCAACTCGTCGAAGAGCAGGTTCACTTGTTCGACGATCTGCGGCACGGCTTGAACGAAGGAGGCCACCAGCACAACCAGAAGCACACCGATCACACCCGCGAGCGACACGCCGTAGGGCAGCCTGGTCGCCCAAGACAGCCGGATGCTGCATCCGTGCAGGAACGTCGAGAGGAGGACGCCCGCGAAGATGAGCAGCAACACGTCGAAGACGTACCACACCAACAGCGCGCCGCCGAGGATCGCCACGCCCACACCGACGGAGGCGGCGGCGCGTTGCAGCAGTCCCGATGAATCGGCGGGTGGGCTGTTGCGGCGGCGGTCCTCGGTGGGCGGTTGCTCGTGCGTGGTTTCGTTCATCCAGCTATGCTCTCAGCGAAGGTGATCGCGGGCACAGGGGGTCCTGTGCGCGGTTAACGCTTTTAGTTGGACTGTCGCCGCACGTCAAACGAGATCGGTCTTGTTGCATCGGCACCGCTCAGGAGGCCATCGAGGACGCCCGCCCGACCTCTGGGGCATTAGATGCCGCGGGAGGGCTATTCCGGCCAGGCGGGTGCAAACCCGACGCGGGTCGCATAGGATGACGCTCGATCGATGCGTCGACTCATAGCCCTCTTATCCATAAGGAGCTCGACCATGGGACAGATCCAACGAGGCCTTCGGCGGACGATGGCGATAACGGTCTTTCTCACCGCCTGCTCCGTGCCCGCGAGGGCCGTTGAAGGCAAGGACGCGGCCAAGGCGTCCCCTCCGCTGAACGTCGTCATGCTGCTGGTGGACGACATGGGGTGGACCGGCGCAACGTGCTACGGGAGCGATCTCCACGAGACGCCCCACATCGATCGCCTCGCGCGACAGGGCATGCGGTTCACCGACGCCTACGCGGCCTCGCCGGTCTGCACGCCGACGCGGGCCTCGATCATGACGGGCCAGTCGCCGGCAGGGCTCCGCATGACGATCTGGCGGGAGTCGTCGACCAACCGCGTGCTGAACCGCAAGCTGCTCCCGCCGAACACACGAGGCAGCCTCCCGCAGAGCGAAACGACGCTGGCCGAGGTCCTCAAGTCCAAAGGCTACCTGACCGTGCACGTCGGCAAATGGCACCTGGGCGACGCGGCCAACTACCCGCAGAACCACGGCTTCGACATGAACATCGGCGGCACGCTCTGGGGATGTCCGTCTACGTTCTACTACCCGTTCGCCGGGCCCTTCGGGCATCGCAAGGAGATGCGGTATGTGCCGGACCTGCCGTGGAGCAAGCCGGGCGACTACCTGACCGATCGGCTGACCGACCGGGCCATCGAGGTCATCGACAAGGCCGGCGATCGCCCCTTCTTCCTCAACATGTGCTACTACACCGTCCATACGCCCATCGAGGGTAAGCCCGGCTACGTCGACCACTACGCCAACAAGATCACACCCGACATGGACCACAGAAGCGCCCACTACGCCGCGATGCACCAGAGTCTGGATGAGAGCGTCGGCCGCATCCTCGCCACGCTCGAGCAGCGCGGCATCGCCGACCGCACGCTGGTCGTCTTCTCCAGCGACAACGGCGGCTTCGTCAACGAGCATCGCGGCAAGCGCGTCACGGGCAACAAGCCGCTGCGGTCCGGCAAGGGTTCGCTGTACGAAGGCGGCATCCGCGTGCCGCTGATCGTCCGCTGGCCGAGCGTGGTGGAGGCCGGCGCGGTCTGTGACGAGCCGGTCGTTACCACAGACTTCTACCCGACGCTCCTCGAGGCGACCGTCACGCAGCGGAAGGCGGCGTCCGAGGGCGGCCTCGAGGGCCAAAGCCTTGTGCCGCTTCTGAGGGACCCGTCGGCCGAGCTCGATCGCGAGGCGCTCTACTTCCACTACCCGCACTACTACCCGACGACCACGCCCGTCAGCGCGATCCGCCTGGGGAATTGGAAGCTGCTGGAATACTACGAGGACGGCCACGTCGAGCTGTACAACCTGCGCGACGATATCGGTGAGACGAGGAACCTCGCCGATGCCAAGCCCGAGAAGGCACGGGAGCTGCGAAGCAAGCTGCACGCGTGGCTCGACAGCGTCAACGCTCAGAAGCCGACCCCCAACCCGCGTTTCAAGGGGCGTTGAACGAGGCCGCGTCCCCGTCATCGAGACCGAGCGTTCCAGGCGAACGAATCCGGTGAGGCCTCGGCATCAGCCTCGCTCGGCGTCAGCAGCATGGCTCCGTCGTCCTTGGACGGCGATCCAGAGCGCGGTGACCGTCAACACTCCTCCACGACCTTCAGGCCCATGAGGTGGGCCAACTGTCGGATGCTGCTGGTGTGGTCGCCGTAGTAGGCCACGCGGTGCAGCGAGGCGTAGTAGTCCTTGGCGCTCGCCCCGAGCGCCCCGCCGCCCCAGTTGGCCAGAAGCTTCTCCCCGTCGCTCACTACCGCGGCGATCTCCGTCCTGCACCCCCGCTCGGTGCCTTTCGGCACTTTGGGGACCTCGACGAGCTTGCCCGAGAACACCAGCAGGGCATCGAGATGGATCATCTTGGTGAAGGTGACCTTCTGCCCGACGCGGTAGTGGATCTCCGGGACGGCTCCGCCGCGGACCTCCGCATGCCGGCGGAGCAGGTACGGCGCCGGGCGGCTCTTGGGCCCCTCCATCCTGAGCGGGGCGGAGCAATGGGACAGGTGAAAGGCGTTCTTGGAGGTGTCCACGCCCGCGGCGTTGCCCAGGAAGCCCGCCCGGTTCAGGGCGTGCTGGAAGGTCAGCATCGTCAGCAGACAGTCCATGTCGCCGTCACAGGCGGCAGGGATCCCCCGGTCGTTGAGGCGCGAAAACCCCAGACACGGGAATCCCCGCGACAACCATCGCATGCACGTCCCGACGCACAGGCCGTTGGCGCGGTTCTCGGCGAGGAGCTGATCCAGCGCCAGGCTCGCTCGCGCGGCCTTGACCACGTCTTGGCGCGACGGCTCAACCACGCGCTCTGCTCCGTCCAGCCACTCCTGAGCGAGCTTCTCGGCCGCGCTTGCATCCACCTTTGCCAGGACCTCGTCGTACCGCCCGTCGGCGATGCGCAGGAGCTCAACACCCAGTCGCTTCTTCACCTGATCCGGTGCGTACGAGGCGGGGGTGCCCTTGAAGGGCGGCGAGACGAGTACGCGACTCCGTTTCATCAGGGGGATGACCCGGAGCAACGCGGCCGCCCGTTCCAGCTCGTTCAGGTCGCTGCTGTTGAACAGTGCGATCCGGTGTCCCTCCTCGCGCCACGGCTTGACCAGGCACCAGTCGTGTCCGCCGACGACGGGCACATGAAAGACGGCCGTGGGCCGCTGCTCCTTGAAGACGGTGGGCATGACGCCGCGGCTCAGACCGAAGATGTCCGTGCAAATGGCCAGCACGGGCGCGTCCGGACCCGACCTGGCGAGCAGGGCGGCGGTCTCCTTGGCGGTGGTCGCCTGACCGACGATGAACTCCACGTTGCCGAGGTTTTTCTGGGCCTCGGCCAGACGCTTCCGCATGGCCGCGACCTCCGCCTCAGAAAGGGCCCAACTCCGCTCGGCCGGCTTGCCGGCGATGAGCACGCAGATCCGGACCTTCGTTCCGGCCGGTGACGCCGAGCCTGGTGCATCGCTGCCGGCCGTCAGGTGGCCCGATGCCAGTGCGATACCGCTGGCGGCGCCCACACCGAGGAACTCACGACGGGTACAGTGGTGACACATGAGTGGATCCTCCGAACCGTATTGATGTGCTGGAAGACAAGCGTCAAGCTCCCTGCGGGAAGGGCATGATCGCTTCGTCGCGTGACCCGGATGGTCGTCGTCCTGTGACCTCTGCCGGCGCCATCGGGGCCGCATTCATCAGACCCCGTCGAGGGCTGTTTGTCCACATCGAAATGGCGCTGCCTCATGGCCGACGGCCCCCGCGACGTGTCGGATGCAGGAGTTTGATCGGCGGCGACGAGCTCTACGGGCGCTTTGGTGACCATCTCTTCGCTTCGGGACCCCGGCGAGGGCGCCATGCGGGCGACGGACGGCTGCTTCAGTCGGCTCCCTTTGCGTGGACGCTCGTAGGCGTTAGGCTGCCTTCCTGACCACGATCAACCGGAGACGTTCGACGGAGGGAGACCACCATGACGACGGATCGCACTCTGCTGACACGGCGGCGCCTCGTGGCCGGTGCACTGACGCTCGCCTGGGCCATGCCGCTGATGGCCGAGGTGCCTCTGGCCCAGGTGGGGCGGGGCAAAGCGCCGACGATCGACGGCAGGCTGGACGAGCCGGCCTGGCGGACCTGCGGCCGATTCCTACCGTTCATCGCGATGAACCGGGCCGGTCTGGCGGCGACGCAGACGCAGGCGCTGGCCTTCTATGACGCCGCCGCCCTGTACATCGGCTTCCGGTGCGACGAGCCCGCGATGGGGCGCCTCGTCGCACACAACAAGACCCACGACGGCGCGCTGTGGCACGACGACTGCGTCGAGGTCTTGCTCCGGCTTCCGGGCGGGGCGGGCCTGGCGCACTTCATCGTCAACACGATCGGCGTGACGTACGAGGCCAAGGACCATGAGCGGAGCTGGAACCCCTCTTTCCGTGCGGCCGTCCACAAAGGCAAGGAGAGCTGGTCGGCCGAGATGGCAATCCCCTGGAAGGCGCTCGGGGGGATGCCCGAGCCGGGGGACACGTGGCGAATGAACTTCTGCCGGGAGCGCAGGGCCGTGACCGAGCTGTCGAGCTGGAGTCCGGCCAGCGGACGTTTCGTGGCCCCGGCGACGTTCGGCCGCGTGGCGTTTGTGGACCGCGCGATCCGTGTCGAGCACTTCGACCCGGGCGAGCAGCTTCCCGGTGCGAACCGGGCGACGCTTCTGCTGGCCGGACAGAGCGAGGCGCCGATCGAGGTCCGCGTCGAGGGCGTCAAGCCGGTCGGCGTCGCGGCGGGCGCGGCCAAGCCCGTCGAGCTGGTCTACGCGCTCGGTTTGGGCGGCAAGGAGTTGGTCTTCAGCGCGTTTCGGCAGGAGGACCCGGTCTGGCGAAGCGTGATCCCCACGAAGATCGAGCCCGCGCCGCAGCTCGGTGCGCTGACCGATCTGATCGGCGGCGTACGCGGGATGATCGCATCGATCCCGAAGGGGCATGCGCTGACCGAGGCGCTGGGGCGTACCCTGCGAGAGGCCGAGAAGGCCGCCTCGGTGTTCCGCGAGGCCATCGATGCCAGCCTTGCCGCGGGCAAGCCGCTGGACATGAAGCGATACCGCGCGATCAACCAACGCGCCGCCGGCGAGGTCACGCGTCTCAGCATGCTGCGTTGGCCGGTGTGGACGAAGAACAACTGGGCCGACCTGAAGAGAGATGAGCTGCCCGAGGAGATCGAGGACGTCGCCCAGCTCGAGGTGCGATCCCTCGTCAACGAGTATGAATCGGCCAACGTCATCGTGACCAATCTCAGCACCAACGCCCTTCGGCTCCGGGTGACCGCGCCGGGACTGACATGGCTGCCGCCGGTGGGCGAGTCGGCGCCGAACGCGGTGAGCAACGGCGATTTCGAGAGGCACTCGCGAGAAGGGCGTCCGCCCGACGGCTGGCGGCGAGCGACCGGCAAGAACCGTGGATGGCAGGTGGTTGACGACCCGCAGCGGGGCAAGGTCTTGACCGTCCGGTCCGGCGAGCTGGATGCGCTGACCCTTCGCCAGGAGCTCGATCTGAAGGTCGGCGCGACGTACGTCCTGTCGTACTGGGCACGTTCGGAGAACGCCACGCCCAGCGTCCGCGTCGGGGTGATCAACAGCGGCTGGACGCGCGCCCAATTCAGCCGGCCCGTCAGCGGGACCAGCGGTTGGCACCGCGTGACGCGAACCGTCTCGGTGCGCGAGAGCGAGCTACACCAGCTCGTGATCTGGGCCCAGGGCGGCGGCGGTCAGGTCTGGATCGACGACGTCCGTCTGCTCGAGGGTGACGACCCGGTGATCGCGTTTCCCGAGGCCAGGCCGCGGCTCGCGGTGGCCGACTGGCAGGAGCTGCGCATCGGCACGGTGGTGGCTGACCCGCTGATTCCGCTGAATCCCGCGGGCCGACTGGACGTCCCGCCGGGCGAGAGCCGACAGGTGTGGCTGACGCTTCCGGCGCGGGATCTCCCGCCCGGCCGCTACGAGACGAATCTCCTGCTTCGACCGCTGGCCACGCGGGCCCACAACGGTTCGCCGCCGGCCAAGAGCGTTCGCATTCAGCTCCGCGTCGATCCGCTCCGTGTGGCGACGTACCCGGACTTCGCCGTCTACAACTGGGATTACGCTCGGAACGAGGCGTACGTCCGCGACCTGGCCGAGCACAAGGTGACGTTCTTCCTGGTCAGCACACACATGCCCAAACCCGAGTTCGACGACCAGGGCAACGCGCTCGGCGAGATCGACTACAGCGACTACGACCGCCTGCTGCGGCTCAAGATGCGCTACGCGCGCCGGACCGGCGGTGAGCTGCTCTTCTCGTACGGCATCATCCGGGGATTCTGGCGCTACGCCAACAGAAAGGGCTGGGACTTCCTCAGCGAGCCGTGGGTCCGTGCGTTCCGCCACACGTACACGCGGTGGCTGGAGCACCTCAAGGCGCTCGGGCTCGACTACGACGACTTCTGCGTCCAGACCTGGGACGAGGCGACGGGCGAGAACGTCGACTACGTGGTCGAGGGCGGCAAGCTGCTCCGCGAGATCGACCCGAAGGTTCGGCTCGTCATGGACGGGGCCCAGTCGATCGAGGAGGTCCGCCGGATGGACCCGTACATCGACGTGTGGGTGCCGCACCTGCACACGCTCAAGCGACCGAAGGTGGGCCCGAAGCTGCTCGAGGTCTACCGCGGGCTCGGCGAGCCGGTGTACACGTATACGTGCAGCACGAACATGAAGTCCCTCTCGCCCTACACCTACCACCGGCTCAAGCCGTGGGAGGCGGCAAACCTCCGGCTCGAGGGCGTGTTCTACTGGGACTACAACTCGTGGCGTGGCGATCCGTGGAACGACTTCGACGGGCCCATCGCCGATTGCGGCGCGGTCTACGACGGCGTGGACGGACCGATCACGTCGCGCCGCTGGGAGGCCAGCCGCGAGGGCATCGAGGACTGGCAGATCATGCGTCTGCTGGAGCGGCTCGCGGGCGGCGACGAGGCCCGCGCTCAGGCCGCGCGACAGTTCGTGGACGAGACGATCGACCACGTCCTCGGCAACAAGGACGATCGCGACCTGGCCGACGCGTCTCGAATCAAGCTGATTGCCGCCGCCCTGGCAGCGGCCAAGGCCGACCCGTTGCTGATCCAGGACGCGGCGTCCGAGCAGACCGGCCGCGAGCTGACGGTCCGCTTCGAGACGAACCGTCCGGCCCAGGGGGTGCTGTGGTACCGGCCCGAAGGGATGCAGCGCTGGAGCCGCGCGAGCCTGTCGAGAGAGCGAAGCCACGCGGCCGCGATCACGTTGCCGCCGATGGTCGGCTCCGATTGGATCGTCATCGCCTGGGACGCAGCGGGGCGGGTCGCGACGGCCGTCGGCTCGTCGGAATCACCGGGTCGATGGGGGCGCGCTCGGGCGCGGGGCAGGATCTACGCCGACTGCGGCCGGAACGTCGCCAAGTTGGTGCGCGGCTGGATCGACGTCAAGCGTGACCCCAAGACACACCTCTACTCGCGCGGCAAGGTCTGGGACTACCACAATGAGGCGGCCGACCAATAACGAAGCACCCCTTACGGAGATCACCATCGCCATGAGGCACGATCGAACAATGACGAGACACCTGACCGCTATCGGCATACTGACGGCGCTACAGACGTCCGTCGTTGCCGAGGCCGAGACCAGGACGGCGGCGCAGGAGCAAGCGCTTGCCGAGACGATCCTCACCGCATCGGGCGTCAAGGGTGGGCTCATCGTCCATCTGGACTGTGGCAACGGACGCCTCACCGCGGCCTTGCGGCAGAACGACGGCACGCTGGTCCACGGTCTGGACGCGGACGCCTCGGATGTGGCCGAGGCTCGCCGAACCATCACGTCGCGCGGTGTGTACGGGCCGGTTTCGGTGCAGCGATGGACGGCCCGGTATCTGCCCTATAGGGACAACCTCGTGACGCTGGTCGTGTCCGAACAACCCGGCCAGATCGGCGAGACGGAGATCCTGCGCGTCCTGCGGCCGGGCGGTGTGGCCTATCTGAAGCGCCAGGGGCCGTGGACCAAGACGGTCAAGCCCTGGCCCGACGCGATCGATCAGTGGACCCACTACCTCCACGGCCCCGACAACAACGCCACGGCCATGGACGAGCGCGTCGGCCCGCCGCGCCACATCCAGTGGAAGGCTCGGCCGATGTGGTGTCGCAGCCATGAGTACAACTCGAGCGTGGCCGCGGTGGTCTCCGCGGAGGGGCGGCTCTTCAGCATCATCGACAACGGTGTGATCGGTCTGGAGGACGAGCGGCTGCCGGTGCGCTGGTCGCTGATGGCGCGTGACGCCTTCAACGGCGTGAAGCTCTGGGAACGACCCATGCGCAAGTGGGGCCCGGGTGTGTGGGGAAATGTCGGCTTTCGCTCGAACCCGCACGTGCTGCCCCGGCGGTTGGTGGCCGTCGGCGATCGTGTGTTCGTCACGTTGTCCTACGAGGGCCCGCTCACGCAATTGGACGCGGCCACGGGCGAGGTCGTGCAAGCATATGACAACACCGACGGCACGGACGAGATTCTGGTCGTCGACGGGACCCTGGTGCTGCGGATCCGCCGCATGCCCGAAGGCGACCCGAGGCGGCGGGCCTGGGAGGACGCTCAAGAGACGGTCGTGGCCATGCGGGCCGATACCGGCGAGGTGCTCTGGAGGCATGAAACGCCCAAGATGGTGCCGCTGACGCTGTGCGTCGATTCCGGCCGCGTCTGCTACCACAACTACGAGGCGCTGGTCTGTCTCGACCTGAAGACCGGTCGCGAGCAGTGGCGTGCGGCCTCCAAGGCGGCGTCGAAGTGGCGGTCGCCGGCGGCGGGCAACTGGCACGAGCGGAACGTCGAGGCGGTCATGATCTACAAGGGCGTGGTCTTCTACACCGCCCCGAAGGGTCTCGAGGCCTACGCGCTCGGTACGGGCAAGACGCTGTGGAAGGGTCCGAAGGCGCCGCCGCTGGCGCCCACGCAACCGGCGGAGCTCTTCGGCGCCAGCGGCCTGGTGTGGCCCACAGGCGAATGCGGACGGCTCAGGGGCACGGTGGTCAAGATGCGGGGCTATCATCCGCGGACCGGAAAGATGGTCAAGGAGATCCACGTCAGCCACCTGACCAGTCCGCTGCACCACGTTCGCTGCTATCGGAGCAAGGCCACGGACAGGTATCTCCTGTTGCCCAAGCGCGGCGTGGAGTTCCTCGACCTGGTCGACAAGGACCACATGCGACACGACTGGCTCCGAGCGCCGTGCAGCTACGGCGCGATGCCCGGCAACGGCCTGCTCTACATTCCCCCGAGTCAATGCTTCTGCTATCCCGGCGTGAAGCTGAGCGGGTTCCATGCCTTGTCGGCGGACGTGCGGGGCGGCGCGGCGCAGCGGGATGCGGCCGAGGCCGACCGACTCGAGCGCGGTCCCGCATGGGGAGCCAAGGCGGAGGGTTCGGCGTCCAGCGACGACTGGCCCACGTATCGGCACGACGCCCGGCGGAGCGGGGCGACGTCCACCACCGTGCCGGCCAAGCTCGACCGATTGTGGGCGATCGACCTCGGCGGGGCGGTCAGCCCGCCCGTCATGGCCGGCGGTCGCCTCTACGTCGCAGAGAAAGACGCCCACCGGGTGCTGTGTCTTGCGGCCGATACCGGTCGCGAGCAATGGCGGTTCATCGCGGACGGGCGCGTCGACTCGCCGCCGACCGTGCATGGGGACTTGGTCTTGTTCGGCTCGACGGACGGCCACGCCTATTGCCTTCGCGCATCCGACGGCGCGCTAGTCTGGCGTTTCCGAGCCGCGCCGACGCACCGCCGCGTCGTGGCGTTCGGGCAGCTCGAGTCGGCCTGGCCCGTCCACGGCAGCGTGCTCGTGCAGGACGGCGTGGTCTATGTCTCGGCGGGGCGGTCGTCGTTCCTGGATGGCGGGATCGATCTGTTCGGCCTCGACCCGGCCACGGGCGAGGTCCTGCACCGGACGCACCTGGAGAGCGCTCGACCGGACGTGTTCTCCGAGACAGGCCGGCCGTTTGATATGGAAGGGGCCCGGTCGGACATCCTGACCAGCGACGGCGAGGACCTGTACATGTTCCAGGTGCGGTTGAATCCGGATCTGACGCGCCAAGAGGCCCCGCGCCTGACGCCGCTGGGCGACCGCAAGATGGGCCTGCACCTGATCACCACCAAAGGCTTCCTGGACGATACGTGGTTCAACCGGACGTATTGGATGTACAGCCGACGTTGGCCGGGGTTCTACTTCGCCCAGCACGCCCCGAAGGCGGGCCAGCTCCTCGTGTTCGACGAGGAGACCACGTACGGCGTCCACGTGTTTCGACGACGCGAGACCTGGAGCCCCGTGTTCAGACCGGGCAAGATGCAGTACGAGCTGTTCGCCGACGACAACGCCAACGAGCCGCAGCTCGTCGAGGGTCCGGTCGGCAAAGTCGTCAGCGAACAGGAGCTGGACGGCCTGCCCAAGGGCCGACGCAAGACGGGGGTGGGTGTCGAGAAGGGCGTCGGTTTCGTACGGATGCAACCGCCGAAGTGGTCCAAGCAGGTGCCGGTGCGTATCAAGGCGATGGTGCTGGCCGGGGATCGCCTGATCGTGGCCGGTCCTCCGGGCCGGGCCGCGTCGGACGACCCGCTGGCGGCGTTCACCACGAGCCAGGGCGCTCAGCTTTGGGTCGTCAACGCCTCCGATGGCGAAACGGTCGCCCGGTGCGACTTGCAGCAGGTGCCGGCCTTTGACGGCATGATCGCCGCAGCCGGACGGGTCTACATCGTGACCGTCGACGGCCGGGTGCTCTGCATGGGCGCTTGAGCCCGGCCGTGTGCGACGTTCGGCCGAGGAGGCACGCTACCGCAGTTGGAACGACGCACGCGGGCCGGGCGCCTGTCCGGCCGGCGGGCCAGCGCGATCATCCCAGTAGCCGCTGAACCGGAAGGGCGTGCCCCTCGTCACGAAGCGATGCGCCCCGTCCAGGGCGTACAACCGCCTGTTGAAGCGAAGCTGCATGTCCGAGAAGGTCGAGCCGTCCGGGCCCCGCAGCTCCCGTCCGTAGGACGCGCCGAAGGCTTCCTGGAACAACAGGAACGGTCCGTTGCCGACGTACGCCTTCTCCATCGTGGGCGCGCGGCGGACGATGTTGACGGACTGCAAGCCGTGGCGCATATCGGCCGTACGGACCAACACCTCGCCGTCGTCCCAGGTCGTGCCCTGGTCCGAGCTGCGCCACATCGTCAAGTCGCCGGCGGTGGGGTAGGGCGGTGGCGGTTCGATGGGGCGGTACCCGTAGATCCGCCAGTCTCGTTCGCCGGCCAGGTGGAGGATGCCCCAGCCGGTGTGTGTGACGGTCGGCAGCTTCCACCGCGTCAGGCGTCCGTCTTCCACCGTGCCGAGGGTGGCGGGCTTGCCGTGCATGAGCAGAAAGGGCTTGCCCTTCCAGATGGCCAGGTCCGCCTGGGCCGGCAGGCGGCAGCCGCTGTCGATGAGATCCTCGCGGCTGGCCGTCTTGCCGAGATTCGTGCCGTCGAGCCCGAGCATCTCGTCGCGCCCCGGATCGTACTGGCAGTAGTGGGCGTACCACTGCGGCCGCTTGCCGGAGTTGTCGCGCTCGCGCAGGGCCAGGTGGACGCGCCCCGTCGAAGTATCGTACACGGCATCGCCGATCTTGACCGTGCCGGCGCCCTTGTTCGCACCGTAGTCCACGAGCTTGCGGGGCGGTTTCCAGGTGATGCCGCCGTCGCCGCTGCGGCTGACGGCCAGCGGGGAGTTGCCGCCTGCGCTGCCGAGTCGATAGAAGAGCAGCACGTCGCCGTCGGGCGTCTCGATCGGGTAGGTGTATGTCAGTGATGTGTCTTCGGGACCGATCCGTCGCGTCGGCTCCCACTTCGTGATGTCCTCGGGGTTCTGACTGCGGCAGTGGCGGATCGCGCCTCGGGCCGAGAACGTGTGGACGTAGCCCTTCGAGTCGACGAAGACGGCGGGTGCGGCGTGGCCGTCGCGGATTGGGGCGTGATCGACGCGCACGGGCCGGTGCCACTCGCGCTCGTCATGGTCGTAGAACGTGACCATGACGTCGTGGTAGTGGTCGAGATAGGTCACGTAGGAGCGGTTCGTCTTGCCCTGGTGGTGGACCAGACGCGAGGCGTGGTCGCGTGCGAGGATGCCGCGGAGCGAATCGAAGACGAAGTGGTCGGCCCGGAAGGCCGGCTCGCTCGCGTCTTGTCCCGACGCCGCGGTGGACATCAGAAGTATCGCAGAAACCGTTGTCGTCATGTTGCGCATGTCGCTTGGACCTCCAATCGTTGAATCAGCCTAGCGGACCGAGCGGAGCCGTCACTCAGCACGCTTGTAAAGGGTAAGCTACTCGAGGCGTGCACGAGCCGTATCAAGCCGCCGCCGCGTGTCGTCACCTTCCGTCATGCTCGGTGAGGTTCCCTACCAGGCGTCGGGCATAGCGGCGCGTGAACTCATAGGGGCTCTGTCGGGCGGCCTTGATAGCCGGCAACTGACCGCGCGCGTGCGGACCGATCTGCTCGAGGGCCCGGATCGCATACATCCCCACGAGGAGATTCTCGTTGTCGATATGGTCGGCCAGGAGGGGGGTTGCGGTCCGGCACTGTCCCATGCGGCACAGGGCCAGGGCGGCGGCCATGCGGACGGATGGGACCTTGTCCGCCATGCGTTCTTGCAGTCGGTCGATCGCCGAGCGGTCACCGAGCAGGCCCAACCATGTCGCCGACCAATACCGGACGGACGCCCGCTTGGCGGACAGACCCTTTCGCAAGGTATCACGGTCTTCGGCTTCGCCGGCATCGAACAGCGCGATGAGCGCCGGGATGAGCTGTCGAGTCTCGGCCACCTTCATCGCCGCCAGCTTGCTGCCGTGCTTGCGGCCCAGGTCCTCGAGGATCGGCTCGGGGATGAGGCCGGGGTCCCTCGTCTCGGACATCCAGGTGTAGAGCGTCTGTCGCATGGTGGCGAGGCGTTCGCGGTGCTTGGGGTCGTCGGCGAGATTGACGGTCTCGTGCGGGTCGGCCTGGAGATCGTAGAGCTCCTCGGCGGGTCGCGGCGCGATGAAGGGGCGGGCCTGAAGCTCGTTCAGCTTCCCTCCGGCGTGCAGCCGCCGCATCGTCTTGATGATGGTCTTGCCGTCCTTGTACTGGTTCGGCTGGGCGTGCGGCAGCCACGAGAGGAAGTTGCGGATGTACTTGTAGCGACCCGACCGTACGGCGCGGATGATCTCGACCGTCTCGTCGCAACGATCGCGTGCCGCAAACGCATGACGTCGCGGCCGGTAGTCGGCGGCGAAGATGTTGCGCCCTTGGGTAGGGTCGGGGATCTGGATGCCCGCCAGCGCCAGGGACGTTGCAGCGATGTCGATGTGCTCGACGAGGTCCTCGCGGACCTTGCCCGCGCGCCGGCCATCGCCGAATCGCACGATGAGCGGCACGCGGATGCCCTCGTCGTAGAGGAACTGCTTGCCCCGCAGATGGCTGATCCCGTGATCGGTCCAGAAGAAGAGGACGGTCTTCTTGAGGTCTCCCGCGGCCCGGAGCCGCTTGACGAGGTCGCCGACCTCGTTGTCCGTCTTGATCCAGGAGTTCAGGTAACGCGCCCAGTCTTCCCGTAGGACGGGGTGGTTCGGGTAGTAAGGCGGCAGGGACACGTCGGCCGGATCGACCGGGTTCGCCACGTTCGCCCCACGGGCCTTGCCGCCCTGGAGCTGCACCTGACAGAAGAACGGCTGGGACTTGTCCGGACGGTCGCTCCAGTCGCCCTTGTCGTACAGGTCCGCCGGTGGGATGAAGTTATAGTCCTGCTTGCCCTTGCCTGCGTTGGTGACGTGGTAACCGGCCCGGCGGAACAGCTCGGGGACGGACCGCACCGTCAGGACGTAGCTGTCATAGTACGCGCGATTGCCGCCGCCCTTGCCCTGGCGCCGTTGCGAGCGATGGTTGTGGGAACCCAAGGTGGTTTGATACATCCCGGTCACCATGGCCGAGCGGCTGGGTGAGCAGACGGGGTTGGTCACAAACGCCCGTTCGAAGCGAATGCCTTCGGCCGCCAGGCGATCGAGATGAGGCGTCGCGATGGTGGTTTCGCCGTAGCACCCGATGTGGGGCGACGCGTCCTCGGCGATGATCCATAGGATGTTCGGGCGCTCGGCCGGGGCGGTTCCCGCTTGCGTCTTGACGGCCGGTAAGGGCCAGCTGAACATGCCGAGCATGGCGGCGAGGATCAGTCGGCGCTGGCTTCGGTTGATGGTTGCTGTGTTCATGGGATAACCCGATCCGTTCGCGGTGTTCCCCGATTGTCTGCCGTAAACGATCCAGCCTACGCAACTGGTCCGACAGGTCAAATCGTCCGAAGGCCGTGAGCCGTCCGTGCGGTTAGGGCGGCGAGCCGGGCGGAGGCAGCTCGGGGCTGACGCCCATCCAGAGCGCTTCACCTGCGGCGCTGACGATCAAGAGCGGCAGGGCGACCGCGACGAAGGCCAGAGCGGCCTCGGCCAGTCCCAACGTCGCGCTCAGCGCCCCCTGGGCCAGACTCAGCCCGGCCGCGATCATGATGGCGGGCACCTCGAGCAGGTTCAACGCCAGGCCGATGGTCTCCCGCACCGGGTGCCGTGGGGCGTCTGGAGCCTGGCGATCGCCCAGCCCGGGCAGATAGAGGCTGATCATCAGCCGCAGCGCGATGCCGAGGCCAAGCCCGACCCCCGCCACGGCGACCCAGGCGACGTGGCCGAGGGGTCCGAGCACGACCATCGTGGCGCAGACCGTGGCGTTGTTCGCCGCGATGGTCACGGTCCGGCGGAGCCACGATCGGCTGACGAGCAGGGGATGCACGATGCGATCGATCCACCAGCCGACCGTCCGCACGAGCAGGTGGCCTCGGTCGCGCCCCAGCCACCATCCCGGCGCGACGGCGAGCACGATGACCACGCCGCCGATGAGGGCCTCCTGCCGGATGAGCATGAGGTTGTGCAGGACCGACTCGGGCATGGCGTTCCTCGACGCGGGGCTGGAGCGCGGCCCCGTTCGCCGCGGTGGACGAGTGGGAATCGCGTCGGCTCATGGACCGACCTTACGTTTGATGATGCTGTCGGAGTAGAAGACGCCGATCACGCGCGTATGCGGCTTCTTCATCGTCGGGAAGTGACCGCCGGGGTTCCCGTCGTGGTCCTTCATGTTGCAGGTCATGACGTACCGTGACAGCTCGTGGGCGTAGCCGATGTCTCCGTCCTGGATACGGTAGTTGTCCCAGTCGTCCGTCTCGTCGCGACGGGGCTCGATGGCCTTGCCCAGGTACGTGAAGGGTGCGTTGATGTCCTTGGACTTCCAGGCGATGATCTTGTACGGATTCCCCTTGGACTCGCGGTCGCAGAAGATGTAGTACTCGCCCTGGATCTTGGCGATGGTCGGGTCGCCCACGCCGTACTTGTGACCGCCGTCGGGGTTCGCGTCCGCCGCCTTCGTGCTGACGAGCTTCCAGTCTCCCAGCCCCGTTCGGGACGTGAAGTGGGACAGGCTCGTCCCGTCGGGCCCGTGCGGAAAGTGACCGTACTCGCCGAAGAGATGGAAGACGCCGTCCTCGTAGAACACGCCGACGTCGTCACACTGCTTGACGGGGAAGCTGCCCGCGCGCTTCCATTGGCCGCTCGCCTTCTCGAGCGGGCCCTTGAACGTGTACACGTGCCCGGCCTCGTAGATGTAGTACGTGCCGTTGACCTTCACCCCGTCGTCATACTCGTAGTGTCGGGCGATCTTGTACTCGCCGGAAACGAGTTCCCATGTCGAGCTGTCCCACGAGAATCGCTTGGCTCGCCACAGATCGGCGTGGGCCGGCGTGTGGCTGATGATCAGGTGGTAGGGATACTCGAGCTCCGGCTCGACGAACAGGATGGAGTCGTGGTTGTTGCCGTGCTCGGACGTGAACACCGGATTGTCCACCGGTCGGCGCCAGGCCCGCCAGTCGAAGCGCGACGTGGCCCGGTTGTCCTCCTCTGCCCTTGCGATACCGACCCCGCATGCCAGACCGAGAGCCGCCGCGAGAAGAAGCCCTTTGAGCTCGTGCCGTTGTGGTGTCATCGCCTTGGTCTCCGTGAATCGCACCCGGCTCGAGCCTCGGCGCCTCCGAAGCGCCTGCATCCGCCCCCATCCCGTGGGATGCACTGAGCGAGGCCTCGAGGCCGACGTGCCGTTGCAGTGAATCGCTGTTGCGGGCGACCGCGCCGGGATCGGGTCGCACGGCCGCTCGCCCCTCTGCCTGGGCCTGTCGTCTTACTGGTGGTCCTTGAGCGCCGAGAAACGGGCGTCCTGGTATCGGTCGAGGGCCGCGCGAAGCTTGGCCTTGGTCCGGCGCTCCTCGGCGTTCAGATCGCTGTCCCGCAAGGGCTCCTTCTCCAGCACGTCCTCTCGGATGTCATAGAACGCGCCGGAGCGGTAGAGCTTGTACCGCCGCGTCCTGGCAAACTGCTTGGCCTCGCTCTGCTTGCCGGAGCGCGCATACCAGCAGTAGATCCACTCCCGAGGATGGCCCGGCTTCCCACGGAGCTGCGGCAGGAAGCTCCAGCCATCGGGGTTGAGCGACTTGGGGATGCTCACGCCCGCGGCGTCGCAGAGGGTCGGCAAGAAGTCGCTGAAGTCGATCAGGTCGTCGCACCTGCGGCCGGTGGGGACGACACCAAACCAGTAGGCGATCAACGGGACGCGCGTCCCGGCGTCGGTCGTCTTTCCCTTGCCGCCCGCGACGCGCCGACCAGCCATCATCGAGACGACCGGCTTGTCGGTCCCGTTGTCGGCGGTGAACAGCACGAGGGTGTTCTTACTCAGGCCGAGGTCGTCGAGCTTGGCCACGATCCTGCCGATCGTCTTGTCCATGTACGTGACCATGTCGCCGAAGTACTTGGCCTTGCCCTTGTATTGCTTCGATCCCTTGCTGGTCGGGTCCCAGTCGGGCGAGTCCGGCGTGGGGCAGAAGGGGCAATGCGTCAGGATCATGGGGTAGTAGACAAGGAAGGGCTCGTCCTTGTGACGCTCCATGAACGTGCAGATGAAGTCGGTGACCACGGCCGGGCCGTACTTTCCGACGGGGTAGTCCACGGGGCGGCCGTTGATCTCCAGCCGGGGTCGTTCGTAGCGGGTGTCGCGCTTCTGGTCGTCGGTCCGTCCGCGGGTGTGTTGCCAGAGGCAGGACTCGTCGAAGCCGAAATGCTGGGGGGAATCGGGCTCCTTGCCCAACTGCCATTTACCGGCGACGCACGTGGCGTAGCCCGCCTTCTTGAGCAGATGGGCGAATGGGGTCTGGTCCCTCTCGAGCTTGCCGAACCGCGTGTAGTTGCGGACGTTGTACAGGCCGGTCATGATCTGGACGCGCGAGGGCGTGCAGAGCGGTTGCGCGTAGCAGTGCGTGAACCGCATGCCGGTCTTGGCGAGCCGGTCGAGCACCGGCGTGCGATAGGACGTCCCGCCGTTGGCGCCCAGGCACTCGTAGCCCAGGTCGTCGGCCATGATCAGAACGATATTCGGCCGTTCGGGCCTCGGGGCGCCGGTCGCCGATGCGGTCCAGGCCAGGGCCGTCGTCATGGCCAGTGCGGCCGCCCATGACGTGCAGCCGTATCGGTCAAGTCGCTCTCGTCTCATGGGGCCTCCTAGGGGCGTGTGGTTTCGGGTTTCGAGCCGGCGGGCTTAGGGGAGGATTGGCGCTGCTTCGGCGTCTTCTCTTTGACGCCGAGGCGAAAGGCCTCGAAGCGCGGCTCGGTGCGTCCCTCGCGCATGATTCGCTCGATGCGGGCCGCGATCTCGGGATGGTTGTCCGCCACGTTCGTCGTCTCGCCGATGTCCTTCTCGAGGTTGTAGAGCTCCAGCTTCGGATCGGGGACCTTGTTCAGGCCTCGCTTGATGCCCTTCCACTTGCCCATCCGCACGGCCCTTTGCCCGCCGTAACCGGCGAACTCCCAGAAGAGGTACTCGTGAGGCTTCTGCCTCTTTCCGAGGAGCGTCGGCAGGAAGCTGATGCCGTCATCGCTGGCCTGGAACGTCGTCCCCGCGATCTCCGCCAGTGTTGCCGGGACGTCGTAATGCGCCGCCGGGTGGTCGGACACGGTGCCCGGGGCGATCTTGCCCGGCCAGCGGACCACCATCGGCATGCGAATGCCCCCTTCATACAGCGAACCCTTCAGGCCGCGAAGCGGTCCGACGCTTTCGAAGAACTCATAGTCGACCTGCTTGAGGTGCGTCGTGCCGTTGTCGGACGTGAAGAACACGATCGTGTTGTCCTCGAGGCCGAGCTCCTTCAGCACGGCCATGAGCCGTCCGACCTGCTTGTCCATGAAGGTGATCATCGCGGCGTAGCATGACTTCGGCGTGGGATGGGGCAGGTAGGCCTTGCCGGTATAGGGCTCCTCCTGCCATGTGCCGCGGTAGGCGGCGATCTCCCCCTCGGGCGCTTGGAGCGCCAGATGCGGCAGCACGGTGGCGTAGTAAAGGAAGAACGGTCGGTCGCGGTGCTGGCGGACGAAGTCCAGCATCTCATCGGCGATGCGCTGGGGGCCGTACTGCTCGCCGGTCAGGCCCCGGGTGTTGCCCTCGAGGGGGTCCTTGCTCCGCTGATCGACGAGGTAGCGCGGATAGAGGTTGTGGGCGTGGCGCTGGCAGTTGTAGCCGTAGAAGCGGTCGAAGCCCTGGTCGAGCGGGTCGCCGGAGGAGCCCGGCCTGCCGAGCCCCCACTTGCCGAAACAGCCCGTCGCGTAGCCGCGTGCCTTCAAGGTCTCGGCGATCGTGACCTCGTCGGCCGGGATGGGAAGCTGGCCGGTGAACGCCTTCGGGTCCTCGCCTCGAACGGCGTGGTTGTTGCGGATGTAGGCATGGCCGCCGTGCTTGCCGGTCAGCAGGTTGCATCGGGCCGGCGCGCAGACGGCCGACCCGCTGTAGTACTGGGTGAATCGCATGCCCTGCGCGGCCAGGCGGTCCACATTCGGCGTGCGGATCTTCTCCTGGCCGTAGCAGCCCAGCTCCTTCCAGCCGAGGTCGTCGGCCATGATGAAGACGATATTGGGTTTGGCGTTCTCGGCGCCACGGGCCAGGGCGGGCAACACCACCGCCAGGGCGAATCCGGCGATGGCCATCTTGAGAAGGATGTGCCGTGGTCGAGCGGTCTGGCTCGTCATGGGGGCCTCCTGTTTGGGAGGGCAACGTGTGCTGCCCAGAGTCGTTACCGTCTGGACGGCGGTGGCTGGTCCGCTGCTGCGGCCTCTGCCAAGGACGGCTCAGTCTGGGTGTTGATGCTTGTTGCTTCCCATTGTGTACGAGCGTCGCGCGAACGGCAAGCCGGCCGTCTTGAGGAAGCCTCGCAGGCAGGCGTCGTGCAAGGCGCTGCCAGTCGATGTCCTCACCACCCGCCATGGCGATCGCCATCCGGGAGCGCGGGTCACCGGTACCCCTGGTCGTCCAGCGTGGCGCAGGATTGCCGAGGAGTTGGGGCAAGCATACATCGACAAGGACGTAGTGATCTTGTATCTTGCGCCGAGCAACGGCGGCTTGCCTATCGAACCTCGTCGGAAGCCCTCACGTCCGGCGCGTCCGCCGATGCCTTCCATGAGGACGAGGAAGCTCAGGAACCTACCCATGTGTCCTGTCAGCAGAAGGCTGTCGTTCTGGGCGGTGTGCGCCATCCCAGGCTGGTGGTGTTCTCTCGGTTGCGATCAGAAGAACCAGTACGTCCCGCCGCCCCCGCCGGAGGTGACGGTCGCCCAGCCGGTGCAACAGACGGTGACCGACTGGGTCGAGGCGACCGGCACGACCGAGGCCACGGAGTCCGTCGAGCTCCGTGCCCGCGTGGAGGGCTGGCTCGAGAAGGTCCACTTCAAGCCCGGCACGCCGGTCAAGGAGGGCGAGCTGCTCTTCAGCATCGACGACGAGCCCTACCAGGCCGCGGTAGCCCGGGCCGAGGCCGACCTGGAAACGGCCAAGGCCAAGCTCGAGCTCGCCGAGTTCAACTTCCAGCGGATGGCCAAGCTGGAGGAGAAGAAGGTTGCGGCCGAGCTGGAGACCGTCGAGGCCAAGGCCAATCGCAGCGCGGCCATGGCAGCCGTGGCCGCCGCCGAGGCGGCGGTCGAGAGCGCCAAGCTGGATCTCGGATACACGAAGATCCATGCCCCGATCAGCGGCCGCATCTCGCGCAACCTCGTCGACGAAGGGAACCTCGTCGGCGCGGGCGAGCGGACGCTGTTGACGACGATCGTCAAGGACGACCCGCTCTACTGCTATTTCAACATCAGCGAAAGCCTGGTTCTCGACGTCTTGAAGATGGACCGTACGAAGAAGGTGCGTAGCGCGAAGGAGGCCGGCGGCGTCCTGTATCTCGGCGTGGGCGACGGCGAGGGCTATCCGCACAAGGGCCGATTCGACTGGGCCGACAACCAGGTCGATCCCGGCACGGGCACGTTGCGAGTCCGAGGCGTCTTCCCGAATCCGGACGGCGCGCTGATGCCCGGCCTGTTTGCTCGGGTGCGTGCCCCGCGCGACCAGCGGGAGAATGCCCTATTGGTCACCGAGCGGGCACTGGGCGCCGACCAGCAGGGCCGCTACCTCCTGGTCGTCAACGCCGACGAGGTCGTCGAGCACCGCTCGGTCACCGTGGGCGCGTCGGTCGACGGCTTGCGGGTCATCGAAGAAGGCTTGCGACCCGGTGAGTGGGTCGTCATCAACGGGCTTCAGAGAGCTCGGCCGGGGGCGAAGGTCAACCCGACCCGAGCCGACATGCCACGACGGAAGCCGGCCGGCACGCTGCCGACCGGCACGCAACCGACCACCACCCAGGCCCAGGCCACGCGGCCGGTGAGCTAGAGCCATGTTCTCTCAGTTCTTCATCCAACGCCCCGTCTTCGCCTCGGTCATCGCGATCGTCATCGTGATCGCGGGGTTGGTGTCGATGACGAGCCTCCCCATCGAACAGTACCCCGAGATCTCACCGCCGACGGTCAAGGTGACCGCGCGGTACCCCGGCGCGAACGCCGAGGTTGTTTCGGACACGGTGGCCACGGTCATCGAGCAGCAGGTCAACGGCGTCGAGGGCATGCTGTACATGTCCAGCACGTGCGCCAGCGACGGATCGTATTCGCTCACCGTGACGTTCGAGGTCGGCGTGGACATGGACATGGCCACGGTGCTTGTCCAGAACCGCGTGGCGATCGCCGAGGCCATGCTGCCGGAGGAGGTCAAGCGCCAGGGCGTGACGACCAAGAAGCAGTCGACGAACATCGTCCTGTTCCTCTGTCTGACGTCGCCGGACGGTCGGTTCGACGACATCTATCTAAGCAACTACGCCAGCCTCCGGATCAAGGACGAGCTGGCCCGTATCGAGGGCGTGGGCGAGGTGCAGATCTACGGGGCGGACTACAGCATGCGGATCTGGCTCGACCCCGAGCGGCTCAAGGCCCGCAACCTGACCACGAACGACGTGGTCTCCGCGATCCGGGAGCAGAACGTCCAGGTGGCGGCCGGGCAGATCGGCCAGCCGCCCGTGCCCGAGGGGCAGAACTTTCAATATACGATCAACACGCTGGGGCGGCTGTCGGACGTCGAGCAATTCGAAAACATCATCGTCAAGACGGGCGAGGGAGGCGGCATCACGCGCGTCGTCGACGTCGCCGACGTCGAGTTGGGCGCCAAGCAGTACGACAGGTACGGCCAGAGGAGCGGCAAGCCCGCCGCGGCCTTCGCGGTCTACCAGCTTCCCGGGGCCAATGCCCTCGACGTGGCCGACAAGGCGCGGGCGAAGATGGCCGAGCTGGCCCGGGCCTTCCCGGAGGGACTAACCTATCACATACCGCTCGACACGACGACGTTCGTCCGGGCTTCGATTCGTGAGGTGGTCGTCACGCTCTTCCAGGCCGTCGCCTTGGTCTTCCTCGTCATCTTCGTCTTCCTGCAGGACTGGCGGTCCACGCTGATCCCGGCGGTCACCATCCCGGTCTCGCTCGTCGGCACGTTCGCCGTGATGGCCGGGCTGGGCTTTTCGATCAACATGTTCAGCCTGTTCGGCCTGGTCCTGGCGATCGGCATCGTCGTCGATGACGCCATCGTGGTGGTCGAGAACGTCTCGCGGAACATCGACGAGGTGGGCCTTCCTCCCAAGGACGCCGCCATCAAGGCCATGCGCGAGGTGTCGGGACCCGTCATCGCCACGACGCTCGTCCTACTGGCCGTCTTCGTGCCGACGGCCTTCATGGGCGGCATCACGGGCCGGCTCTACAAGCAATTCGCCTTGACGATCTCGGCATCGACGGTCATCAGCTCGCTCAACGCCCTGACCCTCAGCCCGGCGTTGTGCGCGATCCTGCTCCGCCCATCCCCGGGCCGACGCAACGTCTTCTTCCGCGGGTTCAACTGGGTGCTGGGCAAGACGTCGAACGGCTACCAGGGCCTCGTTGGGGCCATGGTCCGACGGGCCGCGCTCATGGTGTTGCCTTTCATCGCGTTCGTCGTGCTTGCCGGGTGGGGTTTTGCCTCGCTGCCGACCGGCTTCCTGCCGACCGAGGACCAAGGCTACGCCATGGCCACCGTGCAGTTGCCTGACGCCGCCTCGGTCCAGCGGACGCACGAGGTCGTCGAGCGGGTCAACGCCGTCCTGGTCGAGACCGACGGGGTCGAGGACTACATGACGGTGGTCGGCCACGCCCTCATGGACAGCGCGGTCGCCTCCAATGCCGCGGCGTTCTGGGTCATCTTCGAGCCGTTCGAGGAGCGGACCGAGCCGAGCCTCCAGCAAGACGTCATCATGGCTAAGGTTCAGCGGGAGCTGAGCGAGATCCAAGAGGCCGTCGCCTTCACGTTCCTGCCGCCTGCCATCCCCGGCCTGGGTGTTGCCGGCGGCTTTCAGATGCAGCTCCAGGACCGCGGCGACATCGGCCTGGGCGCGCTCCAGCAGGTGGCGACGGAGATGGCCTACGACGGGAACGCCCAGGCCGGACTTACCGGCGTGTACACCACGTTCCGGGCCACGGTGCCTCAACGGTTCATCGATGTCAATCGGACCAAGGTCAAGACGCTCGGCATCCCGCTGTCGGCGGTCTTCGACACGATGCAAGCGTACCTCGGCTCGGCCTACGTCAACGATTTCAACAAATTCGGGCGGACGTATCAGGTGATGATCCAGGCCGAGCCCAGGTTCCGTGCACGGGCCTCCGATATACGAACCTTGGAGGTCCGCGACAACCAGGGCGAGATGATCCCGCTGAGCACGGTGGCCACCGTCGAAGAGACACTCGGTCCGCAGATCATCACCCGCTACAACCTGTACCCTTCGGCGTCCATCAACGGGGCCGCCGCGCCCGGCTACAGCTCGGGACAGGCGCTGACGATGATGGAGCAGATGGCGCGCAGCAAGCTGCCGTCATCGATGGGCTTTGAGTGGACGGGCATGTCGTATCAAGAGAAGCTCGTCGGCGGCGAGGCCGTCTTCATCTTCGCCCTGGCGGTGCTCTTCGTCTATCTGGTCTTGGCGGCGCAATACGAGAGCTGGAACACGCCGATCTCGGTCATCCTGTCGGTGCCGTTCGCCTTGCTGGGCGCCGTGGTGGCCGTGATGGTCCGCGGCATGGACAACAACGTCTACACGCAGATCGGTGTGGTGCTGCTGATCGCCCTGGCCAGCAAGAACGCGATCCTCATCGTGGAGTTCGCCCGTGAGATACGCTCGCAGGGTAAGAGCCGTATCGAGGCGGCCATCGAGGCAGCCCGTCTGCGGTTCCGCCCCATCCTGATGACGGCGTTCTCGTCGATCTTCGGCTTCTTCCCGCTGGTGGTCGCCAGCGGCGCCGGGGCGGCCAGCCGGCAGGCCCTCGGCACGGCCGTCGTGGGAGGCCTGGCCGTCGCGACGGTGCTGGGCCTGATCTTCGTGCCCGTGCTCTTCGTCGTGGTCCAGTGGGTGGCGGACCTTCGAAGCGGTCGGTCCTCCCTGGGACCACCACCGACACGTCAGGGCCCCACGGCCGGTTGACGGGCGCCGTTGCCCGTCGCGCAAGGTGCCGTGTGGCCGCGATCGGGGGCAAGGCGGTATAGGACGGGGACGGCTTGGCCTCGATCCCGTTCGCCTTCGGCAGTCAGGCCTTCAGACGCAACGCGGCAAAGGGAGTCTATCTAGCAAGGAGACGGCAGGCATGACACGCACACGAGGAGTCCTGATTGGCATAGCCATCGTGGTCGGCGGTTGCTCGTCGACCTCGTCCATGAAGGAGATGGAGGTCCACACGAGGAAGGCTCCCGGGGCCAAGATCCCCGATGGCGGAGCGTACTCATGGATGTTCCGCCCGGACGACGTGCCCGAGGACCAACGCATCGACAAGTCCACCGCCACGCTGCGGATGCGCGAGCTCATCGAGAACGAGCTGGCCCGAAAGGGCTACGAGCAGATGGGCCTCGGCTTCAAGGTCGACTTCCTCGTCGCCTATCGGTTCGCGTTCGAGGAGGCCATCACCGCCCAAGAGGTGAACAAGCGGCACGGCTATGCGGCGGATGACGCCGGTGCGGATCTCGCGCAGCGCTTCGAGAAGGGCTCCTTGATCATTGACATCGTCAGCCCCGAGACGAAGAAGCTCATGTGGCGGGGCATCGCCGAGGCGGAGATCGTCGTCGCCGTGAGCGATGAGGAGCGGCTCCGGCGGAGCCGAGAGGCCGTCCGAAGGATCCTGGCCGAGTTCCCGCCCAAGTGACGTTCGGCGCGTGTTCATCCGCCCGGCGAGCGAGCGCACGTATGGGCCGGACGCGATCCCCACGGCCGTCGAGCGAAGGCGTTCCGACGGGGATGCCCCGGCCGCGCCGACCGGTCATCTCGCCCCGTACCGGATCGATCTCGAGCCGATGCTCGTCGACCGGCTCCACCGGCCCGATTCTCCGCCTCCGACAGAGTAGCTGCGGCTGCCGAGCGATGTGCTGCTGCGTGGTTGGATCGGCGGTAGCGTCCGGCCGCGGCTGCCGTAGCGAACGGATCCCGCCGACTTCCTGACGCCTAGCGGAGCGGCGCCCACGCCGTAGCGGAGCGACCGTGGCGGGCTCACATAGCGATTCCCCGAAACGGGCAGCGGACCGCTTGCCAGGCGATTTCCTCGAACCTCCGACGGGAGATAGCCGTCTCGCAGGCGTTGGCCTCTCGACTCGGACGGCAGCAGGCGCGTTTGGCCCTGGTAGCGGAGAGAATGGCCTTGATACGTGCCGGGAACGCGGCCAACAGGCTTCGCGCGGAGATCCAACTGGGCGAGCGTCGCCCAGTGATGATGCCCGGCGACGACGAGCAGAGCCGTGATCGCCGCGATGTGCCTCGGCCGGTTGCGGTTCATGTGGTGATTCCCCTGCGGCTGCCCGCACGATCAGGCCTGTGCCGAACCGGGCGCGGATGAGGGCCGCCGCCAGGGCTCGGCCGTCGACGTCAAGGCGAGGACGTCTGCTTGCCTTCCTCCGACTTCGAGCGCATTTCGGAGACCGGCTTGAGCTCGACCTTCTTGGCCCCAGCCGGCGCCTCGAACTGAAACAGACGATCCGAGAGCTTCAGCGAGGTCTTCCACTTGTCGAAGATCGCCATGAACTGCGGCTGGCCGGGCGATTCGCGAAACGTGATGACGAGCTTCCGTGGCCAGGGGATCTCACCGGCATCGATCCAGATCTGCCAGTCGACCGCCTCTTGACGGAAGGCCAGGTGGTGACAGCGGGTCGTCCGAACGTGGTGCAGGCCGATGTAGCGCCCGATCAGCACGTTTCTCATGGCCGACTGGTAGGGATCGTCGACCAGCAGATCCGCCAGGGGGATCTCGATGCCGTAGCGTTCGTACAGGAAGTCCATCATCTTCTCGATGGTGTCGGGCACCCTCGCGACGCTGTACTCGTTGCGGGCTCGATCGAGCTGGGCGATCGTGCGACCGTCATACCAGATGCGGCGGTTGTCCACGTCACCGATCGCCTCGGCGTAGGCCCGGTCCGGACGACGGATCGTGATCGTGCGGATGCTCGAGAGCTGGATCTTCTGACCCGAGTCGAGGAACTCATCGACGATGACGTGGGCCTGGAAGCTGAAGGCCCTGGCCGCGGCGAGCTGCTTGCTCATCCGGCGCAGCAGCTCGTCGGCCTTCGGGTCCACGGCGGGGCGGTTGGCCTGGTCGTCACCGGCCAGCGCCCGCGGGTGGATCAGACAGGCCAGCACAATCACGGCCCAGCATGAGCATCCTCGACGCATCTCTTCTCTCCTTGGCGATGGCAATGCCTCAGGACACGAAACGGGAATCGGATGGGGCGGCCGCCCGAGCCGGGCCGTAGCACGACGCCCTTGGGCGGCCTAGACGTCGGCTCGCATCACGAGCCGGGTTCCGCCCAGGCTGCCACGCCGATGGCGGGGGGAGTCGACGACACCGATCGTATCCCAACCTGGCGACGGCCGCGAGGCTTTTCGGTTATCTTATCCGAAGTGCTTCGACGGTCAACATCGTCGTCCGGTCCCGGCTCGTGCGGTCTGGACGGGACGTCACGCCGTCTGTCGGCCGTTTGGGGCGGAGGCTCGCATCGGCGCAAACGGCGCGTCCGTCCATCGGCGACATCGTGTAGACTACGCGGCGGTGTCTCGGCAGGTCGGTCGGTGAGCCCATGGTGAAACGGATACCGAAGATCACCTCTTTCAACTTCCAGCCCGGGCGGATGCTGGGCGGCAAGTACGTGTTCGAATCCCTCTTGGGAACCGGCTGGGAGGGCGAGGTCTACAAGGTCACCGAGGTCCGGACGGGCATACCCCGGGCGGCGAAGGTCTTCTTCCCCGAGCGCAACACGAAAGACCGCACCTTCAAGATGTACGCCCGTAAACTCGATCGGCTCCGCGAATGCCCGATCACGATCCAGTACCACAGCTCCGAGACCCTTCGCTTTCGCGGGCTGCCGGTGACGTGCCTGATCAGCGAGCTCGTCGACGGCGAGCTGCTTACGGATTTCGTCGCACGCCAACGCGGCAAGCGGCTGTTCGCCTTTGAGGCCCTGCACCTGCTTCACGCCATGGCCTCGGGCCTGGAGATGATTCACCGGATGGGCGAGTACCACGGCGACGTCCACTCCAACAACGTGCTCGTCATGCGCAAGGGCATTCGCTTCACGGTCAAGCTCATCGACTTCTTCCATTGGGGCGCGCCCGGCCCGTCTCAGGTCCGTGAGGACGTGATCCAGCTCGTCGGTGTGCTGCACGAGATCGTCGGCGGGGCGACGTGGTACCGCAAGCAACCTCGCGAGATCAAGGCCATCTGCTGCGGTCGACGTCGGGGGCTCATCACCAAGAGGTTTCCCACGGCCGGGCATCTCCGCGAGTATCTCGAGACCTTCAGGTGGGAGGAAGGTTGAGTGTCCCGTCCGAGGCCCCGGCTCGCTCAGCGCCTGGACCGGACCCACGTCAACAGCACCAAAGCGCTCACGATCAGGGGTGGCACCAAGGAGGTCCCGTTGCAGCACGCGAACACGGCCGTGACCTGGCGGTCAGCGGTCATGGTGAGCGCGATCGAGGCGTTGGGGTCGACGACGGCATGGTTCACGTCGTCGGGATGACACGGATCGTAGATCTGCCATTCTCGGAAGCATCTGCCCTCGTTCGGTAGGGCCGTGAGCTGCACGACCGTTCCCCAATCGAAGTCGGGCGCGTTCGGGTCGTTCGGTTCCGGCTCGATGGCGACGAGCCCGAAGGGGCCGTTGATCTCGGTCAAGCTCAGCCGGACGGATCGAGCGTGTGACGTGCCTCGCAGCTGCAGGTCGAAGCTCACATCGGAGCTGGTCGGGCTGGCCTGATGCACCTCGACGGCCAACGTGTTCGTGCCCGGGACGAGCAGATTGGGGTTGACGTCGAGGGTGAACCAGGTGTTTTCGAGGGCGTATTGCGTTGCGGTGGCCCGATCGGTCGAGGAGGCATCCGAGGCGAGGTTGCGGCGGGCGACCTCCGTGCCATTCAGGTAGACAGCTATGCCGTCGTCATAGACCAGCTTCAGTACCAAGGAGTCGAACGCCAGAGCGGGATCCACCTGAAAGGTTTTGCGGAAGTAGGTCGTGACGTAGCGGTCGGACGGGTCCGGTCCGAAGCCCACGACCGTCTGCTCATCACCATCGCCGTAGCCGAGCTGGGCCGGCCCGACGCCCCAGCCGCTGTCGTCGAAGTCCGGTTCTCTCCACGCGACGCCCTGGTCGGAGCCGTCGTCCAGGAGCTTCCACTCCGCCTCGGCCGGCACCAGCGTCGTGGCCGCCTGGGGTCCGTCGCCGACGCGTTCGTAGAGGTAGAGCGGCTGATTGCTGTGCTCGCTCAGCGTGAAGTAGCCGCTGCCGACCGAGTCGAACGCCAGGGCCTCTCCTTGCGGCTCGGATGCGATCGGAACGGTCGTTGCGGACCCGGCCAGGGCCTGGGCGAGTGTCTGGTCCTCGCCGCGTGTCCATAGGGAGGCGGCGTTGTAGCCGCGGATGAGGATCTCGGATCCCGTCGGCGAAATGTCTCCTCCGGTCGAGACGTGGACCGGAACCTGGGTGACATAGGTCAGCGTTATCGCAGAGCTCGAGGCGAGATCGGTCGCGGCCGCACGATAGATGCGCGTGACGCTTCCTTGCTTCGTCCCGACCAGCACATCCCCTGTGCGGGCGTCGGCCAAGAGCGTCTCGGCATTGTGGGCGCCGTCCGGGTAGAAGAGGGTGATCGCCTGCCACTCGCCTTGATTGAGGTTGCGCACGACCGGCGAGGCGTTCTGCCGTTCATAGACGACGGGTTCGGCGATGCGATAGAGAACGATGTTGTCCCGCTGAGAGGGGTTGTCGCCGATGTCGCCCACGTACACGTAGGAGAGTTCCGGCTGGGGTCCGGGCCCGACGGCGACGTCCTCGAAGTCAACGGCCGGGGCAAACGACGTGGTGCCCGGCTGGGTGATGTTGTAGGTGCCCACGAGTTTGCCCTGTGTGCTGATGGCGAAGATCCGCGCCGCATCTCCCGAGTCGTTGTGGGTCCACAGGACGTTCGGATTGTTACGGCTTGCGGCCAGGCCGGAGGCTTCGACGATCTGCGGAGCCGTTACGGTGCCGACGCTCGCGCCGGGGGAGAATGCTGGGTCGCCACGGCCGGCCCGCGACAGACAGGCCAAGCCGGCGACGAGCAACCAGAAGCCGAACCGATCCGACAGCCGCGCTGCGGTGACCGGACTCATGGGTCTATCCCCCACAAGGACCTGAGAGCGGCCGTTCGGACGAAAGGGAGACGATCGCCTCGCAGCGCCCCATCGAGGAAGGGCAGTCCCTTCTGCCCGGTCCCCTCCGACACAAGGAGGGGCCTCGGGGCCCCGTCAAACAAGGCGACAGCAATTTCTGTTGGACGGAGCCCCGTCGGCCCGTATGTGGTTGCTCAACTAGACCTTCTCAGGCACGACGAAGGGCTTGCGGTACACCCGCGTCAGCATGCGGTTGGCCTCGTCGTCGTTCTTGACCTGCTCGGTCTCCGTGTCGATCTCGAGCACGCGGTTCACGCGGGCGGCCGTCAGGGCGTAGTGCGACAGGGCGGAGGAGTAGTGCCCGTCGATGGCGGGCGCCGTCAGATCCTCGGCCTTGCGGCTGCGGACGGCGTCGATGAAGTTCATCCAGTGGTTGCCGCCCATGCTCTTCTCTTTGACGAGCTTGCAGGTGTGCGAGTCGCCCTTGAACGCCTTGTAGCCCGAGTAGCTCGGGAACGACATGTAGCCCTCCGACCCGTAGAAGAGCACACCGAACGACACGCCGCCCACCTCGTCGTTGGTGTGCCAGGGACGGACCTCGAGGGTCATCATCTTGTCCTTGCCGTCGTCGCCCTTGAACATGAACGAGCTGGACGACACGTTGAAGACCTGTTTGGCGTCGTCCCAGAGGAACATGCCGCCCATGGAGGCGCACCGATACGGCACGTCGACGCCCAGGCCCCAGCGGGCGGCGTCGAGCTGGTGCACGCCCTGGTTCCCGATGTCGCCGTTGCCGTACTCCCACACCCAGTGCCAGTAGTAGTGGACGTAGATGCCCTTGCCCTCTTCGTTCACCATGAAGGGCTGTTCCTGTGCCGGGCCCTGCCAGACGTCCCAATCGAGCTCTTTCGGCGGCTTGCCGGGACGGGCCTTGCCGATCGACGGTCGCCACTTGTAGCACACGCACCGGGCCATGTAGACGTCGCCGATGAACCCGTCCTTGAGAAGCTGGATGCCCTCTTGGAAGCCCGCGCTGCTGCGGAGCTGCGTGCCGTGCTGGACGATACGTTTGTACTTCTTGGCCGCCTCCACCACCTTGCGACCCTCATAGATGTTGTGGGTCATGGGTTTTTCGACGTAGACGTCCTTGCCGGCCTGGCAGGCCCAGATCGTCGACAGCGAGTGCCAGTGGTTCGGCGAGGCGATCGCGATCACGTCGATGTCCTTGTCGTCCATGACGCGGCGGAGGTCCTGCTCGGTCTTCGGCGCCTTCTGGCCACGCGAGGTGAAGTACTTCTCGCTCCGCGGCTTGAACAGGCGGGCGTCGGGGTCGCAGAGCGTGGCGACCTCCACATCCTTCAAGGCGGAGAACCCGCTGATGTGCGACTTGCCACGGCCGTTGATGCCCAACACGGCCACCCGGATCTTGTTGTTGGCTCCGGCCCAACTCGTCTTCGACGTACCCAGCAGGAGGCCGGCCGTGGTGGCGGCCGTCCCTTTGACGAACCCTCTACGTGTCACTTTGTCCATCGTGTTCACCTTTGCTCGTTGTCGCAGAAACACCCTAGGGGACCTGCCCGCGACCATCACGGTCAAGCATCTCATCACGATACCCCTGCACCGCGTCGGCTTCAAGAGGCGGGGGCGAGCAGCTACGGCCTTCGATGCGAGACAGTTCCCCACTTGGTGCCCCGCCGGAGCTCCGTAGGAGCCGGAGAATCGGTGCCCGTCCATGCTGAATTCTGTTTGAGGTCAACGGTCTGCGCGGCCAGCCGGATTAGCGATCGCGCTGGGACAGGAAGATGAGCCTTCCCTCCTTGAACACGGCCAGGTGCCCGCGTGGGATCTTGGTCCACGTCTCACCGGGCTTGGCGAGGTTGTGGCCGTTGCGCGCGACGATGATACCGGTGGCGGCTTGCCCATCGCGACCTGCCGCCGGTAGCTTGCGTTGCACATACGCGAGCCAACTGGTGCGTGTGCTGCTGTAGGCGAACAAGTGTGTCCCATCCGACATCAGGTGGCTGGTCGTCTGGACCTCGTTGAGCGCGGCGAGGGTCTTGTGCAGCCAGACGAACGCTTCCCGATCCCAAGAGGTCACGCCGCGCCGATCGATCGCCGACAACACGTGACAGAAGAGGTACTCCGCGCAGTTCTCCCCGATGGGCCTGAAGCGGCCGAATGTCGCGTAAGACCAGATCCGCTTGTCCGCGCCGCCGACATGCGCGAGGGCATATTCAACACCGTTCAGCTCGCGCTTCCACGGATGCGTGTTGCGATGCGACGGCTTGCCGACGCTGGCGGCTCGAAGGTGCGCGATGAAAACCTTCGACCTCAACAGACGAGCATCGATAAGACACTGTGCCAGCTTGCTCTTGGCGGCCGGTATGGGCTGCTTGAAGATGGTGACCGAGTCGTCCGTGTAAAAGGCCACTCCCCAGCCGTCGAGATCGCGCTTCTCGGATATCGTGCGGAACTTCTCAAAGGGCGCAGCGGACTGAACCTCGCGATCAAACGAGATGCCCATGAGGTCGCACGCGTGCGCGACGCCGCAGCACGCAAGGCAGACCGGGAATACCAAAGGAATGCACCAACCGCGGGCAAGCCTCATGTCGTTCTCCTCGTCATTGCACGGTGCCGGGCGTGACGAAACCCAACCTCGGTCGAACACCACGGCCACACTCACGCCACGTCGCTTCGTAGGCCGGGCAGCGGCGGCTCGTCGGCCGGAAGGTTGCGGTACCAGAACCAATACAGCCCGACCGAGGCAATCACGAAGACCGGCAGCGTCTTCCAGAACGAGCCGTAGGCGTGGATGACCAGTTGCATCGGCAGCATGAACAGGCACACCTGATACACCAGCGCGAACGGCACGCTGATGATGTCGTTGCGGTTCTCGCGCGCGACGTAGGCCTGCTCTTCGGGCAAGAGCTTGTCCCTCACCGGTCCCCAGATGCCGAAGGGACGCGTCCTGCGATAGAACGCCTCGAGCACGTCCGGCGGCGTGGGCCGGGTCAATAGACAGCCGACGATCGTGAAAACCAGCGGTATCGTCGCCATGATGGTGAACTGGAGTCGCTCGTCCAGGTGCGGCCAGAAGATCCGCTGGATGACCGCACCCGATCCACCGACGAACAGACCGATGGCCACGCCCCAGCCGTTCATCCGCCACCAGTACAGGCGCAGAAAGTTGGGCACGAGCATGCCCGTGCCGATGCCCATGATGATCCAACCCCAGATGTCGTTGATGTTTTCGGCGCCCACGCCCATCAGGTAGCCCACGGCGGCCAGGGCGACGGTGGTGGTGTACGACGCGGCGATCAGCTCGCGATTGGCGGCGCCCGGCCGCAGCCAGCGCTGGTAGATGTCCCGCACGAAGAAGCCCGAGGCGATGTTCAGCGAGCTGTCGAACGTCGACATCGACGCGGCCACGATCGACACCAGAATCACGCCCCGCAGGCCCATCGGGACCCAGTCGAGGATAACCGCCGGCAGAATGCGCTCGGCATCGATCGTGCCCTGGAATCCTATGAGCGGCAACCGGGCGGCCCATTCCTCACCGAGGATGCCACGGAGCCCTTCGATCAGCGCGGGATCGTGCTCCGTCGGACGGTTCATGATGGCGGTGGTCAGGTCGTGCCAGGCGCCCGGGCTGATGCCGGGGTAGTGCTGCTTGATGATCTCGGTCGCCTGGGCGACCAGGGCGGGGTCCGGATAGAGCCGGTCGACCATGAAGATGCCGAGCACGGCCAGACCCATCATCATCGGCCAGCGGACCATGATGAGCCAGCTCACCAGGATCGACAGCAGACCGCACTCGCGGTCGCTGCGGGCGCCGAAGTACTTGGGCTCGGCGCCCGAGCCCAGGCCGCCGATCACGTTGCGCAACACGTAAAACATGGCGAAGACGATCAGCAGCCGGTAGGGCTCGTAGCCCTTGGGCATGTTCACCTCCCAGGCCGGCAGCGAATCGGTCCAGTTGGCGTTGCCCGTGACCTTCTCAGCCGTCTCGGCCAGCGTGGCGGCGTCCGGCGTGAGCAGGAACGCGCCGATCCCGATCACCGCCGCCGAGATGACGATCACCGCTCCCTGGAGCAGGTCGGTGAAGACCACGCCGTAGAAGCCGGAGACCATGGTGTACAGACTGGCCACGATAAGCAGCACGCCCGCGCACGTGCTCGGCGTGAACGGGAAGAACATCGAGAGGAACAGCCCCGTGCCGCGCACCAGGTAGGCGATCAGGCCGATGGTTACGATCAGATTGACGATGGCCGTCAGAAGCCGCGCGGCCTCGGCGTCGACGCCCTTGCCGAAGCGAAACACCATCCACTCGGCGCCGGTGATGCAACGCGATCGGCGGTGCCACTTGCCTGTGAAGCACAGCATGAAGGCCAGCACCAGCACAGCCCCGCCCCGGAACTCGATGAACAGACCCCGCGGCCCGATCATGTACAGGAACGAGCAGATGATCATCGTGCCCGTCACGTCGAACCACTGGGCCATGCCCGACGTGCCCAGCAGATACCAGGGCAGGTTGCGGCCGCCGACGAAGTAGTTCTCGAGGCTGCCCGCCGCCTTGCGCAACAACAGGTATCCCACCAGCACCACCAGGCCTACATAGACGACAATGGAAGCATAGTCGACCGTGTTCAAATAGTGCATGAGTTCAGGCCCACGTTAGATGATCAGAGTCCCTCGTCGTGGCGGCAAGGACGAGGACGCCAAGCGGAATACGGAGCTCGGCGGCCCCCATTCGGCCGTGGGACACGCCCGGTCCCGTCGCCAGGCGGATGCCGTCGATCTGTTTCGCGAAGGTGCGAAGCCCCCGGAGACCGCTGCCGGGTAGACGTACTATGACGACCGACCCGGGCCCTGTCCAGGACCCGCTTCGACCGGGACCGGCCGATGCAGGTCGGGTAGGCCCGCCGCCTGCGGGGCGTCCATCAAGGCCCCTTGCCCTCGCCGTGCCGCTTGCGCACCCAGACCCGCATGGCGCTCATCGAGTCCCAAGGCGGCTCAAAGCAGACGCCGAAGCCGGGAACTTGCAAGCTCGCGCAGTCCACCCGACCCTCGCGGATGTCGAGGAACCACTCGTCCTGGCCGCGTCGATACAAGTCGCGGTGACGCTCGGCCACGTGCGCCTTTTCCCGGTCGGTCAGCATCGACAGGCCGTCGTTGTAGTGGTGCCCGTTTCGCTCGCAGTGCTCCACGCCCAGGATCGACAGGGCCACGAAGTCCTGGTGCAGCGGGACGATCGGCAGGTTCTGGAGGTCCTCGCCCGTCACGAACGTCGCCTCGCCCCCGGCGTTGTAGTGCGCGACCAGGGCGCGGTTCAGCAGCGACTTGAAGAGCCCCTTGCAGTTCTTGCACGACGTGCCGGCGTAGCCGATGGCATGGGCCCGCTTGAAGGCGTCGAGCGTGCCGTCGGCCTCGTCGATGACCAGCGGCTTGAGTTCGGCAAGACGCCGGATCGCCGGTTCCGTGGCCGCTTCGAGCGTCAGGCCTCGCTGGAGCGGCTGTTCGATGTAGATGATCCGATCGAACAGCTCCCTCGATCCCTCGCGCAGCCGCCGGACGAACGCGGCCAGCGGGGCCACGTCCTTGTACGCCTCGTTGGCGTCCAGCGTGATGATCGTCTCCGGGCCGTGCGGGATGACCTGCCAGATCTTCCGCAACCGCGCCAGGTCCCGTTCGGGCCGCCCGCAGATCTTGACCTTGAAAGCGGTCAGCCCGTCGGTCTTGACATACTCGGCCAGGGTCTCGGGCAGTCCGTCGTTGACCCGCTGGTCGGCGGGCAGATCGGCGGCCACGAGTGGATCGGCCAGGCCGACCGTATGGCGGATTCGAAACCGCGTCACCGGCCTCGGCGGCAGCCACGCGGCGAGCTGCCGGCCGGCGAGCTCGGGGTGGACCTTCTCCGGCCGGAACCCGAGCCGGTCGTCGCGGACCATCTCGTACAGGCTCTTGCCCGCCAGCCGACACACGCCGTCCAGCATCGCCCGCTCGATCAGGGCCGAGGCGAAGCTGCTGGTCAGATCCTCCTGGCCCCGCGAACGCCCGAGCGCCATGACCTGGCGGTGGCACCGCAGCCACATCGCGAACGGATCGTCGAAGCTCGGCTCGTCCAGGTAGACGTCGCGCGCGGCGTAGATCAGATCGACCAGCTCGCGCCGCTTGAGGTCCTGGTCACGGCCCGGTCGCTTATCGAGCCACCGCACCGACAGACGATCGGCCGAGCAGCCGAACGTCGTTCGGCCTTGTTCGTTGCGGACGACCATCCGCACGTGCCCCAGCGGACTGGTCAGCGGCTTCGTCTTCCCGCCGCCCCCTCCCGACTTGCCGAGCGCGAAGAGCATCCGGCCGGGCTTGGTCTCGCGCACGTAGAGCTGGATGGATTCGATCGTGTACGTCGTAGCTCGCTCCCGGCTCAGAGCCCGATTCCCTCGCTCGGCCCGGACGCCATCCATGGCCGGCATGCAGGCCGCGACGCAAACCAAGACGAGCAGGCCGCGGTGGTGGCGGTCGGGCCGGGTCATAGGCTCATCTCCTCGGCGGCTCAGATCTCCCAACCCTTACGGTACGAGGTGCGGATCAGCGCGTCGGCCTCCGGGCAATCGGGGCACCGCATCGCCTTGGCGTCCCATCGGATCTTGCGTCCCAGGCAGACGGCCAGGTTGCCCAGAAGGATCATCTCGGTCAGCCGCGTGGCGTAGTCGAAGTTCGACAGCGATGCCGGGCCGCCCTTGCACGCGGCGATCCACTCCTTGTAGTGGCCGGGCGACCGCGGGATCGTGGGCTCGGGCCCCTTGAAGTCGGCGAACTTCTCGGCCGGCTCCAGCTTCGGCTCGCCCCACGAGCCGTCGATACGCATGATCCCCTCGCTGCCCACGAAGATCGATCCGTTGGAGGGCATCTTGCCGAAACGTTCCGGCGGCTGCTTGCCCCCGTCGTACCAGGTGAGCTTGACCGGAGGCCGCTTGCCGCGCGCCGGAAACGCGTACCGGACGATCGACCACAGCGGGAAGCCGTAGCCGTTGAAGCCCGACGTCTTGGCCTCGACCGAGGTCGGCATCCCCAGCTCGAGCCCCCAGAAGGCCGTGTCCACGATGTGGCAGCCCATGTCGCCCAGCGCCCCGGTGCCGAAGTCGACGAAGCCTCGCCAGCCGTCGGGATGGTAGACGGCGTGATAGGCATGCTTGCCCGCCGGGCCGAGCCAGAGGTCCCACGTCATGTACTCGGGAACGGGCGGCGTCTCGGTCGGCTTGTCCAGCCCGTTCTTCCAGAACCGGCTCGGCCGGTCCGTCCAGACGTGGACCTCACGGACCGGTCCGATGGCGTCGGCCTGGAGAAGCTCCACGCAGCGGCGTAGGCCGTCCTCGGCGTGCCCCTGGTTGCCCATCTGCGTGCAGACGCCGGTCTCCTTGGCGACGCGCCGCATCACGCGGACTTCCTCGATGCATCGCGTCAGCGGCTTCTGGCAGTAGACGTGAAGCCCCCGCTTCATGGCCGCCACGCTTGCGACGGTGTGCGTGTGGTCGGGCGTGGTCACGGTGACGGCGTCGAGCTTCTCGCGAGCGAGCATCTTGCGAAAATCGTTGTAGCGCTTAGCCTTGGGAAAACGCTTGGCCGCCCGGTCCAGCATCCGCTCGTCGACGTCGCAGATCGCCACCATGTTCTCGCTGCTGACGCCCCTGGTGTCGGCCACCCCTTTGCCGCCCACGCCGATCGACGCGATGTTCAGCTTCTCGTTCGGCGAGACGCGTCGGGCCAGGCTACGCCTCGGCCAGGCACCGAGACCGACGGCCACCGAGCCGGCCAGGGCCGAGTGCTTGAGCCACTGACGACGCGAGTAGCGACGCGAAGAGACCTGTTCGGAGCTCGAAGGACCCATGGATACCTCCCTTGGATAATGGGCGCTGCCCCGCCCGCGCGCCGACCGCTCACAGGAGACGTTCCTCAACGATCTTGGCTGGTAGGGGGCGTTTCAACATGCCGATGCATCGGATGCTACCACCTCACGCCCGTGGATGCCACGCCTCCGGAGTGTGCCCGGTCGTCGAAGCTGGCCGATGTCCGTATCGTGCCCGGAATACGGTCCGGTACGACGCCCTCTTCGTTCGTCCTGTCCGGATGGGGGGCTGTGAGGCAGGCGGCGCAGAGGCCAGACCCCTTTCGATGCGAGTCAGGTCTACGGGCGTCGGGTGTGCTGTGTGCTCGATGAGGTCCGGCTCGATGGCCCTGGGCTCCCCGTGACGTGTATCTCGAATCCGGCGAGGTCCCTGGGTATGCTTATGTCGGCCACGATCGCAACGGGCGAGGACGCCCTCATCGACGATCCGGCCTTTCTCCGAGCGTGGGGATGCGACGAGCCCGGGCCCTGCAAGGCAGGCCGGCTCTGGCTTCCTCTCGTAAACACGCTCGTGCCGGCATCAGCCGGCGAGGGGCTTCTGAGGCCTTTGCGAAGGCGAGCGTCAGGCCGCATGACGGACACCGCCTCGGATCGTGGTCGTCTTCCGGTTCCAGCTCAATCGATTCCCCTTCCCGAAGTTGCTCGAGCCGTCGGGCCAACCGGCCGAACCAGTACTTGCGGCGGTTGCTGTAGCGAACCAGGTCCACCCAGACACCATCGACCTTGGCCTGAAGCAGGCCGGATCCGACCACGGCAAGCGTTCGGAATTCCGCCACGTCGCTCAGATCGAGCACGATTCGCGGCTCGAGTGGGTCCTTCTGCCCGTACACCCGGAGCTGCCGGGAAGTCGCCAATACCCACTGCCGGCCGTACCGCCCAAGGAGATCAATGTCGCAGGACAGGGACAGCACGATGTCGGACGCGTCGACGCCGACCTCGGCCAGGTGCTGCAGGATGGGTGCCGGAATGTCAGCCTTTAGCCTCATGAGCGTGCCATGATGTGGCGCACCGCAACGTTCGGACACGGAGCCCACTCGCCGGACCTTCCGCCCAGGGGCGATGGCGGTCCGGGTCGGGGACATCGTGTATAACGATAGAGAGCTGTGCGAATTCGACAAGCGCTTCCACGTGGCGGTCCGATCGATTCGTGCCTCGGGCCTCCACATCAGGCATCGACTCGTTCGATCCTGTTCATCTTGGGGACACTTCGGCATCCAACCTATCGAGGGTATGATGAAGGGTCGGCACGTCCCGCTGGCGGAGGCATGGTCCTCTCCGCACGGAGGTGTAGCGGATGACAACCAACAAGCATCTTTGCGGTGGTATCCTGGCGTTGCTCTTGTGTTTGACGGGCTGCGGCGAACAGGTTGATAGGGAGCCTACCAGAATGACTGGAGACGCTGAGCGATCCATCTACGACTTCACCGTCAAGGACATCGACGGTCGCGACGTTGAGCTCGGATCGCACCAAGGAAAGGTCTTGCTCGTCGTCAACGTGGCGAGCAAGTGCGGGTTCACGCCCCAGTACGAGGGCCTTCAGAAGCTGTACGAGACCTACGAGGACAAGGGGTTCCTTGTCTTGGGCTTCCCGGCCAACAACTTCCTGTGGCAGGAGCCGGGCACCAACGAGGAGATCAAGTCGTTCTGCACACTCAAGTACAACGTGACATTCCCCATGTTCGCCAAGATCTCCGTCAAGGGTTCCGACCAACACCCGCTCTATGCGTTCCTTACCGACAAGCAGGCCAACCCGACCGTGGACGGCAAGATCAGTTGGAACTTCAACAAGTTCCTTATCGCCCGCGACGGTCGGGTGATCCGCCAGTTTGGCTCGCGCACCAAGCCGCTAGCCGACGAGCTCGTCAAGGACGTCGAGGCTGCCCTGGCGGAAGGGGCGTAGGCGTTTCCGGTCAAGGAAGACAACACGCTGGCGCGACCTCCGGGCCCTACGATCACCACGGCTTTGAGGTGCCATCGCTCGTTGCGAGGTTGCCACCTTGGGCAGACCGGCCTCGCGTCGGATTCAGACTTCCTGCATCTCCACGCCCAGGATGGAGACGTCGTCAGCGAAATGCTTGTCGCCCCGCCATGAAACGACTTCCTGGATGACGTGCTCGATGCTCCGCTCCAACGCCGTGTGCGAACCCTCGACGAGCATGGTTCCCAGCCTCGCCGTGCCAAGCTGCTCCCCGGCGGCGTTCATCTCTTCGTTCACGCCGTCGGAGTGCATATACAGACGATCATGGGGGCCAAGGTCCACCACGGTCTCCTTGTATTCGGCTTCGGCGAACATGCCGATCGGAAAGGCGGGCTCAGCCGGGACCGCTACGATCTCGCCGCGACGCACCAGGAGGGGACCCGGATGGCCGGCCGCGGTGAATCGGAATCGCCCGGTTTGGGTATCCAGTACCCCGTAGATGATCGTGAAGTACTGCCCGCTGATGCTGCTGGCATCCATCGGGTAGATGACGTTCAGCCGCCGTGCCACCTCCGCCGGGCCTGTGATCGTGTAGCCGGGAGGTCGTTCGCTCGGCTGCGTGACCAGTGACGAGCGATCTGAGCCGAGGCTCAGACTCCGAGTTACGGCCACCGAGAGGAGTGCGGCCGGCACGCCGTGACCCACAACGTCCAGAACGTACATGCAAACGAACCGGTCGTCGATCGCGAAGACGTTCAGCGAGTCGCCCGCAAGCTCGTCGCAGGGTTCATAGCGCCACGCGAAACGGCATGCCTCGACCGCGGGTGATTCGGTTGGCAAGAGCGATTGCTGGATCTGGGCAGCGGCCTCAAGATCCCGCCGCATTCGATCATTGGCTTTCTCCAACTCCTCATTCCGGGCGGCCAGGCTTCGTTCAAGTTGGATAATTCGCTCGCCGGCGCGCAGGCGGACGCGCAGCTCGCTTCGGTCAAAGGGCTTGGCCAGAAAGTCATCGGCACCGGACTCCATGCCGGCGACCAGATCGGTCGTCTCGGAACGACCCGTGAGCATGATAAGGTAGACGTAGTTCGACGATTCGCTCCCGCGGATGCGCTCGATCAGCTCGCGTCCGTCGACGTGCGGCATGTCCCAGTCCGTCACGACGATGTCGAACTGCTGGTTCTGAAATCGCTCCCACGCCTGAGCGCCGTCTTCGGCGGCGACAACGTCGTGTCCCCAGCGCTGCAGTTGTCGCAAGAGGGATTGGCGTGTGATTCTCTCGTCTTCCGCAATCAGGATTCTCATGACTTGAGCGCCTGTACATAGCTGTCCAGTGCGTTCCTTAGCCGTTGCGTTTCCTTCTGAAGGGTCTCCACTGCCGAGGCCACGTCGGACAGTCGTTGCTCTCGTCCCATCATCTCGAGCTCACGCGCGGCCGCTTCCGCGGGTTCGGCGCAGAAGTTTGCCAGCATGCCCTTCAGGGCGTGCGCCGGCTTGACGAGCGCGTCGGCGTCACCCGATGCCGCGGCGGCCTCGATCCGGCTGAGCAGATCGGGACAGTCCTCGTGTAGCATGGCGATGGTCTCTTCGAGGAACTCGATGTCTCCGTCTACGCGGTCCATCAGTGCCTCTTCATTGAAAGGTTCGGACATCCTCTTCCTTCCTTCTGTTGGGCTTTGCCGGCATCGCCGTCAGCCGCCCAGCACCTTCTCAATCTCTGCGAACAGGGTGGATCGCTTGACCGGCTTGGAGACGTAGCCGTCCATGCCGGCCTCTAGGCAGCGTTCGCGGTCGCCCTTCATGGCGTTGGCGGTCATGGCAATGATGGGCGTACGCTGCTCCTTGCCGTGCTCTTGCTCCAGTTCGCGGATCCTTCCCGTGGCCTGGAACCCGTCCATCTCGGGCATCTGGACGTCCATCAGGACGACGTCGTACGGCTCACGTTGCCACGCATCCACCGCGTCGCGTCCGTTGTTGGCCACCACGACCGTATGCCCCGCCTTTTCGATCGTTCGGACGGCGAACTTCTGGTTGACGGCGTTGTCTTCGGCCAGCAGGATGCGGAGCGTTCGGTCCGGCGATGGAGCGCTGGGCTTGGGACGCTCCGCCGCCGGCGTCTCTTGACCCAATTCTCGTTACCGAGTCTCTGCTTGACTCCGGTTGATAAGGTCGGTATATGTTAGGTATTACG
>CAZUQM010000054.1:0-42532 GCA_964622545.1 uncultured Planctomycetales bacterium | reverse complement strand
CGAGCAGCAGCCGTGGCGTGTGCCCCCCTGTCCATCGTCGCACGATGTGTGAAACACAGCACTCGTCATCGGCCGCCAACCCACGAACAGCCCCGTAGGGGGCGACGGAAGATCTCTCAGGGCCTGTCTCGCCCCTTCAGGTCAGACCTAACCCAGCGACGTGAAGGAGGACCCCGCCATGGCGGTCATGCACCCGGACGGGACCGCCGCGTTGACTAAAACCCCCGTGGCTGCAAGAATTGATGGCTTGAGGTAGTGCCTCAACCGCGACATCGGAGTGTGACATGATCAAAGCCGTCGAATTGCGTAAGGGCCGGACCGTCATCTACGAAGACCAACTCTACGTCTGCCACGAATCCCAACATGTGGCCAAGGGCAACAAGCGGAGCTACATGCAGGCCAAGCTGAAGAACATCCAATCGGGCCAATTGGTGGACGTGCGGTTTCGTGTGGATGACCAGCTCGACACGCCGTTCATGGAATCCAAGGAGATGGAGTTTCTGTACGAGGAAGGCGACAACCTGGTCCTCATGGATACCGAAAACTACGAGCAGACCTCCCTGGACAAGGGCTTCCTGGGCGACAGCGTCCAGTTCCTCAAGCCCAACGAACGCCTGACCTGCCAGATCCACGAGGGCAAGGTCATCACCGCCGAGCTGCCCAACGTCGTCGAGCTCGAGGTCACCGACACGCCGCCCGCCATCAAAGGCGCGACGGTCACCAACCAGAACAAGGATGCGACGCTCGAGACCGGCGCTCGCGTCAAGGTGCCGCCCTTCATCGAGCCCGGCGAGCGCATCCGCGTCGATACACGCTCGGGCGAGTACGTCGAGCGCGCCAAGTAGCGCCGGCGCCGCCGTCCCGTCGCCCTCAGCCGTAAGTGAGCTTCTGACGTGCCTGATTCGATCGGCCAACTCTCTCGATACCAGACCAGCGCGTGGGGGGAGCTGTTCAATCGCGCGAAGATCCGGTGGGTCACCGGCCTGGCGGCCGCCCTCGTCACCGTCGTCTTCGCCGCGCTTCTGCTGACCACGGCCGTCGCCCTGCTCCTCGGCGGCTCCGGACCCCTCGCCGACCATCGCGCCGCCCTGATCATGGCCCTCAGCGTCTCGCTGATCCCCCTCGTCTTCGTCGACGCCTTCGCCCTCTACCGACTCCTGCCCAGCCGCAACGACCGGTTCGTGCTGTCCCTGAGGCGATGGGTCCGCGCCGACGTCGACCCGCACGAGGACCACCTGCGCGATCTGTCCGACGACGACCTGCTCGCCGCCGGCAACGACCTCCGCGACCGCGTCACCGAGGCCTTCAAGCCCATCGACGATTGGTGGGAGGCCCTGACCCTCGAGCAGCGCGCCGAGGAATACTACAGCAAGGAGTTTCGCCGCAGGATGGCGGCGTTCCTCGAGGACTGCGAGCGCAACGGCATGCTCGCCGAGGCCTTCGCCCTGCTGCGCGAGGCCTCACGACGCGCCCAGGAGCACCGCCAGTTCGAATGCCAGATCATCGGCGGCAAGATCCTCAACGACGGCAAGATCGCCGAGATGAAGACCGGAGAGGGCAAGACCATCGTCTGCCACCTGGCCGCCTACATGCACGTGCTGGCCGGCCGCAAGGTGCACATCGTCACCGTCAACGACTACCTGGTGAAGCGCGACGCCGAGTTCGCCCGACCCATCTTCGAACGGCTCGGCGCGACGGTGGGCTACCTCCAGTCCGAGATGGGCACGTGGGGGGCCGAGGCCGAGGAGCGACGAGGCGCTTACGACTGCGACATCACCTACGGCCAGAACAGCGAGTTCGGCTTCGACTACCTCCGCGACAACATGAAGATGTCCCTGGCCGACCAGGTCCAGGGCTCGCTCGACTACGCGATCATCGACGAGGTCGACAGCATCCTGATCGACGAGGCCCGCACGCCGCTGATCATCTCCGGCGAGGCCCGCGACGACCCGCTGCAATACAAGCAGATGGACGCCGTCGCCCGCAAGCTCATCGACGCCCAGAAGAAGGCCCAGCGCGAGACCGCCGCCCGCATCAAACAATGGGGCGACAACCCGCCCGAACCGTACGCCCGACACCCCAAGTTCGAGCAGGCCCTCAAGAAGTACAACACCGACCCGGATTGGGTCGACGCCGAAGAGGGCGAAGCGCTGGGGCATCACCACTACTACAAGGTCGAGAAGGACCGCAAGAGCGCCGCCCTGCTCGACGCCGGCGAGGTCATCGTCCAAAACGAGCTGGGCCTCGGCAGCTTGTCCGACGTCTCGAACACGCACGTGCGGCACCTGGTCGAGAACGCCATCCGCGCCCACGTCGTCTACGAGCGCGACGTCGATTACGTCGTCGGCCCCCAGCGAGAGATCATCATCGTCGATCCCTTCACCGGTCGGCTCCAGCACGGCCGACAGTGGTCCGAGGGACTCCACCAGGCCATCGAGGCCAAGGAGAACGTGCCGGTCAAGAAGCAGACCCAGACCGTCGCCACCGTCACCATCCAGAACTTCTTCAAGCTCTACCTCGAGCTGGCGGGCATGACCGGAACGGCCATGACCGAGTCCGAGGAGTTCATGAAGATCTACCAGCTCGAGGTGATGGCCGTGCCGACCAACCGCCCGGTCAACCGGCTCGACCACAACGACCGCATCTACCGCAGCGTCGACGCCAAGTACGACGCGATCGTCGAAGAGATCCGCGAGATGCACGAGAGCGGCCGGCCCAACGAACCCTGGCTGCTGGCCGACGTCCTGACCGAGCTGAAGGCCCTCCGGAACGCACGCGGCGAGCCCGTCGAGGCCATCAACGAGGCCCTCAAGGCCTGGGACAAGGGCGACGGCTCGGAGGAGAAGCTCACCGAGGCCTACGACGAGGTGATGGGCGAGATGGCCTCGGGCCGACCCATCCTCGTCGGTACCACCAGCGTCGAGAACAGCGAGACGATCTCTGGCCTGCTCACCCGCAAGTACGGCATCGAGCACGAGGTCCTCAACGCCAAGAACCACGCCCGCGAGGCCGAGATCGTCGCCGTCGCCGGCCACCGCCATTCGCCCAAGCGCGGCGACAAGAAGCAACTGCTCGGCAACGTCACCATCGCCACGAACATGGCCGGTCGCGGGACCGACATCAAGCTCGAGCACGGCGTCGTCCACCCGGACTGCATCGGCCGGCTCGAATACGACGAGGCGGGCTACGAGCGCATCGTCGCCCAGCAGGAGGAGGGCGAGCGCCGCGCGACCAAGTGCTGCATCCACTGCGACGAGTACGACCCGAAGACCGACTGCGCCCACTGCTTCAAACCCAAGATCGACGACCGCTTCCCCGACCTCGGACGCCGCGTCTGCGGGCTGAACTCCCCCTGTGGGCTCCATATCGTCGGCACCGAGCGGCACGAGGCCAGGCGCATCGACAACCAGCTCCGCGGACGGTCCGGCCGCCAGGGCGACCCCGGCAGCAGCCGCTTCTTCCTCTCGCTGCAAGACGATCTCATGCGGATGTTCATGGGCGACAAGATGATCGCCCTGCTCGAACGGCTCGGCATGTCCGGCGGCGCCGCCCTCGACGACAAGCACGTCAGCAAGGCCATCGAACGCGCCCAGAAGAAGGTCGAAGAGAGGAACTTCGGCATCCGCAAGAACCTCCTCGAATACGACGAGGTGTGGGACTACCAGCGCCGCGACTTCTACAAACGCCGCCAGCGCGTGCTCGAGGCCGACCGCCTCGATGAGCTCATCTGGGGCATGATCGACGAGACCATCGAGCAGGGTGTGGCCACGTTCCTCGACCCCGACTTCCAGCGCCAGGCCGTCGCCCAGTGGGCCCAGCAGCAGCTCGGCGTGCCGATCCAGGCGCCGTCGCTCTCGGTGGATGACACGCAGGCCTGCATCGAGAGCATCCGCGACCAGGCCCGAGACGAGGCCCGCACCACCATCAACCGCACCGTCGGCGAGTACATCGACCCCGATCTGCCCCCCGAGGAATGGGACGTCCGAGGCCTGGCCAAGTGGGCCTCCCGCTACGGGGTCAGCCTCGGCCAGAACCAGGTCCGACGGATGGAGCCCGCGGACATCGAAGAGCAGATCATGGAAGGCGCGTCCGCGCAGATCGAGCAGACCGACCTGTCGGGCGTCGAGGCCCTCCTCGACCCGGCCTTCCCCATGGCGCGTCTCGCCGACTGGGCCCGCGTCCAGTTCGGCGTGGAGATCGCCGAAGCCGACCTGACCGACAGCCCCGAGGGCGGACCCGCCCCGACCCTGCGAGGGATCGTCCAGCGGGCCTACCACGAACGCGAGGTGACCTACCCCGTCCAGGAGCTGATGGACGCGACGTTCGGACCGGAGGCCGTCGGCGACAGCGCCTACGCCGCCGATCGCGTCGTGCAGTGGGCCAACGGCAAGTTCAACGTCGGCTGGCAGCTCAGCGACGTGCAGGGCAAGAGCCCGCGGCAGATCTACGAACAGCTCGTCGAGCTCAACCGTGAGTGGATGGGCGACGGCCATCTCGCCGAGGAGGTCGACCGCGCCGTGTCCGAACACCAGGGCGACGAGCTGGTCTCCTGGGCTCGTCGGCGTTTCGGGCACACACTGACGAACGAGTCGGCCCTTCGCGCCGACGCCGACGCCGACGGCGACGGCGACGGTGACGGTGACAGCCGCGACGCCCTCCTGGATGCCGGGCGCCGCCTACTCCGCTATGAGCTGACCCGCCTCGAGCAAGTGGTCCTGATCTCCAGTCTCGACGACGAGTGGAAGGACCACATGTACGAGATGGACCTGCTCAAGAGCGCCATCGGCCTCCGCGGCTACGCCGAGAAGGACCCCAAGGTCGAATACAAGCGCGAAGGCATGCGGATGTACAACGAGATGATGGACCGCCTTCGCCAGCGCGTCACGCAGACGATCTTCCGCGCTCGGCTCGGCGGCGGCGTCTCCAGCGTCTATCGCGGCATGCAAACGCACCACGACGAGGCCGTCAACGTCGGCTTCGCTCCCGGCGAGGTCGAGGGGCTCGACCCCCAAGGCGAGGCCGCCAAGCCGCAGACCATCCGACGCGAGATGCCCAAGGTCGGCCGAAACGACCCCTGCCCCTGCGGCAGCGGCAAGAAATATAAGAAGTGCTGCGGAAAGAAGTAGTGCCATGCCGCACGTCACGTTTCGGGGTGACGCCGCGGAGCGCGTGGGATACAGCAGAGCCCCGCTGTCCTCAGCGGGGTCATGACGCATCGTAACGTGGACATCGCTCTCGCTGGGCCAGCCCTCGTAGGAGCCGTTCTCTGACGACGAGATCTGCAAGGGAGACCTTCCTCCGCTGAGGCTATTGAGGGCAGGGGCTCTGTCAGAGCAACGACCGGCAGGGAGCGGTGTTGTTGGATCGCATCAACGGCAACGCTTCCTGACCGGCGCGTCTCCGGCGGAGCCTCGGCCGTGCCAGCGGTGCTCGGCTCAAGGGAGTCGACCGCTGGGTATCCGTCCCGCACTGCTCGTAGAGCAGTGGCACACGAACCAACAGCACTCGTGCCGAATGAAGACGAGTCCGGCGATTTTGTGAGAGCACACCATGAGTAAAGACGGCGGCTGGTTCCGAGATCGGTTCCTCAAGAAGAAGCGCAAGGAGGATCAGCACGCCAAGATGCTGCCGACCGACGACGACCCGCCGCTGCCCGAGCCGGTCAAGCCGATCAAGGCCGAGCACGGCAAGCCCAAACGCAACGCCCCCTGCCCGCTCGGCAAGACCGGCCCCGGCGGCAAGGTGCTCAAATTCAAACAATGCTGCGGTAAGGCCGGCCACGACCACTGCGTCGAGATGGACAAAAAGCAAAGCAAGTAAAGCTACGCCGCCCTGAAGATAGCGATATGGCGTCAACGACCGTAGCGCGGATGAGCGGTGATGACCTTGCCGCGACGTGCTGACCAACAGCACAGCTCCCTCACGGTCGCTGCTCCGATTGCAGGTGCTCCGTCAGAGACGCGCCCGTGAGGAAGCGTTGCTGTTGAATCGAGCACCGAAGGAGCTGGAAGGGACGCGACGTGAACCGAATCAGCTATTGTCCGGTCGGACCGGATCAATACAAGGAGTCTCCTACCCATGCCTCCGACGATCCGCGCCCTGGCCGTTGTCGCAGGCCTATCGCTCGCACCGTTCGCCCTTGCCGCCGACATCTACGTCGCGCCGGACGGCTCCGACGCCAACACCGGCACGAAGGCTCAGCCCTTCAAGACCATCCAGAAGGCCGCACGCACGCTCAAACCCGGCGACCGCTGCCTCGTCCGCGCCGGCACGTACCGCCAGGCCGTCAGGCTCACGACCTCCGGCCAGCCCGGCAAGCCGATCCGCTTCGAGGCCGCGCCCGGCGAGACCGTCACGCTCTGCGGCACCGACCCCGTGCACGGACCGTGGCGCCGCCACAAGGGCAAGATCTACGCGACCACCTGCAAGCTGCGGTTCCCGCAGCTCTTCGTCGACGGGCAGATGCTGGTCGAGGCCCGTTGGCCCAACATGCAATTCCCCGCGCAGCTCTGGGATCTCTCGACCTGGGCCACCGCCGCCAAGGGCAGCGCCTACGGCCGGCTCGTCGATCCGGACCTGGCCAAGACCGGCATCGACTGGACCGGCGCCACCGCCGTGCTCAACGTCGCCCACCAGTTCTTCACCTGGACCCGCAAGGTCACCAGGCACGAAGCCGGCCAGGACGCCTTCGAATACCCCAAGGACATGCAAGGCATCACGCACTACGCCAAGCACAAGAAGGGCTGGGCCGACGACCGCTACGTCCTGTTCGGCAAGCTCGAGGCCCTCGACGCCCCCGGCGAGTGGTTCCACGACACCGAAACCGACACGCTCTACGTCTGGCTGCCGGACGGCTCGGACCCGACGAACCACAGGCTCCAAGCCAAGGTCCGCAACAACGCCTTCATGGCCGGCAAGGTCAACCACGTCGAGCTCCGCGGCTTCCGGCTGGTCGGCGCGACCGTCACGTTCAAGGATTGCGACCACGTCGTGATCGAAGGCTGCCGCTTCCGTTTCCCGACGTTCGTGCGGACGATCTGGGACCCGGCCGGCAAGGAGCGTTGGCTCGACAAGACCCTCATCACCGGCTCGCACAACACCGTCAGGCGGTGCCACTTCGAGTTTTGTGCGGCCGGCGGGCTGAGCCTGACCGGCAAGGACGTGCTGGTCGAGGACAACCTGATCCACGACGTGAGCTGGTACGGCTCGTTGCGTCACGTGCCTCTGCGAACCGGCGGGCCGCACGACAAACCCGGCGGGCCGGCCGTCATCCGCCACAACACGGTCCACAGCTTCGGCAACGCGGGCGTCTGCTTCTCGGGCCAGAAGTCGATCTGCGAATACAACCACGTCTATGACGGTGGACTGTGCTGCCTTGACGTGTCGCTGGTCTACACGCAGCTCCCGATGATCGAGGGTAGTGTGATCCGCTACAACTGGGTCCACGGCTGTTGGACGTCGCGAGGTCGCGGGCTCGGCATCCGCGGCGACGACCAGACGCGAGGCCTGACGGTGCATCACAACGTCGTGTGGGACTGCGGCCGCGACGGCATCATCGTCAAGGGCGACCGCAACAAGGTCTGCAACAACACCGTGCTCGACATCGGCAAGCCCGACACGCCCGGCAACTACATCAGCCTCCACACCCGGCCCGAGCCGAAGAAGCCGTGGCGCAAGCAGTGGCCGCTCTTGAAGGCCCAGAACCAGAACAGCGTGATCTTCAACAACGCCGCCCACACCATCACGAGCTGGGTCCACGGCAAACCCTTCCCGCCGGGCGACAACATCGGCCACAATTGCCGCGCCAAAGATCTCAAGCTGGTCGATCCGAAGGATCGCGACTTCCGACCGGCTCCGGGCTCGCCCCTCATCGACGCCGGCCGCGTCATCCCCGGCATCACCGACGGCTTCAAGGGCAAGGCCCCCGACATCGGCGCCTACGAGCATGGCGGCCGGGCCTGGGTACCCGGCATCACGTGGGCGCCAGACCCTAGCCCCTAAACCCTAGACGCTAGCCTCAGTATTCTTTGCGTTGTCGCTTGTTGGGAATGTTGAGTTGGCCGCGGTACTTGGCGATGGTGCGGCGGGAGATGTCCACGCCTTCGTCCTGGATCATCGAGGCGATCACCTCGTCGCTGAGCGGGTCCGACTTGTCCTCGTTGTCGACGATCTCCTTGACCCGGGCCTTGACGCTGTCCCAGCTCGTCTCCTCGCCGCTGGCGGTCTGGGTGCCGCCCGTGAAGAACATCCGAAGCGGATAGATCCCGCGCGGCGTCTGCATGTATTTGTCGGCCACGGTGCGGCTGATCGTCGACGGGTCGCACTTCAGCTCGACCGCCAGGTCGTTCATGCGAAGGATCTTCAGCGCCGACGGACCGTAGTCCAAGAAGTCCCGCTGCCGGTCGACGACGATCTTAGCCACCTCCAACAGCCGCTGCTGGCGGTACTGCACGGCGTCGATGATCGCCGAGGCCGACTCGATGTTCTTCCGCAGGAAATCGCGCACCGTCTTGTCGTGCCGGCTGGCCTTGAGCATCCGCCGTATCGACGGGCTGATCCGAAGCCGCGGGTTGTTGCCACGAGCCAGCCTCACCGTGTAGCCGTCCCCCGCGTCGTCGTACTCCACGATCACGTCCGGCGTGATGCGAGGCACGTCGTAGTCGCTGACCAACGTACCCGGCCGCGGGTTCAGGCGCCCCAGCGTCCGCACCGCCTCCTTGACGTCGTCGATCTCGACGCCCAGCGCCTTGGCCACCTGCGGATACCGGTTCTTCTCGATGTCCTCCAGGTGATGCCGAACGATCTGCTCCTCCAGGTCGTAGTGTCCCGGCAGGGCGGCAAGCTGCAGCAGCAGGCACTCGCGCAGGTCGCGAGCCCCCACACCCGGCGGCTCCAACTCCTGCACCGCCGCCAACGCCTTCTCCACCGCCTCCATCGACAGCGGCGGCGAGACCGTAATGGTGATCTCCTCGAGCGGCGTGCGCAAATACCCGTCGTCGTCGATCTGGTAGATCAACGCCTCGCCGGCACGTCGGGCCTCGGGGTCCACGTCCACCAGGGCCCACTGATTCAGCAGGTGCTCGTGCAGCGATATCGGACGGCTCGCCGTGCTGGCCATCGCGTCCATCTTCGAGTCACGGCCGTCCTCGCTCTGGTAGCTGCCGCTGAACTCACGATCGCCGTCGTCGAAGTCGTATTGCCTGGCCAGCTCCTCCAGCCGATCGAAGCTGTCGTCGGCCTCGCCGTTGCCCCCGGGCTCGGGCTCGGCCTCCGTCTGGGCCTCCAGCGACGGCTCGCTCGGCAGCTCCACCTCCAGGGCCGGGTTGCTCTCCATCTCCTGCTGCAGCCGCTGCTCGAACGCCAGCAACGGAAGCTGCAGGATGTCCATCGACTGGATGAGCTGCGGTGTGAGCCGCTGCTCCTGCCGTAGGACCTGCGAGACAACCTGTGACAACGACTGAGACATGAGGCCTCATGCTTTCAAGCCGGCGGCCGGCACCGGCGCAATGCCGGACGCTACAAGCATCTACTTAGACATCGGCCCGTCACCCCGGCCGGGTTACATCGGCTTGCGGTCTTGTAGCGCATCGGCCAGCATCGCCTTGGTAGCATATTCCATTTGGGCCCCCGTTGGCAAACCACGTGCCAGTCGGGTGACCTTCACACCGGTTTCTTCGAGCAGACTCCGGATGTACATGGCCGTCCCATCCCCCTCCATCGTGGGATTCGTCGCCAGAACCACCTCCTGGACCGTCCCTTCTCGGACGCGATCGCGGAGCGCGGCGATCGTCAGGTCCCCCGGCTCGATACCGTCCAACGGAGCTAAGTGACCCATCAACACATGGTAAACGCCCCGAACGGCCCCCGTCTCCTCCAGGCTGAGCACGTCCTTGGGCTGCTCGACCACGACCAGAATACGCCTATCACGATTCGGATCGGCGCAGATTGAGCACGGGTCCTCCTCGGTTAGATTATAGCAGACCGAACACGGACGTATGTTGTTCTTGACGTCTTTGATCGCCTCAGCCAGCCCCATCGCCTCGTCCGACGAGGCCTTCAGCAGGTGGAACGCGATCCGCTCGGCGCTGCGAGGACCCACCCCCGGCAGCTTCTGAAGCTCGGCCTGTAACCGACCGAGAGATTCCGTGCTGTGCATCGCCATGATTCCTGGTCTCCCGACCGACAAGGACCACCCAAATGACAGCGACCGACCCCGACGGGCCGGCCGGATGCCCACCTCACCATGATAAGACCGTTTGCATGCCCTTGGCTACTGGCCCCCGCCCAGCAATCCCTCCAGCCCGGGCAGATTCATCCCGCCCGTGACCTCCGCCATCGCCTGCTTGGCCGCCTCCTGGGCCTGACGGCTCGCATCGGCCACCGCGGCCTTGATCAACTCCTCAAGCATCTCCACGTCGTCGGGATTGACGGCCTCCGGGCTGATCTTCAGTCCGATCAGGTCCCCCTTGCCGTTCACCGTCGCCGTCACCATCCCGCCGCCGCTGCTGGCCTCGTGGCTCTGATGCTCGAGCTTGGCCTGCACCTCGGCCATGCGCTCCTTGAGCTGCATCGCCTGTTTGACGAGACCACCGAGATTCGCCAGGTTTCCGAACATCCGCGTATGTCCTTCCTGCCCGTGAGGGCGTGCTTGTTGAAAGGCACCCGGAAGAGGCCGAGCAGGGCGTCGTAAGGACCCCCTGAACGGGCCGCCCCTCGACCGCCCATGCCGACAGCCTAGTAGTCCGACACAAATGAATCTGTTGGTTTCCCAACTTCGGAGCGGCCGTCGGAGACGCGACTGTGAAGGAGCGTTGTTGTTCAAACGCTCCAACAACACAGCTCCCTGACGGTCGCTGCTCTGATAAGCGTCTCGCCCTCCTGATCGGAACCCACAGAAACAAGTGTGGTCGGGTACTAGTCCTCCTCGTCGTCCGCCTCGGTGTCCAACGCATCCTCGCCCGGCGCGGGCGGGGCCGACTTCTGTATATCGGCCAACTCGCCGTCGAACAGATCCAGCGTCTTCTGGACCATCGGCTCGGCCAACACCTTCCGGCGCTCCTCGGCCGTGACGGGACGCGAACGTGCCGGCGACGGCGAAGCGCCCTCCGCCGGCTCGGACGCCGGCTCCGCCCCGGTCTGTGCCTCCGCATCGGGCGGCGGCGGCGAACCGGTCGAACCTCCCGAGGCAGCGTCCTGCCCCGGCGAGTCCGCGACCTGGCCCTCGGCCTGCGCCGCATCACCACCCGTCTTCGAGCGACCTCGCGACGCCTCGGAGGGCGGGCTCGGCACGTCGCGAACGCTCCGCCGTCGCACCTTGCCCTTGGCGTCGCTCGCCGAAGCGCCGGGGCGGGCCGACGGCTGCGAACCGCCGGACCCCATCCGCTTGTCCAGACCCGCCAACATCGCCTCGATGCTGCTGAATCGCTCCATGCAGGCCAGCCGCACCAGAGCGGCCTCGGTCAGGGCCCGACCCGAGCCGCTGAAGCGGACACTGCGGCGCAGCTCCTCGATCACGGCGATCATGTAGGTCAGCGCCGCCGCGTCGTAACGCCCCGCCTGCTCGCCCAAGCGCTCGCGGACCGGCTGAGGCACGTCAACCAGCTCGGTCTCCGCGCCGCACACGCCGATCACCAGCATCTGCCGGAACGTGTCGATCAGCGAGCTGCACACCAGCTCCAGGCTGTGGCCCTCGTTGAGCACCGCATCGAGCTGCGCCAGCGCCCCGGCCGCGTCGCCCTGCGACAAACACTCGACCAGGTCGCCGACCGTCTCGGCATGCGGAGCGGGGAGGATCTCGTCGATCAGTTCGGCCGCCAGCGCCTCGGCACCCAGGCTCAGAAGCTGATCCAGCAACGACAACCCGTCCCGCATCGAGCCGTTGGCCAGACGCGCCACGCGCCGGATCACCTCGTCGTCGGCGCCGACGCCCTCCGCCTCGAGGATGAGGCGCAACTGGCCCGCGATCTTGTCGACGCTGATGCTGCGGAAGTCGAACCGTTGACACCGGCTGTGGATCGTCGCCGGCACCCGCTGCGGCTCGGTCGTGGCCAGCACGAACTTAACGTGCTCCGGGGGCTCCTCGAGCGTCTTCAGCAGGGCGTTGAACGCGCCCTGGCTGAGCATGTGGACCTCGTCGATGATGTAGACCTTGAAGCGGGCCCGGGCGGGCCGGTAGGCCGTGTTGCCGCGAAGCTCGCGGATGTTGTCGACGCCGGTGTTGCTCGCCGCGTCGATCTCGATCACGTCGACGTCGCTGCCTTCGGCCACGGACGTGCACAGCTCGCACGTGCAGCACGGCTCGATCGTCGGCGCCTCGGCGCTCAGGCAGTTCAGGGCCTTGGCCAGGATCCGCGCCATCGACGTCTTGCCCACCCCGCGGGTGCCGGTGAAGAGATAGCCGTGGTGGATCCGGCCGCTGGCCACGGCGTTCTTGAGCGTGGTGGCGATGGCCTCCTGCCCGACGATCTCGTCGAACGTCTGGCTGCGATACTTGCGTGCCAGAACGGTGTAGCTCATGAGCTCGGTGTCCCTGGCCCTTCGCGCCCCTGGCATCCGCGCGTTGCGGGACGCTCATATCGGTACGGCACCGCACGGCTCGGACGCCCCTCTCGCGGCATCCGACGCCGCGATCGTTCGACAGGAAGAAAAATCGACGCGCGACGGCTCAGGCCAGGTTGCTCCACGGCACCTAAGGCGAAGTGGGTGGGCTGCTCCGGTCAAGGCCTGACCCAGTATCCACATGCCCTATTGCATGGGACCCAACCCTCAACGCCGCCGCACGCCAATCTCTTCGATGTCGGTCACCCCTCGTGCAACGCGATCGGCCCTGCAGATTCCTGCCGTCAGGCCCCCTCCAGCCGAGGCCTCTCCGGGCCGACGTCGCACCGCACCGCTCACCCTATCGTATCACACCGGACGCACGGGGGCGTCAAGCACACGACCCGCTCGAACGGCTGCGGCTCCAACGGACCGACCTCGCCGCTTGCTATTGCCCGATCGTCAGCGTGGGCGAGCTGTCGCGGCGAGCCGACTGGATGTCCATTCGCTCGACGATGACCTCGCTCATCGGCCGGTCTCGTTCGTCCGTCTTCGTCTGACCGATCTTCCGGAGCGTCTCCAGCGACTCGACCCCCACCACCTGGGCGAAGGCCGTGTACTTGCCGTCCCACTGCGGAATGCGCCGCAGGCAGATGAAGAACTGGCAACTCGCCGAGTCGGGGTCGTTGCCGGCCAGCGACATCGCCACCGTGCCCTCGTCGAACGGCGTGTCGTTGAATTCCGCAGGGACCGTCTTGCCGTCCTGGCGCATCCCGGTTCCGTCGTTGTTGGGGTCGCCACCGAGGATCGCCGCCCCCGGGTAGATGCGGTAGAACTGCGTGCGGCTGTAGAACCCCTCCTCGACCAGCTCGAGGAAGTTGGCCACCGTCCTCGGCGCCTTGTCGTACAGCAGCCGCAGACGCATCCGACCCATGTTCGTGACGATCACCACCTGACGATGCTGCTTGATCTCCAGACGCAGCGTGTTGGAGATCACCGCCCCGCCGTAAGGCCGCCACTCCAGCTCGTAGGTGCCCGTCCGCCTCACCGCCGAGTAATGCTCGCCGAGGTCGATCCTCACGCCCACCAGCGCGTGCGGCGCGAGCACGACCGGCGCCACGGCCCCCGACGGACGAAGCATCACGTCCGCGCCGAGCACCTTGCCCTGGCCGTCCGTGATCTTCAAGGCGCGGAAACGCTCGCCGCTGAAAATGTGCTCGACCGGCAGCCCCATCGCCGCCTGCTTCTTCACGTCGCGAACGGCCTCGGGGACCTCGAGCCTGACGGGCCTCTCGGAGGCGTTGTACAGCATGAAATCCACCCAGACCGCCCCGCCCGTATGGATGTGCCGCTGCTCGGCCCGAAGGATCGCCCGCACGCTCTGGAACGCCTCGACGCCCTCCACCGGCTGGGTGGATGCTGTCCTTGCCGTGCCGGCGAATCCCGCGGACGTCCACGTCACCAGTAGCAGCGTCAGGGCATGTCTCAAGGCCGGATTCCTCCCGAGCGGGCGTGAGACCTCGCGGGCAAACCGCCGATCCGAGCACAGCCGAAAGCGGTCAAGCCTGCGAGCCACCCGTCATCGTCTTACGACACAAGCGCCCCATAGGCCTACGCTTAGGCAATCTCGACCCAGGGGAGCGAAGCGATACTATAACACACGCGCGCCGACCCGACAACCGCCGCCGGGGCCGGGGTTACCTGGTTCTACACGTCGGGCACGGCCGCGCCGCAGCGAGGGCCGACCACCCGGAAGGGCCGCCTCCGGTTGTGGAAGGAAAGATGCCGCGCCGACGAGATGACACGCCGACGTGATGATCGCCCCGGCAGAGGCGTGGGTCACGACCCGAGCCCCTCTCGGGGCTCACAGCAGCAGCGGGCCGAGAGCCGAGCCTCGGGAGGTACATCAAGACGCAACCTACGAGACTCCGCTCTGTTTCCTGCCCTCCCGCACTGTTGCGTCCTTGGGTTGAGAGCTGGGTGTACTCGTCGTGGTGGGAATAGAAGCTTCGGTCACCTTCCCGGTCCACTCAAAGAGCAGACAGTGACGACCTGGAGGAAGCTCATGCCAGAAGTCGCGCGGTTTGCGGTCGGGGACGACTGCGCCCTCGAACAACACGTGCACTTTCGCAGCCACATTGCCGTCCGCGATGAGGTGAACGATCCCGGCAGCACTCGGCTGCCAGGGGGCAAGCAATCTAAGCCATCTACCTTCGCCTTCCAACAGCATCCCCTGCCACTCCACACCTCCGACCTCCTCTGAGAAGGCAGTGCCGCGCCGCGGCCACGGGCGCCTGCTCGGCTTCCCGCCGCTTTCGAAAGACAATTTTGCACTATTCGGCCGCACTGCAATCTCCACAATCGGCGGCCCCCATTGGTTGCGTATCGCCCACTTGGGCAACTGGACACGGTCGCATGACCCCAGCCCAAGAAGCGCGAGTGAGAGCCAGACTTGGCCCCATTTGTGTGCTGGCGACCAGATCATGTTATGCCCCGGACAGCATGCTTCCCTATCCCACCACCAAACACGCATCCGCAACATTGCCGCCGCACAGCTCGGCCACGTTCACCGACCAGCGCGGCGCGTCGGGCCGGCCGACGTCCCAGCCGTGGAGCACGTTGTGGTACGCGCTCTTGCCGACGACCAAGTCGTCGCACCACCAGGCCTTGTCGAGCAAATCGCCGCCGGCCAGATAGCGATCGACCACCGTGTCGCCCAGCGTCAGCTCCTTGATCGCCTCCGAGCCGTCGGCCACACCGAGCCGCCGAATGCCCATCGCGCTCCGAACGTGGACCGAGCGACACGCTCGCGGACCGCTGCTGTAGAGCTGCTGGCAGCGGTCGCCCTTCCCCAACGCCCAGACGAGCACCTGACCGTCCTCCGTGCCGGCATAGACGTCGTCCCCGTCGACCGCGATCGCATGCACAGCCGACCGCGAACCGGTGTAGGCGGCATTGGCGCCCCCGCTGAGATCGCCGCGTGTCAGCTCGTCGTCGAAGCAGCAGAGCACACGCTCATCGACCGCCAGCCAGGCGCGGCCCTCGGCGTCCGCCAAGGCGGCGCGGTAGCGACTGGTCCGCGATGCGCCGGGGATGGCCACCACCTCACCCTCGTCCGCCCCCGCACCGGCCCACACGAACAACCCTCGCCGCGAGTGCGTCGCCAGCCAGGTCTCACCGAGCCGCACGGCCGCGTTGACGCCGCCGTCGTCGGAGCCCGATTCGTCCTGAGGCAACGTGAGCCGGCGGACGAGGTGTCCGCTGCCCGCATCGAGCAGCACGACCTCGCGGCGTCCGCCGACAGCGAGCAAGACCTGCCCGTCGGTCCTATCGATCGCCTGCACCGACAGGGCGTATCCGTCCGTGGTCTCGATCGCCTGCTGCCGCGTGGGCGTCTGCGGCGCCGCCGGATCGAGCCAGACGATCTGCCGACCGGCCACGGCCACCACGGCTGCACATCGCCGCGACGCCGGCGAACACATCGCCAGGCTGCGGAACAGCTCACCCCGCTGGTCCTCGCCGAACTGCCGGATCAGGTCGGCCACCTCGACGCCCGGGGAGGCCCCGGCCATCTTGCTCAGTTCGCCCAGCGTTCGTGCGACGCTCTCCAGGTGATGCTGTCTGGCCGTCTCGGCCGCGGCGCGGAGCTGCTGGTCTATAGCGAGCTGGTCGCGCCGCCGGGCCCCCTCCTCAGCCTCGGCCTGCACGCGGCGATACTGCTGCGAGCTGAACGATGCCTCGACGTCACCCACGCGCCGCAGTCCGGCCGAGAAGCACGACGCCTGCATCGCCTCGTCGAATGCGGCGTTGAGCTCCGTCGGATCGATCGCCTGGCTCAGCGCCGAGGCCGTCCGCTCCCGCACGATGCCGGCCAGGGCACTGCGGGCCTCGCCGGTCAGATACTCGTGCAGCGTCGCCGCCGTGGCCCGCCGGGCCGGGCCCATCACGACAGACCGAAACGCCGCGAGGTCGGCCGCGCGATCCGAGGCCTCGACCGCCATCTCGGCCGTCGCATCGAACAGATACGCATCGTCCGACGGCAGACCGCCGGCACGGAACGTCAGTCGCACGGGCCCGGTCCGCACGAGCAGGACCTCCGCGGCGTCCCCGGCCGAGACCCGACCCCCGCTGGGCACGACCGACCGTTCGCTCTCGGGCCCGATCGCCAGACCGACGAACCCCACGGGCACCGCAAACGACCGGCTCAGCAAGCCGAACAGATCGTCGCTCGACGCCACGGCCGCGAACACGCTCGCGTCCGCCGTCAGGTTCGCGATGTCAAACGATTGGGTGTTCATGGTTGCGCCTCATCACCGCCCCGTCGCGGCAAACTTCTCGTACCGGTCCAGATCGGCCGGCTTGACCGAGGGTCGCGTCGTTTCGAGACAGTTCAGCACGTCCGCCATGGTGATCTCGCGGGGCTGGCCGCCATGGACCGTCTCGAGGAACACCCGCGAGGCCGCCTGCGTCGCCAGGCTCTTGATGTCCGCCCCGCTGCAGCCGGTCAGCAGATCGCAGAGCCGACCGAAGTCGACGTCGTCGGCCACGGGCCGCGCCGCGAGGTAGATCTCCAGCAGCCGCAGCCGCGCCGGGGCGTCCGGCAGCGGCACGTAGACGATCGTGTCGAACCGCCCGGGCCGCATCATCGCCTCGTCCAGCAGCCACGGTTTGTTCGTCGCGCCGATGAACATCAGCGCCCGGCCGGCCTTGCGGTCGAAACCCTCCAGCTCTTGGAGGATCTGAGGCACGACGCGCTGCATCACCGTCGAACCGTCGCCGCGACGCCGTGGTACGAGCGCCTCGATCTCGTCCAGGAAGATCACGCTCTTGTCCTGCGCCTTGGCGGCCTCGAAGAGCTTGCGGACGTTCTGCTCGGCCTCGCCCACCCACTTGCTCATGATCTGGGCCGGGCTGATCACGAAGAACGTCGCGTCGAGCTCGTGCGCCGTCGCCCGGGCGATCATCGTCTTGCCCGTGCCGGGCGGCCCGTACAGCAGCAATCCGCCTCCCACGCCGATGCCGTATCGCTCGGCCAACTCCGGATGCTGGAACGGGTACATCATCTTGACGCGAATCTCTTGCTTGACGTCGTCCATGCCGGCCACATCGTCGAAGCTGACGTCCGGCCGTTCGCTGACGATCCAGTCGGATGCATCCGCGCCATCCTCGTCTTCGCTCGCCCGGGCGGCCCGTCGCGGTCGACCTCCGCTGCCCTTGAGGCGCTCGGCCTCCTTGGCCAGGTCGATCAGCTCGCGGGCGTAGTCTTCGTATTGCTCGCGTAGCTCGGGCGTCTTGGCCGACTCGGCCAGCTCGATCACCACCTCGGCCGCCTCGGTCAGGTACGACCGCGCGGTCGTGTAGTCGCCCTTCTTGTAGGCGGTCACGCCCTTGTTCTTCAGACGCTCGAATGTGGCGAACGAGGTTGGCATGTTGCGTCATCCAGAGGCTTCAGTCCTCAGACTTCAGGCTTCAGGCTGTAGAGTCCGATCCTGGGCCCGTGAAGCCCGAACCCCAATCCCTAATCCCTCGCCCCTACTGGCCCACCCGCAGATATACCGGATACTCCTTGATCCGCAGCCGCGGGATCACGGTATCGTTGCCGTCGTGGCGGATCACCAGGGCCTGCTCGGTGCCGTTGGCGATGTCGTAGCCCCAGGCCTCGCGCGCCCGAACGCCCACGATCGTCACGTCGGCCGTCGCTTCGTCGACCGTCTCGTCGGCGAGCGAGGCGTCCTTCAGCCAGGCGGTCAGCACACGATCACCGCTGCCGCGGTGCCGCATCGGGTACCACTCGACCGCCTCATCACCGCTGAACCGCACCTCGAAGTCCGCCTGCCAGCAGTCGTCGAGCACTGTGGCCATGTTGCGGTACATGTAGTAGGCCATCTTCGGCTGAAGCGGGATCACCGTCTCGCACGGCACAGGCTGGCGACACAGCGACTGCGGATGGGGAAAGCCGCTGAAGTGCGGGTGGCACGGGCCGGTCTCGATGTCCAGCGCGCTGTGCCGCGCCGTGATGACCGCCAGGCGGTTGGCCATGTGACGCTCGCTGGTCTGCTGGGCGTGCGGGCTTTGCGGGTAGGACGCGCCCGTGTAGATCTCCGTGACCAGGCACGGGCCCTTAACGCCCAGCTCGGATACGTGCCGCTTGAACCGAAGCAGGCTGCGGCGGAAGTCCTGCTGTGTCCACGACTCGTACGAGCCGTGCCACGCGAAACCGTCGAGCAGCGGCGCCAGCGACCACTTGTGCCAGTGGCCGATGAACGGCACCCAGCCGTCGGGTTTGCCGCGGTCGTCGGCCTCGTCAAAACGGTCGACGAGCACGACCTTCCCGCCGGGCCGCTTGATGGTGACGTTGTCGAACTCGGCCGAGGCGTCCTGCGGTTGGTCGGGGTTGGGCCAGTGATAGATCCCCGCGAACGCCGCCCGGTGGAGCGTGGCGTAGTTGCGACGGACCTCATGCGTCGCCGTGACCTCGCCCAGCCCGCTCGAAACCGTCAGCGTCGCGGTCGAGCCCTCGATCCGCGCAGACAAATGGACGACCTCGCCCAGCCCCTTGGCCGGCTTGACCGATCGGTAGTTCGTATGACTGCCGACGACCGTCCGCCAGCCCGCACGACAGACGATGTCCTGAAAGCGGATCTCCTCGTTCTGCGGATCGTAGATCGCCAGCACCATGTCGTTGCTGTCGAGCCGGCCGCTGTAGCGCGTCCCTTCCGGATCGCCGCCCCGCAACACGACGCCCACCGGCGAAGAGCTCTCAACGTCGACCTCGACGACGCCATCCTTGAGCCTGCCGGCGTGCTCGGCCCGCAACACCACGGGCCCCCGGGCGATCAGCTTGCCGCCCTCGACGCCCGAGCCCGGCCCGAGCACCGAGATGATGCCCGGATAGAACCCCATGAAGCTGCCGTTGATGACCTTCGCGCCCGGGTCGGCCTTTTTGATCACCGGCAGGATGCGGTAGAACGCCGTGAGGTACTCATCAACCGTCGTGTGCGTATTCCACTCGTTGCCGATCTCGTAGTAGGCGACGCGACCCTTGAAGTGCCGCACCATGTAGTCGACGTAGTGCAGGTAGCCCTGGAACATCTTCTCGCTCGACAGCGCGCCCTGCGGGCCGTCGTCGTACATGATGTTCAGCTCGCGGAAACGGGCCGTCTCCCAATCGGTCTTGCGCGGCGGGTCCTCATACAGCCAGTTGCCCTTGAGGTCGAGCACCATGATGACGTTGACGCCGCCGCGGACGATCTCGTCCACCGACTCGTCCACGCGCCGGTCCACCTCCAGCTTGCCCTTCTCGTGCTCGGTATAGGCCCACATCGGCGCGCCGTTGTCGTGCCCGAAGCGGACCCACTTGAGGCCCATGTCGAACTGGAGCGGCGCCCACAACGCATCCTGCGTGATCCGGTCGTTGTCGTGGGAAACGGCCCGCGACGAGACCGTTACGCCCGCCCCGCGCGAAAGCAGCCCGACGTTCGACCCGTCGCCGTCCAAGACCTCCAGCTCGCCGATCGAGAAGATGTAGCCCATCTGCTTGTACTTGCCGAGCTTGGTCAGGTCGCCGGCCAGCACCATCACCTGCTTGACCGGCCGCGGCTTGAAGTGGATCACCGTCCGACCCGACGGATGCCCGACGAAGTCGCGGGTCGAGCAGACGGTGTCCCACGCGACCGCATCGCGGCTGAGCCGGACCTCGAGTGTCTTGGGCAGGGCCTTGCCGAACGCGCCCATGCCGAAGTCCTTGCTGCAGACCAGCGCCACCGACCCGACGTTCTGTTCGTACGGCAGGTCGATGCGGATCCACTCGGTCCGGCCGTTCGGGGCGTGGCAGCCCCAGCTCGACCACACCGTGTCGGGGTCGCCGTCGATCAGGTGGATCGGCAGGAAGGCCTGCACGTCGTTCCACGGGGTCTTGGGTGTCATCTCGTGCGACGAGCCGCACCAGTTATGCGTGATCTCCCACGACCTCTTCAGCTTGAGCTTGGCGATGAGGTTCGCGTTGCCGTCCTGCAGGATCGCACCGGGATTAAGGTCCGGACTCTGGCCGAAGACGTACATCAGGTTGCTGAATGAATAGACGCCCACACCGTCCGTTCGGGCTTCGACTGTGGCGTATTCGCGAAAGTCCGGCGTACGGCCGGCCGGGTTCGCGCGCAGAGCCGGTAGCGGGCTTGATCGACGGCCGACCTCTTGGGCAGGCGCCGCCGCCCCGCAAACCAGCGCGGCACATAGACCTGACACGACGTACCGCATGACCTGATCCCTAGTCCCTGTAGCCTGACGTCTGAAGCCTCCCGTCACTTATCCTGCTTCTCCTTCTCGCCTTTCAGCTCGGCCAGCTCGTCGCGCAGACTCGCCAGACGCCCCATCTCTTTGTCGTGCTCGGCGGCCTCCTCGGCCTCGATGAGCCGATCGACGTCCGCGTCGCTCACCGCCTCGCTCGACGACATCTCGACATCCTGGGCGGCCATGTCCTCGACCGAATCGAGGAACATCGACATCCGCTCCTCCATGCTGGCCGATTGGGCCATGGCCTTCTCCCAGTCGGCCTGCGTCTTGACCAGATCGGTCTCGCCGAAGAGCCGGCCGATCTCCGTGGCCATCGTGCCCATGGCCTGGGCGAAGTCGCTCGACGCCTCGGCCTGGCGCTTGATGAGCAGCGCGTTCTTGACGGCCAGCAGTTGCCGCTCGAGCATCCGTTTGATCGTCGCGGTCTTCTTGAGCGAGTTGCGGATGAACTGATACTGCGCCTCGTCGCCGATCTGCTTGGCCCGGCGGGCGTTGGCGATGAACTCGTCGGTGAACTTGGCCTGCTCGCGTATGGCCCGCTCGATCCGTCGGATGCCCTGCCGGATCTTCATGTCGCGTTCGATGCGTCGCTCTTCGGCTGACTTGAACAGGGCCATCGTGGTGCTCCGCATTTCAGGGTTCGGGGTCTAGGGTTTAGGGTCTCGCCCTTCTTGGAAATCGCCGTCGGAGACGGCTCCTACACAGCCAACTCGGCGCCAACCTTCGCTCTCTCGCACGAGACGGAAACGCGGTCATGCCATGTGCGGCTCGGCGGGAGTCTCTAACGCCCCTCCTTCGGAATGAGGAACCACAGGACCAGGTACACGAGGATGCCCGGGAACGCGACCGAGATCACCGAACCGACGAGATACACCAGTCGCACGCGAAACGAGCTCAGGCCGTAGTACGCCGCGATGCCGCCGCACACGCCGGCGATCATGCGGTCATCCACGCTACGCCGCAGTCCATGGCCGCTGGTCATCGCTCGGTCTCCGACATCGCCTCTTCGTCAGCTTCGGCTCGGCGGGAGCGCCCTCCTCCCTAGCTTCAGGGCAAGAGGGGGGCCCACCCATTGATCTCGCTTCCGTGCCACGGCTCCGCCGGTGCGAGAAGAGATTCACGCACCAAGAATCTATGTCGGTTGAGCGCCGCGTTGCCGTAAAGACCGGGACGCGGCCTCGAATCTGGGCACGAAATTCGTGTCCCCCACCGCTGAAGCGATGGGCCACCCTCTCGAGTTTTCTGGGCAGCCTCTCCGTTTCGACGTTGCGACGTTTCTCGCTTACTCCTCGGCGGGCATCTTGCGTTCGCGAACGCGTCGGTCGGCCTCGTCGAAGGCCTCGTCGGCGTCCTCGATCGAGCCGGCGTCCATCTTCTCCCAGATGTCCATCACGGCCTGGCCGCCCTCGCTGATGCCGGCGGCGCCCTCGTCGATCTCCGCCCCGATCTCGAGCAGGCTGTCCAGCCGCTCCTGGTACATCTCGGTCGTAACGGCGTCGTCCTCGATCAGCTTGCCCAGCCCCATCAGGTCCCGCTCGCTGATCATCCCGATGCGGTCGCCCGCCACCTGCGCCCGCTCGTGGTTCTCGCGGATCATCCGCAGCCGACTGACCGTGAGCATCTCTTTGGTCCGCACGTTGAGCTGCCGCGACAGCATGAGCTGCTCGGTCGTCTTGAGGTCGAACTCCTGGGCAACCATCCGTCGGACCTCGGGCGAGGTCTCCTTGCGACCCTGCTCGAAGAGCTTCTGCTTCTCGCGGCCGATCTTCTCCACGCGCTTCACGAGCAGGTTGCGCTCCTTCTCCAGCGTGAGCTCCTGCGTCCGCAGCTCCTTCCGCGTCATCTGACTCAGCGGCTTGCGACGTTTCGTCAGCCAATCGAACAGACCCATGGCGGTCTCCGTGCATCGACGCGTTAGGTGGCCTCGCGACCCGGCTCCTCGCGCTCACGCTGCCGCTCCGGCCGCGGAGGGATCTCCTCACGCCCCTGCTCGGCCGCCGACGGTTCGGCGGAGCCCTCGGCCGGAGCGGCCTCGTCCTTCTTGGCCGCGCGGGCCTCGAACTCGGCCAGGATCTCGCCCTCGTCGCCCATGAGCGACTCTTCGGTCGTCGCGACGCTGACGGTCCGCACGGCCTCGTAGGCGTCGTTGAGCTCCTCGATCGAGGCCTCTGCAGACGCCGCCGCCTCGGTGATCTCCTCGGCGTCCGGCAGGTCCGCCGGCTTGGCGAACGTGGCCACATCCAGGTTGTGGATCTGTCGACCCAGGATCTGGCTCTGCTTGTTGAGGATCGACACCTTCTCGCGCTGCAGCGTGATCCGCTGTCGGAGCTGCGAGAGCTGCGTGGCCAGGCCTCGCTTGACCGACTCGCTGCTCTCGGCCGCCCCCTTGTCCAGCAGGCGCTCTTCCTCACCCGTCAGGTCGGACAGCACCTTCTCGAGCTCGGTGCGCTGCTCGTCGATCTTGGCCTGGCGCTCGCGGAGCGAGGCGATCTTCTTCTCGGGCGATTCACCGCGACCCAGAATACGTCGGAGGAAATCCATCACGGACATGGGCGGCGTCTCCTTCACATCGGCGGACGTGTGATACAGAATACTCCCGCGCCCACCGGCCGTCACGTGCAGGTGGCCATCCGCTCGCGAGACCTCGGCAAACACCTCCTCCACCAGCGACCGCTGCACGGCCAGCGCCTCGGCCACGTCCGCCGCGCTCAACCCGTCCAGGATCAGCGCCGTGCGGCGGTCGTCGATCGCGCGCCGGATCCGCCGGCGCCGCCCCGTCTCGCCTTCCACGTCGAAGAGGCCCACGGCCGAGTCGAGACGTTCACCCGACACCCCCGTCACCAACCATCCGCCGGAGGCGTGCGGCTCGATCAGCACCAGCGTCACGCCCGGCCACGATCGGCTCAGCTCTCGCGCCGCGTCCGTGAACCCCGCCGGACTGCAGACGCCGATCACGCATCGCTTCGGCCCGGCGGCCGCCAAGTCGTCCACGTGGCGCGCCAGGTCGTCGGCATCCACCGGTTCGATCCCCGCCGAACCGGCATCGTCCTGCCGGGCGGCGGCCTCCAGCGCGGCCTCGAACGGCACCAGCGTCGACGCCGTCATCGCGCTGACGCGCTTGCGGCCCAGCCGATACCACGGGCGAACGTATCCGACCACGGAGACCCGGCGGTTGTTCGGCAACCGATCCAGCAGCCTCGCGTCGAACAGGCGGCGGGCGCTCATCAGCTCACGGAGCCGGTCCCGCTCGTCGCCCTCGAAACGACGAAACCATTCACCCGGCAGATCGGGGCAGGCCTCGTCCAGGTGTCCCTCCATCGCCGTCAGGAACTCGGACTCGATCCGTCGCGCGTCGTCGATCGTGGTGCCCTGCATGGCCTACACCGTCCCGCTCGAGCCCTACGACGTCAAACGCGTGCCGCATCGGCTGCAGTACCTCGCCTGCGGCCGGTTCGCGTGCCGGCATTTCGGGTTGTCGCACACGCGGTCGCTGTCAATGGTCCGATCGACATGCGGTGGCGGGGCAGGCGGACGACGGCCCCCTCTCGCCCCGGGCGGATTGCGACGCCCCATCCGACGACCCCGACCGCCCGGACCCATCCGCGGGTCCCCGCCGGCCTCGAGGACGGTCTTGACCAGCCACAGCACACCCACCACCAGGAGCAGCGGCACGAGGACGATCCGGCTGCAGCCCAACACCAGCGGAAACAGCAGAAGCGTCATCCCCATCAGCAGGAGAAAGACCGGAAGCAGTATGATCCTGAACATAGGGCCGTCACTCCGTGTCACGTCCGATCCGACCTGGCGCTAGCCCGGCGTCGTGAGCGATCCGCCGCAGAAGATGCAGTACTTGCTGCTGGCATCCACATACGCCTGGCAATTCGCACATCGCGGCGGATGCGCGTTGACCTGGTGCCCGCACTTGATGCAGAAATTGTCATCGGCCTCCACGCCCGTCCCGCACTTGGGACACACGTCGGGTACGCCGGGCGGTCGAGCCCTGGGCAGCATCCGAGGCCGGACCACCTCGCCCGCCGCGCGCCGATCGAGCTCCTCCACCATCTCCTTCGCCGAGGCGAATCGCTCCTGGCGATCCGTGTAGCACCGCTCGAAGAGCTCATCCACCCACTCGGGCAGATCCGGCCGATGCCGACTCGGACGATCCGCCCCACGCGGCAACCGCCCCGTCAGCATCTCAAACAGCAGCATGCCGCACGAGTACAGGTCCGTCCGCTCGTCGACCTCCTCGCCGTCACGCTGCTCGGGCGACATGTACGCGATCGAGCCGACGATGCTCCGGCCCGCCTGCGTCTCCAGGCTGCCGGCCTCTTGGATCGATTTCGACGTCTCCTTCAAGACCTTGCCCAGACCGAAATCGGTGATGCGGACATCGGCGGCGGTCACCTGTTCGAGGTCCTCACCGTCGGCGATCAGCACGTTCGCCGGCTTGATGTCGCGATGGATCAGACCGCTCTCGTGCGCGAACGCCAGGCCCTCCAAGATGCCCTGCAAGATCGTCACCGCCGCCTCGAGTGGCATGCCGTCCGGGTGCTTGGCGATCAGCTCGGCCAGGGTCGGGCCGTCCACGTACTCCATGATCAGATACGGCGGCTGGGCGTACGGCCCGAAGCCCATGCACTTGACGATGTTCGGATGGTTCAGCCCGTAGATCATCCGACCCGCCGTCTGCAGGTTGCGGACATACTGAGGATCCGTGGGCACCTTGATCGCCGCCAGCGCCTCGGCCGACGTCCCACCACGCATCAGGCTCTCGGCCGCGTGGTGGCGGGCGCGCCACACCTCTCCGAACGTCCCCTCGCCCACACGGTCGAGCAGGACGAAGTCTTGGATACGATCACCGGCCTTGAGTTGCGTCATCGCAGGTCGCCTTCTCGCCAACCGGGCCCGCCGGTCCCGGCTATCGCGCAGCGGCGATGGGCCCCAGCCCAAGTCGACTACGCCACGCCCTTACCCTGGCAGACACCCATGCTACCCCTTTACGTCGAGCTAAACGGCTCGATCACCTAGCTTCATCGTACGTCAAGACTTGCCAACGTGCGATTAGAATCGTCCGCGATGTTCGTAAACGCCTCCGCCCGACGCCTGCCGCTCTGCCCCGCTGACACCGTCCGAGAAAACGCCCCTTGTCGGACGCCCCGCGGGCCTCTATCCTGCCCAACGTGAGTGGTTCGTCCACTCGAAGGACCGACCCCCGTTGCCCCTCAGCGGAGCCCCAGGCATGGCGACGACCCGGCCACGGCTCATGAACCCTCGCACCCTCATCACGACCGGGCTCCTCCTCTGCCTCACGGGGCCCCGCACAACCGGCCGCGCCGAGACCCCGTCCGCCAAAGAGGTCCAAGCCCTGACCGAGCGACGTGCCCTGGCCGACGGATACCACAGCCTCCGCGACGAGGTCCTTCAACTCAAGCTCGCCGGCGGCGAATCCCTCAACGACCTCGCCGCCGAGGCCGACGCGCTGGCCGTCGGCATCCGCCGGCTTGTCGGACAGGCCAAGCGCGACGGCCGATCCCGGACCTACAGCAGCGGCGACGTCGAGGTCACGCTCCGACTCGACCTCGAGCCCTTCGCCAATGGCTTGCTCGACCTCCGCCGGCAGGTCGCCTCGACCGGTCCCGTGACCCTCGTCGATCTAAAGGCCTTCGCCGAACGCTCCAAGGGGCGCTGGCTGACGGTCGTCGGTCACGGCCTGGCCCCCACCCGAGACGACCTGACCGGACCGCCCGGATGGCCCGGCGGCAAAAAGGCCGGAGACCTCCCGCCCGCCGGCTGGGCCCACGTCGAGCCCGAGGGCTTTCGATCCGCACAGCGAGCGGCCGAGCTCGACGCCCTCGAAAGCCTCCTCGAGAGAATTGCTCGACTCCGTATGGAACGCTCCGGCACGGTGCAGGCCTTGATCGACGTCGCTCCCGGCGTCGGTGAAGGGCTCCGCCAACCCTTTCCCGGCCTGCGCGTCAGCAAGCCGGAATGGATGCCCGAACAGCTCTGCCGCCTCGCCGTCGAGGTGCCCATCACCGACCTGATCGCCCGCCTCATCGAGCTGCGCTCGGCCGTCAACCCACCGCCGCGCGTCAGCGAGACCGACATCCGCAGCATCGCCCGCTTCGCGACCAAGCCGAGCCTCCGCGCCGTCGGCTACGGCATGCCCCCGTCGTCCATGCTCCGCAGCGAACGCTACGCCGTCATCGACATCGACCGGCCGGAGTGGGCCGACGCCGCCCTCACCGCCACCAGCGCCAGCGCCTTGCCCGAGTTGACCGAGCCCACGCCGCGCGACATCGAGATCGCCATCCAAGACGCTCGCATCGCATCCCGACTCAAGCTCGCCAAACAGGTCGACGTGCTCATGCTGCCGGGCGGGATTCAGGTCCGAGACTTCCTGCGCCACCACGAGGCCCTCGCCGAGGACATCCTGACCTTCCTCGCCTCGGCCCGCGCGACCGGAGAGCCCGTCATCGACCGCCGACAGAAGCGCGTCACCGTCACCATGCAGCTCCCGCTCCGCCGGCTGTGGCTGATCGCTCGACCGGTCATCCCTTCTGTGGAGGTCACGACCAAGCCTGCGTCGCCGTGACATCAAGCCTCCCATCCTGTTACCGCATCGAGGCCGACGGCACCCCAAACAGGGTGACAGCGAGACACCCCGTTTTTTCACCGGGGGGCTTCCCCGACGCCTGGTCACACCGTAGGATACCCGATAGCAGGAGTCTTAGGGTCATTGGTGCCCTAAGATAAGGTGACGGTTAGACATCGGCCTTCTCACCCTCGGTGGGCGAGCAACCAACCATCGCACAGCAACCGTCGACCGAGCAGAACAGCGGATTCCTCGACTTGATACTATCTTCTACCTGGAGGACCGTGCCATGTACGCAAGACTCGTCAAAGGTGGGGGCCTGACACTGATGGCCCTGGGGTTGTTCGTCGCCTCGGCCGGCCCGGTCTGCGCCCCAGAGCCGATCGACCTGGGCACGCTCGGTGGCGATGAGAGCCTCGCGGCCGCCGTCAACAAGGCCAAGGTCGTCGTCGGCGGCGCGATGACCGCCGGCGGGGCGTGGCATGCGTTCCTCTGGCAGGACGGCGCGATGACCGATCTCGGCACGCTCGGAGGCGACGCCGCCGAGGCCCACGACCTGACCGAAAGCCCCGACCTCACCGTCGTCGGCACTTCGCTCGCTCCGTCGGCCAGCGATGCGAACAACCTCGTCGAGCGAGCCTTCCTCTGGCACGACGGCGCGATGACCGACCTCGGACCCGACGACGGCGACGCCGACAGCGAGGCCTGGGCCATCAACGAATCGCACCAGGTCGTCGGCGGCGCGCGGTTCGGCGACGACTGGCAGGCGTTCCTCTGGCAGGCCGGCACGATGACCAGCCTCGGTACGCTGGGAGGCATCGACAGCATCGCCTACGACATCAACGCCGACGGGATCGTCGTGGGGTACTCCGATGCGCCGGCTCCCATGGAAGACCCCAACCAACCGGCGCTGCCCGACGTCAAGCGGGCCTTCCTCTGGCAGTCGGGAACGATGACCGACCTCGGTACCCTCGGCGGGCGGAACAGCACCGCTTACGGCATCGACGACGGCGGCAACGTCACCGGCTGGACCGACACGGCCGACGGCGAGCGTCACGCCTTCCTCTGGAACGCAACGGATGGAATGCAAGACCTCGGCACGCTCGGAGGCACGGTCTCCGAGGCCTGGGGCGCGCGAGGCTCGACCGCGTGCGGCTACAGCGTCGATCCGAACACCGGCCAGATCCTCGGCTACTGGCTCGGCACGACCTACGGCCTGATCCAGTTGGAGAACCCCTTCGGCACCGGCGGTCCGGTTTTCGTCCATGCCATGGGGCAAAACGCCCGCACGGTCGGCTCGGCCCAGACCGCCGACGGTGAGATGCATGCCTTCCTGCGACGCTTCACGACGGTATCGGAGGTGCTGCCATGAGACCGATCACGCACACGCATTCGCGCACGGCACCGCGCCGTCGCGGCGCCACACTCGTCGAGGTCGTCACGGGCGGTGCGGCTATCACGGCGTTGGTTGCTGCCGTCCTATCGCCCACGCTGTCGGGCCTACGCCAGCGACAGAGCCAAGCCCTGTGCACGGCCAGGATCGCCCATCTGACCAAGGCCCTGCTCATCTACGCGCAGGACTACAACGAGGTCCCACCCTTCACCGGCATCGGTTGGGAGGACATCCTCTACGACAACGAGCCGAGTGACAATCCGGCCAGCACGGCCTACGGCCCCGGTGACATCCCCACCAAGAGCAAGTGGGAGTGGGCCCTCTCGGAGACCTGGATCACGCAGAACCCGCAGTTGCTCTGGAACGGGACGCTGCCGGAACAAGACTGGCCCAACGTCGGCGCCGGCGTGACCACCGGCACGCTCTTCCCGTACGCCCGCTACGAATCGCTGTACCGCTGTCCCGAGTTCGAGCGGATCGCCGGCAAGAGCCAGAGCCAATTCAACTATACGAGGACGTTGCTGGCCAGGAAGTGGATCTTCGCAGATATCGCCAACGGCGGAAGAGAGCCCGACTACTGGGGCGCCAGCGATTTCGGTGCACCGGGACTCATCCTGAGCGCCGACCAGATCCACCGCCCAGACCTGCTGCCCATGGTCTACGACGAGTGGTGGCTGCGCCACGTCGGCTCGCCCTACGACCAGCACATCCCGGTCCGCCCAGCGGAGATCTCGGGCGGCTGGTGCGCCGTCGACGCCATGCACTTCCCCCTGGCCGATCAGATCGGCCAATACCACGGCAGGCCGATCCGCAACCGGTGGCTGCCGCCCGGAAACACGGCCGATCCCGGCCTGGTACGCCAGGGCAATGTCGCCTGCTACGATGGCCACGTGGAGTTAAGGCGTCCGACCGTCGCCGGCCTGAGCGATCTCAACATGGGCGAGATCATCTCGGTCTTGGGCGGCGTGATCAATCACCTGAACTCCCTGATCTACGCCCAGCGGGGCGTCTCGATGACGAGCGCTCCCCTGTAGTCAGGGAAACGTGGTGGAGATTCCGCCTTGATAGCGACCGCACAGGCAACCTGTCACAAGCTGTTGCACCGCCGCGCCGCCACGCTCGTCGAGGTCGTCACGGGCGGTGCGGCTATCACCGTGCTCCTCGCCGCTGTCTTGGCGCCCACGTTCACGGGCCTCCGCGAGCGGCAGAGCCAAGCCCTCTGTACGGCTAGGATCGGCCAGTTGACCAAGGCCCTGCTGGTTTATGCGCAGGACTACGACGATACCCCGCCCTTCACGGGCATCGGTTGGGAAGACATCCTCAACGACACCAAGCCGAGCGACAACCCGTCCAGCACGGCCGGGGGGCCGGGCGACATGCCGACCAAGACCAGGTGGGAGTGGGCGGTGTCCGAGACGTGGATCTCGCAGAACCCCCAACTGCTCTGGAACGGCACGCTGCCGGAGGAGGACTGGCCCAACCACGGCGCCGGCCTGACGACCGGCACCTTGTTTCCCTATGCCCGCTTCGAGTCGCTGTACCGCTGCCCGGCGTTCGAGCGGATCGCCGGCAAGAGCCAGAGCCAATTCAACTACACCAGGACGTTCATGGGCCGGAAGTGGCTCCTCGGCCCCGGCATGTCCGGCAGCCCTGACCCCGAGTTCTGGGGCTCAGGTTCTGCCAGCGCCCCGGGTTTGACTCTGAAGCTCGCCCAGATCCACCGCCCGGACCTGCTGCCGATGGTCTACGACGAGTGGTGGCTGCGACATGTGGGCTCACCTTACGAGGAGCATATACCGGTCCGGAGTTCGAACACGTCGGGCGGCTGGTATGCGGTGGATCCGATGCACTCTCAACTGGGCGACGAGATTGGACGATATCACGGCCGGCCGATCCGAAGCCGCATGCTTCCGGCCGGAAACGCGGCCGATCCGGGCCTAGTCCGCCAGGGGAGCATCGCCTGCTACGACGGTCACGTGGAACTGAGACGAACGCCGATTGCCGGCCTGAGCGACCAACGCCTGATGGACATCTGGGCGTTGTACGCCGTGGTCAATCACCTTAACTCGCTGCTGTATGCCCAGCGTGGGGTCCTGCCGTCCGTGCCCCTGTATTGATCCAAACCAGGCTGAGACCGGGAAAGTGAACGATCGGGGTGTGAGGCGACGTCACGTGTCCCACCCCGCTTCTCTGCGGCTGACCGGGACTCTTTTGGGTGCCCACCCGCCGCTTGTTATACTGTCGTTGCCGCTATGGAACGATCATGACACCGACGCACCACCAGACCGGCGCCGTCGACGCCCGCACCGGGCTCGACCGCCTCTTGCCACGGGAGGCCCGCTTGGGAGGCTCCGACACCCACGTCGACCTCCCGCGCGGTAATCGCATCCAAGCCCTCCGTTGACGTAGCACGCACACACAGCGACAATCACGCTTCGCGCGGCACCCGACAAACCGCGCCCAACCGACGGACAAGGAGACAACCGTGGCCGTTCCTTATCACCAACGAACGCATCTATGTGGCCGGCTCCGCGCCACCGACGAAGGCAAGCAGGTCCTCCTGGCCGGGTGGGTCAACAACTACCGCGATCACGGCGGCATGGTCTTCATCGATCTGCGAGACCATGACGGGCTCACCCAGGTCAAGTTCAACCCGCAGACCGATCCCAAGGCGCACGAGATCGCCCGCACGCTACGCAACGAAGACTGCATCGCGATCCAAGGCGATGTCGCGCTGCGCGGCGAGAACGTCAACCCCAAGCTCCCCACCGGCGAGATCGAGGTCAACGGCCGCGAGGTCGACCTGCTCAACAAGAGCGCCACGCCCGTGTTCGAGATCGAGGACCACATCGAGGCCGGCGAGGAGCTCCGTCTGAAGTACCGCTTCCTCGATCTGCGGCGCCGGCCCGTCCAGCACGCCCTGCGGACGCGCCACCGCGTCGTCAAGGCCGTCCGCGACTACTTCGACCGCGAGGGCTTCGTCGAGATCGAGACGCCCTTCCTGACCAAGAGCACGCCCGAGGGCGCCCGCGACTACCTCGTGCCCAGCCGCGTGCAGCCGGGCAGCTTCTACGCCCTGCCCCAGTCGCCCCAGCTCTTCAAGCAGCTCTTCATGATCGGCGGCATGGACAAGTACATGCAGATCGTCCGCTGCTTCCGCGATGAGGACCTCCGCGCCGACCGCCAGCCCGAGTTCACCCAGGTCGACGTCGAGATGGCCTTCGTCAACCAGGAGAACGTCATCAGCGTCACCGAAGGCGCGATGGTTCACGTCATGAAGGAGGTGCTCGACGTCGACGTCCCCCTGCCCCTGCCGCGGATGACCTATGCCGAAGCCATGCGCGACTACGGCGTCGACCGCCCCGACACGCGGTTCGACATGAAGCTGATCGACGTGACCGACATCGCCCAGAAGATGGACTTCAACGTCTTCCGCCAGGCGCTCGACAAGGGCGGCGTGGTGAGGTGCGTCGTTTGCCCCGGCGGAGGCGAGATGACCCGCAAGGAGACCGACGGGCTCACCGAGGAGATCAAGGGCATCGGCGCCGGCGGCATGCCGCTGGTCAAGGTCATCGACGGCGACGGCGGCAAGCCCGCGCTGCAGACCGGAATCGCCAAGTTCTTCGAGGGCGACCTGACCGACGAGCTCCTGGCCCGAACCGGCGCGGAGGTCGGCGATGCGATCTTCTTCTCCTCCGACACCGAGGCCAGCGTCTGCAAGTACCTGGCCTGGCTACGGAGCGTGCTGGCCGAGCGACGCGGCCTGATCCCCAAGGGCAAGTTCAACTTCTGCTGGGTGGTCGACTTCCCCCTGTTCGAGTTCAGCCAGGAGGACGGCCGGTGGTACAGCACGCACCACCCGTTCACCGCCCCGCTGCCCGAAGACATCGACAAGCTCGACAGCGACCCGGGCTCGGTCCGCGCCCAGGCCTACGACATCGTGCTCAACGGCATCGAGGTGGCCGGGGGCAGCGTTCGTATCCACAACCGCGACGTCCAGCAGAGGGTCTTCCGCACGCTGGGCATCGACGAGGCCGAGGCCCACGCCAAGTTCGAGCACCTGCTCAACGCGCTGCAGTTCGGCGCCCCGCCGCACGGCGGCATCGCCTGGGGACTCGACCGGTTCGTCATGCTGCTGCTGGGCCTGACGAGCATCCGCGACGTGATCGCCATGCCCAAGACGCAACGGGCCGTCTGCCCACTCACCGAGGCGCCGTCGGAGGTCGCCCCCGCCCAACTCCTCGAGCTGGGCATCGACCTGACGCCGGAGGTCAAGGCCCACCTGTCGGGCAACGACCAGCTCGGCGGCCCGGGTCACGTGCATAAGCACGGCGAACCGGATGGGAATGCGTAGCCAGTAAGGAGAGGTCGAATTCGCCTCGCACCGGGCCCGATCGGGCGTGTGCCGCTGGCGGCCTGCCCGCCTGAGCGGAGGGACACTCCGCTAAGCATAGCTTCGTAGCAACGTTCCAGCGCCTACGCGCTACCCCCGAAGCACCGCTCCAGGTGCTCCTCGTCGGGCTTCCGCGTTAGCGCGCTGACGATGATCAGCGTCAGCACCGAGATCGGCAGGGCGATCACGAGCTGGTCCACCGTCGGCCAGTTGGGGTAGTCGGCCAACAGGCTCGGCTTGCCGCCCGTGAAACGCTGAACGACCCCGATCGCCCCGGCCTCCTTGGCCTTGATGAACGTCAGCCACAGCGCCGTCACCGTGAAGCCCGAGACCATCGACGCGATCGCACCGGCCCGCGTGACGCGCCGCGAGAAGAGCCCGCCCAGATACGCCGGCAGGAACGACGACGCGCACAGCCCGAAGAAGATCGCCGTCGCCCGCGCGATGATGTACCCGCCGCGCATCTTGTAGCTCAGCGTCACCGCCACCAGGATGCCCACGATGATGCCTACGCGGACGATGTGCATGCTCCGCGTCGAGGTCTGCCGCGCCGGCGTCGGGATGATCTGCTCGGCCACGTCTCGGGCGATGCTCGTGCCCAACGCGTGGAACTGACTCGACAGCGTGCTCATGGCCGCGGCCAGCAGCGTCAGCAGGAACAGCAGGCTGAACCATTCCGGCATGGCCGTGGTGATGTACGTGGGGATGATCTTGTCCGCGCCGCCGGCGTAGACCACGCTGATGCTGCGGCCCTGAACCAGGTCGACCTTGCCGGCCTCCGTCGGCTGGCCCGCTAGGACCGGCGCCGACGCGTCGACGAGGATCGGCGCGGGCTTGCCCACGTCCGACCACGTGCCCTGCTCGCCCTGCCGCATCGGCTGGATCACCACGTAGCCGCGCTGATCGTCCAGGGTCTTGACCACCCGGCCCGTCATCAGCGCCCCGTGCTTGGCGAAGTACGCGTTGGTGAGGCTGCCCACCGTGTACGCCACACCCGGCATCGCCAGCATGAAGAACCCGCCCAACATCACCGCCCGGTTGAGCTCCTTCTTGCTCTTAACCGTCATGAAGCGGACCACGAGCTGCGGTTGGGCGAGCACGCCGATGCCCACGCCGAACAGCAGCGTCGAGACGGTGATCCACCACAGGTCGTACCGCTTGGCGCCGAAGCCGAACTCCGGAAAGGCCGTCCAGCCCCGATGTCCCATCTCCTGAAGCGGACCGGGCACGAGCGGCGCCATGTCCGTCAGAAACCGATGCCCGTCCACGATCCCGCCGACCCAGTAGTACGTGTACACGAGCAACACGACCATACCGACCAGCATGATCGAGCCCTGCAGCGCGTCGGTGTACATCACCCCCTTGAGCCCGCCCACCACGACGTACGCCGCGATGATCACGCTGAACACCAGAAGCGCGGTCTCGTAATCGACGTCGAACTGCGCGGCGATGAACTCGCACCCGCCGATCAGCACGGCCGCCGAGTACAGCGGGATGAACAGGAAGATCACCAGCCCCGCGAAGATCTGCACGAACGTGCTCTGGTATCGTCGGCCCAACAATTCCGGAAACGTGTGCGCGTCGAGCCGGTGCCCCATCCGGCGCGTCGGTCCGCCCAGAAAGACGAACGCGATGAAAATGCCGATCACGATGTTGAGGAAGGTCAGCCACAGCAGGCTCATGCCGAACAGGCCCGCCACGCCCCCGAAACCGACGATCGCGCTCGTGCTGATGAACGTCGCGCCGTAGCTCATCGCCATGACGAACGGGTGCACGCCCCGCCCGGCGATCATGTAGTCGGTGGCCGTCTTCGTCCGCCGGTAACCCAACCAACCCAGGTACCCCACCGACAGCAGATACGCCAGAATGGCCAGGCTCTCGCCCAGCCCAACGCTTGAAGCCAACATCATGACCTACCTCCGATCTCTACGGCCTCGACGAACCGCGCTATGGTAAAGTCGGGTCGGCCTCAGAGGAAGCGGGCTAGCGGAAACCCTAAGACGGGGGGGGCACCGACGGAGCGACCGCGCCGGGCCGCAGCCAAGCGACCGGGAGCGATCGAGTCCGCTTTGCACGGAGGGTTACACCACAAGACTGAAGCAACACCACAAGGCCTTTGACCGACTTCTCAACGGTCTGCTGGCTCTTCGCCACGGCCTGGCACAGCATCGTGCGATCGTTCGACCCCAGAAGCAGATCCGCGGTCCTGCAATCTGCTTCGGCCTGGTAGAGCCACGCCTCCTGCTCAGTCATTCGGTAGGCCCAGGCGTCCCTGCACGTCACGGGCCTCTTCGCTGGCGAAGAGGACCTCGTAGTCGCCGCGTTCGATGGAGCTGATCAGTTCCTTCGCAAGCGGCCAGCCATCTTTCACCGCGTGGCGCAGCTCGGCGGGATTCGTCAGAATCAGATGCAGTTCCTGCCCCTGATCCAGTGGAAGCAACTCGGTGGAGCCGTACGTCACTTCGAACAGGTCCTCGTCCGAATCGACCTCGTTGCCACCGAAGTTCTCGAGCACCTCGAACACGTAGAGGTGCCCCTCCTCGTTCTGACGGGCGGGATCGTAAGCGATCGCCAACAGGAGAGGTTCATCCTCGATCCGTCGGTGGGCCTTTACCAGTTCCCGAAGCCTGTCACCGTGCGCCTGCAGGCCGTTCTCTCTCCATCCGGTCGGCATCGTCAGGCCCTCCAGGCAGCCTCGAGCAAGTAGACGCCTCGTACCACGACGTTAGCAGCCCTACGTCGACTGCCGCAGACGCATTGCGACAACGTCTACATGATTGTAGCCAAAGGCCATGCCGCAATCATCCAGCCGTCTGAACGGTCGTGGAATCGTCCCGTCCCGCCGCCTCGCCCTCCAACCCGCCCGGGTAGGCGCGGGCGATCCCCGCCCGGACCAGGTTCAGGAACAACGGCTCGGGACGGAGCGGACGACTGATCAGCTCAGGGTGGGCCTGCGTGCCGAGGAAGTAGGGATGCTCGGCCTCCGGCAGCTCCAGGATCTGCATGATGGGGTAGTCGGGCGCCCGGCCGGAAAAGACCATCCCCCCGGCCTCGAGCTGCTCGATGTAGCGAGGATCGACCTCATAACGATGCCGGAACCGCATGCGGACCTCGCTCGCGCCGTTAAAGATACGCTTGGCTCGCGTGCCGTCCCTGATCGCGATGTCCCGGCCGCCCAGCCGCATGTTGCCGCCAAGACCCTCGATCTGCTTCTGCTCGGGCAGAATGTCGATCACCGGAACCTTGCATTCCGAATCGAGCTCGGTGCTGTTGGCGCCCTCGAGGCCGCACACGTTCCGCGCGAACTCCACCACCGCCAACTGGAACCCGTAGCAGAGCCCCAGGTACGGGATCTTGTTCTCGCGGACATGCCGGATGCAACTGATCTTGCCCTCGGCCCCGCGCGCACCGAAGCCGCCCGGCACGATGATGCCGTGCACGTCGGCCAGCGCGTCGGCCGCGGTCTCGTCCGTCAGATCGCTCGTGTCGATCCACTTGATCCGAACCCGCACGCCGTGATGCGTCCCGCAGTGCTCCAGCGCCTTGATGATGCTCGCGTAACTGTCCCGCAGCGACGTGTACTTGCCTGTGATGCCGATGGTGAGCGGCCTGGCCGCCGAACGGAACTGCTCCAGATAGTCCAGCCAGATCTGCCGCGCCCGCGCCTCCGACGTGTCGTCCACCCGATCGCCGATCCGAAGGATGTCGAGCACGGCCTGGTCGATGCCCGCCTCGCGGAGCATCTCGGGAATCACGTACACCGTATCGCAGTCGTGCATCGAGAAGACGTTCTCGAGCGGCACGTTGCTGTACATCGCCAGCTTCTCGCGGACCTTGCGGGTGACAGGATGCTGAGCCCGACACGCGATGATGTGCGGCTGAATCCCCGTGGCCAGCAGCGCTCCGATGCCGAGCTGGGCCGCCTTGGACTTCTGCTCGCCCAGCGCCGGCGGCTCGATGATGTACGTGAGCGACACGAAGCAGAAGCTGTCCGGCCCCTCCTCGAAGGCCATCTCGCGGATGGCCTCGATGTAGTACGCGTTCTCGACGTCGCCCACCGTCCCGCCGATCTCCACGAACACGACGTCCGCGTCCGTCGAGACCGCCAGCTCGCGGAGCTTGAGCTTCACCTCGCCCGTTACATGCGGGATCATCTGCACGTCACGGCCCAGGTAGCTGCCCTGCCGCTCCTTCTCGAGCACCCGCGTGTACATCTGGCCGCTGGTGGCGAAGTTGCCCCGCTTCAGGTCCTGGTCGAGCATTCGCTCGTACGTGCCCAGGTCCATGTCGCATTCCATCCCGTCGTCCAGCACGAACACCTCGCCGTGCCGATACGGGTTCAACGTGCCGCTGTCGAGGTTAAGGTAGCCCTCCAGCTTGATCGGCGCGACGGTCAATCCCTTGTCCTGCAGCACCTTGGCCAACGACGAACTGAAGATACCCTTGCCCAGACCGCTCATGACCGTGCCGAAGACGACCACGTACTTGGTCTTGCCGGGCTTGTACCCGGCCGGCATGGGCGTGTAGAACTCGGTCTCGTCAGAGATGTTGCTGATCGACGACAGCAACCCTTCCGCATCCATGCGAGGCTTCCTCCTTACTTACTCGTCCTGTCCCGCCCGGGCCCGGACACGCTCGACAAACGAGGCATAATCCTCCGGTGTGTCCACCCCGATACTCGCCTTCTCGATGATCCCCACCGTGATCCGATATCCATTCTCCAGCACCCGCAACTGCTCGAGCTTCTCATAGATCTCCAGCGGCGTCGGCGGCATCGAGGAATACACCAGCAGAAAGTCGCGCCGATACGCATAGATCCCCAAGTGCAGCAGATAATGGTGCGGTGAACGCACCTGGCCGCCCGTGTCGCGGCTGAACGGTATCACCGACTTGCTGAAGTAGATCGCACGCCCGAACTGATCGAGCACCACCTTCGTCGTGTGCGGCGAGACCACGTCCTCGACCGTCTCGAACGGGCACGCCAGCGTGGCCATGTCACAGTCCGTACTCCGCTCCAGCAGGCCCACGAGCTGGTCGATGTCGACGGGATTGATCTCGGGCTCATCGCCCTGGACGTTCACGATGATCTCGTCATCCAGGTCGCCCGCCACCTCGGCGATGCGGTCAGTCCCGCAGACGTGATCCTTGCGAGTCATCACCGCCTCGCCTCCGAAGCTCCGCACCGCCTCCAGGATGCGATCGTCGTCCGTGGCGACCAGCACACGACTCAACTTCTTGGCTAGCTTGACGTTCTCGTAGACATGCTGAATAAGATATTTGCCGGTATCTTTGGCGAGAGGTTTCCCTGGGAAGCGCGTCGACTCGTACCGGGCTGGAATAACGGCCACGGCCGTCAAGGGCACACCCGTCTGAAGGAAGGACCAGAACAGCTCACCGCAACCGAGCGACATGCTACTGCATGCCCCGCGCGGTGTCAAAGCAAAAGGGCTTGCGGAGCGTAGATGACCTCGTCCTCACGGACGAAAGCACCCCAAGCCCCTCCCGGCCTCGCCGCCGCCCGCTACACGGTCAGCTCCAGCAGGTGTTTGTCCGTGTACGTCGAGCCGACGCTCACGCACTCGAGCCGGCCTCGGCGAATCTGCTTCGACCGGTGGTTGTGAGCGCACAAGACGTGCGTCACCTTGGGCTCGGCCAGGATGCCCCGACCGAAGACCTCGCTGCCGAGGTAGTTGCTGGCGAAATCCCAACCCGGCTTGCCGGTGCGAACGACCATCTCCTCGAAAGGCAGATGGTGCATCCCCACGATGACCCGCTCCGCCCGCGTCGCCACGTCCACCAGGTGACGCTCCAGCTTCTCGGCCAGCCGCCGGGTGAACGTCTCGTCGTCGAACGGCAGCCGGATGTGCACCCCGTCCATCCAGCGCGTCGTGATCTCCAGCGAGTCGGCAGGAATATCGTCGTGTCCGTCGACCAGCCCGCGGTGCTCGTGCATACGGGCCGCCGCGCCGGGTGCGACCTTGGCCCGGTAGAACCGCAGCGGAATCCCCAATCCTTCCGGCCGAAAGCTATGGTCGTACCAGCCGATGTTGCCCACGAACCCGACGCCGTCGATGACGGCCGGCTCGGCGTCCAGGTAGTGCCACCCCAGTTCGGCGCAGACCTCGGCGATCTCGATCTCGTAACGATGGAGGCTGTCCCCCGCCGGCCAGGTCCACAGGTCGTGATTCCCCGCCACGAACAGCTTGCGACCCCGGAACCCCCCGAAGAGCCCCAGGGCGGTGCTCACGTGGTCCAGCCGCCGTCCCCCCACGTCGCCCAGCAGCAGCAGCACCTCGGCCTCGCTGTCCACGACGCGGCGCGCGAGCTCCTCGGTGGGCCTCTGGCTGCGCGCGATGTTGTAGTGCAGATCCCCGGTGGCCAGGATGCGCATGCTCTCACAGACCTTCCGACCGACGCGCCCGAACCGTCTCGAACGACGATCACGCCGACGGCAGGGCCATCACCTCGACGTGCATCTTCCGGCGTCGCGGCCCGTCGAACTCCGCGAAGTAGATCGCCTGCCACGTGCCCAGCACCAGCCGGCCGCCCTGAACGAGCACCGTCTGCGACGCCCCGATCAACGACGACTTCACATGCGAGTCGCTGTTGCCCTCGGCGTGGCGGTAGTTGCGATCGTCCTCGGGGATCAGCTCGCTCAGCTTGTAGTCCAGGTCGCGCGTCACGCTGGGGTCCGCGTTCTCCTGGATCGTCACGCCCGCCGTCGTGTGCGGCACGAAGCACACGCACAGCCCCTGCGAGACACCCGAGTCCGACACGCACCCCTGCACCCGGTTCGTCACGTCCACGTACTCGTTCCGCTTGCTGGTCTTCACATCCAGTGTCGTCATGGCCTCACGCTCGCAACGTCGGATTCCCTGATCCCAGCCCCCGCTTGCCCGCCCCCCCGATTCCTCTTGATGAACGCTACTGCGGCTCCGGCTTCAGCATCACACACCCGAACACGCCGCCGGCCGTGTGGGCCTCGCGGGCGCGGAACATCACCGTGACCTTCTCCTGGCCGCGCGTCAGGTCCGGCGGGATCGTCGTCAGCACCTCGAAGAACTCGCCCGGCTTGTTGTGGTCGAGCGATTGCGTCGCGACCTTCTTGCCGTCGATGAGGATGTCGAACGTCCGCGGCGGCTTGTCGCTGCCCCAGTAGAGGCACGCCAGCGTCATGGCCTCCTCGGGCAGGACCCGGAGGTCCCAACTGAACCAGCCGTCGGACGCGTGCCGCCAGCCCTTGCCCTGGTGCGTGCCCGACACCGTTCGCTCTCCCTGAAGATTGTGCGCCTTCTCCGAGGCCTCGTTGTGGATCTCAACCCGGTCGACCGTTCGCGCTTCGCGCCTCTGCTTCGCCGCCTCCTCGGCCAACAGCTTCTTGTGCCGATCGCTGCCCTTCTGGATGAACGGGAAGTACACGCCGTACGGCTCCTCGAGCACCTTGTGGAACGCCATCAGCGTCAGGTCCTTGGGCTGGCCCGACGTGCGGAACGTCAGCGGCTTGCCCTCGACCGGCTTGATCCAGCTCGACAGCGACGACGCATCGCCGATGAAGTACACCGGCTCGGCCGTGATACCGCACAGCACGCAGGGGCCGTAGAGGATGGCCCGCAGGTCCGGATCGTCCGGCATCGCGCACGTCCGCAGCCCCATCGGCAACCGCAGCCGCAGCACGTCCCCGTCGGCCCACTCCCGCTCGACCGGGCAGAACGTGCCCGGCTTGGCCTCGACCTCGACGGCCTGACCGTTGACCGTGATCGTGGGCTGACCGGCCACCCAATGCGGGATCCGCAACCGCATCGTCGCCGGACGGATCTGGTCGAGCCCCACCTCAATCGTGACCGTGTCCTGCTCCGGATACCGCGTCTTGATCTCCAGCGTCAGCCCGGCGGCCGACCAGTCGAGGACCGACGGGATGTACTGGTTGATCGCGATCCCCTCGTCGTCCCGGAAATAGATGCTGTTGCCCAGCTTGGCGAACGACTCGATGCCCGTGCCCGTGCAGCACCAGAACGAATCGAACGGCTTGCTGAAGCCCCGTCCGCCGGTCCGTTTCGTGTAGCCCGTCCCGAGCGGCACGAAGTACATCAGCATGCCGTCCTTCGGGTCCTGCGTGCCCAGAATACCGTTGAAGAAGGCCCGCTCGTAGAAGTCGCCGTAGCTCGCCTCGCCCGTCCACGTCATCAGGTACCGCGCGACCTTGAGCATGTTGTACGTCGTGCAGCATTCCTGGTTGGTCGAGCCGAGTGTGTCGGCCAGCTTGTTCGGCTCGGGCCAGTGCTCGTCGCGGTTGCTGCCGCCGGTGCAGTACGATCGCGCGCCCACAACGCGGTCATAGAAGAACTCGGTCAGGTCGCGGTAACGCTGATCGCCGAGCAGCTCATAGCGGCGACAGGCCCCGCAGATCTTCGGGATCTGTGTGTTGGCGTGCAGGCCGCTCAGGTTGTCCCACTCCAGCGCCAGCGGGCCGAGGAAGGCCCCCTGGTCGAACTTGTGGGCCAGCGCGAGGTGGTTCGGGTCGCCCGTGATGCCGTACAGGTCGTGCAGAACCTCGCTCATGCCGCCGAACTCGACGGTCAGGATGCGATCCCATTGCTGAAGCGGAAGCTTGTCGATGCGACGCTTGAAATACCTGGCCATACCGCACACGACCTCGAGCGCCTGCTCGTTGCCGGCCAGCCGATGCATGTCGACCAAACCGGCCATGATCTTGTGGATCGTGTAGTACGGCGCCCACGGCGGCTTCCTCATGGCTTCGAGCCGGTCCCAGAAGTGCTCCGGATAGGCCGACAGGTAGTCGCCACCCAACGCCCGCTGACACTTGGCGAACTCGGCCACCATAGAGTCGCCCCGCTCCTTGAGCTTGATGTCGCCCGTGCTCTTGTACATCAGCGCGCAGGCCGTCAGGTAATGCCCAACGAAGTGACCGCGGACCTCGCACGTCGGGCTCTCCCAGCCGCCGAGCGGCTTGCCCGGCGCGTCCAGACCGGCCGTGATACGAAAGTTGCGCAACAGGCGATCGGCGTCGAGCCGATGCAGGTAGCCGCGGTTGGCCTCCTGGGCGACCTTGCAGGGCCCGTCGGTGAGCCGGACCATCGACAGGTCGATGGGACGAAGGACAAGGTCGGGAGACTGTGTCTCGGCCGCGATCGTCCAAGAAGCGAAGCAAAGAGCTAGGACACCTACCACCGACCCGCCTTGAAGAGCATGATGAGCGTTCATGAAGCGCCTCCCGACGTGCATCCCGATGACCGATCCCACGGCCAAGACTAGTACCCGACCACACTTGTTTTTGTGGGTTCCGATCAGGTAAGCGATACGC
>CAZUQM010000053.1:0-43003 GCA_964622545.1 uncultured Planctomycetales bacterium | reverse complement strand
AAGTGCACCGAGGCGGCCAAGGGCGAGAACTGCCTCTTCGGCACGATCGTCGAGAAGAACTACCAGACGCTGGTGGCGGCGTGCCTGGCCAGCGGGCACAAGCTGCTGGCCGAGTCGCCCCTCGACGTGAACATCGCCAAGCAGGTGACGATCTTGGCCTCGGACGCCGGCTTCCCGCTGGAGGACATCGTGGCCTTCCCGACCACGGGCGCCCTCGGCTACGGCATGGAGTACGTCTACAGCATTCAAGAGCGGATGCGCCTGGCGGCCGTCAACGGCGACAAGCAGCTCCAGCAGCCCGTGCTGATGGACGTCGGCATGGAGGCCTGGCGGGCCAAGGAAAGCAAGGTCGACGAAAGCGAAATGCCCGAACTCGGACCGGCCGAGAAACGCGGACCGATGTGGGAGGCAATCACCGCGACCGACCTGCTGCAATCGGGTGGCGACCTGATCGTCATGCGACATCCGGAGGCCATCCAGATGGTTCGCAAGACCATCCAGCGGTTGTCGGCCTCCAGCTAAAGACGGAAATCGTTCGGGTCGACCGCACACCCGACGGCGCGACCGGCGTCGTCCCTGGCCTGCCAGGAAGCGCGGTCGCCCGTCAGGTGCGGATTGCGAGGCTGCCCCCGAGCAGGACGAGGGCCGAGAGTAGAGCGGAGCGAGCGGCATGTACGTCATCGGCGAACGCATCAACGGGATGTGGAACGACATCAAGCGAGCGATCCTGGACAAGGACGAAGGGCCCGTCAAGGACTGGACCGACAAGCAGATCGCCGCCGGGGCCGACGCCTTGGACGTTAACGTCGGGCCGGCCACCAGCAAGCAGGTCGATGCCCTGCTCTGGATGTGCGAGATCATCCGCAAGGTCAACGCCAACATCCCCATCGCCGTCGACAACGCCAAGTGGGATGTCATGAAGGAGGTCATCCCGCAAGTGGCGGGCCCGAAGATCATCAATTCCAGCAAGGCCGATCCCGACATCCTGACCAACTACTGCGGGCTGGCCGCCGAACACGACTGCGCCCTGATCGGCCTGACCATCGACCAGCGCGGCATCCCTACCGATGTCGACACCCGCGTCGAGATGGGGGCCACCATCCTGACGATGGCCATGGAGGCCGGGCTCACGCCCGACAAGATCTTCATCGACGCGATCATCCAGCCCGTCAACGTCGCGCCCAAGCAGCCCCTGGCCGTCATGAAGGCCATGGAGCAGCTCCGGATCATGTCCGACCCGCCGCCGCACCTGGTGCTGGGTCTGAGCAACGTGAGCCAGGGCGCCCGCGAGCGCGAGCTCATCAACCGCACCTACATCGCCATGGCCGTGCCCTGCGGGCTCGACTCGGCCATCATGGACCCGTGCGACAAGGAGCTCATGGACGCGGCCATCACCGCCGAGCTGCTCATGGAGAAGATGATCTACTGCGACTCGTACATCGAGGCGTATCTGAAGAACAAGTGATGGCGGGGCGTGCTCGGCTTGCTGCTCCCCAGAAACTGCAGGGGTGGCCCATCGCTTCAGGAGGTGTCGACCTAATCGGGAAGCGATGCTGTTCGGAACGCAAAACAAGGACTTACGTTCGAAGCCTCAATCATAACTCCTTTGCTTTTGACGCGAGCCCGATTAAAACGACAGGCCCTTCAGCGGTGGGGGACACGAATTCGGCGCGTGGCAAGACCTCGCAGCGTGAGAGCTTGAGCGTTTCACCCGCCGAGATGCCCAAACGCACATGGAGTTTTTTCGCGAGATCTCCTCCAGTCCTGGCAGGATCGACTATGCCGAACACGAGGAAGACTTCTGACTGCGTTGAGATGAAGCATCGTAGCGCCGACAAGGTTCAACAGGCCATCGAAGGCATGACGCTCGAGGAGGAGCTTGCCTTCCGGGCCGAAGGAACGCGCGGACTGCTAGCGCGGAAGAAGGAGCTTCAGGCACTGCAAGACGCCCCCACGGACGACGGTGAAGCCCAACCCGAGGGGTGATCCACTGTGACCTCTCCCAACCGCCCACCCCTGCCCGAGCAGAACAACCTGACGATCGCCGTCTCGCGCGGCATGGAGGCCTTGCGAGGCCAGGACGACGGCCAGCTCGCCTGGCTCGGCGCCGCGCGCGACGAGACGGGCCGACTTCGCCTGACCGTCTTCGGCCGAGAGGTGCTGGTCGATGTCGATGCCGGCACGATGACCTTTGCCGACGGCGGTGCCGTCGACATGCGGTGGCAGGTCTTCATCGTGCACTATCTCTGCGCACCGACCCCGGCCGAGCCGACCGGCCAGGAGATGGTCTTCGCCGACATCCCCGAAACCCGGGGCTACCAGGGCGTGTACGACGGTCGGGTCATCAAGCGGTTGTGCTTCACGGTAGGCCGCAGCGCCGACCTGCTCCGGCGCGGGGCCGAGGCCGTTGGAGGCAAGCCCTGCGATGGCGAGGGCGACCTCAACGTCCGCTTCGACGCCCTGCCGCGCGTGCAGGTCCGACTGGTGTGGTACGCCGGCGATGACGACTTCCCACCCAACGCGGTCTTCCTCTTCGATAGCAGCGTCGTTAACCTGCTGCCGCCCGAGGACATCATCGTCCTGAACGAATCGATCGTCGGGGCGATGAGCAAAGCGATGAAGAAGCCGTCCTGAACCTCGCGACGGCAGGCAAACTGTATTTCCCAAAGATTACTCCCGCACCAAGTTGCTTGCACGAACGGCCGACAAGGTGGATGGCTTGGGCGGGTGTGGCCGAAGCGCCCTCGGCTGGGCCAATCCATCATTCACGGCCGCCCCCGGCCGTGCCACACTGGAGTCTCTGCTATGAAGGTCGCCTATATCTCGCGGGATGCGACGTCCGGCCCGGCGTCCTGGCCTCGTCCACGGTAGTCCTCGCGCAACGAACGCGTATTCTCCTCGATGCGGAAGATCACCAGCACCATCTCCAGCGAGATCCTGAGCCAGATAACCCAAACGACGAACACCAGCACCGCCAGCACGGCCGTGACGCACCCAATCGTCGAGCCTTGCCCTGCACTGCTGAGGATGAACAAGACGAGTGCGACCAGGCTGCCCACAATCCCCCATGCGTACACGTACTTCATCAACCGCTTCGTGATGAACTCGCTGAAACCGAAGTCGAACAGCAACTCGAAGACGCCGCGATCACTCTCCATGGGTCATCCTCCTCAGAAACAGCGAGATGCAATGTACCCTCATAGGTATGAGTGTTTACCACGTCGGGTTCATCAGCCAGGATGTGGGCGAGCAGAGGGACGGGGGCGAGACAGGCAGACGCAACCCCTCAGCTAGCCCGGCCTCGGCGCGGCCGGGCAGGACCGTACAGATCTAATCGAGGGCTTCGCTAGGGCAAGGGGAGGAACTGCGTCGCCAACCCTCTTCTGATTGCCCTATTCTCTTTAGGACGCCAGCGCGTGATGCATCAGGCAGAGCTTCTCGAACAGTCGGATGCGGCGGGGATCCTCACGCTCGCAGGGATCGCAGCAGAACAGCAGCCCGTCGTTCTGGGCCTGGCTGCGGATGCGGCTCAGCAGCAGCTCGAGTCGGCGGCTGACCTCATCCACCGCATCGGCCGCCCCGACGGCCATGTTGATCACGATCACGTCGCTCTCGACCAGGCCGTGGTACTCAGGCTGAAGCTGGATCCGCGAGGCGATCTCCATGCCCAGCGGCGTGTCGATAAACTTGCGGAGGTCGGCCTCGTTGACCTCGACCGCGTGGGCGGCCGCGTGGTCCCAGGTCCAGCTCGATCCGCTGTCCAGCATCAGGCCCGTCTCCTGCTCGACCTGCTTCTCGTCGAACAGCCCGAAGATCTCCGTGGCGAACGAGGCCGTGTCCTCCATCACCTTCTTCAGCGCGGCGGCCGCCTGCTCGGGTGTTCGAAACACGTCGTAGACGTCGTCGGGCGCGGGCATTACGAAGATCCGCCGATCGTAGGGGTAGGCCCAACGCAAGCACGGATCGCCGTCGCCCTCAACGATGACGACGTTGAGCGGGCCGGCACTCGGCAGCGACTGGATGGCGTCGTTGAGGATTTCGAAAGACCGATCGGGGTCGTAGTCGATGCGACGCGAGCTGGCCAGGTTCACCTCATGGGGGGGCTGAACGAGCTCGAGAGTGGGTTGCCCGACCGGCGACCGCCGGACGAGCCGAATGTGGTGCGGCCGGGTGTGCATGGCCTCGTCGGCCATCAGGTGGACCAGGCGCGTCTTGCCCGCGCCAACCGGACCCGAAACGAACACGACCTTTGCTGGCACCACGGGAAGGCTCCGGATTGTGCGCATCGCGGTCGTCCGCCCGGCCGGCCGCCCCGATCGACGGCCCAAGCCCGAACCGGGCCCCAACACCGCTCAACACCGCCCTGCTCGTCGGCGGCCTGCAGGCGGTCGCGCTAGCTGAGTGCGAACAGCAACCGCTGTCTCTCGCGCCAACATCAGCGCCGAAACCCAATGCAGACAACAGCATCCGAATATGCGTCATCCGCCCAGGATCATCGGGACATGAGGTCCGCCACCGACACTCTATGATAGTCGCCCCGGCGGGCGTTGACCACCGGATCGCCGTATTTCGCTAGGGATCCTGGTTATGGACGGGGCTCCGCAGGCGAGACCTCCTCGTCCACGCCGTTCATATCCCAGTCCTCGTTCAGCTTGACGAAGAAGTTGCTCGGGTTGTTGGGGTCGAAGGGCACCAGATTGGTGTGCCCGTCGGGATAGAGCAGGTTGACCCGGCCGTAGTGGCGGTCGTCAAAGGTCGCCACGCCCGGGGCACCCGGGGCGGCCTCTCCGCCGGCAATATAGCTGCTGGCCTCGCCGGTGACCTTACGCCGCGCATCGCCCAAAAGCGGCAGAGTCAAGGGGATACGTTCCAGCGCACAGGTCTTCTTCGGATTCGCGCCGGCCACGATCTTTCGCTCGCCGTCCCTCGTGAACGACCCGTACGCCCAGGCCGGAAGATAGACACGGTAGTGGCCTGTGTGGTCGGCCTCCTTGCCGAGAGACGGGCAGTTCAGGTAGTGGAAGAAAAACCGCCCGACGTTGTCCGTGTTGCGGAGCGCCGGAAACGGCTTGTTCGGATCGCCCTTCGGGGTGTAGTTGTAGTTCTGGGCCACGATCAGCTCGGCCCAGCCGAACTTCTCGGCGTCGCCGTCGGGATCGTACTCGGCCACGGGTAGCTGGCTGTCGGAGTTGTTGGCATAGACGTTGAATGCGATACCATACTCGTGCATCCTCGCTCCGCACGCGGCGGCCTTGGCTTGCTCGCGCGCACGCGACAGCGACGGCGTGAGGATCGAGATGAGCAGGCTGATGATCGCCACGACCGTCAGCAGCTCGATCAGCGTGAATCCGTTGCGGTGGCGCAACGTTGTCATAGATGACTCCAAGTGCTTGGGTTCCTCAACACGCGGGCAATGGCTCGCCCTATTGAATCATAGGGCGCCTCGGGGATGATGGCCAGGTGATGCGAAGAACTCGTTGTATCATGAAAGCTTGCAGCAGCCGATGCGGCCCGATTGCGACGACGATCGCCTTGATCTGGGGCCTCCTTCTCCTCGGCGGCGGCTGCGACGATCCTGGGCGACCGGGCCTGGACCCGGGACGGCAGCGCCACTCCAGCACTTTGGACCCCATCGACTTCGACAACTGCGTCTCGCAGTTCGCCGATGCCCTCCGCCGCTGGCCCGTCGTCGACAAGGCCGATGCACCGATCAAGCTGGCCTACCCCGAGTGGCACAACCCCTCGGGGGAACACATCAGGCACCCCGACCGCCTCATCCGCGACATGGTCCGCGCGATCAACCTGCGGACCGGCGCGAAGGTCCGCATCGCCGCGCCCGGGGAGGTCGGATGCCACTACGCGACAGAGCTCTCGCTCGCTCCGGCGCAGGGGCCGATGGCTCAACCCGTCCTGGCCATGACCTGGAGCGTCCTGAGACCCGGCACGCGGGCGACCGTCATCGAATCCATCGTGCCCCTGGGGCGCAAGCCGACGCGCAAGACAACCGCCAAGGGCCCTCTCCCCGCCACGACACGACCGGCCGGCCTGTTCGGTCCCGGTCCGCAACCCAAACCGATCACCTACCACGTCATCCGCTACCCGCGCGGCCGGGTGCACCTTGAGCGGAGCCTCGCCGCCGGTCGCGTGACGGTCTTGGACGAAACCGCCTCACGCGATGGGGACGGACGACTCGCGGTGGAGCTGACGCTCTTGGGCCACGGTCCGGACGCGCCGCTGCGGCTCTCTTGGCAGTACGAGGACGGATCAGGACGGCGGCGTGACGCGAACAAGGCCACGGAGGCGACGCTGGTCGCGGGCCGGCCCTTGCAGATCAAGGCGAAGCTGCCGAGCCAGACCCAGACCTACCACCTGTACATCACCGAGCCCTGACGGCGACCCGAGCACGCGCGGGCGCCATGCGCGGCCTCGTGCCGGCGCGCGACAGGGGTGCCGTGGCTCCGGGGATACGCTGGGCATCTTGGGAAACGACGAGTTGCCGGCGGCTACTCCACGCCATCAAAGAGCGCCGAGCCGATGCGGACCGTGGTCGCCCCTTCCTCGATGGCGACGTAGTAGTCCTGGCTCATGCCCATCGAAAGGTGCCTGAAGTGCGGCCCCGCCAGCTTCTCGCCGGCGATCTCCTCGAACAGCTCTCGCGTGCGGGTGAAGACGGGCCGGACCTCTTCCGGATCGTCGACCAGCGGCGCCATGGTCATCAGCCCGATGACGCGGACGTGTGACAAGGTCTCGATCTGCTCGACCAGATGGGTCGCGGCCCCGACGGCCACGCCGCTCTTGCTCTTCTCGCCGCTGGCGTTGACCTGGAGCATGGCGTCGACGGTCACGTTCAGCTTGGCCGCTTGCAGATTGAGCTCCTCGGCCAGTCTCAGGCTATCGAGGCTGTGCAGCCAGTGGGCGTGCGGCAGGACCTGCTTGACCTTGTTGCGCTGGAGGTGTCCGATCATGTGCCAACGGGGCAGATCGTCCGCGGCTTGACCCTCCTCCGGTTGCGTGCTGCTGCCGAGCTCCGCGGCCCGCTTGGCCAGTTGCTGCACGCGGTTCTCACCGAGGTCGCGATGGCCCAGATCCAGCAATTTACGGATCGTGTCCGTGCCGACGGTCTTGGTCACGGCGATGGTCGTGATGGTATCCGAACGTCGGGCGGTCCGAGCGGCCGCCTCGCCGACCCGGTCAAGGACGTGGTAGAGGTTTTCCTTCAGTCGCTTGGCGGACATCCTGTCCTCCTACACCTCCCGGAACTCTTGCGGCAGAGCGGGCATGGCACCGGACTGGGAGGCCACGTAGGCCCCGACGCGATTGGCGAGTTCGGCCAACTCCTGCAGGTTCATGCTCGCCTGCCAGCCGTGGGCCATCGCCGCGGAGAAGGCATCCCCGCATCCGACGCTGTCGGCGACGTCCACCTTGATGCCCGGCTCTTCGACGCAGTCGGTCCGCGTCAGCAGCATCGCCCCGTCGGCCCCGCGAGTGACCGCGGCCAGGTCGATGTCATACCGGCGCAGCAGGGCGCGGCACCACGCGCGGGCGTTGGTCTCATGGGGTACGAGCTTGAGACCGCGCAGCACGTCCAACTCCTCTTCGCTGAACTTGACGATCTGACACGCCTTGAGGCCCTCGACGATGACGTCCGACGACCAGTAGTCCTGCCGGAAGTTGATGTCGAACAGCTTGGTGCCCGGCGCGTGCCCCAAGAGCATCTGGATCGTCGCGTGGTTCGCCTCGGTCCGCTGCGCGAGCGTGCCGAAGCAGACCACGTCGGCCCCGGCCATCAACTGCGTCAGCGATCGCGACGCGACCAGACGATCCCATGCCACGTTCGGCGTGATCAGAAAGCCGTGCGAGCCGTCGGCATTCTCCGTAACGTGTACGGTGCCCGTGGGAGCCGCGCCGTCGGTTTGGATCATATCCGTCCGCAGCCCCCGCCGCTCCAGCTCGGCAAGGATCTCCTGTCCCAGCTCGTCCTCGCCGACCCGGCTGACCACCACCCCTTGGTCCCCAAGCTGGTGTGCGTGAAAGGCGAAATTCGCCGGCGCACCGCCCAGCAGCTTCTCACCGCTGGGGAAGATGTCCCAGAGCACCTCACCAAGTCCGACCATCACCGCCATGGATCGCCTCGCTTGTCGGTCACGATGGAGCCTCTTGCGGGCATCGAAGGCCCGAGCGTATTAAACCGACGCATCGGCACGATGTCCAGCCGCCGGTTCGGTCGCGCCGGTCGTCTCCGACGCGAGAAGCTGACGCGAGACGGCAGGATCGTTTAGGATAGCCCGCAGGAAAGGACGGTGCAGCATGGCAATCCTTAGCGCACACCTCGTCTTGGCGGCGTGCCTCTCCTTCGGGCCGATCGTCACCACCCATCAGGCCACCGGCGTCAAGGTCGGCGAGGTCTCGCACGACTCGGCCATCGTCTGGGTCCGCGTTACGGAGTCCATGGCCCGGAACGCCGAAGGCGCCGTCCACAGAGGCCGCGCCAAGGGCCCGCTGCCGGGGGACGTCGCCGTACGCCAGCTCATGCATGCGTGTCCGGGCACGGTTGGCAAGGCGCGCATCCGTTACGGCACGAAGCCGGACCTGTCCGATGCCAAGGCCACCGACTGGGTTCGCGTCACCGAAGAGACCGATTTCTCGCACCAGTTTGCCCTGACCTCGCTTCGGCCGGCCACCACGTATTACTTCTCCGCCGATACGGCCGGCCCGGACCGCAGCGTCAAACACGCGCCACTCAGCGGGTCCTTCAAGACCGCACCGCCTCCGGACGCCTACGGCAACGTCACGTTCACCGTCATCACCGGCATGGCCTACAAGGACGTCGACCACCCGGACGGTTTTCGGATCTACCCCTCGATGGCCAAGCTCGAGCCGGACTTCATCGTCCCCACCGGCGACACCGTCTACTACGACAGCGAGGCCCCGCTGGCCAACACGCCCGCCGTCGCCCGCTATCACTGGCATCGCATTTACGGCATGCCGCGCGTGATCGACTTCCATCGACGCGTGCCCGGCTACTGGATGAAGGACGATCACGACACGCTGTGCAACGACTGCTGGCCCGGCATGAAGACGGGCAAGGCGCTCAAGATGAAACCCATGACCTTCGAGCGAGGCCAACAGATCTTCCGCGAACAGGTGCCCATGGGACCGCGCACCTACCGCACCTATCGCTGGGGCAAGGGCCTTGCGGTCTGGCTGGTCGAGGGGCGCGACGTTCGGTCGCCCAACACCAAGCCCGACGGCCCGGACAAGACCATCTGGGGCCCCGAGCAGAAGGCCTGGCTGAAACGAACCATCCTGGCCAGCGATGCCGACTGGAAGGTCCTGCTCACGCCGACGCCAATCGTGGGTCCCGACCGCCCGCGCAAGGCCGACAACCACGCCAACCGGGCCTTCGCCCACGAGGGCAACGAGATCCGCACATGGATCCAGCGACAGGCCTCCAAAAACCTGTTCGTGGTCTGCGGCGACCGCCACTGGCAGTACGAGTCGGTCGATCCGAAGACGGGCGTGCGGGAGTTCTCCTGCGGACCGGCCAGCGACGAGCATGCCGGCGGCGTGCCCAAGGACCGCATCGATCAATACACGTGGGTCCGCGTCAAGGGTGGGTTCCTGGCCGTCCAATGCTGGCGCGAGGGCACCACCAGCCGCATCGCCTTTCGCCATCACGACGTGGCGGGCAACGTCGTCCACGAATCGGCCTTCGGTCGTCCCGTCGGCGGGGATTCGTAACGGCATGCAGCGACCGGCCTGGCGCCCTTCAGACGTCGCGCTGCGGCTTTCTGCAACACACGCCGCCTGGGCGACGTGCTCAATACACCAGGTTACGGAAGTCGCGGATGCGGTGCAGCGTCATGATGTTCCCGTCGTGGGCGTTCTTAGCCCTCTCGTCGCCGGAACGGGCCACCACGAGGAGGTCGTCCCCATCGAACGCCATCGCCGGGTAGTTGCGGGACTGGCGCGGGTCGTCCGTCTTGTCGATCACGCCGGCGAAGCACCAATCGATACAGTTGCGCGAGAAGTGCAAGACGAGGCGATGGCGCTCGTTGTCCGGAAGGTAGTAGCGGCTTCTCGGCAGACGGTCGGGCCGCGTCATCGAATCCGTCGACTGGCTCGACGCCAACCAGAAGAGCTTGGTCACCTTGTCGTACAGGATATGGAACTTCATCTGCCCCCCCGGGCACGGCACGTAGAGCATCGGCTTGCCCGACGGCGCTGTGGCCGGCTGGACGGTGATCGTCCCGTCGGGGGCCTCGACCGCCTTGGCGATGCAGGCCAGGTTCGTCGTGCCCGTGTGCGCCCGCATCCAGAGGTACATCGTTCGATCCGTCGGGTCGTGCCACAGGTTGTCCGGGTCGGGGAAGGTCACGATGTTGGTCTCGAGCCACCCGGCGGGCGCCATGGGTCTGGCATCCACGCCGAGCCCGGTCTTGCCCTCGACTGTCGGTCCGATGTGGTAGAACGGCACGCCGATGCCGGACACGCCGCCCACCCGATCGACCATCTTGTAGTAGGGCAGCTCGTTCGAGAACGTCCACGACGACCGCTTGATCAGGTCGGCGTCCACGGGCGCCGCCAGCACGACCGGCGCGATGCTAAACACCGGCCAGTACTTCCGCAGGGGGACGGTGTGGCGCTCCATGACCAGGTAGACGCGACCGTGGGCGTAACGCACGTTGCAGGGCGCCTGGTGCCAGTCCTGCCCCTTGGTCAACCAGCTCACCTCGCTCCACGTCTCGCCGCGGTCCTCCGAGACCATGATGCCCAAGTCGCCGTAGTGGCCGAGGTAGTACACCCGATCGCCGGCCACGAAGGGCCGGCCCTGGTAGAGGGGAAACGAGGCCGTCTCGCGAACGGTCCGCCCGCCGTCGTCCGAGACGAGGACGCGTCCGCGATACCACTTGCCGTCCGGCGTCCGCTTCGTGCCGGGCATGAAGCGTGAACCGGCCTGGCTATACTCCATGGTCATGATCAACCGCCCGTCATCCAATCGACAGAGGCCCGGACTGCGCGGGCAGACCCTCTTGGGATGCGGCGAGTCCCAGACGATCAACGGCTTGTCCGCGATCATCAGCGAACGTCGCGCCTCGGCGGCAGCGCGATGACCGCCGGCCGCCAGCGCCGCGGCGAAGATCCCGCAGGCCAAACCGCACGGCAGGCGACGTCGGAAGCTCGTGCTCATGTCAACACCTCGATCAAGGGAGGAAACGTGGACGCCGGGCCGCATCGAGCTTCGTGCGACGCGAAGCCCGGCAGGATGGCGATGGTAGGTCACGATGCCGGTCGGAACAAGACGTCGGTCGCCGCAGCGGGCCCCAGTCCGCCCGGCCGGGCATCCATCATGCGTGAGAAGATAGGGTGGGACCCCGGGTCAGTCGTCGCCGTTCGAGTCGTCCGGCGGACCGTTCGTGCCGGCTTCCGCGGCCATGACCTTGCGAACGAGCGAGACGACGTTTGCGACTTGGAGCTTCTCCATCAGGCGGGAGCGATGGAAATCGACCGTCTTGTGACTGAGGTTCAGTTGCTGGCCGATCTCCTTGCTCGGCTTGCCTTGCATGACCAGGTCCAACACCTCGCGCTCGCGCGCGGTCAGCGTGGCCAGGAGCCCGCGGGTCATTTCGATCTGCTCTCGGGACCTGCGGACCTGCTCCCCTTTCTCGAGCGCGCGACGAACCGCGTCGAGCAGGACCTGCTCTCGGAAGGGTTTCTCGATGAAGCCGACGGCGCCCGCCTCCATGGCCTGCACGGCCATCGGTACGTCGGCGTGGCCCGTCAGGAAGACGATCGGCAGGTTGTTGCCGTCGTCCTTGAGACGCTGTTGAAGCGCGAGCCCATCCATGCCCGGCATGCGCACATCGAGGAGCAGGCAGCCGGTTCGCGACGGATCGAAGCCGTCAAGGAACTCCTCGGCCGAGGCATAGACCTCGGCCTGCATCTCAACCGACTTGAGCAGTCGCACCAGGGCCGTCCGCATCCCTGCGTCGTCATCCACGATGAACACTGTAGGCTCGCCGTAGCTCATGGGATTCTCCTGTCTGACACGGCAGCGTAAAGGTGAACGTGGTGCCCCCCTCTCCCTCTGCCTCCGCCCAGAGATCCCCTCGATGGTGGCGTATGATGGACCGGCTGATGGCCAGTCCCATGCCCATGCCGTCGGACTTGGTGGTGAAGAACGGGTCGAAGATACGCTCGGCCACGAGCGGGTCGAGCCCCGGGCCGGAATCGGTTACCGAGACGCCCGCCAGCGACTCGTCCCTCATGCGTGATTGGATGGCCAGACGGCGACAGTCCTTCGCGTAGCCGCTCATGGCCTCGAACGCGTTTCGGATCAGGTTGACCATAACCTGTTGGAGCTGAATGGCATCACCGGTAACCGCGGGCAGCTCGTCGGCCAGATCAAGGTCGATATGCACCTCCGATTTGCTCGGCCCTGGCAACGACAGTCCCACCGAGTCGCGAATGACCTCGTTGACGTCAACGCATGTCATCTGAATGGGCTGATGGCCGATGAACTGTCGGACGCGCTGGACGATTGCGGCGGCCCGTTCGGCTTGCGAAGCGATGTCCTCGACGGCCTCCTCCAGCTCAGTCTGCTGACGGGCAACCACCAGACGCTTGCATGCATCGACGTTGGCGCATATCGCCCCCAACGGTTGGTTGAGCTCGTGGGCCAGCCCCGTGGCCATCTCGCCGATGGTGCTCAGCCGTGAGGCCCGGGCCAGCTCGTCGCGGTGGCGACGGACGGTCTCCTCCCGCCGATGACGCTCGGTCGTGTCGCTGATGAAGAGGGCAAACCGCCAGACCTTTCCGCCGGCGTGGTGGATCGGCAGGCAGCGGTACTTGAAGAATGAGCGACCTTCCTTACGCTCGATGGTCACCGGGACGTCCACCGCCAGGGCCCGCCCTAGCAGGTCTTGCACGCACAGGGCCCGGGACGGACTGAGCCACCGGCGCAACGGCGCGCCCACGACCTCCTGGACATCGTCCGTGAGACTCTGGCGCCCCAGCTCGTTCACCGCCAGCACGTTGCCCTCAAGATCGAGCAGGTAGGCCGCTGCGTCCGTCGCATCGAGCAGGGCACGCGCCGTCGCCTCGCTGGTCTTCAACTCGGCGGTCCTGGCCTGGACCAGTCGCTCGATCCGAGCCGCCCGGCCGTGGGTGACCTCGAGACAACCACCCACCGCCAGCGTCAAGAACAGACCGACGACCAGCACGGATCGGCTGACCCATTCGGTGGACCATTGAGCCAGGGAGTTCGGCGAAGGAGAGGCCTGGACCTGCCAAGACCGACCGGGCATGGCGAGGGCCTGCGTCTTGACCAGCCCGGGGTGCTCGAGCTGAGCCAGCAATCGGTCGCTGTCGATCGACTGGGTTCGCACCCGAGAGGCATGCACATACAGGGACTGGGAGCCCGGCTCGCCGACCGGATCCCTGAGCCACAGATCGATGCCCTGGGGTGGAAGCCGTCGGAGCGAGTCCTCGACGAAACCGCGGTAATCGAACTCCCCGAAGACGAAACCCACCAGGGCGCGACGGCGCTGCCGCGGGGTCTCGCGGACCACATTGTCCTGGTAGATGGGCAGCACGATCCAGAAGCCGAACTCCTTGGCGTGGTCTCGAAGCCTCAACTTGCCCGTCATCGCTGCCTCGCCGCTGTCGCGCGCCTGCAGGAGGGCCTCGTGCAAGACGGGGTCCAACGATAGGTCGCATCCGAGCAGCACTTCGTTCCCTGCTAGCGGTTCGACGAGCTCGACGCGACAGCGCGCGGCGTCCGCTGCGGCCCCCTCGCCGTCATCGAGCCCCTCCGCCGGCATCCACCCCAGCGCGCGCAGACCGCCGAGGTAGCCGAAGAAGGGCCGGACGAAGTCCCCGAAGGCCTCGTCCGTCAATGGCCGGGCCTCCTGGGCGAAGCCTCGAATCGAGGTCAGCGAAAGGACGTTGTCCTCGACCGCCGTCCGCAGCACGGACAGGCTGTTGTTGGCGGCCAGTTCAAATCGCGCCAGAACCCGCTTACGCTCCAGCTCGTGGACCGACCGGTACGCCGCGCACGAGGCCGCGACGCCTACGAGCACCGCCGCGACCGGAACGATCCGATGCCCGGCTCTCCGGCGAACGTCCTCTGGCTGGGGTGTTCCGGGTGAGACCATCAAGCAGCTCTTGCCACGCAGGCCGACAGGCCGCCACGCCGGGGGCCTCGGATCGGCACTCTCCCTTAGTCCAAACCGCGCAGATACAGGGGGTAAGTCCCCGTACGCTTATCGGATTCTTATGGCAGAACTGGAGGTAAATCTTCGCCGGACCCAGTGCCACGTCCGGTAAGACCAGGGGTGGATGGGGAAAGCGTCACGGGGTGGCCCCGACCAGGCACCTGACCAGGCGATGATGCATTCTGCGGGCCATCGTGCCATCCGCTGCGGCGGCGGAACCCCTACGGGAATGCATGGACGACGAGGCCTTCGGGACGACCGAGCCTCTCGCCCCCCTACACCCTCAGAACCTGTGGGCTCAACGCGTCGCCCATACGCGGGTACAACAGGGTGCATGACCGCTATGGCGGGGTCCTCCTTCACGTCGCTGGGTTAGGTCTGACCTGAAGGGGCGACACAGGCCCTGAGAGATCTTCCGTTGCCCCTTACGGGGCTGTTCGTTGGTTGGCGGCCGATGACCAGGGGTGCCGTCTGCCTACCCTGCCAAGGCGGCGTCGCGTCGCTCCAGAGCAGCGGTTCGACGTCGACCTCCCGCCTCAGGTGTCATGCACCCGGTACAACACCTACGCGAGCCGCCCTCCGCCCGGTATACTCTGGGGCCGATCGGACGGAGAGACACGTGCGTTATCGGACGTCGCCGGCTAGGGGCGGTCCCGACACGTCTCGGCCCGGAACCTGCCGAACCCGAGGAGCCAACAACCGCGTGAGAACGCTCATCATCACCTTCTTTGGCACCGGCTTCCTCCCCGTCGCCTCGGGCACCTGGGGCTCGGCCGGGGCTGTCCTTGCCTTCCTGCCACTCTGGTGGCTCGCCGGCCAGGACGGCTGGAGAGACCCGGTTCTTCTTGGGATGGCGGTGGCGGCCTGCATCCTCTCGGTTGCGCTCGGGCCCTGGTCGGTCGCGCGGTTCGGAGCCGAAGATCCCAAGGAGTTCGTGCTGGACGAGGTGGCCGGTCAATGGGTCGCCCTCTTGTGGCTGCCCATGGCCGACCCGCAGGCGATGGCCATGGTGGTGGCGTGCCAGTTCATCCTCTTCCGCGTCTTCGACATCATCAAGCCGCCCCCGGCCCGTCAGCTCGAACGGCTTCCGTTTGGCTGGGGGATCCTGTTGGACGACGTGATGGCGGGGCTCTATGCGAACCTCTTGGGTCAGGTCCTGTTCCGTTGGATCCTGGTCTGAATCCGTACGGCAGAGGTTGCGCTGCAAACCCCCTCGCGGTGGATCAAGTCATCATCATGCTCGGCAACAGACCGCCGTGCCGACCGCGCGCACGAGAAAGGTCCTTCGCGAATATCGCGATGACCTCAGCAACCCGTCCCACCATTCGATCGCGGTGGCTTAGGGCGTTCCCACCACACCCAGCGTCGCTCTGACGGGGCTGGAAGACGACACGATGGCGGTCCGGGCCACCCACGAAGACGTGCAAGACGACGTGCTGAAAGCCTCGATGAATGGTCGCTTCCGACCTGCGGGCCGATCGCCCCTACCTCCCGTGTCCTGTCGACCGGCGGAGGCCTCTGCTACCATGCAGGCATGCTCGACAAGGCCCTGCTCATCGTGATGATCGTCGCCGGCCCCGCCACCGGCACGCCAGACTCTAACGGCCGGATCGCGTTCGTGGCCGGCAGCGAGCAGGACGACCTCTGCCTGTCTGTGCTAGACCTCGCGACCGGCGAGGTCCGATAAATCGGCCGCGGACGGTGCGACGCGACACCCGCCTGGTCGCCCGACGGCAAGCGGCTGGCCTTCGTCTGCCGGGTGGAGGACGGCGACAGCGTATTCATCGTGCCGGCAGCGGAAGGCGGGCCTCGAGCCGCGCGAGCCTGAACGCGCCGCCGAGATCAAATAGGCATCTCATCGGAGCCCGGGCCGTCATGAGTGACGACCATTACTGCAAGCTCGAGAACCTGTATCACAACGCGCCGTGCAACGCGTACTACCAGCCCCGGCTGCACATCGAGCGGGGTCGCGCCGAGCTGATCCTACCCGTCAGGCCGAACCTGCACCACGCAGCCGGCGCGGCGCACGGATCGGTCTACTTCAAGGTCATGGACGACGCGGCCTTCTTTGCGGTGAATTCGCTCGTCGAGGATGTCTTCGTGCTGACGGCCCAGTTCAACGTCCACCTGATGCGACCCATCCGCGAGGGTTCGATGCGATCGGTGGGTACGGTGGTTCAGGCCAGCCCCGCCTTGTACGTGGCCGAGGCGGTGGTGACCGACGATCGCGGGAAGGTCATCGGCCGCGGCACGGGCAGCTTCGTACGGAGCCGGATCGCGCTGACGGCCGACATCGGCTACGCCCTGCCCACCGATTGATCACTCCGTCGCTCGGGGCAATACGCGAAACGCCAGCACCGCCCGCCCGGAGGCACCGAAGTCGCCCCGAAGCTGCACCCAGTTGTTCAGTCCCGTCTCCGGATCGGCCGGCCCCGGCGGTAACGACAGCGTCGTTCGGACCTCATCGCAATCCATTGCGGTCAGCTCCACCCGCCACTGCGACGGCTCCAACGCCCACCCGTCGGGCAGCCTTGCCACACGCACGCTCCCTTCGACGGATCGATCGCTCAGGTTGTAGGCGCAGAGTGTGATCGGCGTGCGCTGTCCCGGGGGCGCGGTGCGGTCGTGCTCCTGCGTCCACGCCGGTTGGCGCCGGATGGTGGCATGCCTCGGCATGCGAAGCTGCAGCACCACCGGGCTTGGCTTGCCGCCGCGCCACGGGGCCAGCGTCGGCGACTCCAGGACCAGCCGCTCAGCCTGGCCGACCGGCAAGATAACGAACACCGGCGAGGAGCGCAGCTTGTCCGGCAGCCGTTGGCCCAGAGGCCTGCCCAGGTAATCGTAGACCTGCAACACGGAGGGCTCGAACGGCAACGACCAGCTCGCCTCGGCCTTGCCGCGCTCGGGCCAGTCGACCTTGCGCTCGATCCATGCGACCAGGACGTTGCGCTCGACGCCGTCCGGCCGCGAGCGAAACGCCACGACGTGGGCATCCGGCTCGCTCGGCACGCGCCACCGGCCCAGGCACCGCGCGCCGGCCAACATCCGCCCGACCGCCGCCAGGGCGACGTAACTGAGCCGCGGCGTCTGGTCGTGACGCAGCAATCCGAACTGGATCGAGCCGTCCTTCTCCGTGTAGTTCGACAGGATGAAGTGCGCGTGGCGTGTCACGCCCGCCGCCAGGCTGCACGCGTACGACTGGGCCATGAACTCCGCCTTACGGAGTGCGAACGCATGCGCGTAGTCGCGATGGGGCGAATCGGGATCGGCCTTCATGCCGCGATCGCATTCGCTCATCCAGATGGGCCGGCCGCAGGCCGCCTCGCGGGCCGGCGCCCAGAGCTCCTCGTATGCGTGTGGCCAGTCGTACGCGTGGATCGAATACACGTCGTAGTAGGGCCATGTCTCGTTCAGCAGGATGCCCCGAACCAGATCCGGCGTGTTGATGCCCCCCAGCGGCGCCCAGCAAACCGTGACGTTCGGGTCGGTCGCCTTGAATCCCAGATAAGCCGCCTTCTGATGCGTACACAGCTCATCGATCGTATGCCCGCCGAAGTTGTGGGCGTTGCCCTCGTTCCAGGGCTCCCAGGCCTGGAACCGGCCGCGAAACCGCTTGGCCATCTCACGACAGAAGCGGAACGTGTGCCGTGGGTCGCGAGGCGTTCGGCCGCGCCGCGAAGGCTCCGAGACCGCCCAGGCCGGCACGTGGCCGTGGAACGCGCCGAGGATCCTCAACCCGTGCGCCGATTGCACGGCCGCGGCACGATCCCACACCGTCGTCGGCTCGCTGAACCGATCGGGCGCCAGGTGCATGTCCCGCCACAGGGTCAGGTCACGGACCCAACTCACACCCGCCAGGGTCGCCAGGCTCGAAAAGCCCGCCATCGTCTCGAGGTGGTTGTCGGAGAACAGCGAGATGCCCGACATCACGCCGATGGGCGAGTCCTGCGGCGTGGGCACGTTCAACCTGGCAAGCACCGCGGCCGTCGTCCAGGCCACCACCCGGTCCTGCTCGTCGACGAACTCAAGACGATACCACCCGATGCCGAGCCGGCCGACGGCCACGCGCGGTGTCGTCCGGTTCGCTCCCCGCCGCAGGCCGCCGAAGCGGACCTTCACCAGGGCATCGTTCAGCACGCGCCAGCCGTCCGCCTGATCCCAGGCCGCCTTCGGGACCGGCACGTGCACGACCTGGCCTTCGACGAAGACGTTACCGGGATGCTTGGGCGAGGGCACGGGCACGTCGCGCTGCACCGTATGGCGTGCCCGCCATCGCATCGGATCGGACAGCTCGATCGGCTTGCCGTTCTCGTCCGCCCGCAGCGGATTCGGGCAGCAGGGCGAGACGACCGGCATCACGGTCATCAACAGGCCAAGGATTCGATTCGTCGTCGGCATGACGTCCTCGATCGCTTCGGGGCCCACGAGCGTCGGCCCGCACGCTTCCACAGGCCCATGACACGGCTATGGCGCTCCTCCTCGCCGCGCGCGGGCCTGCCACGTCAACCGCGTCGGCTTATCGGCCGGCAGCTTCATGAAGATAACGCCGATGACCGCTCGAGCCCAGCGAATGGAAGGTCGTCACCGAAAACGACGATGGCTTGATAGGTTGAGCTGCGCTAGCGTCGTTTCCGGTAGGTTGGCCTCGAGCGCGAGATCTGTAGCGACCACACCAGCAGGACAACGCTCGCCAAGCCCGCCCCGCACGCCCCGGCCGAGGTCGGTACGAAGGCGCCCGCGATCGACTGCCCCGTCGTCACGTTGTAGAGCATGTCGAAGAAGGCCCGCTTGGTGGACGTGTTGATCCCCCAGTTGACGGGGACGGATTGGTAGCCGTCCTGATAGTTGTTCTGACCCGGGTCGAAGAAGCCCCACGACGCATAGCTCGACAGCGCGGCCACCATGTTGTTGTTGACGCGGTCGAAGTTGAAATGGTCGTCCTCGTTGAAGAGGATCGGCTTGGCCGTGTAGCTCGGCAGGGACCGGACCTGCTGCACCATCGCGCTGATCCGAGACGGGTTGCTGACCCCGTTGCCGTGCAGCAGGACGAAATCGGACGCGGCCACCACCGCATCCGTCGGGATCTGCCCGCCGCAGAAGCTCGTGCCGACCAGCAGCCGCCGCCCGTCGCGCGTGAACGCCTTGGCTCGCTGGACGACCTCATGCACGCGATGCGCCTGCAAGATCGCGTGGTCGTAATGGATGTCACACTCGTTGTTGATCTCGATCAGGACATTGCCATAGCCGTTGGCGAGCACCCACTCGACGACGTTGTCCACGCCGGCCAGCACCGCCGATTCGTCGGTGAGCCGCTGGTCCTGGCCGAAGTAGAAGATGCCCAGGATGGCCACCATGCCCAGCTCGTCGGCACGATCCAGGATCAGCCGCAATCGCTCCATGTAGGCCGGACGCAGGCTCCCGTCGGCCGCCAGCGCCGAGTTGATCCACGGTTGATCCCCGCAGTAGCCGTAGGGGCACCCGCCCTGGAGGTTCACGGTGAACGCGAGCAAGCCGTGAGAGCGCCACTCGTCCATGGCGTCGACGAACTCACGCGTGTTGCGGTCGGCGTCCCACACGCCCGTATCCGGGTAGGCCCAGTTGCCGACCGTGCCGGAGTTCAGGTCGTCGAAGATCCCTTGCACCATCCGGGCGTTGAAGAGCAGCCCCTCGATCGGATGGCCCTGCCAGGTGATGCCTTGATACGTCGGTACACCGTCGATGCAAAAGGCGTCGCCTTGGATCGTGACCTCGGTGGCCGAGGCCGTCCCGCTCAGGACAACAAGGACAAAGACCAGACCGGCAAGTGGAATGCGCGCACCACGACTCACGTACCCAACCATCCCTTCTCCTGAAGCGGCTCGCCAGAACCCGCCCAGTGAACGAAGTCCCCTGTCTTTCATCGTCTTGTCACGGCAATGCTCTGAAGCATACCGCCGGCAAGTCGGTGTCCGGACAGTTGTGGGACGGCCAACTATGTCAGGGAGTCTTCAACCAAACAGCGGAAGGATCGTCTCGTGCGGCAGCCCCAGCCCGCTCACGATCGGGCGGCCGGGTCGCCGCACGCGCCCCCCCTGCACCACTGCCCGAAAACAGAACCGGGTCTGGTGCTTGACGGCTCGTTGGTCAGCACTCCTTGCTCACACGATTCTCGTGTCCCCATCACACAAGAACGCAATCCGTTAGGGTGGAAACAGCGTACGATACGTTGTCGGCGAAAGCCAACTCGGAGGGACATCCCCGGCGGACGACGAGGGTGATGTCCAACCCGTACCGATAATAGCCTTGCGTTCCGCCGATGTCTTGGCTACCGGCCGGATCGATCAGGACGTCAAGACGAACCGCTCACGAAAAAGTTAACTCACACTGAAACCAGACCGCCACACAGCCTCGCCGTACCGCGGGAGATCATCCGCCTCGCTCTGCCAAGCATCAGAACGCCAGACCAACCGCGTGATCAAGCCGGCGTTGCCGGGCTCCGTGCTCGGCCCGGCCACGTGGAGGACGTCATCGATGACCGCGCCGGGCAAGGCCAGAGGTGTCGCCGGCAGGTCCGATAGACTCCGCAAGGTATGGGACGTCGGACCGTCCTTCTCCATCGAGGCGAAGGCATCGCCTGTGTGCCAACTGTGGTATAGTGGTCGGTGGAGTGGCTCCACGCACGGGCGCGTCGACGTCGCTGGCCGGACCGGGCTCGCTTGAGGAGGTAACCATCAATGGCACGCCACGATCGACGGACCTTTGGATACCCCGCCCGCCTCACGCATCGCCTGGCGCTGGTCGTCGCTGCCATCATCGTTGCCTTTGGCTGCAGCCCGCAGTTGCCGCCACCCAACACCGATCCCATCCCCGGCGGAGGACGGTGGCGAGCGTTCGCCAAGGTGCCCGTGCCGCTGCACGAATCCACGGCCGCCGTGTATGACGGAGCCCTGTACTACATCGGGGGACGTCTACCGTCCGGCACGGTGGCCACGCTATGGCGCTACGATCCGCCGCCGGTCGACGCGTGGACACAACTCGCCTCGCACCCGGGCACGCCTGTCGATCACATGGGAGCGGCCTTCGTTGACGGCATCCTCTATGCCTTCGGCGGCTTCCAGGAATGGCCCGGCCCGGCCGTGTCCGGCACCTATGCTTACGACCCGAACACCGACACATGGACCACGAAGTCATCCATGCCCAAGGTGCTCGGCAGCATGGGCGTCGGCGTCGTGGACGGCAAGATCTACGCCATCGGCGGCCTGTCGGGCGGCAAGGCCGTCGATTTCGTCTTCTGCTACGACCCGTCCACCGATACCTGGACCGACCTGACCGCGACTTGCCCCATGCCGACGGCCCGGGATAGCTGCCCGGCCGCCACCGTCGACGGCAAGATCTACATGATCGGCGGGCGCGACCTCGACATCGCGGCGATCACCGGCGTGAACGAGGTGTTCGACCCGGCCACGCAAACGTGGCAGACCAAGACGTCCATGCCGACGCCGCGCGGCGGTCATATGGTCTCCGTGCTGAACGGCAAGATCCTGACAATGGGAGGCGAAGGGGCGAACAACTCCGTCGGGGTGTTCAGCGAGAACGAGGAGTACGATCCCGCCGCCGACACCTGGCGGACGCTCAGCCCGATGACCACGCCGCGCCACGGCACCCAGGCCGGCACGATCGGCGACGTGGTGTACGTCTCGGCCGGGAGTGAGATCATCGCCCGGACCTACACCGACGTGAACGAGGGGTTTAGCTTCCTATTCGAGTGACAGGCCTTTCCGCACCGCGACGCCCATGGCGCGCGGCGCTGCACCGCGCGGGATGGATCCCCCGGCTCGAGCTCTCTGTGCTGCCCATCGCGCCCACACCGACTTGGCAGCGCCGCCGGCTTGCCCTATCCTCTTACGCCGCTATCGCGGGCACCATCGCCCGGTGAAGAGCGAGGCCGTGCGCCACGGGCGGCTCGTCCGCCGGTGCCGTCGCGGAGACAACGCCGGGTATCAGCCAGGTGCACGAGGGAGACCGAGGGCATGTCCGAACACATCACGAGACGATGCATCCTGTCGGCGGGCCTGGCCGCGAGCGTCGGTGCGGCCGCGCCTCTGGGCGAGGGATCGACGGTTCGGGCTGCTCAAGCCGCATCCAACGCCGACACGTCCGCGACCGACAACGAACGCTTCCTCACGTGCTTCAACACCAGCACCATCCGCGCCCACAAGCTGCCCGTCACGAAGGTCGTCGACCTGGTCGACCGGGCCGGCTTCCAGGCCGTCGAGCTCTGGGTCGACGAGATCGAGCGGCACGTCAAGGCCGGCGGCTCGACGAAGGACCTCCGCAAGCAGCTCGGCGATGCGGGTCTGGCCGTGCCCGGCGCGATCTCGTTCTTCCACTGGATGGTCGACGACGACGCAAAACGGCGCGACGCCCTCGAGAAGGCCAAGCGATGGATGGGCCTGCTGGCCGAGGTCGGTGCCCGCCACATCGCCGCCCCCCCCTGCGGCAAGGTGGAGGACGTCGACCTGCTCCGGGCGGCCGAGCGTTATCGCGACCTGCTCGAGCTTGGGGACGAGATGGGCGTCGTCCCGGCCGTCGAGGTATGGGGCTTCGCCAAGAACGTCCACCGGCTGGGCCAGGCCGTGCTCATCGCCCTCGAGGCCAAGCACCCCAAGGCATGCATCCTGCCCGACGTGTACCACCTGTACAAAGGCGGCAGCGACCTGTCGGCCGTGCGGCGCGTGCACGCCGATCTGCTGGCCGGCTTCCACATGAACGACTACCCCGCCGACCCGCCGCGCGACAAGATCGCCGACCGGCATCGCGTCTACCCCGGCGACGGCATCGCCCCGTTGGGTCAGCTCATCCGCGACCTCCGTGCGATCGGCTACCGAGGCCCGCTGTCGGTCGAGCTGTTCAACCCCGAGTATGCGCGGCAAGACCCGGCCGTCGTGGTCAAGACGTCGCTCGAGAAGCTCCGAGCGGTCGTCGCCTCGGCGTGAGGTCGCGCGCCCGGCCATGTCGCGAGAACAGGGCGGTCGTGTGAACGCCTCGTACGGGGTACCTCGTTGGTACTGCCACCCTAAGCTTGGAGGCCGAGCTACAGATTCCACCAGAACGGGCTTTCCTTGCGGAGCGCCTTCAGCGTCGCCGGATCGGCATCCAGCTCGATCAGCGCCTGCACGAGGTAGCCGATGCCCTCGGCGGCCGTGTAGTGCGTGCGACCCGCAAAGCCGCGGAACACCTGGCCCGTCCACAGGTGCCGCACGGCCTCGTCGGCGACCTGCCGCGCGGTCCGTCGATAGCCCGCATCGCCCGTGACCTCGGCCATGAGAAGGTAGAAGCTGACCAAACGACCGTAGTTGGCCGCGAAGGTGCCGACCTCGCCGTTGGCGGGCAACAACCGCCGGTAGCATTCCGCCAGCCGAATCGCGTGCCGCCTGATCGGCTCGTCCCCCAGCCACTTGACCGCCAGCCCATAGGTCATCAGCGTCGCGAACGGATACTCGAAGCCGTACAGGTAGTCCTTCCAGAAGTCCCAATGGCTCGACGGGTCGAACTTGTCGTAGCGCGTGCCGGAGTAGTCGCGCGGCTTGGTGTTCGGCGTGCCGTCAGGCCGCAGCGACGCCCACGGCTTGTCGGCCCGGTCGTCCCAGCCGTACTTCGCCCACGCCAGCAGGATGCCTCGTGCCATCTCCGTCAGCTCTTCACAGCCGGTCAACCGCCCGGCCATCAGGACGCGCGACGCCCACATGCCCGTCACCGACGTGTCGCTGTACGTGTTGTCGAACCGCTTGCCTGTCCCGCCGTGCGGCGTGTTGACGAAAAGGTTCGTCGTCCGGTCGCGGGTGTCCCAATGCGAGTGCGCGATCTGGAGCGCGCGATCGAGCCACGGCCCGTCCGGCTCCATCGTGTGACGACACGCGCAGGAGAGGATGATCTCGCCGGCCGCCATCGCGAAGTCGAGGCCGCCGCCCCGCGTGTCGTGCCGATCGACCTTGCCCGTCTTCGGATTCGTATGCCAATACCAGAACTTCTCGAGGTAGCGCTTCGTCCACGCCGCATCCACCCGCGCAAACGCCGGCCAGATCGGTAGGATGCACTGAACCTCGTGGTGATAGCCGCTGCCGCCGCGCAACGCGTCGTCGTACACGTCGTACGAGACGTGCACGCCCCATCGCAGCAGGCCGGTCTCGGCGTCGGTCAAGTTGTCGAGGTACCACCGGATGTAGTCGTCGACGGCCGGCGTGAAGCTCGCCTTGCCGGTGAGGCGATCCAGCAGCAACGCCGCCCGGATCGTCGGCTGGTCCACGAACAGGTTGCTGCACCCGGGCTCACGCTGACTGCCGCGGATCGCGCGATACCCGACGCCGTATGGGGCGGTCGAGCTGTAGTTGAGGCTCTTGGCCGCGATTTCGGTGAGCGTGTCGTTGTAGCGCGGGAAGCAGTCGAGCGTCTCGAGGTCCAGGTTCAAGACCCAGATCGGGGAACGGACCTTGCCGTAACGATCCTGGCCACGGTCGATCAGCGTGACCAGGCACGATCGCGCCATCTCGATGTTGGCCCTCCTTGGTGCGGGCTTGACGCTCTCCCGATACGCCTTCGAGGGCGGGCCCGACAGCCATCGCCGCGACCACCACCGCATCTGGTCCGAGGGCCGATACGGCACGCCGCCGATGCGGACCTCGGCGATTCGGTGCCACTGCCGATCGGTGCTGCCCAGCACGACCAGCCGTACATAGCGTGCTCGCGTCGGCTCGAACGCGATGTCCGCGAAGCCGTCGGCCCGTCCCGTCGTCTTGCCCGACGCGACGCACCGCCATCGCCGGCCGTCCAGCGAGACGCGCACGCGGACCTCGAAGGCATGGTCGCACCCCGCCATCACGCGGACGCGGTCGATCGTCGCGGGCCTGGTCAGGTGAAACGTCAGCCAGGGCGGAATGCCCGGGCGCGGATGGCGAGCGTAGTGCTGTGCCGCCCACACCGTCTCGGTGTCCTCGTCGACGACGTTCTGCGGGAGGCTCAGACGCGGGCTCTCCCGCGCCGTGACGGCGTAGAGGGCCGGCCCGGCCTCGGCAGGCGGGTCCTGCGGCGGCTCGAAGCGGACCATCTCGGGCCCCGGCGGCGTGTCGACGGCCAGCGAGCCGATCCGCGCCTCCATGATGTTGTTCCACCTGTTCTTGCTGTTGCCGTGACCGACCACCTTCACGAAACGCGTTCGCACCGGCTCGAACCGGTACGTCTCCAGGTCGTTGGTCTTGCCGCAGCTCGACCCCTCTAGCACCCGCCGCCACGCCTGCCCGTCGTCGGAGACGAAGACCTCAAAACGGTAGACCCGCTGGTCGCCCTCGGCCCAGGCTAGCGCTATCTCGCCGACCTCAACCGGTTCGCTCAGCTCGAAGCAGATCCACTGACCGTCGCCTTCGACCGACCAGCCCGAGCCGAGGTCGTCATCGACCGTCATGGCGGTGCCCTTCTCGGCCGGGTCCTTGCTGGCCGTGATGGCCTTGATGTGCGGCTCGTCGCCTTCGGCCGCCGTAGCGGGCACAGCCGCCCAGGACCCCATCACAAGAAGGACGCCCAGCGATACGAACACACGCTGAGATGTCTGCGGCATCGGTACGCCTCCACGTCGGTAAGGACACGTATCCAAACACAACCCCGTGCATCCTCCCAGCATACCGGCCCGCATCCCGGGACGCATCCCGCACGGGCGTCCCTGGTGGCATGCCCGCCAATCAGACTTGGAATCGTGATGAAGCATTCCAACAGAGACGCGACCGTGAGGGAGCGTTGTTGTTACCCCCTTCCCCGCGCGCTATGATCACGACCGCCGCACGCACCGATGCCACATCGATCCACGCACAGGAGAAGTCGCCATGTTCTCGATGACGATTCGCGTCCTTACCGGACTCACGATGCTCCGACCCGTCACGGGTGGCGTGCCGCTGCCGCAGGGCGCGGTGTCCGATCCGGCATCGCTCGTCCTTCGCGACGAGGCCGGCCACGTCGTGCCGCTCCAGGTCCAGACCTTGACGACGTGGGAGGACGACAGCGCGCAGTGGGTCCTTCTCGACTTCCAATCCCAGTCCAGGCCCGACGTCAAGTACCGCACCTACACGCTGACGTGCGAGAAAGAGCCACCCAGTGTCATCCCGTCGACGCCCGTCACGGTTCAGCCCGGCGCCAGGCCCAGCATCGCGTCAGGCCCGCTGTCCCTCACGCAGCCCGAAACGGGCCTGCTGAGCATCGACGGTCGCCTCGACGTAGACCTCACACTCGTCCTGGGTGACGGAACGACCTGCCGGGCCAAGGTCGAGTCGGCGAAGGTCGAGACCACCGGACCCGTGCGTTGCATGCTCGCCCTACGAGGCGCGTTCCATCGACCCGGCGGCCAGCGCGCCTTCCAGTTCCGAATCCGGGCTACGCTCTTTGCAGGTCTGAAGGTGGTCCGCATCGAGCCAATGATCCTCGTCGACGCACCCACCGGCGTCATGCAGCATATCCGCGAACTCAAGCTGACCGTCCGCCCCGTCGACGGCTTGCGCTCGGCGAGCTTCGGCGGCAAACCCGGCTGGCAGGGCAAGCCCGAGGAATCGATCCGTCTCTTCCAAGTCGACGACAAGCAACATCGCATCGAACCGACGGGCGACCAAGGCGGCCGGGCGCCCGGCTGGGCCACCCTGACCGACGGCAAGGGAACGGTCGCCGTTGCCGTTCGCGACTTCTGGCAGCAGTGGCCCAAGAGCATCGAGGCCGCGCCGACCGAGCTCGCGATCGGGCTGCTACCCCCGTTCACCGAGGGCACGTTCGACCACATGCAGCCGTGGTACAAGTACCTCTATCTGTTCGAGGGCGACGGCTACCGCCTCCGCACCGGTCAGGCGCGGCGGTGGGACATCTGGCTCGACCTCGGCGGCGACGCCCCGGCTCTGGCCGAGACCGCCAACGCCCCGCTCGTGCCGATCGCCGAACCCAAACAGGCGATCGCCACGGGTGTGTGGGGCGCGATCCGACCGGCCGGCACGCCCGCCATGGCCAAGTACGATCCGTGGGCCGAGAACCTCTTTGACGCCTATTGCGCCTGGATCGACAGGCAGCGCGACTACGGCGCGATGAACTGGGGCGACTGGCACGGCGAGCGCATCGTCAACTGGGGCAACCACGAGTACGACACGACCAAGCAGATCCTCATTCAGTACGCGCGGACCGGCGAGCCGAAGTACCTCTACGTCGCCGACGCGGCCGCGCGGCACTCCGCTGAGGTGGACACGATCCACTTCGTCAACGATGACCTGGCCAAGCACCTGGGCCAGAGCGACACGTACCCGGCTCGGGCGGGCATGGTGCACCAGCACACGGTCGGTCATGTCAGCGGCTTCTACCCGCCGGCCAAGATCCGTGAGCTGTTCGTCAAACACAACATCGGCAACAGCAAGAGCCCGTACCTCTGCCTCGACGCCCGCAACCTGGGCCACATCTGGACCGAGGGAACAGCGCGGCAGTACCTGCTGACGGGCGACCCCTTCCTCAAAGAGACCGTCCTGGCCATCGGCGACAACCTCGCCCAGCTCGTCGAGGATCGGAAGTACCGATTCATGGGCCATGCGCACTGCGGCAGGACCACCGGCTGGTCGCTGCTCGCCCTCAGCGGTGCGTACGAGATCACGCGGAACGAGCGCCACCTCAAGGCCATGAAAACGCTCGTCGACGACGCCCTGGCCGCCCAGGACCCGCATTGCGGCGGGTGGCTCTACAAGCTCGGCCGCGGCCACTGCAACTGCACCACGAACAAGCACGTCGGCATGGCCGGCTTCATCACGTCCGTATTGATCAACGGGCTCAGCCGGTATTACGAGCTGACGGGCGACGAGCGGCTACCCGAGGCCATCGAACGGGCCACCACCTTTCTCGACAACGATACGTGGCATGAGGAGTGGCGGGATTGGCGGTACACCTCGTGCCCGGCCACGGGTCGGATGCGTCAGACCGGCGTGACGATGCTCGCCCACGTCAACGCGGCCCGGATCGGCAAGAACCCGGAGCACCTCCGCGTGCTGCAGGTGGCCTGGGGCGCGAAGTTCAAGCGGCTCCTGGAGGCTGAGCCCGAGTCGGTCGGCATGGGCAAGACCTTCGGCACGACGCTGCTGGGCTGCGCCGAGACGGTCGGCCTGCTCGCCGAGCACAACGCCTTCCCCTAGCGCGGCCGGCACGGGCTCACTTGACCGCCGGTGAGCACGGGCAAGCGAACTGTCCGCGGTCCGCATGAGCCGGAGGGCGTCGCGATGCTGATGCGATGAATCGGCGCTAGTCCAACGGCTTGACGCGGACGTTGCGGTACGACACCGGCGAGCCGTGCCCGCAGATCCCGATGTAGCCCTTGCTCCGCTTCAGCCCCGGGTGCGATTTATGGTCCATCGTCCCGTTCTTGCTCGCCTCATCGATGTTCGCGTCGACGATCGTCACGCCGTTCAAGACGACCTTCACGTGCCGGCCCTTGGCGATGATCTCCTCGGTGTTCCATTCGCCGACCGGCTTCTGGTGGCCGCGCTTGGCCGGGACGACGCCGTAGATCGATCCGTGATACTGGTACGGCCGCAGGTTCTTGTACTTCGGCGCCGTGTCGTCCAGCACCTGGATCTCCATCCCCTGGTACGAGGCCCGACCCATCAGCGGCGTTCGGATCGCGATGCCGCTGTTCGCGCCCGGCACCAGCTTGAACTCGAACCGCAAGATGAAGTCGCCGAACTCCCGCAGGCTGTAGAAGAGATTGCCGCCGCCGATCAGGACGCCGTTCTCGATCCGGTACGCCCGCGTGTGGCCGACCCAGCCGGTCAAATCCTTACCGTTGAAGATCGGGATGAAGCCCTCGGCGTCGGGCTTGGGCGGTGCGGGCGGAGGCGGTGGCTTCGGACCCGTGCCCTTCGCGTAGATCTTCAGTTCGGTCAGGTGCACCGCCTCGTTCACGCTGTTCTTCAAGACGTTGATCCGAACGTACCGCGCCTCAGCCGGCGCGAAGCCGTGCACGCGACCGTTCTCATTGGCCGGAAGCGTGTTCTTGCTCATGTCGACCACGGTCTTGAACGTCTTCCCGTCGAGCGACGTCTGCACGGTGTACTGGTAATACCGTCCGTCCCAGTAGAAGTAGACGTGCACACAGTCGATCGTATGCACCTTGCCGAGATCGACCTGGAGCCAGGCCGGCCAGCGGTCGCCGAACCAGGCGTCGCGGCGGTCGGTGCATTTGCCGTTGACGGCCAGTTCCGGCGCCCGATCGCCCTGCTGAGGCACACTCGTCTTGACGGGCTTGCCCCTGGCGAGGTTGTCCTTGTCCGACCTGGGCAGCGAACCCAGGTAGCTCTCCGCCCGCGCCCGCAGCTTCGGGTCCTTCGTCAGCTTGACAGCCTCGGTCAGGGCCGACAAGGCCTTCTCACTCGTCATGCCCGGTTGGCCCTTCTTCGGCGGGCACACGATCTGGATCACCGCATCGGCGGCCGCGGCGGCCACCTCATCCCGCTCGAGTCGCGACGCGGCGAGCTCGAGCGCCGTCTCCGTCGGCACCTCCGCGAGCGTCCTGAGGATCCGCCTGACGTCCTCAGGGCGTCTCATGACGTGTATCGCCGCCTCGGCGAGCGTCGACTTGCCGTTGAAGCCCATGTGCGACGACTGCTCGATCACACGGAGGTACGCGTCCAACGCGAGCGACGCCTTCGACGCGTCGTCCTCCTTGCGGGCGCGATTCAGCAGCGCCTGAAGCCGCTTCTTGGCCCCCACGCTGTGCGACAGGACCTCCACCAACGCGTCCCGGGCGGCTGCTTGCTCCTCCTTGCCCTTGGCCGCGAAGAGCAGGTCTGTCAGCCGCGACCAGTCCCCGGCATCGGCCAGCTTGCCGAGGGCTCGCAGGGCCGCTAACCGGACCGTTCCATGCGTTGCTGTGGCTTGCTTGAAGACCAGGTCCGCATGCTGCGTCGCGCGCCGGGCCGCGAAGATCTCGATCAGAGCAACCTTCATCGGAGCCGGCGCGTCGGGCAGAGCCTTCGCCGCCGCGCCCACGACGGCCTGCGTCGGCAACCGCAGCAGCGTCTGCCGGACGGCCGCGACGTCGTCGGCCGGCGCCTCTCGCAAGCGATCCAGCAACAACGGCACCGCGCCGGCCTTCATCAGATCACCGGCCGCGCGAACGGCCGCATGCCGAACGACGACGGCGTCGGCCGTCAGGTGCTTCCGGATCGCCGGGCCGGCCGTCTTGTCGCCGCGCCGGCCCAGCATGCGCACGATCCGCGCCTGCACGTCCGGCTTGACCGTCGGGATCACCTCGACCCAGCGCCGCGTGACGTCGCTGCCCTTCATCGTCAGGGCGAGCTTCATCGCGGTGTGCTGGCACGGACGGCAGTTCATCTTCGTCGCGGCAATCACGTTGTCGAGCGCCTTGACGCCCAGGATGTCCACGCGAAGCTGAAGCGCCGCGCAACGCACGAACGCCTGCTCCGGCCCCTTGCGCGTCTTCATGATCTCCAGGCACGCCGCGGCCACGCGCTCGGAGTGCCGCGGCGCCAACCGACGCAGCATCGCCAGGTAGTAGGCGGTCGCACGATCGCGCTGCGGCTTGGCCTCGGCCTTCGACGCCTCGGCCAGGACCGCCAGGTCGTCGATCGTCCCGCTGCTCGACAGGGCGTGCAGCGCCGCGCCCTTGACGGCGGGGTCGTCCGACTTGAGGTACCCCAGCACCGCCTGCCGCGCCGCCTTTGCCCCACTCCGCGCGGCCGCGTTGAGTAAGGCCACGTGGTTCGCGGGCGGCACCTTCGGCAAGGCCTCGGCCAGCATCGGAGGAACCTGCGGCCCGCCGATCGCCAGCATCGCCGTCGCGGCAGGCTGACCGAGACGCTCGTCCGTCAGCAGCGGCGCCAGCGCGGCCAGATGCGACGCCTCGCCCACCATCTCGAGCCGGCGGATCAAGAAGGCCTTGACCTCCGCGTCCCTGGCGGCCTGCATGGCCTTGACGATCTGCCCGGCTATCATCGTTCGCGCCGAGCACCCCGCAGGCCCCGTCGCGTACGCCGCCAGCGAGCTGATCGCGAGGCGAGCCTTCGTGTCGTCGCCCTTGCCGGGCGGCACGAGCTGCTTGCACAAAGCCGTCACCGCCTCCGGACCGAGCTTGATCAGCCCGGCACAGAGCTGGTGCTCTTGCTTGGCGTTCTCCGCGGGCATCTTGCCGATGATCTCGGCCACGTGCTTGTTCACGTCGGCGGCCTGGACCGTCGCGCCGAGCACGACCGCCAACACCATTGCGAAAAACAGTCCTGTCTTGCGCTGCATCGTCATGTATCTCCGACAGCGGACGCTACCGCTGGATGTCCCTCGAGTCGTCCTGCCTACAGGTGCCACGGTGCCCGCATCGGTTGATCGACCAGCCGGTTCGCCGCCTCGTCGCCGATGAACCGCTGCTTGACCGGGTCGAACCGCAGCGGCCGACGCAGCCGCAGCGCGATCTTGGCCAGGTTGACGATCGTGCACGAGCGGTGCCCGTTCGACTCGTTCAGGGCGAACGTCTTCCGCTCGCGGACCGCCTGGACGAAGTCCGTCACCTGCGGCTCCGGATCCGGGAACGCCGCCAGCTTCTTCTCGATGTCCGGGATGTCGCTGCGGAAGCCGCGAAAGAGCTTGCCCTCGGGCCCCTGCAGGAACGCCGCCTGCTTGTCCGCGCTCTCACCGTCCAGAATGATCTCGCAGCCGTCGGCGTACTTCAGCCGAATCCGTCGCCACGAACCGACCGCGTCCGGATGCTGCTGCGGCGTGTCGGCCTCGATCTCGACCGGGCTCGTGTCGTCCTTGCCCAGGATGTACTGCACCGGGTCGAGGTAATGCTGGCCCATGTCGCCCAGCCCGCCGCCGTCGTAGTCCCAGTAGCCGCGGAACGTCCGGTGAACCCGGTGCGGATGGTACGGCTTGTACGGGGCCGGCCCGAGCCACAGGTCGTAGTTCAGCTCCTTCGGAACCGGCTGCGGCTCGAGGTTCGCCTTGCCCGACCATCGAAACTTCCAGTTGAACCCTGTCACGCCGCTGATCGTCGCCTTGAGCGGCCAACCGAGCATGCCGCTCTCCACGAGCTTCTTGATCGGCCGCACCGTCGTGCCGAAGCCGTAGAACCCGCCCTGAAAGCGGAACCACGTGTTCAACCGGAAGATCCGCGCGTGACGCTGGACCGCCTCGACGACGGCCTGGCCCTCGGCGATGGTCCGCGTCATGGGCTTCTCGCACCAGATGTCCTTGCCGGCCTCGGCCGCGGCGATCGAGATCAGCGCGTGCCAGTGCGGCGGCGTGGGCACATGGACGATGTCGATGTCAGGCCGGGCGAGCACCTCGCGGAAGTCGCGGTAGCCTTTGACGTCCTTGCCGCCCATCTTCATGGCCTGGCGCATGTGGTTCTCGTCGACGTCGCACACGGCCAAGAGCCGCGTCCCGCCGTACTGGATGTGGCCGCGCCCCATGCCGCCCACACCGACGATGGCCTTGGTGAGCTCCTCGCTGGGGGGCGTGTGTCCGGGCCCGCCCAGGACGCGTCGCGGGACGATCAGGAACCCCGCCGACGCCGACGCCGTCTGCTGTATGAACTTTCGCCGGGACACATCTCTCTTGGGCATGACGTGATGCCTCCTGTCTGGTTCAACCGTCGCGCCCCCGCACCAGGGAACCCTGACTCGCCGGACCGTCACGAAGCGTGGAGAGAGGACGAGCCGTGCTTGGCCGTGGCGCCTGCGGCACGACCGCGCCGCGTGCGACGAGGCTAAGCGAGCGGGAGGCGCACGATCAAGGCAGCATACCGCGCCGCCAATTGCGAATCATCCCAAAACGATTTGCCTGATCGGTGGCAACCCGTCCATAATCAATGGCCACATGCGGTGCTTGATTGCCGCAGGAACGCATCCATCGTCCATCACCATGACGACGAGGACACCATCATGAACCATCACGCGCAACGTCACGTTCCGCTGCTGGCCCTGGCCCTGCTCATCGTCGCGGCACCGATGCGCCTCCAGGCCGCCGAGCAGACCAAGCTCCGCGTGCTCCTGCTGGCCGGCCGAAACAACCACGACGAGACGAAGACCACCCCCGCCCTGGTCGAGCTCCTCGAAGCCAGCGGCCGGTTCGACGTCACCACGACCGTCCCGCCCAAGGGCCTGACCGCCGAGAGCCTGCGACGCTACAACGTCGTGCTCAGCAACTGGACCAACTGGCCCGACATCACGAAGCGCGAGTGGGGCCCGGAGGCCGAGAAGCCCCTCGTCGACTTCGTGCGCGGCGGCAAAGGCCTGGCCGTCTTCCACGCGGCCAACACGCCGTTCCAGACCTGGCCGGAGTTCCAGCGGATCATCGGCGCGACGTGGAAGCTCAAGCAGACCGGTCACGGACGCATCCACACCTTCGGCGTCAAGATCGCCGACAAGACCCACCCGATCACGGCCGGCGTGCCCGACTTCGACATCCGCGATGAGCTGTGGCACCGCATCGGCATGCAGCCCGACGCGCACGTCTTGGCCACGGCCCACTCCTCGCCCGCCCGCGGCGGCAGCGGCAAGGACGAGGTGGTCGCCCTCTGCACGACCTTCGGCAAGGGTCGCGGGTTCAACCTCATACTGGGCCACGACACAACCGCCATGGCCAATCCCGGATGGCAGACGCTCATGCTGCGAGGCCTCGAGTGGGCCGCGACCGGGCAGGTCACGATCCCGCCGCGGCCGAAGCTGGTCTCGAAGACCACGGCCGACATCGGCAAGCTCGGCGACCTCGACGCCGATCTCGAGGCGGCCGCCACCTATGCGTTCGGCAAGAGCCGCATGCCTCTGGCGAGGCTCCGCGCGTGGACGCAACGCGCGACCACAGACGAGGCCCTCCGCGACAAGCTCGCCGCCAAGATGACCGCCATGCTCACCCCGGGGCCCCTCGCCGACGTCACACCCGCCTGCAAACGTTTCCTCTGCGAGCAGCTCGGCCTGATCGGTACGGCCAAGGAGGTGCCCGTCCTGACCGGCCTGCTGTATAGCGATGAGCTCACACTGGCCGCCCGCGGCGCGCTCGAACGCATCCCCGCGCCCGAGGCCGCCGCAGCCATCCGCGGCGAGATCCCCAAGGCCGACGGTAAGATCCGCATCGGCCTGATCCACAGCGTCGGGCAGCGGCGCGACGCCGACGCCGTCGACATCCTCATCAAGCAGCTCAACAGCCAGGAGAGCGCCGTCGCCCTGGCCGCCGTCGACGCCCTGGGCCGCCTCGGCAACGAAGAGGCCCTGCAGGCCTTGCTCGCCGCTCATGCCCGGCATGCTGAACCGGCCAGAAAACGGATCGACGCCGCCCTCATCGACTCCGCCGACGCCCTGGTTGCCGCCGGCAAGACGTCACACGCGATCAAGGTCTACGACCGCCTGTCGGCCAAGACGTGCTCGGAACCCATCCGCCAGGCCGCGTTCCTCGGTAAGCTGAAATGCGACAAGGCCAACGCCGACGCGCTGATTGTCGCGTCTCTGGCCGGCGACGACGCCGTACTCCGAAAGGCCGCCTTCCGAGCCCTCCACACCGACGAAGCCAAGACCGCAACGCAGCGCTCCAGTGCGATGATGACCCAGGCCCTGAAGCTCGCCAAGTCCACCCCGGCCAAGCGCGCCCTCCTGGAGGCCCTGACGGCCGTCCACACCACGCGGGCCCTTCACGCGGCCATCGCCTGCTTGGCCGACCAGGCCGTCCGCGCCCAGGCCGCGATCACCACGCTCCGCATCGCCGAAGGCCTGGCACGGTCCGCGCCGCGCGAGGCCCGCATCGCCGTGCATAAGGTGATGGCGGACCAGAAAAATCCCGGCATCCGCGCCCACGCCCTCGGCGTGCTGCTGCAAGTCGCCAAGCCCAAGAACCTCGCCGCCGACGCCAAAGCCACCAGCCCCGACGACCTCGATAAGGACGGCGCCTCGCACGGCGACCAGGCCGCCATCGACGGCGACCCCGATACCTACTGGGACGAGGTGAACGACCGGAAGCTGTATCGACTTCGCATCACCATGCCCGAGCCGCGGCACGTCTCGGCGCTGTACATCATCGGCTACCGCCATCATGATTACGCCCCGAAGGACTTCGACATCCTGTGCGACGGCAAGGTCGTCCGCGAGGTCCGCGGCGCGAAATACGCCCGCAACCAGCTCATCGTGCCGATCCCCCGCACGCGCTGCACCACCGTCGAGCTGGCGATCACGGGCTATTACGGCAAATCGCCCGCGATTAGCGAGCTGGGCCTCTACGACACCGACGCCCTGGCCGAGGCCATGCCCGAGCCGATCAGCACCAAGCGCGACCTCCGCTGGGACAAGACCGACGCGTCCCTCGCCCTGATGAACGGCGACAAGCCCGTCTGGCGGCTCCGCTTTGGCAAGGACGTGCCCAAGAGTTGCTTCGATCCGATCGCGCTCGTCGACGGCGCCGTCCTCACCTGGCTCAGCCCGCCCGACCACCCGTGGCACCGCGCCTTCTGGTTCTCGTGGAAGTTCATCAACGGGCTGAACTACTGGGAGGAGGACCGCAAGACCGGCAAGAGCGAGGGCGTCACCGAGCTGACCGCCGTAACCGCCAAACCGCGCGACGACTTCTCCGCCGACATCGAGCTCCGCATCAGCTACCACCCGCCCGACAAGCCACCCGTCCTGACCGAGGTCCGCAAGCTGCACGTCTCCGCGCCCGACGCCGAGGGACGATACACCGTCGACTGGCACAGCACCTTCACAGCCGGCGACGCCGACGTGGTCTTCGACCGCACACCCCTGCCCGGCGAGCCCGAGGGCAAGAGCTGGGGCGGCTATGCGGGTCTGAGTGTCCGGTTCGCCAAGGGCTTCACCGACTGGCGCGCCGTCGACAGCGAGGGCCGCACCGGCCTCGACACGCACGCCAAACCGGCACGCTGGCTCGACGTCTCCGGTCGACTGCCCGACGGCCGACTCGCCGGCATGACCCTGATGGACCACCCCAAGAACCCGCGCTTCCCGGCGCCGTCGTTCCTCATCCTGAACCCGAAGGTCCCGTTCGCCTACGCCAGCCCGGCCCTGCTGTATCACAAGGCCCTTAAGCTGCCGGCCGGTAAGACGCTCACACTGCGGTATCACGTCGTCGTCCACCCGCACCAGGGCAAGCCCGAGCAGATCGAGGCCGCCTGGACACACTGGAGCAAGCCATGACAACCCAACGCATGACCCGTCGCCGCTTTCTCGCTACGTCGGCCAAGGCCGCCGGCGGCGCGATGGCCGCGCCCTACGTGCTGACCTCCGCCGCCCTTGGCAACGCACAGACCCCGCCCGCCAGTGAACGTGTCACGCTCGGGCACATCGGCGTGGGCAATCGCGGCGGAGCGCTGTTGCGCTATTTCCTCAAGCTGCCCGATTGCCGATGTGTCGCGGTGGCCGATCCGTTCACATCGCGACGCGACGGCCAGGCCAAGCGGGTCAACGATCATTACGCCAAAAGCGGTAAGAGGGCTGCGGGCAAGACGTGTGTCGCCTACCGCGACTTCCGCGAGCTCGTCGCCCGCGACGACATCGACGCCGTCGTCATCGCCACGCCCGACCACTGGCACGTGCCGACCGCGATCGCGGCCGCCCGCACAGGCAAGGACCTCTACGTCGAGAAGCCGCTCGGGCTCAGCGTCGAGCAGAACCGAGCCCTCCGCGCCGAGGTCGACCGGTTCGGCCTGGTCTTCCAGTACGGTACCCAGCAGCGCTCGACGCCCCACTTCCGCCGCGCCTGCGAGCTCGTCCGCAACGGTCGCATCGGCAAGGTCCACACGGTGAACGTCTGGTGCCCGTCCGGCGAGAAGGGCGGATCGACCCAGGTCGAGCCCGTGCCGGACGATCTCGACTACGACATGTGGCTCGGCCCGGCACCGGTCAAGCCCTACACCAACGATCGCGTGGCGGCACGCGGGGCCTACTGGATCAGCGACTACGCCCTCGGTTTCGTCGCCGGTTGGGGCGCCCACCCCCTCGACATCGCCCAGTGGGGCCTCGACACCGACCACACCGGCCCGGTCGACTACGAAGGCAAGGGCGTCTTCCCGACCGAAGGCCTGTACGACACGGCCATCAGTTGGGACGTCCACTGCACGTACGCAAGCGGCGTGACGATGCGGTTCATGAGCCCCGACGTGGCCGAGCCGATCAGCAAGAAGCACGGCCTGCAGCGCGGGCTCGGCACGATGTTCATCGGCGAGAAGGGCTGGATCGACGTCGATCGATCCCGCGTCTACGCCGACCCGCCGGAGTTGGCCGGCGCCGAGATCGGACCGGAGGAGATGCACCTCTACGAGAGCAACCATCACTGGCACAACTTCATCGATTGCGTCAAGACGCGGCGCGACACGGTCTGCACCATGGAGGCGGCCGTCCGCAGCGACACCATCAGCCAGCTCACCGAAATCGCCATCCGCACCGAGCGCAAGATCCGCTGGGACCCGGTCGAGGAACAGATCCTCGGTGACGAGGCGGCCTCACGCATGCTCACCCGCGCGATGCGCAGCCCCTGGCGGTTGTAGACGGGCGAATCAAGACGCAAGACCGTAGCAGGTCGGGAACGACACGGACTTCCGGCCGTGTCTCGGATTGCGGCACGGAGTGATCGCGCCGTGGCTGTGTCGGCGGTGTCTGGGCAGGAAGGATTGACGCGGGGCGACTCGTTGGCCGCTGCTCGTCAAGTGGCACCAGAACGCCTCTCGCGCATGCAGGTCGCGGCGGCGCACCTCAATGCTCAAACCATGCCGTCGGCATGGCCAGCCCCGGCGGCAGAAGCGTCTGATGGTCACCGATGGCGTGGCTGATCTGGGCCTGCGTCAGCCCTATCGCGCCCCGAAGGTCCGCCCCGTCGACCAGACAGTCGGTCAGATCGGCGCCGGTCAGGATCGTCCCGTTGAGCTTGGCCCGACTGAGCCAAGCCTCGGTGAGGTTCGCCCCCGTCAGGTCCGACTCGCTCAGGTCCGCCTGGACCAGATCGGCCTCGATCAGTTCGGCACGGTGCAGACGCGACCACCACAATGAGGCCGATCGCAACTGCGTCCGGTTGAGGGCGCCGTCGGTCAGGTCAACCCACCACAGCTTCGCGCAACGCAGCCGTGCGCCCGTCAGGTTCGCCTGACTCAGACGCGTTCGCTCCAGATAGGCGCTATCGAGCTTGGCACGTCGCAGGTCGGCCCCCGTCAAGTCCGCCAGGGTCAAATCGGCGCCCGAGACATCCAGCCGCTGCCAACTCGCGCCGCGCAACTGGGCCCGAAAGAGATTCGCCCCGCGGAGAGGGGTCGCTATCCGGTGTTTGCCGATCATCGTTTCATGGACCCTCGAGGGCAGGTGGCGCCCCTGCCCAGCCCCATCCCGACGGGTCGTGTCAGAGTCCCTCCAGATATCAAAGATCGGTCAATCGAGGGGGTGACTTGGCAGAATTCAACCGGAACCGCGCAAGGGCCGGAACGAATGCAAACGCAACCGTAACAGGTTGTTAATATTCCTAGCTCTCTGTCCTGAATCGTGAGCAGACCAGACCGAGAGCCCCATAGGGCCCGGCAAGAGAAACGACGCCACAAACCACGACGGGATCTCCAGTGGCCTCCATGTCCTGTCTCGCATATCATGTGACGATCATGGCCCCAGATGCAGACTTGACTCGGCCATGGCAGCAGTTCCGGAAGCGGGTGACGTTCGAGGCGCGTGGAGGGGGAGTCCACCTTTGTCCGAATGCCTGACACTCGCAGAGCTGGAGACACTGGCTCGTGCGTCGCTCGAGGCCGGAGAGCCGTCGGACCATCCTCACCTGACCGCATGCGAGACCTGCCGCGTCCGACTCTCGGAGGTCCGTTCAAACCTCGTCCTCTTCGAGGAATGCCTCCAGGCCGATACCGACTCCTCCGCCTCCGACGGCTCGTCGGAGTCCGCGCTCGACTGGATCGGGCTGACGCCCTCGCAAGCAGAGCGGGTCTGGGACCAACCGCCTGCGATCGAGGGTTACGACATCATCGAGGAGGTCCATCACGGCTCCCAAGGCGTGATCTATCGCGCCACCCAGCAGCGAGCCAACCGCGTCGTGGCCCTCAAGGTCCTCCTCCGCGGACCGTACGCCTCGCGACGAGAGAGGCGGCGGTTCGAACGCGAGGTCGATCTGGTGGCCGGGTTGACCCACCCGAGCATCGTTCGGCTGTACGACAGCGGGCGCGCCGGGCCGTTCCACTACTTCGCCATGGAGTACATCGAGGGACTTACCCTCGATGACTACGTCCAGGTCAAGCGGCTCGACGTCCGAAGCACGCTGAGGCTCTTCACCAGAGTCTGTCGCGCCGTGGCACACGCCCACTCGCGCGGCATCATCCACCGCGACCTCAAGCCGAACAACATTCGCGTCGACGCCGAGGGTGAGCCCCACGTCCTCGACTTCGGTCTGGCCAAGCCCCTTGGTACGGGTGCGACCGAGACGTTGGCGACCCGAGCGGGCGAGTTCTTCGGTACGCTGGCCTACGCCTCGCCGGAGCAGATCTCCGGCAAACCTCAAACCGTCGACACCCGAAGCGACGTCTACGCCCTCGGCATGATCCTCTACAAGCTGCTGACCGGACGGGCCCCCTACGACGTGACCGGCTCCATCACCGAGGTCGTCCGAAACATCAACGACATCGAGCCTCAAAGGCCCTCGCATCTCAACCCCGACATCAACGACGAGGTCGACACCATCGTCCGGAAGGCCCTGGCCAAGGACCCTGCGCACCGTTACCAGACGGCCAGCGAGATGTCCGACGACATCGAGCGATACCTCAAGGGCTTGCCCATCCACGCCAAGCCCTACAGCGCGGCCTACAGCCTGCGAAAGGCGATCGGCCGTCACAAGACCCTCGCCGCCCTCGTCGGCTCGCTCCTGGTGTCCCTCGTGGGATTCCTCGCCTTGCTGACCGTCCACTCGCAGCGCCTGGCCGTCGAGCGCGACCGCGCCGTCGCTGCCGAGTACCTCGCCCAGCGCAACCTCTACCTCAGCCGCATCAATCTGGCCTTCAACGCCATCGAGAAAGACGATACGGCCAAGCTCAAGCAGATGCTCGCGGCCTGCCCGCCGGAGCTGCGCGGTTGGGAATGGTACCGCCTCAAGTGGCTCAGCGATCGAAGCCTGGTCACCTTCAAGGGCCACGTCGGCGACGTCTTCCCCGTCATCGTCTCTCCGGACGATCGTTGGGTCGCGAGCCTCTCGCACACCGACGGCGTCCGGGTCTGGGAGCTCCTCACCGGCCGGCAGCAGTTCCACATACCGGGGATCACGCGAAACGGAAGCACCTTCCGATTCGCACGCGATGCCTCCATGCTGGCGGTCGCCCTGGCCGACGGATCGGTGGCCGTGCATCGCGTGCCTTCCGGTCAAACGGTCTTCACCGCGCCGTTTGAGGGCATCGAGCAGGTGCGGTTCGCGGCCGAGGATCGGGTCGTCCTGGCCATCGCGGACCATCGAGCCCGGGCCTGGCGGTTGGCCGACGGCCGGCTCGTGCTCAGCGCAAACGGTCCCGACGATTCGGAAACCTACTCCTGCATCGGGCCCGGCCGCCGGTACGTTCTCACCTGGCGAGACGAAGACGCCATCCTCGTCCGCGACCTGGCCGACGGTACGGCCTCCTTCGAGCGGACTTGGCCCGAGACGACCTGGTCGGACTTCGCCCCGAACGGCGAGTGGATCGCGGCCTCGGGCCGCAACGGCCTGGCCGTATGGCGACGTGATGGCGGCGAGCTCGTCGCATCGCTTCGGCCCAAGGACGGCACGTTCGCTTCATGTGAGTTCTGCGAGACAGGTCGGCGACTTCTGGTCCGCGACGACGGCGGGACGTTGACGGTCGTCGAGCTGCCCGCGGGGCGCATCGTCCGGACCATCGCCTTGCAGGGCTGCCTTGTCGCATCGCTGTCTCCCGACGGTACGGAGCTCGTCGCGGCCGATCCGCACCGCATCCGACACTGGCACGTCGACAGCGGCAAGCTGCTCACCAAGATTCACACGACCGTCAAACCGGGCATGGCGTTGGCGCTAGGCCCCAACGGGCGCCGGCTGGAGCTCTTCGTTCCGGGCAGGGCCTACCGTCGAATGTGGAGGCCCGTCACCGGCGTGCCCATCACCTACGAAGACCTGGCGCCCACCGAGCGGGCCACGTTCCGCCAAGACATGTACGAGACCACCTCGCCGGCCCATCTCCGCAGGTACGTCGATTTGGCCACCGGACGTCGTGAGACCATCCTTCGAGGACACGTCGGAGAGATCCGTTCGGAGTGCGCCACGAGCGATGCGCGTTACCTCGTCACCGCCTCCGAAGACGACACGTGCAAGGTCTGGGACATGACCGCCTGCACCGACCAGCTCACCTGGCTCTCCGGCCAAGCCCCACAATATGCCGTGTTCAGCCCCGACGGCAGCGAGATCATCGCCGCCCTGCGGGACAGCGCGAACAACGTGGCGATCTTCGACGCCACCCAACCCGGACCGCCCAAACGCACGTTCACCGCATGCCCGCAGAGCCTCACCGTTGTCGACCTATCAAGCGACGGTGCGAAGATCCTGGCCGCCCCCGCCAAGATCGGTCCGGATTGCGCGCCCGTCATCCTGGACGCTCGCACCGGCGAGAGGCTCCAGGCGCTCCAAGGTCACACCGAAGGTATCGCGGCCGCGGCCTTCACACCCGACGGACGACGCGCCGTGACCGGCTCCTGGGACGGTACCATCCGCATCTGGGACGTCGCCACCGGTCAGGAACGGCATCGGCTCGTCCACGAGGAGGAGGTCTGGGACCTCGCCGTCTCGCCCGACGGACAATGGATCGCATCCGGTGACGCCAAGGCGGGGGTCTACCTCTGGCAGACCGACTCCGGCCGGCTCGAACGTCGCCTGCAAGGCCACACCGACGAGATCGACGCGCTGGCCTTCTCCTCCGACGGGCTCCGGTTGGTCTCGGGCGACAACGACGGGACGCTGATCTGCTGGGACCTCGCCGAGAACAAGCCCGTCTGGACGCACTCGACGCACCGTCCTAAGGTCTACTCGGCCATCTTTACGCCGGACGGCGAGCGCATCATCACCGGCGGCCGGAATACCGTCAGCATCTGGCAGGCACGTACGGGCCGGCTCGTGGACACCGTCATCGCCCACGGCGGTTCGGTCTTCTCGCTAGACTTCACCCCCGACGGGTGCCGGCTGTTGACCATCGGAGAGAGCTTCATCAAGGTCTGGCCCACCGCTCCGATGGAATAGTGCTCCCGGCATCGAGACAAAATAAGCTGAGCCCTCTGGAGCGTCAGAGCCGCCAGAGAGCCCAGTGGTGCAAAGGAGGGGAATCAACAGCACTTGGGCCTGCAAGCCCAAGGAGCTTTCGGAAAAGTCCATATGTTGTTGGGAGTGGCCGTCTTCGCACGCGGCTCTGCAGTCCGCCTCCCTCCAAGCTTTGGTTACACCTCCATCTTAGTTTCCGCTTTCGGCAGTTATCTCTGACACGGATTTGGAGAGAACCCGCAGCTGAGTTCACGCTAAATGCGACGTGCAAGATCCAGAATAATAGACGTTTTCGTGTAATCATAGGCTTGCCGAGGCGCTGTCTCGTGCCAGGAAGGTCCCAGCTAATCCTATCACTATTGGGCATGCAGGGGGGCCGATCCACTCCCCGGCCGGATCAGCAAACCTTATGGCATCGTTATAATGTCTGATTTTGTGGGTGGCTTGACCTGGGGCAAATGATAGAAACTGAATCTCTAGCCAACTCCGGTTACTAGCTCCTTGCGGGTCATGGCTTT
>CAZUQM010000052.1:0-44154 GCA_964622545.1 uncultured Planctomycetales bacterium | reverse complement strand
CGAAGAGCTGCTTGAGCGTGATGAAGTTGCCGAGGCTCTTGCCCATCTTCGTGCCGTCGACGGTGACCATGCCGTTGTGCAGCCAGTACCTCACGAACGGGCAGTCGTTGGCCGCCTCCGACTGGGCAATCTCGCACTCGTGGTGCGGGAACTGGTTCTCGAGCCCGCCGCCGTGGATGTCGATCGTCTCACCGAGGTACTTGCCGCTCATCACCGAGCACTCGAGGTGCCAGCCCGGATAGCCCCGGCCCCACGGGCTGGACCACTGCAGGATGTGCTCGGGTGCGGCCGGTCGCCAGAGGTAGAAGTCGCCCTCGTGGCGCTTGTCGGGGTCGACCTCGACCCGCGCCCCGCCGGTCATCTCCTCGACCCGGCGGTTGCTGAGCTTGCCGTACTCGCCGAAGCTGCTGATGTCGAAGAAGACCTTGTTGCCGGCCACGTAGGCGTGCCCCCTGGCGATGAGCTTCTCGATCATCTCGATCTGCTCGGGGATGTGGGCGGCTGCGTGCGGCATGATGTCGGGCCGCCTCACGTTCAGCGCGTCCATGTCCTCGAGGTACGACTGCTTGAACGACTCGACGACGGCCATCGGGTGCAGGCCTCGGCGGCGCGCCTCGCGGATGATCTTGTCCTCGCCCTCGTCGGCCATGCCCTCGGTGTCTTCGGTGAGGTGTCCCACGTCGGTGATGTTCTGGACGTAGGTCACGTCATAGCCGAGGTAGCGCAGGTAGCGGACGATGACGTCAAAGCTGACGTAGCTCTTGGCGTGGCCCAGGTGCGCGTGGCCGTAGACGGTCGGCCCGCAGACGTACATGCCGACCTTCGGCGGGTTGATCGGCTGGAACTCCTGCTTCTGACGTCCGAGCGTGTTGAACACGTGTAGGGTCATGGGTGCTCTCGTTGAAGTGGCTCTAATGGTTGGGTCGCCGGGCCGCCGTACGGTTCGCCCCGTCCCAGGGCACGATTCGCCCGACAGGCCCTGTCCAAAGGCGAGATTCTAGCATGAACGCGTCGGATCGCCCAACGGACAGGGCGGGCCGAACCCGTAGCTTGGCGACCAGCTATGTTGCGACAGCCAGACCCACTCGCTCACACATCTCGGCCATGCGCTTGTCGAGTGTGCACACACGGAATGGGTCTTCGCTCGCTTGTTGGAACAGGATGGCGGTAGCGATGTGAACGGCGTCCCGCGAACGACAGCCGGCCAATCGTTCTTCTTGGCGGATGAGCTCGATGACGGCATCGTCGATTGGCTTGACCGATACCTCTTCGAGATACGTTGCCAGCTCTGAATCGCGTTCCCCGAGCCATCCGCTTGGCAAACGAGCATCCGCCGTTTTGGCGGTTCGCCGGAGAACGCACAGACATTCGACCTCCAACAGCTTAGACGCCGTGCGGTCTTCATGAGAAGACCACAACCGAACCGCTTCGTCGGCATGGGAGTCCTTGAGGAGCAACGAAAGGACAACGCTGGAATCGAAGAGTGCAGGCATGCTCAGAATCGATCAGACTTCGTGTCTTCGTAGATCGACCACCAGTCGAGGTCCGCCGGCCAGTCGGGTTTGCCTTCCATGAGCTCCTTGACCTTACTTTCCTTGCGTTTGGCCTTGCGGAGGCTGCCCTCACGTTCGAGCCGGTTCAGGAAGGCCTCCCAGCGCGAACCTTGATGGTCGGTGCGGACGGTGGGCTGGTGCATCTCGGCGATGACCTCGTCTCGCTCTGTGATCAGGACGGTCTCGCCCTGCTTGACGAGTCTGAGGTATCGACTCAGGTTGTTCTTGAGCGCTTTGACGCCGACGCTTTTCATGCTGCGAAGGTAGCTACCGTAGCTACCTTTGTCAAGTCCTTGCCTCAAAATCGATTAGTGGCCTGTTCCAGAGACCGCACCTCGATATTGCCGACGCCCACGAGCCATCCGAAGTCGTCGCGCGACAGCCACGGCGATAGTTGCCCGCTGCCGATTCCGGAGCTAATATATAGCTATGGACTACACGCAGCACATCACCATCGAGCCTGGCAAGCGAGGCGGCAAGCCGTGCGTGCGAGGACTGCGCATCACCGTGTATGACGTGCTGGACTACCTCGCATCGGGCATGAGCCACGACGAGGTCCTCGCGGATTTCCCCGACCTCACCAGCGAAGACATCTATGCCTGTCTGGCATTCGCCGCTGATCGAGAACGACGATTGATGAGCGGCCGGCGTGGGAGTACCCGTGGTCGAGCGCGGCCGCCCACATCGGCCGACGAGACACGAGCGGCCTGCTGGACCTGGACGAGTGGGCCCGCCACTGGTCGGCGACCACGTGGCGTAACGAGTTGAAGAGCCCCGAGGACGACGCGTTGATCGCGCGGCTTCGGCTGAGCACGCATCGAGGCCGACCGCTCGGCACCGACAGCTTCCTGAGCAAGCTCGAGCGTCGCCTCGGACGACGCCTGCGACCCAAGCCGGTGGGGCGTCCAAAGAGCAAGGCCAAGACGAAACGAGTGCGGGAGAAGCATGCAGACGGCAAGAAATAGGTGACTGTCCCCTATTCTATTTAGGCCTCGCAAAACCAAGGATATCGCAGCTTTGAGGCCTTTTCTACTGCGCAGCCCAATCGGCGCTCGCTTATTCTGGGTCTAGTGGTGGTGACCATGCTGGTGATCATAGCTGCAGTCTCGGTGCTTTCGATGGTTCTGGTGTCGCTCGCAGTCGGGTTTGTTCTGGCGGCGTCCTTCGTGTTGATGGACCGTTCGTTGTTTCGACGGCCGGAGCCCTTCGATGAGGCGGCATTGAGACGGTCTCGCAAGTTCCTCGTGTCGGAAATCGCCCTATGCCTGATCCCGATGCCTCTGGCCTTTGCGTCGGGCGCAAATATTGCCTATCACTACGATATTGTACAAACGGGAACTATCGTTTCGGGCGCATTGGTGATCATAGGCTTGCTGGCTTTTTTTATACCCATGTTTCTGAGATATTTGTTCATCGCCTTCTGGATGGAGCTGCTTCGCCATCGCTTACATCAATCGCCTAGCGAGCGCAATCAAGAAGATAGCATGGCAGATCCCTCGAACTACTCAGCATCTGTTGAGGATGAGGAAAAGAGAAAGGATTGACATGACAATGCCAGCGAATGTAGGACGTTGTGTCAAGCGAGGATCAGCCGTTACGGGGATGCCGAGGCCCGTCCGACTGGCTGCATTCGTATTGTCGAAGGATCGCCGGACGCGCCGATGCCCTCGCCGACGCCCATGAGCCATCCGAAGTCATCGCGCGACAGCCACGGCGACAGTTGCCCGCTGCCGATTCCGGAGCTAATATATAGCTATGGACTACACACAGCACATCACCATCGAGCCTGGCAAGCGAGGCGGCAAGCCGTGCGTGCGAGGACTGCGCATCACCGTGTATGACGTGCTGGACTACCTCGCATCGGGCATGAGCCACGACGAGGTCCTCGCGGATTTCCCCGACCTCACCAGCGAAGACATCTATGCCTGTCTGGCATTCGCCGCTGATCGAGAACGACGATTGATGAACATGTCATTTTGAAGCTTATCTGCGCCAGAAATTGGCTACGGTTCAAGCTGGTTGACAACCAAGACGCGAATGCCTGTTACCCTGTTGAAGGCTGCGTCATTGGTGAGGATGGCCGAGCAACCGGATTCCACTGCGATGGCGACCTGCAGGGCATCGGCCAGTGCAAAGCCAACCTGCGCCCGTAGTCTCGCGGCCATGACAGCTTCCGACTCGCCGATCGGCCAGAATACGGTGTTGTCTCCCTGGACGAGGAGTCGCCGGAAGGCATCGGCAAGATCCTCAGCTTGACGACGTAATGGGTGGACCGAGCACTCGGCCAAGGTTATGGGTGTTGTGATAAGCTCGATTCCAGACTTGGCACGTAGGTCGAAGAATGCCCGCAAGACAGGAGCAAACTGCGGATGGCCTTCAAGGTGATAGATGACCGGGGCGGTGTCGATCAAGATCCTGTCGACGCCAGCAAGAGCCTCGGAAATCTTCATGAGCCGCTCCGCACTTCGTCAGACTCCTGACGGGTCCGACTGATCCATGCCTGAGCATCTTCGCCGCACAGTGGGTAAGGAGCGACGCCTGCGTGGTCCTCCCAACGGGCCACAGCAACTCCCGCCTCAGGATAATCGCAAAGCTCCCCGGCAAGCTTAGCGATCAGACGAAGCTGGTCGTCCTTCGAGAGGGATAAGCTCTGCTGCAGGACCTCAGAGTATTTGGGCTGAGTCATCGATGCTACCTCCTGGCACTATCTGAGCATACCATCTGACAAGACATCAACGAAGCCCTCGCAGGCGTTGTTTCTTTTGTCTCTCGGGCGCTCGCAGGCGATGCTTGGTCCCCAGCAATCACTCCGCGTACCGCACCTCGATCTCGCCGACGCCCATGCGGTTGCCGTAAGCGCTCTTGGTGATGTCCAGCCGGACCGCGTCGGTGGTGACGGTGTCGAAGCGATGGGCCCGCCAGCCGGCCTGCTTGTTGCCCTTGACCGAGGCGACCCGCTTCCATTTGCCGTCGATGCGGACGCTGATGGTGTAGTCCAGGCTGCGGTAGTGGGCGGGGTTGACCTGGTGATAGATCGAGACGAGGTTCACCTGGCTCGGCTCGACCAGGGTGAGTTCGAGCCACGCGCTCTTCGGATGGCTGTACGTCGTGAGCCAGTAGCCGGCCGGCTCGGCCACACTGCCGTCGATGGCCTTGCGAGCGGGCCAGTTCTTCCTGCCCGTCTCGGCGTCGCTGGCCTCGACGTTGAGCACCGCTACCTTCGTGCCGGCGCGGGCGGCGGCCTCGCGCTGGCGCTTGGCTTCCATGGCCTGGCGTGCGGTCTGTTCGTGACGCGAGAGCTCGGCGATCAAGCGATCCCATCGAGCGTGACCGGACGCGTCCGCCGTCGATCGCGCTTGCTTGGCGAGCTCCAGCCCGCGGGCGCACTTGGCCGGGTCGGTGCGATCGGCGTTCGTGCGGACGAGCGGCATGATCTCGAGCAGCTTGCGTGCTGCAATCGCCCCGCCATAGAGCCGACCGAGTCGCTGATCGACGAACTGCTCGACGGTCATGTCGGGGTTCCACAGCCAGGCCTCCCAGGCCAGGTAGACGATCTCAGCGTTCGGCTTGGTATCGGGCAGCTCGCCGTAGGTGTCGAGCCCCTCGAATCCGACGGATGCGGCGTTGCGGCAGATGTCGCGGACGCGGTGGAGGTAAAAGTCGTCCTCGGTGTGCGTCGAGCTGTTGCACCAGTGGAGGTAGCCGACGTTGTGCTTGGCCATCGGTTTCACATCGGCGGGCCACTTGCGGGCCATGCGGGTGAGCGTCCACTGGCAGATGGCGTCTTGCGGGATCATCGACAGGAACTTCGGCGGGTCGGTCATCATGGCCTTCTTGTAGCCGGTGTAGGTCGCGTAGCTGAGCCACCCGTCGGGCGCGAGCTGGCGCATTGTTTTGAGCGTGACCATGTGGCTGATGGCCATGTCTTTGTAGTAGTCGGGCTCGTCGGATTCGATGGCCGCGCGGGCCTTTTTGCAGTCGTCGCAGTAGCAGACGAAGTAGTCGCCCATTTCGAGATTCACGCCGCCGATGTCGAACGTCCTAAACAGCCATCGGGCTCCGTCGTCGAGCCAGTCCTGGTTGGCCTTCTTGCTCGGGCAGGGCGCGTTGCGGGGCTTGCCCTCACGCGTGATCGACTTCAGCTCGGGGTGCTGCTTGAGCCACGTGTTGGCGTTGTAGGGATGGTCGCCCTCGAAGTAGTACCCCGCGTAGCCGCTCGTACCCACACCGGGCAGGATCCGCACGCCGCGCCGAGACGCGTACCGACACAGCTCCTTCGTCGCCTCCACGCCACCATGCGTATCGCGCAGGAAGCCCCAGATGATCAGACCGTTGAACTTGTGGTCGGCCATATAGTCGATGCAGCGTTTGTAGTCGATCAGGAAGGCTTTGGGCTTTTTGGCGAACGTGCCGCCGCCGCCCATCAACGTGCCCGGTTTGCCAGGCCCGCCCCAGTCCATGCGGTGGTCCCACGTCCAGAACCATCGGTAGGCGTAACGCGGGGCTTCGCGGACCTCGATCGCGCCGACCGACACGCCGTCCTCGTCGACGCGCAGATGCCAGTTGATCAGGTCGGCCACGGCGTGGAGCAAACCGTCTGCGCCCCCGCCGATCAGCTCCAACACGCCTGGCCCGTCTTGCGACGTCCGGATGATGTAGCTCTGCTGTCGGATCAACGGACCGCCGTCGACCCGGCCAAGGGCCTTGTCGTCGATCCGCAGACGCACGGTCGCGGCGTCGGGCCGAGCGTCGCCGCCCGCCGCTAGGACGCACGGCACCTCCGTGTCGGCAACCTCCTTGAACCAGCGTACGAGCCGCTCGGCCGGGTAATCGACCCCACGGTCGCGCACGATCACGCAGGTCGGCTTGCCGTCTTGGCTCAGCCGGAGGCGCTCGGCCGCCTGGGCGCGGGCCGCTTGCATTGCCAACAAGACCGCGGCACACGCGATGATGTCGTGACATCGTCTCGTCATGGTGTGGCTCCGTCTTTCACGTCCAACGCGTCAGCATCGCCCCCGAATGGGATGCGCGAACCGGATTGTAACGCTGCCGGGTAAACGGTCATAGGCCGGGCGGGTGCGGCGGTGCTAGAATGGACTGGCCATGGAAGACCTCATGCGGCAGATCGTCTGGCCGACCACACCGGAGCATCGCTGTCCCTACCTGAAGGATCGGCTGGCCCGCGAGGAGATGCTCTACGTCGCCGAGATGGACCCGGAGGCGTACCTGACGCTGATGGACGTGGGGTGGCGTCGCAGCGGCTGCCTGTTCTACAGACCGCGATGCCGGGCCTGTCGCGAGTGCTTACCCATCCGCGTGCCGACGCGGCTGTTCCGGCGGAGCCGCAGCCAGCGTCGCGTCTGGCAGCGGAACCAGGACGTCGACGTCTCGGTGGACCTGCCCGCGAGCAGCGACGAGAAGCACGACCTCTACAAGCGTTTCCTCCGCGAGCGTCACGACGGCGAGATGAGCGACGAGCGCGAGGACATGGAGGACTTCCTCTACGTCTCGCCCGTCAACACGCTCGAGTTCTGCTACCGGCTGGAGGGCAGACTGATCGGCGTCGGCCTGGTCGACGTCTTCGAGACCGCCTCCAGCACGGTGTACTTCTTCTTCGACCCGACGCACGGCCGTCGGAGCCTGGGCATCTTCAGCCTGCTGTGGGAGATCGAGTGGGCCCGCCGGCGGGGATTGAGCTATCACTACCTCGGCTACATGATCTGCGGGCTGAGCAGCATGGCCTACAAGGCCCGGTTCCTGCCGCACGAACTGCTCAGCCCGGACGGGCAATGGCAGCGGGTAACGGACGATCGCGGCTAACGCCGCGCCGGCGGCATGGCGCGACCCGGCATGAGGCCTCACGCCGCCCCACCGAAATACCCCGCCAGCCAGGGTGCTACGTCCGCTCCTCGATGGGCACGTACTTCAGGTTGACGGGCCCGACGTATTCGGACCGGGGCCGGATCAACCGGTTGTCGCCCCATTGCTCGAGAATGTGGGCCGTCCACCCGACGACGCGGCTGCAGGCGAACATCGGCGCGAAGAGCTCCGGCGGAATGCCCATCAGCCGGTAGCAGGCCCCGGAGTAGAAGTCCACGTTCGGGTAAACCTTGCTGCTGGCCATCATGGTCTCGCGGATCGCCTCGCAGATGTTCAAGTGGCGGTGGTCGTCCAGCTCGTCGCTGAGCCGCTGGGCCCACTTGCGAAGGATGATCGCTCGGGGATCCTCGGTGCGGTAGACGCGATGACCGAAACCCGGCACCTTGACCTTGTTGGCCAGGGCGTCGCGGACCCACGCTTCCGCCCGCTCGGGCTGGCCGATCTCCTCGAGCATGAGCATGACCTGCTCGGTCGCCCCGCCGTGCAGCGGTCCCTTGAGCGTGCCGATCGCACTGACGACCGAGCTGTAGATGTCGCTCATCGTGGCGGCCGTAACGCGAGCCGAGAACGTCGAGGCGTTCATGCCGTGGTCGGCGTGGAGGATCAGGGCCACGTCGAGCGCCTTGACGGCCAACCCGTTCGGTTCGCCGTCGTGCAACGTGTGCAGGATATTGTAGGCAATGCTCTGGCCGCGAATGGGCCGGATCGGCTCCAACCCGTTTCGCAGGCGGTGATGGGCCGTGATCAGCAGCGGGATGCGCGTGGTGATACGGATGGCCTTGCGCATGCAGGCGTCGAGGTTCGTGTTACCGCTGTCCGGGTCCCAGTGTCCGAGGGATGACGCGGCCGTGCGAAGCATCTCCATCGGCGTGGCATGACGCGGGAACATCCGCAAGATCATCGCCGTTTCGGCAGGTAGCTGGATCGCCCCGGTGAACATATCCTGGAAGGATCGTAGCTCGGTCATGCCGGGAAGCCGGCCGAACCACAGCAGATAGGCCACCTCGGCGAAGGTGGCATGCTCGGCCAGGTCGGCGATGTCGTAGCCGTGGTAGCAGAGTCGCCCTTCCTCACCCAGGACCTTGGAAATGGTCGTGGAACAGGCCACAACCCCCTCCAAACCGCCCTTGGACGGCGGTTTCGCCTGGGCCGTATCGGCCGACGGCTTGTCTTCAGCGGCTGATGTCATCGTCTCACCTCCACCTGGTCGCCAGGGTACCTTGTCTGCGTGCCGTGCATCCCCCACCCAATAGATGCCAGTGGGCGGCATATTCTATGGGGACGAGCCTGTGATGAGAAGTCCCAAGCCAACCGTCGCGATCGGCTGGGGCGTATCTGGATTTCGGCTAAACGGAGGTCGCCGTGTCGGTCGCCCGGCCTGGTCTCCCGATCCGCAGCTTGTCCACGGGCCGGAGATCACGCCGCGCGCGAGGCGTCCTGCGCCCCGGAAGAGGTGTTCCGTCGACGACGGCCGCTACGACTTGCAAGGCGCCCTGGCCCAGGGCCCCTACTCGAACCGCACCTCATTGATGATGACGGGCGTGACGGGCACGTCGTCGAAGGTCGGGTTGGGCGGCCAGGGGGCCTCGACCGAATGCGTCGGGACCAGGCTGATCGCATCGACCACGTCCATGCCCTCGACAATCTTGCCGAACACCGCGTAACCGTACCCATCCGGGTTCGGGTACGTGAATTCCGGATTGTCGGTCACGTTGATGAAGAACTCCGAGGTCGCCGAATTCGGATCGGCCGTCCGGGCATAGGCGACCGTCCCGCGGTCGTTGGCGAGTCCGTTGTCGGACTCGATCGGGATGGGATCGCGTCGCATGGTCTGTGACAAGTCGGGGAACCAGCCGCCGCCCTGGACGATCGCGAAGTCATTGTCGGGATCGGATTCCGGGATCACCCGGTGGAAGGTCAGGCCCTCGTAGAAGTTCTCGTTCACATACTGCAGGAAGTTCGCCACGCCGAGGGGCGCCGCGTCGGGCCTGAGCAGGATCACGAATTCGCCCATGGTGGTCGAGAACCGGACGAACGGCACGTCCACGAGGACGGTGGTCGTGTCGGTGGCGACCTGGCTCTGGTCGTCGGTCACCTCGAGCTGGAACGTCAACGTCGTGTTCTGTTCGACCAGCGGCGCCGTAAAGGTGGCCGTGGGCGCGTTGGCGTCGGTGATGGTCACGGCCGGACCCCCGGTTTGGGTCCACGCGTAGGTGTAGGTGCTCGAATCGCCGAGGGCTTGCCCGGTCAGCGTCACGACCAGGTTCGGCTCGACGGTCTGATCGTCGCCGGCCAGAGCCTTCAGGTCGGCCGCGACCAGGACATCCACCGTGTCGGTAGCGGTGTCGCCGACGTTGTCGGTGGCGGTGACCTCGAAGGTGAGCGTGGTGTCGACGTCGAGATCGTCCGGTGCCTGGAAGGTCGGTGTGGCCGTGTCGGCCTCGGTCGTGGTGACGGCCGGACCGGCGGTCTGAGTCCAGAGAAACGCGATATCGCCCACGCCTCCGGTCGACGTCGCCCCCAGCGTGACCGACTCGCCTTCGAAGACAACCTGATCCTCGCCGGCGTCGGCATCCAGAGGCGGGGCCACGACGATGGTCACCTCGGCGGTGTCGGTGTTCAGCTCCTCGTCGGTGACCGTCAGAATCCAGACCATCAGGGCGTTATCCTCGGTCACGGTCGGCGCGGTGTAGGTGGCCTTGGGATCGCTCGCCGACGACAACACGACCGGGGGCCCGCCGGTGACGGGATGCTGAGACCACTGGTAGGTCACATCCCCCTCGCCGCCGCGGTGGGCTCCGTCCATGGACACCAGAGAGCCGGACGCTACGAACTGGTTGGCGCCCGCGACGGCCTCCAGAGGAGGCTGGATGCTCGACGTCGAACGGACGGTCACGCGTACGTTGGTCGAGGCCCTCTGGCCGTTGCTGTCTTGGACGACGAGCTGGAAGGTTAGGACCATGTCGGCCATTTCGTCCGGGGCGGTAAAGGACGCCTTACTGGTCCCGCTGTCGACCAGGACCACGTTCGGCCCGGCCACCTGGGTCCATTGATAGACGATCGCGTCACCGTCGGGGTCGTTGCTTCGCGAGCCGTCGAGCGTCACGACGGTCCCGCCGTCGACGACGACGTCTTCGTCGGCCAGGGCGATGGGACGCTGGTTGCTGCCCGGCGAGGGCTTCGAGCCGTCGGCCACCGGCAAGCAGGCCGACCCCATCAGCAGCACGACCGCCAACCCTACCAGAGTGACTGTGCGAATGAGCATACGATCCACCTCCCGCCTGGCGTCATGCGGGGCCAAGCACACACCCGAAGCCCGTCGCTGACAACCTATTGTAGGCGCTCGGCGGGCCCGAGGCCAAACGGACGAAGCCAGGGCGCCCCCGACCGGGTAGGCGTGGGCTGGCTTGGCCAATCCGGTCTGTTGCCGTATGGTGTTGCGCGAGGCAGCGGCCGGTACCGATCGGTCGATCGTCCGATAACGGGTCTCGGCGGGCCAGGATACCCCGAAGGAGTCGCAGTCACGTAGCGTCCAGGGGTCACGCATGCGGTTCATCGCCCACGGTATCGACCTGATCGAGTGCGACCGCATCCGCGAGATGCTGGGTCAATATCCCGAGAAGTTCCTCGCGCGGATCCTGACCGACGCCGAGCGGGCCTACATCGAGACCAAGCGCGACCCCGTGCCCCACGTGGCCGGCCGGTTCGCCGCCAAGGAGGCGATCCTCAAGGTGCTCGGCACCGGCTGGCGCGGCCAGATCTCATGGCGCGACATGGACGTCGTCAACGACCGCCATGGCGCGCCGCGGGTCGAGCTCAGCGGCGAATGCCGGCGGATCGCCGAGGAGCTTGGCATCGCAACGATCCTGCTGTCGATCACGCACACGCCGAACTACGCCGCGGCCAGTGCGATCGGCCTGGGCGAGCCCGGCTAGCACCACCGCGAGGAGGCTCGACGGGCGCGGATCGCAGCCGCCGCGTGCCGCCCCGATCATCGCCCGGCCTCCTGCGTGCATCCAACCCAGGGTGGGCCGCCTGAGAGGATCCGGCCCCAAGCGAGGTCACGAGCAAGGAGAGGCATCATGACGCGACGGGAACGACTCGAAGCCACACTCGCCGGCAAGGAGGTCGATCGGCCGGCCGTCTCGATGTGGCAGCACTTTTACGACCTCGAGCAGACCTCCGAAGGCCTGGTCAAGGCCATGCTCGACTACCAGGAGCGGTTCGACTGGGACTTCATGAAGGTCAACCCGCGTGCGTGCTATCACGTGCAGGACTGGGGCAACCGGTACGACTTCAGCCCGGCCCCGTCCGCCGGCCCCAAGCTCGTCGAGCATCGCATCAAGGGCCCCGGCGACTGGGCCGACCTGCCCGTGCTGAACCCCGGCGAAAACGTCTTGGGCGACCACATCGCCGCCCTCGGCACGATCCGCCGGGCGCTCGACGGCGACGTGCCCATGATCATGACCGTCTTCACCCCGCTGTCGCTGGCCGACGAGCTGAACGGCAAGAACACCTCGATGGCCGAGCACTTCGCGCATCCCGACCAACTGCACGTCGGTCTCGAGCGGATCACGGAGACGTTCGAGCACGTCATCGACATGGCCTTCGCTGCGGGCGTCGACGGGATCTTCTTCGCGACCACGTTGTGGGGCACGACCAACAAGCTGACGACCGAGCAATACGACGAGTTCAGCCGGCCCTATGACGAACGGCTGATGAAGCGGATGAAAGACAAGGGCTGGTTCAACGTCCTGCACGTCTGCAAGAGCAACAACATGCTGCTGCACCTGAAGGACCTCGATCCCGACGTCTTCCACTGGGACGCGACCGATCCGACCAACCTGTCGATCGGCGAGGGGCAGGAGGCCCTCGATGCACCGGTGATCGGAGGCATCGACGGCAACCTGCTCGACGCGCAAGGGGCCGGGCCGTGGGTCGATGACGCGCTGAAGGCCTGCGCCGAGGCCACCGGCAAGCGCCGTTGGATCGTCGGCGCCGGCTGCACCGTGCCCAGCAGCATCAGCCTCGACGCCCTGGCGCACGTCCGCGAAAAGGTGAACGAGCTCTAGTAGCCGTCGCTGCCGGTGGTCGCGATGGAAGCGCAAGACTACCGCCGAGCCGCGTCCTAGCCCCGCTGAGGACCCGGCTTCGCAGGCCAAGCGTTACGCCGCGGGGACCAGCGGGGCTCGGCTGCTTTCCGCTCGCAAGAACCCCCTCCCAAACGCTCATGCCCCCCGAAACCCGGCCGACCCATCTTGATTCTGCCGAGATGACGTGACTATGATGCTGGTGCCCCCTCGGGTCGCGGCCCGAGACGCGCTGCCCGGTCGTGCCGCACGATCAGTCACCGGACTGACAGGCAAGCCGGACAGCCAACTCCGACCAAACGGAGCAGCACACCACAGGCCAACCGTCGCATCGTCATGCAAGGCCGCTTTCCGACCGCCCCCTCCAAGCCCGTCTGCTAAGGACGCCCAGCCCGAGGTCCGGTCCCAAGGACACCCAAAGAATGAACCCAATCTGGCTGCTGGTCCTGATCACCGGCTTGCTGCTGGGCGGAGGGATGGCCGAGCTGTTCGTCCACCGTCGGCACCTGTCCCGCATCCGCATTCGCATCCACGTCAACGGCACACGCGGCAAGAGCAGCGTGACGAGACTGATTGCCGCCGGGTTGCGTGAGGGCGGCATCGTCACCTGCGCCAAGACGACGGGAACGCTGCCGCGCATGATCCTACCCGACGGTTCGGAGTACCCGGTCTTCCGGCCGGCCAGCCCCAACGTGATCGAACAGGTCCGCATCGTCGACCTGGCCGCATCCTGCCGGGCCGACGCCATCGTGCTGGAGTGCATGGCGCTCCAGCCCCTGCTTCAGAGCCTGAGCGAGTTCAAGCTGATCCGCGCCACACACGGGGTGATCACCAACGCCCGGGCCGACCACCTCGACGTGATGGGCCCCGACGAGCACAACGTCGCCGAGGCCCTGGCGGGCATGGCGCCCGTCAAGGGGAAGCTCTACACGGCCGACCGACGCCACCTGCCCGTGTTCGAGCAGGCGGCCGTGGATCGAGGATCCAAGCTGATCGCCGTCACCGACGCGGACATCGGCGCCATCGACGAGGCCGACCTGGCCGGGTTTTCGTACATCGAGCACGCCGAGAACGTCGCCCTGGCCTTGCGAGTCTGTCAGGACCTCGGCGTCGACAAGACCACCGCCCTGCGTGGCATGTGGGCGGCCCGACCCGACCCGGGCATCATGACCACGCATGAGTTGGACTTCTTCGGCCGCCGCATCATCTTCGTCAACGGCTTCGCCGCCAACGATCCGGAATCGACCCAGCACCTCTGGGATATGGCCATCGAACGCTTCGGCGACAGAGAGCGACGCATCGCCGTGTTCAACTGCCGCGCCGACCGGCCGGATCGGTCGCGTCAACTCGGCACCGCCTGCACGACGTGGCAACCGGCCGACTACTACGTGCTGATGGGCTCGGGAACCTACGTCTTCGCCAGGGCGGCCGCCAAGAGAGGGCTGGACAGCCGAAAGCTCGTCTTCGCCGAGCACGCCAACGTGGACGGCATCTTCGAGACCATCGTCGACCTGGCCGGACCGTCGGCGATGGTCATGGGCATGGCCAACATCGGCGGGCAGGGGCTGGATCTGGTCCGCTATTTCCGCAACCGGAGCATCCTGAAGGAGGCCGTATGATCGAGCTACTTCCTTTGGCCGTGGGCATCGGCCTTGCCGTGAGCCTCTTGCTGTCGGAGGTCTTCGGTCTGGCGGCGGGCGGCATGGTCGTGCCCGGGTACATCGCGTTGTTTCTGACGCGCCCGCTGGACGTGGCCGTCACGCTCGGCGCGGGCCTGGCGACGTACATCCTCGTCCATGCGTTCTCCACGGTCGTGATCATCTACGGCCGGCGGCGCACGGTGCTGATGATCTTGGTCGGCTACCTGATCAACGCGCTGTTCCGTTCGTTCGCCGGCGGCTCGATGATGATGCTCGGCAGCGTAGAGTTCTCCGTCATCGGCTTCATTATTCCGGGGTTGATCGCGATCTGGCTCGACCGTCAGGGCGTGCTCGAGACGTTCAGCGCGCTGCTGACCGCATCGGTCATCGTCCGGCTGGTGTTGGTGCTTCTGGGTGTGGGGCTCTCCTGATGCAGAAGATCTACTGGCGTCCACGGAAGCTATCGCGAACCGTGCTCGTGCTCATCTGCGGGTGCAGCTTGCTGGGCATAGCCGCGGTCGAGGTCTTCAAGGTCCGGGTGCAAGACCCGCACTTCAAGGACAAGCTCGCCGCCTCGGAGCGTGCCCTTGAAGCCATGGAGGTGATCCAGGCCGAACGCGAGAGCCGCGGCATCGAGATCGACCCCGAGGCCGACCCGGCTGAGTCGGGGCTGATCGGCCTGCTGATGAGCCCGGTGACGAGCGACCCGGGCATCCTCCCGGCCAAGCAGACGACGATCAACCCCAACTTCGCGGCCGTGCTGGTGCATTGGCTCAAGCGAGCGCACGTCAAGGAGGGCGACGTGGTCGCGGTGGGCCTGTCGGGTTCGTTTCCGGCGTTGAACATCTGCGTGTGTGCGGCGATCGAGACGCTCAAGCTGAAACCGGTCATCATCTCCAGCGCGGCCGCCTCGCAATGGGGAGCCAATCATCCGGAGTTCCTCTGGCTGGACATGGAGAAGGTCCTGCAAGAGCAGCACGCGTTCGGCTTCCGAAGCGTGGCGGCCTCCATCGGCGGTATCGAAGATCGCGGCCTGGGCATGAGCGATGAGGGGCGGACGATGCTCGTCGAGGCGATCGGGCGTCATGGCCTGACGCTCATCAAGTCCAAGACCTTCGAGGAGAGCCTGCACCGGCGAATGGCCCTCTATCGCCAGCACGCCGCCGGGGCGCCGATCCGGGCCTACATCAACGTCGGCGGCGGCACGGTGTCGGTCGGTTCGCGGGTCGGCAAGAAGATGTTTCGGCCCGGGTTGACGCTGCGGCCGCCTCCGGGCGCGGCGATGGTCGATTCGGTCATGACGCGGTTCATCAACGACGGGGTGCCCGTGATCCACATGGTGCAGATCGAGGAGCTCGCCGCACGCTACGGGCTGGAGACCACACCCAAGACCATGCCCGTCGTCGGCGAGGGCAAGACGTTCTACCGCATCAGCTACAACAGATGGCTGGCCGTAGCGGTGCTCGGGGGCATCGTCGCCTCGCTGTACGGCTTCGTCCGAACGGGCTGGGGGTTCCGGCTCATGCAGACCGCGAAAAAGTCGGCGGACGGCCCGCCCGAACCGATGGTGTAGACGTTGCCGTGATCAGGACGTGATGGCGGAAATCGGGTGCCACTGGCGGCTTGTCCGCCAGTGCCGTCACTCCCATGGAGAGTCCTGTTTCTTCTCCACGCGGACGGGCCAGAGTAGTCGCGGCGCGGATTTGCATCGCGGGACGAAGCGGCGTTGTGTCGGGTCGTATTTGAAGACGTTGCAGGTGAATTCAGGATCGCTGAACGAGATCGAGGGGTGGGTCCAACCGACCTGTGTGGACTTGACCTGAAGTAGTTCGTCCTTGCCGTCAGCGTCCACATCCATCAGCAAAACGGTCTCGCGAATGATGTGGCCGTCGTTCCTGCCCTTAACACCATTCGACCAGGCATCTCCATCGCCTTCCCAGAAGGAACATGCCAGGTCGTCCGGGTTAAGTAGGTAGATGAACCTCTCCCACAAACCCGTCCCCGAGGCCGACGGACCCTCGACCAAGATCGCATCGCCGACACCGCTCACTCGAACGCGGCAGACTTCGTTAAGCGGCCCCATCGTGCGCGATTGTCGAAGCTTGGAATCCGAACCGAATGTGCAAACGACGGATGAGCCCAGGGCACTCCTACCGGCAAGCGTGGAGATCCAAACGAACCACACATCGCCCCGCCGAGTCCGGCACTTGAGAAGTCCTCTCTGAGATAGGACCCACTGGTCCTCCTCGGGATGCTGCTTCCTTGCCATGGCGTAGAGGGCTATCCTCCGCCCATAGTCCAAGGCGTCTTCGGATTGGGTCGCAGTCTGAGAACGACCCTCCGGATCCCCCTGAGCAGTCACGAGAGGCACCGCAACAAGACACAACAAGTGCAGATTCATCATCTCTGTGGCTCCTACCGATCCTGGGGACCCTGCCCACCCCTTCGCCAGTTCGGCTCGGCGGCGCAGTCGTTTTCCTGGAGCAGCTTGCCCAGACGGCGGCGCATGTCCATGTAAACCCTCTTCACCTCCCCCTTGGCACGCCGGGCGATCAGGTGGTCGAGCGAGCCGCCCTCGGTGGTGATCTCGAACTGCCCGATCAGGTTGTTCATCTCGTGCGGGTCTGCTTGCAGGTCGTACAGCTCATACTTGTCCCACACGCCGTGGGTCTGGATGAACTTGTAACGCTTGGTCCGCACGCCGAGGATGGTCGGCGTCTGCGGCCACGACCGTTCCCAGAAGTACTCATAGAGGAACCCCTCGCGCCACGGCACGGATTCTCCGCGGAGCATCCCGGCGAAGCTCCGGCCCTGCATGCTGTCGGGGATCGTGCCGCCGCCCAGGTCGATGAACGTCGGGGCGAAGTCGATGTTGAGGATCATCTCATCGCAGCGCTGCCCCGGTCGGATCAGCTCGGGACAGTGCGCGATCAGCGGCACGCGGATCGACGCCTCGTACATCACGCGCTTGTCGATCAACCCGTGCTCGCCCAACTGAAACCCGTTGTCGGACGTGAAGACAATCAATGTCGAGTCGAGCAGGCCCCGCTCCTTCAGCGCATCGACGATCCGCCCGACGCTCTCGTCGACGGCCATCAGGGCCTCGGCCGTCTGGCGGACCACGGTGTCCAGGTCGCGCCGATTGTTGTAGATCCCGTCGACGCCGTGCCAACTGTCGCGCTGCTCGCGGACCCACTCGGGCTTGCCGCGGTCGTTGGCCTCGGTATCGGCCATCGACCTCGGATACGGGTAGGTCTTGCCCTTGTACGCCCCCTCGTGCCGCGGCATGGGCTGGAAGTCGGCATGGACGGCCTTGTGCGAGACGTACAGCATGAACGGCCGGTCGCGAGACTGCTCGCGAAGGAAGGCCTCGGCGTAGTCGGTGATCAGGTCGCTGACGTAGCCCTTGGCCCGGACCACCTCGCCGTCGACGTTCAGCGTGGGATCGTTGTAGCGACCCTGGCCCTTGAACGAGACCCAGCGGTCGAACCCGGGACGCGGCGCGCCGCTCGAGCCGCCCATGTGCCACTTGCCGATGAAGGCGGTTCGATAGCCGGAGCCACGAAGCACGCGCGGGAACGTCGGCAGCTTCGGGTCGAGCCGCACCGCGTTGCCCATCACGCGGTGCTTGTGAGCGTACAGGCCCGTCAGAATCGACGCCCGACTCGGCGAGCACAGCGACGTGGTGACGAAGGCGTTTTCGAACCATATCCCGCCGCGGGCAAGCGCATCGATCCGCGGCGTGTGCCAATACGGATTGCCAAAGGCGCCAACCGCGTCGTAGCGCATGTCGTCGACGAGGATGAAGACGACGCTGCGACGAGCGGGCTTGTCGCTGTGTGCGACTGCAAGAGGAGGTGCGGCGAGGGCGAAGACAGCAGTGATCGTCCAGGCCGTTGCATGAAACCTGTTCCGTTGCGTCGAATGAAGCGACATCCGAAGGCCCCCTTTGCACCGTGGGCTTGCGTGGAGGACGCCGTCCCTAGACCAGCGTCGAATCCGTCGTCCCTCACAGCATCGTCAGCGGATGCTGGCGGTTCTTCAGCGGCAGGTCGACGGGCTTGCCGAACCGGTGCGACTCGTAGCAAGCCAGGATCATCTCGAGCGCCGCCCGGCCGTCGTGGACGCTGCCCCGCGGCCGCGTGTCGGTCTCGATCGCCCGGATCAGGTCGAGCACGGTCAGGCGGTTGCCGAGGTCGGCGTGGTTGGCGGTCTTGTGCGGCTCGGGCTTGCCGGGCCCGGCGCTGCTGACGCGGACCCACGTAGCCCCGCTGCGTCCCGGCTGCCACGAGGGGTCCTCGATAAGCCACGTCTCGGGCAGACTGCCCGTGCTCATCGTGATGATGCCCTTGCTCCCGTGGATCCACAGGCCGAACCGTTTGCCAGCGCCGTGCCTGGCACGATGCGTGTCGAAGCTGCCCATCGACCGACTGGTGAACCGATACATCGCGTGGATCTCGTCGCCGGCCAGCGGGCCGATGCCCTCGGCGCCGTCGCGGACGTGCTCCTTGGTCACGGGCTTGCCGCCGTCGTAGACGCGGGCGAAGCACCACGTGGCGTCGCCGCCGAAGAACCGCATCAGGTCCATGATGTGCGTGCCGAGCACCATGAGGTCCTCGCCGCCGCCGCGACGGTCTTCCTTGCCCCGGCCGCGGAGGTCGAGCAGGTCGCCCAGCACGCCGTCGGCGAGCATCGTCTTGACGCGATCGACGATCGGACTGTAACGGGTCTGGTGGGCGATGACGGCCTTGAGGTCCTTGGCCTCGAGCGCGGCGATCATCTCGTCGGCCTCGGCGAGCGTGCGGCACATCGGCTTTTCGAGGAAGACGTGGCAGCCGTGCTCGGCGCAGGCCAGCACCATGTCGCGGTGGCAGTCGAGCCAGCGCGGCGCCACGGCGACGATGTCGGGCTTCTCGCGCTCGAGCATCTCGCGATAGTCGGCGTACGACTTCGGCGCCCTCAGCAGCCTGGCGGCGCCCTCACGGCCCTTGGGGTCCTCGTCGGCGACGGCCACGACCTGGGTACGATCGAAGTCCTTCCACACCGCCGCTAGCCCGTGCCCATAGTTGCCGCGCCCGGTCCGGCCGATGACGGCCACGCGGTAGGTCTTCCGACCACCCTCAGCCCTCGCCGGGGCCTGTCTTGCCGCCGCCATCGCCGCAATGCCGCCGGTCGCCGCCTTGACGAACTCTCGTCTGTTCATGGTTGTCCTTTCGTTAGGAAGCCCTCGCGTTCACGCGACCTCTTCAGATTCTTAAGGTGTGACGTCCAGAAAGCACGTCTCGACGCTGCAACCAGCGAAGACCAACCGAGCCGCCGTATCCTCACGGTGGTCCCGGCGCTGCAGGCATGGCCCCGCCGGGGACAACGGGCCTGGCTACTTCGGCGCAATGCTGATCCGCACCAGCCCCTCGCCCTGCAGCCGCGTCCAGATCACAAGATCCACACCATCGAGGGTCGCTACCTGACCGACGCGGACGTCATCGAGCTCGGCGGCCCCCGGATCGACACGCTTGACGGCCGCACCGGTGCGTCCCCAGCCGCGCACGATCACGCACGGATTCACGATGGGCGAGGCCTCGCTGCCGACCCACGACAACGTCAGCGACTTCGGCGTGTCCGTCGACGATCGTCTGATTAGATACGCGCGCTGCGCCGGGTCATAGTCGCCACCGGCGTAGCCGGCCGATTCGATCGAGAGTCTTGCCGGCCTCAACCACGATCGCGTCACTGCGACAGCCTGCTTGGCCCCACCCTGCGTCAGACCCGTCAGCAAGAGCTTTGTCACCGACTGATCCGTCCGCGCGTGAGCGTGCCAGTCCTTCGGCAGAGGCCTGCGCGGATTGGCGATCCACGACAGCGACGTGTGCGATGGGCGATCGTACTTGTCCGTCACGCGTGTCCACGACTTGTCCTGCGAGATGGGCCAGTGGTCCCAGCAGTTGAACCGCGACTTCGGCGCGTGGCCGTTGAACGTCGAGATGGCGGCCTCGCGCGGATCGATAGCGACGAACGGCTGCCGACGGGCCTTGAGCCGGATCACTTCGATACAGGCTTCGGGCACCTTCCGAGTCAACCGCGGTCGGCCGGGTGTGTCCCAGACGTAGCGACCCGTTTCACCGCTGAGATTCGCGATCAGAACCGCGTCGGTCTCGAGGTTATCTTCAGGACTCGTGCCCGGCGGGTTGATGACGATGGCCTCCTGGAACTCATGCCACACATCGGGTCGGGCCGTCCACAGCACGATCTTGCGAACGGCCACCGCGTCGGGATAGATCGTGTAGATCTCGTCGGCCCAGTCACCCCAACCGGTCTTCGGGTCGGTGAACGCAATGCGGTAGTGCACGTCCGTCAGCGCGTACCGCCAATGCACGACCGCGCGGGCGGCGGTGCTCTCGAGGATGCGGACGTGCGTGTATCGGCCGTGCTTGTCTGACATCGGCTCGGCGCAGCCCTCCGTGCCGCCGCCGGACGTTTCGCAGAACTCGTTGGTGTACCAGATGCCATTGTCGGTCACCCAGCACGGAATGTAGCTCGTGCCCCGCCAGAAGACGAAGCGATGGCCGCCGTCGTCGAAACGGACCACGACGTCCGCTGTATCGCCGACGCGCCACGGCTTCTCCCATGCGTCGGTGTAGCGGAGCCGCGTGTAGTAGGCCCCGAACTCGCCCGGGGCCCTCGGACCGGCCGGCAGGGATCCGACGGCTTCTGATCTCGCGGCGGGCTCCTCGGCCTGGGTCGAACCGAACGACATCCCAGCCGCCGCGGTCACGCCCGCCGCCAACATCTTCAGAAAGCTTCGTCCGTTCATGGATTGTCGTCCTCCGTGTTCGACGACGTCGGCTCAGGTTCCCTTCGAGCGTCACAGCCGAAACCGAATCATCAGATCATCCCCCACCTTCCTGCGCGTCACATCGCGCCCGGCCAGGGCCTGGGTCATCGACCCGATGCCCACCCCGGCCAGGGCCCCCAGCCCCTCGCGACCCCCGATCAGCTTTGGGGCGACGAACACCATGGCCTCGTCGGCCAGGCCCGCGTCGAAGAACGCCCCGAGGATCTGCCCGCCGCCCTCGACCATGAGGTTCGTCATCTCGCGCCGGCCAAGCTCGCCGAGCGCCTCCTTCAGGTCGATCACGCCCCGCCGGCCACCGAGCGCGATCACCTCGCAGCCCTTGCTTCGCAGCCAGTCGGCGGCGGCGCGTTTCGACTTGAGCGTCGACGGCCTCGTGAGGATGAGGGTCGGCGTCTGACGTGCGGTCCGCACCAGCTTGGCGCGGCGCGGCATGCGAAGCCGGCCGTCCAGCACGATCCGCGTGGCCGTGCGTTTCGGCTTGACGTGCCGGCAGGTCAGGTCCGGGTCGTCGGCCAGCACCGTGCCGATGCCGACCAGGATGCCGTCGACGCGTGCCCGCAGGCGATGGGCCTCGCGCCGGGCGGCCGGACCGGTGATCCACTGCGATTCGCCCGTCCGCGTGGCGATCTTACCGTCCAGCGACTGGGCCCATTTCAGGATGACCCAGGGCTTGCCCGTCTCGCGGAGCTTGATGAACGGCGCGTTGAGCGCCCTGGCCTCGGCCTCGCACAGACCCACGTCGACACGCATGCCGGCCTGACGCAGGATGTCGACGCCGCGCCCTCGCACGGGTTCGAACGGATCGGCCACGGCGGCGACGACGCGCGACACGCCTGCCTCGATGAGCGCCTCGGTGCAGGGCGGCGTCTTGCCGTGATGGCAGCACGGCTCGAGCGTGACATAGGCCGTCGCACCGCGTGGCGAGCCCTGACAGCGCCGCAGGGCGTCGCGCTCGGCGTGCGGACCCCCGAAACGACGATGGTACCCCTCGCCGATGACCCGCCCGCGCCTGACGAGCACGCATCCGACCATCGGGTTCGGCTCGACGCGCCCGAGGCCGCGCTTGGCGAGCACCAGCGCCCGTCGCATACAGCGTTCGTCGTTGTGGATATCGCTCACACGGTTATCCTTACGCAGGCGGCCGGGCCCGGCCGGCGGCAACCCGGCCGCGGATCGCGTGCATCGTACACCATCGGCCGCGAATCGAAAGGGACACACGAGGTGAGGCGACCATGACCGCGCTGGACTTCGATCGCTTGCATGGCGTATGGGCGGGCCTGCCCGTGGCCTGGGACGACCGCATGGAGCTCGACGAGGAGGCCTGTCGCGCCGACGTCGAGACCCTGTGCCGAGCCGGGGTCCAGGGGGTCTACACCGGCGGCACCACCGGTGAGTTCTACGCCCAAGACGAGGACACCTTCGCCCGCCTGGTCGACCTGACCGCCGAGACCGCACACGAGCACGACACGCCCATGCAGGCCGGCTGCACCGCGCTGAGCACGCGGCTGGTGATCCGGCGCATCGACATCGCGCGCGAGGCCGGCGCCGACGGCATCCAGGTCGCCCTGCCCTTCTGGCTGGCCCTGAGCGACGATGAGGTCGTCGCTTTCTTTCGCGATGTCGCGGTCGCCGCCGGCGAAACGCCGCTGATCCTCTATCGCACGGAGCGCTCGAAGCGCCTCATCGACGTCGACCTGTTCTGTCGGATCAAGGAGATCGCACCCAACCTGATCGGCTGCAAGTACACCGGCGCCGACCTCGACACGCTCGCGCGGCTGTGCGAGGCCCTACCGGACGTGAGCGTTTTCGCGAGCGAACACCTGCTGGCCGACGCCATGCGGCGGGGTGCTCGAGGCAACTACAGCAGTTGGGTCTACCTGAATCCTGGGCCGATGCTCGCCTACTACGAGGCGTGCCGCCAAGGTCGCTGGGCCGAGGCCGAGGCCTTCCAGGCCGACCTGAAACGGTTCTACGGCGAAGGCATCCGCTTCTTGGTGGACAAGGGCGTGTGTGATACGGGCATCGATCGCGTCTTCGCGACCGTGCGCGGCGTGCTGCGGTGCGGCCTCCGATGCCAACCGCCCTATGCCTGTGCCTCGCCCGAGGACGTCGAGACGTTGCGAGCGTGGATGGAGCAGCACACGCCCGATCTGTTAGAGTAAAAGGATGACCCGCGAGCGAAGAAAGGGGGCGATCGACATGCAACCTCGACGTTTCTTCGTGCTGCTAGGCGTGTCGGCTTGTTTGGCCCTGACCGGTCCGGCACAGGCCGAGCCGCTGAAGGTCGGTCTCTTCAAGGCCGACGTCACGCCGCCGATCGGCACGCCGCTCTGCAACGGCAACTGCCGCCCGGCCGAGCGCGTCGACCGGCCGCTCGATGCCCGCGGTGTGGTCCTGCTGGCCGGCGGCTCACCCATCGTGCTGTGCGCGGTCGACTGGGTCGTGATCTCCAACGGCGGCTACGACGCGTGGCGCGAGGCGCTGGCCGATGCGGCCGCTACAAGCCCCGACCGCGTCGTCGTTCACTGTGTGCACCAGCACGACGCCCCCGGGTGCGACTTCACGGTGGAGGAGCTGCTCAAGCCGCACGGCTTGAGCGGCGGGATGTTCGACCCGGCCTTCGCGCGAAAGGCGATCGCCAGAACGGCCGAGGCCGTCCGCAAGGCCGTGGACAACCCCCGCACCGTCACGCACGTCGGGCTGGGCCGGGCGAAGGTCGAGAAGGTCGCGTCCAGCCGCCGGCTCCTCGGGGCGGACGGCACAATCCAGTACGTGCGGCTGAGCTGCTGCCGAAACGCGAAGGTCCGCGCCGAGCCCGAGGGGCTGATCGATCCCTACCTGAGGTCGCTCAGCCTCTGGAACGGCGAGCAACCCATCGTCTGCATGTCGTACTACGCGTGCCACCCGACGTGCAACTACGGACGCGGCGGCATCGGCTCGGAGTTCGCCGGCGTCGCGAGGGAGCGGCGAGAGAAGGCCGTCCCCGGGGCGATGCAGATCGTCTTCACGGGCGCGGCGGGGAACATCGCGGTCGGCAAGTACAACGACGGCTCCAAAGGGACGCGAGCGGTCCTGGCCGGGCGTCTGACCGAGGCGATGGAGGCGGCGTGGGGGGCGACGCGGCGGACGCCGATCGCCGCCGGGGACGTCGCCTGGCGTGTTCGGCCGACGGCGCTGCCGGTCCGCAAGAGCCTGGTCGAAAACGAACGCCTCGAGAAGCTCGAGAACCCGAGGGCGAAGGTCAAGGAGCGCCTCCGCGCGGCTCGCGATCTGGCGTTCCTGCGGCGCGCTCGGGCGGGACACCAGGTCGACCTGAGCTGTCTGCGCCTCGGGCCGGTCCGCGTCCTGCACATGCCCGGCGAGCTGTGCGTGGAGTATCAGCTTGCCGCCCAGGAGATGCGGCCCGACGCGCCCGTCCTCATGGCCGCGTACGTCGACGTGAGCGCCGGCTACATCTGCCCGGAGATCGCCTACTCCCAAGGCGGCTACGAGAGCAGCCGCGTCTCGCGCGTCGACCCGAGTGTGGAAGGCGTGCTCATGCGGGCCATGCACGAGCTGCTGCGGTAGATCGCACCGTCGCGGCCGGATCGGATCCACGCGCGAAGCGAGCCCGCGTAACCCTCGCCGACGCCCGTCGGTCATCGAACAACTGTACCCAGAGGAAGGAGTTCTTTGTCGTGCATCATCGAGCCTCACTGCTGCTGGTTCTGGCCTGGTCGATCTGCTCGTTCGTCCCGTCCGCGACGGCGGCCGAGGAGACCCCGCTGAGGATCTACACGTTTCAGGCCGATGTGACCCCACCCCTCGGCTCGCAACTGTGCCATGGCGGCGTCGGCCCGGCCAAAAGCGTCGACGATCCGCTCAGTGCCCGCGGCATCGTGCTGCGGGGCAAGGGCAAGCCGATCGTGCTGTGCAGCGTCGATTGGACGGGCATCGGCAACAAGGCCCAGGACGCCTGGTGCTCGGCCCTGGCCGAGGCGGCGGGAACGACCCCGGAACGCGTCGCCGTGCACGCCGTGCACATCCATAGCGCCCCCGGCTGCGACGTCTCGGTCGAGGAGCTGCTCAAGCCGCGTGGCCTCAGCGGCGCGATGTACAACCATGAGTTCGCCGTCCGCGCGATCGCAAGAACGGCGGAAGCCCTGCGCGCGGCCCGACGGAATCCACGGCCCGTCACGCACGTCGGCATCGGCAAGGCCGAGGTGGAGAAGATCGCCTCCAACCGGCGGATCCTCGGGTCCGACGGCAAGGTCCAGTACGGCCGGATGAGCTCGTGCCGGAACAAGAAGGCGATCGCGGCCCCGGAGGGTGTGATCGATCCGTACGTCCGCTCGCTGAGCTTCTGGGACGGCAAGGAGCCCGTCGCCTGCCTCAGCTACTATGCCACGCACCCCATGGTGAGCTATCGCGACGGCGCCGTCAGCGCCGAGTTCGTCGGCATCGCCCGCCGCATCCGCGAGAAGGCCCTGCCGGGCGTGGCCCAGATCTACTTCACCGGCGCCGGCGGCAACGTCGCGGCCGGCAAGTACAACGACGGGGCGAAGTCCAACCGACCGATCTTCGGGCGACGGCTGGCCGCGGGCATGAAGGCCGCCTGGGATGCCACGAGGCGAACCCGGATCACGCCCGACGACGTCGCATGGCGCATCCTTCCGGTCGCGCTGCCGCCGCGCAAGGGCCTCGACGAGGCCAAGCTCCTCGCGCGGCTCGACGACCCGAAGGTCAAGACGCTGGATCGCATCCGGGCCGCGCGCGACCTGCTCTGGCTCCGTCGCTGCAAGCGCGGAGAGGACATCGACCTGACGTGCCTGCGCATCGGGCCGGCCAAGGTCCTGCACATGCCGAGCGAGCTGTTCGTCGAGTACCAACTCGCAGCCAACACGATGTCCTCCGATGGCATGGTGTTCCTGGCCGCGTACGGGGAGTATGCTCCCGGCTACATCGGTACGGAGGTCAGCTACTCCCAGGGCGGCTATGAGGTCGGACGCGCCTCGCGGGTCGATCCCAGTGTCGAGGGCGTGCTGATGTCCGCCATGCGCCGGCTCTTGCGTTAGCGCGCACCGCCCAAACGCGTCGGACGCTGACGGAAACGATCGAACTGTCGTCGTAGGCTCGAGTGTCAACAGAAGGATGTCATCATGATGAAGCGTTGTCGTGCCGTCGTGCCCGTGTTCGTGCTGACCTGTGCGGTCTGGGCCATGCCAGCCGGGGCCGAACCGCTGGAGGTCGCGATCTTCGAGGCGGACGTCACCCCGCCCATGGGCTCGCCGTTGTGCAACGGCTACCGTCCGCCGGTGAAGCGTATCGACCTGCCGCTCAGCGCGCGAGGGGTCGTGCTCCTCACCGAGGCCGACCCCATCGTCCTGTGCTCGGTCGATTGGGTCATCATCAGCAACGGCGGCCAGGACGCCTGGCGGGAGGAGCTGGCCGAGGCGGCCGGCACACCGGTCGAGCGCGTGGTCGTGCACGCGATGCATCCTCACGACGCGCCGGGCTGCGATTTCACGGTGGAGGCCCTGCTCAAAGACGCAGGGCTCAGCGGCAAGATGTTCGACCCGTCGTTCGCCCGGCAGGCCATCGCCCGAACCGCCGAGGCCGTGCGCAAGGCGATGACCCGACCCGTCACCGTGACGCACCTGGGCATCGGTCAGGCCGAGGTCAGGAAGGTCGCGTCAAACCGACGCATCCTCGGTGCGGACGGGAAGGTGAAGTACGGCCGGATGAGCTCCTGCGGCAACGCCAAGGTCCGCGCCGCCCCGGAGGGCGTGATCGACCCCATCCTCCGTACCGTGAGCCTCTGGGCCGGCGACAAGCCGATCGTCGCGATGAGCTACTACGCGACGCACCCGCAGTGCAACTACGGACGCGGCGGCGTGAGCGCGGACTTCGTCGGCATGGCGCGGCGGGCTCGCGAAAAGGCCCTGCCCGGTGTGGCTCAGATCTACTTCAGCGGCGCCGGCGGCGACATCGCGGTCGGCAAGTACAACGACGGATCGAAGGGCACGCGCGAGAAGCTCGCCAAACGCCTGGCCGATGGCATGGCCCGGGCATGGGAGGCCACCCAACGCAGCCCCGTCGACTGCGATGACGTCGAACTGCGGGTGCTACCGGTCGCCCTGCCGCCGCGCGAGAGCCTGAACGAGGCGCAGCTGCTCGAGCGGATCGCCGATCCGAAGGCCAAGCTCACCAGGCGGATCTTCGCGGGGCGCGACCTGGCTTGGCTGCGTCGCTGCAAGGCGGGCCGCAAGATGGACCTCTCCTGCCTGAAGCTCGGCGAGACCTATGTGCTGCACATGCCGGGCGAGCTGTGCATCGCCTACCAACTGGCCGCGCAGAAGATGCGGCCGAACCACCCGGTGTGCATGGCCGCGTACGTCGGGCTCGGGCCGGGCTACATCCCGCCCGCCATCGCGTACGAGCAGGGCGGCTACGAGGCCAGCTCGGTCTGTCGCGTGGCGCCCGAGACGGAGGAGATCCTGATGGCGGCGATGCGCAGGCTGCTCCGCTAGGCCGCCGTTGGAGAGGAGCGGCGTCGGAACCCTCACCGTTCAAGCGTAGGCCCATCAAGACAGGGTGGCACGCCCATGACAAGCGCCGTCGTCTGCAACGTCCTTTGTGCCGTCGGTTCCTTCGGCGCCAACGTCGCCTCGCATCCCGATCAGGTGACCGACGCCGAGCTGTTCGCCGCAATGGATCTGACGCGTCCCGGGCTCGAACGCGTCCGTGCCGCGGTGACGGCGAAGGACTACCGCGCCGCCGGCGAGGCCTGGTGTGCCTACTTCCGCGGGCGCGACACGCCCACGCCCCACTTCCGCCGTAAGACCTGGGGACCGTTCCTCCGCAAGCATTACCCGCAGCTCGTCGGCCCGATCCTCGAGGCCGCCGACAAGATCGTCGCGCGGCAGATCGGCCACCCGCCCTTCAAGCTCATCATCGAGGGCGACGAGATCCGCTGGCTCAAGAACCCCACCAAGGACACGAACTACATCTCGGCCGTCGGCTCCCAGTGGTTCATGAACGCCCTCGGCAGAGCGTACCTGCTGACCGGCGACGAGAAGTACGCCCGAACGTTCGCATGGCTCTTCGAGTCGTGGTACGACCACGTGCCCGAGATCCGACGGTTCGCATGCGGCATCGGCATCGACCCGGTCTTCCGGGCGTACTACCCAGGCATCCGGGCGCGCATCCTGGTCGAGAACGCCTATGCCATGGCGCAGAGCCCCGCCCTGACGCCCGAGATCCACGTCAAGATCATGAAGCACCTGCTCGGCTGTGCGTCCTGGCTGGCCGCCCACGAGACGCGGTATCGCCCGGGCAACCAGCAGGTCGGCGCCGTCGTCGGACTCGGCGCGATCGGCATGGTCTTCCCCGAGTTCAAGCACGCCGAGGCCTGGACCGCCAAGGCCCAGAACCTCATGAGGCAACACCTCGCCAAGGACTTCTATCCCGACGGCGGCCACATGGAGCTCTGCACGCAATACCACAAGACGGTGCTGCGGGACGTGGGCTACGTCGCCCTGATCGCCGAGGCGAACGGCCGGCCCTTTCTGTCCGGCGACGACGTCCGCGCCGAGGCCGAAAAGGCGTACGGCTGGCTGGCCACGATCGTCACGCCGACGGGGCATACGCCGCCACTGCATTCGGCCGTGTTCGCCACCGATTACGCCGTGCACCTGATGATCGCCGCCCGGATGTTCCGTCGTCCCGACATGCTGTGGCTCGCCCAACGGTTCTGGCAGCGGGGGCGGGCGCCGAGCCAGAAGGCCCCCTTCGGCCTGGCCAACTACCTGGTCTGCGAGCTGCTCGACCCGACCGAGATGGGCGGCATGCAGGCCCAACCGCCGGCGCACCGGAGCGCGCACCTGGCTACGTCAGGTTTCGTCATCATGCGTTCGGGTTGGCGGCCGGACGACGACTACCTCGCGTTTCAGTACGGCTGGTCCAACTCCGGTCATGCCTACCCGGCGGCCCTGTCGTTCCTGCTGATGCTCGACGGCGAGCTGATCGCGACGCATCCGGGCTCGCCGCTGAGCTATCGTCACCCCGCCTACCGCTACTGCCATTCGACCGCGGCCCACAACGTCGTCACGATCGACCTGGCCAACACCAAGGGCACGGGCCGGTTCGCCCCCGGCGGCAAGCTGCTGTCGCACGCGAATCTCGACGGGGCCTGGTATGTGCGGGCCACGCAAGACGGCTACCAGCCGGCCTTCGGGACGGGCCACGAGCGGCGCATCCTGGCCATCAAGGACGGTCCCGTCCTCGTGCTGGATCGGCTCACGGGCGCGGCCGGTCACAAGGCCATCTGGAGTCTGCACGCGCCGCTCGAGGTGTCCGTCGGCGAGGATCGAACCATCGCCCTGAAGGGCCGACGGGATTATCGGCTGTTGCCCGCTTGGCCCGGTGAGATCGAGGACGTCAAGGTCGAGCGACACTGGATGGCCGTGCTGCCGGAGGCCTGTCAGCCCGAGGACTGCGGACAGGTCGTGCCCGTCATCCGCTACGTCAAGCCGATCGGATCGGACGGGGTCCGGTTCTGCGTGGCCATCGCCGAGGCCCCGGGCCGATGCGAGGCCGTATCCGACGACGCGGTGCGGCTGGACCTCGGCCAGGTGAGCTACGTCGTGCTGTGGGGCGACGGCGAGCGCGAGATCCGCGCCGGCGACGTCACCGCTCGGGCCGACTGCGCGTGTGTGCGTGTCCAAGAGGGTCGGGCGACCCGCGCGTGGGTGATCCGCGGGTGCCGACTCGACGTCGGCGGGAGGTCGTGGTGGACGTCGTCCGAGACCAGGGACGTCGAGCTCCCCGCGCCCTAGGCATGGACGTCCGACCGCAATCCGCCTACCCTGAGCCGCGTGGACGGTCCTACCTTTCGTTAACGGAGTCTCCCTCATGCTGATGCGAGTCGCTGCAACGAGTGTGTGTGTCATCATGGTCTCGTGGCCGGGTGCGGTATCCGCGGCCGAGCTGAAGGTCGATGAGAAGCCGGGCGGCGTCAAAGAGTGGGGCTTTGCCCCTGCCGACGGCTCGACCAGCGCGGTCAACCCGCCGGCGTTCGTCTGGCGGCCGCAGGCCAAGGCCAAGACCTACGAGCTGCAAGGCTCGCGCCGCTCCGACTTCGGCAAGATCGACTACCGGGCGAAAGGGCTCGGGTTCAACTGCCACTGTCCGCCGAAGCTCCTCGAGCCGGGCACGTGGTTCTGGCGGTTCCGCTACGAGGACAGCAAGGGCTTGGCCTCGGCCTGGAGCCAGGTGCGACGCGTCACGATCCCCGCCTCGGCAACGTCCTTTCCCATGCCGCCGCGCGAGGAGCTGCTGGGACGCATCCCAGCCGAGCACCCGCGTCTGTTCCTCCGGCCGGAGGACCTGCCCAAGCTCCGCCGGCTCGCCAAGACGACGCTCAAGCCGCAGTTCGAGGGCCTGATGCGCCGGTGCGAGAAGCTGCTCAAGAACCCGCCCGATACGACCGAGCCGCCCAAGTACCCCAAGGGCACGATCGTCAAGAGCGAGACCTGGCGGAAGATCTGGTGGGGCAACCGAACGCGCGTGCGCTCCGTCCTGGAGAACGCCTCGACGCTCGGGTTCACCCGCTTGATCGGCGGCAAGAAAGAGTACGGCCGGCTCGCCAAGAAGCTCCTGCTGGCCGCGGCCGAGTGGGACCCCCGTGGCGCCACCGGCTACCGCTACAACGACGAGGCGGGCATGCCGTACGCCTACTACTTCGCGCGAACGTACACGTTCGTGCACGATCTGCTCAACGAGGCCGAGCGAAAGACATGCTGCAAGGTCATGCGCGTCCGCGGCAAGGAGATGTACCGGCACCTCTGCCCGCGCCAACTCTGGACGCCTTACGCGAGCCACCGCAACCGCGCGTGGCACTTCCTGGGCGAGGTGGGCATCGCGTTCCTGGACGAGATCCCCGAGGCCCGCGACTGGACCTGGTTCGCGATGAACGTCTTTTACCACGTCTATCCGGTCTGGTGCGACGACGACGGCGGATGGCACGAGGGGGTGTCGTACTGGCGGAGCTACATCAGCCGGTTCACGTGGTGGGCCGACGTGATGCGATCGGCCATGGGCATCAACGCCTATCTCAAGCCGTACTTCTCGAAGGTCGGCTACTACCCGATGTACCTGATGCCGCCCGGCACGCATGGCGGCGGATTCGGCGACCTCACCGCGAGCAGGCGAGCGGCGCACAACCGACAACTGATGACGACGCTGGCCGCGCAGTCGGGCAACGGACACTGGCAGTGGTACGTCGAGGCCCTCGGCGGGCGCGACTCCGTCGGCGGCTATGTCGGATTCGTCCGTGGCGTGCTGCCGAAGGTCGAGCCGGTGCCCCCGACGGACCTGCCGACCAGCCGATGCTTCCGGGGCACGGGGCTGGCGATGATGAACAGTTGCCTGACCGACGCCGAGCAGAACGTCGAGGTGCTCTTCAAGTCGAGCCCGTTCGGCCTGCAAAGCCACGGCTACGAGGCGAACAACTCGTTCCTGCTGTATGCCTTCGGCGAGCGGCTGCTGATCCGCACCGGCCGGCGGGACGTCTACGGCAGCCTGCATCACGCCAAGTGGATGTGGAGCACGCGCAGCACGAACTGCATCACGATCGACGGCAAGGGACAGCACCGCCATTCGCCCAGCGCGACGGGTCGTATCGAGGCCTTCCACACCGACGAGCTGATCGACTACGTCCGCGGTGAGGCCGGCTCGGCCTACGAGGTGCCCGTCGACCGGTTCACCCGGCATATCCTCTACGTCAAGCCCGAGCTGGTCGTGATCTTCGACCGCTTCGTCGCGGCCGAACCCGGCAAGCTGACGTGGTGGCTGCACGCCGTCAAGAAGATGGAGGTCCGGTCGCAGCGGGACATCCGCGTGGTCAACGAGAAGGCGGCCTGCCACGTGGCGTTCCTCTGGCCGAAGGAGCTGCGCATCGAGCAGACCAACCAGTTCGACCCGCCGCCCCGGCCGAGGGTCAAGCTCGTCGAGTGGCACCTGACCGCATCCACGCCGGCGCCGGCCAAGGCCGTCGACTTCGTCACGCTGATCCGTCCCCATCGCACAAGCCAGACGATCCCGACGGACGCGACGATCGAGACGGCGCCGTTCGGTTATCGCGTGACCGCACCGCTGGCCAAGGGTCGCGCGATCATCGCCCTGCGAACCAGGGACGACGAGCCGATGGCCGTCAAGAACCTGCAGGCCGACGGCGACGTGGCCGCCGTCGTGCTCGACGCGGAGGGCAAACCCCGTGGATCGTTCAGCGGAACGTAGCGGGGCGCCTGACGCATTGGGCGGCGACGGTCGACCCTGCGCGAGTCGGTCCAGGATGGCCCCGCACGTGGCCGTCACCCCCAAGGGGGGCCGATAGGCAGCCGGAAGCGACCGCCCCCGGAAACCGAGCCCGATCCGGCCGGAGAGCCCCGGCGGAGCGACAGAGGCTTAGGAGGAGGTTTCCTGATCGCCCGAGGCCGATGCGCGGGAGGCACGACGACACAGGTCGATCACCTCCTCGAAGGTATGGCGGATGATCTCGAGATCGGCCTCGGCCTTGATGTACTTCTCCAATTCGGCCGCCCGTTCGGTGATGGACGGGAACCCGAAGTTGCCCGCCGTGCCTTTGAGTTGGTGCACCATTTGACGCAGGTCGGCCAGGTTGGCCTGATCCATGGCCCGCTGCATGGCCTCAATACGGCCGGGAACCTCGCTGAGGAAGATCGGAACCAATTCGGCCAGATCGGGGTCGTCGGCGAGCTGGCTGTAGATCGGCTCGCCCGACGCGTCCGGTTCAAGGGGTGCCTGCACGATCTCGGTGTCGGGTCGGTCGGTGTCCATGCGTACGGCTCCTTGTTCGTCCATACAATCCGCCACGAGCCGGATGAGCTCCTGTCGGTTGATCGGCTTCGTGGCGTAGTCGTCACATCCCGCGTCGAGGCACTTGTCCCGATCGGTGGCCATCGCGTGGGCGGTCAGCGCGATGATCGGACCGGTGTATCCCTGGGCGCGAAGCTTCCTGGTGGCCGCGTAGCCGTCCAGGACGGGCATCTGCATATCCATCAGGATCACGTCGTAGGGGATGCCGTCGGCCTGGGCCTGGACGGCTCGCTCCGTGGCCTGCTGGCCGTTGCCCACGACATCCACGTCGAACCCGGCCTTGTCCAGGATGAAGCTGATGAGCTGCTGGTTGTCCGGGCCGTCCTCGGCCAGCAGGACGCGACCGGACAGACCCTTCACGGCCTTCTCTTGCGGCGTCGACCGTGAGAGCTGCTCATAGTGTCGAGCCTCTTCGACCATCTCCGCATCGGCCAGCGAGCCTGTCTCGATCGTCAGATAGAAGGCGCTGCCCTTGCCCGGCGTGCTCTCGGCCGTGATGTCGCCGCCGAGCATCTGCGCCAGCCGCTTCGAGATGGTCAGGCCGAGCCCGGTGCCGCCGAACTTCCGCGTCATGGAGTTGTCGGCCTGGGTGAAGGGCTTGAAGAGACGTTGCAGTTGCTCTTGGGTCATGCCGATGCCGGTGTCCATCACCTCGAACCGAAGCCGCGGGTTGTCGGCATCGACCGCGTCGTCCATTTTGACGATCAACCGGACGCCGCCCTCCGTGGTGAACTTGATGGCGTTGCCGATGAGGTTGATCAACACTTGGCGCAGGCGCGTGGGATCGGTCCGGATGTGCTCCGGCAGAAGGCCGACGAACTCCAGATCGAAAGCCAGGCCCTTCTCATCGGCGCGGGCCCGCATCAACGAGTCGACCTCCCGAACCAACTGGCGCGGCGAGCAGGCTATCCGCTCGATGGCCATCTTGCCGGCCTCGATCTTCGACAGGTCGAGGATGTCGTTGATGATGTTCAACAGGTGCTGGCCGTTGCGACGGATGGTCTGGATGCACTCGAGCCGCTCGTCGGTGGTCTGCTCGGCGTCCTGCATCAGCTCGGTGAACCCGAGAATGGCCGTCATTGGGGTGCGGATCTCGTGGCTCATGTTGGCCAGGAACTCGCTCTTGGTCACGTTGGCGACCTCGGCCTGGAGCGCCATCTCGTTGGCGCGCGAGATGGCCTTCTCCAGCTGGGCGTTGGTCGCTTCAAGCTCGCGGTTGGCCTCGACCGCCTCGGCCCGCGCCCGCTCGAGATCGTCCAGCATGTTGAGCGAGGCCAGACGCGCGGCTTCCAGTTCGTCGGCCCGCCTGGCGAGCTCCTCCCCGGCCTGCTCGGCGTTCGCCTTGGCCTCGGCCAGCTCGGTGATGTCGACGACGTTCAGCAAGACGCCCTCGTAGCGGTTCTCGTGATAGATCGGCTGCACCCGCAGAATGACCGTCTTGTCGTTGATCTGTCGCTGTTCGACGACCGCCTCGCTCGACGTATCGGTCTTAAGGCGGTTCAGGATCTCACGAACACGCTGCCGAGCAGGACCTTCGTGGAACCCGTCGATGGCTTTGCCGATGATCTCAGTGCGGCTCATGCCGACGAAACGGGCGAAGTACTCGTTGACCTCGACGATCTGGTCGCCGGCGTCGGCGAAGACGATGCCCTCCTCCATGCCGGAGATCATGGCCGAGAGCTTGGCGTTCTCACGTCGAACGCTCAGCTCGATCCGCTTGCGTTCGGTGATGTCCGTGGCGATCGAGCCGACCGCGTAGACCTGGCCCTGGTCGTCAAAGAGGGGGAACTTCACCGACAGGTAGGTATGAATCCCGTCGGAATGGGGGATGTACTCCTCGATCTCGCGCGAGCCGCCCGCTTGTACGACGCGCTGGTCGTTGGCCCGCAGCACGTGGGCGGCCGCCGGTCCGAAGATCTCCTCGTCCGTCTTGCCGATGATCTCCGATTCGGACAGGCCCACCAGCAGAGCGAAACGCTTGTTGACGAGCAGGTACCGGCCCTCGAGGTCCTTGAGCTTGACGACGTTGGTCGAGTGATCCAGGACGGCCTTGAGCTTGGCCTCGCTCTCGCGCCGCGCGGCCTCGGCGGCGTTGTGATCGGTCAGGTCGAGAATGACTCCAACCAGGCCCGCCTTCGAACCGTCCGGGTTGTGATAGACCACTTTGTTGAACAGGACGTCCCGACGCCGGCACTGCACGTCGTTGACGCAGTATTCATACGTCTGCGTGCCGCCCTGTCGAAAGAGCTCCTCATCCTTCCGGGCATAGGTGTCGGCCAGATCCTTCGGGAAGAGCTCGTGGACCGTATGGCCGATCAGGTCCTCTTTGCTGATGCCGATGAACTCGGTGAAGGGCTCGTTGCATCCCTTGTAGCGCCCTTCCGCATCCTTATAGAAGATCGGGTTCGGCATCGCGTCGAGCAGGGTCCCGAGCAGCTCGTGCTGCTCGCGATGCTCGTGCTCGATCTGGTGCCGGTGAACCTCCACGGCAACCAGGTTGCCCACGATCGAGAGCGTATCGAGCTGCTCCTGCGTGAAGGTGGTCCGAACGCGGTTGGCGACGAAGAGCGCGCCGAGGTCCTGCTGGCCGATCCGAAGCGGCACGGCCATGAACGAGACCAATCCTTCAGCTCGAACGACATCTTCGGCGAACCGCTCCTTCTCGTCGCAGCCCGCGTAGTCCTCCACGATGATCCCGCCCTGGCTCTGGGTCGCCAGCCCGCTCAGCCCGTGCCCGGCCGGCACCGTGATCTCCAGGAGACCTTGGGTCCGGTTGCCGGATTGCGTACGCGGGCGGACACCCTCACCCTCTTGCAGGGCCACAAACGCGACGTCGACCGATAGGAGCTCGCGAACCTTGTCGACGGCCAACTGGAGCTTCGCATCCATCTGCGAATCGGAGGCCATCGCCAGGGCCAGATCGTACAGGACGCGAAACTTGCCCAACTCCATCTCGAGCCGGCGCTGGACGCTCCGCTGTCGGGTGACGTCGAGGACGGTTTCGATGAAGCCGGAGACCTCGCCCGAAGGATCGTAGGTGGGAAGCGCCTTGACCAGCACGCTGAAGCGGCTGCCGTCGTCGCGGATGCCCTCGGTGACGGCCTCCACGGCCGTGCGCCCGGCCATGGCCCTTTGACCGGGACAGTGGTCGCAGGGCGTGTCCGACTTCTCGTACTCGAGGTAGCACGTCTTGCCGATCAGGTCGCTGACCGGCTTGTCGAACATCCTGCCGATCGCCTCGTTGCAGAGCAGGATGCGGTGCTGTCGATCGATCAGCGTAAGCCCGAAGTCCACGCTGTCGAGCAGCATGTTGCACAAGGCCGTCCGGGTGCTCTCGGGGTCTTCGCTGTCGATGACGGTCCGGTCGCTTGGCGGAGCGATACCCTTTGCGTCGGGACGGCTCCTGCGACCGGCCCAATACGCCAGCGCGATGAGGACGAGGACGAGGGCGATAGCGGCCAGGACCACGGCTGTCTGCGACCCACCTTGCACGGGCCCAACCGCGCCGAGGCACACGGCCGGCCATGCCATCCAGGCGATGGTCGACAGCAGGCCCTGCTTGATCAGATACCCACCCGACATACGTGTCCTCTGCCTAATCCTTCTTCACGAAGGACAGGTCGTACGGCCGTTCGACGCCGGCGATGGTCGCCAGCTCGTTGACCTGCTCCTTGAGCTCGATCATGCGGTGCTCACGGCCGATGGCGATCTGGTTGAAGCGCTCCAACTCCTCCACGGTCTTCTTGAGCCGGTCCTCGACATGCTTCTGTTCACTGAGATCCACCACGATCCCGCGCAGCCCGAGGGGCTTGCCGTCCTCCACGACCGGACCGGAATGGATGACCGCGGGGAAGGTGGATCCGTCGCGGCAGCGCATGGTGTACTGATTCCCCGAGCCCTCGTTCTTGACGAGGACCTTGCGCACACTCGCCCTGGCCCGCTCGTGATCCTCCGGAACGATCATATCGAAGACCGTGATGCCCTTCTCGAGATCGCCCGGCTCATAGCCGAACCGTTCGAACGCGCTGCGATTGGCGAAGAGGATGCGGCCGGACAGATCGGTCTCGAACACCGTTTGAGGCAGCAAGTCGAAGAAGCTCCGGAAGTGCTCCTCGGTGGTCCGAAGGCTCTGCTCGGCCTCCAGCCTCTGCCGGCTCGTCTCGGCGTGGTCCAGACCGCGGGCGATGTCGTCTCCCATGCCCCGGAAGAGACGGAGCTCTTCGTCGTCCACGGCCGTCGTGGCGGCGGTGGCCACCAGGACGCCGAACACCCGGTCGTGATGGGCAAGCCGGACGGCCATCGTCTGATGCTGACCGCACAGGTTCAGCTCGTCGCCCATGCGGCAATCCCGGCAACGGCCTTCGAAGAGGCGGACGCCTTCCTGATCGAGCGCGGCGCGAGCGCAGTCCGGCAGGTCCGTCGCATCGGTCTCGCGGCACGGATGTTGTGTCCCCGCGCCGTAGCCCGCGTGGGCCCGGATCGTGGGACGATGCTCGTCATCCACCAGAACGATCCAGGCGCTGAGGTAGCCCCTCGCCTCGATCAGCACCCGACACACGGCCTTGACCATGGGCTCCGGCTCGAGGTGCTGGGCCGTCATCTGGGAGACGCTTCGGACCGCGCGGAGCACGTCGTTGAGGTGCCAGATGGATCGCTCAAACTCGGCCCGCTCCGAGAGGCGGCGGTGGACGCTGCGATAGCCGGCGATCACGCCCCCGATCCCGAGCAGCCAGAAGATGCCATGGCCCACCAAGCTGCCATGGATGGCGCCCTGGCGCGCCTGCTGGAGGGGACCCAGGGGCACGGCGATGCTGAGCCCGCCCCGAAGATCCCCGAGCTGGTGGCCTTGGGCAGCGTGGCATTTGAGACAGCCCTGCTCCGTGCGCAGCGGACGCATCAACCGGACGTAGTCCCGACCGTTGATCTGCGTGACCGTCGAGACCTCATCCACGCCTCTCTCGAAGGCCTGCATCGACTCGGTCTCCCAACCGTCGGCCCGGTTGGCGGGACGAATCGGGCGGAGGCTCGTGATATGCCCCATCACCTCTTGCTCGCGGTTGCCGAGCTCGTGGATCTGGCGGACCATGTAGGCGGGGTTCACCAGCGTCAATCGCTTGCCCTTGGGCGTGACGATGTCTCGCTCCTCGACATCGAGGTACTCGTTCGGCGGGCACGCCTCGGAGACCTTCACGTAGACGCCGCCGTGGTTGGCGTTCCAGCGTCGGTAGAGGACGTCTTTCTCGATGCCGGCGCGGGCCTGGATCCGTGCCGACTCGAGGGCGCTGCGCTCGATGCCCCGCACGCTCCAGAGCAAGGACGCAACGACCGCGCACGTCCAGGCCAGGCCCAGAAGCCAGGCGTAGACGGAGGGTCTCAGCCCACGCAGCTTGAGTTCCCCGAAATCCGCCATGAGGTACGTCTCGTTTGAGACCTGCTCGAGCCAGAAGCCCACCCTGGGAGAGGCGTACTGGTCTGCCTGAGAGATTACCCGTGCAACCTCCCGGAACGACACGCCTTGGTCCCTGTGCCAGGAGGCGATCCTCTGGTGGACATCGTCGGCGGAGCAAGGCACCGGCTTGACTAATGCTCTGCCTCGGCAAGCAGTTACACCTTTGTCATATTGCCTGCGAAAGCATGCGATGTCAGGAGAATGGAACGCCCTGTCCCCTTAGCGGTTAGGGGCAGGAGCGCCCCCGGGAACGGTCAGGGTAGTCCCGCGGTGCCCCGCTCGGTCGGCGGAGACCGATAACACCCGGTCGGTTTCGAGCAGCGCGGGGCGCGATCGATCCGCCGGCGTCGGCCTCGGCGTGCTCCCACCCGCCGTCAGCGCACACCAAACCTTCTCGATGAGGCGCGATGCAAAACCCAACGCGCCTAGAGAGTGCTTAGGGTATTGCCGCCCAAGAAGTTGCTCTCCACATCCCGGCGGGACATCGCCCGGGACCTGGCTCAGACGGCAAGGCTTGACGTGATTCGCCCGCCTTCTAGAGCTCCTCCAGGATGCTTTCGAAGGTGTCGTGATGGTCCTCTTCGTCGGCCAGGATCTGGCGGAAGAGGTGCGCGGTGGTGTCGTCGCCCTCCTTGCGGGCAACCTCGAGGATCTTCTTGTACAGGTTGATGGCCTCTTCCTCGGCCTTCAGGTCCGCTTCAAGCATCTCCTTTAGCGAAGTGGCCATGACGATCGGATCGGGCTTGGTCGTGGGCGTCTCGCCCAGGTAGAACAGCCGCTCGGCGATGTCCTCGGCGTGCTTCATCTCGACGATGGCGACGCTCCTGAGCTCGTCCTTGACGGCGAAGGCCTTCAGACCACTCCACATGACGTGGTGCCACATGTACTGGATCGAAACCTGAAGCTCCCTCGCGATCGCCTGGTTCATTAGATCCAACAGCTCCGACGACACCTTGGTGACTGGCATGATGAGGCCTCCTCTTGGACATTCCGGGCCCGCCGCATACCCAGGGCACGCAGTCCGGGCGCTCTGTTTGGTCGTTACCGTGCCGAGCGATGACTCCCTTAGGAAATCAAGACATGCTGCGAACGGACCACGGTGCCACTCGCCGCTGGGCATTCTAAATGGACCCACTCCGTAGTGTCAACTCAGTCCGCCAGCATGACCGCGCCGGACGACTCCCCTGTTGGGATGCCGTAACCGGCCTACCCAGGATCGGGTAGACCCCTCCGGCACCCGAATCGATCGAATTATCGGACCAGCCAGTCGGTGCAAACACGATCCGACCAACTTGAACGTAAGGCCGCCCTACTCACGTTCCGATAGTCTCACCGGGGAGCGTACATCATCGTGGCCTGCGAAGCCGATCCCATTCGAATCTTGCACGTCGTGCCCGACCTCGATGGCGGCGGGCTCCAAACCGGCGTGGTCCGATTGATTCAGCATCTGCCCGCCGACGGATTTCGGCACGTCGTGTGCTGTCTGCACACGGCCGGTCGGTTGGCCGAACGCCTACCCGATTCCACGGCCGTCTACGAGCTCCGGGCGGGTTGGCACGACGTCGGCGCCGCGCTCCGCCTGGCTCGCCTGATCCACCGATGTCGCCCGAACGTGGTGCATGCGCGGAACTGGTCCACCTGGCCTGACGCCGTACTGGCCTCGATGCTGATGCGTCGTCGCCGCGTGGTGTTCAGCCTTCACGGCTGGGACGAAGCCGGAGCGCCGTCCCGATGGCGGGCGTGGGCGTGTCGACGGCTGGCCCGTCGCACCGATCACCTGTGCTCGGTCTCGAGCCGGGCCGCCGAGCTCTTCGCCGCGGAGATGGGCCTCGACCCACGTCGCTTCGAGATCATGCCCAACGGCGTCGACGTCGATGGGTTCCGGCCTCGTTTCGACCGCGAGGTGGTCCGAGCAGAGATGGGCCTCGGCCGGAACGAACTCGCCGTCGGATGGGTCGGCCGGCTCGAACCGATCAAGGACCTGCCCAACCTGTTTGAGGCCTTCTCGACGCTCGTGCAAGACCAAGCCCGCCCGTGCCGGTTGGTCATCGTGGGCGACGGGGCGCTCCGCGACGAGCTCCAGGAACGCGCCCGACGGCTCGGCATCCAGAACCACGTGCGCTGGCTCGGCTGGCGCGGCGATGTCCACCGCGTGCTGCCGGCCTTCGATGTCTTCGCCCTGAGCAGCCGACGCGAGGGCATGAACAACGCGGTGCTCGAAGCGATGGCCTGTGGCCTCCCGGTGGTGGCCACGGACGTCGGCGGCACGGCCGACATGGTCCGCGACGGCGTCGACGGGCGGCTGGTCCGCCCCGGCGATCCGATGGCGCTGGCCCGAGCGCTGCACGAGCTGACGCGCCACGACGAGGTCCGCCGACGAATGGGCGCCTCGGCCTGCGAGCGAGCGCGGACGACCTTCTCGCTGGAAGCAACGATCGATCGCTACGCGGGGTTCTATCGGCGCGCGGCCCGGCAACCGGTTGCGGATCCACGGCCTGCACGGCTGACGGCCGAGCCCCCGCCCGCCGACGTCGCACCGGCATGAGCGCCGACGGTCACGTCTCGGGCTGAGCGCCCGCCGTCACGACGCCAGTTTCCTGCCGAAGTCCTTGGCCTGTTGGATGAGCTCGTCGCTTTTCAGGATGTCGTCGTGCTTCTGCACGTTGGTGGCGATCAGCGCGCCGAGCCAGTCGGTCTGGGCGAAGTTGGCGAGCCGCTTGATGGTCTCTTGCACGAGGTCGGCCCCGTCGGCCTGCGGGCCTCCCGCCGTGATCACAGCCGCCATCTTATGACCGGCGATGAGGCACTTGACCTGGCCCGGCTCCTTGAACTTCCACAGGCAGTAGAAGCGATCCATGGCCATCTTGAGATACCACGAGGGCGACCAGCAGAAGACGGGCGTGGCCAGGACGATGACGTCGGCCTCGACCGTCTTGCGGAGGACTTCCTGCATCTCGTCCTCGACCACGCAGCCGGGCGCGTCGGGTGTGTGCTGACAGGCGAAGCATTCGATGCAGCCGGACAGGTCGTGGTACTCGGCCAGTTGGATGGTCTCGACCGAGGCCCCGGCCTCGGCGGCCTCTGTCATGACGACGTCGAGCAGGGCCTGGGTGTGGCCTTCGGGCCGGGGACTACCTTGGATCGCAAGAATCTTCATGATGGGCTCCTGATCGGCCGGCTGGCGGATCGATGTGGCACGCGCGTGGTATTCTAGGGCCGCGCTGCGGGCCTGTACACCGTCAGATGCGGCCGGTACGCAGCATGATAGGGCGTCGGTGCGAATTCGCGGCTGTTCCGTAGCGCGTGCCCTGCTGATGACACAGCGCCGATGTTCCGTCTCGCATGCGGCCAGGGGTAGACGGCAGGACCGCCCGGGAGGGCAGACCTCCTGCCCAGAAAACGGGATGGGGGCCCACAGCTTCAGCCGTGGAGGACGCGAATTCCGTGCCCAGACCAGGAGCCGCCTCCTGGGTTTTCGTAGCCCCGTGGTGTTCGAAAGACCATGGATTTCTGATGAGCCGAACGTTCACCAAGCTATCGCGGCTCGGTGGAAGCCTCGCCCGCCGAGGTGAACCCATCACGCGACATGAGATGAAGCACTGGATTGAACGCTCTCGGTCCATCTCCATGCGATGAAAGACCACTCGCCGGACGCGCATTTCGTCGAATCCACTTGACACTGTACATCTGTACAGTATACTAAGGTGTGGCGGTTTGACGGTGACGGGCGGCATGTGCGGTCCAACGGCATGCCGCCCGACCGTCGTGACCGCCGGACGGGGTTACCGCCGGGTCGCTGCTGGACAGGGCAAGTCGCTGTCGAGCGTCGCGGCGGGCGCGGGCGAGTCGTGGTCGGCATGGAAGGCGGCCATCCCAGAGGCGGCCGTCGTCGAGGAGCATCATGGTCGAACTGACCCGACGACAACGTGAGGTGCTGGAGTTCGTCATGGATCAGCAGCGACACCGCGGCGCGATCCCGACGGTGCGGGAGATCGCCGAGCACTTCGGGTTCGCCTCGCCCAACGCGGCGGCCCAGCACCTGCGGCTCATCGAAAAGAAGGGATACGTCCGGCTGCTCAAGGGCCGCGCGCGAGGCATCGTCGTGCCGGCGGTCTCGGCCGAGCCCGATGACCGGACCAAGCAGGCGCCGCTGGTGGGCGCGGTGGCCGCTGGCCGGCCGATCACGGCGCTGGAGAACATCGAGGGCTACGTCACGCTCGACCGCGACCTGTTCACCGGGCAAGACGTCTTCGCGCTGCGGGTCCGGGGCGACAGCATGACCGGCGTGGGCATCCACGACGGCGACCTGGCCGTCGTCCGCAAGCAGCCCGAGGTCGAGGACGGTCAGATCGCGGTGGTCCTCATCGATCAGGAGGCGACGCTCAAGCGCTTCCTTCGCCAGGGGGACAAGGTGGTCCTTCGCGCCGAGAACGCCGACTACGACGACATCGTGACGGACCCGAGAGACGCCGACGTCGAGATCGTCGGCAAGGTGATCGGCATCATGCGCAAGATGGCCTAGTACGCGACCACACTTGTTTCTGTGGGTTCCGGTCAGGAGGGCGAAACGCTTATCAGAGCAGCGACCGTCAGGGAGCTGTGTTGTTGAAGCGCTTGAACAGCAACGCTCCTTCACAGTCGCGTCTCCGACGCGGCATCGATCTGCGGTAGCAGGCGATTCTGACGATGAGCGCCAGGCTGGCCGAACCGACAGCTTCGGGGCCGCCGCCCGCCGATGGGCGCCAGGGGATGACGCCGGCGCGACAACGGCTCGCCTTTAGCGTGTGAGCCCATCAACCAGCAAGCTTGAGGTAACCGAAACGAAACGGACGTCATGATGGCCGAACGCGGCACCATCCTGGTCGGCACGTCGGGCTACTCGTACCGCGAGTGGGTCGGGCCGGTCTACCCCCAGGGCACGCGCCAGTCGGAGTACCTGGCCGTGTACGCCACGATGTTTCCCGCGGTGGAGCTGAACTTCTCGTTCTACCGCCAGCCCGAGCCGGCGATGCTCGAGCGGATGGTGACCACGTCGGGCGGAAAGGTCGGCTTCACGGTCAAGGCCTATCGCGAGCTGACGCACGAGGTCTCGGCCGATCGGTTCGCGGGCGTGGCCGACCAGTTCTGTCGCGGCATTCAGCCGCTGGTCGACGCCGAGAAGCTCGACGGCGTGCTGCTCCAGTTCCCGTATTCGTTCCACTACACCCCGCCGAATCGCAAGTACCTCGCCCGGCTGGTGGACCGCTTGTCGGCGTTTCCGCTGGCGGTCGAGTTCCGCAACAGCGAATGGTTGAAGGACCGCGTCTTCGAGGGGCTGCGGGCGTTTCACGCCTCGCTGGTGTGCGTCGACGAGCCGCCGCTGCCGAAGCTCCTGCCGCCGCTGGCGAAGGTAACGGCCCCGCTGGCGTACATCCGTATGCACGGCCGGAACGCCAAACAGTGGTGGGACGGCGAGGACGGCATCCGCTACGACTACCTCTACAGCGACGACGAGCTCCGCGAATGGCTGCCTCGGATCGCCTCGATGGCCGAGCAGGCCTCCAAGCTGCTCGTCTTCTTCAACAACCACTGGCGAGGCCAGGCCGCCCAAAACGCCAAACGCTTGATGGAGCTGATCGACGCGGAGTTGTAACTGTTGTCGCAGGAGAGCCGTTCGCCGGAAAACGCTTGGAACGCTGTTGCACTGCGATGAAGTGCGAGAGCTAACAGCAACGCTCCCTCACGGTCGCGTCTCCGATGGATCACCCCTGCATTCTGAGACGCGCCCGTCAGGAAGCGTTGTTATCAGAGACGCGCCCGTCAGGAAGCGTTG
>CAZUQM010000051.1:0-44415 GCA_964622545.1 uncultured Planctomycetales bacterium | reverse complement strand
AAAAGCCATGACCCGCAAGGAGCTAGTAACCGGAGTTGGCTAGAGATTCAGTTATGAGGATGGCTATCGTCGCACCCGTTGTTGGTTATTTGTATTACACTGCTCCCATCGTAGAGAAAGATCTCAGTATCGTGGCCGTCCCAAGACTGCCATACCGCTCGCTCTCCTGATATTTGTGGGTACGTATCCTCCTCTAAGTTATCCGTCAACTGGGAGACAATGCTTCCGTCAAAGAAGAAGATTTCCCGATCACCCCCAACCCATCCTTCCCAAACGACATTCGAGCCAGAAATCTGGTGATTGCGCTCGTTATAGTCGTTGTCTGTAAGCTGGGTAATGGTAACGCCATCAAAGAACATGATCTCGTTATCAAGGCCGTCAACGTTCTGTTTCCACACGATGTTGCTGCCAGACACGCGTGGTTGAATGTCGTCACGGTCATTGTCGGTAAGCTGCGTGACGACGCCATCTCTGTACAAGTAGATCTCGTAGTCCGTACCGTCTTGCCCGGCCCAGACCACCGAAGATCCGGAAACATGCGGCTGGACATCGGTCCTTTCATTCTGCGTCAACTGCGTTACGGTCCATTCAGCGGCGAGAACTGTGGACGCATCCGCGGCGAAGATGAGGAATATGGGGATCCAAGCAAGACGAACACACATGACTGGCCTCCTATTCTTTGGGCTAAGGCGGTACAGGCATATCCTTGGCAGAACGTGATTATGTGGGCAGATCGAATCCGAGTTCCGTTGCACCGGGAGCCTACATCGCTTTTGGTGGAGTGTCAAGATCTTTCGTGACCGCATTTGTACATGGGACTGTCAGTAAGGATTCCTACGTGAGAAGCAAGGCGTGTCGATATCAATATGCCCTCCAAAGCATTAAGGCCATATCGGCTCTGCGCATAGGTTTTACCTTTCCGCCTCCTAGATGGAGATTGCTTTCTTGTGGTCCTGATGATCCTGCTAGATTGGGCATGTGTGCGACTGCGAAAGACGTACCGGAAGGGCTTGCCCCGACTTCGAAAGCAGATGGAAAATGCTCGACAGCCTCAAAGTCCGGTTCGTTCGTAGACCGCATCTTGGCCTCCCAGCTCATCGATGATGGACGGATCGAACGGTTGGTTGGTGTGATAGGGAGGGACGACGAATAGGGGTTCCGCATCGATGGGCAGTTTCGAAACGGCCATGTTGTAGGCCGTCTCCATCAGCCACTTGAGGTTGACCACATCCTCGACGTTGTACCGCAACAGCGCAGGCAGCGCCCGTCGGTCACCCCGCTCGTGGGCTCGCCACAACCTGACGGCCATAAAACCATCGACGTCTCGCAGCCCCGCCCCTCGGTCCAAGCCCAGTTGTCTTTCACAACCCTTCAGGCCACCACGGTAGCCAAGCGCCGCCAGGACGAATCGCAGGTCGATGTGGGCCTGATCCAAGGGCAGATCGTCGAACTGAGTCCTTAGGAAGGGCACATCGAACTGCTTGCCGTTGTACGTCACCAGGAGCCTGTAACGGCGGATGTGGTTGGGAAACTCGTCAAGGTTTCTTCCGCGCACAAAGGTGCGGACATCCTTGCCGTCGTAGACGGCGATCGTGGTGACGTGGTGATGGGCCGGGCTCAAGCCCGTGGTCTCGATGTCGAAGAAGGCGACGTCATCCATGAACTCAGGATACAGCCGCCAGAGATGCTGCGAGCCCAGGCGAGAGGCGAAGTATCGACCGTCCCGCTGCCGAAGTGCGGCGTGGGATTCGGTGAGGGCGTCGGGCAGATGATGCCGCAGCCATCCTGGAATCGTTTTCGGGAGCGAAAGCGGGACCTTCGACCACTCCGTGATGCCCGCCGACCAAAGGCGTTGCTCGGTGGTCTGTCCGACTCCTCGAATGTGCACGAAGCTGTGCTTGATCATCGTGGTACCTTCGGTCCGTCGTCCATGATAGTAGTCTACGCCATGGGTGCGACAAGTTGGGTCGGACCCTCGATGGGAAACGGAAGGATCTGAGACATCATGCCTGACGAAGCGGCGAGACTACTCCTCGTACAACCTTGCGGCGGATAGGAGTTCCTGACGCATCTCCGCCCGCAGCCAATCGGGGCGGAGCACTTCGGCCATGTCTCCGAAACTCTTGATCCACCGCTTGAACTCGATGAAGTCGGACAGACGGAAGGTGGCAACCAGAACGTCCGGTGCCGGTTCTTCGGAATCGAAGAGTGTCTCCTCGGCGGGCACCCAGGAGTGCCGTTGACTCTCGTGCCAGGTCCGTTCCTCGACCAAGCTCGCCCCGATGCCCGAGAAGCGGACGACGACCTCCGTGGGCCTGGCGTCGGTTCGGAAGATGCCGAAGCTGTTTCGGAACTCCTGCTCCAGATCGAAGTCGTCCGGCAGCGTGAAGGTGGCGTCCTTCAGCTCGGCCTTCTGTATGCGGGACACCTTGAAGATCCGACGAGCCTGGGCGGCGTGCGAGTAGCCCAGCGCAAACAGGTCGCCGTCGTAGTAGATCAGGCCGTAGGGATCGAACGTCGTTGACGAGGGGGTGCGTCGTCCGAGGGCCGTGTAGGTGATGTCGATGGATCGCTCCTCACGAAGTGCCTTGTCGAGTTCACGGATGACGTCGTTATGCGAGCGGAAGTCCGTCAGGCCGGTACGACGGACGTGGACGACTCGGTCTTCGGAGCGACGTCAAAGATGGACGACTACACGCGAGACGAACTGGTCGATACGATCCGCTCGGCTACGCGAAAGGGCTGCAATTACGAACGAGACGAGATCGTGGCTGCCGTCGCGACCTACCTGGGCTTCGTACGGATCACAGACGGCGTTCGCGACCCGATCAAGAGCGCCATCAACGCCGCGATCCGCCGCGGCGTGCTGGGCTATGAAGGTTCGACTGTGTGGCGGGAAGATTAGGGACCGCACCGGGGCAGCCATGCTGTGTTGCCGATCGTCTGGGGACCCATTGGTCGGGTAGGAGGTAGCCATCAGCACCGGAGGCCGACGTAAAGACCTGAACTGTGTGGGCGAGCATCTGTACTGGGCGTACGGCACGCTGGCGATGGCGCGCATCCACTTGACCTGCTCTTCGAGCACAAGATCGGGGTGACGGCCCGCCCGGCGATGCTGTACGACGTGGACGAGGCCGTCTTCGCGGAACCGGGCGCGCTGGTGCCGGGAGATGAGGGCGACAACAACCGGGCCTCTCGCGGCGACCGCGTTATCGAACCCTCCCTTTTATCTCATCTTTTTCTTGACACCTCAACTCGCTTTGCCTACTTTTGGTTGAAGCTTCACGATGACGTGATGCCGTCGAGGGAGAGGGAGGAGGCGGTCGGACCGAAGGGCACTTCTCATCGGGGGTGGTACCGACGGACCTCGCCTTCGAGCATAGCGCTCCACCTCGGCTCCAACGAACCATCTCGATCAGCAAGCAGGAAGAAGGACTGACGATTATGTGTGATTCTCGCTGGGGCAGAGCGTGCTTTCTGGGCTTGACCTTGTTCGCCCTTCCGGTGTCCGCGTACGCCGACGATTTGACACAAGGGCTCCTGGCGTACTGGAGCTTCGATGAGGGTAGCGGCAGCACGGCCCACGATCTGTCCGGCAACGGAAATGATGGAACGATCCACGGTGCGACATGGGTCGTTGGTGTATCGGGTGCTGGGCTCGAGTTCCATGACGATCTGGCTTATGTCGACGCTTCGACTTCGGGTATGGGTCTTAATAACTTCAGTGTGTCGATATGGGCAGAACCTTATAGCCTTACTCCCTACGATGTGATGATCGAGAAGGTCGCCACTGACGGTAAGAACGACTTCATGATAGGTTTCGTCTATGACTACGATGTGGAAGTACACTACCTCGTAATTGAGCTTGATGATGAAGACCAGACCGAAGGATTTGGCAGCGGAGGCTCCATGATAATCGGGGGAGGATCGACTTACGTTGGGAGAATGACCCACTTCGTCTACACGTATGATGGTTCAACGGTTAGGTTCTACATCAATGGTCGGATCGCTGAAACCATCTCAGACTGCTCCTTTAGCAATGACAACGGTAAAATAATTGTCGGCGCAGACATAGACAGTACCTATCCGGTGCCTGATACAGATGCCTTTCATGGCATTATCGATGAAGTCCGCATCTACAACAGAGCTTTGAGCAGTAGCGAAGTTCAGCTTCTGTATCAGAACGCTGGTCAAGTCAACCCAGGTCCGGCCAGCCTCGCCGGGACGATCAGGGACAACTCAACTGGAAACCCTATCGGGTCAGCTACAGTCACCCTCGCTGGTCAATCACCAGTAGAGACCAGCGACCAAGGCGTCTTCGTGTTGAGCGGGGTACCGTCTGGAGAGAGCACACTTAGAGTCACCAAGCCCGGCTACCACCCCGTCGAGCAGACCGTGACGGTCAGCGAGACCTCCGGTACCGTCGCGAATATCCTCATGACGCCCGTGACGGACTTCGGCGTCGTGGAGGTCCGAGGTAAGTACTCGGGGCCCGGACAACACTGTTACTACCTCGACGGTGTGACGCTCGAAGAGACCTTCACGGCCACGATTGACTGGGGCGAGCACACGCCCGGCATCGTCCGCTGGATCACGCCGACGGGTACAGTCGACACACCTTGCCCGAATGATACGGTCACGCACACATTCGACATGGGCAGCGACTTCGGCGACGACGGTCGATTGAGCCTTATCGCCATCCCGGGCGGTGGATCATCGCAATCGGCCGAGCACGTGGCGAACTTCCAAGTGGTAGGCCCACCGGTCGGCCTGCCTTATGGGATGCTCGGCCATGTGCCGGTAGGCAACGTCGGCCTGAAGTACGCCGGCTCCTTCGAGATGGACCTGACCCATGTCGGCATCGACCCGAACACGATCCCCGAATCGATTCCCGGTTTCGGCGGCAAGGCCCTCAAGGTCGCCGCCAAGGCCAAGCTGGAAGCAGAGATGACGGGCGACGGCAAGGCCGAGGCCTCGGTGGAGCTGCCTGAGGCCCTGGCCAGTGCGAAGGTCGGCGGTGTCGACATCGGCGTCGGCGTCGGTGGGAAGGCCTTGTGGCAGCACTCCGGGACGAACTGGGTCCCCGGCGGAAGCGTTCGCGTCTTTGCCTCAGGTTCCTACACGATGCCGCCCAACTATGTGGTCTTCATGGTCGGGCCCGTGCCCGTGCCGGGCTACTGGCGGGCGGGTTTCGGTTTGGCCCTGGAGAATCAACTCAGCATCCAAGGCTGGGCCGGGCCAAGTGATCCGCTGTTCCTCGGGACGCTATCGCTGACGCCGTCGGCGGAGGTCATGCTCGGCGTTGGGGCGGCCGACATCCTCGCTGCGGAGGGGTACCTTGGCGGCGGAGCGGAATTGGTCGCCCAGTACATGCCGACGCTGGACCTGAACAAGGTCCGCGTCTTCTTGAGCGGTGGTGTCCGCATTTACGTCCTCATCTTCAAGTTCGAGCAGCCCCTGCTGGAGTACTCGTGGGACCTCTACGGCGGAGAGGCCGAGAGCGGGCCCGTGATGAGGCCGATGCAGTTGCTCAAGACCGCTACGCCGACGCCCGTCGAGCGGGAGTATCTCAACAAGGCCTACGCGGTCTTCTTGGGCGATCTGCTGGAGGCCGAGAACGGGCAGCCGCCCGAGGAGACGCCGTTGCAGATCAACGTCTTTCCGCAGTCGACGCCGAAGCTCGCGGCCGTGGGCAACGACCTACTCCTCACGTGGGTATACGACGACCCGAACCGATCGAGCCTGAACCGCACCGAAGTGGTGTTCAGCAAGTTCGAGGGGACGGCCTGGTCGAGCCCGGTTGCCGTGGCGGATGACGGCACGGCCGACTTCGAACCGCAGGTGGCGGGGTTCGCCGGCGGCGATGCGATTGCCGCATGGGCGAACGTCAAGGAGGTCCTGCCTGGTGAGGCGACGCTCGACGACATGAAGGCCAAGATGGAGATCGCCGTGGCCCATTACGACGAGCCGAACGATGCGTGGCTCGCCGCGACCGCTCTGACCGACAACACGTATCTCGATCACAGCCCCCGATTGGCAACGGCCTCCAACGGCAAGGCGATGCTGACCTGGGTGAGCAATGCGGCGAACGAGTTGCTCGGCACGGCTGCCAACCCCAACAAGCTTCGATTCGCCCTCTACGACGGCAGCAACTGGTCTGCTCCAGCGGACATCGCCACGGGCGTTGTATCGGTCGTCAAGAGTGCGATGGCGTTCGACGGGACCGACGCGGTCCTCATCTTCTCAGGGGATACCGATGGCGACGACGAGACCACCGAGGACCGCGAACTCTACGCCACGACCTACGACGGCACGACCTGGGCGGCTGTGACGCGGCTCACTAACGATGCCGTGCAGGATGCCAATCCTCAGGTGGCCTACGACAGCAACGGGGATCTCGTGATCGTGTGGTATAGCGACGGTGACCTGGCGATGGCCACGGATGCGACGCTGAGCGATCGCCAGACGATCGTTGATCTGCCTGACGCATCCTCGGGAGCTGCCGACTTCAGGCTGGCCGTCGGGCCTGCGGGACAGATCGGCCTGCTCTGGCAGGACACGAGCGACGAAGGCGTCGATGTCTGGTCGGCGTCGTACGATCCTACGTTGTCGGTCTGGAGCAAGCCGCTTCAGTTGACGGCCGACAACTCGATGGAGCACGCCTTGTCGCCGGTTTTTGATGCGGACGGCGATCTGGTGGCGGCCTACAACAAGGTGCAGATGGATTACGTGACTCGAATGGTCCAGGTGGGCGACGAGCTGGTTCAGGTCGACAACGTGCCCGAGCCGAATCAGACCGACCTCTATGTGCTTCGGCACGAGATCGATGGCGACCTGGCCGTGGATGCGGCCGACGTGAGCGTCTCGCCGGAGAATCCCGAGAGCCAGGCTGAGGCGACGCTGACGGCCGTCGTGCGGAACCTAGGTAATGTGCCTGCGGCGAACCTCGATGTGGCGTTCTATGATGGTGATCCGGGTAGCGGGGGCACGCTGATCGCTGCGGCCACGCATGCCGGACCGCTGGTCGGCGGCGATTCGGCTGAAGTCTCGGTTGCTTGGACGCTGCCTGATTCGAGCGAGCCCCGCCAGGTCTTCGTCGTGGTCGATCCTGCGTTGGCACAGGACGACAGCGACCGCTCGAACAACACGGCGAGCCTATCGGTGATGGCTGCGGACCTGACGATCCGCGAGATCCTGGTTCAGGAGGCTGGGCCCAGCAATCGCATCTTCACCATTCGTGTGGCAAATGAGGGCGTTCTGCCCGTCAGCAACGTCGATGTGGCCGTGAGGCGGGATGATGCCGATCCCAATGTCGGTGAGATGCTCCAGTCCTTCACGATCCCATCGATCGCTGCCGGTGCCTATCAGGACGTGAGCTTCACGTGGTCGGCCTCGTTCGGGACGACGGATGTCTTCGCCGTGGTCGATGAGCCCAACACGATCGACGAGTTCGACGAAACGAACAACGGTCGGTCGACCTCTGTGCACGTCACGCCCCACACGCTTGGCCTATCGGTTGTGAACGACCACATGGGCGTCGTTACCTTGAGCCCCGATCAGTTGCTGGACCCGAACGATGATCCCAACGATCCGAACGCCGTCCGCCAATACGCGGCTGGGACGGTGGTGATGATTGATGCCGCACCCATCGAGGGCAAGATGTTCAAGCACTGGCTGATCTTCGACCCGAACTACCCAGGCGAGCCGTACTACGCCACCGAGGACACGAACCAGGTGCTGACGCTGGCCATGGATCAGGATTATGAGATCGAGGCGGCGTTCAAGTGTGGTAGTGGGATGGGGTATGTGCTGCCGTTGATGTTGGTCGGCGTGCTAGGGCTGTTCGTTGTGCGACGTCGACGGAGGCCTTGAAAGAACGCTGCTGATTCCGAATCGACTTCGTTCCCGTGTCACGCTGACTCGCCAGGCTGCGTGACCCATACGTGACCTATTCGCGAGAATCCCCAGAAATCCCCAGGCGTTTGCGGCGCCCTATGGCGACCCACTTATGTAAAATGTCTTTTAAGTCCCCAGCGTCTGCCATTCCGCCACTCGCCCGTGTCGTTGTTTTGCGTGCGGTCGTGTCGATCTATGTTCTCTCTTGTCTTCGACTTACGTAGAGGGCCGAAGCCTTTGCCTGTCATGATGCCAGCCGTGCTCTAGGGGCTGTACCGAATTCGAGTATCGACGGACCAGACGTGACCCGATGCCGTCGTCGGCAGCACGCTTGCGGCCCGCGTCGACGACGATAGGCCATCGTCCGCCTCCGTGAGTCGCCCGGATCGCCCGATGGGCCAATGAACACCCGTATAGGCCAGCGAACCTGAACCAACCTTGTCATTCGCCCACGTAACTGGGCCGATGACGGTAACTGATTCTACCGAACCAAGCGGCCATCCGCACGCCCGATGTCGGCTGGAGGCCCGCACCCAACCCGGCCCCCGACCCAAGAACGAGGTGCGGTCCACTGCCGCAGAAGTCGCCTGCGAGATGGTCATGCGGTCTCGAGCGCCGCCGGTCTTGGACGTGATGCGGTTCATTCGAGGGGTGGTGGTTCGAGGACGTCGTCTGAGTCGTCTCGCCGTAGGGACAGCCCGCCGCAGATCCCGTCGACCGGAACGACCCCATCGCCCTCCTACCTCGGGCGCTGACGCACAGGCATTCGCCGGAGGCGGGGTGGCCGATGCGAGGCCGCGGCAGGCATCGCCCAGCGTGACTCCTCACGGGATCATTGTTGCTCGAGCAGACGGCCGAGGGCGCGGAGGCGATCGCGGACGGGGACGAGTTCGGGGGCAATGCGGCGATAGAAGGCGGCGAGCACGGCGCGTTGTTGGGGGCTTCGCTGGGCGGCGGGCTTGCTGAGCACGGCGGCGATCTCGGCGGGCACGTCGTGGAGCGGCGCGGGACTGGCGGTGACGGCCAGGTCGAACGTCGTGGACGCGGCAAGGCCCTTGGCGTGAAGCTTCAGCCGCGCTCGGCCCGCGGTGCGCTGGGGCTCGATCGCCACGAAGATTGCCTGCGGCGTGTTCGATTGGGGTCGTGGGGCCCAGCCCGTCCGCGGGTTGCCGTCGAGCACGCGGTCAGCGGGGCAACCGGGCGCGGCGCTCGTGGCGGCGGCATCGCGGAAGACGAGGGGGCGCGGGCCACCGAGATGCACCGTCATGGCTGGGTCCGGCGGCTGCTCGTAACGATGCTGGAACACGGCGTCGCCGCGGGAGTTGCGAACCGTCAAGACGAAGCCGCGTAGCCGTTCCTGCAGGCCACCGTCGGTGCGGTTCCAGATGACGATCCGCTCGATGGGCATGTCCTTGCCGAGGTCGACCTCCCACCACGGGGCCTTGTGGTTGGCCGTGTGCGAGACGCTCTGGCTCTGGAAGTAGTGGCCGTTCGTGTTGCCGTCGATCGCGCGCTGCGGCGCCCCGCCGGCTGAGGTAGAGGATTGCCGGGCCTTGGCGTCTCGCGCCACGTTCTTGCCGCGGGAGAAGACCTGCACCTCGGCCAGGGCCAGATACTCGGCGCGGTCGGGGATGGCGATGCGGACGGTACGTCCGGCGAGCGGCTTGTCGTCAAGCGGCGTGAGCATGCCGGACATGCCCGTGAGCACCGGGGACTCGGTCGCACCATGGCCGGCACTACGCGGAATCGCGAGTCGAAGCCCCGTCAGTTCGGGCAGGTCGATCTCGGCCTCGAGGACTCCGTCACGCGATCGGGCGTCCACAGCATGCCAAAGCGCACGGGGTTCCCAGGCCTGTTGAGCGGCCTCGAGGGCGGGCGTGGAGGTGTCCAGGATCTTCCGGAGCCGGGCTTGCTCGCGTGTGGCCCACGCGGCCCAGGCATCACCGGCGAGTTCCGTCACGCTACGGACGGGCCCCATCAGGCCGGACTCGGTGGGCCCAAGGTGCGTCGAGGGGATCGTCGTGTAGTGCGGTGCGATCGTGTTGGCCACGCGGACCTCGAGCGTGTTGGCGCCCTCCTTCACAAGGTCGGTCAGCTCGAACTTGAACGGCCGTGCGACGCGCACACCGGCGGACTTGCCATTGACAAGGACTTCGGCCGCGACGCGGACGTCGCCGAGGTCGAGCCAGATGCGACCGGATCGCTCGGCGGCCGTGAAGTTGACGCGCTGCGTGTACGCACAGATGCCGGAGTACGTGGGCATGGCGTAGTCCGTCCAGGGGCCGGGACGGATCGTGCCGCCTTTCAGCGTGACGGCCAGGGGTTCGGTCCACACCGCGCCGGCGTACGCGCCGGGCCGCATCTCGACACGGATCGCCACGGTCGAGACGTTTTTAGGCGGGGCAGCGACGACGGCTTGCCCGTCGCGGACGGTCGCCTCGACGCCGTCGACCCAGACGCGACAGGGCGCTTCGGTCGGCAGGGACAGCGCGGCCAATCCCGGCGGCGCCTTGAAGCGGAACCAGCCGACCGGGTTTGTGCCCTTCGGCTCCACGTCATAGACGATGCCGGGCACCTCATCGAAGCAGACGAGATAGGGCGAGTCGAGCTCGACCGAGAGCGGGCGCCGGGGCTCGGTGACGACGCCGACATTCTTGACCACATCCAGCCCCCAGGGTGCGTCGCCCATCTCACCGCAGACACGCACGGCGGACCAGGCGCTGTCGTCGAAACCGGGTTGCACCCAGCCGTCGGCGGCCTCGATCGCCCCCCGCCACGTGGCATCCGTCACCAGTCCCTGCTCGCTGCCGTCGGCGTGACGCATCTTGAGCGCCAGGACGATGCCCTTGCTTCGAAACGCCCGGCTGCCCTTGTTCACGTTTTGGCCGGCGTAGAGCTGTCCCCAGACGGCCACGACGTTCTCGCCTTCTCGCAGGTGGGGCGTGATCGTAAAGCTCTCGGGCTTGCGCCAGTTGGCCCAGGGACCGATCTCCTCTTCGATCTTCTTGCCGTTGATCCAGAGGCGGAAACCGCTGTAGGCACTGACAACGATGCGGGCCTGTTCGGGGATCGCGTCGAGCCGGAACGTCTTGCGCACATAGCAGGCCTGCGTGTCGCCGGACCAGACCCAGGCGGCCTTGGTGATGTCGGGGCGGACCATGCCGCGGGCGGCCTCGGCCATGGACGCGATCGAGGGCGGCTTGGCCTGGACGGTCAGGCGGCCACGCTCGCCGTTGGGCAGATCCAGCAGCACGGCGTTCTCGCCGGCCTTGAGCGGCAGGTTGCCCACGGCGTCCTCGAAGGGCTGCTCGGCGCCGTTGACCCAGAGCCGGGGCGTGTCGTTGCGGAGCTCGACGCGCAGGCCGCGGCGTTGGGCCTTGTCGGAGCGAATGCGTGTGAACAGCAGCTTGCGGCCCTTGGGCAGGCTCACGAATTCCTTGTCGATGTGGCCGTCGGGATAGCCGCTATGCCCGCCCCACGGCACGGGTTTGGCCAGGCCGATCGATTGCGAGAAGCGCACCTCGTCCCACCCCTTCGCGCCGGGCGCGATCGCGTCGAGGTGTTGGAGCGTCTCGCGGGCAGCGTTCAGGTTGTTCTTGGCCACGCGTCGCACGAGCCAATACGGACCGGTGCTGTAGAGCGTGGTCCGCCAGGCCGCGTCGTCGAATCCGGGTTTGTGCCAGCCGGCCCGTAGGCCGCGCTCCAGCGTCTCGCGGACATAGCGGAACGACCGCACCTCCGGGCCGAGCACCTCCTTGGACGGCGGCCATCGGAACTCGCCCCAGCGGTTGTCGCGCGTCGGGATCACCGAGAGCGTCCAGTCCTGATCGAGCAGGCGCGGCTCGGGCTGAGGACGGCTCGAGGCGTTCTGCGCCCTGCGCTCGGGCCCCTCGCGGAACACGAAGAAGTAGGCCGTGTTGCCTTCGAGGCGGTGCTCGACGTGCGTGTGGCCGTCGCGGCGTTCGAAGGCGTCGACGGGGATGACCTTGCCCGTGAACGGGTCCCAGATCTCGGGCACGCCGTCGACGCGGAACCGCGCCTTCATGGGGTTGGCGCCGTCGAGTGTGTTCATGACGAGGTAGAGGTGAACGCCGCCGGCGGTGCGGTGCGTGACGTAGAGGTTCTGCTGCTCGGCCACGAAGTCGCGGTCGATGTGTTCGTCGAGGATCCGGACCAGCTCGCCGCGGTTCAGCTTGATGTAGCCGCAGTAGCCACCGTTCGGGTGCTCTTTGGCGAGGGCGTCGTCGGGTCGGGCGACGGGCTTGACCCCGAGCAGTTGCTCGAGCAAGGCGGCGAGCTTGGAATCGTCTCGGCCGGCGTCGGTGCTGTCGAGGGGCAGCCGCCCGAAGAAGAGCACCGTACCCCCGGACCGGACCAGGGCGAGGGCCTTCTCGAGAACGCCGCGGCGCACGGCGACCTCCGGGCCGAAGACCAGGGCTTGATAGGCGTTACCACCCATGGTGATCGCGCCATCCTTGACCACGCCGCCCAGGATCGAATCGTCGTCGGCGATATCGTTGTCGATGCCCGCATCGAAGACGGCTCGCGACAGGGCCATATAGCCGTTGTAGTCGGGCTCGCGTTGGCCCGGGCGGGCTCCGGCCAGCAGGCTCACGACCGGGTAGTGGACGGCGGCGTCGACGACGTGCTTTCCTTGGCCGCACAGATAGCTAGAGCGGGCGACGAAGTCCGAGACGGTTTGATAGTAGACCCAGTAAGGCTGGCGCCAGTGGGGGTCGGGCGCCGCATGCTCCCAGGTGCTCGCGTTGGTGGCGTAGTACAGGCCGTGCTCGTCGTAGAGGTTCGCGCCGAAGGCCATGCCCGCGCTGAGCCAGCTCAGCGTCTGGTCCGTGCTGCGGCCCCATCCGCTCGAGTGAAACGCCTCGTTCCAGACGCGGGGCCGGCCGTAGAGCCGCGCGATGGATGAGGCGATCTTGGTGTCGTAGTAATTGCGCTGCGTCACGGGGCGCTGGCCGGAGTCGTCGTAGCCGGGCGCGGAGAACCAGCGCTGCGAGCGGAAGTAGTCGATGTAGCCGGCGCTCTGGCGGACGATGTTGTTCCGACCCCAGTTGTCGTGGCTGGTGAGGACGTTGCGCTTCCACGTCCAATCGTAGATGGGCTTCCAGTAGGTCTGCTCGACCAGGGCAAGGTAGACGTCGAAGAAGTCCGTGCGGTATTGGGGCGTTACGGGGCCTACGTCGAAGTGCAGCGCCGGAATCGCCCGGCCGATCTCGTAACCGCAGTGCTCGCGGAACCGTTGGGCCAGCGCCTTCGTGTAGATGTCGCGCGGCGTGGGAGGATGCTCGTCTTGGAACACGCCAGCGAAGCTCTTACCCATGGCCTGGGAGCCGACGCGGCGTTCGATCTCGCCGTAGAACATATCGATGAAGGCGTCCGTGGCCTTCTTGCTCAGGTAGAAGGCCTGAAACGGCACGGCCACCTGGGCCGTCACGCGCCATGGGCGTCTGTCCGGCGGTTTCCAGGTCAGGCGGTTGCCGTCGACGGCCGAGGTGACGTCTCGGCTTCGGGCGTCATCGGCGACGCCGTCGTCGAGGGGATAAGCGCGCGCGGCGATGAGTTGGCCCTCGGGCAAGGTGATCTCGGCGGCCGCGCCGTCGGCAACATCCTTGGTCAGCAGCGTTACGCGATGCGTGCGAGGATCCTGCACGTGGGCGGCGGCCTTCTCGAGCCAGCCGTAGTGACCGTAGCCGACCTGATCGTAGGCCCAGAACGTCATGCCCAGACGTTCGCATTCGCGGGTCGCGTAGGCCAGCAACTGCCAGTACTCCTCCGTGAAGGATTGCGGATCGCAGCGCCCCGGGGAGCGTTGGATCGGACAGACCGACTTGACGCCCTTGGCGGCAAGCACTTTGAGCTGGGCCGTGATGCGTTCCTTCGTGACCGGTTGGCCCTCCCACCACCATAGAGGCACTTCGCCCCACTGGGCGTGGTCGGGCGACTCGAAGCCGGCGCGGAGCTCGGCGTAGTTCGTCTCGGTCTGGGCGTTCGGGGCGGCGAGACAGAGTTGTGATAAGATAGTCAAGAAGAGCTGTGCGTGCGCGTGCATGGCGGGATCCTCGATGTCGCGGGTTGATCCACGGTCGGGATCACTCTAGGTGAGCCCATGCGCGAACGTCAAGCCGCCGCAGCGCGACGAGGGAGCACATCGCCACCTTGACATGGAGGACGCGCGCGGAGACCCTTCAATAGACAGCCCCCTCTTGCGGGCACATGGCTGTCGCCGGTGGGATGGGATGGTCGGGGAGAAAGGAAGTACCCATGAGCACGAGTCGTTTCGGAGAGATCCTGATGAAGCGAAGCATCGCGCTGCTGGCCGCGGTTCTGTCGAGCGCGCCGTTTGCTCTTGCAGACGAGACGAGCATGGTCCGCCTGGCCGGCACGCCCGAGCAGATCGGCACGGTCTGGGGCAAGATGAACAAAGAGATCATCGTGCGCGACATGAACACGCACTTTCTGGAACGGGCTGCCGAGGCGGGGATATCGAAGGAGACGCTCATCGAGCGTTCGGCGGCCTACGTGCGGATCGCCAAGAAGATCGCCCCGCACTGGCTCGCCGAGGCCAGGGCGATCGCCCGTGCGGCCGGAGTGGACGAAGACCTGTACATCGCCTTTGTCGACGGCCGGTCGCGCAACCGCTTCCTGCACGAGTGCACGTCCTACGCCGTCTCGCGCGACCATGCCAAGGACGGGGCTATTCTGTTCCACAAGACACGCGACAACGTGGATCGGCTGCAGTCAACGCCCATCGTTGAAAGTTCCCTGCCCGGGGTCAACAAGTTCATGGCCGTCACGAACGCGAGCCGGATTCAGCTTTCGATGATGGTCAACGAGAAGGGGCTGGCCGGTGCGGGGGACTACCCGGCCCATAGGAAGAAGGACTCCTCCGCGCTGCACCTCAAGAAGGCCAAGCCACAGTACCGGGGCCTGATGGGCGGTTCGATCCTGCGGCATATCGCCGAACGGGCATCGAGCTGCGCCGAAGCCCTGGCCATCATCGAGGACTTCGTGGCGAAGGGCTACTATGCGGGCGGCAAGGTCAACGGAAACCACTGGCTGTTCGTCGACCGCGAGGGCACCGTTCTCGAGGTGTGCAACAACTCGCAGCACGTGGTCTCGAAGGTCCATACGCAGAAGGCGTACTTCAGCCGGCTCGGCAACAGCGCGGCCGCCCGGCGTCTGCGCGAGGCGAAGACGATCGACTTCCACGTGTTCCACAACATCTCGCGCGTCAAGCCGGTACTGACCAAGAAGTCCATCGCGGGGATGAGCATCGAGATCGATCCGGATCGCCCCGACTTGTTCACCTGCGCGTGGATTACGCTGCCCGTCCGCAGCGTGGCCTTCCCCGTCTTCATGGGGCAAGACCGCGTGCCGGCGTGCCTGTTCGACGGCTCGGCCTACACCTTGGGCAAGAAGGGCCCGGCCCAGATCCAGCGATGGGAAGCCGTGGAACGGTCGATGCACGCCGAGAAGCAGCGGCTTGAGGAGAAGGCCAAGGCCAACCTCGCCGCCGGCAAGCCCGAACGGTCGCAGGTCGACCTGCTGGAGCAGTGGTCGGCCGCCCAGGCCGCCAAGCTGGTCAAAGCACTCGAGCAGCCGCAGACAGCCGCCAAGTAATCGCCAAGCGTGGGCTCGGAACGCTCACAAGCCCGGCCCGACAGCGACACGCGTAGGAACCTTCCGCATGCCCCGAGCGCTCCATGTCGCGGCGATCTTGATCGGGATGGTCAGCGCCCCGCTTCCGGCCGAGGAACGAAATGCCCGAGCAACGCTCTTCGCCTTCGAGAAGCTGGGCAGGCTGATAGCGACCCCTTCAGACATGCCGAAGCCGGGGCCGTACTACACCACCCTGGTCGGCATGAAGGAGGTACCCCACTTCCCGTACGACTACGCCCTGTACTTCTCGACGGACCATGACCGCGGGAAAGGAGGCATCTGGCTGTACCTCTGTCAAGGGATCCCGACGGAGCCCGCCAACTGGACGTCGTACGACCGGGCGGTGGCCGACGGCGACTTCGACTACATCCAGGACAAGCCGGCGAAGAACCCGATCTTCGTGGATCGCACGCAAGGCAGACAGACAGAGACCCCACATGTGAACGTCATCGACCACGTGGTCTTCATGACCTATCACAATGCCGGCGCGGGGCACAGCCAGTCGACTCTGCTAGCCACCTCGAAGGACGGCGTGAACTTCGCCCGTATCCACGGCGACCGCGATTCCGTGATTCTCGACTACGACCCGAAGAAAGGCGTGGGCAACGGCCACACGGGCTATTTTCGATGGCGACGAAATTCGTTCTCGGGCGTGGACCATCGCTACATCGGTTACTCGCTGCATGGAGGCGGCGACGACTTCCACGGGGCCATGTGGGCCTCCGACGACGCCATGGCGTGGAAGAGGATCCAGGTGTTCGATGCCTTGGAGGGGCACGCCGTGGAGGGCGACAGGATCATCCGGCGCCGCGCGATGGACGTGAATTCCATCACCGGCCTCGGCGACGGCGAGTTCGTGGCCCTCTGCTCCCTAGGCCATCGGTCATCGGGTGGCAGGGTGCGTGTCCTCGAGCTCTATGAGATCTACCTCGCCGGGGACGGCATGACGCTGACGCGTGAGAGCCGGAAGGTCCTGCCGAACGGCCCGCGCGGATCGTACGATGAGGAGGAGTTGGGCAGCGCCACCTCCGTCCGCATCGGCAAGACCTGGCATCTGATCTACGTCGGCACCAGCAAGAAAGCCACTCGCAATACCATCATGGCTGCCAGAGGGACGCTGGACGTGTCTGCCGCCAAAAGCACGAGGCTGGCCCCGCACGAACGGCAACGCGACTTTCATCGGCCGTAGCGCTTCGTGCCGCAGGATGCAGCGTGCGGAGGCGGGGCGGATGGGAGGGCGAACCTCCTGGTGAGCCGGACGTTCAGTGAGTATCCGCGGGTCGACTGCGCTCACCGCAAGCGGCCCGGCAGGAGCCTCGCCGACCCGATCCTTCGCCCTTTCCGGAGCCTCGCTCGACGAAGAGGCAGAGCGGTCGACGATCAGCCCCCGTCGACGAAGATCCCCGTCGCGCTGACCACCATCCCCCCCGCGTCGTCTCGGCTGGCGACCTTGCCGGCGACCACGACCTCGGCCATCGGCTTCAGGCCTCGGATGCCGTCGAGAGCCGTGTCCAGGGGCCGTCCGTCCTCGCCGACGACCTGAACGGTCAGGGCGTTGGCCAGGAGGTTGTCCTTCGGCTCGCAGCAGTAGTCCCAGGGCGTCGGACAATGGTCGTTCGACTTGTCGGCGCAGGTCGGCACGTCCATGTCGACGAGCGTGAACATCGCGCGTCCCTTCGCGAAGGGGTCCTTGCGCCCACCGATGCGGCCACGGACGACGACATCGGCTCTGGGTTGGCCTGCCTTCTTGGCGGCCTGCACGCCCGTCGCGCCGTCGGGGGCCTCGGCGACGAAGAGATCCGCCGGCAAGTGGGCCTTCGGCTGGCCGGCCGTCTTGCCGCCAGCGCTACCCGCATCGCTCGAGCCCTGCTCGCAGCCGGAGGCGGCGAGGATCACGGCCAGACATACCGCACCTGTGGTACGGACTGCAGGTGTTCTACTCATTCTCAATTCTCCTTCTAACTCACGCGGTGCGCAGGGCCTCCACGATCGGCAGGCGAAGGCACCGCCACAGCGGCGGAAGCACACCGGCCACCGCCAGACACGCACCCGCGGCCAACCCACCGGCCATGACGGGCGCATCCACAATCAAAGCAAACGCTCCCATAGAGAATCGCACGGCCATCCCGTCGAGAACGACCAGGGCGAAGGCGGCCGCCGCCAAGGCGCCGCAGGCGCTGGCGAGCAGCGATTCCTGCAAGAAGCTCACGACGATCGCCAACCGGCTGAAACCCAATGTTTGCAGGGTGCCGAGCTCACGGACGCGTGCGGCAAAGGCCGCGTACATCGTGTTCAGGCCGCCGAAGAGCCCCCCGAGAGCGATGAGCAGGGCCGTGACCCAGACCATGGCCCGCACGGGTCGGTAGAACTCATGCAGCATGGCGTAGTAGTCGGTCTCGCGGACGGCGACGAGCTCGAGGTCCAACCGCTGCTTGCAGAACACGTCCACGTCAGCGAACTCGGCCGAATCCAACGTCAAGACGACGCACGAGAGGGTGTCGCGCCGCACCGCGGTCTGGAACGTCGTGAGCGGACACCAGATCTCCGCGTCCAGCACGGTGTTCGGCGCCTCGAATCGACCCGTGATGTGCCATGAGCGGTTGGCGAACCAGAGTGTCCGGCCGACGGCCAGGGCGTCGTCGGTCGTGCCCAGTCGCGTGGACGCGAGACGGCCGACCATGATCTCATCGTGGCCGGGGCGGGGCCGTCGTCCCTCGACGATGCGCACCTGCGGATGGACGAGGAAGGCCGCCGACGTCACGCCTCGGATCACGGCGGGAAGCTCCTCGGTCGCGTCACGATCGGTCTTGACCACGATGGCCATGTGGACCTCCGGCGACACGTAGTGCGTGCCGAGGCGCGAGCGGATGCCATCGACACTGCCCGCGACCAGACCGGCCGTGTTCATGCCGATCTGGCTTCGTTCGACGCTCTCCTCACTGCCCGCGGCGAGCAGCATGACGTTGTCGGGATTGCCACTGACGGCGAGGCCCTTCTGCATGCCTCGGACGAAGCCCGCTGCGGCCAGGACGAGCCCGACCACCAACGCGCTGGCGCCGACGCTGATGACCATGCGCAGCCGTGCCCTGCCCAGGTTGCGGACCGCGTATTCGAACGGCAACAACCGCATCACTTGTCTCCTACACGGCCCGGAAGCAGGTCACGATCTCGCGCCGGGACGCCTGGACGGCCGGAACCAACCCGGCGGCGATTCCCAAACACGACGAGATGAGCAGTCCCCACGCCAGCACGGACGGACCCGAATGGATGACGATGCTCTGGCCGTCGACGGAGAGGGCGAACCCTCCCTGCATCAACAGCCACACCGATAGGCCACACCCGATGGCACCGCCGATCAGGCTCAGGACCAATCCCTCGGCGACGATCAGCCTTGCGATCAGGTGGCTCTTGTAGCCCAGCGTCTGAAGGACGGCGTGATCGCGAATCCGATCCTGAACGGCCAGCACGATGGCGTTGCCCACCAGCGCCAAGACCGTCAGCAAACACGCCCAACCCAACCAGGACATGAAGCCGACGATCTCGATCACGTCGGAGGCAGCCTGGGCGACGAACGCCTTCTCGGCGCTCGTGCGGGTCGGGTCCTGGTCCGGAGCGAACAGCGCGTCGATGGCGGCCGCCACCTCGTCGAGTCTGTCCGGATCGTCGACGTGGACATTGAACTGCGTCACGATGCCGCCCGCTCGGCTGCCGGAGGCGAATTGCAGGAAGTCGAGGTGCGTGTAGGCGACGTTCTGATGCTGCGGCTCGTCGGATTCAATGACGCCCGCGACGTAGACGGTGATTCCGGCCGCCTCGAAGCGGTCGCCGACCTTCAGACCTCGGCGTTGGGCCAGGGTCTCGCCAAGCAAGGCGGCGTCGCTTCGCCGCTCCCATTCATCCAGAGCGCCGGATGTCAGCTTGAACTCCGGAGCGAACGTCGTGAGGAAGGCCTCCTTCGGGACGCCGCGGAACGTCACGACGTCGAGGCTGGTGCGGCAGTTGTTCACGACGATCTTGACCGGCACGACGCCCGTGACGCCCGACAGCTTGGCGATCTTGCTCTCGTACGACTGCGGCAGTCGGCTGCTGAACGGGCAGTAGCGGTCCTTGCGGTAGACCACGAGCGTCGTGTCGGAGGCGTTCCGCGTCGTGGCGGCCCGGACACCCCTCTGCATCGACTGGATCGCCGTAAACAGGAACATGGCCACGGCGACCCCGCCGATCGTCAGGAGGCTTCTGGCGCGATGCCGCGCGACCTGCTTGACCACCAGCGGGATGTATTTCGGTGACAGCATGTCGGTCTCTCCTTCCGATCACGCCGGGACCGGTTCGGGTGATTCGACCAGTCGGCCCTTCTCCAGGTGCAGCGTCTGCCTGGCGTAGCTCGCGCATTGGGCGTCGTGCGTAACCATGATCAGCGTCTTGCCCAACTCGGTGTTCAGGCGGACGAGCAACTCCATGATGGCACCGGCGGCGTGCGAATCGAGATCGCCCGTGGGCTCGTCGGCCACGAGGATGCGCGGATCGGTCACGATGGCACGGGCGATGGCGACCCGCTGCTCCTGCCCGCCGCTGAGCTGACGCGGGAAGTGATCGTGTCGGTCGGCTAGGCCGACCAGCTCGAGCGCAAGGGCCACCTTGTCGTGCCGTTGCCGTCGCGACAGGGGTTGCAGCAGGAGCGGCAGCTCGATGTTCTCGTAGGCCGTCAGGACGGGCACCAGATTGTAGAGCTGGAAGATGTACCCGATGTGGTCGCTGCGCCAAGCGGCCAGTCGCGATCGCGACAGTGTCGTCAGATCCACGCCGTCCACGACGAGGCTTCCCGACGTCGGTCGGTCGATGCCCGCGATCAGGTTTAGCAGCGTCGTCTTGCCGCTGCCGGACGGTCCCATCAGGCCCAGGAAGTCCCCGTCGTCGACATCCAGGTCGAGGTCGGCCAGCGGGGTGATCGTGTGGCTGCCCTTCCTGTAGCTCTTGGTCAGCTCTCGACAGGCGATGATCGCCATGGTTGGTTCTCCTAGCTGGGCCGTCAGTCCTAAGACCGGGCCTCTCCGACAATGCGAATCCTGTCTCCGTCCTGCAGATCGCTCGGTGGGTCGGCGATCAGTCGATCGCCCGGCTGGAGTCCTTGCTCGATCTCGATCCAGCCGTCGACCCGGCCGCGACCCGTCACGACCGCCTTGCTGACGGCCCGGCCGCTCGACTGGTCTGCGAGCCAGACGTGCGCCTCGCCCTTGTCCCTCTGATGCACGAGCTGCTTCGGCGCCAGGACGCGTTCGACCGTCGCCGAGGACCGGTCTTGGTCGGGGGCCAGGAACCTCGCACGGGCCAGCATCTCGGGCTTGAGGTCGGGCGACGGGTCCTCGATCGCGACTTTCATCTGAAGCGTGTTCTTCTGGAGATCGGCCGCATGAACGACTCGCGTCACCTCACCATGGAACACCCGGTCGGGGAGGACCTCGGCGATCACCTCGGCACGCTGGCCGACGCCGACCCGCGCCGCATCGACGAGAGGGACATCGACGCGTACCTGGAGTTTGGCCGGTTCGTAGAGCCGGCAGACGACGGCCGAGTAGCGATCGTCGCCGCCCAGGGTTCGTTTCACGCCCGGCTCGGCCAGGAGGACCATCACGACGCCGTCGACGGGCGATCGGACCTCCATGCGATCGAGTCGGAGGGCGGCCTCGTCCCGCGCGGCCTTGGCCTCGGCCAGAGCCGCTTCGTGTCTCACCACCGAGGCTCGGGCCTCGTCTAGTGCTTTACGGTCCTTGATGCGCAGGCGCAGGTCCTCGCGAGCGGCGTCGACCTCCGCCTGCATGCGTTGGACCTGTGCTTCGAGGATCGGCTTGCGGGCCTTCATGGCCTCCAGGGTGGCTAGCTGGGCCTCGTACTGCTTTTGCGTTCGCACCACCTCGATATCCGCGGCGGCGGCGCGCTGGTCGAGGCGCTTGATGCGAGCCAAGTCGGCCTCGAGCTCGTCGGCGCGTGCCTTCTCGACGGCCAGATCGGACGGCCACTGGTCGAGCTCGGCCTGTCGTTCCGCCAGCATGGCCTCGGTCGTCGACAGCTTCCTCGTCAGCTCGATGGGGTTGTCCCAATCGCGCTGCGCGGCTTCGAGCGTCGCCCTGGCGACCTCCAAGGCGGCCTGACGTTCCTTGAGCGTCGCCTCGGCCCGATCGAGGGCAAGTCGGGCGTCGTCATCGATGAGACGAGCGACGACCTGCCCGGCCTTGACGGATTCGCCCTCGAGGACGAGCATCTCCTCGACGACGCCGTCAGCGAGGACGGACACGTCGATGTGGAATGGGTCGGGCTCGATCCACCCCGGCGCCTGGGCGACGACCCGCCCGCCCGTCGGCAGACCGGCCTTGACCATGACGGGGACAACCCGCACCTCTGTGGCCGGTAGGACGGTCCCACCCAAGGCAACCAGGAAGGCGGCCGCCGTACCTGCCAGGACGATCCCCGGCACGGCAATGCGTGTCTTCCATCGCGATGATGGAAGGGGAATCGAGCCTCCGCTCGACGCGCCGTCGTCGCTTGGCCTCCCACGGCTTCGAGACAGCAACGCAAGATCGGTGAGCTCTTGCTTCATCGTGGCCACTCCTCGAGATGCGCCCGCTGCGTACGAGGCATCATGACGGCAGAGACGTCGCGCAGCGTGCATCCAGGGCGGTGCTCCGGCCCCGACGAGCGCGCAGCGCGTTGGTCAAAGAGAAAGCGAGTGTGGGGATCTAGGCGCGGGGCGGCGGATAGTGGGGATCGAGTGGCAAGGAATCGAGTCGTACGGGCGGCCGTTCAAAGAGCGACCAGACGTTCGACAGGTCGATGGCGAAGGTCAGCGTCGGTGCGAACTCATAGACCGGCTTGACCGGGCAGCACGGGGCGTTCGATTCGCCGCCGGAGCAACCCGGGCAGGACGAGAGTGGGCTTTCAGAATCGGCGTCGGGGCGTGCGGAAGCACGGTCATCGGTCTGAGCAGCCGTGCTGTCCCCGGCATGGCAACAACACGGGACCGACTGGTGCTGCTTGTGGTCGTCGGCTCGGTGAAACCAATCCGAGGCAAGGCACGTGGGGCACGGCACCAGGAACTCCCAACCCAGGAGAGCCAGGACGAGGATGCCCGAAAGACCCCACCTCAGCTTGTCGTTCACAATGCGTCGCAACGGCTTATGAATCTCCGGACGAGGACGCGCACCCGGGCGCAGCCCGGACGCTTCTCTACAGTATACGTGATGCCGCCCATACCCTCTACGTTCCGAGCCGATCCGGGTTCGGAAATACGGGCAAGCCTATAGATCCGACCAATAAAGTCGCTATCATCCGGTCACGGGACGCGCTCCTCGAGCTGCGCACGCGCCTTGTGCCTTTGCGTGATAAGGGGTGGGTGGCGCTGGGACCTCAAGACCGGGCAACCGTTCCAGCGAGACGGCAAGCCGCTACAGATTTGGGGACCTGCTCATGCTTGCGGGGCGATCGTGCTGACGGCCGGCGGCCACGCCCTGTCGGGGACCATCGGCGGGCTCTGCATGACGGACGTCGCGACGGGCAAGCTGGTCTGGAACACGCACGGTTTCGGCTCCTACGCGTGCCCTCATCCGATCGCCGCCAACGGCCGGATCTTCTACGCCCCCCAAACCAGCGGCATGCTCTTCTGCTTCGAACCTGTCGATGCGGGCACACCTGAGGGAACCTCGAGGCACGGATCGCAGGCCGCCCAGCCGGTTGCTCGCGGCGGCTGAAAGGTGGTACCATGCCTCTACCACGATGGTAGGGTGACCCATGCAGAACCGGCGCAAGGGGCTGTCGGACGAAAGCACCGCGGCCCCATCACGTCAGACCGAGCCGGCCTATCGCCGCTGCTTGGGACCGGACCGAGCCAGCGCGGGGCCTTGTATGACCCCCGGAGGGGCTATTCGTCTGGGACGGTCGGCTACAGGTCATGACGCCGTGTCTCGGCCCGGCCGGGCGAGCCACGGCGTGGTAACGTCCAACCCTTCGCCAGCATTCGGTCGTCAGCACGTCGCATCGGCAGGCCGGAGCGCAGCGGCGGTGACGACAACCAGGCACAGCGGCGGCCGGAAGCCACGGCCACGGATGTCCGTTGTGCGGCGCCTTGGATAGGAACCACTCAACATGTCCGTTGTGACCCTCTTCGGTCAATCCTACTGTCTCGATCGCGACATCGGCCAACGGGTGGCCAAGACGCTGGGCTACCAGTTCGTCCCCGAGCAAGCGCTGATCGAGCAGGTCGCCCGTGACGCCGGGCTGTCCGAGAGCAGCCTTCAGGCCTGCCTGCGGCGGTCGTTCTCCCTGTTCAGCGGCGGCGCCTCGAGCCGGCGGCTTCATGTCGCCCAGGTCCGTGTCGCCCTCGCCCGGCTCCTCGCCCAGGACAACCTCGTGTATTGCGGGCTCGCCTCCCTGCTGGTGCCGCGGACGATCGAGCACGTCCTGCGCGTCTGTCTGGTGGCCGAGACCGACTTCCGTGTACGGCGCGCGACGGAGGTTGAGGGCGTCTCAGAAGGCAAGGCCCGCAGCCTGATCAGTCGCGCCGACACCGAGCTGGTCGACTGGGGTCAGTTCCTCTCGCTGGGGGTCAAGCCGTGGGAGCCGGACCTGCACGACATCCTGCTGCCCGTGCACACGACGACCTTGGAGGACGCCTCGGATCTCATTCGCGAGAACGCCAAGAGGCCCGCGGTCGAGACGACGCCCGACTCGCAGCAGCACATGCGGGACTTCCAGCTAGCCGCCGACGTGCTCTTGGAGCTGGCCGCCAAGCGGTACGACGTGGACGCCACGGCAGCCGACGGCAAGGTCACGGTGCTCCTCAAGCGGTATCCCTTCAGGCCCGAGGCCCAGAAGCGACGGATTGAGCACATCGCCAAAGGTGTTAAGGACGTGAACGACGTGGAGGCACGCATCGGTCCCAAGGTGAAGACGCCGCGCGCCTGGCCGCCGGTGGACATCGACGTCCCGCAGAAGGTGTTGCTGGTCGACGACGAGCGCGAGTTCGTGCAGACGCTCTCGGAGCGGCTGCAGACCCGGCAGATGGCGCCCTCGATCGCGTACGACGGCGAGGAGGCCCTGTCGCTCATGGAGAAGGACGAGCCCGAGGTCATGGTGCTGGACCTCAAGATGCCCGGTATCGACGGCATCGAGGTCCTTCGCCGCGTGAAGCGCGACCACCCGCGCACGGAGGTGATCATCCTCACCGGGCACGGGTCGGATCGCGAACGGGAGCTGGCCCTAGAGCTGGGCGCGTTCGCGTACTTGCAGAAGCCCGTTGATATCAACACGCTGGCCAATACGATGAAGGAGGCCTACGCCCGCGTCGCACTGTACAAACAGTCAGACGACGGGGTCCCCTAACGTCACCATCGCGACCTCCACCCGTTCGGGCCGCGGTCGCGGGTCCCATCTCGGGATCCCCGATGGGTTGGCTTCACAGCGCTCGGACGCTGAGGGCTCGGTGACCCTGCCGACCGGCATCCTGCGGGCTCCCGAGCCCTGAGGCGCAACGCGAATCGCCGCCACGTCGGAGAAAGGACTTGGCCAAGGAGCTCCCCCAACTCGAGCGAGCAGCCGCTTCCACCGACGGTGGTCCGCCAACGGTGGGCCGGTTTCGCTACCGTCGCTTGCGGAACTACTCGATCCTGCTGACGTCCCTGGTCTCCCTCACGCCGCTTATCGCGATGACGGTCATCAACATCCATCAGTATCAGCAGGCCCATCAGGCCGACATGATCTACCCGATCGGGCGGCAGACGGCCAACATCCGGCATGCTCTGGAAGCCTTCATCAGGGAACGGCAATCGGCGCTCAATCTCATCATCAACGAAAGGACGTTCGAGGAGCTCCACGACCACGACGCTCTGGGGCGAACCCTGAGCCATCTCAAGGGGAGCTTCGGAGGATTCGTCGATCTGGGACTGATCGACTCGGACGGCAAACAGGTGGCCTACGCGGGCCCCTACCCTCTCGAAGGGAAGAACTACAAGACCCAGGACTGGTTCCATGAGGTGAACCTGCGCGGCGTCTACGTCAGCGACGTGTTCATGGGCTACCGCGGGTTTCCCCACTTCGTGATCGCGGTGAAGCACGACCTGGAGGCGGGTGCGTACTATATCCTCCGCGCTTCCATCGACAGCGACATGCTGTACAAGAGGATCCTCGCCCACAACCTCAACGCCACCAGTGACGCCTTTCTCATCAACGAGGACGGCATCCTCCAGACACCGTCGCGCCATCACGGCAAGGTCCTCGAGAAATGCGAGTTGCCCATCCCGCCGTACTCGGCCACGAGCGAGGTGATTGAGCTGACCGACCAGCAAGGCCAGCCGTACATCTTGGGGTACTCCCACATCAGCAACACGCCGTACATCCTGATGGAGACCTTTCGCCCCCAAGCGCTCATGCAGAACTGGCTGACGACCCGCAACCAGCTCATCGCCTTTCTGGCCGTGAGTATCGTGCTGATCCTGATCGTCATCGTGGCGGGCACCCTCTGGATGGTGGGCAAGATCCGCGAGGCCGACCTGAAACGGTTCCGCATGCTGCATCACATCGAGTACACGAACAAGATGGCCTCGATCGGTCGCGTGGCCGCCGGGGTCGCCCATGAGATCAACAACCCCATGGCCGTCATCAACGAGAGCGCGGGCATGATCAAGGATCTGCTTTCGGTGGAGGAACCGACAGAGGAACGAGAGCGCATCAACCGCCACGTCACCTCAATCCTCAAGTCGGTCGATCGGTGCAGTCGCATCACGCACCGCCTCTTGGGATTCGCCCGGCGCATGGAGTCGCACATCGAGGAGATCGATCTCCGCGACCTCATGGAGGAGGTGTTCGGCTTTTTGGGCAAGGAAGCCCTGCACCGCAACATCGAGATCAAGACGGACTTCGATCCGAACGTACCGCCCATCGCCAGCGACAAGGGCCAGCTGCAGCAAGTCTTCCTGAACATCCTCTCGAACGCGCTCGAGGCCGTTCAGAACGGCGGCGAGGTTCATGTGGCCCTCCGGCCGTCGGGCCGTCGATGGGTCGAGGTCGTCATTCGCGACAATGGCCCCGGCATCCGCCAGGAAGATTTGGACCGGATCTTCGAGCCCTTCTTCACGACGAAGAAGCAGCACGGGACGGGTCTGGGGCTCTCCATCACCTATGGCATCGTCCAGAAGCTCGGCGGACGCATCCGCGTGGAAAGCCAGATCGGCTCAGGAACGACCTTCCGCGTGACGCTGCCGATCCGGGCCGAGGCGACGAAGGAGTGATCCATGACCGGACTGCGGGTCTTGATCGTGGACGATGAGGAGGAGCTCGTCAGCGTGCTGGCCGAGCGCCTCGAGTTTCGCGGCATTCTGGCCAAGGCGGTCTGTAGCGGCGCCGAGGCGATCGAGTGCGCTCGAGAGCAGGAGTTTGACATGGCGCTGGTGGACGTCAAGATGCCCTCGATGAGCGGCATGGACACCATGCTCCGCATCAAGGAGATGCAGCCGCTGATCAAGGTCATCCTGATGACGGGCCACGGCGACTCGACGGAGGTGTCGGAACATCTGGCCCGAGGCGCGTACGACTATGTGGCCAAACCCATTCAGATCGACGACCTGATCGCCAAGATCACGAGGGCGACCGACGAGACCGAGAACACTGGAGGGATGGCATGAAGGACGGCACGCCTCCGGAACGACCGCTCGGTCTGGCGTTCTTCGGGACGATCACCGCCAGCGTCACGCACGAGCTGAGCAACGTGATTGCGATCATCAACGAGCTCGGCGGCCTGCTCGACGACCTGCTGTCGCTGGCCAATGCGGGCGCGCCCGTCAATCTGGACAAGCTCAAGAGCCTGCACGGTCGCCTCGCCACCCAGGTGGCCCGCGGCGATCGCATCGTTCGTCGGTTGAACCGCTTCGCACACACGGCCGACCATGCCGTCGTGCAGTTCGACGTCCGTCTGGTGCTGGACGATCTGGTCCGTTTGACGCGCCGTCTGACCGAACTGAAGAAGGTCGATCTCGAGGCCGATCTTCCTGAGCAAGGCATCTTGCTCACGACCGATCCCTTCGCCTTTCAGCAGGCCGTCTTCCTCTGCATCGGGCATCTGCTCGCGGCGGCGGCAGAGGGCTCGCGCATCACCGTGTCGGTATCGGTGTCGTCCGGGTCGGTCGGCATCGCCATCCTGGGCGTGGGGATGGACCGCGACCAGCTCGCGGCCACCGACCCGGCCGTCGCGGCGTCGCTGGTCGAGTCGTTGGACGGCAGCCTGGTCACAGAACCGACGGAGGAGGGTCAGCTCCTGCGGATCACGCTTCCCTTGGGGGCTTCGTGATATCGACAGGTCATAATGAGCCTTACCCGAGAAACCTTCGGCCGGTCGGTAAGACCGGCATCTCAGGAGAATCGTCGTGGAAAAGGAACGCGTATTGCTGGTGGATGACGAGACGGAGCTGACCTCCGTGCTCGCCGAGCGCATGGAGAATCGGGGGCTGTCCGCCGATGTGGCCGCAAGCGGCCCGGAGGCCTTGTCCAAGATCAAGGAGACCGATTACGACGCCGTGATCCTCGATCTGGCGATGCCCGGCATGGACGGTATTCAGACTCTGGAGCTCATGCTCGAACGCCAACCGGACCTTCAGGTGATCTTCCTCACCGGGCAGGGGTCGGTCGAGAAAGGGGTCGAGGCCGTCAAGCTCGGCGCGAAGGACTTCCTCCAGAAGCCGGCCAATCTCGACTCGCTCATCGAGAAGGTCCGTGGGGCCAAGGCCGACAAGATGGTGCTCGTCCAGAAGAAGATCGAGGAGGAGATCAAGCATATTCTCAAGACGCACGGCTGGTAGGTCCCGCTAGACGGGGGTTGCCTGGGGAGGCCCGCGATCTCCCCGAGCGCCCGGTGTCCAGGCTGCATCGGCCGTCGTAAGCTTGTCCAAGACGAGGTGTTCTCCGTGCCCAACAACTACCTCCTGCGCGCCCTGCCGTTTCTGGGCTGGTTCAAAGGCTATCGTGGCGCGCACCTCAAGGCGGACTGTGTCGCCGGCATGACGGTGGCGGTCGTGCTGGTACCCCAGTCGATGGCGTATGCCCAGCTTGCCGGATTGCCCCCGTACTACGGGCTCTACGCCTCCTTCCTGCCCCCCCTGATCGCCGCCCTGTTCGGTTCGAGCCGGCAGCTCGCCACGGGCCCTGTCGCGGTGGTCTCGCTGATGACCAGCTCGGCGCTGGCACCGCTGGCGACCTCCGGGAGCGAGAGCTACTTCGCCTATGCCGTCTTGCTGGCCCTGCTCGTCGGTCTGTTCCAACTGGCCCTGGGCGTGCTGCGACTGGGGTTGGTCGTCAACTTCCTCTCTCATCCCGTCGTCAACGGATTCACGAACGCGGCCGCCCTGATCATCGCCACGTCGCAGTTGTCCAAGATCTTCGGCGTCACGGTGGACAAGTCCGCCCATCACTACGAGACGGTCCTCCGTGTGGTCGAGGCGGCCCTTCATCACACGCACTGGCCGACCTTCGCGCTGGCGGCCTTCGCCTTCGCCATCATGATCACGCTGAAGCGCCTCAATCCGCGCATCCCCAATGTGCTCGTGGCCGTCGTCATCACGACCTCGATCTCCTGGGGCATCGGCTACCAGCACAACAGAGAGGTCACCCTCCAACAGATCGCCAGCGAGGACACCTCCAACCTGATCCGAGAGTTCAACGACTGCCTTGCCGAGATCGAACAGAAGTCCGACCGGCGTGTCGCGCTCAACAAGCAACTGCAAAGATCGGACCATCCGTCGACGAGCAGGTCACGCGCCTTCATGGAGACCCAACACAACATCGCCATCCTCTCGCTGGAGATGGAGGGGTTGAAGGAGCACGCCACCCAGCTTCGCAAGCAGTTGCGCGCGACGCGCCTCTACCAGGCCATCGGCGAAGACGGCTCATCGCGTTTCCATGCCGAATCCGATCGGCCCGAGAACGCCGAGTCCGAAGGGCCCACGTGGCGAATCAAGGTGGGAAGTCAGCAGCTCGACACCGACGGCCTGCTGCTCATGGGCGGCGGCGCCGTGGTGGGGCACATCCCCGAGGGACTCCCCGGCATCCGGATGCCCTCGTTGGACTTCGGCGTGATACTGCAGCTCTTCCCCATGGCGGCGGTGATCTCCCTGCTGGGTTTCATGGAGGCCATCTCCATCGCCAAGGCGATCGCCGCACGGGCCGGCTACCGCCTGGATCCCAATCAAGAGCTCGTCGGTCAGGGCCTGAGCAACATCGTGGCCTCCCTGAGCCGGGGTTATGCCGTGTCCGGCTCGTTCTCTCGCTCGGCCGTGAATTTCCAGTCCGGCGCCCAGACGGGCATCTCCAGCGTCATCTCCAGCGCGGTCGTCGGGCTGGTGCTGCTCTTCCTGACGCCGCTGCTCTACTACCTGCCGCAGGCGGTTCTGGCCGCGATCATCATGATGGCGGTGGTCGGCCTGGTGAACGTCTCGGGGTTCATCCACGCGTGGAAGGCCCAGAAGCATGACGGGATCATCGGGGTGATCACGTTCCTGACGACGCTCGCCTTCGCGCCGCACCTCGAGAACGGCGTCTTCGTCGGCATCGGGCTGTCCTTGGCCTCGCATCTGCTGCGAAGCATGAAGCCTGATGTCGCTCTTCTAGCCAAGCATCCCGACGGCACGTACCAGAACCGCATCCGTTTCAATCTGCGTCAGTGCCGGCACATCGTGGCCGTTCGCTTCTCCGGCCCGCTGTTCTTCGCAAACTCGGACTATCTGGAGGAGACGGTCCTGGAGGTCGTCAGCAGCATGCCCGATCTCAAGCACGTGATCCTGGCCGGGAACGGTATCAGCGAGCTCGACGCCTCCGGCGAGGAGGCCTTGTCCCGGCTGGTGGTTCAGCTCCGCGAGGCCGGCTATGACGTCTCGGTCACGGGGCTCAACGAAAACGTCTTGGACGTGATGCGGCGAACGTACCTGGACGAGAAGATCGGCGGCGATCACTTCTATCCGAGCGTGGCCATGGCCGTCGACGAGGTCTACACCCAAGCGCACGAGGGGTCGGACGAGGATCCCTGTCCGATGAAGCGCGCCGACTTCGTCGGCATCGGCGTGTCTGAGGACGTCCACCTGAAGCCCGAGATCATCCAGCAAATCGAAGAGCGCCGAGCCCAGCTCGAGAAGGAGCAATCGGAGTGACGCGGCTCGCCAGTCGCCAGGGCACGCGTCACCGGTCGCCCGCGGCAAGCCCGGCGGACGCGGCGCAAGCCGTGTTCCTGACCCGAGCCCCTCATGCGGCTGAGCCGGGCCGCCCTTGACCTCGCACCGCACGTCAAGCTACGTTGGGCTTGGTGCGAGGGCCGCGGAGCCACGGGGACGTATGAACAACAAGGTCGCTATCCTACTGTTTCTGCTCATTGCGGTCGGTGGCGGCGTAGCCGTACTGGTGCTGCAACCCTCCGCTCGCCGCGTGACACGGACGAGTGACCGACCCAACGTCTTGCTGATCAGCCTGGACACGACCAGGGCCGACCATCTGGGCTGCTACGGTTACGCTCGCGATACAAGCCCCACCTTGGACGCCCTGGCGGCGGAGGGGCTGCTGTACACGCGATGCGAGTCCACGTCGAGCTGGACCCTGCCCGCCCACGCCTCCATGTTGACGGGCATGTACCCCACGACTCACGGGGCCGTGTACGACCCCAAGGGCAAGATCGATCTGACGGGCATCCTGCCTGGCGAATGGTCGGCCTACCGCGTCAACGCCCTGTCGGAGGAGGTCGTCACGCTCACCGACCTGCTGGCCGAAAACGGTTATGCCACGGGCGGGTTCGTGGGCGGCCCGTGGCTCAAGCGCCCCTTCGGGCTGGCTCAAGGGTTCGCGGAGTACGACGACGACCAGATCATCGACGTGAACGGCCGGCTCGCCGAGCAGATCAACGAGCGCGTCTTCGCCTGGCTCGATAAGGTGGCCGCCAAGCCCTTCTTCCTGTTCATCAACTACTTCGATCCCCACGACCCGTATCTGCCCCCCGAGGCCTTCCGCTACCGCTTTCTGGATGAATCGAAGCTGATCGACGGGGCCAAGGCCACACCGGAGCAGCTCGTCGCTCTGTATGATGCCGAGATCTACTACACCGACTTTCACATCGCCGCGTTGCTGAATCGGCTCAGGCAGTACGGCATCTACGACGACACCTGGATCATCGTCACGGCCGACCACGGCGAGCTGTTCGGCGAGCACGGACTCCGCGGTCACGGGGCCACGCTCTATGAGGAAGAGCTGCATGTCCCCCTGATCATGAAGTACCCGAAGCGGACCCCCAAGCTCGGCCGATCCGACGAGTTGATCCAGGTCACCGACATCATGCCGATCGTGCTGGATCAGTTGGGCCTGAGCATTCCGCCGGGGGTCCAGGGTTCGAGCGGCTCCCCTCAGCGACGGTACGCCTTCGCCGAGGTCTACCCGCTGCCGGCGCTATCGAAACGGGGGAGCTTCCGCGCATTCTACGACGGTCCTCTGAAGTACATCTGGAACAGCCGCGGGCATCATGAGTTCTACGACCTGGCCAACGACCCCGACGAGTCGAAGAATCTCTATCGCAGCCGGTACGAGCAGGCCAGCGCCGTGAGGGACAAGCTGGATGCGCTGATGAAGGGGCTGCCCCGACCGGACCAAGCGGCGCCTGTGCGGCGCATCGACAAAGATACGATGAAGGCCCTGCGCGACCTGGGCTACGTCGGTGGCACCTCCGCCACGACGCCGACGCGTCCGAGCAGCAAGCCCGCCACCCAGGAGAAGTAGACCGGCTCGCGACGCGGCCGTCACCCCTCGCGCCGCCAACGAGGGCTACTCGAACTCCAATTCGAAGTGATAGACGTTGTCGCTCAGGTGGCTTTTGACCTTCATGCCGCTTCGGTTGAAGACCGTTTGCATGGCCTTGTTGTCGCGAAGCACCTCCGCGGTGAAGCCCGCGATGCCGTTTCGCCTGGCGATGGTGATGAGATGCTTGAGCAGGAAGGTACCGATGCCCCGGTTCTGCCAGTCGTCGCGGACGACGAAGGCGACCTCGGCACGGTTCGTCTTCGTGTCGAGGTAGTACCGGCCGACGGCGATGATATCCTCGCCGTGCGCCTCGGGGACGGTCCCGACGATGGCGACCTCGGTACGATGATCCACGTAGACGAAGTTCTGGATCTGCTTCTGGGGCAGCCGCTTCATGTAGGTCATGTAGCGGTAGTAGACGGTCTCCTGGCTGAGTGCGTAGAAGAGGTCGCGGACGTTCGGCTCATCGGTCGGATGGATGGGCCGGAAGTTCACCTGCGTACCGTCGTCGAGGACCATCGACGTGCGCAGCTCCGACGGTCCGACGATGAGTCGGCCCTCGACGTCGCTGAGCTCTTCCCGGACGTACTTGTCTTTGATGGCCTCGCGCAGCAGCTCGGCTCGGAAGTCCGGGTGTGCGATGCTGATCAGCGCCAGCGCCCGTGCCTGCACGCTCTTGCCGTGTAGGTAGGCCACACCGTACTCGGTCACCACGTAGTGCACGTCGCCGCGCGTGGTCACCACGCCGGCGCCCGGGCTGAGCTGGGCCACGATCCGTGACACCTTGCCGTTCTGGGCCGTCGAGGGTAGTGCGATGATGGCCTTGCCGCCCGGCGACCGCGCCGCACCGCGGTTGAAGTCCACCTGCCCGCCGATGCCCGAGTAGAACTTCGTGCCCAGCGAGTCGGCACAGACCTGGCCGGTCAGATCGACCTCGAGGGCGACGTTGATGGCCGCCTGCTTGTGCTGCCGACTGATCAGATGCGGATCGTTGACGTACTCGGTGGGGTGGAAGGAGAACATCGGGTTGTTGTCGATGTAGTCGTACAGCCGGCGGGTGCCGAGCACGAAGCTCGCGACGACCTTGCCACGGTCGACGGATTTGCGGCTGCCCGTGATCGCGCCCCCCTCGATCATGTCGATGATCGCGTCGGTGAACATCTCGGTATGAATGCCGAGGTCTTTGCGATCCTTCAGGAACTCCAGGACGGCCTGCGGGATCTGCCCGATGCCCATCTCGACCGTGGCACCGTCCTCGACGAGGGCGGCCACGTACTCGCCGATCCGTCGGGTGACCTCATTCGGCTCGGGCGGCTTGACCTCGAGCAACGGCTGATCCACCGGGACGAGGACGTCCATGTCGTACACGTGGATGAAGCTGTCGCCGAGCGTCCGCGGCATGCGGGGGTTGACCTCGGCGATAACGAAGCCGGCGTTCTCGGTCGCGCTCTTGACGATGTCCACGCTGATGCCCAGGCTGCACATCCCTCGCTCATCGGGCGGGGAGACCTGGATCAGCGCCACATCCAGGGGCAACTGGCCGGAGGCGAACAGCCTGGGGATGTCCGACAGGAAGATCGGCGTGTAGTCGCCGAGCCCCTCTTGGATGATGTTGCGGACGTTCTCGGCGATGAAGAAGCTGTTGACGCGGAAGTTCTCGGTCAGCTCGGCCTCGGCGTACGGGGCCTCTCCCATCGTCAACAGGTGGACGATCTCCGTGTCGGCGAGCTCGCCGGAGCGCGTCGTCAGGGCATGCACGACCTCCTGAGGCTGGGCGCAACCGGTCCCGATGAAGATGCGCTGCCCGGCGCGGATGTGCGAGACCGCGTCGTCGGCCGTCTCGATCATGCTGGCGTACTTGCTCTGCCACTTCGGGTCGTAGGTCGTTTCCTGGGTATCGCTCATCACTTCACACTAATCTCGCTTAGGGTCATTCGGGCATCGGCCACAAACGAATCGGCTCCCACTTCGCCCACGATATAGGGGTTGATGTCCAGCTCGGCGATCTGGGGAAAGTCCGTCGCCAACTGGCTCAGTCGCTGAAGGGCCGTGGCGATGGCGTACAGGTCAACGCCGGACTGTCCTCGCGCGCCCTTGAGCAGCTCGTACGACCGCGTCCCCATCAGCATCTGCATCGCCTCTTCCTGCGTGATGGGGGCCAGGTGGAAGGTCACGTCCTTCATCACCTCCACGAAGATGCCGCCCAGTCCGAACATGAGCATCGGCCCGAACTGCGGGTCGCGGCTCATGCCGATGATGACCTCCCGACCGCGCGAGGCCATCTGCTCGACGTACACGCCTTCGAGCCGGGCCTCGGGGAGCTGCCGGCTGATCCGCAGGATCATCAGGTCGTACGCGTCGCGCACCGCCTCAGAGTTCGCCAGGTTGATCCGGACCCCGCCCAGGTCCGACTTGTGGACCACGTCGGGCGAGACGATCTTCATCGCCACCGGATAGCCGATGCGCGTAGCCACGTCGACGGCTTCCTCGGCGGTCGTCGCCATGGCCCCGTCGGGCACGGCAAAGTTGTAGGCCCGCAAAACCTCCTTGGCCTCCACCTCGCTGACCTGCAGCCGTCCGGTCCGTTGGTGGCGAGAGACGATCCGCTCGACGCGTCGACGGTTCACGGGGAACCGCGTCACGACGCGCGGCGGGCGGCGGCGCCACTCCGCGTAATCGCACATGGCCCGAAGGGCCCGGACGGCCCGCTCCGGCGAGGTGTAGTCCGGCAGGCTCGAATGGACCAGCTCCTCGCGACCCGGCATGACGTCCCGTCCGCCCATGAACGCGGCCAGGACGGGCTTCTCGCCCCGCAGGTTCTTGGCGATCGCCCGAGCGGTTTCGGCCGGCTGGGTCATCGCCTGCGGCGTCAGGATGACGATGATGGCGTCGACCGACTCGGCGTCTTGGGCGGCGTTGAGGGCCGTGACGTACCGGTCGGGGTCGGCGTCTCCCAGCACGTCGATGGGGTTGCCGACGCTGGCCGCGGCGGGCAGTCTCTTCTTGAGGGCCGTGGCCCGAGAGCGCGGCAGGGTGGCGACCTCCATGCCCGCGTGCTCGGCCGCGTCGGCGGCCATGATGCCCGGTCCGCCGGCGTTCGTGATGATCGCGACGCGCTTGCCCTTGGGCAACGGCTGCATCGCCAGGGCCGTCGCGCAATCGAACAGGGACTCGAAGTCGTCGGCACGAATAACGCCCGCGCGCCGGAACGCCGCACCGTAGGCCATGTCCGCGCCAGCCAGACTGCCTGTGTGGGACGAGGCGGCCTTGACGCCCGCCGACGTCGTACCGGACTTGAGCACGACCACCGGCTTGGCGGAGGCCGCCGCCTCGGCCGCGCGGATGAACTCGTTGCCCGAGCCGATGCTCTCGAGATAGCCGACGATCACGTTGGTCTCGGGGTCGGCGGCCAGGGCCTGCAGCAGGTCGCTCTCGCCGATGTCGGCCTTGTTGCCGATGCTGATGACCTTGGCCAGACCGAGCAGGCGCCCGGCCGCCCAGTCGAGGATCGCCGTGCACAACGCCCCGGACTGAGACATCACCGAGATGTGCCCCTTCTCGGGCATGTGCGCCGCGAACGAGGCGTTCATCTGGTGGTGGGTGTTGATCAGGCCCAGGCAGTTCGGCCCGAGGAGCCTCACACCGTGACTGCGGCAGATTTGCGTGATCTCCCGTTCGCGGTCGGCCCCCTCGCGTCCGACCTCCTTGAAGCCGGCCGTGATGACCACGATCGACTTGGCCCCGGCGTGAATGCAGCTCTCGACGGCCGCCCGCACCATCGGCACGGGCACGGATATCACGCCGAGATCGACCTTCTCGTTGCTGGTTCTCAGGTCGGCTACGCACGGCAAGCCCAGGATCTCCTCGGCCGACGGGTTCACGGGGACAATCTTGCCCTGGAATCCGCCGTCGATAAGGTTCTTGACGATGTCGTGGCCGACCTTGCCCGCCGTCCTCGAAGCACCTACCACCGCAACGGTCTGTGGGTTCAGTAGCGTCTCAAGCATCTTCGCAGGTCTTTCATCAGGGATTTCAAATTGAGTGACTCTTGCAATGTGAAACCGGCAGGTTGATCCTTCAGCCAGCCCCCCAATGGCTTCGTCCCGCCCGGCAAGCATGAACGGCATGCGACAACGTCGGAGCCGGGCACTCGGGCTGCCCATTAGAGCATATCGGCAGCCGGGCGGCAACGGCTTACACAGGCTGAAAACCAAAGGGCGTGAGACGAAGTCCGGGACCGGCCTGGCCGGTGAAGCTCATAGGACCTGAACCGTTCCCCTTTCGATTGTGACCCTGCTCGGGCAAGGCTATCATCACGGTCGGTCCGATATGCCCGCTGCCAGCACCATCATGCGATCCCGACGTCTTCCGGCCGCGGCCCTGGGCGCGTTTGTGCTGCTGGCCTGGGGCTGGGCCGTCATTGCCCCCAAGGCCGATATTCTCAAACCACATCGAAAGCACCGAACGGATTTCACCGTGTACACGGCCGCCGCCCACGCGATCATGGCCGGACAAGACCCCTACGTCGCTCACAACCTCCGCGGCTGGCACTACCTATACCCGCCCATGACGGCCATCCTGATGTCGCCCCTGGCATGCGTCGGCCCTCGGGACGCCAGCTTCGCGTGGTTTACCCTATCGGTCGCCATGTGGCTCGGCTCGGGCTGGATGCTCTCCCGCGTCTGCCGCGGTCTGACCCCGGCACCGGCTGGCACGGCCGTGTGGCTGGGGATGCTGTTCGTCTTTCTGCCGGTCATGCACACCCTGAGCCGCGGGCAGGTCAATCTGGCCACGCTGCTGATGATCTGCGTGATGCTCTACGCCTTACGAATCGGCCGCGACTTCTGGGCCGGTTTTGCCCTGGCCGTCGCTTCCTGCATCAAGGTCATGCCGCTCCTGATCGCGCCCGTGCTTGGGTGGATGTGGTTGAGGCACTGCTGGCAGCATCGGACGAGTTGGCGGACCTGTCTTTGGTCGGGCCGGGTCTTCGCGGGACTGGCCGCCGGGCTCACCAGTTGTCTGTTGGTTCTGCCGGCAACCGTCATGGGACCGAACGCGGCCTTGAAAACCTTCCAGCGATGGCAGGAGTGTGTCGGTACGGGTTACTTCTCGGCCAATGAACAGGGCGACGTCTTCGGCAACCTGCTTCATATCAACGATTTCTCCGATCGCAACCAGAGCTGGTACCGCTTTGCCGGCATGGCCGCAGGCGGCTTCGACTACAAGACCGTCTACAAACGCCAGACCGTACCCCGCGTCTGGCAGTACCGCCTCCGTTGGATCCTCGGGGTGTGGTTCGCCGGGCAGATCGCCCTGGCGTGTCTGCTCGCGCCCGGTCGCTGGGACGACCGCGCCGACATCCGCTTTTATGTCGCACCCGCCGCCATGGCCATCATGTCCGCCGTCATGGGTAAGGTGGCTTGGATGCACGGCCTGGTCGTGGCCATGCCGCTGGTCACCATCGCGGCCGGGCTGGTCCCCACCACGCCGCGGTCCACCCGCACGTTGACCCAGCACGTCCTGCAGGTCACGTGGGTGGCCGTGTTGATCGCGTGGTTGGCCACCTATACCTTCCAATCGTCGCTGGGCCGAGCCAATGTCATGACCTGGTCGATCTACGTGCTGATCGTGGTGACGTGGATCGCGGCCGTTCGCGACCGCACCGCCGAGGCCGGCTACGGCACGACTCCGTAGGGTGCACCTGCCGGCGGCAATCGAGTACACTCCCTGGCTTGGCGCACGTTCGAAGCTCGAGGAGATCGTATGGCCGTCCTGTGCAAGCTTGCCGACCCCGAGGGGTACGTCGTTTCGGATTGGGACCTGCTGGCCGATGCCGAGGGGCGCGACTACTGGATCGGGCACTTCACGCATCACACTGAGACGATGCTCGCCCTGGCGAAGAAGCAAGGGCTCGATGACGCGAGGTTGGAGGCCTTCCGCTCTGAGCTGCTCGCCGAGCTGGACCTCCTCCGGGCCGACCCGGCCTACTGGGGCCCGCTGACCGTCTTGAGCTTCGACGACTGCCGCGAAAGGTTACTCCGCAAGCACGGCATCGACGATCCCTATCTTCAGGTCAAGCAGCAGGAGAACGAGGCCGCACTGACCCTCTTCGCGGAGGTGCTGGCCGAGCTGGACGCGCTGCCAGAACCGCAGCGCGTCGACGCTCTCATCCGAGGCATCTTCGCGGGCAACATCTTCGACCTCGGCTCGATGGCCACGATCGCCGACTACCACGAAAAGGGCATGGACTTCCACGCCACGCGCGAGGGCCTGCCCGACAGGCCGTGGACGGTGGACGACGTCGACGCCCTCGCCGAGCGGTTGATCGAGCCGACCTACCGACAGGTCCTGTTCTTTGTCGACAACGCCGGCGCCGACCTGATCTTGGGCTGTCTGCCCATGGCACGTCATCTTGCTCACGGCGGGGCGACGGTCGTGCTCGCGGCCAACGCCACGCCGTCGCTGAACGACATCACCCATCCCGAGCTGATCGACGTGCTCGACCGAGCGGCCGAGATCGACGAACCGTTCGGCAAGCTGCTGGGCACCAACCGCATCACCTCTGTGGCCAGCGGCTGTGGCACGCCGCTGATCGACTTGGCCGCCATCAGCGAATCCTGCAATGCCGCCGCCGAGGGCGCCGACCTGATCATCCTGGAAGGCATGGGCAGGAGCGTCGAGAGCAACTATTACGTCCGCTTCACGTGCGATGTGTTGAAGATCGCCCTGCTCAAGGATCGGGAAGTCGCGCGGCGCCTCGGCGCCGAGCTGTACGAGCCGGTGTGCAGGTTTGAGGCGGGGGGATCCTAGGCTGCTTCGAAGGCCGCAGGGAGCCCGTACGACTCCACCGCATCCTTGAGTCTACACTGCCGCCGAGATCTCCGCGGGCCCTCGCATTAGAACGGGAGGAGAATGTCGTTCCGACCGCGCAGCCAAAGGCGTGAAGCACACCACGAGGACGACCGGTTCCAGCTTATGGGCAATAGTAGTTGTGCGTCATCTTGCTACGGCGGTACCAACTTTGATGCCACAAGCGCGGTCGCTTCGGTTGGGGGTTCTTCGCCGCGTTGTGATGGACCTGAAGCCTGTTGCCGGCCAGGACCACGATCTCCTCACGCCAATCGCCGGCCACGTCGGCGACGTACAACCGGTCGGCCTTCGTCTCGATCCGGTGGATGAAGGTGCCGCTGAACGGCTCGAAGACGCAGACGTCGCCCGAGATGTGTCTTTCCTTGGCCGCGCAGTGCTGCTCAGGACCGCCCGTCCAATCGATCGTGTAGATCACCTCGACGCCCTTGTCGGTCCAGCCTTCGGGCGCGACCTTGTCCATCTCATAGTGGGCGATCAGCTTGCCGCCGGCGCCGAACACGAACGGTTTCTGGTGCGTGTCGAAGCGTGAACGGCACCATGTCTGCATGCCCTTTCGCTTCTCGTCGAACCGCCCGATGGCGGCGTTCTGAGGCTCCCAGTGGTTGTGATGCGTCTGCCAGTGCATCTTCTGATGGTCCCAGAGGAAGACGTGGTTGCCCGCCCCCTCTTGCAGACCCACCACCTGAAGGGTTCTGGCGTCCGGCAGGATCGGGCCGACGAAGATGCTGTCGAGGTGACCCGCCTTCATGGGCAGGCGGAACAGCAGCTTGCCGTCTGGGCCGAACACCGTCGCTCCGAGCACCTCGTCCAGGCCGTCGCCGTTCAGGTCGGCCACCCGAGCGCCCGTGTGCGCGCAACCGAGGTACGCGTCGGTCTGCCACAACGGCTTGCCGGGCGATTCGAGCGAGTAGGCGGCCATGTACCGGCCCATGCGATAGCCCTGACGGTTGGTCGTCTGAAGGACGACGTCGCGAACGCCCTTGCCGCGGAGGTTGCAGAGGATCAGGTGCTGCCAGGCCATGCCGTCCTTGTAGGGCTGGGGCGGAGCGAGCGTGGTCTTCCGTTTGCCGCTGGCGCCCTCCAGGATGTGCAGCTTGCCGTCCCCGGTCAGGAAGAGCACCTCGGTATGGCCGTCGCCGTCGCAGTCACCGGCCTGGAGCCCAGGAGCGTTGTGGCCCGGCAGGCCGTGCTTCTCGGCCGATCCGCCGACGCGGACGTCAACCTTGGCCACCCATAGCGTCTTGCCGCCGTGATCGACTGCCGCGATATGGCCGGGGACCGTGACCAGGTAGTCGATCAGGCCATCGTCGTTGACGTCGGCGACGATGATGCCCCCGGCCGAGTCCTTCGGCGGCGGGGTCGCCAGCTCGATCACGAACGGATTGGCGTCGTACTGAGGCCAGGGCCCGTCGAGGATCCGGCCGTTGGGAGCAGCGCCGCCGTTCGACGTGAACGCGGCCAGCACGACCACGATGCCCGCCAAGATCACGCTTCTCATGGTTCCACGCCGCTTTCTGCCTTGACTCCCACACGTGGTGTAGCCCGGTCGCGCTCGACCGGGTCCTCTGTCATGGCACAGCCGGGGGCGGCTTCGCCACATCGCACAGCCGGGGGCGGCTTCGCCACACCGCTGTCAGTCCCCAAACTGAAACGACGCCGCGATCTCGACCACGGCCTCATCGAGCTGCTTGGCGTTGGCCACCGGATACGTGACCGACAGGACCAACGCCTTGCCCCGCCAGGTCGTCAGACGGATGGCCGTTCGCAACCGCTCCCGCCGCTGCGTCATATCGAGCCGCACCTCGTGGGCCTCGCGCGGCCCGAGTTTGGCCTTGCCCTCGGTGGCGAGCCGACCGTCCATCGGTTTGAGCGAAGGCATCATCTTCTCGACGGTGCGCATGAGCCGCGTCTCGGGCGTCTCGTTCGGACGCAGGTCGTTTAGCGTCAGCGTCACGACCGGCAACAGCCGATCGCGCGTGTAGTCCACCGCGCCGGCTCGAAGGAGCATGTCCTGGCGATTCGGCACCATCGGGCGCACGGCCGTCGGCAGTCGCAGCGACACACCCAGCTCGGTGAGCACCTGGCGCTTGCCCAGTTGCACGGGTTGCGTGCAAGCCGGCTTGATGGGGGTGGTCCGGCACGAGGCGGCCACCTTCGCGATCAAAGCCCGCATCCCGTCGCCCCGTCCGCCCGCGGCATCGTAGGTCAGCACGTAGACCATCTCGGGGCGGCCCGCGCGCCAACCGAACCATTGCAGGCTCGTGACGACGCGCTCGCCGGCCTCGTACGTGGCCAGCACCTCCCATCCGCCGTCGAGCCATTCGACCGACCGCTGGCTCAGGACGTGGTAGGCCTCGCGCTGGCGCTCGGCCTGGCGCACCCACATGGTGGCGGCCGATTGGGCATCGCGTCGCGGACCGGCCGGCAGGGCGGATAGCACCAGGATCTGGTCGTAGGCGTCCTCCTCGCCTTTGACGCCGACCCGCATCCAGTCGGTCAGGCTGTCGACGGGCATGGGCGCCATGTGCCGGGGCACCTCGAGGCGTAGCCCGATGTCGGGCAGCGACGTGACGGCTTGCTCCGAGGGCGTCGCCATCGGGAGGATCACAGCGAGCCGGACGATCAGGTGGTTCGGGGGCATGCTGTTGACATCGTAACCCAGGATAGCGAGGATGGGTAGCTTGTTTCGTCCTTGAGCCACCGCTACAGAGGGCGCGGTCCGTATGACGGAGAGGTTCTCTGCCACCGGCAAGAAGTGGCGTTTACTGCGCCAATATGTTGCGCGCAACCCGATGTGGTGTGCGTGGCAGGTCACCTATCGGTGCGATTTCCGGTGCGGGTTCTGCCAGTACTGGCGCGACCCGATGGGCGACATGCCCAAGCAGACCCTCGAGCAGTTCGAGGTCGGCTCGCGCAAACTCGCCAAGCTCGGCTCGATGTTCATCTCGCTGGCCGGCGGGGAGCCGTTGCTGCGGGATGATATCGTCGAGGTGGCACGGCTGGTGTCGCGTTACCACGTGGCGTTCATGACGACCAACGGCTGGTACGTGACACCCGATATCGCTCGAGACCTGTTCGCCAGCCAGCTTTGGGGCGTATCGGTCAGTCTCGACTACGTGGATGCCGACAAGCACGACCGCAAGCGCGGCAAGCCGGGCGCGTTCGAGCGGGCAGTGCAAGCGCTGGAACACTTCCAGGCGGCGCGGCTGTACCCCTGGCAGCGCGTCAACGTCATGACCGTGCTCATGCACGACAACCTCGACCAGATCGAGCCCCTGCTGAAGCTCGCGGGCGAGTACGGCGCCTACCTGATGATCCAGCCCTACGGCTACCGCAAGACGGGCACGCGGAAATTCGCCCACGCCGATGATGGCTCGGTCTCCAAGCACCTGCTCGACTTGAAGCGCCGCTACCGGAACTTCCTCAGTCACCCGATCTTCCTCGGCAAGTTCGATCAGGCCCTCAACGGCGGCGTGCCGGGCTGCCAGGCCGGTCGGGCGTTCTTCAACATCGACTCGGTGGGCGACATCGCGATCTGCGTCGAGCACAAGCATCGACCCGTCGCCAACCTCTACCGCGACAACGAACAGGACATCGTGCGGACGATGCGGGCCCTGGCCAAGCGTAACCGCTGCGCCGACTGCTGGTACAACTGCCGCGGCGAGGTCGAGATGCTCATGCGTCCCTGGAGCCTGGCCCTGTCGCTGCCCGAGCTGTTCTTCGATCGCGGCAAGCTGCCCGACGAGGTCGAGCGGCCAACGCGCTAGGGCGCAACGGCGCACCAGAGACCGCTGGGCTTTCGAACACCATGGTGGTACGAAAACGGCTGGTTCGCTCTCGCCCGGCCACGGAATTCGCGTCCCTCACCGCTGCCGCGGCGGGCCACCACCGGGTTTTCGGGCAGACACCCAGCGGGCACGACCAGGACACCCTATCCAGAGGAGGCCGACCATGACCTCGATCGGACGTAGTCACATCGTCGCCGTCTTGTCTCTTTGCACAGTCAGCGGGGGCGGCCTCCATGCAGCCGAGCCGTACTGCAAGCAGCACGACCTTTTCGTCGCCAGGACCGACGGCGTGCGGCAGTATCGCATCCCGGCCCTGGTGCGAACCAACAAGGGCACGCTGATCGCCTTCTGCGACGCCCGCGTCGACCGGGGTGGGGATCTGCCGAACCACATCGACCAGGTCATGAAGCGGAGCACCGACGGCGGCAAGACGTGGTCGCCGATGGAGGTCGTGCTGGATTTCCAGCCGCCAAACGGGGGCGGCGATCCGACCCTGCTCGTCGATCGCCAGACAGGCCGGATATGGATGTTCTACGTCTACGGCGAGCCCCAGAAAGGCCTGCCGCGTGGACGGCGTCTCTGGGTCCACGCCATCCACAGCGACGACGACGGCAAGACGTGGTCGAAGCCGATTGATTTGACCTCGTCGCTCAAGAAGCCCGACTGGTCGACGAGCGTCAGCGCGCCGGGCATCGGCATCCAGATGCGCGGCGGCCGGCTTCTCATGCCCAGCTATCTGACCCAGGGCAAGACCGTCACATCGTTCCTCGGCCTCAGCGACGATCACGGCAAGACGTGGCGGATCGGCGGACCTGTTACGCCCAAGACGAACGAATGCCAGGTGGTCGAGCTCGTGGACGGCTCGCTCATGATGAACATGCGCAGCAATCGAGGCAAGCACTGTCGCGTGGTGGCCGTCAGCAAGGACGGCGGCGAGACCTGGGGCGATGTCCGCAATGATCCGACGCTCATCGAGCCGGTGTGTCAGGCCAGCTTCATCCGGTACACGTCCACCCGTGACGGTCATGCCAAGAACCGGCTGCTCTTCGCGAACCCGGCCAGCACGAAGCGCGAGAACATGACCGTGCGGCTGAGCTACGACGAAGGCAAGACCTGGCCGGTGTCGAAGGTGCTGCATGCCGGCCCGGCGGCGTACTCCAGCCTGGCCGTCCTGCCGGACGGGTCGATAGGCCTGTTCTACGAGCGCGGCAAAAAGAGCGCTTACGAGGCCATCACCTTCGCGCGTTTCAACCTCGACTGGCTGACCGACGGCAAGGACACGCTCAAAGGCAAGGACTAGTGTCGCGTTTCACGAATCGTGCGACTAGTACCCGACCACACTTGTTTTTGTGGGTTCCGATCAGGTAAGCGATACGCC
>CAZUQM010000050.1:0-46731 GCA_964622545.1 uncultured Planctomycetales bacterium | reverse complement strand
GACGACGACCCCGAAGTTGTGGAACCGACAAATTCAATTGTGTTGGACTACTAGCTGACGAGCCTCACCTGCCGTACGGTGGCCGGTCGTCTCATCCCCGGCTATCCTAACCTGTGGTCAGGGCTAAGTCTGCATCGTAGGCCGTTCCTTTCGAGAGGCTCATCAGGAGGTCTTCACCATGAAGCGAACGAACCTTTTTCGATCGAAGACGATGTGCCTGTCCCACACCGCGGCGTTTCTAGTTCTCGCCTCCGCGGTTGCTTCCGGCGAACAACCCGATCTCCTGGCCACGGCCGACGCCCGCATCGAAGAGCATCGCAAGGGCGACGCCGTCGTCACCGTCGTCGACGCCGCCGGTAAGCCGGTGGCCGGAGCGTCGGTCCACGTCGAGCAGACGGACCACGCCTTCCTCTTCGGCAGCAACATCTACATGTGGGGCCGGTGCAAGACGCCCGAGCACGAACGGCTCTACCGCCGGCGCTTCGCCGAGGTCCTCAACTACGCGACGCTGCCCTACTACTGGAATACCTACGAGCGCCGGCGCGGCGAGCCCAAGCACGCGTCGCGCGAGGCCGTCGCCAGATGGTGCAAGGAGAACAACATCGCCACAAAAGGGCATCCGCTCGCGTGGAACCACGCCGACCCACTATGGCTGCCCGACGACCCGGACGCCATCATGCGGCTCCAGCTCGACCGCATCACCGATTGCGTCTCGCACTTCAAGGGGCTGATCGGCCGATGGGACGTCGTCAACGAAGCCACGCACTACGACCGAAAGCACTTCTGGCAACGCGCGCCCAAGATGACCAAGACATGGAAACACGTCGGGCAGCTCGCCTTCACCAAGCGGTGCTTCCACGCCGCCCGCGACGCCAACCCCAAGGCCACGCTGCTGATCAACGACTACCGCACCGACCCGAAGTACGCCGAGCTGATCAAGCAGCTCGTCCACGAGCGAGGCAAGCCGCTCTACGACGTGATCGGCATCCAGAGCCACATGCACGGCGGCGTCTGGCAAACCAAGCACATCTGGCAGGTCTGCGAGCGCTTCGCCAAGTTCGGCGTGCCGCTGCACTTCACCGAGACCACCGTGGTCTCCGGCCCGAAGCCCAAAGCCGCCAAGGCCCCTTGGCGCACCACCGAGGAAGGCGAGACCCGCCAGGTCCGCGAGACGGTCCGCTTCTACACCATGCTCTTCAGCCATCCGGCCGTCGAGGCCATCACGTGGTGGGACTTCAGCGACCAGGGCGCCTGGAAGCGCGCTCCCGCCGGCTGGCTCCGCATCGATATGAGCCCCAAGCCGGTCTTCCACGAGATGAAGAAGCTGATCAAGGAACGCTGGTGGACACGGCTGGACGCCACGACCGGAACCGACGGTCAGGCACGCTTCCGCGGCTTCAAGGGCGACTACGAGATCTCCGTCAAACGCGACGACCGGGCCAGGCCCGTCAAGGCCAAGCTCCGCCTGGGCAAGACGGGACAGGTCGCGGTCAAGCTTGGCGGATGAGAACGGAAGAGGCGTCGTCACGATCATAGACGCAACCGGCAGAAGGCCCGGCGCTCATCGGAGTCACGACCGGCCGCAAGCACTGCAGCCATCACCCAAACGACCGGCATGATGAATCGCAGCCCTCGGAAACACTCAGTCTCCAGACAGGGTCTAGACCCGTCAGGGGCAGTGGAATGTCGCCCCGGGTGGAGTCGGCCGTCAGATCGACGCGGAACCCGGGGGCACCGTGCACCACGCACGATCAAGCCCCTGAAGGGGGCGGCGAAAGCCTTCTCATCCACTGCGGTGTGCAAGCGATGTGGATGCCTGGTGAGCCGAACGCCTACCGAGCATGTGTGGCTCGGTGGAAGCCTCGCCCTCCCGATTCGAGCCTGCAAGATGGAATGTGGCGAAGCCCTAGTACCCGACCACACTTGTTTTTGTGGGTTCCGATCAGGTAAGCGATACGCCACTCAGAGCAGCGACCGTCAGGGAGCTGTGTTGTTGGAGCGCCTGAACGACAACGCTCCTTCACAGTCGCGTCTCTGACGACGACCCCGAAGTTGTGGAACCGACAAATTCAATTGTGTTGGACTACTAGCGGGTCGCGGACGATACCGCCGCTGACGACCGTGCCGCCCGTGCCTGCTCCCCCTGAGCCAGGATGTCCAGCAACACGCCGACCACTTTCGGGTCCAGGTCGTCCTTCTCGGCCAGCTCTCGCAGCAAGTCCTTGCACTTGCTCATGGGCATCGCCGACCTGTACGGACGGTCGGTGCTGATCGCGTCGAAGCAATCCGCGACCGCCACGATCCGAGGCTGAAGCGGCAGGTCCTCGCCACCCAGCCCGTCCGGATAGCCCGTCCCGTTCGGACGTTCGTGGTGCCATCGCACGATCGGCAGCGCCGTCCGGAACGTCCGCATCGGCTGCAAGATGTCATACCCCACCAGCGGGTGACGCTGCATCAGGCGCATCTCGTCGTCGTCCAGCCGGCCGGGCTTATTCAGGATCTGGTCGGGCACGCTGACCTTGCCGATGTCGTGGACCATCGCCCCGATACGCAGCGCGTTCAGCTCGTCGGTCGTCAGGTCGAAATGCTTGCCGATCTCCACGGCGTACATCGCCACGCGCTCGATATGACCGCACGTGTACTTGTCCCGACCCTCGACCGCATTGGCCAGCGACGTGACCACGATGTTGGCGTCCTCCAGCGAGTCGGTCGCGTGCTTGGCGCGAACCGCGTTCCGGAGCCGCGCGAGCATCTCCTCGTCGGAAGCGGGTAAGTGGATGAACCCGTCGGCCCCGGCCTCGAAGGCCTGCGTGCGGTGCCCTTCGTTGGCCGACTCGCTGACGAACACCACCGAGATAAAGGCCGTGCTCGGCTCCAGCTTGATCTCGCGACACAGCAGCAGGTGGGCGCCGACGTCCTCCGACCCCGGACAGAGCACGACCACGTCGATCGGACCCTCGGTCCGGACCGCGTAGAAGGCCCGTTCCACGTCGGTGGCGATCAGATACCGCCACGACTCCTTGCCGATAACCTTCATCACCGCCTCGGGAGGCGCACCGTCGGTAACGAGAAGGAGGTGTCCGGTGAAAGCCATAGGCAGGTCCATGCCGCATCTCCTTCCCTGCACGGAACGCCGCAAACACGGCCGCTTGCGCCCGAGTGGCTCCGCGACCGGCAGCTCGCTGTCCGCGCAAGAGGCTCGCCTTCCTCTTATCGAGAACATCCGCGTCTACCTTTGCTCACGATCGGAGCGGTTTCCTCAAGATTTGCAGCTAAGTCGTCGATGTACTGTGCGGCTTATCTTTCGGCAGGCGTGCCGCCAAACGCGGTCTGAGAGTCGCATCGCTCTCAGCGACTACAAGACCTATTGACCGGCAATACCTTAGATCGGCCAATCGGCACGGGCGCGAAACGGCACCAGATAAAGGCCTTGACCATTACCCAGACCATCCACAATACGGTCCGCCAGTCGTCGGCCGGCGAGCTGCACGAGAAGCTCCGCGAGCGCGTCAACGCGATGGCCTGTTGCTCCACCTCAACCGGTGTCACCGCCAGGCTCCTCGAGTTGGCCGAAGACCCAGACGCCGGCCCCCACGCTTACATCGAGGTCGTCAAGGCCGACCCGACCCTCAGCGCCAAGCTGCTCGCCCTGGCCAACAGCTCGTGGTTCGGCGTCAGGCACAACGTCACCAGCATCGATCTGGCCGTCACCCTCCTCGGAACCATGACCGTGCGGAGTCTGGCCCTCAGCCACTGGGTCGCCTCGACGCACAACGACCTGCGCCTGAGCCGCGCCGAGTCCCGCATGTTCTGGCAAGCCAGCATGTGCAAGGGCGTTCTGGCACGTGAGGTCGCCCGGCTCCGGGACGCCGATAACGCCGAGACCGCCTTCGCATTCGGCATGCTGCAAGACCTCGGCGTCCCCCTGCTCTATGCCACGTCGAAGGATCGGCAACTCGCCATCCTCGAAGACGTCGCCCTCGACCAAGCCGAGCGCCTCCGAAAGGAGCGAGAGGCCTTCCGCATGGACCACACCGAGCTCGGCCGAATCCTGGCCCAGAAGCTCGGGCTGCCGCCCCTCTTCGCCGACGTCATCGGCTTCCACCACAAACCGTCCGGCCTGACCGAGTGCCTCGGCTCTGAGGCCATCCGAAACGCCGTGGGCTCGGCCGCCCTGCTGCCCCATGTCCTGACCACCTGGAACCGACGCGACGCCGAGACCCTCGCTTCGGCCTTCGAGACGACCGGGACCGCGCCGGACGGTGCCCCTGCGTTCCTCTCAACCTTGCAGGCCGAGTTCGATCGCCTGTGCTGCCTCTTCGAGAGCCAGGAGACCGTCCAGATCCGCCTGGCCGACCTCTATCAGCGAGCCGTCGCCACCGATGGCGTCACCGCGTCTGCCGCGCCGACCGACGCATCCTGACCTGCCGGCCGTCCCGTGAAGGACCGCTCCCCTCCGCCGCCGGACCACCGCCGTCCCCGCAATCGCGGCCGCCGCCTGGCCCGACCGCCGGAGGAACACGCGACGTCCAATCGGGTTCATGGCTCTCCCTATGTAGTCGGGATCCATCCACCTGTGACACAGACAGGCCCACATGCGTCCCCCGGATGCACCGACGGCGGATGGCACCTATCCATCCGGAGGATAAGACCTTATCACACGGGGGCCCCTTGAGACGCCCTGCATGGAGCCTCTTGTGTAGTCCTCGCCCACCACCCGACATGCACAACGTCAAGATCCACTTTAGTCAGACCTCAAAGCTATCAAAACCATGCCGGGTAAGTGGACCGCCGCTGCCCCATCGTGCATACTTCAGGCAGGTCCGATACAGGCTGGAACGACTCGCGTATGCGAGGGACCTCCGCCGTTCACCGCGCTCCGGGCGAGCGTGCGCTGGACCAGCCGAACGCGGGGGGCATCGAAGCGAGCTAGACCTTCACGCCGGGACGACAGGGTTGGGGGATTCGCTGCGGTGAGGGAGCGCCCAGTGAGGCGTCGCCATGCGCGCCGGCGCAGCGCCGCCTCTGGAGAATGTCAGCGATGACGATGGCCGGTACCTTCCTATCACTCAGCAACTTAGCGCCGGGCACCTGCCTGTGCTGCCTCTACCAGACGCACATCGAGCGGTGGCGGCTGCTCGGTCCGTACCTCCTGGCGGGCCTGAAACGCGGCGAGCGCGTCCTGGTCATCGCCGGCAGCCAAACCGCCGACTCGATCCTCGCTCTGCTCAGCCAAGACGATGCCTCGGTCCACAAGGCCCTGGACAACGACCAACTCCTCGTCGTCGACCCCGACGAGGCCCTCATCGTGAACGATCGGTTGGACGCCGACAAGCTGATCGCCTTCTTGCGGCGCGAGGCCGACACGGCCCTCACTGAGGGCTATAGGGCCGTTCGCATCGCGCTGGAGCTCACCGACGCGCTGACCGGGCCGGATCTCGCCGACCAGTTCGTCGCTCTCGAGAACCGGCTGGAGACCTTGTCGCCCGGCCGGCACTGTCAAGTCCTCTGTCTCTGCGACCAGGAACGCGTCGACCCGTCGTTCCTGGCTCACGTGCTGGACCAGCAACCGCATCCCCAGGCGCGCCTGCCGGAAGACACCATGACTGAGACACAGACGAGACCCGATGGTACGCATCCCGACGACCGACCCAACGAAGCCGATGGAACCGCTTCGATCCACACGGGGGGCCATGAGGGCCACGCTGTCATGCTCGATAGACCTATCACCCCCGTCTCGCCCGGGGAGCAGATCGACCGCGCACAACGTTCCGAACAGGCGAACCGACACGATACCGAGCTCGACCGGACGTCCGATCTGCTGCTCAGCAGCGCCGTCGAGTACGGCATGTTCACCCTCGATGCCCAGGGCCATATCGCCACGTGGAACGCCAGCGCCCAACGGCACTTCGGCTATGACCAGGAGGACATCCTCGGCCGGCATCTCTCCTGCATCTACGGCAGCGACGAAATCCAGGCCCATCAGCCCGAGGTCGACCTCCAGGCGGCCACGCGGCAGGGCCAGCATCACGCCGAGGGATGGCGCCATCGCAAGGACGGCTCGCGATTCTGGGCCAGCACCGTTCTGATGGCTCTGCGCGACGACGACGGCCTGTCCGGGTACGCCGTCGTCCTCCGCGACCTGTCCGACAGGAAGGACGCCCAGCAGAAGCGCCACGCACGGGAGTCCAAGGCCCGCCATGCCCGTAAGCTCGAAGCCCTCGGCGCCATGGCCCGCGATATGGCACACGACTTCAACAACCTCCTGACAGGCATCCTCGGCAACGCCAGCATCGCCCTGATGGACCTGCCCGAGGAATCCACCCTCCGCGCCCAGATGGAGATGATTGAAACGGCGGCCAAACGGGCGGCCGAGCTGACGCATCAGATGCTCGCCTATGCGCGATCGGGGGAGACCGTGGCCGAACCTCTCGATATCTCAACGCTGCTGCGAGAATGGAGTCATGCTTTCCAGGCGAGCCTCGGCCAGGAGGTGACGCTGTCCTTCGACTCGGGGAACCACGTGCCGTCGGTGTCCGGCGATGCCGACCAGCTCAAGCTCGTCATCAAGGAACTCGTCGTCAGGGTCGCCGATGGGTCGACCCCGCCGTCACGGATCAACCTGCGGACGCGGCGCATCTGGGCCAACCGCCAGATGCTCGATAAGACCTACTTCGAGGAGGAACTGCCCGAAGGACCTTACGTCTGCCTCGAGATCGCCGCCAACCAAGGAGAGCGATCGGCATCCGATACCGAAACCGATCACGACCGCGTCCAGGGCTTCGGACGCGGCATAGGCCTGTCCCGCGTCCTGCACATCGTCGAAGAACACGGCGGGACCCTCGGCGTCATGGGCGACTTCGGACACGTCGCCGGATTCAGCATCCTCCTGCCGTGCCTCGAAGACGACGCCGGCGAGGACGAAAGCGACCGGCACGACCAGGCCCTCGACGAGGACCTTGTCCTCATCGTCGATGACGAAGAGAGCGTCATCCGCGTCGCCGAGATGAGCCTGCAACGCGCCGGCCTCAAGACGCTCAGCGCTCGCGACGGCGCCGAGGCCGTCCGGCTGTTCCAGGAGAACAACGACCGCATCAAACTCGTCGTCCTCGACCTGACCATGCCCGGCATGGACGGTATGGAGGCCTTCGACCACATCCGCACGATCCGGCCCGACGCCCGCATCGTGCTGTCCAGCGGCTACAGCGAGAAGGAGGTCACCAAGCACTTCACCGGCAAGGCCCTCGCAGGCTTCATCCAGAAGCCCTACCTGCCCGCCCACCTCATCGAGCAGGTGCAGGGCATCCTGGCCGAAAGGCACCATCGCACCACGTCTGGAACCCCCTGACACGGCCGATCAACGGCCGGTGCGATCCACGTTGCGTCAGCTCCCCCCGCTGCCTACAATCCCCGCGCTGTCGGCGAACCCCGACTGGGGACACGCCGTCCAAGGACTGAGCGTTCAAGGAGCCCCTCCCCATGACCGACACCGCCCCCGGCAACGTTCCGACCAGCAAACCGCCCAAGGTCTCCATCATCGGCGCGGGCATGGTCGGTTCCTCGCTCGCCTACACGCTCATCGTCACCCGCGCCGCCGGCGACGTCGTCCTCGTCGACATCAACCGCGATCGGGCCGAGGGCGAGGCCATGGACATCCGACACGCCCTGCCCTTCAGCGCCCCCACCGACGTCGTGGCCGGCGATTACGAGGACTGCCGCGACTCCGACCTGATCGTCATCACCGCGGGCCTGGCCCAGGACCCCGGCGAGACGCGGCTCGACCTCGTGGGGCGCAACGTGGAGATCTTCAAGGACATCGTCCCCAAGCTCGTCGACGTCGCCCAGGGAGCGATCATCCTGGTCGTGTCGAACCCCGTCGATATCCTGACCTACGTGACGATGAGAATATCCGGCCTGCCGTGGCAGCGCGTCGTCGGCTCGGGCACGGTGCTCGACACGGCCCGGTTCCAGTACGAGCTCAGCGCCGTCTGCCGCGTCGACCCACGCAACGTCGAGGCCTACATCGCCGGCGAACACGGCGACAGCGAGGTGCCCCTGTGGAGCCAGACCAAGGTCGCCGGCATGGAGTTCCCGCGCTTCTGCCGCGAGAGCGGCATCGTTTGCTCGCAGGAGACGCTCGACCGCGCCTTCGACCGCGTCCGCAACGCCGCCTACGAGATCATCCGCCTGAAGGGATCGACCTACTACGCCATCGCCCTTGGCGCCACCCGCATGATTGAGGCCGTCCTCCGCGACCAGCACACGATCATGACCGCCAGCACGCTGCTGCAAGGCCAGTACGACATCGACGACGTCTGCCTCAGCCTGCCCACCGTGCTCAACCGCGGCGGCACCGACCGCGTCATTGAGATGCCCATCTGGGAGCTCGAGCGCCAGGCGATCACCAAGTCGGCCGACGTGCTCCGAGACGTCATCCGCGCCGTGGGGTTCTAGCTCCGGGCCCAACCCCTTGCGACAGTCCCCCAGGCGTGCTACCGATCGTAACCCGGCTACCCGAGAAGCGTCGGCGTCGTCGACGGCCTTGATCGTCACCTTGGCTAGGGGTATCCTGCCCGTCAGGGAGTCGTTCGTCTGCCGAAGCCATCGCACTCGTGGGCAACGCTCGCAGGATCCCAAAAGGCACCGTGCCAGCGCCCACGCGAACGTGTCGCGCCCGTAGCTCAGCAGGATAGAGCACCGGTTTCCTAAACCGGGGGTCGCAGGTTCGAGTCCTGCCGGGCGCGGTGTCGCACGCCGCCGAATCTCTCCGGGCTGCCATCGTTGCAGGACTTCGACGGACGGTGCTCGCGACGGCGCAAGACAATCGCTCCGAAAGAGATGCTCCTGGTCTTCCACGAGGCGCGATAGCGTGTCCCGGCCGCCACCATCCTAACCGATGGACAGCGCGCCCGAGCCCAAGCCGACCTCGGAGGCCGAGCTCGACACGAAGCCCAAGGAAGGACGGCATGCCGCCTGAAACCCTACCGATTCTCCGAAGACCCGAGCGACTGGTCTCCGACGACAAACGCGTCATCACGCGCTACCTGGACTTCAGGAGCACCAGGCGCATTCGTTCCATCCTGCGACGACTCGTCAAGATCAAAGACGCCGACGTCGTCCCCCTGCTTGACGAGGTCCGCGACGCCTTCTCGACCCGCCATCGCGACCTCGAGAGCGGCTTCCGCGAGAACTTCGCCAGGGTCTACGGTCTCCTGCCCAAGAACGTCGAGCTCTCCGACGACAAGAAGCTGCTCATCGGCGCCTACTTCACGCTCGAGTACTCCATCGAGTCGGCGGCCCTGTTCAACCCCTCGATCGTGATCCATCCCGACCAGACGAACCTGCCCGAGGGCTCGCTCCGCTTCCTGCTGAGCCTGCGGGCCACCGGCGAAGGACACGTCTCGTCCATCGTCTTTCGACGCGGCGAGATCGACGCATCCGGCGACGTCCATGTCGTCCCGCCCCCGCGCTTCGCCTACCGGGCCCGCCCCGCCAGGGAGAAGATGTTCGAGAAGGCCTGGTTCATGAGCAAGCTCGCCGAGATGGGGCTGTGCGACAACATCGCCCTCCGCGTGCTCAGCGCCCTGCCCGACCCCTTCGACGCCGACGACCTCCTGCAGGCGATCAACGCCAACAAGCCCGCGTCGGAAAGACCCGCCGCCTTCCGAACCACCGCCAAGGGCATGCTCTGGCTGGCCCGCGCCAACTACGACGTCCGATTCCCGTCGGACTGCTACCCGTCCGAGATCGTCATCTTCCCCGCCACCGAGAGCGAGCGGCACGGCATGGAGGACCTGCGCCTCACCCGCTTCGTCGACTACAACGGCGACGTCACCTACTACGGAACCTACACCGCCGCCGGCGCCGCCAGCACGCTGCCCATGCTCCTGAGGACCACCAATTTCACCGAGTTCAGCGTCCGAACCATGGGCGGACGCCACGTCAAGAACAAGGGCATGGCCCTCTTCCCCCGACGCGTCGACGGCAAGTTCATGATGATCGGTCGGCACGACGGCGAGAAGCTCTGGCTGCTCGAATCCGACAGCCTCTATACCTGGAACAACGCCAAGAGGCTCCAGACGCCGCGCGAGAACTGGGAGCTCGTCCAGATCGGCAACTGCGGCTCGCCCATCGAGACCGACGCCGGCTGGCTCCTCCTGACCCACGGCGTCGGGCCCGTCCGACGCTACTGCATCGGCGCGCTCCTGCTCGATCGCAAGAATCCCGCCCGGGTCATCGGACGCCTGCGGGATCCCCTCATGGTCCCCGCCGCCGACGAACGCGAGGGCTACGTGCCCAACGTCGTCTACTCCTGCGGATCCCTCATCCACAACGGCCAGCTCGTCATCCCCTACGCCATGAGCGACCAGGCCGCCGGCTTCGCGATCGTCTCGGCCGATGAGCTCCTCGACCGGCTGATCCAGTTGGGACCTTGAGGGAGATCCCCCGCCCCGCAGGTGACATGCTGATCACCCGGCGCCGAGGTCCATAACCAACCCGGCGCGGCCCCGAACACGCCTCATACCCCGCCGTGACACAACGCCTCGAGCTCGGCCTCGCTGCTGATCCGAACGCCCAGGTCATGCAGCAGCCCCTCGTCCAAGCGGTAGATGAGCCCCACGACCGTCAGCTCCTGACCGCGGCCCCAGGCGGCCTGCACGGCCGAGGTGCGGGCGATGTTGATCGACTGCTCCACCACGTTCAGCTCGCAAAGGCGATCCGCCCGACCGGTCGGATCGGCAATGGCCTCCAGCTCGGCCTCGTGCCGCATCGACAGGTCGCGAATGTGATGCAGCCACGTGTCGATCACGCCCTCCGTCGAGGAGCTCATCGAGGCATGCACCCCGCCGCAACCGTAGTGCCCGCACACCACCGCGTAACGGACCTTCAGCGCGTTCACGGCGTACTGAATGACCGACTGGCAGTTCACATCGGTATGCACGACGAGGTTGGCGATGTTGCGGTGCACGAACAGCTCGCCCGGCCGGGTCCCCACGATCTCGTTGACGGGAACGCGGCTGTCCGAGCAGCCGATCCACAGGCACGAGGGGGCTTGGCCTTTGGCGAGGCTCTCGAAGAACCCCGGCTCGTCGCTGCGGATCCGCTCGGCCCAGGCCTGGTTGCTCTCGATCAGATCGTTGATGAAACTCATGGTCGGGTCTCCGTTGGGCATCCGGTCTGCCATAGCGGCCCACATCCGCCACAGCGAGCGCTGATGACAAGCGGTGCGCCGCCCGATGTCAAGATCCTTCCCGCAAGGGGCCGACCTTGACATCACCCGCGACCCATAGCAAAGGGAGCGACCGGCATGCGCCGGCCGCTCCCTGGATAACCATCACCGCTGCCTGCCCCGCGCTCCCGGCCGCATCGCCGCCAAGGAGCCCGCCATGACTAGCGACGTTTCTTCTTGGCCGCCTTCTTCTTGGCTGTCTTCTTCTTGGTCGCCTTCTTAGCGACTTTCTTCTTGGCAGCCTTCTTCTTCGTGGTCTTCTTCGCGGCCTTCTTCTTGGTCGCTTTCTTGGCGGCTTTCTTCTTAGTCGCCTTCTTCTTGGTGGTCTTCGTCGTCGTCTTTTTGGCAGCCTTCTTCTTGACGGCCTTCTTCTTCGGAGCCGACTTCTTCTTGGCCGTCTTCTTCACCTTCTTCTTCGAGGCGGCCTTCTTCTTGGCGGGCGCCTTACTCACCTTCTTTTTTTTTGCAGGCTTGGAAGCCATCTTCGTGGACACCGCCGCCTGCGCCGCTGCCAGCCTCGCGATCGGCACCCGATACGGCGAGCAAGACACATAATCCAAGCCCACCGTGTGGCAGAAGCGGATCGAACGCGGCTCGCCGCCGTGCTCGCCGCAGATGCCGCACTTGAGCCCCTTGCGGGCGGCGCGACCCTTCTCGACACCCATCGCCATCAGCTTGCCGATGCCGCCCTGATCCAAGACCTGGAACGGATCGTACTCGTACACGTTCAGCCGCACGTAGTCCTTCAGGAACTTGCCGGCGTCGTCACGGCTGAACCCGCACCCCATCTGCGTCAGGTCGTTCGTGCCGAAGCTGAAGAACTCGGCCGCTTCGGCGATCTCGTCCGCCGTCACCGCCGCGCGGGGCACCTCGATCATCGTCCCGATCATGTACGGAATCTCGTCCTTGCTCGCGCCCGTCTGCTCGAAGACCTCCGCGATGACCTTCTCGGCCGCGTCGCGAGCGATCTTCAGCTCGTTCACGGTGCCCACCAGCGGGATCATGATCTCGGGCTGGACGTCGATGCCCTTGGTTCGCTTCACGTTGATGGCGGCCTCGATGATGGCACGCACCTGCATGTCGCTGACCTCGGGATACGTCAGGCCCAGGCGGCAGCCCCGATGACCCAGCATCGGGTTGAACTCCTCCAGGCTTTCGACGGTGGCCTTGATCCGCTCGACCGACACGCCCATGGTCTCGGCCATCTCGCGCTGGCCCTCCGCATCGTGCGGCAGGAACTCGTGAAGGGGCGGGTCCAGCAAACGGATCGTGCACGGTCGGCCCTCCAGGGCCTCGAAGATCCCCTCGAAGTCCGCTCGCTGCAGCGGCAGCAGCTCCTCCAAGGCGCGCTCGTACTGCGCCAGCGGCGCGGCCAGTTGCTCTCGAACGGCCTGGGCCGCCTTGCCCTCCGTGGTCTCCAGCTTCTGCTTGAGGTTCTTGACCTCCTCGGCCACCAGGATCATCCGACGGAAGCTGATGATCCGGTCGCCCTCGAAGAACATGTGCTCGGTCCGGCACAGGCCGATCCCCTCGGCCCCGAACTTGACCGCCACCGACGTATCGTGCGGCGTGTCGGCGTTCGTGCGAACCTTCAAGGTGCGGGCCTCGTTGGCCCAGTCCATCAGACGCCCGAAGGCGCCGGTCAGCTCCGGCTCCTTCGTGTCGATCTGCCCCGCATAGACCGTGCCCTTGCTGCCGTTCAGGCTCATCCAGTCGCCTTCACGCAGCACGGTCTCCCCCGCGCTGACCGTCTTCTGCTCGTAGTTGATCAACAGCGATCCGGCGCCGGCCACACAGCAGGTGCCCATGCCGCGAGCCACCACCGCGGCGTGTGAGGTCATGCCGCCGCGCGTCGTCAAGATGCCCTTGCTCACGTGCATGCCGCCGATGTCTTCCGGACTCGTTTCGATGCGGCACAGGATCACGTCCTTGCCCTGGCTGACCCAGGCCTCCGCTTCGTCGGCCGTGAAGACGATCTGCCCCGTCGCCGCCCCCGGCGAGGCCGGCAGACCCGTGGCGATCGGCTCGGCCGCCGCCTCGGATTTCGGCTCGAACATCGGGTGCAGGAGCTGGTCCAGGTCGTTCGGCGGCACCCGGAGCAACGCCTCGTCTTTCGAGATCAGCTTCTCGTCCACCATGTCCACGGCGATCTGCACCGCCGCGGCGCCCGTCCGCTTGCCGTTGCGCGTCTGGAGGATGTACAGCGTGGCCTCCTCGATCGTGAACTCGAGGTCCTGCATCTCCCGGTAGTGCTGCTCCAGCGTCTCGCGAACGCCGACCAGCTCCTCGTAGCAGTGCGGCAGCACATCGCCCAGCTTGACGATCGGGATCGGCGTGCGGATGCCGGCCACCACGTCCTCGCCCTGGGCGTTCATCAGGAACTCGCCGTAGAACTCGTTCGTGCCCGTCGAGGGGTCGCGCGTGAAGCACACGCCCGTTCCGCTCGTCTCGCCCATGTTGCCGAAGACCATCGTCTGCACGTTGACCGCCGTGCCCAGCAGGCCGCGAACGTCGTTGATCTCGCGATAGCGGATCGCACGCGGGTTGTTCCACGACCCGAACACGGCGTTGATCGACTTCGTGAGCTGGTCCTTCGGATCGTTCGGGAACTCTTCGTTCAGCTCCTCGCTGTAGTACTGCTTGTACAGCGTGACCACCCGCTGGAGATCGTTTACGTCCAGCTCGATGTCGGGGATCTGGTTGTTGAGCTCTTCGCCCGACAGCGTATCGGCGCCCTCCATACCCTTGCGCCGGGCCACGTCGCGCTTGACCTCGAACAGCCGCTTCTCAAATTCATGGGCGTCCAGGCCCATCACCACGTCGCCGAACATCTGAATGAAACGGCGGTAGGCGTCCCACGCGAACCGCGGATTGCCCGTCTTGTTGATCAGGCCTTGAAGGCTGTCCGGGTTCAGCCCCAGGTTCAACACCGTGTCCATCATCCCAGGCATCGAGACCGCCGCGCCCGAGCGGACCGACACCAACAACGGGTTCTCGGCCCCGCCCAGCTCCTTGTCCATCAGCTTCTCGAGCTTGGCGACGTTCTCGTCAATCTCCTTGGCCATGCCCTCCGGCCACTCACCGCCCGTCTCGCTGAACCGCGCGCACGCCTCGGTTGAAATCGTAAACCCCGGTGGCACGGGCAAGCCGATGTTCGTCATCTCTGCGAGGTTCGCGCCCTTGCCGCCGAGCAACTCTTTCATGTCGGACTTGCCTTCGGCCTTGCCGCCACCGAAGAAATACACATACTTGGTCTTGGCCATCGAGACTATCTCCTTCGTGGTTCGTGGCGCCCCACCTTGGCTCCAGCGCCGTCTCGCCCCGGCGAAGCAAACCGGGGACATCAGTCGGAACGGTTCTTATACGAGCCGCGCCCGACTCTGTCAACGACGAGCCCGTAGACGGGCCCACGGATAACTAGGGGACAGTGCGGCAGGATCTCGGCGTCGGAAACGGTCCAGAAGGCCCACACAACGGCACGCGGCGTGTCGCGCTGGTGACGAAAGGCTGTCCGACAGCCCCTGACTCGGTAAGAAACGCCCTCGACACGGAAGGATCGGAAAGCGACGCGACAGGCCGCACCGCGCCGGCCACGCCCCACCAAACGCCCCGCGCTAGTACGTGACCACCCAGCGGCTCAGGCGGGTCGGGCGCTCCAGCTCCAACAACACGTCGATGTCGTCCGGCATCAGCATCACATCATGGTAGAAGACGCGTTCGTACGAGTGCATGTGCTCGCTCTGCGTCTGCGTCAGGCTGGCGCAGCCCGGCTGCATCGCCAGCAGAGCCATCAACACGATCACAAGGCCGCCGTAGAGTGCGATGTCCTTCATCATCCAAGTCCCCGACGATTATGGAGATCGGTTCAAACGGTCGCGGTCCCGGAGCTCCCGGGACGGACACACCCTCGGCGTGCCCCGGCCGAGGGACTCTCCCTCGCAACGGACCGCATCCGTATATATGTCGGCAGGGGATGGGCAAGCACTGGAGGGATTCTGTCCGGCCCCTTCCTCGCTCGCCAGCAGCAGACTAACGGGACCCGGCGGGTTCGACCTCGGGTTGAGGCGTGGGCGACTCTTGCGACCCCTGTTCCCCCGGAGGCCCCTCGAGATTCGCCACGTCCTCTGCCAGCTTCTTACCCGGCTGGAAGACCACAACCGTCTTGGCCGGCACGGTCACTTGCTCGTTCGTCCGGGGATTGCGGGCCACCCGCGGCGCACGCCGTTTCACCTCGAACACGCCGAAGTTCCGGAGTTCGATACGCCCCGTCGTCAACAGCGTGTTCACGATCGAGTCCAGGACGTCTTGTACGGCCTTCTTGGCGACAACCTGGTCGATCCCATACTTGCTAGCAATCTGTTTGGCGATGTCTTTCTTGGTCAAGGCTTTCTCCCACGTCGGCCCAGCTAGCACGTTGCCCGTTGCTCGCCTCTTGCGGGTGAGTCTGACCGTCGGCCGGATTAGAGGTCGCCGGCGAGAGGTGATGCTACCCATCCATGTATTACCCATATACTGGCTTTGAGCTAACGTCAAGGGAAATCGGTAGTTTCATCAGGTCTCCGCGCGGAATCTGACCCGCCCTCCCCGTCGCCAAGCCGCCCCAGAGAATCACACCATTCTATGTAAGAATAAGGGACCCATAAGCTTTCGTGAAGATCCACCATCCGGCGATGCCACCGCTCGCCCCAATCCGACCCGTCCGGGCTGCCTTCGACCGAGCAGAAAAACATGCGACAGCCCAGCGGCCGATCGCCATAGATCGAGCACACGCCTTGCCGGTGATAAGGGCATTGTGACGTGCCGATGACCTGCTTTGGACCCAACACCCCCACCCGTGCCACCACGTAGGCCAACTCCAACGTCGTCACGAGCATCCGGTGACCGTACGCCTCAAAGCGACAACACGCCCCACACGCCTTGCAGCGCATACCCGCCGACGCCGATGCCGAAGACACCTCGCGCAAGAGTTGCGCTACGGCATCCACGACGGCCGCGTTCTTGCTCAATCGCACCGCGGCCTGAAGACACGACGACACAGGATCCGTAGGGTTCATCACCAGGTCAGACCGAGACGTTCGGCGATCTCATCCGGCGTGTACAAACGGCCCCGATTCATCCCGGGACACATCAAGGCCGCCGCGCCCCAGTGCTCCGGCGACTTGAGGTTGATTCGCCAGAACGGCCAGGTGCGGCATTGCACGGGTCGCTGCTCGTAGATCTCGCACTGCACGCCGTCGGCGAGGCGCTTGAGGAAGATGCAGTCGCCGCTGGCTCGTTCGGTGAGGCTGAAGCGAAAGCCCACGCGCCGGGCGTACTTCTTGGGGAGTTGATCGTCCTTTCGGCCCAAGGCGCGGGCGATCTGCCGCCGCTCCTCCTTCGTCACCCAAACGTAGCCGGGCTCCCCGGAACAGCAGGCCCCGCACTGGACACACGTGAAGCGAAGCCCTTTTCGATACCAGGTGTACTCTGCCACGACACCTCACCGCCCAGTCCGGCCCGCACGAATGGAGGCAAGCCTTCAGCTTAGGAGATGCCCCGAAAAGGATCAATGCCGCCCCGCATCCTCCCGGGCGGGCCGACCCTCCGCTCGGGCCCCGCCGGTTTGCCCCACGCCTGGCGCACCCCGAGGTCGCGCATCTGCTATAATGTCCGCCCCGCTGGGGTGTCGTAATCCGGCCCATCCGGTCGATATGGACCACGGGATTCGAGTGAGGCCCATTCTGCCGCAGGAAACCCACATGACAGCAGAGAACGACGCCAACGGTATCGAACCGAACGATCAGCCTGACCACGAGGGTGCCGCGACCGAACAGACGCCGGCGCCTGCCGAACCGCAGGAACAAACGCCTCCGGACGAGCCCGAGGCCCTGGCCACGTCGCCGTCCGGCAAGTCGCCCTGGACCCTGTACCACGTGATCGGCATCGTCCTCGTCGTCCTGATCACGATCGCGGCCTTCTGGCCGACCCTCAGCAACGGCTTCGTCCATTGGGACGACGACGTCAACCTGCTCAACAACCAGGCCTTTCGCGGCCTCGGCATCAAGAACCTCAAGTGGATGTTCTCCACGACGCACCAGGGGCCCTACCAGCCTCTGGCCTGGCTCACGCTCGCGCTCGATTACAAGATCTACGGGCTCGACCGTCCGTGGGGATTCCACCTCACCAGCCTCTTGTTGCACGCGGCCACCGGCGCCCTCTTCTTCCTGGTCGCGCTCCGCCTGCTCGGTCTCGTGTTCAAGATCGATGAGCCCTACGATGCGCCGGCCCTGGTCGTATCCGCCGTCCTGGCCGCGCTGGCCTTCGCGGTGCATCCGCTCCGCGTCGAGTCCGTCGCCTGGGCGACGGAACGTCGCGACGTCCTTAGCGGTCTGTTCTTCATGCTCGCCATCCTGACCTATCTGCGAGCCCGCGCCCCGCATCCCACCGAGATCGTCGAGGGCGGCCGCTCGATGGCCTGGCCCTTTGTCCTCTTCGTCGCGGCTTTGCTGAGCAAAGGGACCACCGTCGTCCTGCCGGCCATCCTGATCATCCTGGACATCTACCCCCTGCGTCGGCTCGGTGGCCATCCCAAAACCTGGTTCCGCTCTCCCCAGGCCAGAGACGCCTGGTTCGAGAAGCTGCCGTTCATCATCGCCGCGGTTCTGGCCGGGACCATGGCCGTCCGCGGCCAGATGGAGTCCGGCGCGATGGCCACCCTGGCCGACCGGGACATCCCTGCTCGCATCGCCGTGGCCTTCTACGCGCCGGTCTTCTACCTCTACAAGACCTTCGTCCCGACCAACCTCAGCCCCCTGTACGAGTGGCCCGTGGACTTCAGCCCCTTCGGATGGGCCTACGTCCTGAGCGGCCTGGTCGTCATCGCCCTGACCGTCCTCGTCGCATCGCTCCGCAAGGTCTGGCCGGCCGGCTTGGTCCTCTGGATCGCCTTCTTCATTGTCCTCCTGCCCACGCTGATCCCCTTCCAGGCCGGCGTGCATCTGGCCGCCGATCGCTATACGTATCTGTCGTGTCTCGGATGGGCGCTGCTGTTCGGCGGGGTCATCGCCTGGCTCTGGCTGCGGATCAGCTCCGTGGCGGGCGCGGCTCTCGGCGCCGTCGGCCTGGTCGCGACGATCGTCCTGGCGGTGCTCACGGCCCAACAGACACAGGTCTGGCGAAACACCTGGACCCTCTGGACGCAAGCCCTCGAGGTCGACCCGGACTGCTGGCATGCCTGGGGCGGCCTGGGCACGGAAGTGCATCGAACCGCCAAACAGCTTCAGCGTCAGAAAGAACCCAAACCGGAAATCGTCAAAGGGGAGCTGGCGAAGGTCCAGACCGTCTTGCCCGAGTACGAACCCGAGGGCAAAGGGGTCTCAGCCCTGTACGATGCGGCCCTGGCCTTGCTCGAAGAGGGCGAGCAGGTCCATCCCGAGTCCGCCGAGATCCTGAATGCCATCGGCTCGGTCTACGTGGCCCAAGGCCGACATGCGGACGCCCTGCCCTACTTCCGAAAGGCCGTCGAGGTCAGCGGGGCCCTGCCCCAACCTCACTACAACCTCGCGGGGGCCCTCATGCGAGTCGATCGGCTCGATGAAGCCATGCTCGAGCTCAAGCAGGCCATCGAAGCCCACCCCGGCTTCGCACCCGCTCACCTGAGACTCGGCGAGGTCCTGGTGATCAAGGCCCAACGGGCCGAGAGAGCCGGAGAATCTGAGGCCGCCCGCCGCTTCTATGAGCAGGCCAGGCTTGCCTTGGCCGCCGCCTTCGAGCGCGATCCGAGCGACAAGCGGCCCATGGAGCTCTACCGGAAGGTGCAGAACCGCTTGGAGACCATGCCCTGACCGATCGCCGGGACCACGCGGACGAACTCGACCTGAGGCATCCGCCCCGCGGTCCGAGTGGTTCGCGGACCTCCGCGCCGCAGGCAAACCCCGCACGCCCTGTCTGTGGCAAGCCGGATCAATCCATCCGGGTGGGTTGACGAGTCTCGTAGGTCTTCCTACGGCCTTTGAGCCGAGCGGCCATCTTCGAATCCTCAAGCTCGGCCAATCCGACCGCCCTGTCCAGCACCCGCACCGCCGCCTCAAAGTCGCCGGTCTCGGCCAGCGCCGCGGCATACGTGGCCAGGTAGTTGATGTTCTCGTTCCCCGTCTCGGCGCAAAGCTGTTTGGCGATCCGAACGGCGCTCTGCCCGTCGCGGATCTCGTCACGCGGACATGTGGCCAGAACCCAGGCCAGGGTGTTGCTGACGTCGTGCTCCTCCGGTAAGGCCTGACGCGCCCTGCGGAGCATGTCAACCGCCTCCCCCCACCGTTGCAACATCAGAAGGAGGCGAATGATGTTCTCGTAGGCGTGGATGTGCTGCACGTCGACCTCGAGGGATTTCTGGAAGGCCTCCAGAGCCGGCTCGACCTCACCCTTCTGTTGATACGCCAGGCCCATGACGTTGTAAGCCGGCGCGTGGTTCGAATCCGTCGACAGGGCCTGCTTGGCGCTCTCGATCGCGCCGTCCAGGTCCTCTAGCCGCAACTGGGCCAGCGCCTTGTTCGCCTGCATGTTGGCCACGATTTCCCCGGCACCCTCACTTTGACTCAGCCCCTCGTCGTAGACCTCGATGGCCTGCTTCGCCTCGCCCTTGGCCAGAAGCACGTTGCCCAAGTTCTGCCACGCCAGGACCAGGTCGGGACGGTTCCGGGTGGCCTCCCTATAGGCGGCCAACGACTGTTCCCGCCGCTGTTGCCAGTCCAGGAGCGTGCTTCGAGCCCACGCGTCACCCAGGTTGTAGTAGGCCAACCCAGACCCCTCGTCCACCGCGACGGCCCGCTCCCAGAGCCGCACGTCGTTTTCCCAGAAGCTGCACTGCCGCCACGTCAACAGCATGCAGATCATCGACAACGCGATCACCGCCACCACCGGAGCCTTGAAGATGGGCTCTCGGAGCTCGGCCTCGTCGTCGCCGCGCCGCCACCACAGCAGGAAGCCGCCTGCCACCACCAACGACAGACTCAGGCTCGGCAGGTAGCTGTAACGATCGGCGGCCACATGGACCCCGACCTGCACCAGTCCCGACATCGGAAGCAGCATCACGACATAGGCGACCCACGCCCAGAGCAGCCCCGGATAACGCTGACGCTTCCAGAGGACCAGCACCGTCAGCCCGACGCCCACCAGAATCCACTCAACCAGCCGAACCGCGATATCCAGCAACCCCGCCGGCATCTCGTACAGCGGGCTCAGTCCCACCGGCAGCACGAAGCCCTTCACATAGAATCCGAAGCTGCTCAGTGCCACGATCATCCGCGACGCGATGTCCTGCTCCTCCAAACCCATCATCGCTCCGGCGTCGGCCTGACCCAGAATCGCAAGAATGCCCGCCGCAAACGCCAGCAGAAAGAACGGCACCTTCTCGGCTAGAATCCGCTCGGTGACCGGGTTCCACCATGCACCCGACCGACGCTGGAACCGACGCAGCGGATACGCGTCCAACACCAGAAGCACCACGGGCAGCGACACGGCGGTGCCCTTGCTCAACAGAGCCATCAGGGCGAAGACCACCGAGACCACATACCAGGCCTTCCGGCCGATCGCCCCCACGTCCATCACCCCGAACCGGACATAGCTCCAAACCGTCAGCAAGAAGAACAGACCGCTCAAGACGTCGCGGCGCTCCGTCGCCCACGCGACCGACTCCACCCGCAGCGGATGAAGGGCGAACACCACGGCCGCGGCCCCGGCCGACCAGCTTAAGGCCGGACTAGGGACCCAGCGCTCGGGCTCCGAACCCGCCGAGGACGTCGATCCAGGTCGCCCCGTCGCGAGCAGCAGCAGCTTGTAGGCCACGAAGTAGAACACCACCGCCGACAAGGCGTGCAGCACGACACTGGTCAGGTGGAAACCGAAGGCGCTGTCACGCCCCCACAGTCGCACGTCCAGCGCCAGGCTGAGCCAACTCAGAGGCTGGTACGGCCCCGTGTAGAACGTGGTGAACATCCAACCAAGGCTCTCCGGCGAGAGGGTCCCGATGTGCTCGTTCCGAGCGATCGCACCCTCGTCGTCCCACACGAAGTCATTGCCCAGACTCGGCAGAAACGCAACGATCGTCAGAACCGCCAGGACCGCCGGGATCGTCCAGTACAGGAAGGTCGCGGTCGATACGTAGCCTTCTCTCTCGACGTCAACGGGTTGGGCTGGGCTCTCATTCATAACGCGTATCATAGCGTCTGGCCTGGACCACACCCAGGGCTACGGGCTATCGAGATAAGGCGCATCCGAATGATAGCGTTTCATCCGCCCCTCGATCGCCTCCACGAGTTCGTCAAGGTGCAGCTCCTTGGCACGACGCAACGCCCGTTGGGCCACGATCACAGCCCGCTCGTAGTCTCCGGCCGCGGCATGCGCCGCCGCCAGCGTATCCAGGTGACCCGCATCGCTGTCGCCGGACATCCGGCAGGCCCTCTTGGCCAAGGTCAAGGCCTCGGCCGCGTCACGATGCGCCTGCTCGGGACACGTAGCCAGCAGCCAGGCCAGATCGTTGATCGCCTCGGCGTCGTCCGGATGCGACGCAACCACCGCGCGCTGCACGTCGATGGCACGACCATGACGATCCGCCGCGCGAAGCGCCGAGACCAGGGCTGAGGCGACGGCCCGGTCCCGTGGAGCCAGCGCCCGCGCTCGCTCGAACCGCTCAACGGCCTCGGCCGCCCGCCCATGGTCCAACAGGAAGCTCCCGAACCGAGCCTGCAGCAGCGGGTCCTTCGGCGCCAGCTCTACCGCCCGACGATGCGACGCCACGGCCTCGTCGGTGCGACCGGCCGCGTCATACGCCTGGGCAAGCTGCGACTGAACGCCCGCCGAGGACGGAACCTCTCGAGCCCGACTCTGGAAGTAAGCGACCAGCGCCCGAAAGCGCTGCCTCTTGCGGCAGACCCGCCAGAGGTTCGCCTCGGCGATCGACCATCCCGGACGCGACCGCAGCGCGAGCAGGTACTGCTCCGTCGCGGCATCGAGACGCCCCTTCTCTTGAAGCCGGACACCCAGGTCGTTCCGGGCCTCCGGCGAGGCGGGCCAATGACGCAGCGCCCGCTCCAGATGCTCGATCGACGCCTCGGTCTTGCCCAGCCGACCCAGCGCCACCGACAGGTTGTACTCGTTGTTGTAGACCAACCTCGATGGGTCCTCAAAGCCCGTCGCGACGTTGATCGGGCCCAGCAGCGCCGCGACCGCCAGCGAGCCGCCGACCATCGCGAGCCAAAACGGTCGTCTCCCTCGCAGGCACCACGCGACCGCCCAAGCCCCGGTCATCGCCAACACCGGCACGGCCGGCAAGCGGTAACGTGGGCTGTACTGGATCAGCGCCACCACGATGAACGGCACGAGCAGCAGCAGCCATTCCGGCCCGAACCGGATCGGACGCCGCACCAGCACGACCAGTCCCACCAGCCCTGGCCCCATCCACCACGCCGTCGGCAACGGCGCCAGCCAGAGCAGACGCGCCAAACCCGTATCCCGCTCCCAGGACGGCTGATGCACATCGCTGTAGTGACGGCCCGACACGAACCAGTAGACCCGCCGCAGCACCAGCCCGGCCGCGCGAATCGGGTCCTCGGCCAGCCACGACAACGCCTGATCCCGAAAATGCGCGTCGACCTCGCGCCAGCGCCCGGGCCGGCCCACACGTTGCTCGTACACCCGCTTGGCGTCGGTGAAGAGCCGATCGCGACCACGGCTCACACCCGGAATCGGCACGTACGTCCCGACCGCGCCCGGACCATGCCCCTGCCGCAACGTGATGCCTGGGGCCGCCGTGATCGGAATCACCTCGCCGCAAGCCTGCCAGTTGTGCCACGTCGCCGGGGCGATCGTGACCGCCGCCACGAGCGCAACGACCGCCCCCTGAGACGCGACCAAACGGGGACTCGGCGCGACACGTCCCGCAGCGGGCGGCGAGGCTGTGGCGCCCTCGCTTCCCCGAGCGCCCCGCCGAGCGGCCACCACCATCCAGACCGGCAACGCCACGCCCAACAGCAACATCGGTGGATTGGCGAGACAGTTCAGCCCCAACACCGCCCCGATGCCCAAGACCAGGCCCCAACCGCCCCTGTCCTGCCACAGCACGATCAGCGCCCACAATCCGACCACCAGAAACACCTGCAGATTGCTGTTGAGCACACGGGTCATGTAGAAGGCCGGCTCATCGAGCACCAGCCACACACCGGCCGCGAGCAACCCCGCCACCTCGCCGAAACGTGCCCGTCCGATCCAGGCCAGCATCGCCGACGTCGCCAGATCGAGCAGGAGCTGCATCACATAGACCGCCAACAGGCCGCCACCGGCCCACCGAAGCACCCCCAACAGATAGGGATACAGCGGGGCAGAGGTAAACGGCTGCGAACCGAGCCAGACGCCTTCGGCCAGCCGGTCCGCCCACGCCCAGTACACCGCGCCGTCCGTGACCGGCGCCCGCGCGAAGGGATTGCCCATCATGTGCTCGACCAGGATCGCCCCCCGCAGGCAGGCCCCCACCGCGAGAATAACCAGCAACCGCCTTCCGAACCGTCCCCGATGCAGCGCAAGCGGCTCCGGCTCGGGCGCAAGGACCGTCCTCCTGGTTCTCCTGCGGTCTCTGGCCATGACCACCATTCTAAGCCATACGTCCGACCGCCGCTTCCAAACCGCGACCGATGATGTAATTGCCGCCCCGCGTTGTCTATGGGATAGTTCGTTGGCCGAACCGCGAGCCGCTCTCACGCTGGCCCGCCAGACGCCCGATAAGAGGTGCTACCATGACGCGTCCCAGCCCGATGACGGTAGAGGTCGCCCCGCCGCCCCGACTCGTCCCGCGATGGTTCTTCGTTCGCAGGATGCAGGTGCTCTTCTTCTCCGTCGTGCTCGCAACGGCCCAGGGGCTGCTCATCCTGATCGTCATCGGCGCGATCACCGGACATCCGCCCCCCGGTCCGGACTTCTGGCTCGACCGTCACGCCCAGACCGCCCGCGGACGCATCACGAGCCTCCGCTTCCTCTCGCATATCCACATGGGAAACCGATCCCCCTGGGAGGTCGGCCTCGAATTCAGAACCGACTCCGGCCGAATCGTTCGCACCAAAGGCTACACCTTCGACGACGTCGGTATCGAGGTCGACGCCCCCGTCGACGTCCAGTACAGCCCGGACCATCCCCAATGGGCCCGCCCCGACGGAGGCATGGCCTCCACGTTCCCCTACTGGCTGTACCCGATCGTGGGCGCGCCCCTGATCGTCGGTCTGGTCCTCTTGCTCGTCTTGTGGCGGAACGTGGCCCGGGAGCGCCGTCTGCTCGAGCTCGGCCAGGCCGCCCCCGCCGAGGTAACCCACGTCCAGCGCCGCAAGTACATCCACTTCGGCCGCAAAAACCCCTTTGACGTGCACTACCGACTCCGTGAGCCCAGCGGCCAGGAGACGCCCGGCAAGGACCGCACCTACCTCTACGACTGGGCCGAATCGCTCCAGCCCGGCGATACGGTGTGGGTCATCCACGATCCCGTCGACCCCCGCCGCAGCGTGCTCTGGATCGAGCAGCCCCAAGACGCGCACCCCTAACCCGTGCCTGACCCCGATCTCGTGCTGACGCGCGAGACGGGTCGTCCCCCGATCGTCATTGACACGATCCGAACGCACCTGTACAGTGCCCGAGAATTGCCAGAGGGCACCTCACCTCATCAGGATAAGAGACTGTAACCAGGTGTGTCATGCCGATCCAAGAATGGTCCGACCAGATCCTGCTCGCCGACCTCCAAGACGACCCGATGCTCAGCGACGACCTCAACGGCTTGCTGGAGATGGTCGAAGCCCGACCCGACGTCGATGTCGTCCTGAACTTCGCCCATGTCAGCTACGTCAACAGCTCCAACATCTCCAAGCTGCTGAAGCTGCGCAAGGTGGTCACCATCAACAACCAGAGCAAGCTCCGCCTCTGCGGCATCAGCACCCAGGTCTGGGGCGTCTTCCTCGTCACCGGGCTCGATAAGGTCTTCGACTTCGCCGACGACGTCACGAGCGGACTGGCCGGTCTCCAGCTCGACGCCGACTGATCCAACGCCGAACCCATCTCGCCGTATCGCGCCCCTACCCGGCGATTGCGCCCGCGTCGCGCCGAGGCTACTCTTTCGGCTTCGGCAGGATGAGGTGCGACGGATGTGCCGCGTCGTAGTAGATCGTGTTCGTGGCCACCACCGCCCGGTCGGGATCCTCCACCGGGTCACCCGTGTTCGGATTGGGCCGGAATCGCGGGGCGTTGCTGCTGCTGATCGCCACCCGAATCCGGTGCCCCTTGTTGAAGATCAGGCTGGTCGACCAGAGATCGATCTCGACCTCGCGGATCTCCCCCGGCGGGACGAGCTCCGGCTCCGACAGCGACGCGTGGTAGCGGGCCCGAACGATCCCGTCGAGCACCAACAGGCTCCGTCCGTCCGGATACACGTCCGTCAGCTTGGCCGTGTAGTCCGTGTCCTTCGCCGACGAGCTCGCCCACAACCGGACCTTGATCCGACCCGTCGCTTCCACCGGCTCGGCGAGCGGCGGCGTGCTGAAGACGATCACGTCCGCACGCGCCTCGACAGGCCGTTGGTCTTGAATGCCGACCGTCTTCGAGAGCACCCCGCCCCCGATGCTCGGCGCGGGGTCGCGCGGGTCGTACCTGTACGTCGAGACGGCCTTCGTCTCGGTCGGCTTCTCGGTCGTCAGCAGCCCGCCCTTGCGGAGGTAGTACCGCTGCATCGTGCTCGGCATCGGCCAGGTCTCGGCCGTCCTCCACGCGTGGCCCGGCGCGTCCGGCTCGCCCGAGGCGCCCATCACGTAGTAGTTCACCGCCGCCTGCTTCTCGCTGCGAACGATCTCGGTGTCCTTCAGGTGCCGCATCAGCCACCGCATGCCCCAGATCTCATAGCGCGGGTTGGCGTTGTCCGGATAGTCCAGGCCCTTGGGGATGCCGGTGTGCATCCACGGGCCCATGATGAGCCGGCACCCCTTGCGGGCCTCCGGCATGCCGCGCCGCTGCGTGGCCTCGAAGCTGTCGATGGTGCCTTGGCAGAAGTGATCATACCACCCGCCGAAGTAGAGCACCGGGATGTTGACCTTGTGCGCCAGCGCCGTCGTGTCCCACGACGCCCAGAACGCATCGTAGCTCGGGTGCGACCAGAACAGGTCCAGATTGCGTTCGTCGAAATCGTTGCTGGCGATCCATCCCTCCGGCAGGGCCCGACGAGGCACCCCACCCCAATACGCCGCGTGCTTGTAGATGTCCGCCCAGGCCACGATCACCATGCACATCTTGAGCGCCGGCGGCTGCGTCGGGATGGTCAGGTTCTGCGTGGCCCCCATCGCCGACGGACCCAGCATGCCGACATCGCCGTTGCACCACGGCTGCTCGGCGATCCAGGCGATCGTGTCGTAACCGTCCTGGATCTTGCCCCACGCACAGCCCCCATGCACCGGGAAGTCCTCGCCCTCCGAGCCGAACCGACCGCGGATGTCCTGGGTGACGGCCACGAACCCCGCCGGCGGCAGCAGCGTCGACATCAACTCGCCCATCTTGCCCTTGCGGTTGTAGGGCGTGCGGAGCAGCACGACCGGCCAGGCCTTCTCCGTCTTGCCGCCGGGCAGCGTCACGTCCGTGGCCAGCTTAACCCCGTCGCGCATCATCACCATGTGGGTCTCGGCGTGGGGGATGTCCCGCTCCTGGCTCATCCGACGGACCATGTCCTCGATCGTCTCGGCCTGAGCCCGGCCGGCACCGGCCGACAGCGCCGCGGCGACGGCAAGCACGGACAAGCGGGTGGTCAGTAGGCGTGTCAATATCGCGCGCATGGGATCTCCTCCCAGATCGGCAGACTGGTCGATGCAAGCGGCAGGTCAGTCAACCACACATCCCCATCGCTGGCAACGAAGGGTTCTGTCGGGACTTGTCGGCAGTTCCTCGGGCGCAAGACGCATGAACGCGCCCTGAGCCAGGGGTGGGGTTGCAGGGATAGGAAGGGCTAGTAGACGATCGCGACGGCCTGCTCGATGTGCTCGACGACCTGCCGGATGTCAAAGGGCTTGCTCAGACAGCTCTCGAAGCCTTGCTGCCGCAGCCTCGCGGCCTCGCCCTCCGTCATCGCTCCGCTCGTAGCGATCAGCTTCGTGGCATGCAGATCCTCGTGGCCGCGTATGAAGCGACCAATCCGCTCAGGCTCGACGTCCGGAAGGCTCACGTCCAGCAAGACCACGTGCGGGCGGAAGCGTTCCGTCAGCACCCCGGCCTCGAAACAGCTCGTGGCTGTCTTGACACCGTAGCGCTCCGTGCTCGACAAGGCCTGGGCGAGCAAACCCAGGAACTCGGCATCGTCATCCAGGATCAGCACCCGCGTCTGCCCGCTTTCCAGTTCGCCCAGCGGGATTTCATGGGCTCGCATGAACCGCACGAGATGCTGCACCGGAATCCGACGATCCTTGCTGCCCGGGATGCGATACCCGCGCAGCTGCCCGCTGTCGAACCACTTCGACACCGTCCGTGGGGCCACGTTGCAGATCTTGGCCACCTGCCCCGTGGTCAAAACGTCGTTGGGACCTATGTGCTCTGTATCGCTCATGCCATTGTCACGGAAAGGGCTGCGTCCGGCACGTCGCCGACCCGAGACACCGTGGCGACGCAGTGACGCGCAGTCACGCTCGCAGGCGCTGCACAGCCTGCCAACCTTGTTATCGGCCATTTCCGGTCGTCGGATTAGTCGCTATACGCAGCCCCACCCCGCGCCGAGCCTCGCCGCTCCCGCCTTGCCGCCTGGAGAGACCGCCTCTATCATCAGGCGCACGTGCCCGGACCCGAACCTGTGCCCCCGACCCACCCACGAACCCGCCGAACCTGGATCCTGGCCTGCCTGACGGGTCTGCTCGCATCCAGCGCGAACGCCGAAGACCTCCGCTGGTACGTCAAGACCTCCGAGGACTGCCGCACCACACCCACCCCGACCGACATGGCCGCGCTCGAACAATGGGACCACTGGATCCTCATGCCGTGGAGGTACCGCTGGGCCAAGCCCTACGACGCCTCGTTGGTCGGCAAGATGGTCGCCGCGGGCTTCAACGCCGGCGTCTGCGACATGCTCCCGCGCGCCGAGGCCGACCTCCACGACGAGCACGGACTCCTCTGGTACCTCGACCACGCCGCCGGTCGCGGCGTCCTGCACCTGTCCGAGAAATGGTCAAGCCGCGCCGCCCGCACGGCCCCACGACGCCCCCACTGTCTCGTCGATCCCGACGTCCGACGGCGTCTGGTCTCCCGCTTGACCCAATCCGTCAAGGCCTGTCTGGACCATCCCACGCGAGTCGCCTACGCCCTCGACGACGAGATCAGTTGGTCGACCTTCACCAACCCATGCCGATGGGATAACCATCCCCTCTCCATCGCCGATTTCCGGGCTTGGCTGCTCAAACGCTACGGGACCCAGGGCGGCATCATGCGCCAGTGGGGACGTGACAACGAGGCCTTCATCGGACGCATGGCCACGCCCGACGACTTCCAGAACCTCTATCAGCGGCCCCTGTCGCAATGGAACCTCTCCCCCTGGTGCGACGCGCTGAGCTACATGGACTCCCAGCTCCTCAACCTCGTCGGGCAGCTCGTCGTCGAGGCCAACCTGCTCGACCCGAACACCCCGTGCGGCTTCGTCGGCGCTCAGGGGCCCTCGGCGTACGGCGGCTTCGACTATGCCAAGATCATGAGAAAGGTCCAGTTCCTGGAGGTCTACAACATCGGAGCGTCCATGGAGATCGCCCGTTCGCTGAGACCCGGCCGCCACGTCGTCCTCGTCGCCAGCGGCGTCGGCGACCCACAGGGACGCGACGGGGCCTGGTGGAATTGGTACGGCCTGGCCCACGGATACCGGGGCTCCATCGTCTTCGCCGATCAGTGGTTCACCGACGACAGCGTCCTGAGGTTCGGCCCCGTCGTCCGACGCGTGGCCGAGGTCAGCCGCAAGCTCATCGATGCAAGCTGGCAGCACGACGGCGTCGCGCTCTACTACTCGCATCCCTCCATCCAGGTGAGCTGGTTCCTCGATTGCCACCCCCACCGCCGGACCTGGATCAACCGGCTCAGCTCCATGAACAACCGGCTCAGCAGCAGCAACGCCGCCTTCTGGGCCTGGACCAAGCTCCTCGAAGACGCCCGCATCCAATACAACTTCGTCAGCTACCTCGACGTCATCGAGAAGGGGCTCGACCCCGCCGAGTACAAGGTCCTGATCCTACCGCGGATCCTCGCCCTGTCCGACCTCGAAGTCCAACAGATCACCGCCTACCTCCGAGCCGGCGGCGTCGTCATCGCCGACCACATGGCCGGGCTGTTCGATCACCACGGCCGAGGCCGCGCCACTCCCGCCTTCAATCACCTGCTGGGCATCGACGAGCACCCTCCCGTCATGGCCGGCAACGTCTTTGGCGGACGTCTGCTCACCGAGTTCGACGCCGAGACCTACTGGAACGCCACCATCCTCCGCGCCGCCGACGACATCTGGAAACACTGCAAGCGAGCCAAGGGCCTACCCGTCGCCGAACGCCTCCTCGGACCCTTCCTCGCCGGTCGACACGGTCGAGGTTGGATCCTGCTCATGAACGTCTCGCTGGCCGAGTACTGCACCCATCGCATGCGGCAGACCGGCAGCGCCCGGCAGATCCGAGACACCGTAAACGACTACCTTGGGCGCGCCGGCGTGGAGCCCCGGCTCGAGCTACGCCAGGGAGAAAACGAGCCCACGATCACCGAAGCCACCTATTGGCGCAAGGACGGCCGACGGTTCGTCTGCATCGTCAAGAACCCCTTACGCCTCGGCGCCCTGGACGCTCCGGAAGGGACTGGTGCGCCCAGCGGACCCACAGGACGGGGAGACGTCCGCGAGGGCACCGTTCGGCTGAGCGTCCGCTTCAAGACGACCCAAGTCGATGTGGTCGACGAGATCTCCGGGAAGCGATGGCCGCGCGCCGACCGCATCGAGATCGACTGGAAGACCGACGAGATGGCTCTGCTCTCGATGCGAGACCGCCCTGCCGACGTCACCGGCCCGGGCGAAAAATCAAGCCCGGGTCCCTGACACGCCGAGGATACATCCGGCGGCCCTCCCACAATGGGCCTGCCTAGACCCCGGGCTTCGATCGCCTATACTAAGAAAGTAGCCCGCCGCGCCGGGCCGACCACGGCGTCCTAGTGGTTTCCTCGACGCCTCATCGTGTACCATGGTATCGGCGGGCGATCGGATCCAAGACACGTTGGCACCAACCCACATGCTGAGACGACAAGGTTTGTCTATGACTACGGCTCCCTACCGTTCGATCGGATTCCGTCGGCGATTCCTCGTGGCGACGTTCGCGCTGCTCGTTCCGGCCTTGGCCTGCCCCCCGTCGGTCGCGGCCGACAAGGCGGGCGCCGATAAGGCAGAGTGGAAACAGGCCTGTCGAGACATCATCGCCGGCAACATCGATGCCGGGGCCCAGGCCCTCCGCAGCAAAACCGCCGACGACCTCGATGACCCGGACCTGCTCCAGATCCGCAAGTGGCTGGACGACTATGACAAGCTCCAGGCCCAGCGCGACAAATTCCGACAGGCCGACCACGATTACGAGCTAGCCCTCGCCGAGGCCTACGCCAAGAAGAATGAATGGCTCGCCGCCATGCGACACGTCGTCGGTGCCTACGACACCGCCAAGGCCCCCGACGCCTTCATGAAGAGCGAGGCCACGACCAGGCTGGTCAAAGACGCCGTGGCCAAGGTCGAAGAGCTGTACCGCCGCGGCGAGTGGGCCGACGCGGCCGGCATCTACGCCTGTCTGGAGCACATCCACAAGGACGACAAAGAGTACGAGAAGATGAAGCGCCGGAGCCTTCGGCACGCCCGCCTCGAGCTCGTCTACAAGAAGGACAACCGCGACCGCTGGGAGCGCGACCTCAGACAGATCGAACGCTCCATGGTCCGCGATGCCTTCCTTCAGGTCGGACGCCACTACGTCCGAGACGCCGACTTCCGCAAGGCCCTCGCCGGCGGCATCGAGAACCTCCAGATCCTGGCCAAGACCACCAATCTCGGCTCCGTCTTCGAGGGCCTCAGCGACCGCGACGCCGTCGTCCGCTTCACCGGCGAGATCACGACCATCCTGCACCAGGTCAACCGACGAGACCGCGTGGACGCCTCGACCGCCTACGAGCAGTTCGAGCGCATTCTCAAGTCGAACAGCAACACCATCAAGCTGCCCGAGGAGCTGATCATCAACGAGTTCATGGAGGGCGCGCTCTCCCCGCTCGATCGCTTCAGCAGCATGATCTGGCCCTCGGACGTCGCCGAGTTCAAGAAGCACACGATGGGCCGATTCCAGGGCGTCGGCATCCAGATCCGCAAACGCCAGGACGGCAAGCTCATGGTCGTTTCGCCCCTGCCAGGCACGCCGGCCCACCGAGCCGGAATCATGCCGGGCGACCTCATCCTCAAGGTCGACGGCGACTCTATCGAGGGCCTCGAGATCGACGAGATCGTGCCCAAGATCATGGGACGAAAGGGGACCATCGTCGAGCTGACCATCCAGCGGGGCAAGGGCGCCCCCTTCGTCGTGCCCATCGAACGTGACAACATCATCATCCGGTCCATCCGCGGGATTCAGCGCAAGGCCAACGGCAAGTGGGACTACCTCATCGATCCCGAGCAGCGGATCGGCTACATCCGCATCGATCCCAGCTTCATGGACGACACCGTCAACGAGCTCAAGACGGCCGTCAACACCCTACAGGCCCAGGGCGTCCGGGCCCTCATTCTCGACCTGCGGTTCAACCCAGGCGGCTTGCTGAGGACCGCCATCGAGGTCACCGACCTCTTCCTGCCCGCGGGCAAGGGCATCGTCAGCACCAGGGGACAGCACTCGGACATCTGGGCCCGCGGAAGCGAGACCGCCGCTTTGTTCGATAAGGACATGATCCTCCTGGTCAACGAGACCAGCGCCAGCGCCTCCGAGATCCTCGCCGGCGCCCTCCAGGACCACCATCGCGCCATCGTGCTCGGTGAACGGACACACGGAAAAGGCAGCGTGCAGAACCTCATCCCCATCGCCGCGGACGCGGCCTACCTCAAGCTGACCACGGCACTGTACTACCTGCCGAGCGATCGCTGCCCCGACAAGCGCCCCGACGCCGAAGAATGGGGCGTCATGCCCGACATCACCGTCGACCTCCGCCCCGAGGAGCGGGCCAAGGTCATCGTCATGCGCCGCGACAGTGACATCCTGGGCGAGAAGGCCGAGGATACCTCCACCAAACCGGCCAAGAAGGAGCCCACCACCCAGATGGTCACCGACGTGCCCGAGCCCACGCCCATCGAGGACAGGCCCGACGTCGATCCCCAGCTCGAAGCCGCCCTGCTGATCCTCAAGGTCAAGCTCCTCAGCGGCCAGCCCTGGGTCTGGTCCGGACAGACCGTGGCCAAGACAACGCCGGAATCGCCGGCGCTGCCTTAGCGCGGCGCACCGCAGCGATGCTTCAGGAACGGTTCAACTCAACGGGTCTCCGCCCGCGGCGAGGCGCTCGCTGCCCCAGACAAGGCACCGCTCGCGAAGGCCGAGACCGCACCCCGAAACACCTGACGAAGTCATTCAAGAAGAATGGGACTGGCCGAGCCGTTGACCAGTCCCGATGGATGGAGGGTAGCACTTCTACCTCATTAGGGAGCATACACCATAATCCGGGGCCCGCCCGTAAGGTATTCTCCTTAGTTTGGCGACGAAAACCCGGGCGAAGCTATTGAATTATAAGAACTTAATGCCCTATTCGCCACCGGCCCTGCGGCGGGATGACCCGAGCCTACCCTACCGTGCCAAAAGGCCCGCCCCTGATCGGAACGGGCCTGGCAGATGATCAAACGTCGTTCCCTTGCCCAGCGGGCCCCGGCGCTCCGCCATGCTGTGGCTTTCCTCAAAGAGAACCTCCGACCCGTCGCTCAGCCCAAGGCCTCCGAAGCCGCCGGACGATCACCACGGCAGGACGTCGTCACCGAAGTCGTCCCAGTCGTCGCCGAGATCGTCCAGGTCATCACCCGTGCATCCGCAACCACCGAGGTCATCGCCCCCGGATCCGAACAGCGGCTCGCCCGCCGTCATCTGGTAGCCCATGTCAAGCCCGGTCATGAACGAATCCAGGAAGGCGTCGCAACCGCTGCCCGCCAGCATCGTCCCGCCACCGCCCAACGTCAGGACCACAACCAACACACCCGACCTGATCCTCGTCAGCATATCTCCGGACATGGATCTGCTCCTCGCAATTCGTTTCGACTGCCCCGAATCTCCCGACGCCGCTTGGCGTCACCGAACTAGAAGACACGCGCAGCGCGCTCGAGGTTAGCGGACGATGTCGGAGCCAATCGTCGCCGCGACGAAAAGCAGAGGAGTTGATGACAAGCGCGGAGCCGGCGCGGCCACGTCGCCGAAACGCCTCGCCGCCGCGTCCGTCAACCGGTACGCACCGCGTCGAGGTAGTTGCCGTAGCCCACGACCAGCGTCGAGAGGATCAGCACCGCGATGCCCGTGAAGATGATCCAGTGGGTCTTGCCGCTCGCGCCCCGCCACTCGCGGAACCACAGGCCCCACAGATTGCTGAACACGATGATGAACGCCATGTGGATGGTCCAGCTCGAGAAGTCGTACTCGCCCATCTGCGTCGTGCCCATCCCGTAGAACATGAACTGCATGTACCACGTCGTGCCCGCCAGGGCCGAGAAGAGGTAGTTGGCCGCCAGCGAGCCGCCCTTGCCGTTGACGTAGTCGTCGCCCGTGCGGTGTCGCACGTTCAGGATCGCACACCAGATCAGGTTCGTCGTGAAGCCACCGGCCAGGATCACCACGAAGACCGGCGTGTTCTGCCACAGCTCCGGGACACCGCGTACGACGGCCAGATCCGCGATGGGCTTGCCGGCCGCGATCGCAAAGGCCATGCACGCGCTCATCACCCCCGCGAACACCGCCACCCACACGCCCTTGGCGAAGTCGAACTCCTCGATCGTGGCCTGCTTGGCCTCGGTGCTCAGCTCCCGCTCCTTGGTCATCCCCGCCAGGCCGCACACGCCGATGCCCGCGAGGCAGACCGCCACGCCGCCCAGCGTCACCAGGCCCGACGCAGCCGAGACGATCTGGCCGATCTCGCCGCGAAACACCGGCGGGATGATCGTGCCGAAGGCCGCGCAGAACCCGAGCGCCAGGGCCATGCCCAGCGACAGGCCGAGATACCGCATCGTCAGGCCGAACGTCAGTCCGCCGATGCCCCACATGACGCCGAAGACGTAGCTCCAGATCAGACTGCTCGTCGGGGCCTCGCGGAGGATACCAAGCACGTCGCCGGCCGTGATCGTCGCCACGATCCACGGGACCAGCATCCAACTAAACGCCCCGCCGACCAGCCAGTAGGTCTCCCACGCCCAACCGCGGACCTTCTTGAACGGGATGTAGAAGCTGCCCGCGGCCAGTCCGCCGACCGCATGCAGGAACACGCCGAGAAATGGATTGGGTGTCAACGGACCCCTGCCTCCCCATAGACGCACACGCAGCGCGAAGCGACACGGCGTCGCTCGCTCGGATCAGAATTGCGATGAGCGGATTAGGTTAGAGCGGCAGGCTTCGGACCGCAAGGACGCCACCGTCGCCGACGCCGCAGCCAGGCACCCGCGCCGAACAACCCCATCACCACGCTGCCGCCCAGCACCGGCTCGGGCACGACGTGGGCCGTACCCTCCACGTCGAGGATGAAATCCCAGGTGAGCACCCCGTACTGGCCAAGATCGAATACCCAGCTGTCTGTGCCCCGCAAGCTGACCGTCAGGACGTCGCTCAAACCCACGCTGGTGGAGAACTGGAGGGCAAAGGGTGCGGCGCTATCGCTCCAATGGCTGATGTAGAAGGGCGTTGCAGAGAGGTCTGTGAAGTCGACCCAGACCTCACCATAGGTGTTCAGATCGAGCGTGCTGCTTCCGCCGGCCGCGATGTGCCCCGGCTGGTTGTGCTGAAAGTCGAGCAGGTGCAGCCCGTCCACCCCCGATGGGGAGTCGGGGTTCACCTGATCGCCGGGGTTGATCACAGCCGTCCAGATTCCAGGCAGATAGGGAACCGACATCGCATCCGTGTTGTAGATATCGCCTTCCTCGAGGACGAACGTGTCCGACGCGCCGATGTGTCCGTCGCTCTGATCGATCGTGACGGTAAACATGCCCGCCAACGACGACGTCGACGAACTCCCGTCGATGCTCGTGACCCAGGTCACCTGCCCGCCCGTGACGTCGAACGTGGACGTGATCGGATCGGCCGACGTGGATACCGACACCGCGCAGAGAACCAGACCAGCGGATGCAAGGCGGAGCATCTCCTCTCCCTCCTACCAAGGACGCAACGGCCTCCCGCCGGAGCGACACGACGGCACGTCACGCGATAACCCCCGCCACCCCTCGTTCTACCACTTAAGTATAGAGATCCACGGATTCGACACAAGAGCGCAGCCGCGGTTCTTGGAGACCCGCCGAATGTTCCCTACTCACCTGGCAAGCCCGCATCTATCGCCATACCGCCTCCTATGGCATAATCCCCCAGCAACGCGGCCCTATGGGCCCCGTCCGCCTCGACCACACGCACCAGGAGCTCGCCATGACGCTCAGCATCCGAAGCGCGTTGACCCTGTCGTTGATGCTCACACCGGTCTCGGTCGGCCTGGCCAAGGTCCACACCGTCGCATCACCCGACGGCCAACTCGTCGCCACCGTCGAGATCGTACCGGACACCGACGGAGGCACCGCGCCCGTCTATTCGCTCAGCTATCGAGGCAAGCCCCTGTTGAGTCGCTCGGAGCTCGGCTTCGACATCGACGCGGCTGCCGAGAACCTGCCCGCTCCCAGGGTCGTCGACGCCGACAACACCACCCGCGACACGATCGTCAAGCCCCTCTACGGCGAGCGAAACACCTGGCGCGACCACTACAACCAGATCGAGCTGCGGCTCAGCCCGGCCTACAAGCCCGACCTCGATCTGGCCCTCACGCTCCGCGCCTACGATGCGGGCGTGGCCTTTGGCTACACCTTCCACGCGCGTCACGGCCGTCAACGGGTCACCATCAAGAGCGAACGCACGCAGTTCCACCTGGCCGGTGATTGGCCGGCCTGGGAGGAGCACGGCGTGGAGGGCCAATACCGCCGCGCGCCGATCAGCCAGATCAGGCCCAAGTGCGAGACGCCGCTGACGGTCGAGATACCCGATGGTCCGGTGATGTGCATCACCGAAGCCAACGTCGTGGACTATCCACGGATGTGGCTCTCGCCGGTCGAGGACCAGCCCCACGCACTGGTCTCTCACCTCGGCAGCGGCGCGACGCTCGAGTCCGGCCAAGCCACGCCCTGGCGCGTCGTCATGGTGGCCGACACGCCAGGGGAGCTGCTCGAGGGCAACGACATCATCCGTCTGCTCTGCCCCCCTTGCGCGATCAAGGACACGAGCTGGATCAGGCCCGGCAAAGCCATCCGCGTCCTGCCGACGACCACCGAAGCGGCCATGGCGTACATCCCCTTCGCCAAGGCCCACGGCATCGACACCATCGAATTCGACGCCGGCTGGTACGGCAAGGAACGCGACGTGAAGGCCGACGCGCGGACGCCTCGCCCCGATCTCGACATCAAGAAGGTGATCGCCGAGGCCGGCAAGCACGGCATCGGTGTGGTCGTGTACGTCAACCGCATCCACCTCGAGCGCGACCTCGACGACCTGCTGCCGCTCTATCGGGAATGGGGCATCCGCGGGATGAAGTTCGGCTTCGTGCGTTGCGGCACCCAGGCGACCAACCGCTGGCTGATCGACGCGGTCCGCAAGGCGGCCGAGCACCGGATCGTCGTCGACATCCACGACGCCTACCGGCCCAGCGGCCTGTCGCGGACCTACCCGAACCTCCTTACCCAGGAGGGCATTCGCGGCAACGAGCACATGCCGACGGCCACGCACAGCACGATCCTGCCCTTCGCCCGCTTCGTCGGCGGCGCGGGCGACCACACCGTCTGCTACTACGAGAAGCGCCTCAAAACCACGCACGGACACCAACTGGCCCTGCTCGTCATCGTCTACAGCCCGATGCAGTTCGTCTTCTGGTACGACAGGCCCGACGAATACCAGGGCGAGCCGGAGATCGAGCTGTTCGCCCACGTACCCACCGTCTGGGACGACACCCGCGTTGTGCTCGGCAAGATCGGTGAGTTCGCCTCCATCGCCCGCCGCAAGGGCGACGCCTGGTTCGTCGGCACGATCACCAACGAAGACGCTCGAGCGCTCGACGTGCCGCTCGCCTTTCTGCCGGCCGGCAAGACGTATCTCGCACGGATCTACGGCGACGCCGGCCCCGATCATCCGACCCGAACGAACATCCGCATCGACCGCTGCCTGGTCACGTGCGACACGGTCGTCAGCGCCAAGCTCCTCGCCAGCGGCGGTCAGGCGATCTGGCTCACGCCCGCCGACGACGACGAGATCCAGCGCCACACCCGGTACGAGCCGACAAGGTGACGACGCGGCGCGCGGGACAACCCATCACCGGCATCGAGCCAAACCACATCTCGCACTCCGCGACGGCGCCGTTACAATAGCGAGCGACGGGCGCCGAACCGTGCCCGGACCCGACAGGCCGCCTCGACACGGACGTTCGCCTATGCCGCTAAGCACCTTGCCCCAAACCGTCCGCAGCATGACGCGCCTGCGCACCATCGTCGGCGCGCTGAGCCAGCACGGATTCGGCTACATGGTCGACCGGTTGAACCTGCGACGCTTCGCCCCCTTGCGCGGACGGCTCCGAGGCGCGAGCCGACAGGTCGGCCTCGAAGCACCCCTCAGCCAGATCGGCCAGCGGATGGTCTCCCTCTTCGAGGAGCTCGGCCCCACCTTCGTCAAGCTCGGCCAGATGCTCAGCACCCGACCGGACATCACGCCGGCGCCGATCCTCAACGAGCTTCGCAAGCTTCAGGACAGGGTCGAGCCCTTCGACTCGGCCGACGCCTGGCGGATCATCGAGTTCGACCTCGGCGCCCCGCCCGACGAGCTCTTCCAGCAGATCGACCCCACCCCCTTCGCCAGCGGCTCGATCGCCCAGGTCTACAACGCCACCACGAGCGAGGGCGATGAGGTCGTCGTCAAGGTCAAGCGGCCCGACATCGAGCACATCATCCAGCTCGACGTCCACATCTTGCGGCGTTTGGCGCAACTGGCCGAACGCCTGATGCCCGAGCTGGCCATCTACAAGCTGGGCATGGTCGTCGACGAGTTCGAGCGCACCGTCCGACGCGAGGTGGATTTCATCAACGAGGCCGCCGCCACCGAGCGGTTCTACGAGGCCTTCCGCGACGACCCGAACGTCTACACCCCCCGCGTCCGATGGACGCTCACCGGCTCCCAGGTGTTGACCCTCCGCCGCATCCGAGGGGCCACCATCGACGAGGTGCTCGCCGACGGCGACGGTCGCTACGACCGCACCGCACTTGCCACCACGCTGACCAACGCCTTCCTCAGACAGTACTTCGAGCTGGGCATGTTCCACGCCGACCCGCACCCGGGCAACCTGCTCGTCTCAGCGCCGGCGCGACTGGGTCTGCTCGACTTCGGCCTCATCGGCCAGGTCGACGACGAGCTCGCCGGACACCTGGTCGTGGCCCTCATGGCCGCGGTCCGCCGCGAGGTCGACGTCGTCATCGACGTCCTCGCCGACATCGGTGCCATCGGCCCCGACACCGATCGCAACCAGCTCCGTTCCGGTCTGCGCGAGCTGCTCGAGAAGTACTACGGCATGCCGCTCAAACGGCTGGACCTGCAGACGATCTTCATCGAGATCACCGACCTGATGCGCCGTCATGACGTCTCCCTGCCACGCGACTTCGTCCTGCTCGGCAAGAGCATCGTGACCGCCACCGGCATCAGCCTCCAGCTCGACCCCAACCTGAACCTGCTCGAGATCATCCGGCCCAAGATCAAGGAGCTCGCCAGGAAGCGCTTCGGCCCCTCGCACTTCATGCGGTCGCTCGGCATGGGCGCCTGGCACACCGTCAACATCCTCCGGTACGCGCCCGGCCAGCTCCGCGACATCATGCGACGGATCTCGCGCGGACAGGTCGAGGTCAAGGTCCGGCACGAGAACCTCGACAACCTCACCCGCGAGCTCGACCGCAGCAGCAACCGCATGAGCTTCAGCATCGTCACCGGCAGCGTCATCCTCGGCAGCTCGATCCTCATCAGCATCGAACCCGGCAACGACACGGCCATCCTGGGCTGGCTCAGCCTGCGCTTGCTGGGCGTGATCGGTTACTTCATCGCCTTCCTGATGGGCCTCGGCCTGCTCTGGGCGGTCATGCGCAGCGGCCGGCTGTCATAGGCTCGTCGACCTGCGGCACACCCGCGCGACGCTGTGCCGCCTGGCCGCTGCCGGTAGCCAGTTCCCCTCGTGGGCAGGGTCGCGCGTAGCAGGACGCCGCTCACGATTGACCCGTCCCGGTGCGATTGGTACAAGGAGATTGGCCTTGAATGCCGCCTGCAAACGCCGGGTGGTGACCACCCCAGTCCGGTGCGCCCCAGCGGCAAAGCCACCACAGCGCGAGTGGCGGAACTGGCAGACGCGCAGGATTTAGGTTCCTGTCCCCCAGGGGGTTCGGGTTCGAGTCCCGACTCGCGCAATGCGATGAAACCGAGCGCCGCGAAGCGCCGATGGGCCCCCGTTTATGCGGGTCTCGCGAGCCCCGCTGAGTTCCTTCCGCCTCGCCTTCCGTGCAATCCGATGCGAGCCGAATCGGCCTCGATACGCCCTCGTTCCGTATGGTGGACGGTATGGTTTGGTCGGCCGTCTGATCGTCGGTTCCCGTCGCTCGGGCCTGCTCCGCTTCGGTGGTCGTCTTCGGTGCAAGGTCGGGCAGATGGGCGATAGCCTGCGCCCGGTCTTCAACGATCGTGTGCGAGTAGTGGCGTAGGGTCAGGTTGACATCGACATGCCTTGCCAGGTCCATCGCGACCTTAGGCGCAACGCCCGCCTTGGCCAGCCCGGTGATGAAGCTATGCCTCAGGGCGTGAAAATCGGCGTAGCGGCCGTCCTCATCGACGTAAGCGATGCCCGCCGCCTCCAGGTCGGCCCGTAGCATGCCGATGACGTGGCGCCTGTCTAACGGCAGCGGAAAGACCGCCTGGCCGCGCTCGGCCTGCTCGACATGTTCGGCCAGGTCCGCCGCCGTCGTGGGCCTCAAGGGCAAGTCGTCATCGCGCCCGCCCTTGGCATAGGCCGCCCGGACGCGAACCATCGGCGGATTGGCTTCCAGGTCGAAGGCCTCGGGTACCAGCGTACGAACCTCGTTCTGACGCAGGCCGGTTTCCAGGATCAGCCGATACATGATCGACCGGCGCTCGCCCGACATCCCGAACCGCTCGGGCCCGGCATGCGTCGTCTCGATGAGTCGCTTGGCCTCATCCTCGGTCAGGGCCCGGCGCTCGCGCCTGCGGTCCTTCTTGGGGTTCATGTTCTTCAGGTGTTCAAGCGGGTTCGCTGGGGCCCGCCGATCCTGAACCATCCACTTCGCGAAGCTCTTGACCGCATCCCGGTAGTAGTTCGCGGTCTTGATCGTGATGGCCCGCCGCTGGCCCTTGGCCTTCGCGTCGGCCTTCGGTGTCTCGGGCTGGCGTAGCGTCTTGATGAAGGCCTCGACACGCGAGGCCGACACGTCCGGCCAGACCTTGAACCCGCACCCGTCGATGATCCGCTTGACCCTGGCGTATCGACTGTCGGCATGCGCTTGCGTGTTCCGCGTGGCCAGGTCGTTGCGCCAGTCTTCCAGGTGCTCGGACAGGGGGCGCTTGCGATGTTCAGCGTAGACATCCACGAGGCCGCTTTGCTCATGCTCGGCCAGGCGCTCAAGCTCGGCAGCCCGTTGCAGCGTGGCCTTGCGATCCGCGAAGCCCGGCACGGTCACGACCGCGTCGTCCGCGTCGCGATACTCGATGGTCCACTTGCGGCTTTCGACGTAGACGATGTTGCCCTTGCGGTCCCGCACCGTTTCGAGCTTCGGCGTCTTGATGGCCTTACCCTTGTTCGGGCCCCGCTTGGCGATCTTCTCAACCATGACGGGCTTGCCGTCAGGGCCTCGGACCGCCCGCCGCTTCGGCGATTTCGCCTTGAAGATGCGTGCCACGTTACCGCCCCTTCCGCTTGTGCTTGGGGCGCAGCTCCAGCCCCAGCGCCTCGCACAGCTTGGTCAGCCGCTCGCCGGTCAAGTCGCGGTCACCCGCGAGGTACGCTTGAATCGTTCGCTCTGGCATGTCGGCCATGCGGGCCAGACGGTAGCCGCTGAGGCCCTGCCGGTCCACCTCGGCCCTTACGATCGCTCTGAATGACATCACGCTACCCCTCGGTCCTGAGTCGTGCCGCCGCCTCATCGCAGGCCCGCCGGATGGCCTTGGCGTCGTGGAGTTCGATCCGGCCGTCCATGAGCTCCTGAGCCGCCCGCCGTTCGATCCACCCCAGCGTATCGGGCCAGTCGGCGTGCCATCGCATCGTCCGGATGCCTTCGATCAACTCGGCCATCGTGTGCCCCTTGTTCGTCCGGCCTCCCCCACCTCTCTACAGTATACCGCACGATAGGGCGCTAGGCAAGTCGAATCCAGGAAACCGCGCCCGATTTCTCACTTGGCCTGCCCCGCACGTCGATGAGCCTCGAAGTCCTGTCGGCCCGGGAAGCCCATCTCGGCCCACGCCCGCAGGTCGTCAATCCGCCAGACCTTTCGACCGCCGACCCGGAAGCCACGAGGGCATCGGCCGCCCGCGTCATAGGTCCGCCAGGTGCGAAGGCTGAAGCACCCGGGAAAGACCCGGTCAACGATCCCCTGAGCATCCACGGCCACCGCCAAGCCCTCGGCCGTCTCGATTCCGTTCGGTTCGCTACTCATCTCGTCATCCCCCATGATCGGCCGGTCCGTTGTGAACCGGCGCGTCTTCACTTGCCATGCCGGGTTAGCCGTCGGTCTTCGCCCGCGATGCGGACCACCCGCCCGGCCTCGTGAATCCTCGAAGCCGTTCGATCGTCCAGCCGTTCGGCCACCGTTTGAAGTCCGACGTTGCTCGTGATGATCGTTGGCCGGTTTGCGTCGTAGCGCCCGCCGACGATCCGCCGCACGACCGACCCGGACCAGTCGCTTACCGGCTCGGTCAGAAGATCGTCATAGGCCAAGAGCGGCGCGTCGATCAGGTCTTGCAGGTCGGCCTCGGACCATCCATCGCGCCGGTTGAATCCCGCGCGAAGATTGGTCAGGAGCGCTCCCTCGCCGATCCACCGCGCGCCGTCGCGATCGTCAACCCTTCGCCGGTCAGCCAGCCATCGCCCGCCTTCCAGCCACGAAGCAACCGCGCAGGCCGCCAGGTGCGTCTTGCCGACCCCCACGGGCCCGTGGATGAACAACACGCCGTCGGGCCGCTTGATCCACTCTCGCACGTCCTGCAGCGCCTTCTCTGGCGTCCGGCTGTCGCACAGTTTGAACCGTGCCGCCCGGAACCGCTCGGGCACACCAGCCGAGCTCATGCGACGTTCGGCCACCTGCCGCCGCCGCCAACGATGCCCGGCCGCTAGAAGTCGGTCGGCTCGCGCTCGCAGACAGTCGGGGCAATACACCTTGCTGGGATGGCCGCGGAGTCTCGGCCACGGCAGGTATCCGATGACATGGTGGCCAAGGTCTGACCGATCATGCGGTGGGCACGTTGCAGGCTGCCCGCAGACCTTGCAGGGGTTCGGTTCGGTCGGCGTGGCCCTATCCAAGGTGGTCGTACTTCCCGGCTGGTGGCCGTTGTCGCGTATCATGCCTGCCTCCGTTCAGTCCGTCGCCCAGCTTGGCCCAATGCGTGATGATGTTGCTCAGCGTCAGCTCGCCGGGCCTGTCGAATGGCCAAGGTGGCGCCCGTCCGTCCAGGCCCGCCGCCAGCCGAACGCGACCCCGCCAGGCCTCGGACGTGATGCCGTCCTTGTCGATCCATCTCTTGAGCCGTCCGGCCGTCCGGCCGTCGGGTCGGTCCGGCTCGGAACCTCGGGCCTCCTGGTAGGCCGCGTGGAAGATCCCGATAGCCTGGCCCGCATCGAAGGGCTTCGGATCGTCCGCGTCGTCATCGAACAATCGGCCCGCCTCGTCGCGCTTGTCGGCTAGGAAGTCTTCGGTCATCCGCTCGGTTGCTTTCGGGTCGGACTGCGCCGAAGGCGAGTTCTTTCCTTGTTCCACAGCTGTCCTAACTGTTCGGCTGACGGCGCCGTCAGGGTTTAGGGCGCCGTTCGTCAGGGTTTCCGGGCGCCGTTCGTCAGGGTTTCGCGAAAGGGTGACCGCAGGGTCAGGGTTTGAAAGGGTGACCGCAGGGTCAGGGTTTGCGACCACCCGATAGCGGCTTGCGCGCCCCCTGCCGCCGCCGCGAATCGTCTGGATCAGGCCCAGCCCCTCAAGCCGTCTCAGGCTTCGGATGGTTGATCTCTCGGTGAGCCCGGAGCGATCGGCGACCCGCGCGACCGACGGCCGACAGCCCCAATTTCGATCCGCGTGAAGGCCCAGCGCGAGCGCCACCTTCAGGTCGGCCGCCGACAGCTTCGACATGACCTCCGGCCTGATCCACGAGCCCGGCAGGCGTGCGAATCGATCAGACATCGCCAACGCCTTGCTGCCCGTTGTCGGTTGGGCATCCCGTCGCTATCCAGTCGAGAATCTCGGCCCGCCGCCATCGAACTAACGAACCAAGCCGCACGGGCTGAGGCATCTGCTTGGAGTCACGCAATCGTAGTACCGTGCGAGTCGAGACGCCCAATAGCACTGCCACGGTCCGCAGGTCGATAAGTTCCCGCTGATCCGAAGTCGTCATCATGTCCCCCGCTCCATCCAAACGTTCGGTTGCACGAGCCCATAGCCCGCTCAGTCAACTAAAGCATCCCCGATGGAATGGAACGGAATATCTCGCAGGGGGTTTTTCCATCGCACCGATTCGGCGAATGCAGAGAATCTCCGCGACTGACGCGGGCTGTCAGGGTGCGAATTCTGCGATGGAATAACTAGATGTGACTTGACAGGGGTTAGACTGAGGGGTTTTTCCGCCGCTTACGATGCCGGTCCAGAGCCTGCTTGACTTGATGAGTAGCCACGCCCTTGGCCTTCGCCAAATCAGTGTGTGTTTTGTGCTCACCGGTGTGCCACGCCTGCGCGATTCGGGCGTCTTCCTCCGGATCATAAACCGGCTTGCGCCCACCGCGCTTGCTGGCACGCCCTTTGTCCGACCTGTTCCGCTTTGTTTCCTTCCGTAGCTCATCGAGCGCCGCGAAGCCCTCAGGCGTCAACGAGTACGCTGGTATGTTGGATCGGCCATCGGCTCTTTGCTGGATGCAGACAAGGGGGTTCGACTTCTCAGGCCCGTCCCACAAGGTGACTCGGTAGCACATCCCCCCAGATCCGGCCATCTCTGGCAGCACTTCCACGATAAGGCCGTCCGGCCGGGCGTACTCAACGAATTGAACACGGCTACAGGGTTGCCTTTCGACGAAGTCTCTTGTGCGAAGTTCTGTCAGAGCCCCAGCAACGCGGCCGCTATCCTCCATCCCTGGCCCGTGGCCTGCTCCATGAAACCGCTCTGCCGCGATCATGTATTCCGGCACCGGGTCGAATCGAACGGTCGTTCCATTTGTGGAATCCCCTGAAAGCCGACCATCGACTTGAAGCTCTTTGACCAGTCGCAGCACTTCGCGTGCTTCGTCGGATAGCTCCACGGACATGCTCACCTATCCTTTCCGGTCGGGCCGGTTCGGTGACCGTGGCGATAGGTGTTCCACGGCCAGCCGAGCCGATCGGCGGGAGCTACCCGCCTACCCGATCATTGCATCTGACGCTACTCCTACGATCTACTGGGGTTCCAGCTTCCGTGCAAGACCCTCCATAGCAACGGCCGTCCGCTCGGTTGATGCCTGGATGCCTGCGAGCAGCTTTCCATCTCGGCCATCGCCGGGGGATGACAAGCTCGCCTCAACGCGCTTCCTTGCCGTCGATTGTATCTGCTCTGGTGTCAGGATCGTCCGGCTTCGCCCCGTACCGAGGGCATTCCAAAGGCTTTCCCGGCTCAACGTCCGCCCGGTCTTCCCGCCGCCGATCCGACCTCGGCTTAGGGTCAATCGACCGTAGAGCGAGCCTGCGATGTCCATCGCCCGCTTCCTGGCTTCGTTTTCGCGTTCGAGTTCACTGACAATGGTTTGGGTCATCTGCCTCGCCAGGCGTTCCCGGCGCTTCTTTCGCTGCTCTTCTTCCTTCAGTTGCCGCTCATACTCCTTGCCCGCCACCTCGCGCTTCCTGGCCAGGTCCCGTTCGTATTCCTTGGTTAGCCTGTCCACTTGCTTCTTGGCCTTGTCCGGGCTCGGCAGCCACCCCAGAGCCGATGCCTCGGCACCCTGATTGCTAAAGTAGTCGTGTAGTTGCTGCAGCGGGGCATACCCGATCTTGCTCACGTCCTGCTTCAGCAGGTTCTTACGGAACCCGCCAGGCATGTCGCTGTACATATCTTCCATCCGCTTCGCCCAAGCCGCGAAGCCTTGTTGTTCGCCCGGTTCCACAGTCGCGTACTTGTCCCACCCACGTCGCATGAGCGAACCCGGGCCGGACGTGATGAGCTCCTGAAAGGATTCCGTCGCGCCCTTGGCCCTGGCCCTCCGAGTGACTGCCTTTGCGTGCTGCTCGGCCTGCTGGGCGAGCCGTGCCTGTTGCTGTCGCTGACGCTCCATGCGCCGCTCGGCCGCCTGTGCCTCATCCATTGTGGGCTGCCCGGTAGCGCGTGACGTAGCCCAGTGAGCAGCCCGCAACCAGTTCTCGCCGCTAAACGGGCTGTAGTCTTGCTTGACCCCTTCCACGATCTGCTGATACTGAGCCTTCCGCTTCTGCGCCGTGCTCATTGCCTTATCGAAGTTCTCGAAGGCCGCCCCCGCTGATGCCATGTTCGCCGCCAGGTCTGCCGATGCTCCTGAAAGATCTTTGAGCAGAGCGGCCACACCCTTTAGGGCCTCTGTCTCTGGAAAGAGCTTGGCCAGCATCTGAGGGTCTATGCCTTCGATCTGCCGAAGCCACCCAAGGAGCCCCTTCGATGCCAGCGAGGCCACGTCCATCTTGATGCCAAGCTGCGCCGCCGCGGCAATCGACTGATTGGCCGGCTTCAGGAAGCCACGCAGCATGGACGCCAGAGACGTGACCGCCTCCGCCGCGTTGATACCCTGTCTGGTCATTGTGGCGATCATGGCGTTCAGTTCCTCAAGGGGAACCTTCGTACTCGCGCCAAGCGAGATGACCCGCCCAAGCGTCCCGCCGAGCTGCTCCATTGTGATCTTGCCACGGTTGACCGTGGTCGTCAGGACGTTGGTGATGTGCTCCGCCTTATCGGCGGAACTGAATCTCTAGCCAACTCCGGTTACTAGCTCCTTGCGGGTCATGGCTTTT
>CAZUQM010000049.1:0-49993 GCA_964622545.1 uncultured Planctomycetales bacterium | reverse complement strand
TAATACCTAACATATACCGACCTTATCAACCGGAGTCAAGCAGAGACTCGGTTAGCACCATAGCCCAACGGAGGGACATCCTACGCGACTATCAACGCGGTGCGTTGGACGCAATCCACGCCCAAGCCTTGGTTCAAGGCACTTTTGAGCAGCTCCTGATTACTCAAGATGCGAACGTAGGGATAGGGCTATCTCAGGGGTATGTACGAGCCAACAAACTTCTAGGCTCCACCCAAGCATCAGGAATGCAAAGCTTCCGCTTCTCGGAAGACCTACAGGAGAGCTTGGAAAAACATTCCAAATGGGCATCCAGGCTCAATAGCTGGATGGACGAAGGGAGAGTTCACAAGCCACGCCCAAAAGGCTTGGGCGTGGCACATCCGAACGAGAAATCAGGAATCTTACAACAGCGAACCATAACGGGAAGTAGTGCGTCCGAAAGTCTCCTGAAGCTCGGACGCACGATTGACCAGAGCCTATCCCAGGTGGCTAGGCAATTAGACAATGAGTTCGGCTTTGTCGAGCCCGAGCCCCCCCAAAACGTTCGGATTCCTGCGAGTCCGTAGGGCTTTATAAATTCTGTTCGCTCGTCTTGAAGCCTTTCGAGCCCTTCGCAAAGCTCGCTTGCGACACTCTAGGCGGAAATCCATACGTGGAGCGGGCGTTTGCTTAGGCTTCACGCCCAACGCCTTTGAAAACCCATAAGACAACGAGTAATTCCGAGAAAGTCCCTTGCTCCACGATTCCCCTTTCCATCTGAACAATTCCCCAAGATGCGGCATCCATTTCGATAGCCGCTTGCGATTGATGCCCGTACGCTCGGCAATCTTCCGGAAAGATACATGCCCTTCCCCTTCGCCGCCCCCATTACGCAGGATATGTGCCACGAGATACCCAACAAGCCTAGAAAGCGTGTCCTTGGCTTGTGAGCGTTGGAGTTCGGTTCCCTTGTGGGAGGACAAGAGACCGTCTATTCGTTTGTCTATCACGCTCAAATGAGCTTCTGAGAGATCGGCAGAAAAGGGAGACGAGACGGAAGCACAAGATGAACCCACTGGGGGGTCCACTATAACTAAAAAACTAGACGGAACCGAAACCGACGGACTGGGCAAGTAATCCCCGATAGCCCGCAAGATGCGGGACGTGGACATCGGCTTGATTTCCAGAAAGTAGGGTATCTGTTCGTCTAGCTCAAACGTCTTCTGAAACCCATCCAAGAACGTGCAAAGATGCCCGGTCTTGGGATGAGTACCCAACGGGAGTTTTATCCCCACATCTGAGAAAGGATAGATGCTCCGGTCTACATCTAGGTCTTCAGTAAGCATGCCATGCAGGCGTTGTATCGAGGCTCTCGAAACGTCGGAATCCCAAAAGAGCCATACATGCATTCCCTTATTTCCCGAGTATTCAAGGTGATACGAAAGACCAAGCGAGACAAGGCGTTCTTCGATTTCGGGCAAGCCCTGGACTTGCCCAGGTCCATCTAAATCTATGCAGAGGAAACGGTTAGCATCCTTCGGGACCAGTGACAGACACAGTTCCCCGTATAAGTGCTTCCGGAATTGCTTCCAAGATCGTCTATAGTTCACCGAGCCATCATGCTCGACATGAAAGAACGGCTGGCATTCATCTCGAAGATGCCCGTCCACGAAATGCCACGGCTTCCGCCGTGAGATGTTCACGAACCGGTAGCCCGAAGCATCCAAAATCCGAAAACAGTCTTGACGGAAGGAGAGAAGCTCATAGCACTTCACAGCATAAGCCCATTCATCCCCATAGACAGACGGGGAAAGCTCATTTATCACTGATCCTGTAGTAAATCCTTGGTGCGAACAGCACGCTTTAAAGTGTCTCGAAAAGCCCGTAAAGGTGTACGAACGCCCACAAAGTGGGCAAGGGTAGGACTTGATAGGCAATAACTGTTTGTGAAACCTAGTTTGTTGATATATTTTCATTCTTTCTCCTGCAATCCCGCTAGAGCGGGCTAAAAAAACACCTACTCAAGGCTCTCAGGGCGATGCCGTTGGGGCTTCGCCCCCGTCTTCCCGAGCTTCCGCTCAGGAGACGTCACAGCATCGCCCCGAGAGTCGAGCAAGTGCTCTTCTCTCTCTTGCCTTGAGTAGGTTGGGTTGGGTGAAACAGCAACAGCAAACGTCCCTTGAAGCAAGAAAAACCTATTTATCTGTTCCAGAGAAGGGAATAGACTTAGAAGTGACGATATGCTTCTTTTTTTATAGCGGACCCCCCAGTGTATATACTTATACCAACTAGGTATAATCCCGTAGTCTTCTGAAGGGGGTAGGGGAGTAGATTTTTGTAGTTTTTTTCTTCGTGAAGAAGGTGTTAGTGAGACGAAAAAGATATAATAGATTAGTGACATATTTCCTTCCCTGAGGAAAGTCTTGGTTTTTCTTTTCCCGATAGCCCCCCGCAACGACGGGGGGCTATTTTATTGCACGGCGGATTCTAGGTTTCTATACCGATGTTTTTGAGTAGAGCCTTCTAGCGGGCTTCTCTCTAGTGGGGTTCTTGGGGAAGCAAAGCCGCGTAGACGGGCTCTAAGGGGCTTGCGGGATTCGGAAGTAAGGATTTTCCCTTACTTCTGATTTTTTCTGAGATTTTTCTAAGTTAGTGAAGACTAAGTACATTGTCTCACTAAGTGGCGAGTTAGTGAGACACTTTGGCGGGGGGTGTAGGGGGGCTTACTTGGTCTTTCGTCCGAAGTACGCCTTCTCTATTGCCGAGCATGCGTCTTTGACAAGCTCGGGATGGCGTAGAGCGTAGGCATCCCGGACACCATGAGCCCGATGCCCAAGCAACAAGTCTGTCTGGCGATCGTCGAAGCCCCGAAGATTCCCAGCCGTATCCGATGCGGTTGCGGCTCCATCCCTGATATGGGCGAATTCAACAACATCGGGAACTTCAGCACGTTTGCGGACCGTCCTAAAGCCCTCGCTGAGCTTGTGGGGCTGGAACCGGTTCCCGGCTCGGTTCACAATGAGCCATTCGGATTGATGGGGGTAGTCCTTCTGATATGCTCGGATCGCCTTGACGGTCCGAGCCCACAAGACAGCGACGCGGGGAAGTTTCGTCTTGGATCGACGAGCTATGAAGGTCTTCTTCTTTAGGTCAATCTCGGTTCGGCGGACAGACGCAAGCTCGGACGGATACAAGCCACAATTCAGGCTCAACAACAAGATGGCTTGCCACTTGACATCGGCAGACTTCAACAAGGCTTGATAGTGCTTCCTGTCGATGGGTTTCGGATCGTTGCCGTTGTGTGACGGGGAATCCAAGACGAGACAGTGTCCGATTAGCTCGTCAAGCTGGGGAGATGCGAAGCCTTGCTTCTTGGCGGACCGAAGTACCGTACGCACCGAATCGAATCTAGCCTTAACGTAGCTCGGGGATAGGTCGCGTTCTTCTCGCTCCCGTTCGATGGCGTTCCCGTATCGCCGAACGTCTTCAAGTCTCACGTTGCCCACCACAGAAGACGAGCCGACCATCTCGACGAACTCGTTCCAGTATTTCACGACGTCCTTCTTCCATCGTGCGTTAGCTTTTGATTGCTCGTTGTAGACCATCCCGAGCTTAGACAGGGGCGGAAGGTTTGGACGCTTCACGTTGGCGAGATACGCGAGGTTCCCCAATTCGGGAAGGGCGGTTAGGTCTGCTACGCGTCGCGGGTTCTCCCTGATGAGTTCTCCAAGATTCCGCCAAAACCAACGCCCATCAAGCGGCGGGTCAAACACGAACGCCTTCTTCTCATCGTCCCATCGGAACAATCCGTCTTGAGCGAATATAGTCCCGTCGGGCTCGTACACCACTTCATCAGGGACATCGAGCTTTTCCGCGAAGGTCTCGTCAAGCTCGTAATCACTCCACCCCAACAAGTCGAGCATCATCCTTGTAGCGTCATCCGCCTTGGATTTGGCGTAACGCCGAATAACGTCCGCCGTCACGATTGGGCTAAGCTCAACGTCCGCGAGCGGCTCCCCGCGTTGCTGGCGTTCCCATTCGGCTAGCTGATCGACAGACTCACAAAGATCCTCGCTGAGATAGACCCACTTGGGGCGAGCGGACCGGATGTAAAATTTCTTCCGCCCCTTGTGGAATCCTAGATTCGGGACGGGCTCACCGGTTCGCGGATCGCGAAAGATCCTCCCCCGTCTCCCGCCCTTGTCCTTCGGAGACATGCTGCACCCACCTTCCTGTAAGGCAGTATACAGCACGATTAGGTTTGTGTCTAGGTTTGTGTCGAAACCCCCATGAAACTATCAAAAACCCAATCGGGGCGACTGGATTTGAACCAGCGACCTCTGCGTCCCGAACGCAGCGCTCTAGCCAGGCTGAGCTACACCCCGGTGGTGATCCTCGCGATGGTCGACGGGGCCTGGAACGCCTCGAACGGAAGGCTCCATCCCGCCGGGCCAAGGCGGATTCTACACTATAAGATCGACATCTGAGCGTGTCAACGCGAGCCGCTCAAACGCCGAAGTGAGATTCGGATGCTCGCCATGATGATCGGAACAGGTGCCTCCTCATCCGGGCTACGCGTGCAAACCCGCGCAGGCCGCGGCCGTGCAGCGACGTGGAGATCCGCGCGGGATGAATCCCGCGGTTCAGTTGGCGTCGGCGCGAGATGAAGAGCCCGTCGCAGTGGTCTCCGCTAGCTCGGGTCGCGTCCGCGCGCCATCGACTTCATGGCTCGGCGGTTGCCGCTCCGGGACGGCGGCCTCTCGTGCTGCATCTCAGACGTATCGCGACGACGTGCTTGGGGCGCCGGATGAATCCGGTGCGGGCCGGGCGGCATGAATGCCGCGGCTCGAGGAGCAAGCGTAGCAGACATCGAGACGGCGATAGTCGCAGCACGTGTGAAGCACGCTCCTAGCCGACCGTGAACGGCGGGACGAGGCCGTTCGGCTTGGCCCAGCGGATGCGGCCGATCAGCGTGTCGCCCTTCCAACCGTCTTGCGGAAGGCACTCGCCGACCGTGACCCAAGATTCGTGAGGCCCGACGCTGACGGTGTGGAAGTTGCCCATCCGAGCGACGTGCTTGGCGTCGTTGACACCGTCGCCGATCAGCGGCAGGGCGACGCGCTCGGACGAGCGGACCAACCGCATCGAGGGCACGTCGACCCGGGCGACGAACAGCGGGGCTCGCCAGCGGAAGACGTTGACGTTGTGCTCGGCCTTCCGCGTATAGACGAGGTAGAGCGCATCGCTGTGGGCGAGCCAGTGCTGCTGCGTCGTGGACATCGTCAGCGGGGTGCCGTCATCCCAGCACCAGGGCTTGCGGGGCGACCACGTGAGACCGTCGTCGGAGACGGCGACGTAGCCGCGGTTGTCCTCGGCCCGGATGGTCATGTAGGTCTTGCCGCGGTAGCGGACGAGCGAGGGCTCCAGCAGGCCGCGTCGCGTATCCCCCTTGAGCTCGGTGCCGACCTTCTTGATGCGAAGGGCCTTTCCGTCGAACGAGCAGCGCGTCGACGTGACCGATCTCGGTGCGCTCCTGGCCGAGCCGAACGTGAGCGGGATCAGGACGTCGCCGCCGGCGAGCATGACGCGTTGCGAGCAGCCGCAGGAGTAGATCATCGAGCCGCGAGGGTCGTTCCACTCGAGCTTGCGGGGCTCGGTGAACGTGCCGTCGGGCTTGCGGACGAGGTAGACGGGCCAGCGCGAGAGCTGGGGACGCGCCAGGTGCCCCTTCTTGTTGTAGTAGACGTTGTGCCCGATGGCGAGCACCGTGTTGGTCTTGGGGTGATACGTGGGCACGACGTCGCACACGCCGACGGCCAGGCCCTTGGGCGCGGGTTTGCGTCCCAGGCCGCGAATGCGCTCGGGCTTGGACCAGGTCTTGCCGAGATCCTTGGACATCGTCCAGTGGACGTGGCCGAACATGTCCGAACCCGTGATGGATTGCAGCGTCATGAAGACGTGGGGCGTCTTGCCCCCGGGGATCATGCAGGCCCGGGGGTGGAACCAGGTGCGGTCGTCGCCGCGCCCGTTAAAGACGACCTGACGAGCGATGTCGGCGATCAGGCCATTGCCGCTTTCGGCGGCGCGCGTCGGCAGGGGGCTGGCGGCCAGGCCGAGGGCCAGCCCCGCTGAAGACTTCAGGATGTCGCGTCGCGAGGGTTGGATGGATCGCGGCATTCTCGGATTCCTCCTCGATGTTGTATCGGGCTCGACCCGTGCCGGCGGGTGACGGGGCGCCGACCGTGATGGCGATGAGATCGTTCCGGACGGTGCACGATACCCGACTGAGGATGTGATGCAATACGGATGGATGAGGAACGATGGAGGGGGGGGCTTAACCGGCCGAGACGGTGACGCGGTTCTTGCCCTGGGACTTGGCCAGGTAGAGGGCTTCATCGGCGGCTTGGATGAACTCGGCGGCGGAGGCGTGGCCCTTGTACTCGCACAGGCCGATGCTGAAGGTGGCCGTGATGTCGGCCTGGAGCCATCGGCAGGGACGGTCGGCCATCTCGGTGGCGATTCGGTCGGCGACGTTCTGTGCCTGCTGGAGCGTGGTGTTGGGCAGGATGACCGCGAATTCGTCGCCGCCGTATCGGGAGGGCAGATCGACGTCGCGGATGGTGGCGCGGAGGCGTTCGGCGGCCTCCTGCAAAACGGCGTCGCCGGCCTGATGGCCATGGGTGTCGTTGATGTCCTTGAGCCCGTCGAGATCGATCATCGCCAGGGCTAGCGGGGATCGATAGCGCCGGGCCCGCATCATCTCGCGATTCAATTGGGCGGTGAACGTGCGGCGGTTGGACAGCGCGGTCAGCCCGTCGGTGCGGGCTTGTTCGCGGAGGCCCTCGAAGACGCGTATGTTGTTCAGGGCCGAGCCGATCATCCTGCACACGGGCAGGGCTATGGCGGCGTGTGGTCGATCGAAGCCGCCGCGGGCGGTGGGTTCCGAGAGGTGCAGGACACCCAGCAAGCGACTGCCCGAGGTGATCGGCGCGAGGATGGACGTCTTGCTGTGGCAGACACCCGATTCAAGCTGTGAAGCGGGGGTGCCGAAGGCGGCCTGCACGCGGTCCCACAACTCGGCGAACTCGTTTCGTCGGGCCGGGCCGACCAAAGGGGAATGTTCCGAACGGGGTTCTTCCAAGGGGATCAGGGGCTGGCCTTGATCCGCCTGGGTCTTGCCGAGCAGGACGAGGTTCCGCCGGCCGTCATCCACCTGGTAGAGGCTAATCGATCGTGCGGAGAAGAGGTCCGGCAGCTTGTCCAGGCAGGCGCGGACGACCAGCTCTCGGTCGAGCTTGGCGATCTGGGTGGCGAAGTCGGCTATTCTCGCGGCCAGGACCGTGCTGTACTCGTCCTCATCGGATTGCAGGTGGGGCGACCGTCGATCGAGGTCTTCGACGTGAGTCCAGGTTCCGGTCTCCGGTGCGGCGTCGACCAAGAGGAGCAGGAGCCGACGTCTCAGGGCCGGTTTCTTGATGGTCCGGGCCTTGCCGCCAGGCAGCGACCGGGCGGTCTGACCGGGGGCTATGGATTGGGTTGTCAAGGTCTGCGATCGGCGGGCCAGGTCATGGAGTACTTGTTCCTCTGAAGGATTACTGGGGTCTATAGAGTCCAGATCTAGGAGGACCCAATCGTGGAGGTCCATCCCGTCGGGCAGGTCGTTAGCTGAAGGTAAAGTACTGAAAATAAATGATTTATGTGAGGATTCCACGGCATGACGGGCATCGTCAATGACGGCGGGATCGTCTGAGACGACATAGAAATGGGCTCGACGCATTGTCATTCTGCCCGCTTCCGCAGGGACCGCTGCCTAGAGTACGAGGGTACGGCGGCGGAAGTTTCATCAAAGTTATCGGCCAATTTTGGGGTCGGGTCAAATTATCTGACGTGGTTTGCCGATTCTAAGATTAGTGTGGCCGCGCTGTTCGCAGGGAGGCGAGGCGCGCGCCGCCGACGTGGCGCAGGGCGGGAATTTGCCGAATCGGACTCGCCGCCGAGAGGACCTCCGGCCGATAGATGCTGGTGGCATCGTGGGCCAATCGAGGTTGAGGCATCTCGTCCCACCAGCCGCTGACCCACGCGGCGATCAAGCCAACTCCACCGGGGTATCCGGCCTCGTCCGGCCGGTCTGACTGGCAGGTTGTATCGCAGGCCATGAGAGCTTTGCAGGCCTATGGTTTGCGACCGGGACCTCGCCCGCATGTCGGGGCCTCGCTCGGAGAGCGGGGCGTAAGGTGCTCAGGATGAGCGTAGCCGCCTCAGTCCGTGATCTCAGGCAGACGCTATCCAGCCGTTGGCAGATGCCGCTGCTGGTGGTGTCGTTGGCGCTGCTTGGGGTGGCGTTCTTCCAGGTCCAACCCGCCGAACCTCCTCCGACGTTCCAAGAGCTTCTCGACCAGATCGCGGCCTTGCAGCAGGGGCAGTTCCTCGGCGAGGCGAGCGAGATGATTCAGGGCCTGCTTGTCGGCGAGGGCCTCTCGAAGGACCAACGAGCGGTGCTGCTTCGCGAGTTGGGCGAGACGGTCTACCTGTCGGAGCGCGACCGTCTCCGGCACGATCCGGAGAACACGAAGGGCGTCATTCGCAATCACCGTCGGGCATTGGCCGAGGGGGCAGAGGCCACGCCTGATATGCATGAGCAGATGGGGGAGGCCTTTGCCTGGCTGGGCTCTCCGAACGCGGCCATCGAGGAGTTCCGCAAGGCCATCGCCCTGGGCAGTCCTCGAGCGGGCAAGCTTCGCCGGACCATCATCGAGTTGATTCAGGGGAGCGATCCGGGTGCGGCATCCATCGTCGCCAAGGAACTGGAGGCGATGCTGACGGATGCGACGATCGATCCGGAGGATCTGCTCTGGGCGGTTGACAAGCGGGTGGGGCTCCTGAGCGAAGCCAACCAGTTGGAAAAGATCGAGACGCTGCTCCAGGGCGTTTCGCCCAGGCTCCAGCGCGCCGGCTACGGCCATCAGGTGGCGTATCTTCGGGCGCGGATGCACTACCTGGCGGGGGACCATGTCCAGGCCGAACGGCTCCTATTGGGGTTGCGGGGCAAGCTGGAGAGGCACGATCCGCTGGCCAGCAAGGTGAGCTATCTGCTGGGTCGCATTCACTATGCGGACGGTCGGCCCCAGGAGGCGTTGGCGGTCTTTCGCGAGCTACGGCGTGCCGAGCCGTCCGGAGAGTACCACCTGGCGGCGGAGCTAGGCATCGCCGAGTCGCTCGCGGCCCTGCATCACATCGAGGAATCGGCGGAGATCTACGAACGGGTGGCGGGCGTTGCGGCGGCTTACGGGACGGGCAAGGTGGTCGACCGCGACGTGGTCCGAGAGAGCCTGAACAGCCTGGCGACGCTGCTCCGGAACGAGGGACGGCTGGGGGCGGCGGTGCGGTTCCTTCGGCTGGCGACGTTGCTCGTGCCGGAGGGCGAGGATCAGCTGCAGGCCCGCTACCTGCAACGGTTGGCCACGTTGTACGTGGCGGTGGGAGAGGAGTATCTCGCCCAGGCCGAACACGATGCGTCGCAGGCGACGTGGCAGCCGCCGACGACGCAACCGGACGACGAAGGCTCGAGCCAGGCCAAGGCCCGGGAGATGTTCGCCAAGGCGGCGGATGCCTACCTGCGACTGTCCCGTGTGATGCTGCTGGATCCTGACCGGTCGGCGGACGCGACGTGGCACGCGGGGGTGATGTACGGCCGTGCCAACATGCCGGAGCGTACGATCGCGGTCTTCGCGGACTTCTTGCTGGCCCACCCGCAGAGCAGCCGGGTGCCGGACGTGATGTACCGGCTGGGGCGGCAACAGCAAGCGATCGAGCGTTACGACGAGGCGATCGCCACCTTCCAAGACTTGCAGACGCGATTCCCGCGGACGCCGGCGGCGATGTCATCGATGGTCCCGCTGGCGCGGTGCCACATGGCCCAGGGCGCAGAGAGCTATCCTTTGGCCGAGAAGGCGTTGCTGACGGTGGTGGAGCAGCCGCCGGAGGGTGGTCGATACAGGCCTGAGGCGTTGGAGTACCGCGAGGCCCTGTTCGCGCTGGTGGACCTGTACGACCGGTGGGACCGGTCGGTGGACGCGATCTCGCGTCTGGAGGAGATTCTCGAGCGGTACCCGAAGGACCGACGGATCACGCGGACGCAGTTCATGCTGGCGGATTCGTATCGCAAGAACGCGCACGATCTGCTGTCGTCGAAGACCAAGTCGGTGCACAAGAGCGGCGTGGATGCCAAGCGGCTGGGTTTGATGCGGCTGCGCCGGGCCGAGTCGCTGTTTTCGGAGGTGATTCACGCGCTGAGGCACAAGACGTCCGAGGCGCTGTCGCCGATGGAGCGGCGGATTCTGAAGTACAGCCACCTGTACCGCGCGGATTGCGTGTTCGACCTGGGAGAGTACGAGCGCGCGCTGACACTGTACGAGGACGCAGCGCGACACTTCCGCCGCGACCCGATCATGCTGCCGGCGTACGTTCAGATCTTGAATTGCTGCCAGCGGCTGGGCAAACGGGAGCAGGCCCTGGCGACGCTTCAGCGCGTGAAATGGTTGATCAAGGGCATTCCCGAGGAACGCTTTGAACGCACGCCGGGACGTTTGGGACTGGATTACTGGAAGGATTACTTCGATTGGCTCGAGCAGTCGGACCTGTTCAAGTCATAGGGGCATTGTGTGGAGGTCGTCATGAGTGACACGACCAAGATGGACACGGACATGCACGAACGGAGTGGGAAGCTGATTGAGCTCCTGGAGCAACAGCGCGACTGCTACCGGCGCCTGAAGGACCTGGCCGAGCGTCAGCGACGGTTGATCACGGATCAGGATCCGGAGGCCTTGCTCAAGATATTGGGCGAGAGGCAGAAGCTGGTGGATCAGTTGACGGAGCTGAACCAGGCGCTGGCGCCGTTTCGTCAGGAATGGGCCAACACCTACACGCAGATGCAGTCGGATCGCCGTCAGCACGTCCAGGAGGTGCTGGACGATATCAACATGCTCCTCGGGGCGATCATGGTGACGGACGCCGAGGACAGCAGGTTGTTGGCGGCGGGCAAGGAGCGGATCGGATCCGAGTTGAGGGAGGCGGCGGCCGGTCGCCGCGCGAATACGGCCTATGCGGCGCAGGCGTATCAGTCGTCGGGGCCTAAAGGCACGAACCAAGAGGCTTGATTATGGCGGATGTGGAAGCGGGCCTGACGCAACGCGAGCGCGAGCTCGGCGCGATCATCCTGCAGTACAACGACGTCACCGAGCGGCTGAAGGGCTCCTACGAGCAGCTGATGGCCGAGGCGGAACGGCTCCGGGAGGAGCTGGAGCGCAAGAACCGCGAGCTGGAGCGGCGGGAGCGTCTGGCCGCGTTAGGGCAGATGGCGGCGGGGCTCGCTCACGAGATACGCAATCCGCTCGGCGGGATCCAGCTCTATGCGAACCTGCTGAAGCAGGACCTGGCCGAGGCGCCGGAGCTGGTCGAGGTGGTCGAGAAGATCGGACGGGGCGTGCGCCTGATCGAGGGACTGGTCAGCGACGTGCTGACGTTCGCCAAGCCGAGCGAGCCGCAGCGCGAGTCGGTCGAGCTGGGCCGGCTGGTGGACGAGGTGGTGGACCTGCTGCGGCCCCGGGTGGAGCAGGGCAAGGTCACGCTGCGCGTGGATGACGCCTGCTACGACGTGACGTTGGAAGCGGACCGGCGTCAGCTTCAGCAGATCTTGCTGAACGTGCTGGTGAACAGCATCCAGGCCGCGTCGGCGAAACGACTGGCGGTGCTCAGCGCGGCGATTCGGGCCGGTGAGGCGGTCGAGCCCCCCCAGACGTGGGTGGAGCTGACGGCGCACGTGGACGCCACGACGGGGCAGGACGTCGTGATCCGGGTGTCCGACAGTGGGCAGGGGATTCCGGGCGATCTTCTGCAGCGGGTGTTCAACCCGTTCTTCACGACGAAGGATTCCGGCACGGGTCTGGGTCTGGCGATCGTGCACCAGTTGGTGGAGGCGCACGGCGGGGCGATCACGGCGGGCAATCATGAGGGCGGGGGCGCCCTGTTCACGATACGTCTGCCGGCGAGCGTCCCGGCGGACGAGGCCGCAGCAGTGAGGCAGGAGTAGACGGATGGCACGCGTTTGCGTGGTGGACGATCAGGAGCTGATGCGGGACTCTCTGGGGGCAACGCTTCGCCGGGAGGACCACGAGGTGGAGGCGTTCGCCCAGCCGACCGAGGCGCTGGATCGCATCAAGTCCGGGTCGTACGAGGTGATCGTCAGCGACCTGAAGATGCCCGGCATGGACGGCGTGGAGCTGTTGCGTGCGATGCGGACGGCGGGCATTGAGACGCCGGTCATCCTGATGACGGCGTACGGGACGATTCAGTCGGCGGTCGAGGCGATGAAGCTCGGGGCGTACGACTACATCAGCAAGCCGTTCGAGGGCGAGGAACTGTGTCTGCTGGTCGACCGTGCGTTGCAGCACGGCCGCCTGCGGGCCGACAACGAGGCGATGCGGTGCAGTCTGACCGATCTGGAGGGCGACCGTCAGCTCGTCGGCGATAGCCGCGCGATGCGGCAGGTCCGCACGTTGATCCAGCAGGTCGCTCAGTCGTCGGCGACGGTGTTGATCCAAGGGGAGTCCGGCACGGGCAAGGAACTGGTGGCCCGGTCGATCCATGCCGCCAGCTCGCGTTCGGAGCGTCCCCTGTTGTGTCTCAACTGCGCGGCGTTGTCGAGCAACCTCTTGGAGAGTGAGCTGTTCGGTCATGAGAAAGGGGCGTTTACGGGCGCGGACCGGCTTCGCAAGGGTCGGTTTGAACTGGCCGACGGCGGGACGTTGATGCTGGACGAGGTCAGCGAGGTCCCGATGTCGCTGCAGGCGAAGCTGCTGCGGGTGCTGCAAGAGCGGGAGTTCGAGCGAGTGGGCAGCAGCGTCACGCGCAAGGTGGACACGCGTGTGCTGGCCACGACGAATCGAAACCTCGTGGAGTGGGTCAGCCGCCAGCGGTTCCGGGAGGACCTGTTCTATCGCCTGAGCGTGCTGCCGGTGTACGTGCCGCCTCTGCGTCAACGAAGGGACGATCTGCCGGCGTTGTCGCAGTACTTTCTGGATCGGATCGCGCGGCGCGAGGGGGCCGATCCGAAGCGATTCAGCGATGGCGCGCTTGAGGTGCTGAGCGGTTACGACTGGCCCGGCAACGTCCGGGAGCTGGAGAACCTGTGCGAGCGGGCGGCGGTGCTTTCCGAGGGTGATCGCGTGGAGGCGGACATGATCAGGCCGTGGCTGGCGAGCAGCCGGCCGGGGCCGGATGTCGAGCTGTCACACGGACCGAGGGACGGTCACATCCTCGAGGACGTCGAGCGGGAAACGATCGAACGAACCTTGAAGCAGTTCAATGGTCATCGGGAGCGAACGGCCAAAGCGCTGGGGATTGGGCTGCGTACGCTTGGGCTGAAGCTGAAACGATGGCGCGAGGAAGACGAAGAGGCTCCAGAGCCGGTGGGAAGCCGGGCGTAAACGCGCGCGTCGCCGGAGGCCGAGGCGCCTTCGAGCGACGCTTTCGGTGTGTCCGCACGGCGCAGATGTTGCGCGGGGCGCAGGAATTGCGCTGCGGGGAATTGCGCGGCGGACGGCGGATGATACTGGCAACGGGGCCTGAGAGAGTGGCACGACAGTTGCCATTTCAGGCGACGGGGTGGTGTGTGTACGGTCTGAGCGGGCGGAGCCCGGGGGCTCGACCGTGGGGTCGATCGGCGGAGACTGATCGGAAGCCGTCAAGGAGCTGAGCAGGATGTGGATGGATAACCTGATCAACCGTGGTCCGCTGCCGGTGCTGGAGAAGGTGGCGGCGTTCTCGGAGGCCCGGCATCGGATGCTGGCCGAGAACATCGCGAACGTCGACACGCCCGGTTACCGCACGAAGCAGCTCGATCCGAAGCTGTTCCAGTCCAAGCTGGCCGAGGCGATCGTCGAGCGGGGCAACGACCCCAACAAACCGCTCAAGGTGGACGCGACGAAGCAGTTTCGTATGGACCGTAGCGGGATGCTGGAGGTGACGCCGACGGTCAGACCCGCCGAGAATCTGCTATTCCATGACGGGACGAATGTGCGACTGGAGAAGCAGATGAGCTCGCTGGCCGAAAACAGCCTGACGCACCAGGTGGCGATCGAGCTGATGACGAACAAGATACGGGGTCTGCGTTCGGCGATCTTCGGTCGTCCGATGTAGCGTTCGGGTTGGTGGGCGGAGCCGAGCCATCGGTTTTGAGGACGAGGTGAGGACGTCATGTACGGTGCATTGGATGTCAGCACGTCGGCGTTGGTGGCCCAGCGGATTCGTATGGACACGATCGCGGGCAACGTGGCCAACCACGGGACGGCGGCTCGTCCCGACGGCAAGCCGGGCCCGTATCAGCGACGCGTGCCGATCTTCGCGGTGGGCAACCCGTCTGCGGGCAAGCGAGCCCCGGGCGTGCATGTGGCGGAGATCGTGAAGGACCCGTCGCCGCCGTCGCTGCGGCACGAGCCGGAGCACCCGCTGGCGAACGACAAGGGCTATGTCGCGTATCCGAACGTCAATCTGGCCGTGGAGATGGTCAACGCCGTGGAGGCGGCGCGGGCGTACGAGGCGAACATCACGGTGATCGGTGCGACGAAGAACATGATATCGGGATCGCTGAAGCTGCTGGCCTGATGGGGCCCGCACGCGAAAGGCTCAGGTGATTCATGGCTGATCCGCTTGATCCACTACGGGCAGGGATGCTGAGGTCGGGCCAGTTGGGCCCGCTCGGAGACCTCGGCGCGACCAAGGGCGCATCGCCGCTCAAAGAGGTGGACGGGAAGGACTTCAAGAGCTTCCTGCTGGAGTCTCTGGACAAGGTCAACGCGATGTCGTCCGAGGCGAACGACGCGGTGCAGCGTCTGGCGACCGGACAGACGGACAACGTGGCCGAGGTGTTTACGACGGTTCAGAAGGCGGGGGTCGCCTTCGACCTGTTGATGGAGATACGGAACAAGCTCCTGGACGCCTATCAGGAGATCCGCCAGATGCACGTGTAGGGGCGGGGGCGCCGGTGTGAGGTCCGCTCAGGGCCGCCGGGGCTACCGAAACGTGTCGGTCCACGGAGGGACCGGCCGACAAGGCTCGCCGAGATGCGGGGTGGATAGGAAATGGATTTCCTACGCAACATGATCGCCAATACCCAGGCACATCTCTCCGGCCTGGGTATGAGTCAGAAGCTAACCCTAGCGTTGTGCGTGGTGGTGATGGCCGGCGCGCTGGTCTGGATGTTCCAGTGGACGGGCGAGCCGGAGTGGGTCCCCGTCTTGCCGGGCCAGCTCTGGACCGAAGAAGAGATGGAGATGGCCAAGAAGGTGTTGGAGGAGGACGAGTTCCGGGTCTCGGGGCGTCAGGTTCTGGTTCCGGCCGACAAGCGTCAGAGCATTCGGAGCCGGCTGGGTCAGAGCGGGGCCCTGCCGAGCGACACGCGGAAGGGTTTCGAGGCGTTGATGAACGAGACGAGCCCGTGGAAGTCGCAGACCCAGCAGAGCCGTGAGTGGGTGGTGGCGTACGGGAATCAGCTCGCGATGGACCTGGAAGGGTGGAAGGGGGTGCGGGCGGCTCAGGTGATTCTTCAGATGCCCAAGCGTCGCGGCCTGGGCGAGAAGCACACCAAGCCGTCGGCGAGCGTGAGCGTGGGTTTGGAGATGGGCCAGAGCATCGATCGCGCGTTCACCGAGGCGATCGCTCACTTCATCAGCGGTTCGACGGGGGTCCCGCCGGAGAACGTGCAGATCGTCGACACCAACACGCACCGGTCCCATCGGATCCCGGCCGAGGGCACGGCGCTCGGGGACAACCTGTTGGAGGTCCGCCGCCAGAAGGAAGAGTACTTCCAGAAGAAGATCCAGGCGCACCTGGGTATTCCGGGGGTTCGGGTGAGCTGCTTCGCCGAGTTGGAGGTCGACCGCCGGAGCGAGATCGAGGTCACGCCGACCGAGGGCAAGGCCATCGAGGAGGAGGAGACCAAGGAGGAGATGATCGAATCGCGCGAGCCCCAGGAGACGGAGCCGGGGGTGCAGCCGAACACGAGCGTGGCGCTGAGCAGCGGGGCTCAGGTGGAGAAGTCGGAGCAGACGAGCCGGACGACAAAGTTCAAGGCCGACCTGGGCAAGATCCAGAAGACGACGGAATTCACGATGGGCGCGCTGAAGAAGCTGACGGCGTCGATCAACGTGCCCCGCAGCTACCTGGAGGCGATCTTTAAGCGTCAGCCGGGCAACGACGAGAAGACCGCCACGGACGAGGACATCGACAAGATCGCCCAACGCGAGTTCGAGAAGGTCCGCAAGCAGGTGGTTACGGCGTTGGGGGGCGTGGACGACAAGTCGGTGGATGTGGCGTGGTTCGATGACCCGATGACGCGGCTGGCCGCGGCGGGCGGCGGCTTCGGAGCCGGCGGCGCCGACGAGGACTCGACGACGGGGCTTATCCGCGCCTACGGCCGGCAGTTCGGTCTGGGCATGCTGGCCTTCATGAGCCTGCTGATGATGCTGATGATCGTGCGGAAGGGGCCCGCGGCGGCAGCCAAGAGCCGCGACGCCCACAAGGCCTTCAAGCAGGACGACGAGGACCTCGCCGTTCTGGATGCGGGGATGGGCACCATCGGCGAGGCGGGCGAGGCCGAGACGGCCATGGAAGGCCGCGAGGTCGACGAGAGCATGATCCAGGAAGAGCAGCGGGTCGAGCAGGTGGCCGGCTTCGTGCGGAACGATCCGGACATGGCCGCGAACATGGTCCGCCGATGGTTGGGGAACGATTGACCGGCATTGCGGGAATCCAAGGACGGAGTGACGTATGCCAGCGCAGGATGAGGAACTCAGGTCAGAGATACCGGGCATCAAGAAGGCCGCCATCTTCATGGTGAGCATGGGGCCCTCTGAGGCCTCGGAGATCATGAAGCGGCTGGAGCGGGAGCAGGTGGAGGACCTGTCCCGTGAGATCGCCTCGCTGGATATGGTCTCCCCGCAAGACCGCGAGGCGGTGATGTCGGAGTTCTACAACCTGGTCATTGCTCGTAACTATCTCGAGGAGGGCGGTCTGGCGTATGCCCGGCGTCTGCTCGAGGCCTCCCTCGGCAAAGAGGAGGCGATGCGGCTGATGCAGCAGATCGAGCATCAGGTGCATCAGCAGCCGTTCAGCTTCCTGCAGAAGGCCGAAAGCGAGAACCTCCTGACGTTCATCCAGGACGAGCATCCTCAGACGATCGCGCTGATTTTGGCGCACGTCCCGCCGGCCAAAGCCAGCGAGATCCTGGTGGGTCTGCCGGCCTCGAAGCAGATGGAGGTGGTGGGTCGGATCGCGAACATGGAGCAGACCTCGCCGGAGGTGATCAAGGAGGTGGAGCGCGGCCTGGAGCATCGTCTGAGCGGCATCGTCGGCGCCCGACTGGCGAAGGTGGGCGGCGTCGAGCACGTGGCCGAGATGCTGAACCTGGCCGACCGCAGCACCGAGAAGAGCATCCTGGAAGCGCTCGAGGCCGAGGATCCGGACCTGGTCGAGCAGATTCGCCGCCTGATGTTCGTCTTCGAGGACATCCTGCTGGTGAACGACAAGGGTATCCAGTCGGTGCTGAAGGAGATCGACAACGAGGACCTGGCGCTGGCGTTGAAGACGGCCAGCGACGAGCTGAAGGAGAAGATCTTCAGCAACATGTCCGAGCGTGCCCGAGAGCTGATCCAGGAGGACATGGACTACATGGGTCCGGTGCGCCTGAGCGACGTGGAGGCGGCCCAGCAGAAGATCGTGGACGTGGTGCGGCGTTTGGAGGACGCGGGCGAGATCATCATCGCCGGCCGCGGCGGCGAGAAGGAACTGATCGTGTAACGGGGCGGGCCTCGTCAGGGGTAGATGCGATGGTGACCTTCACGCAATTGGAGCAAGCGAGCGACGTCATGATTGAGCGGCTGTTGGAGACGGTGGATCGAGCGACGTGGGCGACGGCCCTGCAAGGGGCGAACGCCCGGCTCATCGATCGTGTGCTCGGAAAGCGATCACCGGAAGCGATCGAGGACGTGCTGCGGGAGATTCAGCGACAGCAGGCGGTCGACCTCGACACGGTGGAACGGGCCCGCCAGGACGTGGAGCAGGTGGCGGCGGAGCTGGAGGCCGCGGGCATCCCGGTGTGGGATCGAGCGCCGGGACGATAGGCGAGGACGGACGACGTGGCAGGTGTGATCAAGGCCAGTCAGATCAGTGCGGGCACCGGTGAAGCCGCGGTCTTCAATCTGGAAGACTTCGTCCTCGAGGGCAGACAGCTTATCGAGGCCGCGCAGGCCAAGGCCGACAAGATCCTCGAGGAGGCGCGAGCCGAGGCCGAGCGCCTCAAGCAGAACGGTCGGCAACAGGGCCATGACGAGGGATTCGGCCAGGGCCTGGAGGAAGGGCGCGCTCAGGGGCACGCCGAGGCGCTCGAACAGGCCAAGGCGGAGTTCGAGGCTCGTCACGTGCAGATGGCGTCGGCTTGCGAGTCGCTGTTCCGGGAGGTGGACCGCCGCAAGCGAGAGCTACTGGTGGCCTCGCATCGGGACCTGATCGTGCTGGCGATCGCGATCGCGGAACGCGTGACGAAGCGCGTCGGCCTGGTGGACCGCCAGACCGTGACAGAGAACCTCTCGGGCGTGATCGATCTGGTCGGGCAGGCGAGCGATCTGGTGGTCGAGGTGAATCCGATGGACGCCGAGACGCTGGAGCGGTTCGCACCGGACCTGGTGGCGCGCCGCAACGAGCTGCAGCACGTGGAGGTGTTGGCCAACGAGTCGGTCGAGCCGGGCGGCTGCCTGCTTCGCACGCGGGGCGGGCTGGTGGATGCGACGCTGCAAGCGCAGGTCGACCGCATCGCGAAGGAGCTGGTGCCCGGGGTCGAGACGCGGCGGACGGATCCAACGGACGCGAGCGGCGATGCGGAGGCATCCTCGTAATCGTTAGGGGCTTTTCGAGACGAGCATGACAGAGACGCCTGAGAACATCTTCGCCCATCAGATCCAGGTCGTCGAGCGCGGGCTGAGCGAGCGGCTCGTCGGTGAGGTAGCCGGCATCTCGGGTCTGACGATCGAGGTGACCGACTTCCCGGCTCCGACGGGCGCGATGTGCACGATTCAGAACCGGCGTGGCGGACGGCTTCGCGGTCAGGTGGTGGGATTCCGCGGGGCGACGACGCTGCTCATGCCGCTCGGCGAGACGTCGGGGGTGGGTCGAGGCGACCGCGTCGTCTGCGATGCGAGCCTCCAGACCGTGCCGGTGGGAGCGACGATGCTGGGGCGGGTGATCAACGGCCTCGGTGAGCCCGTCGACGGCAGGGATCCGTTCGTGGTCGAGCAGCACTACCCGCTGATGCGGGAAGCGCCCCCGGCGATGGGGCGTCGGCCGGTGGATACGCCTCTGGCCACGGGCATCCGCGCGATGGACGCGATGACGACGGCCGGGACGGGCCAACGGTTGGGGATCTTCGCGGGAACGGGCGTCGGCAAGAGCATCCTGATGGGAATGATCAGCCGCTACACGTCGGCGGACGTGATCGTGGTGGCGCTGGTGGGCGAACGGGGCCGCGAGGTGGGTGACTTCCTCAAGCGCGATCTCGGCGAGGAGGGCCTGAGACGATCGGTCGTCGTGGTGAGCACGTCGGACGAATCGCCGGTGCTGCGGGTTCGGGCGTGCTTCTTGGCGACCTCGGTGGCGGAGTACTTCCGGGACCAGGGCAACAACGTGCTGTTGCTGATGGACTCGTTGACGCGAATGGCGATGGCTCAGCGGCAGATCGGTCTGGCCGCCGGCGAGCCTCCCGCCACGAAGGGGTATACGCCGAGCGTCTTTTCGCTGTTGCCGCAACTCCTGGAGCGCTCGGGCCACACGCAGGAGGGCAGCATCACGGGCTTCTACACGGTGCTGGTCGAGGGGGACGACATCACCGAGCCGATCGCGGACACGACGCGGGGGATTTTGGACGGTCATGTCTGGTTGTCGCGGCAGCTCGCCAATCGGGGGCATTATCCGGCGCTGTCGGTGCTGGAAAGCATCAGCCGGGTGATGAACGACGTGGTGGACGAGGAGCACCGGACGGCGGCGCAACTGGTCAAGCGGGTGATGGCGACGTGGGAGGACATCGAGGACCTGGTGAACATCGGCGCGTACGCCGCGGGCACCAACCCGGAGTTCGACCTGGCGGTGTACGCCAAGCCGCTGATCGATCAGTTCCTTCAGCAGGGCATTCACGAGGGATCGTCGCTGGAGCAGACGCGCGGGGCTCTGCTGGAGTTGGCGCAGAACATCGAGCAGCGTTCGAAGCGGATCGCGGAGGAATCGAGAATGCGGCAGCCCGCGGGTGCGGGTCGCTAGCGGAGCGATAGACGTTGGCCAAGCGGTTTCAATTCCGGCTCGAGACGGTGTTGCGTGTGCGGCGGCAGCGCGAGGACGCGGCCAAGCGCGTGGTGGCGGATCGCCTCCGGCAGATCGCGGAGGTCAAGTCGGAGATGCGGGCCATGCAGGATCAGATCGACAGCGAGCTGTCGGCGTTTCGAGCATCGCACGCCTCAGGCGAGCTCGACATGCGGCAAGTCGCGCGTCACCGGTATTGGCTGGTGCAGTTGGACCAAGGGGTGATGACGAACACGTCGCGCTTGCGGGACCTGGAACGCGCCCTGGCCCAGGAACGTCAGGAGCTGGGTGAGGCTCGCAAGCAGGTTCGCATCCTCGAGAAGCTCGAGGAGCGTCAACGCGAGCGCTACATGAAGGCCTTGGAACGTGCCGAAGCCGCGGAGAACGACGAGATCGGCAGCGTGTTGTACCTGCGACAGCGCCGGGAAACGGCGGAGCCGATGAATCATGCTTAGGCAGGTCTACAACCTGGTTGCGATCCTGGCGATCGTGCATCTGCTGGCCCTGTTGGGGATGGGGGGCTACCTGCTGAGCAGCGGCCGGCTGGATCGCGAACGCGCCGAGATGATCGCGGGCGTGCTGGGCGGCGAGGAGTACGTGCCCGCTCCGGAGTCTGAGTCCACGACGAGCCAGCCGGCGGTGACGCCGGTGGCGGTCGAGGGAGCCGACCAGCGGATCACCGGCACGTGGAAGGAAGACCAGGTCAAACGGCTGGTGGGCGAGCGGCTCATCCGGGAGGCCGCGGATCGCAAGGCGCTGGTGGACGCGTTGCTGCTGAAGACGACCAAGCAGATGGAGGCCCTGAAGAAACAGCGGAAGGAATTCGAGAAGGCCAAGCAGATGGCCCAGGAGGCCGCTCAGACGAGCGGACTCCAGAAGACGCTCGAGCTGCTGAGCAAGATGGGTGAGAAGCAGGCTCGGGACCAGCTCATGAAGATGCAGCCGGCCGAGGCGGTCAATCTGCTGATGAAGATGAAGACGCGGACCGCTGCCGCCGTGTTCGAGGCGTGCAGGACGGATACGGAGAAGGCGTGGGCGGTTCAGATCATGCAGGAGATCGCGCGCCAGGATCCCGCACAGGCCGTGGAACTCGAGAAAGAGAATCGCCGGGGAGGCTGACGATCGATGTCCCATATCCAGACGCTCAACTTGCTGAACAGCAAGTCGGTGCTGTCGTATACGTCGGGCGATTTCGGCGATGCGCGGACCGGCGATCAGCAATTTACCGACCTTCTCAAGACGATGCGAGCGGCCGAGCACGAGTCAACACGGCGCGTCCAGGACGCGACGCGATCATCGAAGCATCGCTCCGAGCAGCGACGGGTCGAGTCCCGTCAGGCGGAGGCGGGTAACGACCGACAGGAGTCGACCCACCGGACCGATCGAGACGACGAGACGACCCGGCGAACCGATCGCGACGATGATCAAGACCGGCGGCGTTCGGGGCGTGAGGAATCGCAGGCGAGCCGCGGGGACGTGGGGCCGACCGAGGCGCGCACGGAACCGAGCGAGTCTGCGGCACTGAAAGGAGATCGTGTCGCCAGTGAGGCCTCGTCGGGCCAAGCCCATGACGAGGGACCGCAAGACGGCAGGACCGGCCAAGGCTCTCAGGGTGAGGCGACGAGCGGCGAGGCGAGGGCCTCGGATTCGGCGGAAGCTCCGTCGGGCCAAGACCAGCAAGAGGGGGCGACCGCCAAGTCGGGTGGAGCAGTCGCACCTCCGGCAGAGACGGGGCCGAAGCAGGCGGAGGTCCAAGAGGTCGTCCCGGAGGCGACAGGGTCAGCCGACATGCAGGAGGGAGCGGGTCCCAAGGCGGCTTCATCGCAGGCGTCGAAGGAACCTGAGGCGCCGCAGGGATCCTCGAACGAGACGCAGCAGCCGGCGAAGCCGGCGGGCTCGAACCAGGAGCAGACGGTCCAGCCGATTCAACAAGCTGCGGGCCAGACCGAGTTGACGACAGAGAAGGCGTCCACGGCGTCGACCGAGGCCAGCGACTCCGCGAGCAAGGCCGCAGCCCAGGCCGTGCCGGCTTCGGAGTCGACGCAGACGAAGGCGTCCTCGCAGGAGGCCGCGCCATCGGCGACGCAGCAGCAGGCGGTGATGCCGTCGCCTGCGACGGAGAATCGGCAGCCTCAGCAAGACGCGTCTCAGGACCATGCGCAGCGGTCCTCGAAGGGCGAGGTCGTTCCGCAGGGATCGCAAGCACCGCAGGCCAAGGACATGGTGCCGGGCGAGATCAAGGCCGAGGCGGGCGAGCGGGCTCGTGCGAACGGCCAGGTGGACGTCTCGGCCAAACAGAGCGACCAGCCGCCGGCCAAGCGGATCACGGGCGGCTTCATCACGCAGATGTCGACGGTGCCGGTCAAGGGCGAGGGCGCCGAGAGTGCCCCGGCCAGGGATTCGGCCAGCGAGGCGCGGCATCAATCGCTGGCCGTCGAGGCGACGCGTCAGCTGGCTCGGTTCATGATCCAGGCGGACGGCAAGGGTGAGTCGACACGATCGGCGTCGCCGACACCATCGGCTTCGAGCGGCTCGACGAGCGGCGTTCAGGCGACGGGGGCCGCGACGACGACGACGGGGCAGGCGACCATCGAGGCGCCGGCGACACCGGGGCCATCTACGCCTTCGGAGGCCACGCGCGGCACGCCGACCAGCGGGGTTTCTCAGCAGGTCGAGACGAGCAGCGGGACCCGGACGGACAACGCGGTGGATCGGATCGCGCGGGTGATGCGTGCCCATATGGGCTCACGGGACTCGCAGGTTCGCCTTCAGCTCGATCCGCCGGATCTGGGCCGGGTTCGCATCGACATTCGCATGCGTCACAGCACCCTGGTGCTGAACATTCAGACGGAGACAGCGGCGGGGCGGGAGGCCCTTGCCGGGCGCCTGAACGAGCTGCGTGAGGCGCTGCAGCAGCAAGGCATTCACGTGGAGCGGGCGAACGTACAGATGCGCGAAGCGGTGCCGGAGGCACCTCACGCTCGCGAGCATCAGCAGCAGACACCGCAGCAACAGCAGCACACACCGAACCAGGATGCTTCGGGCCAGGCTTCGGCCCAGTCGGGCGATCCCGACGGACGGGACGGAGCGGGGCGCGGAGAAGACAAATCCGTGTCCGCACGGTCGGACGAGGACGACGCCTCGAGCGAGGAGAGCGACGAGGAGATCGTTCTGGCCGACGACGAGGGACGCGTGGGGGCAAGTCCGACAGCCGCGACGGAGTCGGCGGTGGACCTGGTGGCCTGACGGAGGTCACCCCGGGACGGAGATTCCCGCCAGCTCGCACAACGTGCAAGGAGTGATGCGTGCCCGATGTTGGCGGCGTAGCATCAGCGACCGGCTCGACGTCGACGGGCCAGACGGCCACGACGAAGGGTATGAGCTCGCTGAGCTCGGAGGACTTCATGAAGATCCTGATCGCGCAGTTGCAGCAGCAGGATCCGATGAACCCGATGAGCAACGAGGCGATGGTCACCCAGATGTCGGCCATTCGCGACATGGAGATGAACTACACCCTGACGCAGACGTTGCAGCAGATGACGGACGAGCAGCGGTTCAGCGGAGCGGCCGGTCTGATCGGCAAGTACGTCAAGGGTGTGGTCGAGGACTCCGACGGCAAGGAGTACGACAAGGACGGTATCGTGACCAGCGTCCGCTTCGAATCCAACGGCAAGGCGGTTCTGGAGCTGGACAACGGTGAGGTGCTACCGCTCGAAGACATGACGGAGGTGCATGCCGAGCCGCCGACTTCCGACGACGAGGAAACGCCGGAAGAGGCGTTGAAGCTGGCGGCGGAGACCGTCGGGAAGCCCAAGGTGCAGTCGAACCCGTTGGGTCGGCTTGCGACGTTCGGCCTGACGAACGACAAGGGGCTCAACCTGGGTTTCACACTGGGGTAATGCGATGACGCACAGCGCGGCTGTCCCCGATAGCCAGGTGGCTCGGACGTTGCCGGTGACGGGAGCGTCGCCGGGCAAGCCGGCCACCGCATCCGCGCCCCCTGCGTTTGCCGAGGAATTGGCCGAGGCCAGAGAGGTGCGGTTCAGCTCGCACGCTCAGAAACGGCTGGCCAGCCGGAACCTGGCATTGGATGACAAGCAGCTGGCGGGTATCGCGCGGGCGACGGATCAGGCCGCTTCGCGCGGGGCGCGCGATTCGCTGCTGGTCATGAACGACATGGCGCTGGTGGTCAACGTGCCGAACCGGACGGTGGTGACGGCGTTGGACCCGGCGCGGATGCAGAACGGCATCGTGACGAACATCGATGCGACGGTGTTCGTCTCGACCGACTGACGTGACAACGATGGAGCTGGCCCTCGTCGGCAGGACGCCGCCGCGGAGGCTCCGGGGGTCGAGGACCGACTGAATCGGCCCCATAGGACGTGGAGATCAACCCATGGGTTTGACCTCAGCCCTGTTCACGGGCCTGACCGGCCTGAACAGCAATCAGTTTCGTATCGACACGATCGGCAACAACGTCTCGAACATGAACACGACGGCCTACAAGGGCAGTCGGAGCATGTTCCAAAACCAGTTCGCGATGACGTACAGCACCGGCTCGCCGCCGAACACGAGCGAGGGCGGCAGCAACCCGGTCCAGATCGGGTTGGGGTCGGTGCTCGGCTCGGTCATGCGGGTCCATCAGACGGGATCGATCGAGACGACCGGCGTCAATACGGACCTGGCGATCGAGGGCAACGGCTTCTTCATCCTGAGCAAGGCGGATAACAAGCAGGCCTTCACGCGGGACGGGACGTTCCTGACCAACAGCAGCAACTACCTGGTCAGCCAGGACGGCTTCTACGTGCAGGGGTTCAGCGTGGACGAGGAGTTCAACGTGATCCCTGGCGTGCTGACCGACCTGAAGATTCCGGTGGGCTCGATGAGCATCGCCAGTGAGACCGAGAACGCCAAGCTCGAGGGCAACATCGATGCGGGAGGCGACCCGGCCACGACAGGCAGCGTGCTGTACAGCCAGGCGCTGGCGCGCGATGCGGCGGGCAACCCCGCCCAACTCGCGACGTTGATGACCGACCTGCGCGAGGTGGGACCGCCGGTCAGCGCGCCCCTCTTCAGCGTCGGGGACGTGATCACGATCACGGAGGACACCAAGAAAGGCGGTCGCGACTTCGTGGAGACGTCCTTCACGGTGGGCGCGGCCACGACACTGGAGGAGTACCTGACGTGGCTGGACGGGGCGTTCGGGTTGAACCAGAACGCCGCGGCTCCGGGATCGCTGTTGGACGATTCGAACCCCGCGACGTTGCGGGGCCCCGGCTGGTACGTGAGCACCGGGGCGGCCGGGGAACCGGCGGCGGGTTCGCTCTACGTAGTGGGCAACCACGGCGAGGACAACAGCCTGTCGATCGGTGCGGCCGGAATCACCCTGGACAGCGGCGGTGCGACAAGCGTGCCGCTGAGCTTCACGCAGAGCAAGCAGGCCGACGGCGAGAGCATCTACACGAGCTTCCTGGTCTACGATTCACTCGGCAAGGGCATCAACATCGATATGACCTTGGTGATGGAGACCAAGGACAGCAACGGTGTCATGTGGCGGTGGTACGGCGAGTCGCCCGACGACACGGGTGACGGCCGGTTGATCGGGGCCGGACCGGCCCTGGCGGAGGACCCGGACCGATTCATCGGTCAGGGCACGATCCAGTTCAACCAGCTCGGGCAGTATTTGCAGGGCTCGGGCACGAGTGTCGTCGTCGATCGCGACCAGACCGGCGCGGCGGACCCGATGGGTATCGAGCTGGACTTCGAGTCGCTGACGTGCCTGACCACGGGCGCCAACGCCGGCGCGGGCAACCCGACGCAATCGGTGCTGGTGATGACCGAACAAGACGGCTTTCCGGCGGGGACGCTGAGGGACTTCGGCGTCGGTGCGGACGGCACGATCACGGGCACGTTCACCAACGGCCTCCAGCGGACGCTGGGGCAGGTGGCGCTGGCCAACTTCTCGAACCCGGAGGGTCTGGTCGCCGAGACGAACAACACGTTCGCGCTCGGTCCCAACAGTGGTGTGGCGATCATCACCTCCCCACTGACGCTGGGCGCCGGCCGGATCATGGCCGGGGCGTTGGAGCTCAGCAACGTGGATCTGTCGCGTGAGTTCATCGGTCTGGTGACGGCATCGACGGGGTTCAGCGCGTCGGGTCGGATCATCTCGACCTCGGACGAGCTGATCCGGGAACTGCTGGCGCTGACCCGGTAGCCACGTGACGGGCTAGCACGGCGGGCCCGCCTTCGGCATGAGGCCGGCAAAGCACGGGCCCGCAAGCGATAAAGACCTTAACGCCGCGGCGGTGCGGTCCGGTGGTGCGGCCTACCCGGCCAGCGGGAGGCGCCTTATCGGACGGCCGCCTCGGTCTGCTTTTCGGCTGCGGCCTTGAGCCGCTTCGAGGGACACGTCGGTGATCAGCTTGACGCGACTTAACGGTCACGCCCTTGTGGTGAACTGCGACCTGATTAAGACCGTGGAGGCCACTCCGGACACGATGGTGACGCTGATCAACGGCGATCACATCGTGGTGACCGAGAGTGTTGAAGCGGTTGTGGCCAAAGCGGTTGAGCATGCGCGGCGCGTACGAGTATTCCAGGACTCGTAAGGGGCGTGCCTGGGGCGCCGGCCCGGGAGCGGGTTGCGGACTCGGGGCTTAACTCGGGCGGTAGGCGGACCGATCTAGACAGTAAGGTGTATCGTGCGCTGGCGGAACTGAAGGGAAAGGGCTTGCGCGAACTATGGATATCGCCACGATCATAGGACTGCTGGTGGGGACGGGCCTGATCCTCTGGGCCATTCTCCAGAAGAGCACGCTGATGGGGTTCTTCGACCCGGCGTCGGTGGCGATCGTGATCGGTGGCTCGGTATCGGCCTCGTTGATCAGCAACCCGCTGAAGGACTTCCTGGGTGTGATGAAGGTGGTCAAGAATTGCTTTCTGACCAAGTCGGCCAATCCGAAGAAGCTGATCCAGGACCTGGTGGGGTACGCGGAGATCGCGCGTCGCGACGGCATTCTGTCGCTCGAGAACACGGTGAAGGACATCGACGACGAGTTCGTGGTCCGGGGCATCCAGATGGCGGTCGACGGGACGGACCCCGAGCTCATCGAGCAGATCATGACCAGCGAGGTGGACGCGCTGGAGGAGCGTCACGCCAACGGCAAGGCCCTGCTGGACGGGGTGGGCAAGTATGCTCCGGCGTTCGGCATGATCGGCACGCTGATCGGGCTGGTCTGCATGCTTCAGGACATGGACGACCCGAGCAAGATCGGGCCGGGCATGGCGGTGGCCCTGCTCACGACGCTGTACGGTGCGTTGCTGGCGAACCTGGTGGCCCTGCCCTTGTCGGACAAGCTCGGCGTTCGCAGTGCCGAGGAGATGCTCAACCGGGCGATCATCATCCGCGGCGTGATGAGCATCCAGTCGGGGGACAACCCGCGCATCGTGGAACAGAAGCTGTTGACGTACCTCCCGCCGGCGTTGCGCTCGGGGCGGGACGGCGAAGGATAGGTCCGTGGCCAAGAAGCGGCAAAAGAGCGGCGGCGCTCCGGAATGGATGGTCACCTATGGTGACATGATGAGCCTGCTGCTTTGTTTCTTCGTGATGCTCGTGGCGATGAGCACCATGAACGAGGTCCAGTTCATGGAGGTGGTCCAGAGCATCAAGGAGGCGTTGGGGTACGAAAACAGCATGGGCTCGGTACCGACGATCTCGCCGAGCAAGAACACCATGATGGAGCGGCTGGAGAATCTGATCATCCCCAACCGCGTGAAGAACATCGGGGATACGGAGGAGGAGGGGCTGGAGGGCAAGGAGTACCGGGTGGAGCAGGTTCGAGAGGGCCTGCGGATCACCGGTGGGGTTCTGGAGTTTGAACGCGGCAGCGCCACGCCGCGTGATCGTACAAAGGACGTGGTGGCCTCAATGGCCCGTGAGATCCGCGGGCACACGACGAAGATCGAGGTCCGCGGTCATGCGTCGTTGGAGCCGCTGCCCGAGGACTCGCCGTTCGCCGACCACATGGATCTGAGCTACGCGCGCGCCAAGGCGCTGGCGGACCTGCTGATCACGAGCGGCATCCGGCCCGAGCGGATCCGACTGATGGCATGCGGCAGCCGCGAGCCGATCCAGACGCAGGCGTACGAGGAGCGGAAGCACGCGAAGAACCGTCGTGTGGAGATTATTGTGACCGAGGCCCTGGTCAGCGACTTGGTCGGGGCGTCGTCCATGGCCGGACAGGAGTCCTAGCTGATGGCTGAAGAGCCTACTGAAGCAGTACAGGCAGCCGCGCCGGACGCTGCAGGCGGGGGTGACGGCAAGAAGAAGATCCTCGTGGGCGGCCTCGTCTTGGGCGTGATGGTGCTCGAGGGAGTAGGGCTGTACGTGGGGATGAAGATGTTCGGCTCAGGCCCGGAGCAGGCGGCCGCGGGCGATGGCATCGTGGGCAAGGACAAGGACGCCTCGTCGGCCAAGCCCGAGGTGCCGATCGTCAAGATCAAGGTCCCGAACCGCAAGACCGGCAAGACGTACCTGTACGACATCGAGGTGGCCGCCACCATCAACGTGCCGGAAGGCAAGACCCCCGAAACCTACAAGCCGGAAGTGGAGGGCAAGCTGGCCAACCATGACAACGCCATTCGCGACCGGCTGAGCTACCTGATTCGGACGGCCGATCCGCAGCAGTTGGAGGAGCCCGGCCTGGTGATGATCCGTCGGCAGATCAAGGCGGAGCTGGACAAGATCCTGGGCGATGAGAAGATTCTGGATCAAATTTTAATACCCAGATGGACGCCTTTACGGGCGGACATGTGAGGTGTCTGTCGTTCGGCTAATGCTCGCGGGTCGGGTTTGCCGACGATGACCGAAGGATCGTGTTGTTAGAAGTCCAGGGAAGGACGCGCACATGGCAGACGAAGGCGGGATGAGCAGCTTCATGTCTCAGGACGAGATTGATGCTGCGCTGGAAGCCGCCAAGAACGAGGACGCAGCCGAGGAAGCACCGCCCGGCGACGCCGCAGAAGATGTTGGGGCCGATGGCCTTCTGAGCCAGGCGGACATCGATGCGGCCTTGGGCGGCGGCGGGGATCAAGACCCGGGCGACCTGAGCCAGGCGGACATCGACGCCGCACTGGCCGGTGCTGGTCTCGGCGGCGGTGACGATGCCGGTTCGGGCGAGCTGGACCAGGCCGCCATCGACGCAGCTCTCGGCGGTGGAGATCCGATTGCGGGCATGTCCGACGCTGGAAACCAATCCGACGAACGAGTCGACTCGGCGGGCAACCCCTTCGACGATATCGCTGCGGCGATGGCCGACGCGATCGAGACGGACAAGACCTCCGGTTCAGCCGAGCCGGCTGCCGTGGCCCGGACTCCGACTCCTCCCCCACCTGGTGCTCAGCCGGCGGACATGCCGGACTTCGCCGCGGCGATCAGTGAGTTGGTTCCGGGAGCCGAGGGCGACATCAACCTCCTCGAGGACGTCGACCTGAACGTGAAGATCGAGCTGGGCCGGACTCGGATGTTGGTCGAAGACATCCTTCAGCTCGGAGACGGCTCGGTGGTGGAGCTCGACAAGCTGGCCGGAGACCCGGTGGATGTGCTGGTGAACGATCGGCTGGTGGCTCGGGGCGAGGTGCTCGTTCTCAACGACAACTTCTGTGTGCGGATCAACGAGATCGTGTCTCAGCAGGGCGAGGCCATTCGAAGTTAGCGCCGGTATCCGCTTTTCCCAAGGGTGACATCGATGACGCAAGGACGCAGGCAAGTCGGGCTCATCTGCGGGACGGTGACCCTGTTATCGGTCTATGCGCTGCCGGCGGCGGCCCAGGATGCGCCGAACGGATCGGCCGGGTCGGGGGCGGTACCGGCGGTGACACAGGCCGGTGGAGGTCCGGCTGAGGCGGTACCTGCAGGCGAGACGTCCGACCGGGTGACGGCGGGTTCGTCGTCGTCGGTCTCGGGCGTGGAAGGGGCTCGCTCGCGGCCGGCGATCGAGAGCCAGGCCATTCAACGTCGCGGCCGGAGCTGGCTGACTCGGGGGGAGACCCGTCAAGAGCCTCGTAAGGCCCAGAGCGGTTGGTTGACCGACGGCCTGTGGGCCCTGGGCGTCGTGCTCGGGCTGATCATGCTGATGGCCCTGGGGCTGAAGCGGTGGGGCGGGCGGCTTCGGATGGCGGTAGGCGGCGGCGACGAGAATATGGAGATGGTCTCTCGACTGGCGCTGAGCTCGAAGCAGAGCGTGTGCGTGATTCGGCTTGGGCGACAGCTTGTGGTGGTGGGCGTGACGCCCGACCAGATCACGGCGCTGAGCACGATCGACGATCCGGACATGGTGGCGGAGCTGACGACACGTCGGACGCGGGAGGCGGCCGCGAGCTTCGACAGGCTCTTCTCCAGCGAAGCCGCGTCGTACGAGCCTTACGTGGACGAGGAGGAGGCGGCGGTGTCCGAGATCCCTCTGGATGAGGACGATCGGTCCCGCTATGCGCGAGCACGGCTGGAGATCAGCGGCTTGCTCGACAAGTTGCGCCGTCGGGGAGGACGCGACGAGGAGCCGCCTGGTCCCGATACCTCGCAGGACGACCGCAACACCATCGCCGTGGCGTGAGGTCGCCGCTTTGAGGCCTTGCCGGATGGGGCCAGACATCGTAACGCGCTAAGGAGTAGCGCATGTCCCCGGAGCATGGATGCTCTCGAACCGCGGTCGTGGCGGCGGCTGTCTACCTGGTCGCCGTGGCGGCCCCTGCCGCTGCGCAAACGCCGACCGCGATCCCTCCTGATTTGCAGAGCCCGGCCGGCTCGCCCGGCAGCGCTGATCTGCTAGCTCGAACGCCGACCGGCGAGTCCGGGACGGTGGGGGGCGGTAGCCCGACCAATCCCTATGGGGTTCCCGACTTGACGAAGGTGTTGCCGGCCGCGCGCGATCGACGCGGCGTGGTATCCACGCTTCAGATCCTGACGATCATGACGGTGCTGGCGCTGGCGCCGTCGATCCTGATCCTGACGACCTGTTTCACGCGGATCATGGTGGTCCTGGCGATGCTCCGGCAGGCCATGGGCACGCAGCAGTTGCCGCCGGGGCAGGTCATCTCGGGGCTGTCGCTGTTCCTGACGTTCATGGTCATGGCGCCGACGTGGCAGCGCGTGCATCGCGAGGCGTTGGTTCCGTATCTGGATCAGAAGCTGTCTCAGCGTGAGGCGCTGGACGCGGCGGCTGCGCCCATGCGCGAGTTCATGATCCGGCAGATCGAGAATGCCGAGAATGAGGATAGCGTGTTCATGCTGATGGAGTACCGCGCGGGCGAGCCGATCAGCGACGAGACGCTGTTGCAGTGGGAACAGGTGCCGACGACGGTGCTGGTGCCGGCGTTCGTGTTGAGCGAGCTGAAGGTCGCGTTCACGATGGGGTTCCGATTCTACCTGCCGTTTCTGGTCATCGACATGGTGATCGCGACGATCCTGATCTCGATGGGCATGCTGATGCTGCCGCCGGTCCTGATTTCCCTGCCGTTCAAGGTGGTGCTGTTCGTGCTGGCCAACGGTTGGCATCTGGTGGTGGGCGCGTTGCTGATGAGCTTTCATTAGGCGGACGACGGTCGTGGTGATCGCGGTCGAGGAACGTCGACCCGCGGACCCGGTCGGAAAGGGTTGTATCGATGGACTTGACGACGGCACTGGACCTGGGACGAGACGCCCTGATTCTCGTGCTGATTGTCGCCAGCCCGGTGCTGCTGATGGGCTTGATCGTGGGCCTGACCATCGCCGTGTTCCAGGCGATGACGCAGCTCCAGGAGCAGACGCTCACGTTCGTGCCGAAGATCATCGCCATGGCCCTGGCAGCCATGTTTCTGGGTCCCTGGCTGGCCACAAGGATGGTGGAATACGCGCGGGAGATGCTCAGCACACCGCCGTTCTGACGCGGGAGCGGACCGCGAAGGCGCCGACGACCTCCTTCGCTCCGGAGGCCCCGAGAAGCTCAGCACGATGCCGTACGACCTGCTCAACGTGCCCTTGATGCTGCCGGGCTTTCTGCTCGTGCTGTTTCGCGTGGCGGGCCTGGCCATCGCATCGCCCTTGTACAGCTCGACGGCCCTGCCGAGGGCGGCTAAGGTCGGTATGGCCTTCGCGATCGCCGTGATGTGCTACCCGCTGGCCCAACCGACGCTGCCGGGTGAGCTCACGTTGCCGGTCGTTCTGGCCGGGGTGCTCGGCGAGATCATGATCGGGCTGGGGATCGGTCTGGCCCTGACGTTGCCGTTCGTGGCCACGCAGGTCGGTGGGCTGATGATCGCACAGCAAGGCGGTCTGGCGCTGGGTCGCGTGTTCAACCCGGGGCTGAATACACAGACCACGCCGCTGGGCCAGCTCATCTACATGGGCATGATGGGGATCTTCTTGATGATGGACGGCCACGTCGCCGTGGTGCGCAGCGTGGTGGAGAGCTTCGCGCTCGTGCCACCGCTGACGTTCGAGGTGACGCCGTCGATCGTCAAGCTGATGTGTGGTTTGATCACGAGCGCCTTCGTGGTGGCGGTTCGGCTGGCCGGACCAGCCTTGACGGCCCTGTTCCTGGTGACGCTGGCGATGGGTTTCATCAGCCGGACGGTGCCGCAGTTGAACATCCTGGCGGTGGGATTCAGCGTGCGTTCGTCGACGGCGCTTCTGATGGCCGCGGTGACGGTGAACAACGCCCAGGACCTTCTCGTGGACGCGATGATTGACACGATGCAGGCCGTGCAGGCCATGCTGAGCGGGCAAGTCTGATGCCGGCGGACAAGGACGAAAAGACCGAAGCCCCAACCCCGCGACGTCGGACCGAAGCGCGGGATTCGGGCCAGGTGGCCAAGAGCCAGGACCTGGGGGCGGCCGTACTCCTGCTGGGGGGCATGGTCGCGCTGGAGATCATGGGCCAGGACATCCTGCGGGAGCTGTTGAACGCCCTGGGCTATTACCTCGGTGGCAACGACGTCGTGCCGGTGACGACGGATCAGATCCCGGAGCTTGCTCGGTATGCCGCGAAGGTGCTGGCCGGTGTGGTCCTGCCCCTAATGGTGGTGCTGGTGATTCTGGCACTGCTGGTCCAGTACTTTCAGGTAGGGCTACTCTTGACGTTGAAGCCGCTGACGCCGGACCTGGGCAAGCTGAACCCCATCAAAGGGGCCGCACGGCTGTTCTCCATGAGCGCGTTCGTCCGGCTGGGGATGAGCCTGTTAAAGCTGGGCATCATCGGGGCCGTGGCGTACGTAACCCTGCGGGAGCAGATCCGCGAGGTGGTGTTCGCGATCAACCTCGACCACTGGCTGATCCTGGGGCTGGCGACGGAACTGGTGTTCAGCCTGTCGCTTCGGCTGGGGATCATCCTGCTGATCCTGGGCATTATCGACTATGCGTATCAACGCTATAAGCACGAGCGTGACCTGAAGATGACCAAGCAGGAGGTCAAGGAAGAGATGCGTCGGATGGAGGGAGATCCGATCGTCAAACAGCGGCAACGGAGCGTCCAGATGCAGCTCACGAAGCAGCGGCTCCGAGCGGACGTGCCCAAGGCCGACGTGGTGGTGACGAACCCCACCGAACTGGCGATCGCGATCAAGTACGACTCGGACACGATGGACGCCCCTCGCGTCCTGGCCAAGGGCCAGGACTTCCTGGCCCGGCAGATTCGCCAGATTGCGATCGAGTACGGCGTGCCCATCGTCGAGCGTAAGCCGCTGGCCCAGGCGCTCTATCGTACGTGCGAGGTCGGCGACGAGATCCCGCCGCAGTTCTACAAGGCCGTGGCCGAGGTGCTGGCTTACGTCTATGAGCTGTCCGGTCAAGGGCCAAGACGCCGGCCCGAGCCGGTGGGCGTCTAGTCGCGGCGGCGCAGGCCCGTCCACGACATCATAGCCAGCAGGGCCATGCTCGCGATGACCCCGAACGAACCGCAGAAGCCCGGTAGCAGGGCCAGCAGGCCGCTTGCGTCCGGATTGGTCAGGGGCTGGACCGAGGTGGCAGGCAGGTTGGCGATCTGGGTATTGATGGCCTGGACGGTGCTGGTTCCGGTCGATCCGCCGAGGACGGAATCAACGGCGAGTCCGATCTTGTCGCCTGGCATGCCGAAGGCCGCCCCCACCCCCGTTCCGTCCGGCAGGGCGATGAGGTGGACCTTGAGCGTTGCGATCAGGGTGGATTCCTGCCCGATGGTGGCTTCGTAATCGTATTGCAGGTTGACGTTGGGGAACAGGGCGACCCGTGCCGAGGCGAAGTCGCTGATGAACGGCGCGAGATCCTGCTCGACCACCTTGCCGGGCTCGGCTCGACCCGCCAAGGCCAGGGCGATGGTGCCGTCGGGCTGGCCGAGCAGCATGTAGGCCGCGTCCAGTCGGGTGATGGGATCCTGGCCGGGCCGCTCGTGAACGACGATCACGCGAACCTCGGCACGCAGGCCGGTCAGATCGCGATCGTCGCTTTGGGAAACAGCCAGCAGGAGGCCCTGGATGTAGAAGTTGCTGAAGAAGCGGCCTTCCTCGCCCTCGGCGGGACCGCCGAGCTGGAAGTCGGTGCGGATGCGTCGGGCCTCCGTGACGGAGCTGGCCACGTCGAAGCTGGTGCTGGGGAAGCCGGCGTAGGCCGCCGCATCGAGATTGAGCTCCTCGGGGACCGGTCCGGTCGTGCCGCGGGGGTCCTTCAGCCGGCTCAGGGCCAGGCCGATGCCCTGCACGGTCGAGGGGGTCGCATCGGTGATGCCGGACTCGACGGTCATCGGCAGCACGCCGGTCGTCTCGGGATACCGTTCGATGGACGAGTCGACGTTGGTCGGTTGGCCGTTGAGCAGCTCGGTGACACGGGTCTCGACGACGCCGGAGATGTCAACGATCTCGGCACGGGCCGGGTCGACGGCGGCAAGACAGGCCAGACCGAAGGCCACGAAGTACACGGCGAGACGCTGGGTATGGCAGTGCATGGGCACGGCTCCTGTTATGGGGAGACCATCGGTGGGGGAGAGTCGTGCCGATCGGTCCCACCGGCCGGTGTTCGGTCCGGCCTGTTCCTCCTGAATCGGATACCGACCAGTCATGCGGGCGACGTCACATCCTGCTATCACTAGATACTGTACTCAGCCGAAGGGCTGAGGTCCAGTCCGGGGATCGGCCCTGCGGGTCGCCCCGTGCATGGATGGGGAGCCGATGGGTGCTTGGGCGATGCTCGCTGACGTGGTCAGTCGGCGTCGTCGGAGGGGGTGTCGGTGTCTCCGTCGGCTGGGGCGGGCGGGGCATCAGGCGAGGATTCTCCTCGTAGCGGGTTCTGGTCGGCAGTGACGGCGTCGGTCGGGTGGTGCTGGGGTTGCTCGTCGCCGGTGGTATGGGGTCGATCGGGGCCGATGGCGCGCGCACCGGATTGGCCCAAGACGAACCGACGATACCATGCCAGGCCGAGGCACGTCATGGGAATGGCAATGATCAGGCCCAGGAAGCCGAGCAGCTTCCCCCAGATGAAGATGCCGAGAAACAGCAGGGCCGGTCTGAGACCGGTGCGCTGCCCCATGATAACGGGCACGAGCAGGGCGTCTTGGATCGTCTGGACCACGGCGAAGACGAGCAGCACGAAGATGACGGAGAGGGCGACGCCGGAGCCGGTCTCGATGCCCCGGACGACGCCGAGCAGGAGGGCGGGGACCAGGCCTATGGTCTGGAGGTAGGGGATCATGTTGAGGGCGCCGATGAAGAGCCCGAGCAGGATACCCATGCGGAGGTCGATCAGCCAGAAGCCGAAGGCGAACAGGACGCCGACGAGGGAGGCCACGATGAACTGGCCGCGGAAGTAGACGCGCATGGCTTCGGAGAACTCGTCGATGAAGCCGGCGATGCTGGTCCTGTGCTTGGGCGGAAGGTAATCCTTCCACGTGTCGGCCCACCTGGTGTAGTCGATGAGCAGAAAGACGGTGTAGAGCAGGACGATCAGCAGGACGCCCGCTCCGAGCAGGAGGCTGGCGGCGCCGCTGAGGAGCCCCCAGACGGTGGGGGCGACGCGTTTGACGGAATCGATGATCGCGGCGTTGAAGTCGGTCTCCATCAAGTCCTGGCGGAGTTGGAGGAGGAGGCTCTTGTAGGTGGGGTTGTCCTGCTCGGCGATGTATTCGTCCAGAGCGACCCGCATCGATTGGGCGGTGGGCATGGTGGTGCTGCCGCTGCGGAAGCTGGTGATCAGCCGGCCGAAGTCGGCGATCTCATGAGAGACGACGGGTATGAGGATCGCGAAGGCGATGACGACGACGGCCAGGCACGCCGAGACGGTAATGAGGACGGCGGCGGTCCGGTTGGGGATACGCTTCTGTAGCTGGAGGACGAGGGGGTTGATGAGGTAGGCCAGCAAGATGCCGGCGACGAAGGGCAGCAGGACATCCGAGAGGAACCGCACGAGCCAGTAGAGTCCGATGACGGTGACGGCGGTGATGATGATGCGTACGACCCGGTCGAAGTCGTAACGGCGTTCCGGGGTGCTGGCGGAGGGGTCGTCGGACATAGTGCGTGTATTGAAGCGGTTAGCTTTGGCTTCATCAACTACCGAACCGTCCATGCGACAATAAAAAGCGGCGCCTTAACGGGAGCGGAGAGCCGCTGGGACCGAACCCGTCGTGAAACGCGGGTCATGCGTGGCTGTGGGCGAGCGCCGGATCGTGGCCCTTGGCCGCCCTGCCTCGCTGATACGCCCGCGCCTGGTGCACGAAGGCCTCGAGCTGGGTGTGCAGGGCCGGATCCTGCTGGCCGTCGTAGCTGATGCCGATCGCCGGCATGCCGCCGAGCGCGTCGCGCGTCACTTTGCGCATCACGCCGCTGACGATGGTCGAGGGCATGCACGTGAACGGCATGACGTTCACCACGCCGTGGCAGCCGTGCTCGGCGAACTCGATGATCTTGCCGATGGACATGACGGCCTCGCCCTCGAAGGTCGGCGCGATGTACGGCGCGGCCAGCTCGAGCAGCGACTGGGTCGGCGGCTCGATGACCTCCTTGCCGAGGATCGGCACGAAAGGATCGGCGAGCTTGTGCTCGATGCCGTGCTGGACGCGGTCCTTGAGGAAGTTGTTGAGCCACTCGCGCCAGTCGCGCTCGCGGAAGGCGCCCTCCTTGCGCGTCAGGTTCGTGTAGTACATCCATTCGCCGACGCTGGCGAGCGTGGTCTCGGCGCCGAGGGCCTCGAGCTGCTCGATGACGAAGTTGTTGCTGAACGGATGGCTGCGGATGTAGATCTCACCCACGATGCCGATGCGGGGCTTGCGTTCGCTTCGGTCGACCTCGACGGCCGCGAACTCCCGGGCGGTGGACTGCATAAAGCGCGCGATCTCGGCCTCGCCGGCGGCGCGTTCGAGGACGTCGCAAAGCCCCTTGAGGGCCGCATGGTAGACCTCGTCGACGGCGCCGGTGACCTTCGCATACGGTCGCAAGGCCAGCCGTGCCTTGAGGAGGATGTCGCAGGCCACGATGCCGTTCCAGGCCAGGCGGCTCGGGTCCTTGTCGAAGACGTTGAGCTGGGAGTAGAAGTTGCGGTCCTGCGACGGGGCGAGGATGGGCACGTCGACGCCCGTGTCCTTGAGGATCATCTTGTGGAGGCAGTTGTACATGCCGAACCGGCACGGGCCGGACCCGCCGGGCATGAAGAAGGCGGTCTTCTCGGGATCGAAGTCGGGCTGGCGGCACATCTTGAGCATGTCGCCGGCGGTCATGGTGCAGGGCAGGCACTCCTTGCCGGAGGTGTAGCGGCGGCCGAGCTCGAGGGCCTCGTTGTCGGTGACGGGCATGACCTCGGTGTCCTGCCCCATGCCGCGGAACGCGGCGGCGATGGCGTAGGCCCCGTCGCCCATGTAGGGCACATAGAGCTTGCGGTCGGTGAACTTGTCCTGACCTTCGGGATAGAGGGAGACCCCGCCGCTGGGCGCGTCGATCTTGGCGTTCTTGAGGCTCTCGAGGAAGGCCTCGAGCCGCGTGACGATGCCGGCGTCGGCCGAGTGCTCGTCGATCTCGAGCAACAGGCAGGGCTTGGGCGCCATCGCGCGCTTGAAGAAGTGCGTGATGAAGCTGTCGGGTCCGCAACTGAAGTTCGAGATGTAGATCGCGTTGAGCTTGGGGTTGTCGCGGATGACCTTGGCCGATCGCAGGATCCGCTGGCCGTACTTCCAGTACATGTCCTTGTAGACGCGGTCGCCCTGGACGACGCCGTCGGTGAGGTCGAGCATCTCCATGGGGATCGGCAGGACGTTCTTCTTGCGGAGCTTGGCCGGGATGTCGAGACACGCCCCGGGGTCGCAACTGTTGTAGGGTCGGCCGACGATGATGACGTTGCGCTCGGCCTGGAAGCCGTCGAGGGAGGCGAGGATCTCGCGGCCGCGGGCCTCCATGTCGCGTTCGAAGCCGGCCATGGCCTGCTCGGCGGCGAGGACGGCCTCTTTGAGCCGGCCCTTGGAAACGCCGAACTCCTGGCAGAGCGGCTCGAGGGACTTGAGCAGGACGCGGCGACCGTGCTGGAACCGCACCGCCGGCTTGAGCATCTTGACGTCGGCGAGCTGTCGTTCGAGCGCGACGTCGAGCTGGTAGGGGATCGTCTGCACGTAGGGGCAGAGCTGGTTGCGGTCGGCCGTGTCGACGTCCTCCTTCGGCATGCTGACCACGCTGGGCACCCAAAGGTAATCGACGCCCTTGGCGATCAGGTTGAGGACGTGGCCGTGGGCGATCTTGACGGGGAAGCACGGCGTGCTGAGCACGGCCTCGACGCCCTCGTGGATCATCCGCTTGTTGCTGAGCGGGCTCAGCATGACGTTGAGCCCGAGCTTGCCGAGCAGCGTCGACCAGAACGGGGCGAGCTGCATGTTGGATAGCATGAGCGGTATGCCGACGGTGGGCGCGCCCTCGATCGGCTGGTCGGGGAGGTTGCAGTGCCTCACGAGCATCTTCTGCCGTTCCTTAAACAGGTCGGGCAGCTTCTGCTCCTTCTTGGATTCCTTCTTGAGGTTGTAGCGGTCGCAGCGCGAGCCGTAATAGAGCGGGTCGCGGCCGGGCATGATGACCTCTTTGATCTCGCAGTTGTTGGCGCAGTGCTCGCACTCGAAGCTCTTGACCTCGTACTGCACGTTGACGAGGTCGAAGCCGCGGAACTGGCTTTCGTCGTGGCCTTCGCGGTCTTGGTGGAGCTTGGCGAGGTGGGCCGCGCCGATCGCGCCGGTCACCTCGTGGTGGTCGGGCACGCGGACGGGGCGCCCGGTGTACTGCTGGAAAGCGGCGACGACCCCCTTGTTGAAGGCCGTGCCGCCCTGGAAGAAGATCCGCTCGCCGATGCGACGGTGTGCGACGACGCGGTTGATGTAGTTGCTGACGATGGAGTAGCTGAGTCCGCTGACGAGGTCGTCGGTCTCGGCGCCCTGCTGCTGGTAGCTGAGCAGGTCGGACTCCATGAAGACGGTGCAGCGCTCGCCGAGGCGGATGGGGGAATCGCTGGACAGGGCCCGCGAGCCGAACTCCTCTTTGATGTTGATGCCGAGCCGCTCGGCCTGCTCCTCCAGGAAGCTGCCCGTACCGGCCGCGCAGGCGTGGTTCATCTCGAAGTCGACGACGACGCCGTTGTCGAGGCTGATGTACTTGCTGTCCTGTCCGCCGATCTCGAAGATCGTGTCGACCTCGGGATCGATCAGGGCGGCCGCGGTGGCCTGGGCGGTGATCTCGTTGATGACCAGGTCGGCCCCGACGAAGTCGCCCGTGAGATAGCGCCCGCTGCCGGTGGTGGCCACGCCCTTGATGCGGACCTGGTTGGCGACCTTTTCGCCCACCATGCTGAGGCCCTGTCGGACGGCTTCGAGCGGCCGGCCGGCCGTCATGAGGTAGGCCTTGGCGTAGACCTCTCCGCCGCCGTCGGTGACGACGACGTTCGTGCTGATGCTGCCGACGTCGATGCCGAGATAGGCGTCGAGCAGGTCGCCGTTGCGGGCGTCGCGCATCTCATCGGCGGTCCAGACGCGGCTGATGGGGTCGCCCTCGGCGAGGAGCTTGAGCGGCTCGAGCCGGTGGCCGATCGTCGCCTCGCGGTTGAGGTGATCCCGGAGGTTGCCGAGGGCGTCTTCGGGTAGTGGGCTGGGCTTGGCCTCGCGCATCCAGGTGAGCACGGTGCCCCAGGCCCCGGCGATGCCGTGGCAGTCGGGGACGATCAGCTCACCGTGGTCGAGGTCGAAGACGGTCTCGAGGGCGTGCACGACGCCCTTGTTGGCGGCCACGCCGCCGACGAAGGCCATCGGCTTGGCGAACTCGTAGCCGCGACCGAGGTTGCTCTTGAGGTTTCGGGCCAGACCGAGGCAGAGGCCCGCGACGATGTCGTGCACGGGTGTGGCCTGCTGCTGGAGATGGATCATGTCGCTCTTGGCGAAGACGCTGCATCGTCCGGCGACGCGGGGCGGGAATTCGCACTTCATGGCGAGCTGGCCGAATTCGCCCTCGATGTTGACGCCGAGGCGGCTGGCCTGCTGATCGAGGAAGCTGCCGGTGCCGGCAGCGCAGTTGGTGTTCATCGCGAAATCGCTGATCGGCTTGGCCGGGTCGGCGGTGGGGGGCAGAAAGAGGATCTTGCTGTCCTGGCCGCCCATCTCGATCAGGGTGCGGACGTCGGGATGCAGCCGCTTGATGGCGATGGCCTGGCAGATGAGCTCGTTGACGAAGGGGATGCCCATGAGCTCGGCGACGAGCCGCCCGGCCGAGCCGGTGCCGACGACGTAGTCGAAACGGTCGGCGGGCACCTTCTGGAAGAGCTCCTCCAGGGCTTCGAGGGTGGTCTCGATGGGGCGGCCCTGGTGGCGGTCGTAGGAGGCCGCGAGGAGGTGTCCTTCAAGGTCGGTAATGGCCAGATCCAGGCTGATCGAGCCGAGGTCGATACCCAGGCCCAGCTTCTGGTCGGTGGGCAAGGAGGCTGCGCGCCAATGTTGCATCGAATCCGCTCCCTCTCTAGAACGCGTTGGCTGTCGGTGAGCTCGCCGGGTTGTCTATCAGACGGACCGTGCATCGGCCCGGGTCCTGCCGTCCGCGCGTACGGCGGTCCATCCCGAGGTCCAACAGAAATCACTAGGATAGTCCGAGAGCGGGTTCAGTTCAAGGAAAGGTTGGGCAAGCGTTTGGGCTCGCACGCTTCGGTGGCGGCAACGCTCGTTGACCGGTTGGCCTGACGCCGCTAGCATGAGGCAGGTCCGGGCTCGATGGGTCGACTTGGGCCCTGACCGCTGGGCGGAAGGACCTCCACCGGAGCGCAGGCGATGCTCGCAGCTTCGACATCCACGTACGTCCTGGCAGGCAAGTCGGCGGTGTTCTTGCCCGTGCTGATGCTGATCGGCATCGTAGTCACGCTGGTCTGGGCGATACGGGACGACCGGCAACGCCGCGCCGAGCTGGCCGACTGGTAGGCGGCCGCGAGTCAGCACAGCCCGACGCGAGAAGGGGGCGCACCTCGGACGAACAGAGGAGTGGCGTTCCCGTTTTCCATCCGTGGCTCGCGTACCCCAGATCCCAATCCCTTCCTGGTTGACACCCTGGACGGCGACCTTCGTGCGCTGTTTCAGATGGTGCCAGTGGTCGAGCCAGCGGCGCACGGCCGGGCGCCTGGTGAACCGAGCGCCTTCCCCATTCATCGGGGCTCGGCGGGAGTCTCGCCCCCGGGGTGAGCCCATCATGCGAGGTGGGAGGTGGCACTGAACCGCTTGCGAGGGTAGCAGACAAGTCGCATGGGGCCGCGCCATGTGACCGAGCCGCCCTCATCTGGGCTGGTCGATTTCCACGGCCGGGGGCGGCCGTGCCACACTGGAGATTCTCTGTTGCAGGCAGCTTAGCCGCCCTCATCCCTTCGGCCGAATCGCGTTCTTCATGAAGTCGGGGAATGCCTGCGGTGCGCCGCCGGCCTTCACCGACGCGCCGGACAACGGCATGATGCTGCTCCAGGCCACGGCGTCGTAGACGTCGATAGGCGGCCAGCCGCCCGTGCGGAGCGTCTCGATGAACATGCGGGTGGTGAAGTAGTCGGCCCCGCCGTGCCCCGCTCCGCTGGCCTGCTTGCCCCACTTCTTCCAGAGGTCGTGCTCGTACTTGGCCAGGTACGGGTCGATCGCGTCCCACGTGTTGCCCTTGGTCTTGCCCTCGAGGTAGATGTGACGGTCCTCGTAGACGTAGGCCCCCTTGGTGCCCTGCAGACGGTAGTGGGTCGTGCTCGGGTGGGGTCGCGGTGAGGACGTGTCGTAGCGGATGTCGATCATCGCGCCGCTAGCGCACTGGATCAGCGAGTTTGTCCGGTCGCCCGCGATCCACTCGGCCTTGGCGCCGGGTGCGTCGTTGCCGTACTTGCGCTCGGCGTAGATCTTGTGGCAGAGCGGCTCGTTCGACACGGCCGTCAGCGTCTTGAACTGGTCGGTCCGCGTGATGCCCATCCACTGGGCGACGGGACCGATGGCGTGGGTGGGGTAGAGGTTGCCGAGGAAGTCGGTGTGGAGTCTGCCGCGCCAGGTGAGCGAGCCATCCTTGTTGAAGCTAAGCCAGCGGCAGTTGTGGATGTAGCCGCACTCGGCGTAGGTGGTCTCGCCGAACAGGCCCGCCTGGACCATGTTGAGGATCGCCATGACGTCGCGGTAATAGCAGCAGTTCTCGGCCATCATGAAGGTCTTGCGGGTCTGCTCGACGGTGCGGACCAGGTCCCAGCATTCCTCGAGCGTGCAGGCGGCTCCGACCTCGCTGAGGACATGCTGACCGGCCCTCATGGCCGCGACGGACATCGGCGCGTGGAGCTGCATGGGCGTGGCCACGAGCACGGCGTCGAGGTCGTCGCGCCCGAGCATACGGAGGTAGTCTTTCGGTCCCTTGGTGTAGGTCTCGGTCGGCTTGCTCTGATGCTTGGAGAGGAAGCCGGCGGTGTGCTTGGCCTTGTCGGGCACGATGTCGCACACGGCGGGGAAGTCGACGCCGCCGTGCCTCAGTAGGACTCGCGAGAGGTATTGCCCGCGGTTGCCCGTGCCGATCACGCCGATGCGAAGGGCGCGTCCCGTGATGCCGGCGGCCCCGGCGACGTGAGGACACACCGCGCCGGCGGTCGCGGCCCCGGCCAGGTGGAGGATGTCGCGTCGTGTGAATGAATCGGTCATGGTGGTATCTCCGAGTGGTGTGGTAGGTCGAGTGACGTGTCGACGTCTCCACCCCGAACCCTAACTCGCTGGTCCCTGCTGCCCCCTGCCTATGTCCGAGTCCTTCCTTCCTAGTCACTATTCTCCCAAGGTCAACAGCGCGGCGATGAGCTCGCCTGCGGCGCCCGCATCGTCCTGCTCGGTGATAAGCACCGGCGTGAGGGCCTCGCAGGGTGCGACATCCAGTCTCAGCGCCCCGTGCGATGCGTCAAGCAGGGGCGAACGATACGCCTGGAACCGTCCGTCCACGACCTCGCCGACGGTCGCGACCGGCCGCCTCCATGTCGCCGACGTGGCGATCGTCACCTTGCCCGCAAACGACGGCATGACGAGCAGCCGCTTCGATCTACCGAGATCGACGCCGTCGACGGCGATCACCGTCACGTCGTGGGACGCGTCGACGAGCTGGCGATTGCCGACGCGGACGGGCCCCTGCGCCTGCACGCCGATCACCTCGTCGCGATCGTTGACGGCGACCAAGCCCCAACCCGGCGCGGCGAGTGGTAGTCGCACCGTTGTTCCGGCCACGCTGAAGTACGGCTCGCGCGGCGTGCCATGGTTGACCGCGTGATGGACCGTCATGCCCCGGCCGTGCGTGACCATCGCGTGCAGGTCCGGATGTTGCGGTTCGACGGGGATCCGCGGGGCGCCCGCCAAGTCGAGCACGCCGTCGAGATGATCGACAAGCCGGTCGGAATCATGGAATTGCACCGGCGCACTCATGAAGAGGACTCGCCCCCTGCCGACGGACAGGCGAAGTAAGGCGCCCATATGCCTCGACATCGGTGGCAGTGGGTGCTCCGCGAAGTGCAGCCCCAGCGCCGCAAGCCGCTCGAGCTTCGTCGGCCTCCGCTGCTCATCGAACACGAGATCGCCGGAGGCGTACAGCACCGCGCCCTCCTCGACCGCACGTCGAACGGCCACAAACGTCGCATCGTCCGGGCAATACGGTATCGGCCAGATCAGGATCGGTTCGTTGCGGACGGCCGGACTGCCGAGCTCGGTCTGCTTGGCCAGCACGCCCTCGACCATGTCCCGCTCGCGAAGCACACCGAACTCGACGCGGAGGCCGAGCAGTGCGTCGATCGTCCGTTCGATAGCGGCGTGAATCTCGCTCCACATGGGGCCGAGCCGATGGGCGTCCGGCAGAATCAGCCACACACGCGGTGCGACGTAGCGGGGTTCGATGAATCGGCTCGTCAGCGTGATGTTGCGGTACGCCTGCAGCACGGGCTTGGGCAGTTGATCGACCCACGTCATACCCCACGGGAAGACGCAATCGGGCATGTCCCGCCAACACCACGACGCCGTCCACGACCCGCCGAGCCCGAAGACGTAGTGGTTGTAGATCATGAACCGCCGCAGCGACTCGACCGGCCGATCGCCCGTCTGGCCGTGCGTTCGCGCGTCGTGGGCCTCGCGATGACCATACTCGCCCAGGCTGAGCGTCTTGCCCACCGCGCGGCGGTCGATGATCTTGAAGTCGGCCGGGAACGCCCGTGGGGGCAGGTAGGAGTGCATGTTCGCGATGTCGACGTGCCGGGCGCCGAGCACCTTGTCGGCGGGTCGCATGCGCTGGAGGTAGCCCACCACGACCAGCGAGCCTGGGTCGGCCCGGCGGATCGGATCGGCGTTGCCCTTCACCCAGCGGTTGAGCAGATGCACGCGGAACCGCTCGACGTCAACGGCCTTGAGGTCGGTCCAGCTCTTGCCGGCGGCGGTGGGCTGGGTCGCGCTTAGGTCGTTCGGCTCAAGGCCCCAACGCTTGGCGGCCGCGGCGACGCTGCCGTGTTGTCGGGTGAGGTACTGCCTCCATGACGCGACGATGTGCGGGGCGTCGGTGATGCGCATGGCGGGTTCGTTCTGGATGTCGTAGAGGATGCCGGGCACGTCCTTGTAGCGGTCGGCCCAGAAGGCGTTCCACGTGGCCTGGGCTGCGAGCTGCTGCTCCGTCAGCTCGACGGGCATCCAGTCGTGCATGGTCAGGAAGACGACCCTGCCGTATTTCTGTGCGAGCATGACGAGCGCGTCGGTCTGGCGGAGGACCTTCTTCGGGATCGGTTTGGTCAGGGCGAGGGGATCGCGGTTGTCCATGACGGGTGAGAAGTGCAACACCCGCCACGTCGTCAAGCCATGGTCGCGCATGCCGGCGAACTCGCGCTCCCAGATGAGCGGGTTCTCGTACTCGGACAGCCAGACGCGGCCGGTCTGGTTCGTGCCGGTCAGCAGCGTGGGTCGGTCGTTGATGCGAAGGTAGTTGTCCTCGAGCGCGATCTCCGGACCGGCGGCGATCGTGGTATCGCGCCAGGCGCAGAAGGCGCTGTCAAGGGTATCCGTTCGGCCATCGAGCGTCAGGGCTGCGCGGATGCGGTAGACGTCGCGGTCGAACGTGCCGGGTTGCCACGTGGCCTCGATGCGCTTGGAGGTCCCGCGGTCGGGCGGCAGGTCGAGCGGGGCGTCGTGGATGATCTGGTCGTCGGCGGACACTCGTAGCGTCGGGCGGTGGGTACCCCGACCACGGTTGGCGATGTGGACGTGGACGCGAACAGCCTCGCCGTCGCGGTAGCAGGCCAGGTCGGTGCCGAGCCGGTGGAGGTAGACCTGGTCGACGAGTCGTCGGGCGAGGCGGATCAGCATCGTATCGGGCAGAACACCGGGGGCGAAGAGGTCGCGGTTGTCGACGCCGAAGAAGGCCCAACTGCTCCCGGCGTAGGGTCCGGCGAAGTGATGGGCGATCCCGCCGAGCGCGCCGCGAGACCGGCCGAGGGCGTCATAGGTCATGCCGAGCGGTTCAAAGCGCAGGTGGGCCTTGCCGAAGACGGGGCTGCCCGTCGGGTCGGTGATGCAGGCGACGAAGCCGGTGAGCGGGCCTGGGATTCGGGTCTTGTCGATCTGGGCCCGCGTCACGTGGAGCATCTCGTAGGACGGATCGAACATGCCGATCTGGGAGGGATCGAAGCGGACCCAGTCTCCGGGCTGGCCGAAGCGGGTGTTGATGCGGGTCTGGCTGGGCGTGCCGGTCTGGACCTCGGCGGCGGTTTGCAGTGTGCCGGCCGGGTGCCAGGCCTGGCCGTCGAAGACGACGGGCTTGTCGAAGGCGTAGCCCCCGGCGGTCAGCAGTGAGCCACCGGCCTTGAGAAAGGCCCGCACGTTCGGCCAGGCCTCGACGGGGAACCGCTCGCCCTGGCCCAGGACGAGCAGGTCGACGTGCTCGCGCGACAGCCTCTTGGCGTCGGCGAGGTCACCGGCGCGGCATCGCGTGACGCCGAAGCCGGCCTTGACAAGGACGCGGGCGAGCCAGTCGAGTCCGGCCCGGCCGTAAGGGGGCGCAAGCGTGGGCTCGTCGAGGATCATTACGCGGCCGAGCTTGCCGGCGCGGCTCTCGAGTTGCCGGGTTGCCGGCAACGCGGTCTTGGCCTGAGTGGATCGCAGTTCCCAGATCAGGTCGTCGATGGTCACGTCGAGCGGCGCGTGGCCTGCGCCGATGAGGATCCGGTTGGCCGAGAGGAGGGCGGGTTTGCGGTCGCCGCGCGGTTGATGCCGGAACCGTCCGATGGGGATGCGGATGTGGACCCAATCTTCACCCCACTCGGCGGGGTTCTTGCCGTGGACCTGTGCCCGGCCGAGATGGCCGTCGCGGTCGGGCTCGATCAGCCAGACGTACATGGCCGCCTTGGCCGCGGCGTGGTGGACCTTGGCCCAGCAGCTGAGGGCGACCGCGTTGGGGGGCACGGCGATAGGCCGACGCAGGTTGGCCCACCGGTTGCCCTTGAAGACGAAGCGCATGGCGGCTTTGGGGCTGCGCGCGTGCTTGGTGTCGGATTGAACCGTCGCCCCGTCGCCGTTGTCGGGGTTGAGGGACCAGGCGGTGACGTCGTCAAAGCGGTCGATCACGCGCATGGCAGGGGGCTTGGTCCCTTCTGTGCGATGACCCGAATCGTTGGTAGACGCCGCCGCTCGCGCGACCGTCGCGGTCAGCACCTCCGCTGCCGCCAGCGCGAGCGCCGTTACGGCGAGCGCGTGAACGGCCGGCATGCGTGGGAGGTACCAGAGGCCCGTCGGTGGGCGCGCATCGGACCGAGCGGTATCGTGCACGTGGTGTCTCCTTCGGAGCGTCGGTGCAGAATCGAGCCATTTTCGTTGAACCTTCCCGAAGCGTCGAGCTGTGGGAGCGGCTTGACGCAGCTCCTTGTTCGCAGGAAACGTCTCCGCCGGCGACCAGCCCCCGAAAGGGACATCGGAAGGTAACCCAGGCTGAGCGCAGCGAGCGCTGGGGCAGCGACTCAGGCTATTCCCGCCAGTACTCTGGCCTGTCCATCATCTTGGCGCATTGCACCTTGCCGGAGACCCGGCCGATTACGCCGGGGCGGAGATCCTGGACCATCCAGGCATCGGCATCCTTTTCAGGGATGGGGTAGGGGGCCTCGAAGCCGTGCACACCGGCCGGTGTGAAACCATGTCGTGGGTAGTAGCCGGGGTGGCCTAGCACGAAGACCAGGTCGACGCCCGCGCCGGTCAGGTGCCGCAGGCCGTGCGCGATGAGCCTGCCGCCGACACCTTGGTTCTGGACGTCGGGCACCACGGCCAGGGGGGCGAGCAGCGAGATCGACGTATCGCCGCTGTGGGGGCCCTCGAGGCGCGCCGCGGTGAACAGGATATGGCCGACGGCCCGACCGTCGGCGAAGGCCAGCAGCGAGCAGAGAGGCCGGGCGGTCGGATCGCCCAGGAGGTTCTCGACGAGTTGGGCCTCATCGTCCTCGCCAAAGGCTTCGCGCTCGACGGAGAGGACGTCACGCAGGTCGGCGTCGGTGGCTTCACGAATGTCCATGGGTTCTCCGATGCTGGCTGAGCTCCGCAAGGGGTTGCGGTCTGTAGGGTGCTTCTCGAGACACCATTGTGAGACACAGGCCACAGGCTTCAGGCCTCAGGGACGCCTTAGCAGAGACACGACCGTCAGGGAGCGTTGCTGTTCAGACGCTAGACCCTGAATCCCACATCCTGGCGTTTACCCGGAACCCGGTGCCCGAACCCCGGATCCCGCGATCCTACTCCCTCTTCCCTGCTGTCGACACAAGCCGCACCTCGTGGACCACGACACCCGACGGCAGATCCATCGCCAAGCCGGTCATGCCACCGGCATAGCCTGGCCGGCCGGCCAGGCGGACGCGCACCCATTTCCTGTCGCCGATCGGGATCGGCGCGGAGGCGGACCTCTCGTTGTCCCACCAGGTCCGGGTCCACGCGCGCCAGTTGCTGGGCTTGTCCGACGCCTTATCCGGCGGCATGCCGCGCCAGAAGACCGTTATCGTACCGGCGGTCTTCGAGGATACCTGGACGTCGAGCCGGTCGGCGGCCTCGGCACGCCAGAACGTCAGCGGGCCGAGCAGCCGGACGGGCTTGGCTGATGCCTTGGCCTTGACGGCCAACCCGCCGTTGGGCGGCCAGCCGTCGTCGTGACCGTTCTGGTAGTGCCAACCATGTCTAGCGTGGTCGAAGCCCCATGCCGGCAGGGCGTGCGGGGTCAACCGGCGGGCCTCGCGGCGGATGTCCTTCAGACTGCCCAACACGAACGTGCACGCGTAGTCATACACGATGTCGTGATCGAGGATCTCGCGCGTGATCGGCGACATGTAGCCGGTGTTGCCCGACTTGGCGTCGCCGATGCCGCGCCGGCCTGCGAACCCGCCGTGAAACTCCATCGATGCCCCGGTGCACACGCCGATGCCCGTCCCGGCCTCGTTCACCAGAGCTGCCCACCCCTCGGTGGCCAGGAGGTTGATCCATGGCCAGGGCTCGTTGTGGTCGTTGCGCAGCTCACGAACGGGCCCATTCGTGAAGGGTTTGTCGCCCGTGTAGCTCATGAGCCGGTGCCACGGGCCATTGGTATAGACCGCCGGCACCTCCTGCGAATGCGCTGGGTACTGCGTCTTGTCGCGTCGCGCGTTGGTCAGGCGGGCACGGTACGCAAACTTCGGCCCATCGGACGCAGGCGTGATCCAGGTCTCCATGACGCACGCGCCCGGATCGTTGTTCATGGGCCAGAGCATCGGCACGGTCTTGACATAGAGTTGCCCGTCCTTGACCCGGTGTGTGATCACCCGCGAGCCGTTGTGGAACGCGTCGCCGGTCTGGATCGGATTCCACGGGAACCCGGCCCAGTGTTTGCTCTTCTGTTTGCCCTCGCGCTGATAGTTGGGCGGGCCGGAGTAGTACGACTGCTGGATCTGCCGGCCCAGGTCGTGCGAGTTGATCAGGTTCGCACCGCCAGGCCTCGAGACGTGCGTGATCGCACCGCCCCATTTGAGCGTGACGCCCACACGAATGAACTGGTTCTCAACGAAGACCGTCGCCGGCTCGTCGTCTTTCGGCGCAGCCTCGGCTAGCCCCAGAATAAGCGAGGGCGGTGTGGCTTGGGCAATTGAAAAGGCCTTCAA
>CAZUQM010000048.1:0-51528 GCA_964622545.1 uncultured Planctomycetales bacterium | reverse complement strand
TAATACCTAACATATACCGACCTTATCAACCGGAGTCAAGCAGAGACTCGGTTTAAGGAATTGCCCTAAGTGTAAGGCATCCTGCTCCTCATGTATGCTCTACGCTCAGAAGCCATGTCATGTTCCGCCCTGAGGCGGACACCGTCGTCGTGTGAGAAGCCTTCTCATGGCCTTGAGCAACGACCTGATCACAGCCCTGCTCGATACAAGCGACAGGCTGGCAGCCATCTTGGATTCGAGCGGCACGGTCATCCGTCCCAATCGAGCCTTGTCCGAGCTGCTGAGGCATAACCAGCCGCAGTTGGTTGGCTTGCCGGCGGCCGAGGTCCTCGCTGTCAAAGCGGAGCGCGACGGCTTTCAGAGGTGGCTGCTCAGCGTTGAGGCCGAGGCAGCCGAGTCGTCCCGTCAATGGGCGAGCCCGGCCCAGTCCATCGCCAACTCGATCACGTGGTCGCGACAAGCCATCGGCGGTCTCCCGGGCAACAAGGCGGGACTGCTGCTGACGGGAAGGGTCTCCGCTGCCGGGGATGCGGGCACCGCCGTCGAAAAGCAGCTTCGCGAATCGAAAGACTTCCTTCAGACCGTTTTGGACGGCCTGCCGGCACACGTGGCCGTATTGGACGATGCCGGTCTGATCATCATGGTCAACGAGGCCTGGCGGCGCTTCGCTCGCGAGAACGGTCTCAGCGACTCGGCGAGCGGGGTAGGTCAGAACTACCTACAGATCTGTCATCAGGCCTGCGGGCTGTCGACCGAAGGGGCTCGGGAAGCCGCCGAGGGGATTCAACGGGTCATCGTCGGCCGGCAGAAGGGGTTCTTCCTCGAGTACCCGTGCCACAGCCCCGATGAGCAGCGCTGGTTCGAGCTCCGTGTCACCCCGTACACCTATCGCGAGCGTCTGGGCGCCATTGTCGCCCACGTGAACATCTCGGAGCGTCGCAGGGCCGAACGCGATCGCTCGCTCCTGGAGGCACAACTGCATCACACGCAGAAGCTCGAGGCGATCGGCCAGCTCTCAGCCGGCATCGCACACGACTTCAACAATCTCTTGACGGCCATCCTGGGGCACGTGGAGCTGGCCCGGCACCGCGCCTCCTTGGACACGGACATGGAGTCGACCTTGTCGTTCATCGAGCAGGCCGCTCGGCAAGCCGCCGGTGTCACGCGAAGCCTGTTGACGTTCAGCCGGAAGCTGCCCGTGGACAGGCAGCGCAACGACCTTCGCGAGGTGCTGACGGAGGCATCCCGGCTCCTGCGAAGGACGCTGCCGGGTACGATCCGCTTCGACATCGAGTACGATGACGAGGAGCCCATCGTCTCGGTCGTCGACCCGAATCAGATCCAGCACGTGCTCGTCAACCTGGGCATCAATGCCCGAGACGCCATGGGAGACAGCGGCACGTTGACAATACGGCTTGAGAAGGTAGCCCGGTCCGAACCGGCCGCAAAGCTGAGCCTGTCCGAGACCGAGCTCGAGGCCGCGACCTACGCGAAGGTGTCGGTCCAGGACACCGGTATGGGGATGTCCGAGGAGGTGCGGGCCCGAATCTTCGAGCCGTTCTACACCACGAAGGAGCGCACTCACGGGGCCGGGCTGGGGCTGGCGGTGATTCACGGCATCGTGGGCGACCACGACGGCCACATCGCGGTGGATTCCGAGCCGGATCAAGGCACGATCGTGAGCATCTACCTACCCTGCGTCAACGGGGGTCCGCCCGGCGAGGCGGACTGCGCCCGCTTGCCCGCGCGGGGGCGAGGTGAGAGAATCCTGCTGGCCGAGGACAATCGCTTCGTCCGGGAGACGACGGCCATGATACTGCAGTCCATGGGCTTCGAGGTCCTTCAGGTCGAAGACGGCGAGGCGCTACTCGAGACCATGACCAAGCTCGGCGATCGCATCGAGCTGATCGTGGTGGACGTCGACCTGCCCAAGCGCAACGGCGCGGACTGCCTGAAGGAGCTGCGTCGCCGGGGCCATACGAAGCCCGCCATCGGCATCACCGGCTCGGGTATGGCGGAGGTCAACACCGAGGGTCTCGGCGACTTCGTGCTCTTACGCAAACCCTTTCAGGTCGACCAGATCGCTTCACTCGCCATCGAACGATTGACGGCCGCCCAGCGAGGTGAACGGCCATGACCGAACCCATCACCTTGCTCCTGGCCGACGATCACGAGCTGGTCCGCAAGGCCCTCCGGGATCGTTTCAACCTCGAGGAGGATATGGAAGTGGTCGCCGACGTCGGCACCGCCGACGAGGCCGTGACCGAGGCCATCAACCACAAGCCCAAGGTGGCGGTGCTCGATGTCGACATGCCGGGTCAGGTCGCCTTCGATGCGGCCAAGACCATCATGGCCAGATGTCCCGAGACGCGCGTGATCTTCCTCAGCGCCTTCTTCCACGACCGGTTCATCGAGCAGGCGCTGACGGTCGAGGCCTCCGGATACGTGACCAAGAGCGAGCCGCTGGAGATCATCCTGTCGGCGATTCGCAGCGTCGTCTCGGGGATCTCGTACTACTCGCAGGACGTTCAGTCCCGCATCGTCTTCGATGCGGGCCAGGCCCGCTTGGCCTCCAGGCCGCAGACGCGCGTCTCGACGCTCAGCTCGCGCGAGCTCGAGGTGCTGCGCTACATCGCCCAGGGACTGAGCAAGAAGGAAATCGCCGCCACCATGCACCTCAGCGTCAAGACCATCGAGGTCCACGCCACCAACCTGATGAACAAGCTGAGCATCCACGATCGCGTCGAGTTGGCGCGCTACGCCATTCGGGAGGGCCTGACCGAAGCATGAAGCCCGCGTCACTTGGACGCGGCGCCGGCCACACGCTTCGGCTCCGGTCGGATCACGATACGGAAGCCGACGTCGACCACCCGCTGCCAGGGGTAGTAGCCCCACCGTGACGAGGCGGTGGCGCGGCTGGGTCGATCCGCCCACGAACCGCCCCGGACGGTCCGTCGAGCGCCCGGCGGAGCACCCTCCGCTCGGGCGGCCCCGTAGGCCTTCAGATCGAACTCGCCGCTCGTCCACTCAGCCGCGTTGCCGTGCATGTCGCGGAATCCCCAGGGATTGGGACGGAAGCTCCCCACCGGCGCGGAGACCTTGTGACCGTCCTTGACGCCGACGATCGCCGGCCGATAGGGATGAATCGCCCCCGACGGCAGCTTCCACGGATCGAACGTGTCGACACGGCGGTAATCGGCGTCGGCGAGGTTGGCACAGCCCGCGAAGTCGGTCGCCACCGGGCCGTACCCCATGGCCTCGGCCGATCCGGCGCGACAGGCGACCTCCCACTCGGCCTCCGTCGGCAAGTCAGCCCTCTCGCCCGTTCGCTCACCGAGCCACGCGCAGAACGCCTTGGCCCGCCGCCATGAAACGCGGACCACCGGCTGGCGCGATCCGTTCAGCGGATAGCCCCGCTCCTCGACGCTGAACTGCAGAAAGTCGCCGTGCTCGAGCCGGCTGTCGTGTGTCGGATCGAAACACGCGAACTGCTCGTTGGTGACCTCGCATCGGCTCATCCAGTACGGTCGCTCGATGGCGACCTTGCCGGGCGGCAACGCGCCCGGGCCCGGTCCGCCGCCGATGACATAGAACCCGGCCGGCACACGCAACAGCGTGATCGTGACGCCCCCGCCTAGATCGATCGTTCGCTCGTGCGGGCCGCCGGCCTGCTGCCGTCGCTTCGCCTCGGCCGCGTCGAAGGGCCAACCCGGACAGTCGAGTGGCGGTTCGTCCTGCTTGGCGATCTGCTTCGGAGCCACCGGCTCGATCGGTCCGCGGTCGGACTCGGGGATGGCTTCGGGATCCTCGTCGATACCGGCATAGCGCTTCAGCATCTCCCGTCGGCGGTCGCGTTGGCGGAACGTCTTCTTCTCGCCGACGATCTCATGCCACGTGCCGTGGGCGGGTGCGTGCAGGTCGATCCACGTGATGAGCCGGTCCCACGATGCCTCGTCGAGCCGCACACCGTGATGGCCCAGCCGCAGCATCTGCACGAGTTCGCTGGTATCGGCGTGGAACTCATACGGCGGCAGCAAGTGCATGTCGCTCTCGATGGTGGGCACGCGCACGAAGCGGCGAAGCTCGAGGTAGCTGGGCGTGAAGGTCGTCCCGTTCCTGTAGGCCTTGCTGGGCGCGGGGGGATGCACGGGTGGCCGGCTTCGGAGATCGATCAGCGTGCGCTCGTCGGGTCGCTTCGAGCCGTCGTGGCAACCGATGCAGTAGCGATCGAGCACGGGCTGGACCTCGCGCCTGAAGCTGAAGCCGCGGGTAGGGCCATACCACGGCTCGATGACGGACGGACCGCGCCGCGTCGCCAACGTCGCCGTCGTCGGCGGCACGCTGTTTTGACGCTCGTGGCAGCCGACGCACGAGAGCGTCTCGCCGGGCATGGCGGTCATCCAACTCCGCATGAGCTGAACGGCCTTGCCCTCGGCGTCGAGCGGCTGCACGGCGATCGGGGTGTTGGCCGGCACGCGGAACAGGGCCGAGCCGTCCGCCTCGACCGGCACGGTGCCGATGATGCGTTTGATGTCCCAAGGCCCGTCCAGGCCGACGCGGTTGACCTGCCCGCCCATGCCGTGATAGGCGAAGTGGTATGTGAACAGCCGGAGCTGCTTCACCGTGCCGCGCGGCACACCGTCCAGACCGGGGCCCTCGTACACGTCGACCATGTAGACGAGGGCGTCCTTGCGCCCCAGGTCGACCTTGTCGGCGATGACCGGCGGCCTGGGCGTGGCCCTCAGCGGGAGGGGCTCGAGAAGGGCATAACCGGGCACCTCTTTGATGAGCGTCATGTTGTCGAACGTGTCGACCAGGTACACGCCCCACCGGGACTGCGGCGCGGGCTTGGCCGAGACGATCAGGTACTTCTCGCTCAGCGGGTACGGATGCAGGAACTTCGGCCAGGAACCTCGCACGAGCCCGTCCACGAGTATCGGCTTGACCGGCTTGTCGCGCTCGGGGATGCGCTGCACCGCGCCGTCGGCCTCTTGTCGCCCCTGGGCCGGGTCGAACAGCACCAGCTCGCCCATGCGGGGCACGTCATGATGACCGCCCACGATGGCCGCGAACGCCGTCGGATGGTTCGGCACGGGTCGGGCGTAGAACATCGAGTTCGGCCAGTACGAGTTGCTGCCGTAGTACTCCATCTGTTCCGTGCCGTCGGGGTTCATGTGGAACAGGATGCGCGAGACGAAGTGCGGGATGTCGGAGTACTCCCACCGCAGGTACATCACGCGGCCGTTGTTCAGCACGGTCGGGCACCAGTCGTGGTCCTGCTCGAACGTCAGTCGGCGGATGCGACCCGAGTCGCACTGCCAGCGATAGAGATGGCAGACATGCGACGACCCGGTCACGCACGGCACGCCGATGAACGGAGCGGTCGAGCAGAAGATGATGTTGTCGTCAGGCAGGTAGCACGCGTCGTAGTTGTCGACGTCCGGCTCGTCGATCAGGTGGAGCTGGCGCAGGCCGGCGCCGTCGGCGCCGATCTCGAAGACCTGCCACCGGCCGTGCTTGCCCGGCATGGAGAACAGCATCCGCCCGCCGTCGAAGTGCAGGTCGACATCGCCGACGAACTTCGAGCCCGTCCCGTCCGGTCGATAGAGCGTGGTCAGCTTACCGGCCGGGCCGACGGGTGAGAGCACGGCGATCTCGTTGTCGTAGCCGGTCTTGGCGATGCTCGAGTTGCTGTTCCAGTTGTTGGTCAGGCCCAGCTTGGCCTCGCCGCGTTGGATCAGCAGCAGCCTGTCAACGTCGAGCAGCGGATTGGCCAGCATCGCCTCGCCGGCAAGGTCGGCCAGGGCCATCGCCTCATCGACGGCCTTCGGATCGCCCGAGCCGACGTCGGCCACGAGCCGATCGAAGCCGGCGCGGGCCTGCTCGAAGCGTGCGAGGTACTGCTTGCCCTTGCGGTAGCCATCGCCGAACGTCTCGATCAGATCCTTCGTGGCCAGGCTGAGGGCCTCGATATCCAGCCTTTCGAGTCGGGTCCGAGCGAGGTCCGCCCTGCGACTGAGGATGTAGATGTCGCGCACCCGCGCCAAACTTTTCTCGCCGGTCACCTGTCCTGCGAGGCGTCTGGCCTTGGCCTGGAGCGCGGGTACCCGCTTGGCCGCGGCGGCGTACCGCAAGGCCAGTTGCTTGCGATCGCCGAGGGGCCAATCCAACCGCCAGATCTCGTCGGCCAGCTCCCACGCCATCTCGCGCTGCGACGCGGCGTCGGCGAACTCCGACCTCACCCGGCGGACGAGCTGCTCTCGAAGCAGCCAACCGGTCTGGTCGGTCCGGACGGTCGCAGAGCCCTTGCCGTCGAGCCGAAGGGCCTTCCCATACTGGCCACGGACGAGTTTGCCGGCCTGCACGGAGACCGAATCGTCCGCGCCTTTATCCGATAAGGCGTCCAACGCGGCACGCAGCACGCAGCCGTCGAAGCGCGTGTCAGCATCCGCCTTGCCGCACGCGCGGATCTCGGCCGGGCTCAGCACACGCTTGAAGATGCGGACCTCGTCGATCGCGCCGACGAAGCCGTTTGGCGGCCAGAACGTCCGCGCGGCCATGCCGATCCGCACGACGTGGCCCGGCGCATCGGCATCGGCTCGCACGTTTCCCCCGCCGTCGGGCTTGCCGTCGACATAAAAGGCGACACGACCATCGGCGTCGTAGGTCATCGCGACGTGGTGCCACTGCCCGTCGGCAACGTGCGTCCGGCCGGTGACCACCTTGATGAAGCACGCGTCGAAGCCGAGCTTGCCGCCTCGGACGAACAGCACCTTGCCGCCGCGTTCGGCCCACACGCCCTTAGCCGACGACATGCTCCACACCACGCCGCCTTTCCGGGTGCGGATCCATGCCGCGACGGTGTAGTCCGATCGGCCGAAGTCCGGCAGGTCGACGGCCTTGCCTCGCGACGGGGCCTGGTCTTCGTGCCGCGACAGCGCCTCGCGTGATGCCAGGAGCGTGTCGTGCCAGGTGGCCTTGCCCTCATAGAAGCGGTCGGACTTGGGCTGGGCTTCGTCCGCCGCTCGAGCCGGCGCGCCGCCGAGACACGCCCACCAGCCGACGATGATCAACAGCTTGAGAGAGCGTCTCGTCCGCATCGCGCTTCATCCACAACGTGAGGTCCGCCGCTTTCGCTTCGACGAGGGCGCGCCGACCGATCACGGCTCCCAGGTGAGCAGCTTCACCGGACCGCGTAGCTCCGGTGGTCCGACGCGATAGTAGAACCTATCGAGCGTGGACTGCGCTTCGTGTCGCACCACGACCTTGATCCGGTTCTCCCCTGGCCGGACGCGGCCGGTCAGCACGAAGTGGTAAGGCGGCCAATGATCGCGCAGGGCCGGTCCGTCGTTGATGCTCACCTCGCAAAGATTGGCGACGTTGCCCAGATCGAGGACGATCGCCCCGTCCGCCTCATCGGCCTTCAGCTCGAAGAGGTGCTCATAGACGCGCTGCCCGGCCGGCCCGTAGACGGCCTCGCCCAGGTCCGCAACCTCGCGCTCGCCGTTGATCCGCCACGGGCCTCGCAGGGTGTGCTCTTCCGGATTATGCGGGATCATCTCACGTAACGCCTTGTCGATCGAGGCGCTCGCAGCGGCCGCCTGACCGGCCTTGCACACGACGGCGCGGACCTGGTCGTTCTTATTAATGGATCTTACCAGAGCGTCGGTCACGGCCGGCGCCAGCCTCCCGCTGGGCATCAGCGCCACGACGCGGAAGTCCATGTCGGCCAGATCGGCGATGACCTCTCCGGCGATCTGGATGTAGACGTCCTTCGCCAAGGCGACCCCCCTGCCCTCTGACGGCGGTCCGTAGTGCACCGGCGGGAAGACCAGACCACCGTGCTTCCGCGCGAGCGCCACGCCCGTCTTGGTCAGATCCTCCTCCGCGTCGCCGGCCGCCACGAGCGGCACGTACACGATGGGCGCCTGCTCGAAACGCCGCATCCAGTCCGCCGGCTTCAGGAACGCGTAGCGGACCTCCGGCTCATCGAGGACGTCGTCGGGCCAGGTGATCGTCGGTCGGTCTCGGCCGTAGCGAGGGTCGCCCAGAGCCTCACCGACCATGTGGGCGAGACCGTCGAGGACGGCCTCGCTGCCCCGGCGTCCGAAGTGAACGTTGGCCCACACACGCGGATCGGACCCGTAGATGCCGTAGAACTCGCTCCGCTGACGGAACGTCCACTTCGGCGGGATCACCTGCCCGGCGTGCTCGAGCCCCTTGGGTAGCGGCGGCAGCCGGGACAGGTCGACGCATCCCGGACGCAGCGCCATCAACACCGCCGTCTCCCAGGCCGCAGCGTGGTCGCCCGACGGCATGCCCCGCACCGCCATGTTCTCGGAGATGGAGATCACCTTCATCCCGCCCCGCTTGGTGTAGGCCTCGGCCAGGTCGGCCACGACGCCCGGATAATGACCGGACAGATAGACGCCCACCTCGAAGCCCAGACCCTCGATCCGTCGGAGCAGGTCCTCGACCGCCTGCAGGTAGATGCCCTTGTCGATCGTCACCGTCCCGCGCGGGTAGCGGATCGGGTCGAACGGCGTGCTGGCGTCGGGGCCGGGCCAGACATGCGGAAACACCACGCCGCCGAACATCGACCCGGCCATGCGGCAAAGCGACTCGGCCTTGAGCCCGTCCAGGCCGCACGCGGACTGCTCGCCGTGCCACTCGACGATGCCGGCGGGCACATAGGCCACCGGACACCGTTTCACCGCAGCCGCCAGTTCATCGCCCGACAGACGCTCGTAGCGCATGGTCCCGGCTCCATCATCAACCCCGGCTTCGAGGCGACCGCATGCCGCCGTGACCACGACCCACGTGGTCAACATGAGCGCCACGCAGCGGAATCCGTCGAATGCTGATGCTGTCATGGTCATGACCCTCGAGCCCCGTCGCGGTGCTTGCTCCAACGTCGGGGGGCGATCTCAGCTAGCGACGGGCATCCACCACACGCGGCGTTTCACACACGACGCGGAAGCCGACATTGTAGACGGGCTGATACGGTCGATAGGTTAGGCGAAAGCCCGCTCGGGCCCGCTTCGGCCGGTCGCGCCATGACCCGCCTCGAACGACGCGCTTTCCTTCGGCCGCCACCTCGTTTCGACCGTCGCCGGGCTCATACGGATAGGGGCGATACAACGACCGGGTCCACTCGGCCACGTTGCCGTGCATGTCGTATAGGCCCCACGCGTTGGGGCTCAGTCGCCCGACCGGCTCGCTGACGAGGCCGTCATCCCGAAAGCGATCGTCCCTCGGGATCCAGTCGTCGTACTTGCCGGCGTTCTTGTACGGATCGCGGTGCTTCTTGTACGGATGACACACGAACTCGCGGAGCGTCTTGTCGGCCAGGTTGGCGTGCTTGGAGTAGTCCGCGTCGAGGTCGCCGAACGCGAAGGCCTTCGCCGCCCCGGCCCGGCACGCATACTCCCACTGGGCCTCGGTCGGTAGCGTGAACCGCCCGCCCGTCTGGTCGCTGAGCCAGCGGCAGAACGCCATCGCCTGACGCCACGAGACGCGGACCACGGGCTGCTCGGGCCCGTTGACGTAGAACCCACGTACCCCGAACTGCATCGCGTGACGCGACTCGACCCGACTGTCATGCGACGGATCGAACCGCGCGAACTGGGCGTTGGTCACCTCGGTCCGGCCCATCCAGAAGGGCTGCTCGATCGACACGACGCTCGCCGGCGATTCATCCGGACAGCCGTCGTCGTCGCCCATGACGAATCGGCCCGCGGGAATACGGACGAGCCGCAGCGTCAGGCCGTCGCCCAGGTCGATCGTCCTCTCGATCGGCCCGGCAGCCTCTTGACGTCGCTTGGCCTCGGCCGCGTCGAACGGCCAGCCCTCGCATCTCGGCGTCGCCCGGCGCTTCGGGGGCGCCTCTTCGGGCATCACGGGCTTGATGGGCTTGTCACTGGCGACCGGGATGAACTCGGGATCGTCGTCCATGCCCGCGTACTGCTTGCGGAGCTCGCGCCGCCGGGCCGCGATCCGCTCGACGCGCTTCTTGCCCGCCAGCTCCAGCCATGTGCCGTGATAGGGCGCGTTGAGATCGATCCAGGTGACGAGCCGATCCCATGCGTCGGCGTCGAGCTTCACGCCGTGGTGGCCCTTGGCCAGCATCTGCACGAGCTGCGTCGTATCGGCGTGGTACTCCATCGGCGTGAGCATGTGATAGTCGCTCTCGAGCCCGGGCCTGCGCACGAAGCGATGCAGGTTTGCGTAGGCGATCGAGAACAACCCCGCGTCGTGCCGCCCGTGGTGGAAGACGCTCGTGTAATCCTTCACGCGCCGGTCGCTGCGGAGGTAAGGCAGCGTCTTGCCGTCTCGCGACGACCCGTCGTGGCAGCCGACGCAATAGCGGTCGAGCACCGGCTGGACCTCGCGCTCGAAGGCAAAGCCGCGCATCGCCCCGCGCCACGGCTCGATGTCACACGGCGGGCGCGTCGAGGCCAACGTCGGCTTGATCGGAGGCGTCGAGCTCTGGTGCTCGTGGCAACCGACGCACGACAGGACCTCGCCGGGCATGACCGTGAACCAGCTCCGCATGAGTTGGACGGCCTTGCCCTCGTCGTCGAGCGGCTGCACGGCGATCGGCGTGTTGGCCGGCACGCGGAACACGGCCGAGCCGTCCTCGAAGACCGGCACCGTGCCCATGATCCGCTTGATGTCCCACGGGCCTTCCATGCCGACCACGCCCTGCGGGCCGCCCATGCCGGGATAGAGGTAGTTGTACGTGAACAGCCGCAGCCGTTTGACCGCCCCTCGCGGGATGCCCTTCAGACCGTCGCCCTCATAGATGTCCGACAAGTAGACCAGGCCGTCTTTGCGGCTCAGGTCGACGCGGTCGGGTACGACGCGCGGCCGGGGCCGCGGCTTGTATGGGATCGGCTCGAGCAGCGCCCACCCTGGGTCCTCGGCCAGCAGCAGCATGTTGTCGAACACGTCGACCAGGTAGATGCCCCAATGGCTCTCGGGCGAGGGCTTGGCGGCCACGAGGACATTGTGCTCGCTGAGCGGATACGGGTGCAGAAACTTCGGCCAGGACGCATCGACCAGTCGGTCCTCGATCTTCGCCTCGACCGGTTGGCCCCAGCCGGGGACCCGCTGAATCGCGCCGTCGGCCTCGCGGCGACCACGGGCGGCATCGAACAAGACCAGCTCGCCCATCCGCCGCACACCGTGATGGCCGCTGACGATGGCGTAGAACTTCGTCGCGTGACCGGGCACGGGCATCGCGTAGAAGATCGAGTTCGGCCAGTAGGAGTTGCTGCCGTAGAACTCCATCTGTCCCGTGCCGTCGGGGTTCATGTGAAACAACAGCCGCGTATGCGAGTGCGGCGTGTCGGTGTATTCCCAGCGCTGATACAGCACGCGTCCGTTGGCCATCACCGTCGGGTGCCAGTCGTGCTCCTGGTCGAAGCAGAGCTGCCGGATGTTCTTGCCGTCGGCGTCCATCCGGTAGAGGTTGGCGACCAGACTGCTGCCGTTGACGCAGGGCACGGCCTGCATCGAGGCGGTGCTGGTGAACAGGATGCGATCGTCGGGCAGGTAACACGCGTCGTAGTAGTTCACGTCGCGCTCACTGGGCGTGACCTGCCGGAGGCCCTCGGCGCGGAGCTCGCCGGCGGCGTCCTCGATGCCGAGCTCGAACACGTGCCAGCGACGGTGCTCCCCTACCGACGAGAAGAGCATGCGCCTGGCGTCGTAGTGCAGATCGACGTCGCCGACAAACCACGGCTGTTTCGGACGATAGAGCGTCGCGAGCCGCGGCGTGCTCTTGAAGCCTTCCAGGACGGCGATCTCGTTGTCCCAGCAGTCACTGTGGATGCTCGAGTTGCTCTGCCAGTTGTGTGGCAGGCCATAGGGATCGGCCGGTGAGCCCTTGCCGGGCATGCGCCTCCGTTTGACCACGAGGATCCGGTCGACGTCCAGCAGCGGGTTGGCCAACAGGGCCTCGCGATAGGTCCGCCAGACGGCCTCGGCCGGTGCGAGCGACGCGCTCTCGTATCGGGCCAGCGATTCGAGCAAAGCCGCGACGCGCTTCGCATCCACGATTTTCAGGTAGTCGCGGGCCTTGGTATACCGCTCGGGGTACTCGGCCGCGAGATGCCGCACGCTCCGCGCGAATGCGGCCGGGTCGATGCTCGCCAGCTTGTCCCTGAGGTCGCGGTAGCGCCCCCGCACCTCGGCCGCGCGGCGATAGAGCTCGAGCCAACGCGGGTCGTCCGCAGTCACGTGCGCCTCGACCAGCGTCTTCGCTTCAGCACAGAGCGTGACGTCGGATCGTTCGATCCGCTGTCGTTCCCATGCCGCAGTGTCCTTCTGTCGGAACCAGGCCAGGTGCGCGTCGCCCTCGACGTCGGCCTCCATCAAGGCCGCGGGCTCGGGGAAGTCCTTCCGCATGTACCCCCATATCTCGGCCAACACAGTCGGAGTGAGCGCCTTGGGATGCTTCAGGAGCCGGCCCCGCGTGGCCAGCATGGTCTCGGCCCAGGTCTTCTGCCGGCTGTAGAGGTTGCGGGTGATCACCACGCCCCACTTGGCCGCGAGGTAGCGCTCGACCTCGTATCGCTCAGCCCGGCCGAGGGTTCGGCCGTAGACGATCACCTCGCCGATGGGCCCTCGCCATCCCTGCCCCCGGCCGTACCATCGACCCAGTCGGAGCTCGTTGCGGCGGTTGCCGGTGGCACTCACCGTAGCGGTGCCGAGGCTCGCCCCGTTGCGGTGCAGGTCAAAGGTCGCATCCCGTTTGACGACGGTGTAGATCTGCAGCCCCGTGCCGGCGGGCTTGTACGGAGGGGTGACCCCCTTGCCAGCGCCGAGCTCGAGATACAGCGTGCCGTCCGACTTGGTGCCCAGCGTCCACCACTTGGCCGAGCCCTCGCCGAAACGGTTGCCGATGATGCCCCGCCAGTGAGGCGTGGTGTCTTTGTCGAGGGCGGTCACGACGAAGACGGTCCAATCGCCCGACCAGTTGTGCTTGACCGGCGTAGTCAGGTAGGCGTCCTTGCCGTCGAAGCGGACCGCGGGACGCCCGTCGAGGCCGGTCTTGTCATGTGCGGGCCTGATCGCCTTGGCGTCCTGCTTGGCGTCGTTCTTCTGGCCCGAGCGGTCGGCCCACCGCGCAAGGGGGGCAGTGTCCTTGACCGCGTCGTCCTTGCCGTCGGCGTCGAGGTCGCACGCGTCGAGCCAGAGCAGGCACGCGCTCACGTCGGCTTTGGGGCAGAAATCCGCCGGTTGGCTCGGCTCGGCCAGGCATCGTCCGGCCAGGGCGAGCAGACAGACACAGGCGAGCAGCCCACTCGCGCCGGGAGGTCTGCTGCAAAGACTGATCCTCATCATCTTCCTCGCAAGGGTGTTACAGAGCTGGCCACAACCCCTGAAACGAGCCGCATCCGACACGGCCGTAGGTTCTCAGCCGTGGCGATACGCACGCGTAGGGATTCTGGAGCGGCCGGAACGGCGATCCCCGTCCCTGCGCAGTATAGCAGGCAGGGGGTCGGACCTCATCCGGGGCGCGACGGGTTTGTATCTCGTGGTGCTCTCGGGAGCGGGGTTAGGCGCTGAAGAGTCGGGTGACGATCTCGACGATGGTGCTCATGTGCTGCGACATCATCGAAAGCGGGACGATCAGCAGGCTGACGCCGAGCAGGACCAAGCACGCGCCGGTCGGACTCGGCAGCAAGGCGAGCCCCTCGAGCCGGGCGTCGAACTGAGCCCGCAGCTCACGAACAAAGGCGTCGTCCAGTCGTCCGTGCATCGGCTCGAAGTACAGGGAGACGTTGTTCAGCAGGGCGAAGCTGGACAACTCGATGCGGAGGTTCTTGGCTCCGACGGACAGGCCGGTCTCGTCCTCCGTGGCGGTCAGGCCCATCCGCCGAACCGCCGCGGCCAGCAGGCGCCGGCAGCGCTGTTCCGATATGTTGTAGACGACCCAGTTGGTGTGGGGCTCGGGCAGGAGCCACCAGAAGACACCGACCATGGCGAAGAGTCCGGCCACCACGACCCACCACAGCTCGTATCGCACGAGGATGGGGATGGGCCAGACGAGGACCGGCACGAAGACGAGGGTCAGGGCGATAAAATCGCTGCGGCCGCTCACCAGGCGGGGGCGGGACTGGGAGTTGACCAACCCCAGGGCGAGGAAATAGACGGCGACCGGCGCGACGTTGATGATGAGCCGGAGCAGGAACAGGGCTTGTTCGTGTGAGCTCATAGGTACCGTATCGGCAGCGGCTCGCGCCGACCTTACTCCTCGTCCTCGACGGCCTGTCCGCCGAGGGAATCGACGGCCTCCTCCTTGCCGCGATCGATGTGCTCGCCGACCGGGGCGACCTTTCGATAGCCGAGGTACTTGACGACCTCCAGCACCTCGGTCCAGGTCGGGAACGGTCGGTTGTTCACCCGCTTGTAGTCATCGATGGCCCGGATGAAGGCGAACTGCTCATCCGTCATCTCACCTTCTTCGGCGCTGCGGCGTTGATCGCTTCGTCGCCGGCCCGGGCCCCGGCGCCGCTCCAGGCCGCTTCGCCGATCGACCACCGAGCCACGACGATCGCCGCCGGAGCGTCGATCGGTCGACTTGCGCCGTTCCGGACCGCTGTATTCCTCATCCATGCGTAGGCATCCTCAGACCCGTGGGAACAACACGTCGCGTCTCACATCCACGAGACGCCTCAGCTATCTTCGTCGTCGTAGTCCTCGTCGTCTTCGTCGTCGTCGTAGAAGACATCGGGATCATCGTCGTCGTACTCGTCGAGGTCGTCCTCGTCGTCGTAGTCCTCATCATAATCGTCGTCGAGGTCGTCGTCCTCCTCGTCGTCGAATTCGTCTTCGAGGAGGTCGTCCTCTTCCTCGAACTCGTCCTCTTCCTCGTCCAGCGAGGCCAGCACCTCGGTCGCCTGGTCGAAGAGTTCCGCGGGGACCAACACACCCGCGCTGCCGGAGGAGAAGACCACGTCCGTCGAACCGAGTCCGTCCGATTCGATGACCGCCGGGACGCCACACTGCTCGAGCAAGGCCCGGCATTGCTCCGCCTCGTCGCGCGTGTCCGCAAAGAGCACGGGGACGAGCTCGGCCACAGCGACCGGTCCGGAGAACTCGAACTGCTCGAAGTCTGACTCCGCCATGGTCTGGAGGCTCCTACCTCGGGCACATTGCCTTGCCCATTCTAACCTTAAGAACTCGACTAGCCCCGGTCAAGGGGAATCTGACCACCTCAGCACCGGGGCCTCCCCATATATAAACCCAAAGATTACAGTAGTTTATCTGGCATCTGCATCGGACGACCCGGAGGTCGTCGCGCCGGTCCGCTCGTGCCTTTGTACACGGATCACCGCGTCCACGTCGGCGCCCCATCCTTCGGCTCGAACGCCCGACTCTGCAAGACGAACCCATCGACCGACACCTCGATGGGTCCCGGCCAGGCCGCCGGGTTCAGCAGGGCTCGGTGACGACTCCTGCGGTCGTGGTGAAGCGGCTCGCTGCGAGCCCGTCGTCAGCCAGACCACGCCGCCTTCGACCTCGGCTTGCGCGTTCAACGACTCGCCTAGAGCCGCCAGGGTGTCTTCCAGACTCCTGTTCGTGCCCTGGAGTGTTACCAACTTCTGCGACTTCAGCAGGTCCTCATCCGCGACGAGCGTCACGCCGTAGGCCTCTCGAAGCCGCTGGATCGCGGCCCGAATCGAGGCATCCACGAGATCGAGATCGGCGCGGCGGTCGTCCCGTGCCAGCCCGAGCCAGTCGGGATGGTCCCTCCGAAGCCGACGCACGAGCCCGTCACGTTTTAGACGCCATATCGTGGTGGCATCGGTTCCAGCCGTGATGATGATCGCGCCCTCATCGGCGACCCAGTCGAGGCCGCCTAGCCGGCAGACCACACCGAGCGCCGAGACAGCCGGCAGGTTTCGCCCCGTGTAGGAGAGGCGCTTGCTTGCGGCCAGCCGTCGTGCCTCGTCGGAGGTCCACAGCGGGTACTCCAACTGAGTGGCCAGGTCGAGGAGGGCGTTGGCCAGCGGCTCGTCTTGCCAAGTGAGGGTGACGCGCTTGCCTGCCCACGATTGCACGGCATCGGGGCGCATCGTGGATCGGGTGGTGGCGGGCGCAGCCGGTTCGGTCGCGGCCCCTGCCACGGAGACAAGCCCAACCCACAGTGCGGTGCTTTCCATGAAATGCATGCTGGGCCTTTGCATCCTTGCAGCCGCGCGGATTGTGAGGCGTGCCTTGCCGCCTTGTCAAGGGCGTTTCGACCGGTGACGGACGAGGGATCGCGATCCCTCAGCCGACCCGCATGCCGGCGCGCGGCAAGCCCCTGGCGTCCCGTGACCTCCTTGTCCCGTATCGGCGCGCCGAGCCGCTTCCCGCCACATAACCCCATCCGACGGTCACTGCCTGTATCCAGACTGGTTCGGTCGCCGCCAGCGCCGTGGTCGAACCCAAGGAAATCCTTGCAAAACCACGCTCATCGCTGTTGAATACGCGCAAGCCGTGGTTCCCATCATCTGTCTGGTCCGTCAAGCGAACCTCCGCTGTCTCGAAGCCGCCCCGTCTCCCGCGGACCTCGGGACATCCATTCAAACGTCAAGGAGTCCGGACGATGAGCCTAGCCATTCGTTTTCACCTGGCGGCCGTAGTCGTACCCATCCTCGTCGGTTGCGGTCCCATCAAGCGCGTCCACATCATGCCCGAGGTCGCGGGTATCGATCGCGTTGCCGTGGTGAATCTCGCCGATCGCGGCGGCAAGCCCCGGGCTGAATCCGAGTTCTTCACCAACGAGTTCGTCTCGCTGGGGTTCTCGGTGGTCGAGCGCGGGCACCTCCAGGAGGTCATCAAGGAGGCCTTCACATCGACGGGCTACCTGGACGAACGCAGCGTCGCCCAGTGGGGTCGCGGCCTGGGCATCGAGGCCGTCGTGCTCCATCAGATGCTCGACACGGTGTCGGCCGACGAGGAGGGCAAGGACTTCGACGTCAGCGGCTGGGTCCGGATGGTCGACGTCGAGACGGGCAAGATCATCCTGACGTACAACATCCAGATGGACATCCCGGCCCAGGGCAGCACCAACCGGGCGGCCAAGCTCTACGCCGAGTCCGTCGTGGAGGACATGAGGCGGGCGCTCGAGAGCAAGGGGATCGTGCCCGGCTCGGGCACGACGATCCGCGTCGAGCAACGCACCGAGGTCCGGCAGAAATCGACCAGCCCATGAACCCGCTTAAGCCGTATGTGAAGACCGTGCACGCACTCGATACGCAACGTGCAGAGTCCCCGTCGCGTCGACCGGCGAGGGTCGGCGCGTCGGGCGTCGCCGTGCTCTGCGCTGCCTTCACGGCGCTGTCGCTTTACGGCTGCGGAGCGTCGCGTCAACAGGTCACGCAAACGTCCTCCCGGACCGTTGCCGAGTCCTCTCAGACCGCCGACGGCAAGCCATCGCGGGGGGTCAGGCAATCGGTGAACACGGTCGGCGAGCAACACGCCCTGCTCGTCTGTGCGGCCACAACGCCACCGGGGGCGGCCCGCGTCACCGAGGCCGTCAGTCGGGCGCTCAAAGAGCAACGGCTCCGCCTGGCCGGGGACCAAGAGGATAATCGCGTCGATCTGATCGTCATGCTGGTCTCGTCGGAGCGGTCGGCGGGTGCTTGGGGCGGCATCCCGTCGCGCGAGGTCCTGCTTCGCTATGAGCTGATCGATGCCCGATCGCGCGAACCCTTGTGCACCGGCGTCGACTCGGCCCGGTATGCCGATCCCTCACCGGCCCGCGCGATCGACGGGGCCCTTCGCCGGGCGGCCCAGAACATCGCTCGGAAGATACGCGGCAAGGTCGCGCAGCTGCCACCGCCGGCGGAGGAGGCCCCGGCCGTGACGGTCGCGCGGCCCGAGGCCGAGACGGCCCTGGCCTGCCTGCCCTTCAAGAACGCCACCGGACAACGGCAACTCGACGGCTGGTGCGAATCGCTGGCGGCCATCGCCGCGCAGGAATTGCGGCGCCTGGGCACGTACCGGATCGTGGAGCGTGCCCGGCTCCGCGACGTCTTCCAGGAGCGCGAGCTCGCCGCGGCGATCGAGACCTCACCGGGAGCGGTACGCCAAGTGGCCCGTCAGCTCGGCGTGGACCTGCTCATGGTGGGCGAGGTGGCACGGCGTCCGGACGGCGACCTGGCGATCTCCGCCCGGATCGTCACCGCCGACGGGGCTGAGGTGCAGCGGGTGATCTACGCGGCCGGTTCGCCGAACCGCGTGGACGCGCTCGAGCTGGCCTTTCGGCACCAGGTGGTCAGTCCGCGACCCGGCTGGGTCACGCGGCAACTCGACCAGCTCCGCCGGGCCCCCATCGTCTGGCCCAGCGGAGCGAGGCGGTAAGCTCCTACCGAACGCAGGGCAACCACACCGTCCAGGATCGTCAGCGGACCCTCGATGCTTACCCTGGCAGGATTCCCGGTTGTCGGCCTCTCGGCGATCCCCTTACTTCGGCTGTGTCTTCAGAGGGAAGTCGTCCGTTCGGAACGGCGTGGCCGGCAGACCTTCCTTGTTGACCAGGTTCGCCTGAGGGTAGTTCGACCACGCATACCGAACGGCGACGGGTTTGGGCACCATCGGGCTACTGACCATCACCGTACCGTCAAGGATCCGCGCCTTGGCGGGCACGAATTCGCGATCTTGCCCGGCGACGGTGAAGCCCTTGAGCTCACCGCCTTTGGCGACCAGGCCGGACCCGACGTGCTTGAACCGAAGGATGACCTTGTTGCCCTCGATCGTCTTGCCGGCGTACTCCGGTCCGGAGTAGACGATATCCTCGCCATAGGCGATCGCACGGGCCGCCAGGGCCAGCCGCGCGCCGACCGGGGCCTTCTTCTTCGGGTGGATGTCGTGCTCCTCACCCAGGTCGGTGATGACGGCCTGACCGACCTTCGGCAAGGTTTTCGTCGTCAGCCACTGCGACTCGCGGATCTCGGCCCACGGTGGCAAGCCGGGTCGGTCGTACGGCGCGAGCTGCACGAACAGGAAGGGGAAGTGGTCTTGTTGCTTCCAGACCTTTCGCCAGTTGCTGATCATGGCCGGGAAGAGCTTGCGATAGAGCCATCCCTCGCCGGCGTTGGCCTCGCCCTGGTACCAGATCGCCCCGCGGATCGCGTAAGGCAGGATGGGATGGATCATGCCGTTGTAGAGATGGCTCGGGCCCTTCGGGCCGTTCGGCGCTTGCGGCCCGCGAGGTCTGCGGGGCGGCTTCTTGCCGGCGTCCCTGGCCTTTTTGACCGCCTCCTTCCACTTGGCGATCTTGCCCTGGTAGGCCTTGGCGAGGCGCGGGTAGTCCTTGACGTACCGCTCCCAACGAGTGATGTAGGTTCGCAGGGAGGGGTCCGACGCCAGCGTCTGCTTGTCCGTCCAGGCCTGGGCGGGCGTGCCGCCCCACGACGTGTTGATCAGGCCGACCGGCACCTTCAGCGCGGCCTGGAGGTCGCGACCGAAGAAGTAGCCCACGGCCGAGAAGCCCGGCACGGTCTGCGGGCCGCAGGCCACCCATCCCTTCTTCGTCACCACCTTGTCGATGGGCTGCGTCGTTGCGGTCCGCTCCACGGTGAACAACCGGATCTGGGAATTCGCCGAGTTGGCGATGGCCTCCTGGGCCGTGGCACTGCGTGACACCGGCCAGGCCATGTTCGACTGCCCGCTACAGATCCAGACCTCACCGATCAACACGTTCTTGAGCGTGATCGTGTTCGAGCCCTTGACGATCATCTCGTGTGGGCCACCGGCGTCGAGCGGCTCGAGCCAGGCCATCCATTGGCCCCCGACGGCGGTGGCGGACGCCTGCTTGCCGGCCACGCTGACGCTGACGGTCTCGCCGTTGTCGGCCTCGCCCCAGACCGGTACGCGACGGCCCTGCTGAAGCACCATGTTGTCGGTGAACATCGGGTTGAGGCCGACCTCGGCCGCGAGTCGCTCAGGACACGCAACGACCAGCACACCCAGAACCAGACACACCCATCCGATCGTACGTCGTGACATACGCTGCCTCCTTGTTCTTCCTGACACCTCGAGACCGCTGTTGCTGACGCAAGGTTGACGGTGACGATCCTAGCGCATGGAGCGGCATCTGTCGTCCCGCTGGGGCTCTCCAGGGCATGGGCACCGTTCCCAGCGGGTCACGCCCTACCTGGCAACCTACCTGCACCCCTTCGGGGTGGTCGCTATGGGTGCGTCCATCCCGGACCGATTCGTGCTTGCTCGACCGTGCCCGCCGCATTCGTCATGCACGCGGCGTCCGCTTGGCCCGCACGCGCCCTTGCAGGCATGCGGGTTCCTACTCCAGATCACCCAGCAAGCTCGCGATCTCACGACGGACCTGTCGGATCGTCTTCCATCGTTGGTCGGCCACGACCCGCTGACCCGGCATGCCGTCCACGCCAGGCAGCGTGTTGTCCTCGTCGCCGCCGCAATAGGCCGCGATAACGGCCGCCTGTTCGGCCAGCAGCTTGCGGGCCCGGGCGACGGTCTCGGCGTGCTTGCCGGCCTTGGCCGCGACATCGGCGGCCTGACGCAATCGCCAGAGCATGCCGTAGTCTTCGATCCCGTCGCGGACGGCCTCCCATCGCTTGCTCGTGACCACGCCGTCGCCCGGGTAGATCATGGTGTACTCGCCCTTCTCGTACCACGGTTCCGGTCCGACGCAGTAGTTCCAGAACCCGATGCCCGTCAGGCCATGATGCCACGCCAGCCAGGCCTGCGCGCGGTAGTACGCCAGCGGCGACTGGAGCTTGGCGCTGCCCTCGCATTCGTACATCCAGAGCGTCTCGCCCGTCGATTTGATGAACTCGAGCTTGTCGGCGCCGACGCCCATCATGTAGCCGCGGCGGTTTGGGCACCAGATGTCGACGTAGGGCGCCATCGCCTTCAGGTCGCCCATGCTCGCCCCGCCGACGGGGTCGGTGTACATCTGGATCTTGGGGTCGGCCTTGCGCGCGACCTTGGCGTAGTGGATGTACAGGTCGACGAGGCCCTCGCGCAAGCCCGGCTCGTCGACCGGATAGAACGCGAAGCCGTCGTAGCCGACGCCCATGTCGGCCAGGTGCTTCACCCATGCCCGGATATAGGCGACGGCCGCCTTCTCCCAGACCGGCGTAAAGGGCTTGGCCGGGCCCTTGATGGGCCAACTGTGGAACAGGATGATCCCGTGCGGCGCGTGCCGCCGGACGAAGGCGTCGTGCGCGGCGTAGTCGATCTCGCCGACGAGCTCACCCTTGTCGTTGAATGTGGCCTTGGGTGAGAACACCGACACGAAGACGTTGGTGCCATGATCGAGCTGGTCCGCCAGGGCCGCGTCCGGTTGGTCCTTCAGCACCGACCGGCTCACGTAGCCCCAGTGGCACAGGCGCAGGGGCTGGTGGTCGGGCAGCGACTGGTCATGGATGCGAATCGTCAGGGGCACGGCGAGCTCCGTCGGCGTGAACGCCAGCAGCCGCAGGCGAGCCTTCGTCGTCCAGGTGCCGGGCTTCAGCTTGTCCGTCCGCACGGTCATCCACAGTTGCCGCGCGGCCCACGGCGGGACGGCGATCGTGTACCCCTGGCTCAGGCGCGGCAGCGGATCGGCCGATCGCTCCGTCGTCATCGTCGGCACCGACACCGCCTCGCGGAGCGTGACGACGTCGCGCCAGGCCACCGTCTGTTTGCCGTTTTCGCGCTGGACCGGCTGGACCTCGACGCGGAGCGTCTTGGTTTCACCCGTCGCGTTGAACACGTTGACGGCCGCGGACTCGACCTCGCCTCGGAAGGCCTCCACGGTCACGGCCGGCGGCGCGAGCCTGCCCTCGCCCGCCTCGTCGACGCCGCCGAACGGCGCCCACGGGTTCGCGGCCGAGACGATCAGTCCGGAGGCGGCCTTCGAATCGATCACGCGCTCGACGAGCCGCAGCAGCGGCACCGTCTCGTCGCGCAGGGCCGCCAGCTTGTCGCGAAGCTTGCCGCGCTCCAGCGCCGACAGCGTCACGGCGATCTGGACACGGTGACGTAGACGGTCGAGCTCGTCGTGCAGGAAGCGCACGCGCTCGCGAAGGCCTCGTGGGTCGGGCAGCTTCGGCAGGAGTTGGTTCAACCGCGTGAGGGTTCCGTCGAGCAAGGCCAGTTCGCGAACGAACGGCTCGACGTACTCGACGTGCTCGCGGCTCAAGACGACCTCATCGCCGTCCTTGACGAGGCACTTGAACGTCAGCGTGACCGCCCGCCGGCCCGTCAGCGTGTACGACAACCGGACGGGGATGACCCGATCGCTTGACGTCTTGGCCATCGTCGCGAAGGGTTCGCCGTTTGCGAGAACCTGCAACGTGACGTGCATCTCCCGTGCTTGTGGGTTCTGGACCGTCGCGGCGACCGTGTTGGTACCGACGAAGGCATCGCCGTAGCCGACGTCGGCGAGCGTGGGCCGCGGCTTGTCCGCCCGAACCGTCGGGGCGGCCGTGCGAGCGGAGTTGTGACGGTACTGGCACCAGAGGCACCTCGGCTGGGCGGGCGACTTGCCCTTGTCGGGCCAACGATACGCGACCACCTTGCCGCTGGACATCGGACAGATCACCAGGTCGTTGCCCTTGCCGGTGAGGTCGACGACCGTCGGGGTGGCGTTCATCGTGCCGCCCAGGGCGAATCGCTGCTCCAGCTCGCCGGTCGGCGAGAAGACGTGGATGGCCCCGCTGTACCCACCGATAACGATCTCGTACTGGCCGTCGCTATCGACGTCCGCGATGGCGGGCGACCGACGGCATCGCTGCTCGACGCTTCCCTTCCAGCGGAGCTTGCCGTCGCCGGATACGCACGCGACCTGGCCGTTCAGGTCGACGGCGAAGACCTCGACGCGGCCGTCACCGTCGGCGTCGGCCACGGAGATCGCGGCATCCATGTCGCGGCTCATTGGGTGCTGCCACAGCACCTTGCCGCCGGCGCTGACGGCCGTCAGCTTCGCACCGACCCCGGTGAGGATCTCGGGCGTGCCGTCGGCGTTGAGATCCCAGATGACCGGGCTCGTGCCGGCCGCCCCGTCGTTCGGCAGACGCCACAGCTCCTTGCCCTCGTGCGAGACGCACACGAGCGGACAGCGTCCACTGCCCATGAGGACCTCGAGCAGGCCGTCACCGTTCAGGTCGCCCACGGCCGGAGAGGACCGCCACCCGCCCTTCTCCTCGAGCCTCCAGATCGGCGAACCCGCGGGGTTGAGGCACACCAACGAGCTCACGGAATCGGACGTGATGACCTCGACCTTGCCGTCCTTGTTGACGTCGGTCGCCGCGATCGACGTGGCCGCCCATTCGAGTCGTCCGGACATATCGTACGTCCAGATCGGGCTGCCGGTCGATCCGTCGAGACAGAGCAGCCGGCCGGGGTTGGTGAGCACGAGCACGTCCGGCTTGCCATCGCCGGTCAGATCGGCCAGCGACGCCGGCACGCTGATGGGCTGGCGCACGTCCCACCGCCACTTGGCGAAGCCGTCGTTGCCGAGCGCGAAGACGCTGCCGGCGGTCGAGGCTACGATGACGTCCTGGACGCCGTCGCCGTCCACGTCGCCGATGGCGGGCGAGATGTCGACGTAGCCGGCGGGGGCGTGGAACGTCCAGACCACCTCGGCTGCGTAGGATTGGGAGACGGCGAGCAACGCAAGCATCGTGCCGATGACGAAGGAACCGGCTCGCCGCGGACGCGGGCCGGACTTCGCGAGCAACCGCTTTGTCTGACAGACCATCTGGGTCCTCCCTCTCGCACATCGGAGACGATCGGATCGAAGCCCTTGGCCTCGAAAGCCCGCTCGGACAGGTTACGGCGGGTCCGGGTAGAGGATATACATGAACTTGTCGCCGTGCACGCCGCGAGCTCCGAGCAAGATCCGCCACGGCTCGTCGAGGAAGGGCGGCAACAGAAACTGCTGCGACGAAACCACCGGTGAGCCATCCGGACGTCTCAGTGGCTGCGTGACCGGGTTCTCCAGCTCATGCCAGCGGAAGTAGTCGTCGGACCAGACGATGCCGATGTGATCGTTGTCACGGTCGGTCTTGGCCACGCCGTTGCTGCAGGCGGCGTACCATCGGCCGTCCACCTGTACCGGCTGACACCAATTCAGGTTTCGGTTCCTTTTGAACCAGGGCGATGCGTCCTTCGGCGCGAGGCACAGGTTGCGGAGCTTCCACGGGCCGGTGATGTCGCCCTCGCTGCGCATCACGGTCATGCGCGACCACGTGCCCGCGCCACGCCATTGGACGAGCGCGTGCCAGGTCCCATCGAGCTTCCGGAAATCGCGGACGTACATGCCGACGGGCGGATCGTTCGGGCCGGGGAAGAGCTCGGCGTTGTTGACGGCATCGTCCGTCTCGACGGTGATGACGGGGTTGCCGTCGTACTGCTTCCAGTGAAGGCAGTCGTCAGAAAACCACAGGCCCGCCGCACGTATACCTGGCGTGCTATCGGTCGCGTCGTTGCCGACCGTGGCCATCACCCATCGGTCGTTGTCGGCATCACGCGTGAGCGCGGTAACGAATGCGCGGTTGCCCTGCCAGGGCGACTCGATCCGATTGAGCACGGGGTTGCTCTTGCCGTCGATCCATGCGGCTCCCTCGCCAAGGGGCGTGGCCGTGGCCGTGGCGATGCTCACGCCGCCCGAACCGTCGGTCGTGTAGAGCAGGCGGTGGAGTCTTCCGCGACCATCGATAACGAGGGCCTGCGGTCTGACGCGCCGGTGTCGGATCATGGTCGTGGCATTCGCCACCTTCACGGGTTGGCACGAGCCGCTGAACCGTCGGGGCAACTGGTCGGCCAGGCGTCGGATTTTCGGGTCTTCGATCCGGAGGATGGCGACCTGGTCGTCGCTCTGGGCGGTGACAAAGAGGTGGCCGTGACAACAGACCAGATCGTGCGCGTTGCCGCGGCAGACGGTCCTGACGCCGTTCTTCGTCGTGTAGCGTTTCTTGCCGCCGACCTTGGCGTAAGCCGTGGGGAAGACCTTGGTGCTCCTGAACGCGGCCAGCTCGATCGGCCTTCGTGGGTTGCTCACATCGAAGGCGTGAATCGTCTGTCCCGCCCCGACGAACACCACCTCGCCCTTCAGCCCCAGTCCGCTCGGCTCACCGTGGAGGTCCAGCACGCAGACGGTCTTCGGCTCAGCCACGTTGCCGAGGTCGATCACGGCGAGTGTGTTGGCCTTGTTGCAGGCGACGAAGGCATGATGACCGCGCACCGCCACGCGATTGGCGCCGTTCAGCCGATCGCCCGCCACGGCGCCCTCAGGTCGCCACTTGTCTACCGGCAGCAAGGTGCGGCCCATCGCGTCGGCCACCCGATACACGCGGACCTTCAGCGGGCTCTGGTCGCGCTGATCGACGATGACGATGTGGTTCCACCCGCAGCGGGCGATGTCGTGCGGCGAGACGATGTCGCCGCGGGTGCGGGTGTCGAGCGCACCGGCGAGTTTCGGTTCGGCGGGATTGCTGACGTCGACGGCGCCGATCCAGCCGCGTTTGTTCGCGTACAGGACGTGGTCGTCCCAGAGGATCATACCGTTGATGGCGTCGATGCGCGGGCGATCGTGGAGGCGCTTGCAGACGCGCGGCCGCCGGGGGTCGCCGATATGGATCGAGAAGAAGTCACTCGCACCGACCATCAGGTATCGGCCGTGGACGAGCACCGTTTGGGCATCGTTCTTGGGGTAACGGGTCGACCACACCACCTTCGGCCGCGCGGGGTCGGCTACGTCGATGACGGCGATCGTGCCGCCCTTGCCGGGCACAAACATGAGTGAGCCGCGGACCTCGACGTCGTGCGGACGAGCGAGCGCCTTCGTATCGCGCCAAACGGAGACCACCGTGAACGGCGATGTCGTTTCGCCATGCGCATCGGCGGCGACCAGGGCAGGCAAGCAGAGCAGCACGGCCAGGGCGATCGGCCGGCACGTCGAGCACGTCATGGGGGCCTCCTCGGGTCTTCGGTGTGGCGAGCGACCGGGCTACTGGCCCATGCAGAGCAGCTTGCCGTTCTTGAGGGATAGGAAGACATGGCCGCAAGCGACGGCAAGACCGTCGAACACGGGCTCGCACTGGAGCTTGTATTCGGCCAGCCGTGCACCATCGGCGGCCGAGTAGATGCGCAGCACGGCATCGCGCGGGTCGGGGCTCTCGGGGTTCTTGGGGCGACCCGACTTCAGCTTGACGACCAGCGCTTCATCGAGCCACCCGGCGATGAGGAGCTTGTCGGCGGCAAGGACCATCGCGCGGGGCTGGAGCTTCTCGTGCTTGGACCAGAGGCGCTTGCCCTTCTTGCCGGGGCGCTTGGCCGTGATGGTCGTGCCGAGCGGGAAGAACTCTTCGCGGTAGCGGGTGAACTTCTGATGGAAGTGCCCGACCTGGTTGAACTCCTTGTACTTGCCCCTGCGGCGCGCCTTGAGCCCGGTGTAGGGATTGTCGACGGCGAAGGCGCGGCCCCCGCCGAAGACGACGAGTTGCCCCTTGAGGCCCCTGCCGACCCAGCCCTGACGGTGAAACCAGGAGTCCTCCAGCAGGCCCGTCGTAGCGATCAGCAGACCGCGCCCTCGCTTGCTCTTCAGTTGTTTGTCCAGGCAGATCCCTCGCATGTTCAAGGTGGTTCCGTCGGAAACCAGCAGGTCGGGCAGCAGACCTAGACCGTGCTCCTTGCCCCAGGTGCCCGAGGCCAGAACACGTTCGTGCTTCTTCATGCCCGTCCAGACGTCGACGCCGTAGAGCCGAATGCCGCCATCGAGGTTGGTCGATCGGCCGGCCGCGAAGTAGACCGTGTTCGCCTGCACCAGCACACCACCACTGATGGGCCATGGCGATTCGAGGCGATTCTCCGAGCCGATTCGGCGTTCGGTGCGCGAGGTCTTGAATCGCCAGGCCAACGTGCCACTGCCGGCGTCAAGACAGTAGACCGAACCGTCGCCGCAGCCGAAGACACAGAGCCCCTTGTAGATCGTGGGGGGCGAGTCGACCGGGCCGCCGGCCAGGAATCGCCATTGCGGTCGCCCGCTCTTGCGATCGAGGCCGTGAACGGTGTAAGCGTCTCGCTCGGCGACGAACACCTTGTCGGCCGCGATGGTGGGAGCCGTTACGGTCGGTCCGACGGTCTGCTTCCATTTGACCGTGAGCTGCTTCGGCAGGGCGCATGGGGTCGAACCGCTGCGCGAGACGTTGGCCCGGTACGCGGGCCATTCGTCCGGCTTTCCGTACGTGACGACCGCGGAGGCCTTGCGGCGCGAGAGGATCCTCGTCTCGTCGCGTCGGGCCGCTACCTTCGCGCCGGCGGGGCCCTTCTCGACGACCGGGACGATGTCGATCTCCTCCAGCGAGTTGGTCTCGCTGAGGGCGAAGAAGCCGTTGATCTTGGCCCGGTTGTAGCATCGGCACGTATCGGGTGGGACGTAGATGTAGCCGTTGGCGGGCATGATGCCGTACTGGCACATGCCGCGGACCCACTGGTTGGTCGCCTTCTCTTGCGTGATCGGATCGACCACCTGGATGCCGCTGTGACCGATGAGGATGTACCGCTGCGTGGCCTTGTTGCGATAGCAGCGATGGTGGTGCTGGTTGTGCACGAACGGCAGGAGGTCGGTGATCTCGCCCGTATGGACGTCGAGGCCGACCGCGGTCTTGGCGTTGTTGAGGAAGTCGCTCCGCGGGATGTCGATGCCGGTGGTGATGATGCCGTCGCTGTTTCGCTTGCTTCGCCGCCAGATGGACTTGGTCATCGGGGCCGTCCAGACCTTCTTGCCGATGGCGAACAGATCGCCGGGCGAGCCGAAGCCGATCGCGCCCTTGTTCTCCCAGAGCGGCTCGCCCGTGGCGATGGCGTAGGCGCAGAGCCGGTTGTATGTCAGGATCAGGACCACGTCGTCGTAGGCGACGACCGTCGGGGCATAGCTTCGGATGAACAGGCCCGTGGTCTCGAACGGCGAGGCCCAGCGCTGCTTGCCGGTCTTGGCGCCCAGGCAGTGGAGCCTGCGGTTGTCGAGGTAGAAGACGTTATCGCCCAACGCGGACAGCGATAGAGGGGTGATGTGGCGAACGTTCTCGCCCGTGACGGACCAGCGGCGTCGGCCGCTCTCGGCGTCGTAGGCGACGATCGACTTGTCGACGGTGGGGTCCTCGTGCTCGGCCAACTCCCAGTAGCCGTGACACCCGTCGGCCTTATCGATCAGGATGCTCGGGTCGCCGATGACCGTAAGGAGTGTGCCGTTGTGATAGACCAGCTCCTCGGTCCCGTCGGATCCGGGGTAGGTCAGCAGACGCTCGCCCGTGGCGGCGTCGAGCTTCACCACCGGGGCACACCAGCCGAGCGTGACGAAGACGCTGTCGCCCACCGAGACGAGCCGACGCGGCAACTGGGTCGGCCCGGCCCGGAAGTTGTACAGATGGGTCATCCAGTTCGGGATGGCGTGCGTCCACAGCAGCTTGCCGTTGAAGGCGTCGCGGGCGATGAGCTTCCAATGAGCAGGCCGATGGATGAGCGAGGTCGCACCTTCGTCGAAGATGTAGAAGACCCGGCCGTTGCTGGACGTCATCGCGCTGAGGCTGGCGAGGGCGTCGTGATGGCGACAGCGCTTCGGCCCGGCGAACCACTGGACGCACCGCGGATGGCCTACCTTGCGGTCGTTGCTCACCGCGTTGCCCGAGGCGTCGTAGAGGAAGTGCGTCCACTCATCGATGCCGCCCGGCCAGGGCTTGGTGAATGTGACCCACCCATCGTGTGCGGCCGTCCGTTTCAGCGGGGTGAGCTCCCGGAGTTTGGAGTCGGCCCGCACCAGCGCCACGCCGCCGGGGACCAGGACGCGCGTGATCTCGGCGGTGCCGACGTGTGCGCGGTCTTGGATCACGAGGAGGTTGACGACGTTGTCGCCGTAGGGGAGATGCTTGCCGTCGTACGCCTCGGCCAAGACTTGTCCGTAGAGGCCGAGCGAATCGATGTGTGCCTTCGCCCGGTTGACCTTGTCGGCGTCGGTGTCCAGGCCATGAACCAAAAAGCGGTCGCAGAGGCGAAGCCCGGCCGTCAGCTTGCCGTCGTCGCAGCCCAGGTGGACGACGATGCCGCCCTGCACTCCCGAGGCTTCGACCCGTTGCCCCGCCGACGTCGCGGCATGGGCGGAACCGACGGCCAGTAGTGCGCACGATAGCGCTAAGCGGATCACTCTCCTGCGGATCATGGCTTACACCTCATCGGTCTGACGCCGCCCTCCGACGGCTGGCGGCTCGGATGGCGGTTTGGATCCCGACCCCCTGGCTCTCGAGGCCATACGGCGATCCCGGGCCGGCCTCCGGCCGACCGCGACTTGCTCGAAGCCCTGCCCCTGAGCACTCAGCGTGAACCAGCGACCGAACGCCGGATCGGCTAGGGGTTCAGCGCGTCCCGGGGCGCTGCGTGTGCGTGCGGCGATGTCGCCTCATAAGGGATGGGCGAGGCGGGATTCGAACCCGCACGGGCCCTTCGGCCCAGGGGATTTTAAGTCCCCAGCGTCTGCCATTCCGCCACTCGCCCTGCATTGCGCTGCAATGCGTTACGTCGTCGCACCATTCTGCGTGACCCATACGTGACTCAAAAAAGCTTGCCCTTGGCCGATCTTCATGATATCCTACCTCCATGCCGAAACACCGAAAAGCATGGTTGGTCAATCATGGCACGGGCATCCGGCACGACCGGGACCGACGCCTTCCGGGCTACTATGCCCGATACTACGAGTATACCCCAGAAGGTCGGCGCAACCGCTCCAAACACTTCAACACCTTGGCAGATGCTCGCAAGTGGGTCAAGCAGTACAACGCGCGGCTGGAGCTTGGAATTCTCGGCGAGGCCATACCCATCGAGCGGAGAGACGCGGTGGAGGAGTTCGCTGCTGGCCTCACCACGCTGGCGGATGAGACCGTCAGGCAGTACATGACTTCCCTCGGGATGTTCGCAGCGGTTGTCGGAGACAAGTTGGTGCGGGACATCGGTGGCACTGACATCGACAGGTTCATCGCCGACCGCATGGGCAAATCGTCCGAAAGTACGGTGGCCAAGCACGTTCGAGCTCTCAAGGCCTTCTTCAACTGGGCGGTCAAGCGTGGCTACACCATGGTGAACCCGGTCAAGCTGGCAACCCGCTTGCCAAGCAACACCGCGGTTCGAGAGAGGCCGGCCGTAAGCGAGAAGCAGCTTGCCAAGCTGATCGACTCCGTGAGGACGGAGGATCAACGAATCGCCATCTGGCTGGCGCTGACGACCGGTCTGGATCGTGGCGTGATCGAGCGTCTGTGTACAGCTCAGATCGATCAGGAGTGTGATTGCATCCGGATACAACGCCCCAAGACCCGCCGGCGCAAAAAGACGATCACCGTCGTGCCGATCCATCCGCAGATTGCTTCCTTGCTCTACGCTCGGCTGAATCATGATGAGCCATCAAAGCCGCTACTCTCCGGGATTGTCCATCAGGGCGATGATAGGGACTGGTGGTTGAACGCGAGGGAGAAGGCTGGACTCCCTGGGTTGCTCTTTCGCGACTTGCGTGCGGTTGCATCCTCTCGTCCCCAACGGCTGGCACGGCTAACCCTGACCGATGTCCAGAACCTTCTTGGCCATGCCTCTCCGTTGACGACTGCCGGTCACTACCATCTTCCTGATCCAACCGTTGTGCAACGACTGAACGAGCTTCCTCTACCGGGAGCCCCAGATACAGCAGAACAGAGTACAGCGAAATCGTGAACCGCTGTCCTCCTGGCGTCTTCACGCGGTGAAGGTCCCCCCGCTTGGCCAACCTGTACACCGACTGCACGCTCATACCCAGCGCAACAGCTGCTTCCTCCGGATCCAGTGTCAGACGGTTACTCATTGGCTTACACGTTGAACGCCTTCTACAATGTCCGGTCGTTTCGACGTGGTTCGAACGACTCAGGCTAACCGGCGCTCCGGCTTGTCCTCGCTAGCCTCCTCCCCTACCACGGCCCCCTCTCCCAAAAATACCACCGACCGAGGAGGTAGATCTGCCACACCGTCGCCACGGGCAACGCCAGGAGCTCGAAGTCGCCGAGGAGCCGTTCGTTGTTGTGGCCGGGCATCCATTGCTCGATGCCGGGCAGGCCGATGAAGAAGGCCACAACGGCCATCATGCCGCCGATGAGCGACGGGATGATCACGTTGGCCGGCGGGATGCTGAGGGCGTGGTAGTCCCTCCAAAAAGCCACGGCCATGGCCAGCACGCCGACGAGCACGATGCTCGGCGCGCCGATATGCCCGCGAGCGTGATCGACGATCTGCCAGTTCTGGCAATACAGATGGACAAGAAAGTTCCCGATCAAGACCACGGCGAGGCAGATCAGGAACTGGATGCCACAGCCGAGCGGGGCGCCCCAGTGAGACTGATAGCCTCCGTAGTACCCGGTCGGCATGTTGGACGGCGACGACCACGGATTCACTGGGTCGCCGAAGATATCCGTCTCGTCGTACGATGTAGTGTTGTAGGGCTGGTACGGAACCTGGTCACCATTCGACGACGCATCGTAGGGCCTGGGGTCCGATGGTTGATTCTTCGTCATGGCCAACTCCTTTCCAAGATGACGTTTCGTGCTCGTTACTCGCTCAGCATCTGGAGCTCGCGCATGGCCCACTCGACGCCAAGCTTCACATGGGGCAAGTCCCGCTCGTTGAAGCTATGTATGCGCTGCCAGTCGCCGCTTGCGTCGCGGTAGCTCCTCGACAGCGCCACGCTGTACCATTCCCGGGCGTTCTCGCCGGGCTCAGAGGCCTGCTTGAAGATGGCCACCTGCACCCGATCGAATTTCTTCGTCGCGACCGGCTGGTTTCCCGAATTGCCGTACCCGCTCATGACTGAGTCCTCCTGTGAAAACGCGTCCCAAACGAACAACCCAACGTCTCTACTCAGCTAGTGGGGGAAGCGATCTGTGGAAGCGTGACAGCGGCGGGATGGCCTACGGCAGATAGATGTCCGGGCCCGGGTCGTAGAGCTGATCGTTCTGAGCCAGCTCCTGCTCGGGATGGCTTGGGGGTTCGTGGCGAATCCGTTCGATCGCTTCGGTGATCTCGACGCTCCGCTCGTAGAGGGCCGACGGATCGATCGACTCGTCCTGCAGCGGTGGCCCCGAGGCGTGCCCCGCGTGCTGCGATTCGGCGAAGGCCATGATCTCATCGGGCCCAGGCCAGCCGGGCTGATCGCTCCGGGACCACAGCGTACCGATGATCTTGTCCAGGGCGGTCAGCTCCGAGCCCGTCGGGAAGTGGCATCTGTCGCACACCTCGACCTCGCTACCGTCGTCGGGATCGATGTGCAGGTGCCTCTGCATCTCGCCGCAGCGTTCACACCCCTGCTCGGGTTCGGTTCGGAATTCCACGACTCACCTCCTACGATGGCCGGCGGCGTTGAAGCTGGCCACGACGTCAGGCTTGAAGAGGTCGGGATTGATAGAGCATGTCGGAGCGATGCGACGCGCACGCTGGAAACACTCCGACGCCTCCTCGCGCCGATCGATCAGATACAGCACGGCGCCGGCGTAGACCCAGGCCACAGCACGATCGTTCGCCGGAACGGTGCGGTCCTTGGCCACCCGCAACGACGCCTGCAGGCATCGTTCGTAATCGCACTCGTTGTAGAGCGATAGGGCCTCTTGCAGTGTGCCCTGCTGTCGATGAGCCACCGCCCGTAGCGGCAGTCGAGTCGTTCGACGGATGATGCGTCGCCCACCCTCATAACGCATCAGGCGCGCGGGCCTGCTCGACGGCTGCGGGCCCTTTGCCATGCCGACCACGCCGCAGATGACCATCTTCGGGGCCTGCATGGCCAGCGAGCCCATCGTCTGGCAGCCGCACACGGGTGCGAGGGCCAATGCCAAGATTAGTGCGACAAGGCGATGGCTCATGGACGGACCCTCCCGACGGACGTGCCGATGAGCACCCGGCCGGTGTCGAACCGGGCCGTCACCTCGACGACATGGCCGGCAGGGATCTGGATAGACCGGGTCATTCGGCTGCCTCTGTGGGTCGTGAGGCGGATGACATGGGATCCCGCGGTCACGCCCTTCGGCTCGAGCCACGGCGCGTCGCCGATGTACTCGCCGTCGAGCTCGACACGCGCCCACGGTGTCGACTTGACGGTCAAGTAGCTACGCGTAGTTGCGGCGCGTGTGTTTTCGGTCGTGACCTTTCTTCGCTCCTCGGGCGGCTTCCAGTCGACGGCCAATGTGATGGGTGGCCCGCCGATCCGGAACCGAGGCTGAGAAGCATCGGTTTCCAGGGTGGCCTTGGTCGCTGAGGACTGGTGACCGTTACGGTCGCGTCGACGTTCGGATCGTCCACGGTCCCCGTGTGTTCCGCTCGCTGGCCCATGCTCCGGGCTGTTCCGGACGCTCGCGGTCTGGGCGATTGCCCCCGGCTGACGCATGGCGCGACCTATGTGAAGCGTCACCGCGGTGAGGACTTGCAGGATCACGATGATGACGATGGCGATGGCGGCCGGTGCGAAGCGGGCCGGCACGAAACCCGCCAGACGTCGACCGAGGCGGCCGAAGAGGCTCGGGCGCGTTCGGAAAGGCGTTGGATGCGGCGTCGGCACCGCGGGCGCCGGAGGAGTCGGCGGCCCATGTGGCATCGGTGGTGGAGTAGGTACGGATGGCCGCGGTGGTTGCGGAGCGGGCCTGGGCGGAGGCACTTGCTGCGCCGTGGGGCCTACGTTGATGCCTCGCTGCGGGATGGGTGGAGGGGATGACGCGCGGCCCCCGCGCCGTCGCCCCTGGGGTTTGTCGCGGCCTGTCAGCCTTCGATAGGCCTTTCCGATGTCGTTGGACAGGCGTTGGGCCGCATCGCGGGCCTTGGGGCTCGTGGCATTGCGCGACTTGTTCGCAGAATCACGGCGTCTGCTGAAATAGGCCGCGTCGATCTGATCGCTGGTGCAGTTCGCCCCGAGCCCCAAGGTTCGGCGAGCTTCGTCCTCGGTCATCGGATTCCCTTACTTGACCAATCGGCCCGCGATGTCGTTGGCGAAGTAGTTGACCATCTCGTCGGCGTCATGGATGAAGCGATAGAGCACCTTGCCGTTCACGACGGACGCGGCCTGCTTGAGAATCGGCTCGGCCACGTCGGCCGGCGTGTGCCCCACGCCGATGATCTCGAGGATCGCCCCGCGTCGCTTGAGATCCTCGGCCGGTGGGACGGGATTGCCGCCGCATCCGTCGGTCAGCATGACGAGGTGAACGGCCTTGCCGCTGCCACGTTGCTGCAGGTAGCAGAGTGTCAGATCCAGCGGCTTCCACAGGTCCGTGCCGCCACCGGGCCTGAGAGATCGGATCGCGTTGACGATCTCCTCGCGTCGCTCTCTGGCCGGGGTGAAGGGTGCGATCAGGCTTGCCGAGGATGTAAAGGCGATGACGGCGACCTCGTCGTCCATGCCGAGCTCGAGACGCTTGTCGATCAGGCCGATGGAGGCCTGTTGGGCGGCTTCCAGCTTCGTGTCTCGCGGGCCGCATGGCCCGGACATACTGCTTGAGACGTCCAGGATCAGGACGATCGCTTCGCCATCGGGGGTGCATGGTTTCGATGCCTGTCCAGCGGGCGATGTCGAACTGGCACCGGCCAATCTGGCTTCTTCGGCCAACTCCGCTTGAAGCCGACGTGACAATGCGCTAGGAAGACGACTCATTTTGTGCTCCTTTCGAAGAGTTCAAGGGGGCGGAGGACCGGGACGACCGGCCCTCCGCTCGGGTCATGTTGCGTTGGCTACGACTGGGTCTGCGACGTCGCCACGCGCTCGATTTTTGCAGAGACGTCTTGACCACTGTGCAGGTCCTTGCCGGTCACATGGAGGATCGCGTCCTTGTCGAGCTCCATGCGGATGTCCACGCGGTCGGGGCCGGCCGGACCGGGGGGTAGCGGCCCGAGTACGATCTCGCCCAGCGGGTGGACATCGTCCGGAGCCGCCCCGTCTGCACCCTGAACGACTTGGATCTTCACGCTCGTCTGGTTGTCGGCCTCGAGAGAGAACGTCTCGCTCGCCGATGCCGGCAACGGGGTGTTCTTCTTGATGATGACGACGTTGCGAAGCTCGCTGCCGGCCCCAGCCAAGGCCAGCACACCCAGCGGGTGGGCGTTGATGTCCACGAGGTTCACGGCAGGCGGCAGGGCCTTCTGCCCCTCCGAGTCGACGATCGTGGAGCCCTGGTCCGAGGCCAGCTTGGCCGCGTAGATGGCTGCGCCCAGAGCCACGGCTTCGTCGGGACTCGCGTCGGTCCGCGGCGGCTCACCGGAGAGCCTCTCGAGCATCTCCCGGACGGCCGGGATCCGCGTCGATCCGCCGACAAGAATCGTGTCGGTGATCTCCGACCAACTGAGCCCCGCGTCCGCGACCACACGCTCGGTGATCTCTTTCGTTTCCTTGAGGATCGGTCGGATCAGCTCTACGAGTTGGTCGCGCGTGATCTCAACGCAGACCCGATCGCCAAATGCTGAAACCATCATCTTGGTCTCTTGCGCACTACTGAGGTCCTTCTTGGCGCGCTCCACCTTGTCCCGGACTTCGCGATAGGCGGACAGATCGCTGTCCTCGGTGAGCTGCTCTCCGGTCTCGGCGGCGACGGCCTCGAGGACCTTGTTCATGAGCAGGTCGTTGATGTCCTCGCCGCCCAGATCGCGATTACCGTCGGTGGCCAGGACCGTGACGTTCTCGCCTTCGATCTTGAGCAGGGTCACGTCGAACGTTCCCCCGCCGAGGTCGTACACGAGGAACGTGCCGTCCTCGTGCTTGGCCTCAAGGAACGCCAGTGCCGCGGCGGTGGGCTCGTTGATGAGCCCCAGGCAGCGCAGGCCGGCCAGGTCGACGGCCTTCGTCATCGAGCTCCGCGCCTTATCGGTGTAGTAGGCCGGCACGGTCACGACGAGCGATTCGACCTTCTGGCCGGTCGCGGCCTCCACACTCTTGCGAGCGTAATCGAGGAACATCGCCCAGAGCTGTTCCGGTGAGACCTCGTCGCCCTTCTCCGGGTGCACGAACGCGCAGTCCGTCTTGCCGGTCTGGCGCTTGTGTTTCGAGACGTAGTACTGCGGCTCGAACTCCGCCTGGTTCATGGCCGCTCGACCGACGACGGGATTGGCGATGTCCTTCAAGAAGGCCACGGTGGGTGTCAGCGCCTCGCCGTCCTGGTTCTTGACGACGATCGGCTTGCCGTCCGGGCCGAACATGGCGAACACGGTATTCGTCGTCCCCGCGTCGATGCCCAGAGGAACCACCAAGAGGGGTGGCGGTCCGCCGACGGTATCCTTCTTTCCTTTGCCCTTCTGTGATTTCGTCTTCTTAGCCATGCTTAGCTCTCCTCGTGCTTGTAGACGACCACCTCCTCGGGACGCAGGACCGTCCCACGCCACGTGTAGCCGGAACGAAGGACCCGGCAGACCTGTCCGTCGAGACTCCTGTCGGTTGTTGGTTCTGCCTGGACGACGCGTTGGATCTTCGGATCGAACTGAAGACCGGGCCCGTGGAGGGGCTCGGCGCCGAGGTCCCGCAAGATCCAGGTCAGTTCCTCGATGATGGAATTGGCGATCTGATGCGAATGATCATGGACCCGCCGACATCCCGCGTGCATCGCGCAGTCGGGGTCCTTCTCGACGTACGCTGCCAGATAGGCCTGCTCGGTACGGATGCGGTCGATGACGGCGATGAGCCGTTCGGCCATCGGTCGCTGGATGGCGTCGAGGACGGGCCGGCCGATGCTCTCGTCAATCTTCTCGATGAGCTCCTTCCGGCACCGCGAGCTCTCCTCAACCAATTCGGCGATGAGCTGACGGATGTCTTCGTTCGCCTCCGATGCCGGTGCCGGTCCCGCAATAGCGTCGCCCGGGACGTCGTTCGCTTGTGCCCCGATCTCTTCCGGCGGGGTCGCCGCGTCTGGCGCCCGATTGCCGCTGGATTGGGCCGCATCCGGCGGCTTGGTTTCGGCCTTGCGGCCCTTGTCCTTCTTCCGTCTTGCGATCATGGGTCTTCTCCTCAAACAACGCGGTCAGGCCTTGCGGTGGGACTGGACGACCAGCGCCACCAGAACGGCCAGGATTCCGAGCGTGACGAGACAGCGGACGGGCGTGGTCTCCCCCTGCAGACCGAGGAGTTCCTCGAACGGCACGGGGATCCGCATCTGTTTGGCAAGCATGATGAGCCCGACCAGCACGAACGGGACCAACGGCACCTCCCATCGAAACCGCATCTCGCACCCCTTTCAGGACAGATTTCCGAAGCTCCGCAGGCTGCGGATCAGATCGTCGTACTCCGAGACCAGCCCGGGCAGGTCGATGCCCAGGGCCTTGAACTCCAGCGAGCGTTTCTGAGCCAATCGCTTTCGGGCCTGGATGACCTTTTCCAGGTAGGCGTCGTGTGGGTCCTCGTATTGCTTGGCCCGGATCGCCTCCTCGTCGCGTTGCACGCGCTCTTGCAGCTCGTGGGCCTTGGCCATGAGCTCCTCGTAGCGGTCGCGGTCGATCGAACCGTTGGCACGCTCCTGCTCGATCAGCTCGCGGGTCTCGTCGAGGAGCTCGGCACGGTGCTGCTTGCGATCGCGGGCGTCGTTCGACATGGCTATCCCCTCCTTCGCGTCAGGGCCCAGACCGTGTAGGCCACCACGAACAGGGCCGCGGCCTCATACATGAGCGGGAGATGCAACGACCGGTCGACGCACGGCAGGACGTCGAACACCGAGAAGCGCTCGTCGCCCCGGACCCACAGGAGGAGCAGCCCGGCCACCCAAATGGTCAGAATGAGCCCCACGGCCTTCATAAGCAGGCTCCTTGCAGGGGCACGCGCCCCTTCACTAGGTAAGGGGAAAGAAAGCTTCCTGGGCGGGCTTCTCAGGAAAGGTAGCCGTCGATCCGCTCGACGCGGATCCGGCTCAGATAGGGCGTCAGCGAGGGCTCGCGGCGGAGCTGCTTCTCCACGGCCCTGCAATCACGGTCCAACTTGCACAGGAACATGAGCTCATCGCCGGCACCGGGCGTCGTGAGGCTCTTGATGGCGTTGGAGCAGACGTTCGATGTGGAGAGCGTGATCTCGAAACCCACACGCAGGCCCTGCGGGCTGACGCCGAATACGTCCACCGCATGCCGATGGGTGCCGATGGGCTTCTCGGCCTTCACGTCCGACCAGCCCCATGCCTTCAGCGTCCGCTGCACCCTGGCGATGATCACCGTGTGGAGGAAGCCGCCGTGGCCGATGTAGTGCGGCGGACGTTTGCCCTGGTTGGCCACGTGAAAGCCCTGGTCGGTCACTTCGATGAACGTGTAGTTCTTTCTGCCGAGTCGAACGGCGTGCACCCGCAGCAGGCCCGCGCTCTCCAGGTGCTTGCACCGCCGGCTGAAGGCGTTGTGGTCCGTAATGCCCATTCGATCACGTCGCTCTTCCATGAAGTCGTCGCGGTTCCGAATGCCGTCGCGAAGAATGTCGAGCTCTTCCGGCTTCAGGCCGGCAGGGGCCGACGGCTTGGCCTTGGCCGCCGGCTTCTTGGACGGCTTGCGAGATCCGATGGCCTGCATCACGGCCGGATAGTCCTCCAGGCGCTTGCTCGGGCTCGCCGGGAAGGCCGCCAGCTTCGCGGCCATGAGCTGCCGGCGCGTAGGCTCATCGACGGCGTTCTTGGTGATCGGCGGTGGGTGGATGTCCAACAGGAACGCGTCGGCGTAGGGCCCGCCGAGGCCCATTGCCTGGACGATCGCTTTGCCGCGTCCGAGGCGGTGGATCATCGGTTTGGCACGCGGTGGCAGGTTCAACAGGTCCACCGCGATGTTGATGCTGGTGTGGTCCGACAGGCCCCCGACGAGGAACTTCGTCTTGGCCGAGGCACACACGGCTCGTGAGATGTCGGTCAGCAAATGGGCGACGACGATGAACGCAACGCCCAGCTCGCGCCCGCGAAGGAGCTGCTGGGCGAGCGGAGCGATCCCGTTCGCCGAGGCCTGGTCGGACGCACGGCTCAAGACCAACTGGGCCTCGTCCAGGACGACCATGACCTCCATCGGACGATTATGGACATTGCGGGCGATCCGCGCGGCGATCACATGCTCGATGAGCAGACTGATGAGGAGTTGCTGGGCGGGGACGGGCGTGGTCTCCATGCCGATGACGAAGATGCCGCCGGCAGTCAGCATGTCGCGCTCGATGCCGATCCCGTCGCATGTGTTCAGGACATCGCCTGTATCGTCTAGAAGCCCCTGAAGCTCATTGACCAGGCTGCTCTTGTAGTCGGCATGCTTGCCGAACGCCGCGCCCGGCATGCGTTTGATGTAGTCCAGTACGTTCCACAGGCTCGGCCAGGGCCTGCGCGGGTCCTTGTCGACGCCGAAGTGCCGGCACAGCTGCTTCATCGCATCGAGCAGGACGTGGCGGGATTTCTTGAGGCCGCGGTATTCGATGATGTACGTGGCGAGAATAGCGAGCCAATCCCCGATCGGCACGTCCAGGGGCGGACGGAGCAGGTTGAGCCGCAGATCGCGAAGCTTGTGCACGTGGACGTTCGGATGACCGAGCGAGGCCAGGCATTGGAAGTCGCCCTTGACGTCGAAGATGATCGTGGCCGCACCCGGAACCGAGCGGTGGACGCCGAGGATCATCTGCAAGACAAGCGTGGTCTTGCCCCCGCCGGGGATGCCGGTGACGAGCACACTGCCGCAGTCCCTCGCGATCGACGGGCCGAAGTCCAGGCCGTTCTCCGTCGTTCGGCCGATGACGAAATCAGGCGCGTTGTTGGGACCGTTGAGCTCGTCGGCGGTCTCCGGCGCCGGCTCGAGGAAGTTCGGGGCGTGCCGCTGCTGCTCCTCGAACCGGTCCAGCATATAGCTGAGGTTGTTGACGAAGCCCTGGTCGACGTGACCGTTTTCGATCATCCATAGGTAGTTGCGGATCGACGGCTCCCGCAGGGCGTTGAGCTCTTCCGCACGGCGCCGGACCGCGGCCAGCTGACGGCCGTTGCCGTCGTCTCCTCGTCTATGGCCTGCCATGTGAGGCCCCCTTGCCTTCAGGTCCCCCGGGATTCATCTGATGTGGGGTGGACATGGCCGCTCTCTGCTTCATCAACGAGGGCCGCGATGCCCAGCGCCACGGTCCGCTTGGATTCCTGTTCGGTGTGTTCACCATCGCCGAGGCTATCTCGGACCGGGCTGTGTGGCGTCGTGATCGGTCGCCGTGTCGGGCTTATCCGCTGCGGGCCCGGGGGACGCTTGCTCGAAGAACACGCCCCGGAGGACGCGCCCGACCCATGCCAACAAGGCCCGGCGCTTCTCCTTGCGGTGGCATCGCAAACACACCCGGACCGAGGTGTCCTCTCTGGACTCGCGCGAGTGCTGCCAACAGCAGGATTCGCCGCAGCTCTTACAGATCACGTGATGCTGCTGACAGACGTCCGCATTGGCATGGCGGGAGGCACAACGAGCGCACCGCCCGCCGACTTCCCGCTCCGGCCAGTAACACCCGCAGGCGAGCTCGACCTTGGCATAGACCTTCGAGGTGTGGATGTCCGCCTCCGGTGTGGAGCGGGTGTGCTCGGAGTAGCCCGTGCTCCGGCCGAGCTTGTCGTCTCTGTCGTAGAACTCGGTGGTCGCTTCCTTCTTGGCGCTGGGTATCGGTGTCGAAGAACCGGGGGAACCGGACATGAGGGCACCTCCTATAGGCCGAGGGCGGACTGAACGAAAAGAACCCACCATCGCAGCACGAGGTAGGCCGAGTAGACGAGGGCCAGTGTGGCCATCACGAGAACCGCGGCGAGACCCAGCGTGAACAGGCGACGCACGAGGTCCGCCAGAATCTCCATGGCGCGGTTGATCGTCATTCGTTCGCTCCGGAGATCCTCGCCGTAGGCACCGCGCCCACGGCCGGCTTGTTGGTGCTCGATCGGCCGAACTCGGCGACCTCTTGCCGACCGTCGGTGTCGGCACGGCCGAACTTCGCGGACACGCGCTTGCCGATCAGCGGGATCAGGTCGAACTCCTCGCCGTTACGCGGGTGGATGCCCAGCGCGTCCTTGAGGAACATCAGCAGGCCGCTGCCGCCATCGAGCACGGCGGGAAACTCGTGTGCGACCACGCGGCCGTCCTGCAACGGCTCGTCCATCACGCTGAATTCGAACCGGGCCGTGTCTTGCGTAGGCTGGGTAATGTCGCTGATCTCCAGCTCGTACCATCGGCGCGTCGACAACGCCTTGCGCTGACCTGGCGTGATCGTGATCGATCGTTTCTTGGGCATGTGAAACCTCCTCTCGGGAGACAAACGAATGGAAAGCACGCTCTCTACCCGTAGATAGGAAGGAAGTGTTCGGGGGAAAGGTGCTGGCAGGTGCGGATGGGGTCGTATTCTGCGTGGAGCGGTGGGTGAAGATGCCGCGGATGGTCGGGGCCAGGGCGGCGCCCGACCACCCGCAGCGGAGGATGTCGGCTACGCTCGCGCCTCACCATCCCCTTCTGGTCGTCGCTTCTTGTGCGCCGACCGTTTCCTATGGACGAGGCGCCCGTCCTGTTTCGGATCGTCGGGGACCCGGAAGCTGAATCGCGTCCGGGCGTCATCGATCCTCTCGGTGTCGGCGACCTCCAGCTGCCGCCATCGCCCCGCCGGTAGCGGCGGATGGGCGGTCACGGCCACGACGAGGTGGGATCTCTTGGACTATGGAGGGTGCCTCCACACGAGAAAGGGCCTGATAGGGGGCGACGCCCCTATCAGGCTTGGGTGGGAAGTATTCCGGGGAATGGGCCAGAGGATTCGGGATCTGATGTTTCTGGCTCTGCCGGCCGCCAATGCACCGTGCGGTTGGGCTCAGAGGTTGGCGGGCTCTGCCGGCAGGTAACTGGCGGCGTCGTCCCACAGAGGGGAAAACTCGGTGGTCGCGTAGTATGCCTGCCTCATCAACCGGATCCTCTCGACGGTCGTACCCTCGTGCTGGGCGATCGTCTCGTCCAAGATGGGCACGCCGGCCTCCTCTGCTCTGCTCACGCAACCCACGTATTTGCGTGCATCCTCGGGCAGATCCCACAACGGGTATCTGCCAAAGCACAGCCACTCGCCTACTCGCCGTTCCAGCCCTCTAACGATCCTGCCCATGAAGCATTTCAGCGAGGCGTTCTTGGATGTCTGCAGGATGATGTCGTGTACGACCATCCAAGCAATGCCTTGGATCATCGCAGGCGTCGCATCCCCCATCTTTCCCAACCGATCTGACCACCAGGAGGATACCGGCAGGGCATCGATCTTTGACTTCACCCTAGGTTGGTTGACGATCACCATGAGCTCTTGCGACTCGAAGGCTTCGTTCATGCTCATCTGACGCAGCGCAAATACATGTTTGAGCAATCTGTCATTGTCTTTTGCATCAGGCTTGCTCACGGTTCAGCTCCTTAGATAGTCCTCGGCCGCACTGAAGACGCTCTCCAACTGTCGCAGCTCTTCCTCGATGTGGTGGATCTGTTCGACCACGAACTCCCATCTGCCTCGCCGACGCTCGTACTTCCACAGTGCCGAGAGCCGGAAGACGGCCTTGTCCAAGTTGCCTCGGCGCTCGATCAAGAACTCGGCCACCCTTGGCAACAGCTCGTCATTGACGGGCACCTCGTGGACCAGGCCACAGCGTCCCAGCAGGATGTTGGCTGCCAGGCTGTCCGGGTAGATCTCCAATACCTGTTCAGCAAGTGCCGCCACGTCGTCGTATGCCCTGGCCTGCATGGCGGCTTTACACAGCTCGATATGATGGGTCGCCTCATCGAGCGTGACGACGATACGCTCGTGTCCGGTAGGCCTCGAATCCTCGACCGTCCAGGTCATATCGCGGCCCTGTTTGACCGAGAGCCCGGCCTCAGCAAGCTGGTTGTTGATCCGCCACACGACAGGACCCATGAGCTTTCGGACGTCCTGAAGACGCGTGGCCGCATCCAGCCAGTCCGGCCAGATCGTCGCGATCTCGATCAGGTTGAGGCCACCCTGAGAACCCTTGGATGTCAGGTAGAGTTCGCAGAAGATCGTCTGCTCGCGCCTGGCCCATCTGGCCAGTCGCTTGACCAGAGCATTCGTCCGCCTGTCGCGGAGTTCCGCTCGCCAGGGGTCCAGGATGAGCCGGGGCGTAGCTTCCGGATTGCTTCTGTGTCCCTTGTAATCCAAGGCTTCGTCTCCATTCTTTGTCTTCGAGGCCGCGATCAAACCGACCGGCCCGTCCTTCGGCCGTCCGCGGCGTCGACCCTTCGCCGCGGAAGATTGGCTTTCCGATGATCTGTTTCTGCCAGAATTCTTAGTGACAGAAGACCCTCTTGTTCGTACCATTCCTGCCATGCCTCCTCCGGCCCAAGCCGGCACTTGAAGGATGGCACTGGCGCCAGTGCACTTGGATTGACCGACTCGCCCCTGCAGCGGGCGGGTCTTGAACGCACGCAATTCGGATTACGGCCATCAACTCAGGTGGCCAGCCAGACGATCGTGAGGGGATATACGAATCTCGAGGCGCGGATTCGGGATCGATTCTGAGAATTTGTCAGATGCGTTGATCTAGCAATGCCCAGTGATTGCATTGGGGATACCACGTCGTCGAAGGGCTCGTGGCCGTTGGAGGGCGTCCATGTCGTACAACATGTCAAGCAGCCTGCCCCGGGAACGCCTCTTGGATCCTCACGACAGGGAGGCCTGGCAAGAGTTTGAAGTGAGGTACAAGCCGGTCATTACCGCCTACGCTCGCAAGGCCGGCTGCAGACAGGCAGACATCGAGGACATCGCACAGAACGTCATCATGACGTTCCTGACGGCCCTTCAGAACGGCAAGTACGACAAGGATCGCGGCAAGCTCCGCGCCTGGCTGGGTAAGGTCGCCGTCACCAAGACGATCGATTTCTTGAGATGCGAGAACAAGAAATGGGCCCGGGAGCGACCGCAGCCAGATGGCAGCGGCTCACGGTGGATCAACCAGCAAGCGGCAACCGATGGCAGTCAGGCCGTCTCCTTGTGGCGCAGGTTGTGGCACGAATCAGTGCTGAAGCACATTCGCGTGAGGATCAAACAAGACCTATCTCAAGAGGATTTCGCGATCTACTACCTGCTTGTGCACGATGCTTTGACGCCGTCGCAGGCCGCCGCCCACCTGGGGATCAAGAGGACCCGTGTCTACGCCGTTCGGAGGAAGTGCCTGAGGCTCCAGGAGGAATACCGGAAGGAGTTCGATCTTGAAGACTAGGACGACCGTGACGTGGGATTCCGGTGCCGGGACGCCGGAGGGCTGCCTCTCGGAAGAGCAACTGGACCGGTTCGCTAATGGGGGTTGTCCTCCCGAAGCAGAGAAGCAAATCGGCGATCACCTGGATACCTGTGAGGCCTGTGCCAGGCGGGTCGAGTCCCTGATGATGCAGAACCATCCGCTTGCCCGAGATATTGGTTGGACCTCGGAGGCGAGCGAGGACCCCGTCGGCTCGATCCAGGTCCGTCCACGAGGGTTGCCGGAGATTCCTGGATGCGTTGTCCTAAGACGCATCGCCCGGGGCGGCATGGGCGTCGTCTACGAGGCGGACCAACCGAGCATGGGTAAACGGATTGCGGTAAAAGTCATCCGTGATGATCTCCTCAAGACAACGGCAAGCCGTAAGATGTTTCTGCGAGAGGTCCGCTATACGAGCCGGCTCGATCACCCGAACATCGTCAAGATCCACCACGCCGACTGCGACGCCTCGGGCCGGCCGTTCTACACCATGGACCTCTTCCAAGGCAAGACGCTTGACACTTACGTCAAGACGCAAAGGCCGAGCGTTCGTAAGATCGTCAGGATGTTCCGTGACATCTCTGACGCGGTGGGTTACGCCTATCGCACTCACAGCATCATCCATCGGGATCTCAAGCCGAACAACATCTTTGTCACGAGCCAGGACTCCAAGCCCTACCTCCTGGACTTTGGCCTGTCCTTCAAGCAGCTCGGGGACCGCTCGTACGGCTCCTACGAGATGGCTCACGGGCCCTTCGGTTCGCCGCCCTGGCGAAGCCCGGAACATCTGGAGCCGGATGCCGCTCGGATCACGGCTCGATCCGACGTGTACTGCCTCGGGCTGTGTCTGTTTCATGCGCTCACCGGCGAACTTCCCTATCCGACCGGACAAGGGTTGGAGGAGGCCATCCGGACCCAGCCGGTTGACTTTGCCCGCAGGCACTGCGACCGAATCGATAGGGAGTTGAGGTACATCATCTGCCGCTGCCTGGAGAAGTCGCCTGAGAATCGATTCGCCGACGGCCGGGAACTCTCAGACGCCCTGTCGCGCTACCTCCATTGCCGGCCGCTCAGGCCACGCCCGCCTCACGCGGTTCCGGTCATCTACGAGGCAGGCAAGCACCTGCGACGCCACTGGCGCCTTGCCACGGCCGCGGCCGCCGTCGTGTTGCTTGTCGGAGGGCTCAGCATCTTTGGCGGACAGTCGTGGCTCCATTCCCGGTTGAGCACGCTCAAGGCCCAGGAGTCGGATCTCCAACTCTATAACGAAAGGATCGAAGGCATCCTGGCGCTCGTCTCCGGCTCGCGAACGGAATGGGATCGCGCCAAGACCAAACTCGACAAGACCGCAAGATGGGTAGCTGGTAGGCATGGTGATATGCTTCTGCCCGACCCGACCGACGACGTGGAATCCGAGCTCCGCGGGCAACTCAATGCGGCCATCGAAGGCCAGAACTGGGCTAGAGCTGCGGACCGAGCCCAGGCGATCGTATCCGTCGCCGGAGGCAGGCTTAGCGCCCTGGGGTCTGAACGACCCACAAAATCGGAGTACCAAGCGATCGGCAGACTGCTTCGTGAAGCTGCTGATGTCTATCAAGCCAAGCCGGGAGATCGACGGGACGGTTACGTGAGGCTGATCGCCCAGATGATGACGTATCTGACCAAGGTCTCAGGTTCGGACGCTCAAAGGTGGGGTCAGCGACTCGGCGCCAAACTCACCGCCGACATGCTGGCCCTGGCAGAAGAGGACCAGAAGGCCGGGAAGTGGATCCCATCCAAGGCGCTGTTGGATCCGCTGATCGATTGGGATCCCAATGCGTGCCGTCTCAGGGAGTCCGCAGAGAAGGGAATCCGGCGCGATCGGCAGGGCCGCGAGGCATTAGCCAGGGCCAAAGAGAGAGCTGCGGGCGCTGCGAACGATCCGAATGCTGTGCGTGAGACGGACCAGCTCCTTCGGGACAACCAGGACACCGACAGCGCCGGTGACCTCGCCGTGCAGGCTGAGCTCGCGATCAGGACCCTCTTCGAAGCGGCCAGGCACGAGGCCTCCAAGGGTTCGGCCGAGGCGGAGTGGTTGTTCGTTAAGGACGCCTGCGAGGCCATCAAAATGGCCGACACGCAACTCCGCCGGAACGCGGAGGTCACTACTGAAACCATCGAGGCCTTGGACCTTCAAGCCACCAGGCAACTCCACTTGGAGGCAGAGGCCAAGCAGGTCGTGCAGGCGATCGAAGACGCGCTCAACCGTGGTGAGTCGAACGTTGACCTGCTGGACCGCGCGGTCCAGCAAGCCGAGACCTTCAAGGACACCGGTGCCCGCGACGCGTTGATTGCCGCAAGGGATCGGGTCTATGCCAACTTGGTCAAGACCGTCGAGGACCTGCAGGATCGCTTTGACCTGGACCGGGCGGAATCGACCCTGACGGCCCTGAGCAAGCTCAGGCCTGATGACCCGGTCGTCGCAAATCTCGGGAAGAGACAAAAGGGGGTTCGACAGGCCGAACGGCTCGCGGATGCGGCGTTGGACAGGGCCTCGGAGTTGATCTCCGACGGCGAGTATGCCAGGGCAATGGAGACCATCCAAGACGCCCTGAGGGGGGCTATGAGTGACGGCAAGCGTGGTCGTTTGGGCGCGCTGCTTCGATTGGTCAAGTTGCTTCCCACCCTGGCAAAGGCCCTGGATGACGGTGATTTCAAGGGCGCCAGAAACGCCCTGGACGTGCTCATGGCGACCAACGAAGTGCGCGCCGAAAAGGACATCAAGGACGGTTGCGACCGGCTCGCCACCGACATCCTCGGCGCGCTGGCGGATGCCGGCGAGCTTCTCGGAAGGGTCAAGTTGGCGTGGCGGGATCCCGCCATGTCGGCCAAGACTCTCGATAAAATCGAACGCGCTGCCGACCGGCTGGCCTCGGCATCCAGGGCGGCGGAGTCCAGCCCGAAGATTTTCGACGCCTTGACGGCACAGGCCCAGCGCATGAGGGCCAACCTCGCTAGGGAGGTCGCCACGTTCGGACGATGGGCCGAGGCCAGGCCGGAGCTCGTCCTGCTCGAAGGCCTCGTGAAGGACGAAGGCAACCCGCCGCTCATTCGTGAGAAAGGACAGGTCCTAGCCAGGAAGCTCAAAGGTAGCGGGCTGGAGAAGACCGTCGAGGAACTGGTCGCCCTGGCCGACCGGGTGAAGGCTGGCTTCGATCGCCTCGAAAGGACGTTGAGGCAGGGCAACTACCGTGCGGCCGAACAGGCAGCGCGGGAGTGCATGGCTGGTGTTGAGGGGACCTGGCTCGAGGACAAGATGGATCAGCTGGCGGCCTCGGCCAGAAACCATGGCTTCAAGGAGAGGCAAGAATTCAGGGATGACGATGCAAAACATCAGAAGTACGTCTACGTCAATTCGATCGGCATGCTCTTCGTTCCGATCCCCCCGAACGAAACGCCCAAGTTCTATATGTGTACCACTGAGACAACGAACGCCTGGTACAAGCAGTTCTCCCAGACGAATGGGGACAACCACACCAGCGGCATGACCATCCCAGTGCCCCTCATCGGCACCAAGCTGGACGGCCCCAGTCAGCCGGTCGTGAGGGTCTCGTTTCAGAAGGCCGAGGCGTTTTGCAGATGGCTGACGGACCGGGACCAGAAGGAATGCCGCCGTCAGGGTGTCCCGTCGCCTTGGGAGTACCGTCTGCCCGACTGCGATCAATGGGAAATCGCGTCCCGAGCAGGCGTGAGATTCGATCAGTTCTTCGGCTACGATCGATGCCGAATCGTGAATGGCGACTTGGCCATCAAGCTCTACGCCTGGTACGACGAGAACTCCGGCGTCTTGCCCACCCGTTGGCAATCACGCGAAGTAGCCCAGCTGAAGCCCAATCCGTGGGGCCTGTATGACATCTATGGTAACGTCTGGGAATGGTGCACGGGATCCAACCACCGTTCGTCAACACCTCACAAGTTCGTGCGAGGCGGCTCCTATAGGTCTCCGGGCTGGCTCTGCTGCTCGAGCCGTATCAGCAAGATCGAAATGGACGAACTCAATGGCCTGTCCATCGACGAGAACGAAATCGGTTTCCGCGTGATCCGCGTGGCCAAGCCCGAGACAGCGAGCAGCGCTCCTCGAAGCCGGCAGGCACACGAGCACCATTCGTCCAGCCCGACTCTCGCCAAGGCCCGCAGCGGCGCCGGCGTGAAACCCTTCAACTGAGGCTGCCACAAACCCGACCGACGTCGACACCGCCATACTTCTGGCGCGAACGGAACGTTCCTCCTCTGTCCGCAGATAGCGGCCTTCCCGGTTCCGGCTGCCCGGGAAAGGCCGGGCGGAGGTGGATGATGGACGCGATGGGATCGAGAAAGGTTCGAAGGCCGACGGATCGAGCACGCGCTGAAGCGCTCATTCAGGAGCTGTGGTTTCGGGACGAACAGGAGGTAGCACAGGAGCGAGACGACGGTTTGCGTCTGCTGCCGCCGCGCTTCAAGTGCCCGGAGTGCGGTTGTGAGGTCGTCCGCCAGCATCTCAGGTTCACCGAGTGTGCCTGGTGCGGGGGTAACGGACGACGCGTGAAGGAGTAGGTCTCCTTGCCCGCGGTATGCCAAGGAGCCCCACGTCAGATGGAGCTCCGAGAGGTGGCAGAGATGCAAATCAAACACAACACAGCGCCGGCGATGCAGCTGGTGGAGATCTGCCATAAGAGCCCGGATGCTATCGTCGAACACGAGGTCGTCCTTTCGGATGCCGACGAGAAGGAGCTCACCACTGAGGAGATCATGGCGCTGACGACGAAGCAGCTGAGGTGGCGCTGCTGGATGGACGGCTGCTCCTACCGATTCCGAATACGGCTGGATCAGATGGACGCAGCACCGTTCTTCATCGTCCGGCACCTGGTCAGGGATCACGGGTTGAGGCCCTGGCAGATCGCCGAGGCTGAGCCCGCGCTGGCCGATGAGGTCGCTGAGTATTGGCGAACCTTGGGGCCTTGAGACGCCTGTCGGGCGAGCGAACAGGCGTCTCCACATAAGATGGTGGCGCCGAGGTGAACGAAATGGCAACAAACAGACCCGTGGCCCCCGTGGCCAAATACAACAGCGGCGGAATTTGCGTCGCGGTGTGGGCCAATGAAATCCAGACCGATGCAGGTCCAAGAACGGTCGAGCGCGTGACGCTCGAGCGGCGCTACAAGGACGCGACAACGGGCGAGTGGAAGAGCACGAACGGATTCCGTGAGAACGAGATTCCGAGAGCGATCCTCCTGCTCGGCAAAGCCTATGAAGCGCTGGCCTTGGGGCGGAAGAACCGCGGTGATGAGGACGATGGGGCCGCATGGCCCGGGGCGTAGAGGTGAATCCGATGGACGAGCAGCATCGCGAGGAATGGGAACCGGATGATGCCCATGACTACGTGATCGAGGCCTTCTTGGAGGGCGCCACGGAGGAGGAGATCCGGGCCTACGAGCGGCAGCGAACGGTTCAGCGATAGCGACATGAGGCCCGATGGCAAGGGCCTCTTCACGCCTAAAGCCATATTGGCCGGATGGCTCATCGCCATCCAGCACATAAGGCTTTCCCCTTCGGGTCGGCTAAGGCCGTGAGGGTTGCAGGCCAGGCCAAGGTCGCGGCTCTCAACGCTGTGAGAGAGCCGCTTCAAGACAGGTCGGCTCGGAGGTGATCAAGATGGTTGAACGTGAATACGAGGATGACGAGCGCTTCGAGGATGTGCCGGTGAGTCCGGTCCTGAAGGTCGTCAGGCAGAGCGAGAGTGCGGTTGAGGAAGACGAGGACGATGTGATCGGCTGGTCGGAGGTGCAGAGGCTGATGTACGAGCAGATGTGGGGACCGATCCTGGATCTGCCGGTAGCGAAGGACGACTCGTTCCTCCAGAGGCAGTGGGAGGATGGCGTGGATGCCAGCGCGTTCAACACGCACGACTTTCGGCGGATCCATCCGGAGTTCGGTCGCAAGGTGTACGCAGTCCGGCAGGCCGAGCGGGAGCATCAGCACGCGGTCATGATGTTCGAGATGGTCTTCGATCGGGTCAAGCAGCCGGGCAAGTACGTCGTGATGAGGTATCTGAAGAGGGGTGTGATCCAGCCGGAGATGTGCACGGGGCAGATGCAGAGGGCGGCGATCTGGGATCGACGGGTTCAGAAGGCGCTGAAGAAGCTGATGGGGATACGGAGGTGGTCTCCGGCGTAAGCGTGGACGGCTGGCGCCTATCCGCTGGATGAGTATCAAAGGAGCAGGGCAAGGCTATGGATACGTCGCAAGGTGGGCACTGAGGCCGCCCCACCTACGTCCGACGCCGGCCCGTGAACCGGGCTCGGCCCACGGACTCCGACGGGGCGGGAGTTACGACGCACGGGGCGTTGCTGTCGCCGGCGCGATGCGTCGGGAGTAGATAGAAGGGAAGAAGACAGGTCTCCCGTTTTGAGACGACGGGGGGAGACACTGCGCGGCTCGCTGGTGGCGAATCGCTGGCCGCTGATCGGCGGGGCTGAATGGGAACGGCACGATGGTGTGTTTGAAAGGCTGGTGCGCTCGGAAAGCTGATGCGCTGTGGGGAACAGAAGAGAAGGAAGAGGGGCTCGATGCGGTGAGCTATCGGGGGTTGAAGTGGGTGGCTAAGGGGGAGTATTGAGGGTGGAAGATCAAGGGAGGTGGGTTTTGGATGGGTGATGGGAGATGCTGGGTGGGTGATGGAGGCTAGTCGAAGGGGGCGGAGGGGGGTGTTTCGGGTTGGTGATGCTAAGTCGTTGGGGCTCTGCTGGGATGATGGGAATCGGGTTGGGATGAGGGGTATATCAGAACGTCCATCCCAATCCGACATCCGAACCGTCCTCCACGGCCGCCGACGTCTGGAGCAGCGAGCGCCCGAGCTCCGACTCGAATCGGATACCGTCGGCCAGTTCCTTGAGCCGTTCGATGTCTGGGTCCGGCTCCTCGATCGCTTTCAGCAGGTCGGCCAGCAGCTTGGCGGCGCGTTTGCGCGTCCTTCGCAGGCCGATTCCGATGCACTTCCGGCTGTATTCAGGGCTCAGTTGGACCTCGATTCGCGGCGCGGGGCCCGCCCCTTCGGCAACCTCTTCGGCTTGTCTTCGTTTCATGGTTCTCACCTCATAGCTTCTGTTTCTCAGCCCAGAATCGTCCTGGTTCTTAAAGGTTGCGCTTCAGAATCGATGCGGGCATAGCACCACCTCGACACGCCCATCGCCAGGCGCCGCCTGCTCGACCTGCCGCCTGACCTTCCCGTACGCCGCGTGGTTCGTTGCGGCGATCAGGACCCGCTCGAACCCGGCCGCCAGGCATTTTCGCACGTTCTCGA
>CAZUQM010000047.1:0-51892 GCA_964622545.1 uncultured Planctomycetales bacterium | reverse complement strand
TCTTTGAAAAGTATCATGAGAGGGAACGCCGTTTACAAGCGGTAGAAACTTTTTAAGCCATTTTTCCCTAACTGCGCCGAAATCAGCCAGAGCCGTCCATGTGTCCGCACCAGAGAATACAGCGAAAAATGCAATCAGCAGTATTTCATTAAGTGGGTAGTCGATCTTATTTTCCATCCTTTTGTCTTCAATAGTTTTAAAAAAACGAACCCTCCGCGAAGAGGGCATCCAAGTCGTCCTGATCAACTCGAACCCGGCGACGATCATGACCGACCCGGAGTTCGCGGAGCGGACGTACGTCGAGCCGATCAACCCTGAGGCCATCGACAAGGTCTTGATGCGCGAGGCGGAGATGGGCCAGCCGATCGACGCCGTTCTGCCCACGCTGGGCGGCCAGACGGGGCTGAACTGCGCGGCCCAGGCATTCGACCTCGGCATCCTGGAGCGGCACAAGGTGGCGATGATCGGCGCGAACCGCCAGGTGATCCACAAGGCCGAGGATCGCACCGAGTTCAAGGAGGCGATGCTCCGGATCGGGCTGGACGTGCCTCGCAGCGGCATCGCCCACAGTTGGCCCGAGGCGAAGGAGGTGCTTGAGGACGTCGGTCTGCCGTGCTGCATCCGGCCGGCCTATACGCTGGGTGGCACGGGCGGCGGATTCGCCTACACGTTCGAGCAGTTCGAGACCATCGCCCGGCGGGGCATCGAGTACTCACCCATCGACGAGATCCTGATCGAGGAGAATCTGCTCGGCTGGAAGGAATACGAGCTGGAGCTGATGCGCGACAAGCACGACAACGTCGTGATCATCTGCTCGATCGAGAACTTCGACCCGATGGGCGTGCACACGGGCGACTCGATCACGGTCGCGCCGGCCCAGACGCTGACGGACAAGGAATACCAGCGGATGCGAGACGCGTCGATCGCGATCATGCGCGAGATCGGCGTGGAGACCGGCGGCAGCAACATCCAGTTCGCGGTCGAGCCGGAAACGGGCCGGATGGTCATCATCGAGATGAACCCGCGCGTGTCGCGAAGCTCGGCCCTGGCCAGCAAGGCCACAGGGTTCCCGATCGCGAAGATGGCGGCCAAGCTCGCCATCGGCTACACGCTGGACGAGCTGCCCAACGACATCACGAAGAAGACGCCGGCGAGCTTCGAGCCGACGATCGACTACTGCGTGGTGAAGATCCCCCGCTGGGCGTTCGAGAAGTTCCCCGAGGCGGACGAGACGCTGACCACGCAGATGAAGTCGGTGGGCGAGGCGATGTCCATCGGGCGGACGTTCAAGGAGGCGTTGCAGAAGGGCATCCGCTCGATGGAGATCAAGCGCTTCGGTATGGGGCTGGACCGGATCGACAAGTGGCTGCGAGCCGAGAAGGCGGCCGCGGCGCTGGTCGACGCCCAGGCCGTCGCGGCGGCCGCTGAGGGCGGCCGCAAGCCGGAGGCGATCCGCATCGGGGGCTCGCGGGCAAGCGAGGCCCCGGCCGATACGGTGGAGGCGGCGGCGCGGGTCTGGCCGATCCCGGACCACGTCCTGCGCAACAAGCTCAACGTCCCGAGCCAGGGGCGGATGTACTACGCCCGGTATGCGTTCAAGCTCGGTTGGAACATCGAGCAGGTCTACGAGCTGAGCCGGATCGATCCGTGGTTTCTGTCGAACCTGGCCGAGCTGGTGGAGTTCGAGCAGGAGCTGGTCGAGGTCGCTGGCAAGGCGCGGCAGGCGTTCGGTGCGGATCCGGTGCGATCCTGCAATCTGCGCGAACAGGAGCCCGACAGTGACCTGGTCGAGCTGATCCGCCAGGCCAAGCAGCTCGGCTACAGCGACGTGCAGCTTGCCACGGTGTGGGACCTGAGCCCCGAGGTGGTTCGTGCCGCCCGGCTGGCGCTGGGCATCCGGCCGGTCTACAAGCTGGTCGACACGTGCGCGGCCGAGTTTGAGGCTTACACCCCCTACTACTACTCGACCTACGAGACGCCGAGCGTCCGCATCGCGGTTGGTGATGGGCGCACCGAGCCGGGGCCGAACGCGGCCGTCCCGATCTACGACGACGAGATCCGCGTGACGGACCGCCCGAAGATCGCGATCCTCGGCGGCGGGCCGAACCGCATCGGCCAGGGTATCGAGTTCGATTACTGCTGCGTGCATGCGGTGATGGCCGCCAAGGAGGAGGGCTATGAGACGGTCATGGTCAACTCCAACCCGGAGACGGTCAGCACCGACTACGACACCAGCGACCTCCTGTTCTTCGAGCCGCTGACGCACGAGGACGTGCTGAACGTCTGTGAGCGGCTCAACGGCCGAGAGCTTCGCCCGGGCCAGAACGGCCAGAGCCGCCCGGAGGAGGCCGACCTGCTCAAGGGGGTGATCGTGCAGTTCGGCGGCCAGACGCCGCTGAACCTCGCGCAGGGGTTGAAGGACGCCGGGGTACCCATCGTCGGGACGCCGCCGGAGTCGATCCACCAGGCGGAGGACCGGGAGGAGTTCGCCAAGATTTTGGCCGAGCTCGGCCTGGAGCAGCCGCCCAACGGCATCGCGTACGGACTCGAGGACGCCAAGCGGGTGGCCGAGCAGGTGGGCTACCCGGTGCTGGTGCGGCCGTCGTATGTCCTCGGCGGACGGGCGATGGAGGTCTGCAACACGCCGGGCGACCTCGAGCGGTACATGGAGCACGCTCTGAGCGCGACGGATCGGTCGCTGAGCGAGGGCAAGGGCCACCCGATCCTGGTCGACAAGTTCCTGCTGCACGCCACGGAGGTCGACGTCGACTGCATCGCCGACGGCAAGCGGTGCGTGGTGGCGGGCGTGATGGAGCACATCGAGGAGGCGGGCATCCACTCGGGCGACAGCGCATGCGCCCTGCCGCCGTATGAGCTGACGCCGGGCACGGTCGACCAGATCAAGGATTGCACCTCGCGGCTGGCGATGCGGCTGGGCGTGCGGGGCCTGATGAACGTGCAGTACGCCGTCCGCGAGGGCCAGGTCTACGTGCTGGAGGTGAACCCGCGGGCGTCACGGACCGTGCCGTTCGTGAGCAAGGCCAACGGCGTGCCCTGGGCGAAGCTGGCGACGAAGGTGATGCTCGGTCGCACGTTGGACGAGCTGTTGGCCGAACGGGGCCTGGACGACGCGCCGCAGCCGCGGCACACCAGCGTCAAGGCACCGGTCTTCCCGTTCAGCCGGTTTCCCGGCGTGGACGTGATCCTCGGACCCGAGATGCGGAGCACGGGCGAGGTGATGGGCATGGACCGTCGGTTCGGTGCGGCCTTTGCCAAGGCGCAGATGGCGGCGGGCTGCCCGCTTCCGACGTTCGGCACGGCCTTCATCAGCGTCAACGACGCGGACAAACCGTTCATCGTCGACATCGCGCGGTCGCTGTCGGATATGGACTTTCGCATCCTCGCCACGGGCGGGACTCATCGCGTGCTGACCGAGGCCGGCATTCCGGCCGACCTGATCGGCAAGATCCAGGACGAAGCCAAACCCAACATGCTCGACCTGATCGATGACGGTTCGGTGAACCTGTTGATCAATACGCCGACGCGCAAGGGTCAGGCCACCGACGAGGGCCGTCTCCGCTCGGCGGCGATCGGGCACAATCGGCTGCTGGTGACGACGATCACGGGCGCACGGGCTTGCGTGCGAGCGATCGCCCAGTTGCGCCAGTACGGCTGGGGCGTGTCCGCCCTTCAGGACTACTACCGGATCGTCGAGCCCCCACCTCCGGCCGAGGTGCCGGTGGCCGCAGAGATGCAGCGTGAGCCGCTGCCGACGGCGCGCGGGGCGCTGTTCCGTGTCGCGGCCCTGGCGGCGAGCTTGCTGATCGCGCTGGGGGCGGTCGAGATCGGACTGCGGCTGTCCGGGCGGGTTACGGACGTGCCGCGGTACGTGTGGGACCGGGAGATCGGTCCGGTTCGGCAGCCGAACCAGTCGGGGGTGTACATCGATCACAACGTGCGGGCCCCGTATCACTTCAACGCCCAGGGCTGGAACGACCAGCGCGACTACTCGACGATCAAGCCGGAGGGAACCCAGCGCGTCATCGTCGTGGGCGACTCGTTCGTGGAGGCCCTGCGTGTGCCGAACGAGCGCCGGTGCATCGAGTTGGCTCAGGCGCGGATGCGTCAGGCGGGCACGCGGTGTGAGTGGCTGGCCTTCGGCTGCTCGGGCTTCGGCACGGCCCAAGAGTACCGCCTCATCCGCAACCGCGTGCTCGACTACGACCCGGACGTCGTGCTGCTGCTGTTCATCGTGAACGACGTGTACGACTGTTCGCCGTACCTGACACAGGTACCGCGCTACATCCCCGCGTATCGCCTGGGCCCGGACGGACGCCTCCAGGCCCTGCCGATGGAGCCGTTCGAGGTCCCGACGTGGCGTCGGGCGATGACCAGCCTGGCGCTCGGCCGCTTCGCCCTGTTCCATGCTGGGCTGATCGACTGGTTCGTGAGCCCGGGGCATGGCGGCGAGATGCCTCGGGAGCAGTTCGGCCCGCATCGTCCCATCGAGGGTCACGACTCGGCCGACCATGCCGAACGAAGCCGCAAGAGCTGGCTGCTGATCCACGAGCTGCTGACCCAGACCCACGAGGCCTGCAAGCGCCGCGGTGTTCGATTGTGCCTGGCCTGGCAGGGCCTGCAGCCGAAGCTCAGCGCGGCATGGCGGGACGAGCCGTTCGAGGCGATCCCGCAGCCGGTCGATCCGTGGTGCCTCGCCGAGCGCCGCTATTACATGGGCGAGATGCTCGAGCCGATGTGCGGCGAGCTCGGCATCGCCTATCTCGACCTCACCGGCGCGCTGCTGGCGGGCATCGAACGCGAGGGGCGGCGACACGACTTCCCCGGAGACCCGCACTGGAACGACCTGGGGCATGCCGCCGCCGCAGCCGCGCTCGCGCCCTTCGTCCAGGGCCTCGTTGAGGACTCCGACCGGCCTGCCGACGCTACACCCTAACCACCGCCGCCCCCCGAGGTGTTCGCGCCATGCGATCGGCAGTATCATGGCGCGCCGCTGGCCATCGAGCGCGATCGTATCGCTCGCGCACCGCGAGGGACAACGGGGAACGCGAATCATGCACTACCGCTGCTGCCTGCCGTTGATCGTGGTCATGGCCCTGCTGGGCTGCCGCTCCGAGGACGAAGGCAAGACGGTCCTCAAGTTCGCTCACTCCGTCACGAGCGGCTCGACCAAGGCCATTTACGACGCCGTCGTGGACGAGTTCGAGGCGCTCCACCCGGACGTCAAGATCAAGCAGGTCGTCATGGACGGCCCGACGTACGAGAAGCAAGGCTTGCAGTCGATGCTCCAGGGCGGCGACCCTCCGGATGTCTTCTTCGAATGGGCCGGACAGCGCCTGGCCAGCAAGGTCCGCGACGGTTACGTCGCCGACCTGACCGAGGTCCTCAACCGAGACAACTGGCGGGCGGCGTTTCACAAGAACTCCTGGAACGCCACGCGGATCGACGGGCGCGACTACATGATCCCCAACGCGATCATGGTCACGGTGATCCACTGGTACAACACGAAGATCCTGGCCGAACACGGCCTGGCCGAGCCGAAGACGTACGAGGAGCTGGTCGACGTGATGGCCAAGCTCAAGGCGGACGGACGGACGCCGATCCTGTTCGGAAACCGCGAGCTCTGGCCGATGGGCAACTGGGGAGCGCACCTGATCCAGCGGGTGGCGGGCCATCAGCTCTACGACGACGTGCTCTCGCTCAAGCCGGCCACCACCTTCACGCACCCCGGATTCGTCCAGGGCCTGAAGCTGGTCCAGGACTGGGCCGAACGCGGCCTGATCCCCGACAGCGCCATGGCCCTGTCCGAGATCGACGCGCAGCTCAGCTTCTTCAACGGTCGGTGCACGTTCTACGCCATGGGCAACTGGCTGGTCTCCATCGCCCAGACCGACGCCCCGCCCGATTTCGAGTACAAGGGCATCAAGCTACCGCCCCTGACCGACGGCCGCGGCGATCAGACCAGCATCATGGCTCTGAACACCGGCTACGTGATCAGCCGTTCGACCCGGCACTTCGATCTGGCCGTGTCCTTCCTCAAGCACATGATGTCCGAGGACGTGCAGCGCCGCATGGTGGCCGCCGGCGTGATCACCACCATCAAGAGCGCCTTCGATACCCAGATCTCCGACCCGCACCTGCGGCAGGCCTGGGAGGCGTGGGCGTCGGCCAAGACCATCGTCGCCCCGCCGGATACGGGCTATCGCCTCGACGTCGCGAACCACCTCTACGACGCCATCGCGCTGGTCGCCGACGGCAAGGCCGGACCGGCCGAGGCCCTCGAACGGACCGAGAAGCAGGTCGCGCCGTGGCGGCAGGCGGCCGGCGAGAAGGGTCAGCCGTGATGGCCGGCCGGTCGGACCGTGTTGCGCTGACGTTGGGCGAGCGGCTGGGCGTGGGCACCGAACGCCGAGCGGCCTGGGGCTTCGTGCTGCCCGCGCTCGTTCTGTTCGGCATGTTCATCCTGGCCCCGACGATCGCGACGTTCGTGCTGAGCCTGTTCGCATGGAGCGGCGGGGGTGAGGCCTCGTACGTCGGGCTACGGAACTACCGCATCGCGTTCACATCCGACGAGGTCTTCGTCAAGGCCCTGAAGAACAACGTGCTCTACATGCTGGCCACGCTGGTACTCGAGGTGGGCACGGGCCTGGTCCTGGCGTTGATGCTCGACCTGAAGCGGCGCGGCTACGGCCTGTTTCGCGTCATCCTCTTCACGCCGATGACGCTGAGCCTGACGGTGATCGGACTCATGTGGTATTTCCTGCTGCACCCGGCGTTCGGGCTGCTGCCCGAGAGTCCGCTCGCCCACGAGGGCCAGGCGCTTTGGACGCTCTGCGTCGTCAGCGGCTGGACATACTGCGGCTTCTACATGGTGCTGTTCTACGCGGCGCTGCAGGGCATCCCGCGCGAGCTGTACGAGGCGGCACGCATCGACGGCGCGGACGACTTCCGCCGCATCTGGTACGTCACGCTGCCGCTGCTGCGCGAGACGGCGCTCGTCAGCGTGCTGATCTGCGTGACAGGCGCCTTCAAGGCGTACGATCTGTTCCGCGTGATGGCGCCCGAGGGGGTCCCGCATCATTCCACGGAGATCGTCAGCACCTGGCTGGTCAGCAAGGCGTTCAGCGCGCAGGCCGCGCAGATGGGGTACGGTGCGGCCCTGGCGGCGATCATGACCGTGCTCGTGCTGGCCATGACGTTCGTCTATTTCCTGATCAGCCGCAAAGGCCGGACGCAGGAGTTCGCCTGATCATGACGACGGCATACGACAACGACGAATCGGATATCGTCTCGAGCGGACCGGTCCGGAGGCCTCGGCGCTGGTCGCCTGTAGCAAGGACGCTGCCGGTCACGCTGGTGCTGGCTGCGACCTCGTTGATGATGGTGCTTCCGCTGGCGTGGCTGGTCATGTCGTCCATGAAGACCAACACGGAGATCTTCAACTCACCCTGGCAGCCCCCCGCAGCGTGGCGTCTCGGCAACTTCGTCCGTGCCTGGCACGAGGCCGACCTGGGCACCTACGCGATCAACAGCGTGATCGTGACGTTCGTCAGCGTCACGGTCATTCTCCTACTCGCCAGCATGGCCGCGTATGCCTTCGCCCGGCTCGAGTTCCGCGGACGTGACGTGATCTTCGCGGTCTTCCTCATCGGCCTGATCATCCCGATCCAGGGCGTGCTCGTGCCGCTGTTCATGCTGCTCAAGAACATCGGCCTGCTCTACACGCGTACGGGGCTGATCCTGTCGTACGTGGCGTGGGGTCTGCCGCTGGCGGTCTACGTCATGCGGGCGTTCTTCCTGTCGCTGCCGCGCGACCTCGAAGACGCCGCCCGCATCGACGGCTGCGGGCTGTTCGGCATCTACTGGCGAATCCTGCTTCCGATCGCCAAGCCGGCCATCGCCACCGTGGCCGTGTTCAGCGCGCTGGGTGTTTGGAACGAGCTGCTGCTGGTGCAGCTCTTCATCAACGACGAGGCGATGATGACGCTGCCGCGCGGGCTGTTGGCCTTCAAGGAGCGTTACCACATCGACTACGGCATGACGTTCGCGGCCATCACGATCATCGCCCTGCCCATGATCGCCCTCTACGCCTTCTTCCAGCGGTGGTTCATCGACGGGCTGACGGCCGGGGCGGTGAAGGGGTGAGAGCAACAGGGTCTAGGGTTTGGGGTCTAGCACCTGAGCACACTTGTCTTTGTGGGTTCCGATCAGGAGGGCGAGACGCCACTCAGAGCAGCGACCGTGAGGGAGCTGTGTTGTTGGAGCGCTTGAACAGCAACGCTCCTTGGCCGTCGCGTCCTCGATCTAGCCTCTACCTTGGAAACGCCCCTCTCAGCGCGCCTTGCCGCCCGTTGCGATCCCCGTTAAGGTGCGCGCGTTGGAAGGCCCATCCGGCGATAGGGAGGTCCCATCATGGCTGCGCGCGCTTACCGTAGTGAACAATTCGATTTCCAGGACGTGCCCTGGAACAAGATCCTCCGGCTTCTGCCGGTCCTGCTCGTGGCCTACTTGCTGCTTCACGTTCTGTGGAACAGCTTCTACACGGTCGAACCGCATGAGCAGGCGGTGGTCCTTCGGTTCGGCGAGCTGCTGACGGTGGTCGGTCCGGGCTTGCACATGATGATCCCGGAGGTCGACCGGGCGATCCCGGTCAGCGTCGAGGAGCACAGCCTCCGCCTGCCGATGGAGAGGCCCCACGGCCAGCAGACCGCTGCCCTGCGGCGTAAGTCGGCACGGCAGCGCCAGGAGGAGCCCCTGATGCTGACCGGCGACCTCAACGCGGCCGTCGTCGAATGGACGGTGCAGTGGCGGGTCATCGATCCGGCCAAGTACCTGTTCAGCATCAATGAGAACCATATCGAGTCGACGATCCATGCCGTGGCGCAGAGCGTGATGCACCGTCTGATCGGCGACTACTCGATCGACGAGATCCTGACGGGCAAGCGCGAGGAGGTGGGCCTGCTGGCGCTGGAGGCCACGCAAGAGATGCTCGACGGGTACAAGTGCGGGATCCAGATCACGGGTCTTCAGATGCAGCGGGTCACGCCGCCCGAGCGGGTCAAGCCCGCGTTCGACAAGGTGAACGCGTCGATTCAGATGCGTGACAAGCTCATCAATGAGGCCAACCGCCAGCGCAACGAGATGATCCCGCAGGCCGAGGCCTCCCGCGACCGGCTCATCCGACAGGCCGAGGGCTACGCCGCCCGTCGCCGCGCCGAGGCCACCGGCGAGATCGCCGCGCTACGTGCGAAGTACCAGGCGTACAAGGCCGCGCCCGAGGTGACGCGACAACGCCTGTACCTGGAGGCGATGGAAGAGGTGCTCAGCGGCGCCGGTCCCAAGACGATCATCGACGCCGACCTGAAGGGCCTGTTACCTCTGTTGCAGCTCGATCCGAGTGCCCCGGCCGCAGCAGGTTCGGCCCGAAAGGAGGTCAAGTAATGGCATCCTCCCCGCAGATCAGTACTCGAGCGAAGTTCGCCACGCTGGCCGTCGTGATCCTGTTCGTGCTGTTGTTCCTGTTCCTACCGTCGATGCTGTACGTGGTGGAGCAACGCGAGCTGGCGGTCGTGCTCCAGTTCGGCAAGCCCGTGGTCGAGCGGACCGAACCGGGGATCTACCTGAAGATCCCGTGGATTCAGAACGTGCGGAAGCTGCCGGCGACGCGTCAGTTCTGGGGCGGCGAGATGCGCGACGTCCTTCCCGACCTGCCCACCAAGGACGGCAAGAAGGTCGACGTCATGCCCTGGGCGGTGTGGCGGATCAAGGACCCCATCGTCTTCGTGCAGACGCTCCGCCAGGTGGACAACGCCGAGCAGCGCGTGGCCCAGTTCGTCCGCGGCGCGATCCGGGACGTGATCACGCAATACGACCTCAGCGAGCTGGTGCGAAGCACCGACCGCGAGCTGACCTATTCGTTCACGCCCCAGCGGATGCTTCAGAAGGTGCAGACCACGCAAGCACAGGTCCAACCCGGCGAGGCCAAGCAGGTGATCCAGCACGGCCGGAAGCAGATTCTGGAGCAGATCAAGGCCGACGCCATACGTCGGCTGGCCAAGGACACCTCCGTCAAGGCCGGTGGTGAACAGGCGGCGGAGCAGGACCAGGGCAAGGGCGGTACGCGCGGCATCGAGTTGATCGACGTGGGCATCGCGCAGATCGACTTCGTGCCGAAGGTGCGCGAGGCGGCGTTCGAGCGTCTGGTCGCATTCATGGAGTCGATCGCCGCGCTTTACGAGAACGAGGGCGAGCGTGAGAAGCAGGAGATCATCAACCGCACCGAGGCCGAGGTGGAGAAGATCGAGGGCGAGGGCAAGCAGCAGTCCAACGAGATTCGCGGCGAGGCCGATGCGGAGATCATCGGTGAGTACGCCAAGGCCATCACCGAGACGGGCGAGTTCTACACGTTCATCCGAACCCTCGAGGCGTACAAGCTGGCCATGGGGTCGGACACGAAGCTGGTGCTGACGACCGACAGCGGGTTCTTCAACCTGCTCAAGGAGCTGAGCAAGGCACCGCCGCTATCGACGCCGGAGAAGGCGAAGTGACCACGGTTTCGGTTCGCTCGACGCGTGGCCACACTACCCACGGCTCTTCGAAGCCCGGCAGTCTCCAGCGAAGCCCCACAGACGCTGCGCGCGGGTCTGTCTGCAAACGTCAGCTGCTACCGATGAACGCGTCGGGTCACCGCGGACACCCCATAAGGTCCCGCACCGGCCTTGCCTGACGGCGACGCTCCGGCTCGTCGGACAAAGTCCTAGCCTCTATCGGTCCCGTTCACGGGGCATCCCCGGTTAGGTCCTGCCTTCGACCCTGAGGCTCAGAGCGAAGGGAGCTTGCCGACCGACGCAGCCGGGCGGGTTGGCCCGTTGAAACGGGGCGCTCCCGACACGGTCTCAGCCAAACCGAAGCCTCCGCCCTTAGGCAACGTTTTCAGACAGATCCTAGATCTCCAGCTCAGGCAGGTCGACCCACCGGCGCTCTTGCCACGATTCCAGCGCCTTCTCGGCCAGCAGGACGTTCTTGGCGCCCTCGCCGAGAGTCCAGCGGAACGGCTCGTCCAAGACGACATGCCGCAGGAAGAGCTCCCATTGGGCCTTGAAGGCGTTGTCGTAGTCCTGGCCGGCCGGCACCTCGGCCCAGTCGTCGAAGTAGTTGATGGGGCTTTCGATGTCCGGGTTCCAGACGATGCGCGGCGTGGCGCCGGCATGCTGGCACCAGCAGCGGCGCAGGCCCGCCAGGGCCGAGCCCTTCATGCCGTCCACGTGCAACTGGAACAGATCGTCGCGCCGAACGCGCGTGCACCACGAGGCGTTGATGTGGGCGACGATGTCCTTGTCCAGGTCGAAGGTGGCGTAGGCGGCGTCCTCGGCCGTGCCCTCGTAGGGCTTGCCGCTCTCGTCGACGCGGTCGGTGATGTGCTTGGCCGCGTGACACATGACCGAGCGGACCTTGCCGAAGAGGTTCTCGAGCACGTAGCTGAAGTGGCAGAACATATCGAGGATGATGCCGCCGCCGTCCTCCTTGCGGTAGTTCCAGCTCGGTCGCTGGGCGGCGACCTCGTGACCGGGGAAGACGAAATAGCCGAACTCGCCTCGGACCGACAGGATGCGACCGAAAAACCCCGTATCGAGCAGCCGCCGCAGCTTGAGCATGCCGGGCAGCCACAGCTTGTTCTGCACGACGCCGTGCTTGACGCCCGCTTCGTTGGCGAGCTTGTGCAGCGCCAGCGCCTGCTCGGACGCCTCGGCGATGGGCTTTTCGCAGTAGATGTGCTTGCCGGCGGCGATGGCGGCCTTGATGGCGTCGTAGCGTCGGGACGTGGTCTGGGCATCGAAATAGACGGGGTAGTCCTTGTTGGCCAGGGCGGCCTCGACGTCGGTGGTCCAGTTGTCCAGACCGACGCGCCTGGCGAGCGTCTCGAGCTTGTCCGGGTTGCGACCAACCAGCAGCGGTTCGGGCATGATGCGGTCGCCCGCCGGCGTGGCTACCCCGCCCTGCTCTCGGATCGCACAGAGCGAGCGGATCAGATGCTGGTTCGTGCCCATGCGGCCGGTCACGCCGTTCATGATGATGCCGACACGTTCGATACTCACGGATGGTGCTCCTTCGGTAAAGACAGCTTCAATCTTGGCTGGGTTTCTCGGTGCATTGCGGCCAGGCGCCCTCCGGCAACGGCGGGACATCCTTGCCGGCCACCGGCAACGCGCCGTCCAGCTCCTGCCGCCAGTGTGCCACGTCGCCGGCCGGCGCATAGCAGTAGATGAACGTCGCGGGCGTCTCGCCGATGTTGGTGAGCTGGTGGAACTCGCCCGGTGTAACGTAGACGGCGTGCGGGCCCTCGATAACGTGACGCTCCTGGCCGAGGCAGAACTCGCACGTACCCTCGAGCAGGACGTAGACCTCCTCCTGGCCGTGATCGTGCCACGGCACCTGGCCGCCCTTGGGCTCGAGCACGACGTAGCCCATGCAGAAGTTCTCGGCCTCGATGGGCAAGCCCTTGCCGACGAAGCTCCGCGTCCATCGCTTGGCCGGGTAGCGTCTGCCCTCCATCGATCCGATATCGGCTTGTTGCATCCTGTCGTCTCCTAGTCGAAAAAGCGGTACGGCTTCTCGCCGCGGATCATACGGTGCATGATGACGGCCAGCTCGAGCAGATGATAGTCGCCCCACATCGACGACTCGCCGCAGGGAACGGTCTGTCCGGCGGGGACGTGATCCCACCCGTTCGGGCGATGATACACGCTGTGCAACAACAGACCCTGATGGCCGGCGTCGGTGGACAGATACGGCTCGTTGAACAGCGTCCGGGCGACGGTCAGGCCCGCCCGGGTGCACCGGTCATCGTGCAGGTGCCGCCCGAGCAGGAGCAGGCCCTGAGCGGCGATGGCCGCGGCGCTGGCGTCCACGGGCTCGTGATCGTTGTACGGGTCGGCAGGCCGATCGCGCCAGTCGGGCATGTCCGCCAGGCCGGGCGCGCCGTCGTCCCAGTACGTGATGCCGTCGACCGACGTCAGGCCGTCGATGTAGAAGTCGGCCGTGGCCTTGGCCATGCGGAGCAGGATCTGCGCAATCTCGTCTCGCCCGCCGTAGGGCTCGAACTCGGCCGGATCGCGCGAGGCGACCCACTCGAGCTGCTCGGCCGAACCGCAGAGGATCCACGCGTGGCCGCGCGTCCAGGTGGAGAACGGCGAGTAGCCCTGCTGGGTCGACGGGCATCGGTATTGTCCGTCGTTCATGTTGAAGATCGACTCGTGCACGACGCGTCCGGCCCGGTCGAAGGCGTCGCGGCCCTCGCCGTAATAGACGTTGAACATGGCCGTCGTGCGGATGTGCTGAATCAGGCGATCGAGCAGGCTGATCCGCTCGTCGTGCTCGGATTGCAGGACGTGTCCGAGGGCGTGCCCCAGGGCCAACACGCGCATCGAGCGGAGCGTGTCGGAGAAGAGCGAGTGCGGCCCGTTGAACGAGCAGACGTAGCCGTGGCCGTAGGCGGTCGGGCTCCAGCGCATGGCCTGCACGGCGGCCGAGCACTTCAGCGCCATCTCGTACGTGGCGAGCTGCCAGAGGTCATGCTCGATCCGGCCGCTCAGCATGAGCCGCCGTAGGGCACCGTAGGTCGAGACGTTGTTGAAGCCGTGGTCGTGCACGCCGCGGTGCGTGACGTGAGGGGCCATGTGGGTCATGGTGCGGCTGCGGGCGAGCTCGAGCATGTCGTCGTCGCCGACGGCGTCGAACAGGAGCAACGGCATGCCGAACTGAAAGCCCTGGGTCCATTCGGTCCAGCCGCGGGCCGTATAGGTGCCCTCCACCGTGAAGACCGGCGCGCCGCGTGTCGGGTCCCACGTCTTGTCCACGGCGCGGACCTTATCGGCCGCCAGCGCGAACACACGGGATACGGCCTCCGTGAGGTCCTCCACCTTGATCGTCTCGTCCACCGTCATGCTTCGTGTCTGCTCCCTTCGTCTCTGAGTGCCCCTGTCGCGCCGAGACCGGCACCAGGAGATCCCCCCTTCTCGCGCCGAGCCCGCCGCCGGCTAGGGCACGTTCGCCCTGCCCGTCTTCCTCGGCCGCTCGATCGGCTTGGGAAAGTCAGTCAGCAGCCCGATCTTGTCGACCTGGATGGGCTTGAAGCCGAGCTTGAGCGCCGGGGCGTCCGGCTGGAGTCGGTAATCGTGCTTGGAGGGATCGACGAACATCGGCTCGGCGCACATCGAATGGGCGTCGAACTTGCCGTCCGCCAGCTTGCGCCATCGTTCGAAATCGTCGCCGCCCGGCGCCCCGAGCATGCGGACCTTCCCCTCCTTACCCACGTAGAAGACGTTGTAGTCCGACTCCACCACCCGGTTGGCCGTCCAGTTCATGAACTCGTACACGGGCGCGCCGTTCGGCAGGGCAATGATGTTGCGGCAATAGGCGTGATGGTCGACGCGCTCGCCGGCCATGAAGAACGAAGCGATGCCCGATCGCGTCCGCTCGGTGCCGACCAGGATGTTGTTCTCGATGTGGTTGTAGACGCCCTTGGTGAAGAGGCACCGGATGACCGACCCGCCGTCGATCTTATAGATGATGTTGTTGGTGACGGTGCAGTAGTCGGCCGCGTCATCGAGGTAGATCGCCATGCCGAGCCCGCCCAGCGTTCGGATGCTGTGGTGGAGCAGGTTGTGGTCGATGACGTTGCCCTTGCCCACGCCCCAGAACGAGATGAAGCCGTTGTCCTCGGTATCCTCGCTGACGCGGAAGATGTCGTTGTAGGCGATGCGGTTCTCCCGGGAGTGGACGAAGTCCCAGTGGTTCTCCCACGTGAGCGTTTCCTCGCCGATCTTCTGCGGGAACTTGCCGCCCCACCGCTCGCCCTTGATGCAGACGCCGTAGCGCGGGCTGTTGTGAATGAGGTTGTGGGTGATCTCGTTGTGGCCGCTGGCCCAGACGAACACGCCCGCGCCGTGGCCCACCAGCCGCCCGATATGGTGAATCCAGTTGTTGCTGACCACATTGTGCTTGTTGCGATCCATCTTGCTGCCGAAGGCCGAGCGATAGCCCGACAGCAGCACGCCGTGAAACCCGCAGCCGTGGATATGGTTGCCGTAGATGCGGTTGCCCCGGCCGTGCCAGACGACGCTGATGCCGCTGTAGCCGGCGTAGGCGATCTCGCAGAACTCGACCCCGCAGCCTTCGGCGTGCTCGAGGTAGACGGCCGCCTCCTTGTTGGCCGGCTCGTTCCACGGCGTCTTGCCGTGCGTGCCGCGCGTCTCGACGAATTCGTCGGTGAACTTGGACAGGCTCAGCGAGAGGTTGCGTAGGACGACGTTCCGCACCGGCTGGTCGGGCCTTTTGCCGACCATCGCGATGATGCGGGTGACGGTCGGGGCGACGATCTCCTGACGATAGGGCACGCCGCCGAAGGGCCAGTAGTACACCTCGCCGGACTTCGGATCGCGCCAGAACTCATTGGGGTGGTCGAGCGCCTCGCGCACGCCCTGGATGAAGTATCGCCGATCGCCCTTCTTGACGATGTTCACCAGCGTCGGACCGGCCAGCGTGATCGTGCGCGACTTGTTATCGACCGACTCGATCGGCAGCAGGTTGCTGAACCAATCATGCCCGGCGTAGATGAAGACCCCCCCGCCGCGCCAGTCGGTCCAGTCCGGGACGTCGCCCTTCTTGGTGACGAAGGCCGTCTTCGGCTTGTCCTTGACGGCGGCGGCCACGTAGAGGTAGCCACGGTTCGGATGGCGCGCCGGTCGCAGCGGCTCGCCGTCGGCGAAGAGCTGGTGGAAGGTCCAGTTGGGATCGGTCTCGGCCTTGTACAGGTTTTCACCGTGACGCTGCCACCCGCGGATGGGTCGGCCGCCGATCAGCTTGGGGCGCTCGCCCGGATAGGCGGCGTAGACGACCTTGTGCTCGCCGCGACCGGAGTCCTCGGGCCCGAAGACGACGGTCTCGTCGATCAGATACTCGCCGCCGCGGATGAGCACGACGATGTCGCGATCCATCTTGGCCGGCAGCTCGCGGACGGCGGCACGGGCTCGGTCGAGCGAGGCGAACGGACCGTCGCTCTTGTCACTGTTCGGCGCGGAGAGCCGTCCGGACCAGCCATCGGAACCGTCGATGGCCACGTAGAAATCGGCATTGGGCTGCGAGGCGGCCGTGGTGGTTGTCTGGGCGGCGGCCGTGGTGGTTGTCTGGGCGGCGGACGGGCCGGTCAGGACCAGACAGAGTACGACCGTCCCCGTCACGCACGTCACATGCGCGGCGGTGTCGCCGCCCTTGACACCTTCCTCGGTCAACGAACTGGTTCCTGTCAGGGTCAACCTGAGCCGTCCCACCGTCCCTCCAGGCGAGCTAAGTCACCGCGTACCACGCCCTGGCGCAATCCGCATGCTACGGGCGAAACACGCCTCCGGTCAATCCTAAGGGCCGGCTCCGGGCCTACAGCGTCCGGGCCGTTCGCCGACACCGGCCGTCACACGGGCCCGAAATGCTTGCCCCACTGCCCGGCAAGCCGCTTGCCCCGCTCGGCCAGGACCACCTTCTCCTGGTCGCTCAGCGGCCTGTAGTCGCAGACGGCCTGGACGGCCAGGCGGAGCTCGGTCAGCGACTTGATGCCGACCACCAAGGTGTGCACGCCCGGGATCTCCATCGCATAGCGGATCGCGTCGCTATGATCGGGCCCGACGAGGCGACCCGGGTTCTTCGTGCGATAGCCGCCCCAGCCGCCGGTCACGCCCCCGAAAACCTTCATGGCCACGACGCCCATCTTGTGCCGCCGAGCGATCGGCAGGACGCGCTGCTCGAAGTTGTAGATGTAGCGGTCGACGAAGTTCATGGCCACCATGAGCACGTCGATCTGGCCGGTCTCGAGCACGGGCTCGAAGCGGTCGCCGTTCTGGTGGCCGCTGGCGCCGATGAACCGAACGAGGCCGCGGTCCTTGGCCGTCTGGATGCCCTCGAGCATACCGCCCCTGCCGAGCACCTTGTCGGTCGGGAATCGGCCGACGTTGTGCAGATGGCAGACGTCGAGGTGATCGGTCCGCATCTTCTTGAGGCTTTGCTCGATGATCTCCAGCGTGCCGTCACGTGTGGGCTTGTGCGACTTGCCGACGAGGAAGACCTCCTTGCGGCGTTTGGCCAGGACGGACCCGATCCGCTCCTCGGCCACATCGTAGATCGGCGCGACGTCCAGGTAGGTCAGGCCGGCATCGATGGCCGCGTCGGCGACGGGCTCGAACTGTTCCGGCTTGTAGAAGGCGTGGCCCATCGGGGCCAGGCCGATCGATAGGGGCGGCACCTTCACGCCCGTCCTACCGAGGACCTTCTCGGGCAGGTCGCGGATGCTCAGGCCGCCGATGGCGTCGGGGCCCTTGCGAGCTGTCCGTTCGGAGGCCGCCGCAGCTCGGGCGGACAGGACGCCCACGCCGAGCGAGGCCGCCCCACCGCCGACCCGACGCAGGAAGTCGCGCCGCTTGATTTCACGAGTCATGCTTGCTCTCCCATCGTCTCTGTGGGCCCGCCGGCGCACGCGGCGTAACCGTTGTCAGTGTAGCGGGCGGAACGCCGGCTGCGAAGCGGTCACGGCGGTGGAACCGCTGAAGCACCTCTCTTGGTTTCCCTGTTGCGCCCTGCAAACTCCAGCTATGCTACGCCGATCGCCCGAAGCGAGAGCACCGGAGGAACTGCCCATGTTCGAGCAGATCGTGGCCGCCGCATCGGCCTACGACGTCATCCTGGAGCCCGACCGCGACGTGCCGGAATGGTGGGCGGGGGCGCCCTCGGTGCTCCGCGACGATGACGGCACGTTCTACCTGGCCGCCCGCATGCGCGAGGGCGACTCACCGCGCGGGCTGCGGGGCTACGAGATCCGCATCCTGAAAAGCACAGACGGCGTGAGCTTCGAGCCGATCCACAGCATCCGCCGCGAGGACGCCGGGGTCTCCGGGTTCGAGCGACCCGCCCTGGTCCGCGATCCGGGGACGGGCAAGTACAAGCTTTATGCGTGCAGCGGCTTCGAGCGGGGCTGGCGGATCATGAAGTTCGACGATGCCGACGACCCCGCCGGGTTCGACCCGCGAAGCATCCGGTCGATCATCGCATCGGACCACCCCGACGACGGTTTCTTCCACGTCACCGGCTACAAGGATCCGTTTGTCCTCTGGGCCCGGGGGCAATGGCACGCGTTCATGATCGGGACCGACAGCATCGAGCGCGTCCACCACTTCCTCAGCGACGACGGCGAGCGGTGGCGACCCGCCGACACCAACCCCGTCATGCCGAACGCGGGCTGGCACGACTGTTTCACCAGGCCCGCCTGCGTGCTGCCGATGCCGGTGGGCTATCTGTTCGTCTACGAGGGCTCGAACATCTGGTGGCGTGACCCGGTCTACAACATCGCCACCGGCATCGGGTATTCGCCCGACCTCGAGACGGTCACCGACCTGACGCCCGAGGCCCCGCTGCTGAAGAGCACCACGCCGGGCGACTACCACACCTGGCGGTACTCGCACTGGCTGCTGGTCGGCGAGGAGATGTACGTCTACTTCGAGGCGGCGCGGCCGAACAGCACGAACGAGATCCGGCTGGCCCGGTTCCGGCACGATAGGGCACCTGCCCAGCTCAAGTAGCGCGTCGGGGCGCCGGTCCGGCTCGCCCGAGCTACCTCGCCGGCGTGGCCGACGGGCAGAACGACGTCATCGGCGGTTGGGGGTAGCCCATCGCCAGGTGCGCCACGTCGATGCGGTGGATGGGGTCCTGCATCAGGCAGACGCGCCGGTCGGTCGCGGGGATCGTGGTCGTGTAGATCCTCAGCTCACCCTTGACCGACGCGATGACCTCCTCGCGCCAGTCGCCGACGACGTCGGCCCAGGCGGCGTGAGAGCCCTGGATGGCCTTGGTCAGGTCTTTGCCGCCGTATTTGAAGATGCGGTGACGCACGAGCACCTCGCGGTATGGGTCGGCATCCCAGTAGACGGCGCGCGGGCTCAAACCGGGATTCCATTCCTTCTCGGTCGTCAGCAGCTTCCCCTTGGCGCTGAACATCCATCGTGCGTGGCGGTCGCCGTGCTTGTCGCGCTCGCCGCCGTAGCATTCCATGCCCGGATGGTTCGGATCGATGTCGGCACACAGGCCCGAGGCGTGCACGTGCCAGGTCCGCTCGCTCAGGCCCCACAGGATCCGGCCGGTCTTGGCATCGACCAGGCACATGCCGTTGCTGGGCTGGGCAAACTCGATGCCGTAGTAGATCTCCAGACCGGGTCGGGACGGATCGATGTCGCCGACGTAGCAGTGGTCAGGATGCCCCAGGCCGGTCGACCAGAGTCCTCGGCCGTTGTCGTCCAACACGGAGCTGCCAAGCACGACCTCGTCGCGCCTGTCGCCGTCGACGTCGACACCGTGCATGAAGTGGGCGCCCTGGCTGAAGTAGCGCGGCTTGGGCGGCTCCTCGATGGCCCGCCATCGCCAGACCTCATCCAGCCGTCCCTTGTGGAACTGATAGGCGACGACCTTCATGGTGTTGTACGTCCCGCGGGCGACGATCAGACACGGCGTCTTCCCGTCGAGATACGCGATGCCGAGCTGGTTCCTGCTGGCCATGTTGTAGGCCCGCTCGCGGTTGCCGATGAATCCCTTGCGCGAAGGCCAGGGCCTCTTGTCCAGCAGCTTGCCCGTCCTGCCGTCCCAGATGCTGACGAACTCCGGGCCCTTCGTGACGCGCCCGTCAGGGTCGCGCGGGTCGCCCTCGCCGGTCTTGACGGCCACCTCGGCCTTGCCGTCGCCGTCGAGGTCCCAGACGACGTACGGCGAGTACCAAATGCCGCGCTCGATCGACCAGCCGAGGTCGTTGCGCCACAGCAGCGATCCGTCGGCCAGGTAGGCCTCGATCTTGTAGGTGTCCTTGGAGCGACGCCAGTACTTGTGATACGGGTCGATGTTGGTGTTCGGCTGCTTGATGACGTAGTCGTAGCGGCCGTCGCCGTTGAGGTCGGCCACGCCCACCTTCTGGAACGTGTGGTCGCCGTCGAGCTTGATGGACAGGTACCCGGGGCCCTTGGCATGGGTCCGGGTCAGCACGGGCTTGGACGGCTCGTCCTCCGTGCCGGCGATGACGGGCCGAACGGTGTAGGCCAGTTCCTCATTCGCCGGCGCGGCCTCGTCGACGAAGTCGGTCGTCCTGCGGACCGGCTCGGCGTTCAGCTTGATCGCCTCGGCCCGACCGGCCTGGCGGTAGACGTTGAACGCCACGCCGTCAGGGTCCTCGGCCAACAGCCGCCAACTGAGGTAGACCTTGCCCTTCTCGATCGGCATGGCGACCAGGCCCCGATCGATCTCCTCCCAGACGCGCTTCGTCGCCCATCCTGTGACTTTGGCCTTGTCCTTCTGAGGCGGCATCGGCTCGAGCAGGACAAAGTCGTAGTAGCCCGATCCGCGGTTGTTCTTATCGGCGAAGCGGTCGTCGATCTGGAACGCGAGGGTGCCGTCGGTGACGTCGAAGACGCCCAGGGCCCCGCTCCGTCCCGAGATGGGTCGCCACGTCTTGCCGCCGTCCAGCGACACGGCCAGCGTGCGCCCGATGTTCCTGATCGTGACGGCCCAGCGGCCTTTGGGGATGCCCGTGATCCTGGTGTGCAGGACGGGCGCGCCGTCCTCGGGTCGAGCACGGTCCTTCAGCACGCGCGGCGACTGGAGCACCACGCCGCCCGACCACTTCTTGTCGGCATCCTTGTCGGTGCTCCAGAGGTTCCACTTGTCCTCGGTGAAGCGGTTCTTGAGCCAGGCCCCCGAGGGCGTCGTGACGGCCTCGGCCTCGAAGACCATGGTATCCCGTTGGTCCTCTTGCTCGGCCAGGGCGACCGGGCTCGTCAGGGCCAGCGCCACGCTCAGGCCCGTCCAACTCGCGGTGCGGAACATCTCATCTCTCCTCTCGGGGGCTCAGCGGTACTGTTCGGGAATCGGCAGGTTCAGCAGCTCCATCACCATCTTGAGATCGGCCCAGGTCTTGCGCTTCTCACCCGGACTGCGAAGCAGGTAGGCGGGATGGTACGTAGGCATGAGGGGCACCTTGCGGCCCACGCCCTCGGCGCCGGACGGGTAGAAGTCGTGGAATCGCCCCCTCAGCTTGCCGATCGATTGGTTGGTCTCGAGCAGCGTCTGCGCGGCCGGGGCGCCCAGGGCGATGATCGCCTCCGGCTGAATGAGACGGAGCTGCTGAAGGAGGTACGGCGAGCAGGCGACGATCTCGTCGGTCGTGGGCGTCCTGTTGTTGGGGGGTCGACACTTGAGGACGTTGCAGATGAACACGTCCTCGCGGCGGAGCCCCATGCCGCGCTCGATCATGGCCGTCAGCAGTTGCCCCGCCCTGCCGACGAAGGCGATGCCCTGTCGGTCCTCTTCGAAGCCGGGCGCCTCGCCGACGAAGACGATCCGCGCGTCGGGGTCGCCCTGGCCGAAGACCGTCTGCGTCCGCGTCTCGGCCAGGTGGCACTTCGTGCAGGCCTTGACCTCTTCGGCGTTGAGCCTGTCCAGCTCCGTCCGTTTCTCGCTGGCGTTGATGCCCCCGTCCTCCTTGGCTTGTCCCGCCGGAGCCGACGCGGTAGCGGCTTGCGGGGCGGCGGCGTCGCGCCCCCGGGCCGACCGGATCTCCAGGATGCGAGCCTTCGACACGGGCACATCGCGAGCGCCGAAGAGGTAATCGGCCTCCAGCTCTTGCCTCAGGGCCCGTATCGGGTTGCTCGACGGTTCGTCCGACATGGTATCTCGCCGCTCGTTATGGCGACTGGTGTATCGACCGGGATCGGTCCTGTCAAACGTGGGAATCGCAGCGGCCCCTGGGAGGGCGGCCCTTGGAGGGCATGGCCCACTTGGAGCCGGGGCAGCACGGTCCTATAATCGCCGCTTCCTTGCGTCGCTCGCCTCTTTTGCGAACCGAACGCCCAGCGATGGCCGAACCCGAAGGCGCGCCTTGAACGATGAGAGACGATCACAGACCGGGAGGCGCGACGAACCGTCAGAGCGGGCCGCCTGCGACGACGGCAGTCTCCACGAGCCACGGACGGACGCACGCATGATCCTGATCGTCGATCTGATTGTCCTGGTGGTCACCTGGCTTCCCACCTATCCCCTGCGTGTCCTGTTGGCGGCGCCGGACCCCATCGGAGGGTGGATCGCTCACCTTGTCTGGCTGAGCGCGTTCATCGGCTTGTGGCTGCTGCTCGGAAGGTTGGACCCCGAGCTGCGACGACGGCCCCCCGCATCGCCTGCGGCGATCGTCTTGCGACTCGTCGCCCCCCTGATCGTGCTCGCCCTCGGGTCGCAGTTCTCCCACGCCCTCGGGTTGGAGCAAGGCGTCCACCCGGTGCTAGCGGGGTTGTGGGGCGTGGCCGTGCTGGTCCTCATGTCCGCCACGAGGATGATCCTCCCGCAGTCGGGCCGGACCGGCTTCGAGCCACGTCCCGCGGCTTGCTCGTTGGGCCTGTGGTCGGCGGGTGCGGGATGCCTCCTGTCGGCGGTGGTCCCGCTGTTCCCCAACCCCTGGGAGATCTACACGCCGGACCTGGGCAAGTACGCGGTGGCCACCGTCCGCGGCGTCGTCAGGCTTGCAGGACTCGTAGGCATGGCGGTCCTGATCGGGCTCGCCTTGCCGGGACCGCTGATACGCCTCCGGTGGGCGATCATGAGCTCGCCGAGGCGTGTCTATCTGGGGCTGGTCGCCGTGGTGGCCGTGGCACTGCCCATGGCGTTCGCTTACGTCGTTCTCGATGCCGTGCCGCATGTGCAGGACGAGGTGGCGATCATCTTCCAGGCCCGCAACTTCGCGGCCGGTAGGCTCTACGCGCCCGTCCCGGAGATGGTCGAGGCCTTCGACGCCGAATACGTCCTTGTCGACGGCGACAAATGGTACGGCAAGTACTTTCCGGGTCCGTCGCTTCTGCTGCTGCCGGGTGTGGTGGCCGAGGTGCCCTGGGCGGTGCATCCCGTCGTGTCGGCCGGCGCCGTGCTCTTGCTGTTCGTCCTGGGGCGTCAGCTCTGCGGCGAGCGTGTCGGCCGTCTGGCCGCCTTCCTGGCGGCGCTGTCGCCGTTCTGGGTGATGACGTTCGGATCGCAGATGGCCCACCCCGGCTGCGTGACGCTGCTGCTGATCTTCTCGATCATGCTGCTCCGAGGCGCAAGCCCGCAAGGCAGATGGTACCACGGCGTCGGGGCCGGGCTGGCCTGGGCGGGAGGCGTTTGGTTCCGTCCCTACACGGCGCTGGCCTACGGCGCAGCGTGGCTGGTCTACGGCCTGATTCGGATCATCCAGCGGCGTGCCTCGTGGACAATGATCCCGCTGTTCGCCGTCGCGGCCGCCTCGGCCGTCGCGCCGCTGCTGTTGTACAACCAGGTGCTGACGGGTGATCCGTTCATGGCTCCCTTCACGAAGTGGTCTCCCGACGACCGGCTCGGGTTCGGCACCGACCTCGGCATGGACTACTGGCCCGAAGGACGTCGCTGGCACACGCCGCAACGGGGTCTGGCGGAGATGGGCCAGCAACTATCGTCCCTGGGCTGGGAGCTGACGGGCTGGCCGCGAGGGATCCTGGTGTTGATGGTCGTGGGCGGTTTGGCCGCTCGCCGTCGCCGACAGGGCTCGCTCCTGCTCGCCGCGGGAGCGTCGCTGCCGATCGCCTATGTCTTCTACCACTACGGGGAACCGTGCTTTGGGCCGCGCTATTATGCGGCGGCCATCCCGGCGTATCTGATCCTGCTGGCGATGGGGGTCGGCGTGATCCGACGTCGTCTGAGCCGCACGATGATGTCCTGGGGGCTGGATCGACCGATGCGCTACGCGTGGACCTCCACGTGGGCCTTCGTCATCCTCGGCACGTTGGTGTGTATCGTCTCCGTCGTGCCGCACACGTTGCAGGAATACGGCTTCGCGTTCGGGGCGGTCGACGCGGCGGTGAGAAACACCGTCCGTGAGGCGGGGGTGAAGAACGCCGTCGTCTTCGTGCGAACAAGCCATTTCCGATCTGTGGAGAACGGTCAGGTCGCGCCGGACTACTACGGCGCGGCCTTCTGGCTGAACTCACCCACATTGGACGGCGATGTCGTCTTTGCGCGCGACCTTGATCGCGATCTCACGCGCGACTTCCCGCGGGGGACGAACCGTCGGCTGTTGGAGCTGTTCCCGGGACGCCGGGCCTACCGGTTCGAGTACGTGGATCTGGACAAGGGGCGTCTCGTGCCGCTGGAGGAAGCCGAGGCGAGGGACGACGAGTAACCCGGCCCCGCCAGGAGAGGCCCTGGACGTCGGCGGGGATGCACGGGCAACGAGGCCAATTTGGAAGATCCCAGACCCTTGGTGCGTCCGATAGGATCGGGATGCATCGGGCGGGCGCTGGTCGCCGATCACGTCGCAGTCGTTTGGGCCGCAAATACATGGTCGCCGAGATGACGCAACGCGCCGGCACGGGTATAATAGACATAGCTGGTGCGTCCGCGTCGCGGGTGGGGTTCCCCATGGGGAGCACGTCGTCAGGCTCCCGACGCGGCCACCACGGCGGGGAAAGGCAGGCAAGCCCAGACGCTGACCCCTGCGCATACGGCATGACACGGATTGGTTGACGTCCTGGCCTCGAGTATCCGAGGTACGACATCGTGTGTGGCAACGACGGTCAATCAAAAGACACCATCGGGCAGTGCATCTCCGGGACTACGGGCCCGCTCAGATCTCCTCCCGTCCAATGAAGTGACGGGGAGCCATGATTTCGCGAAGTGGCGGGTCGCCCCGAGGTCGTCACCACCGTCTTGCTGGCAGTTGCTCACCACGGACAACCGTCGTGCCGGGAACCTCGAGAGCGGGTGGGATCGCGAGCCGGACGCGCTGTGGTTGTGGTGCTGGTCGCACGCGGTCTTAGAGCCGTCGGCCCAGCAGCGGCGCACTGGAGAGGTGCCGGCGCACGGCCTGGCGTGTGCGATCTTGATCAGGCCTTCCGTCGCGGGCGGACGCGTCTGCAGGTTCGGGTCGGACGACGGAGCGGGCTCGCCCGACAGCGGTAGGATGCAGCGCGATAGGCACGGACCGACCGGGTCCGCGGACGAAACGATAAGGCATGATCGAACGTCCATGGCACAAGATGACCAAGGCCGCTTACCGGCTGGGTTCACGGATCCTGTTCGGCGGGAGTTCGCACGGCGACTGGGTTTACGAGCGGATGCGCCACCCGCGTACGCTGTTCACGTCGGTGATGAATGTTGGCTATTATACGATCGGTGTTCCCCGGATCTGGAACCCCGTGAGCGTCATCGCCGAGGCGAACTTCGGGTGCAATCTCAAGTGCGTCTATTGCTGGGGCAGCGGCGCCATCAGGCGCGATCGACCGCGTCTGATGTCCTGGGACGTGCTAAAACGGCTGATCGATGTCTTGCCCGAGTCGGTCGAGACGGTCCAGTGGGGCATGCTGGGCGAACCGATGATCCACCCGGACCTCAAGGAGATGACCGACTATGTCGTTTCACGGGGACGCCGGGTGCTCATGTTCACCAACGGCACGCTGCTGAAGGGCAAGCAACTCGACGACCTCGTGGCCAGTAAGATGGACGTGGTCAACGTCTCGGTCGACGTCGACCAGGAATGCTCGAGACTGCACCGCGGCATCGACCTCGCGCAGATCCGTGAGAACGTCCGCGAGCTCGTAGCGCGGAAGCCAAGCGCGATGCAGGTGAAGGTCTCCGTGGTGATCAACGAGAACAACGTCGATAAGGTCGACAAGGTCTGGGACTACTGGGAAGGTATCGCCGAGGACGTGAAGTTCTCGTGCATGCACGACTTCGGCGGGAACACGCCTCCCGGCAAGTGCCTGGAGCTTTGGCGAGGCAACCTGAACGTCATGACGGAGGGCTCGGTCTCGCCTTGCTGCTTCGACGGAAACCAGGAACTCTGCATCGGGAACATTCACGAGCAGACCATCGAGGAGATCGTGCACGGTGAACGGATGCGAACGCTCCTGGCGAGCCTAATCACCGGGGAACCGCCCGACCTGTGCGTTCGCTGCCGGCAGTACATGGGTTTTCGAGGCCCGCTACGAACCCGGCGGGCAAACGAATCCCGTCCTGAACTTCCGCCGGTTTCATGACGGGACGAACCTGGCCACACGAAGGGTGCTGATGCCTCAACCACACTTGACACTCTGGGAACGTTCGACTCTGACCGCTTTGCGGTTGGGCGCTCGGGTTATCTTCGCAAACCCCGAGCAAGGACAGTGGGTTTTCGAGCGGATCCGCCGACCCAAGACCATCTTCACGGCGGGCATGAACGTGGTTTGCTACAAGCTCAAAGTGCCGCGGATCTGGGGAGCGATCACCGTGCAGTTCGAGCCTACTTTCGGCTGCAACCTCAAATGCAAGTACTGCTGGGGTAGTGGAACCGTAACCGCAAAACGCCCGCATTTCATGAGCGACGAGGTCTTTCGCGCTGCGGCTGACCACCTGCCTGATACGGTGGAAAGCGTGGCCTTCTCTCTAATCGGTGAACCGCTATTGAATCCGAACCTGGGCAACATGATTGAGTACGTCCACCGCCAAGGGCGCCGCGTGATCATGTTCACCAACGCCACACGACTGACCGGGGAACGCCTACGCATGGTCGCGCAATCGCCACTCAACGTGGTGAATATCAGCATCGAACCCGATCCGGAGACGGCCGAGGCGAATCGCGGCATCAGCCTTGGGCAAATCCGCGAGAACGTCCGTGAGCTTCACAGGCTCAAGCGACCCCAGCTTCAGATCAAGGCCTCCTGCGTCATCACGCCGAACAACATCAACCGGCTCGGCAAGATCAGGGCCTACTGGGAGGGACTGATCACGGAGTTTAAGTTCGCGCCTTGCTTCTACATCTCCGCGAACGCGCCGGTAAGCCTTTGTCTGGAAGCGTGGCGAGGCAACTTCAACATTCTAACCAGCGGAGATGTCACGCCATGTTGCTTTGACGGCAATGCCGATTTGGTCATCGGTAACGTGCTTGAGACGGATTTCAGAAGCATCGTCAATGGACCGAGAATGCGGAAGATCCTGAGCGACATGATCGCCCGCAAGCCCCCGGAACGGTGCTTGAACTGCAACCAGTTCGAGACGAGTGTGGCGCCACTCCGAGTCCCGAAGGACACCTAATCGACTGCGGTCGCGGAGCCTGCAAAGGTATGTTGAATCCGTTTCGCGTGATGTTTGTCAAACCCCTTGAGAACGTCAAACCTCTGACGATTCTACAGCCTATGGGCGCCATGTACCTCTCAGCCTACCTGCGCCAAGAGATGGAAGATGTTGAACCGCACATCGTCGACATGATCGTGCAAGGGATGAGCTACGACGAATTCGCGGCACAGTTCAAAGAGACCGCGCCAGATGTGCTCTGCATTTCGGGGGTGACGCTGGCGTCCAAGGGCATTCATCGGACGGCGGAAATCGCCAAGCAGATCCGCCCCGAGACGCTCGTCATTGCAGGCGGAGCGCATGCATCCGCTTACCCCAGCAAGGTCATGGCCGACGATCACATCGACTACGCCGTTCTCGGCGAAGGCGAGTTGACCCTCGTGGATCTGCTCAGGGCCCACCGTAACGGAAGCGGTGTCGAGGATGTCGACGGGCTGGCCTACCGCTGCAACGGGGAGCTCAAGATACAACCCCGTTGCCGGTACGTCGAGAACCTGGACGATCTGCCCTTCCCGGCCTGGGACCTGATTCCCGTGTACGAGTACATGAAGCACCCACGATTCAGCCGTACTGGCGTCAGTCACTACATGACGTTGTTCACGTCCAGGGCGTGTCCGTTCCAGTGCATTTATTGCCACAATCTGTTCGGCAAGAAGTTTCGCATGCGGTCGCCAGAGAGCATCCTTGACGAGATACACTACTTGTATGACCACTACGGCATACGCGAGTTTGAAATCGTCGATGACTGCTTCAATTGTCATCTCAACCGCGCCCGTCGGATCCTCGAAATGATCATCCAATCGGGGTTGGACATTCGGATGGCGTTCCCTAACGGGCTGCGAGCCGATCGCTTGGACGAAGACCTCATTGTCAAGCTGCGAAAGGCTGGGGCCGTGTTCCTGGGTTTCGCCGTGGAGACAGCCTCCCCGCGACTTCAGCGCATCATCAAGAAGAACCTGAATCTCGATAAGGTCAAGCGGAGCATCTCACTTGCACGACGCGAGCGCATCATCACGCAAGGATTCTTCATGCTTGGCTTCCCCTCGGAGACACGCGAGGAATTGCAGGCGACCGTCGATTTCGCGGTTAATTCAGATCTCCATGCTATGCACCTTTTTGTGGTTACGCCATTCGAAGGTACCGGGCTGGCTGAGTGGGCGAAGAGCCTCAATAAGCCCGTCCACGAAGACTTCGAGAAGAGCTACTTTTCCAAGGAAGTCACGAACCTGACCGAGGTCAGTGACGAAGAATTCGACAGAATACGACGCGTCGGATTGCGTCGATTCTGGCTCAAGCCGTCTAGGATTTGGGCGATCCTCCGCGACTACCCGTACAAACGAAGCTTGCCCATCTTGCTGGTCAGGCTGATCAAAAGGCTGCTGATCAGGGGATAGTGCGACATGACTGTACAATGGATGGGATGGGATAGCGTGCGATGAGCTTTCAGCAACGGGTCCTCTTGATCAGACCCTACCGCAACCAGGACACGATGACCCTCATGCCGCCGCTCGGCATGTTGTACATCGCGGCCTACCTGCGCCGTCACGGTGACGTCGACGTCCGCATCATCGACATGGCTCCCGCCGGACTGGCCTATGAGGACCTGCGCGACGAGATCACCTCGTACAATCCCGACTGGCTCGGCGTCAGCGCCCTGACGTTCGAATCCGAAGGGTTGCACCGTGTAACGGAGATCGCCAAACAGGTTCGCCCCGAGATTCCCGTCGTGGTCGGCGGGCCGCACCCATCGGCCTATACCGACAAGGTCATGGAGGATCCGAACATCGACTACGCCATCATCGGCGAAGGGGAGATCGCGGCCGAACGGCTCAGCCGGGCGCTGCGTGACGGCGGCGACGTGAGCGACATCGAAGGGCTTGCCTATCGTGAGAACGGTTCGGTGCGCGTCACCCCGCGCGAGACCTACATCGAAGACCTCGACTCCCTGCCCTTCCCCGCATGGGATCTGATCGACATCCCGGCCTACAAGAAGTTTGACCGGATGAGCCGCAGCGGCGTCAGCAACTACATGGTGCTCTTCACGACGCGGGCGTGCCCGTACAAGTGCCTTTACTGCCATAAGATGTTCGGCAAGGGGTTCCGCCGGCGCAGCCCGGAGAACGTCCTGGCCGAGATTCGCAAGCTGCACGACGAGTTCGGCGTGCGCGACCTCGAGATCATCGATGACATCTTCAACTGCGATCTCCCGCGGGCCAAGCAGATCTTCGACATGATCATCAAGTCGGACATGAAGCTGCTGCTGACGTTCCCCAACGGCGTTCGAGGCGACCACATGGACGAGGAGTTCCTCGCCAAGGCCCGCCAGGCGGGCGTCGTGTTCATGGCCTTCGCGGTCGAGACGGCCACGCCACGGCTTCAGAAGATGCTACGCAAGAACATCAACCTCGAGAAGATCGAGCGGAACATCGAGATGGCCCGCAAGCAGGGCATCTTCTGCCTGGGCTTCTTCATGCTGGGCTTTCCCACCGAAACACGGGAGGAACTGCAGGCCACCGTCGACTTCGCCGTCCGCAGCAAGCTGCACGCGGCGCACCTGTTTATCGTCAATCCGTACGAGGGCACGGAGCTGGCCAAGCTGGCCGAGGAGATGGGCAAGCCCGTTTTCAACAAGTTCGACGACAACTACCTGACGCCCGGCTTCACGAACCTGACCGACCTGCCGGACAAGGAGCTCGATAAGATCCGGCGAAAGGGCCTCATGCGGTTCTGGCTGAAGCCGTCCCGCGTCTGGGCGATCCTGCGAGATTATCCGTGCAAATCGCAGTTTCCATACCTGCTGGTCATCCTCATCAAGCGGTTGATGCTGAAGGTGTAGGGAAACGTCGAAACGTCAAACAGTCGAAAAGTCGACACGACGAGAGGTCGAAACGGCAAGCTTCTCAGGGGAAAGACGGCGAGCGGGCAAGCAAGACCATGAACGAACCCTATCGCATCTTGCTGGTCAAACCACGGCGCAATGAGGAGCAGCCCACCCTCATGCCGCCGCTGGGATGCATGTACCTGGCCAGCACGATCCGCAAGCAGGACGGGGTCGACGTTCGCATCCTGGACATGACCGCCGAGCAGATCACCTACGAGAAGCTGCCCGACATGCTCGCCGAGGTCAGGCCCGACCTGGTCGGCATCAGCGCGCTGACGTACGAGTCGAGCGGCATGGACCGCGTCGCGGCCGCCGCCAAGGCCTATCGAAACGACCTGCCCGTGGCGGTCGGCGGTCCGCACCCGTCGGCCTATACCGAACGGGTGATGGAGAATCCTGACATCGACTTTGCCGTGGTGGGCGAGGGCGAGCTGACGTTCGACGACCTCGTGCGGGTCCTGCGAGACGACGGGCCGGCCGACCCGGCCAAGCTGGCCGGCATCGACGGCCTGGCGTATCGCCGCGACGGCACGGTCCGCGTCAACCCTCGCACGCGCTATGTCGACGACCTCGACACGCTGCCCTTCCCCGCCTGGGACCTCATCCCCCTGCCGGTCTACAAGAAGTTCATCCGGATGTCGCGCTGCGGGCTCGACGACTACATGACCCTCTTCACGACGCGGTCGTGTCCCTACCAGTGCCTCTACTGCCATCAGGTGTTCGGCAAGGGCTTCCGCACGCGCAGCCCCGAGAACGTTCTGGCCGAGATCCGCGAGCTGCACGACCGGTACGGCATCCGCCACTTCGAGATCATCGACGACATCTTCAACCTCGACCTGCTGCGGGCGAAACGCATCTTCGACCTGATCATCGAGTCGGGCATGAAGCTGCGGCTGACGTTCCCCAACGGCGTGCGGGGTGATCACCTGGACGAGGAGTTCTTCGTCAAGGCCCGCCAGGCCGGCGTCGTGTTCATGGCCTTCGCGGTGGAGACGGCCTCGCCGCGACTCCAGAAGAAGCTCAAGAAGAACATCGACCTGGTCAAGATCAAGCGAAACATCTCGCTGGCCCTGAAATACGGCATCTTCTGCCACGGGTTCTTCATGCTGGGCTTCCCGACCGAGACGCGCGAGGAGCTGCTTAAGACGTCCGACTTCGCGATCGAATCCGACCTGCACACGGCCAACATCTTCGTCGTGAACCCGTACGAAGGCACGGGCCTGGCCGAGTGGGCCCGCGAGATCGGCAGGCCGGTCCTCACCGACTTCGAGCGGAACTACTTCAGCAAGGAGTTCGTCAACCTGACCGAGGTGTCCGACGAGGAGCTCAACCGCATCCGCAAGCGGACGGTGCGGAAGTTCTTCCTGAACCCGCGCCGGGCCTATCGCACCGTTCGCGACCTTCCCAGTAAGGCCAACCTCTTTCAGCTCGCCCTCCTGGCCTTCAAACGGATGATGCTGCGCAGCACGGGTTAGGCCCGTCGTCAGCACGTGCCTGATGGGAAGGGTGCCCCTGTCAGCTTGCCTGCCGGTGCCTTTTTGCGGTGGGTGAAGACCTTGGCCGGCGGATAACGAGCCGTGGGGCACGAGCCCTCCCGAGGGCCCCTGGTACGACCTCGGCCGGCCGCTAGGCCTCGTGGATCTTATCGACCTGGACCTTGGCCTCGGTGAGCGTCTTCTCGGCGGCCGGCCTGTCGGCATGGGCCACACGGATGCACTGGTTGCAGACGCCGCCCACATCCTCGGGCACGGGCACGAGCCTGCTGTCGATGCCCGCCTTGGCGAGGACCTTCTCGGCCCGCATGGCATGGGCCACGGAGGGTAGGAGCACGTACGCGTAGCTCGGGTCACTCATCGCTCAGCCCCCCACCGCAAGGTGCTTAACGGCACGGAGGCCCTGCTCGACCTCTTCGGCCGTATTGAACGCGCCGAGGCCGAACCGCACCGTCCCGTTCGGAAACGTGCCTATCGTCCGATGCGCGAAGGGCGCGCAATGCAGGCCGACGCGGCACATGATGCCGAAATCCTCGTCCAGCCGCATGCCGGCCTCGGAGGGATGCATCCGGCCGATGTTGAAGGATACGACGGCCGTCTGACGCTCCGTCTCGCGGCTCCCGTAGACGCTCACCTCGGGGATCTCGGCCAGGCCGTCGAGCATCTGCTTGAGGAGCTGCATCTCGTGACGGCGAATCGCGTCGATGCCCTGGTCGAGCACCCAGCGGGTGCTTCGGCCCATGGCCTCGATGCAGACCACGTTGGCCGTGCCGCTCTCGAACTTGTCCGGCAGGAACTCGGGCTGCTCGTCGCGCTCCGAGCCGCTGCCCGTGCCGCCGCGACGCAGCGGCTCGAACGCGTCGAGATCGACACGCTCGCCGATGACCAGGCCGCCCGTGCCAGTCGGGCCGTACAAGGCCTTGTGCCCGGTGAAGGCCAGCAGATCGATGCAGTCGGCCTCGACGTCGATCGGATAGGCCCCGGCGGTCTGGGCCGCGTCCACCAGGAAGAGCACGTCCCGCTCGCGGGCGATCCGGCCGATCTCTCGGATCGGCATCAACGACCCCACGACATTGGAAGCGTGATTGAGCACGATCATGAAGGTGTCGTCGCGCAGCGCGGCCTCGACGTCCTTCGGATCGAGGAACCCCTCGGGCGAGGCCTGCACCATCGTCACCTCGACGCCCTGCTGCTCCATCGCCCTAAGCGGTCGGGTCACGGCGTTGTGCTCCATCGTCGAGGTCACGATGTGGTGTCCGGGTCGGATCAGGCCGCGCATCGCCAGGTTGATCGAATCGGTCACGTTGAAGGTGAACACGATGGACAGCGGATCGGGCGCGTTGAAGACCTCTGCGAGGGTTTCGCGGACGTCGTACAGCGCACGGCCGGCCTCCAGGGAGCACCGGTGGGACGAGCGACCGGGGTTGCCCTGGGCCGTTTGGAAGAACTCCACCATCGTTTCGCCGACGCATGGCGGCTTCGGCCACGAGGTGGCCGCGTTGTCGAAGTAGATCATGACTCCCCCTCTGAAGCGTTTGGCGCGTCTCTCGGCCGTCCAAACCTCTCTAAGTGCGTGGCAGACCGAACCTCACCGAAGAGGTCGGCAACCCCTCTGAGGCAGCGGACCGCCGTCGGTGGCCGGTAAGAATCCCCTTAGCATAAGCGATTCAGCGGGCTTTTGCAGGCCCCGGCACGACGGCTCGTATCAGACTATTGGGGGCCGGGAACCGCCTCGACACACCCTTCGGGCGACGGTCGCGTCGGCCGATGCCGGACCCGTGCGATGCGTCCAGGCGGACCGAAGGTCGAGCTCAGAGTTGACACCCGGACCGGTCCTGTAAGAGGATGTTGTCCACGGGTCGTTCGAGAGGCATCGCCTGGATGCCGCGGGGCGGGCTTCGGGGTTCAGGTTCGGGCGTCATTCGACCGATGTTGGTCTGGGACCGCCATAGCGAGAGAAACCAAAGCATGACACGAGCGTTGATTATCGCCATCGTCGCCCTGGCCTGCGGCTGGGGGGGATACGAGCTTGGCTATCGAACGGCGCCACGGCCGTGGACGAAGGACCGTGCTCAGATGTACAAGATCCTGACGCGGGCCGCCAAAGAGGTACGGTCCAGCCGCGAGATCGCTAGGCCCGCCCAGGAGGCCTACCTCAGGTTGCTCGAGCGCGAGAAGGCCGCCACACAGCAGGCCGCAACTCAACCCGAGAAGAAGACAACCTCGAAGTGACCCGAGCGCGGATCTCCCAGTGTATCCCTTCATACGAGGCTCGAGCACTCGTGCTCTCTCGAGCGGTCGCGTACCGCGCATGACCATGCACCACATCGAGGGCAGTCCATGAACTCCGTCGAACGCGTGATGACGGCCCTGGGCGGTGGCCAGCCCGACCGCGTACCCGTGATCGAATTCGTGATCGATCCCAACGTGGCCGCGGCCGCCGTCCCCGGATGTCGCGACACGTCCGACTGCAAGGACCGGCTCGGCATGGATTCGGTGGGCTGCGGCGCCGTGTTCGAGACGGTCGAGGAGCGTGACGACGGCACCTACCTCGACGAGTGGGGCGTGCTGTACACGGCCAACACCGAGGTCGTCGCTCATCCGGTCGAAGGCCCGATTCACACCCTGGAGGATTTGCGCCGCTACGAGCCGCCCGACCCCGAGGCGCCGCATCGGCTCGGTGAGCTGGACGACGTCGTGCGACGCTACAAGGGACACCGCGCGATCATCTTCCACCAACGGGCCGCCTTCATGTGGGCCGCCTACCTGAACGGACTGGACCATCTGCTCGTGAACCTGCTCGTCGAGCCCGAGTTCGCCGGCGCCTTGCTGGACATGGTGCTCGAGGTCAATCTCGGCATCGCCCGTCGGGCCATCCGCGCCGGCGTCGAGGTGATCGTGCTCGGCGACGACTACGCCCACAATGCCGGCCCGATGATGAGCCCGGATGTCTTCGATGCCATGATCCTGCCCCGCTTGAGGCGGATGGTCGAGGTCATCCACGAGGAGGGCGGGCTGGTCATCAAGCATTCCGACGGCAACATGTACCCGCTGTTGGAGTCGATGGTGGCCAGCGGGGCCGACGCCCTCAACCCGATCGAACCGGTCGCCGGCATGGACCTGGCCACGACCAAGCAGCGGCTGGCAGGCCGCATGGCCATGGTCGGCAACGTCGATTGCGGCAAGCTGCTGAGCCACGGCACGGTGGAGGAGGTTCGCCGGACGGTGAGGCAGTGCATCCGCGACGGGGCCCCTGGGGGCGGGTACCTGCTGAGCTCGAGCAACAGCATTCATTCCAGCGTCAGGCCCGAGAACCTGGTCGCCATGGTGGAGGCGGGCCTGGAGTTCGGCGCGCAGGCCTACCCATGACACGAGGCAGCGCGGATTATCGGGCCCTACCCATGACCGACCGTCTTGGCGTGCCACGCGCATGCCACAGGCCGGCGCTCGTTACCTCAACGCGCTCGGGCCAGATGCCGACACAAGAGACAGCGCAGTCCGGCGCTTCGTCTTTTCAGCTCCAGACAAACGCATCGAATCGGGTTATAATGGTGATCTAGACGTTTCCGGAGGGGTCTCGCGAGTCGAGCATCGGAAGTAAGGGGGTAGCGGGGTCCCGTGTTCTCCGGCCTCAGTTCTACATTCCGTCTGGCAAGGACGTTCTTGTCCGTCTGGTCGGCACGGCGTCTCGGCACGAGCGTGGCGGAGATACCCCTGCTCTATCTCGATATCGTCGACCGCTGCAATTCTCGCTGCCGAAGCTGTGACATCTGGAAGAAGCGTCCCGACAGCCCACCCGAGCTGACCACGGACGAGATCCTGGCCCTGCGACCCGCGATGCAACGCCTGAAGACGCAAATCGTCTCGATCGGCGGCGGGGAACCGACGCTGCGCGACGATCTGGAGATCTGCATTCGGGCCTTCCGTGACGACGGGCTGTCGGTACACATGAACAGCAACGGCCTGGCCATCACGGCCGAGCGAGCTCGCAGCCTCGTTGACGCCGGTCTGTCAGTGGTCTACCTGTCGGTCGATCACCCTGAGCCCGAAGGTTACCGCATGATTCGCGGCGTCGACGGCTACGAGCGCGTGGTCCAGGCGATCAAGCACTTCCGCACGCAACCCTGCCCGATTCCGGTCGGGGTGAACATGGTCGTCTCGAGCCTGAACCAGGACGCCATCGACAAGCAGGCCGAGAAGTGCATCGAGTGGGGGGTGACGAAGGCGCAGTTCATCCCGATCCACACGCATCTGCAGCATCGGGAGATGAGCCGCGACTTGCTGGCCCCCCTTCTGCCCAAGCTAGAAGACCTGCCGACGATCAAGGCCTCCCTTCGTCGGGCCACGGCCAGGCTTCGTGAGGCCGGCATCGAGACCAACTCCCGCTATTTCATCGATCATTTCGACCGGGCCTACGAGCCGGTGCGGAGCGTGCCGTGCATGGCCGGCACCCTGTTCGTCAACGTCAACCCGTTCGGCTTCGTGGTGCCCTGCTATCAACAAGCGCAGCGTCTGAACGTGCGAGACAAGCCCCTCGACGAGATCGTCCGGAGCGAAGCGTATCAAGAGCTTCGTCGCTGCGTCTCGCGCTGCAGCCTGGCCTGTTGGGACACGGGGAGCGCCGAGACCAGCATTCGCTTCTGTCTGCGCTACCTGGCCACACACCCGCTTCAGGTCTACGAGGAAGCCCGACTACATCTAAACGGACGCGACTCAGGAGCATGAAGGCCTACGCACGAACGATCGGGTTGGTGGTGCTGGCCGTGGTGACGGGGTACGGGCTCTACGTGCTCTTCACGAGCGACTGGCACACGGTGGTCGCAGCTTGGGGTCGGCGGTGGCCCGTCCTGCTGGCGGCGTTGGCCCTGGGCGCGCTCGATATGACGCTCGAGTGCCTCTCGTGGATGTGGGTCATGCGCCGTTTTCGCATCCGCACGGCCGACGGGGTCGGGATCAAGGTCTTCTTGTCGGGCTATGCGGGCCTGCTGCTGCCGATGAACCTGGGCAACCTGATTCGGCCCGACGCCCTTAAGAGGCTCGGCCGCGGCTCCCTGAGGGCAGGCATCAAGGCCGAGGCGGTAGCGTTCTTCCTCGACGGCACGGCCGCGTTGGTCGTCATTCTCACGCTGGGCATCTGTCTGGTGGATGTCCGACTTGGCCCGCTCGCGGGTCTGGTGGTGCTGGCGGCCGTCCTGGCCGCGGCCGACCGCATCAGCAACCTGATCATCGACACGCCGCTCGAGCTCCCGCCCGACTTCTGGTGGCGGTGGGCGACGGTGGGCGTCGTGATGCTGCGGGCGGCCTGCTGGCTCGCCAACGGGCTGGCCTTCTATCTCCTCGTGAGTCACCTGCCCGGCGACTACGGGTTCTTGGAGGTCATGCTGTCGGCGCCGGCTTCGACGGTGCTGGGATCGGGAACGGGACTGCCGGGCGGCATCGGCGCCGTGGAAGGCTTGCTGGGCGTGAGCCTGCGGATCCTAGAGATCCCACCGGCGCACATGGCCTTCGCGGTGGGTGCGTTTCGCGTGACCACGTTCTGGCTATGGCTGCCCATCGGATGGGTGGGACTGCTGCTCGTCAATCGGGACGCGGCCGTACAGGCCTCGTTGGGTCGGACGGAACACTCGGTCGCCTGAGACGCCGCGCAACGCAGGACCCTCGCCGAGCACTCACTTCCACACTCATCCGACGTTGGAGCGTTTCCGCAGACCCGCCACCCAGCCCACGATCGAGGCCACCCGGCGGAAGGCGACCTGCGGGTTGGCGTAGTAGCGCCAGAAGCGCCGGAAATGCCAGAGCATGTATCCCAATCGAAGGTAGTACTGCCGATAGAAGACCGCCTGGTGGCGTAAAAGCTTGTCGGCGGGCATCTCGCTGGGCGTCCAGGCCGATGTGGCGTAGTGATACTGGCTGCCGGCGTTGACCTTGGCGCTCAACTCCTTGTCCAGGCCGATGTAGTACGGGCTGTCCGGGTACGCACAGTAGACCTGAACCTGGATGTAGTCGGCCCAAAGACGCTTGGCCAGGGCGATCGACATCTCGACGTCCTCTTCCGTTTCGCCCGGCGCGCCCACCAGGAACAACGCGACAGCGCCCACGTTGTGCTTGTGCAAGTGGCGAAAGGCCTCGTGGATGTGCTCGAGCCAGACCGCGCCGCCCTTGCGGCACTTGCCGAGCAGGTCGATGACCCGGGCCGAGCCCGACTCCACGCCGATCTTGAACAGCACGGCGCCGGCTCGGGCGGCCGCGGCGACGCGTTCCTCGTCCAGCTCGTCGGGACGCGCGTGGGCGATCCAGGGGAACTTCAGGCGGCGGCGCTCGATCTCCCCGCACATCTCGAGGAAGTTCGACCGATCGCATAGCAGGGTGTCGTCCTCGAAGATGATGGCCTCGGCGCCGACGTTGAGCAGCGACTCGATCTCGTCGACGAGCGGGACGGCCTTGCGGACGCGAAGCTTGGCGCCGTAGGTCTTGCGGACCACGCCAGAACAGTGGGTACACCGGTGCGGGCAGCCCCATCCGCTGAGCAGGTAACCCCAGATCTTCGGCGGCGGGCCAGGAATCGGAAACGGGAACGGGTACGCGGCCAACTCCTCTTTGGTGAAGCGGGGCTGCGGCAGCTCGTTCGGATCGGCAACCAGATAAGGCTCGATCCGACGAAGCGCCGCCCAATGCTCCTCGGCAACGCGCTCCTTCGCCTCGCCATCGCGGAGACGCTCGATCACTCGGACCGTCTCTTCCTCCGGGTCGCCCAAGATGGGTATGTCGAACGCGTCCTCCCAGCCGGGGCAGTTGCGGTACGCGGCATGATTGACGTGCTGGCCGATGGCGATCGTGATCACGCCCGCCTTGCGCAGGGCGGTGCCGACCTCGATACCCTCATCGATGCACGGCGTCATCGCCTTGATGACGGCCACGTCGGCGCCGAACCGCATCACCTCCTCGACGAACTGGGCGGGAACCCAGCGCTGGAGCCATCCGTCGATGAACTCGACCTGGTCGCCGTTGCTCGCCTCCAGACCCGCCTGGATGTACTTGATGTCGAGCGCGGGGTGGATGTGTCTTGGATGACCCGTCAACTCCGTCGGCTCGCGCTCGATGCGAACCAGGACCACCTTCTCGGCCGCGGCCATTACGTTGCCCCCCCGTCAACGGCGGCATCCAGTGCCCTGACCAACCGGCGGAACCGCCTGTCGCTCAGTCCCTGGTAGAGCGGCAGCAAGACCGCACGCCCGCCGACGCGCTCGGCCATCGGGCAGTCGTCGTAGCCCAACTGCTTGCCGACGTCGTCCATCACCTCGCTGCCGATGCCGATGTCCACCCCGTAGCGCATCACCCGCCTTCGCAGTTCCGCCGGCTCGATCGGGCTCAGCGCGACGAAGTTGTAGAAGGCCGGCACGCCGACGCGGTCTCGCACCTGCACATCGAAACCGTCAGGCAACGCCTGAGCCAACCTGCTCCACAACGCGTTCAGGTCGGCGTTCCGGTCGTCCAGCTTGCCGAGCCTGCGGCTGCCGAGGCGGGCCTGGAAGCCGGTGTATTGGGCCTTGACCTTCCGGAGCTTGTCGTGGCTGCCCCGATAGAACGCCTCGAACGCCCTGGCGAACAGCTTGCTGAAGAGGATGCGAACGAGGATCGGATAGAACGGGCTGCGGATGACACCCTCCTCGATCCAACTGCTGAAGGTCTTCTTGAGCGTGGGCCACTCCGATTCGGGCCGGGCATCGAGCACCTCGGCGGCCCTGGCGGCGATGTCGTCCCGGTTGGTAACCAGCATGCCGCCGCCGTAGGTCGGCACGGCCTTGTTGACCTCGTGGCTGAAGATCGCCGCGTCGCCGAAGGTGCCCACCTTCTTGCCGCCCACCGTCGCTCCGAGGCCGTGGGCGCAGTCTTCAATCACGCCGATGCCGTGCTCCCGGGCCAGGGCACAGATCCGCTCGATGTCGCACGGCGCTCCCAACAGGTGCGTTGCCAGGATCACGCGCGTCTTCGGCGTGAGGCGCGCCGCCGCGTGGTCGGGGTTGATGTTGAACGTGTCGGCCTCGATGTCGGCCGGCACGGGGCGAAGGCCCCTCGCCTGCAAGAGCGGCATGAGCTCACCGAGCGTGTACGCGGGCACGATGATCTCGTCACCCTCGCCGACCCCGAGGCCGTCCAGGGCCAGCTCGATGGCGTCGCGACCGCTGCACGTCGCACGGGCGTGGCGGCAGCCCAGGTACGCCACCATGGCCTGCTCGAAGGCGGCGACGGCCTCGCGCGCGGGACCTCCCCTCTTCATCAGCGCGCGCAGCCACTCCGCGAAGTCGGCGGTCTCAACCGGAATACGCCGTCTAGGAATCATGACCAACTCCCGATGGTGCCGTTCGGCGAAGACCCGGACCCACCTGCGGGAGTCCGGGACGGACCGACTCATCAGCGGTTCCGTTAGATTAACGCGCTTTTCAAAACGAGGTAAGGCCGCGCGGGAAGGGACACGAGGCCCTAGCGGCTCGGGCAGGGGTCCCTACACCCACCTTGAGCACCTCTCTCCCTCCCGGGAAGCCTACGCAAACACACCATGAGCAATGCTCATGGCCTATCCGTCCGCAGCAGGTGCTTCTGTCTGCGGTCCGTCATCGTTTCCCGCCGGCAGGTTCTCGACGATCATCCCCCGCTCCAGCCAGACGTTCTCCCGCTGCACGAAGTCGCCGTCCTCGTAGACGAGACAGCGGTCGATCGTGACGGGCAGGGCCTGCGCGAACAGCGGGTTCCAACTGTCCCACACCCCCCAATGAAGGTGCGGGAAGAAGGTCTGGCCGCCCGCTTTGCAGAGAACCTGGCCTTGGCTCACAACGTCCCCCGGACGCACGGTGATGCTTTCAGCTAGCACATGGGCGATCTGCGAGAACTCGTCCTCACCGTGGTCGATGAGGAAGCCGCGCGGATGCTGCCGATCGTCCGCCGCCGCCTTGGCCTCTTCGACCTCGGCGGCGAACGAGGGATCGTCCGTCTGCCCCATCCTGGTCATGATCACGCCGTCGGCAGGGGCGACGACGTCGACCCCGTAGCCATAGTGCGACCGGGCGCAGGCCGCCTCAGGATTCAGCCGCTGTCGGGGTCGGTCTGTCTCCCAGGGGTCGGGGATGACGTAGTCGGGCGTGTCCTCCGGCTGGCCCCGCCGGAACCGCAAGGCCAAGAGATCGGCGCTGGCCATGCCTTCCCGCGCTTTGCTGACATCCTCAGGGTGAATCATGCCGAAATCCCACGCCCAACGGACACATGGTGCCCTATAGTAATGCCACGACTTCATCCAACCGTCCGGCGTTGCCGCCTTGCCACCGTCCGTCACGAGCCACCGGCCTCGAAAGGGAAGCCGAAACCTGTGCGTCTGCACGTACTCGCCGGGCTCTAGGAAGGTGCCGAGGTACTCGCCCCGTTCGTTTCGCTGGAGTCGGTCGCGAAGTGCCCGCCCTATGCCCTCCCAGTCGTTCCAACATTGCACCTCGGCAGAGGAGAATCGATAGGGCGGCTTCTCGTTCGAGGCAGCCGCCAGGCCGAGCCTCACAGCCCGCTCGATCAGACGGGCCGGCACGCGCAAACGCATCGAGATGTTATCGATCCCGAAATACCGCATGGCTTTCAGCTTGCAGATGCCGAGCCGTGGGACAGGCCAGCGGCAACGACGGCGGCCGCCGCTCGCACGGTCGCGGAAGGACCGTCGTGTGGCGCGACGCCGGACCCCTTACCTCCACCGGCGCCGCCAGAACGAGAGGCCCATCAACCCAAGGCCGCACAGCCCCCAGAAGCCAAGCAACTGTCCCGCCCCGACCATCGTGGCACAGCCGTTCGTCGGCGGCACGAAGGGATTGGCCTGGTTGTTCGGAGGGGCCGGCTTGGCGGCCGCTTCCGGCAGGAAGACGGCCGTGACATCCATCGCCGAGGTCATCGTGACGGTGACGGGATTTGCAGATGCGTTCACCTTCGCGCCGAGCTTGCCGCCCCAGAACGCGAATGTCCAGCCCTGAGCGGGCGTGGCCGACAGGGTGATCTCGCTGTTGTGCGGATAGGATCCGCCGGCGGGATTCACCTTGCCGTCGCCCTGGACGCTCACGGTCAGGGCATGGTGCGGTTGGACCTGAACCACAATCGTGGCGCTGGCCGTGCGGTTCCGCGAATCCTTCGCCGTGACGGTATAGCTCCGCGACTCGGGCGGTGACACGCGTATGGTCTGCCCCGTTTGACCGCCGTTCCACGCATACGTGTAGGGCGCTGCGCCGCCGGAGGCGCTGGCCATGAGCACACACGACCGTCCCGCGGCGACGACGTTGGGCTCGGCCATGGCCTGGACGCTCAACGGCTCGGACACCGTCACGGTGACGGCCGCTTGAGCGGCCTGTCCGAGCGCATCGGTGCTCGTCACGATGTAGGTGGTGGTCTGGGTCGGGCTCACCTGGACCGAAATGCCCTGCGCGCCGTGACTCCATGTGTAGGTGTAGGGGTCCAAGCCGCCACTGGAACCGGCCGTCAGGATGGCCGTCTCACCCGGCACGATCCTGGCCGGTTCGGAGACCGCGGTCACCTGCACGCCCGAGGCCACCTCGATCGTCGTCGTGGCGGTGGCCTGCTGACCAAGGTCGTCCGTGACGGTGACCTGATAGACGGTCGTGCCGACCGGGGAGACCGTCGCCTGCGGACCCACCTGGCCCGTCGACCACTGGAACGTGTAGGGCTCCACCCCGCCCGAGGCGGCGGCGCTGAGCTCACTGCTGCCGCCCTGCTCGACGACCTTTCGAGAGGCCTCGAGGGTGATCGTCGGGGCCGATACGATCTCGACGACGACGGTGGCGTCGGCGACCTGGTTCACCGCGTCGGTCACCATCACGCGATACGTCCGCGTGCCCGGCGGGGTCACCTCGATCTGCTGACCTTCCTCGCCGGTGCTCCAGTCGTACGAGAACGGCCCGTAGCCGCCCTGCACACCGGCGTTGAGGGTCGTGGTACCGCCGGCGGGCAGCTTCGGATCATCCGCGGTCGCCGTCACCGCCAAGGCTTCGGCTACGGCGATCGTGATCGTGGCCTGCGATTGCTGGTTGAGCGCGTCGGTGATCGTCACGCTATAGTCCGACGTCACGGCCGGCGAAACGGTGATCGTCTCTGTCGACTCGCCCGTGCTCCAGTCATAGGTGAACGGAGCGAGCCCGCCGATCGGCGCCGCGGTCAGGTCGGCCGAACCGCCCTGGGCCACGGCGGGCACCGGGGTTTGAATCTCGGCGACCAACGCATCGACCAGCGTTACGGTGGCCGACGCCGTCGCCTCCTGATCCTGGGTGTCTATCACCGTCACCGTGTACTGCGTGGTCTCGGTCGGGCTGACGGTGATCGACGGGCCGGTCTCGCCGGTGCTCCACGTGTAGGTGTACTCGGGCGCGCCCGCGGCCGCCTCAGCCGTCAGCGTGCTGCTCTCGCCGAGCAGGATGTTCGGCTTGTCCACGGTGATGGTCACGACGATGCCCTCAGACACCGTCACGGTGGCGGCCCCGATCACCTCGTTGTCGCTCTTGTCCTTGACGGAGACGGAGTAGCCCGTGGTCTCGGTGGGGCTGACGGTGATGGACGGTGTGGTCTCGCCCGTGCTCCACAGATAGGTATAGTCGCCGGCGCCGCCCGTGGCGGTGGCCGTCAGGGTCGACGCGTTCCCCTCGGCGATGACGGGCGGATCGGCCGTCACCGTCACGGCGAGCGCTTCGCCGAAGACGGCTTCGACACGACGGTCGCCGTCCATGACCACCTTGCCGACGCTGTTGGCGTCCTCGACGGCGTGGTTCGCATCGTCGGGGAAGTTCGGGTCGTAGACGAGCCAGTGCAGGAGCGTGTAGTTCGGCTCGGCGGCGGCCGTCAGCGACACCTCCGTGCCGAGTCGGTACTCATAGCTGCCGTCGGCCTCCATCGGTTCGGGGGAGAGCTCGACCGAACCCCAGTCGGGGTTGTTCACGTCGACCGTCAGCACGGCGGTCTCGTCGGACTCGGGCACGATGCGAACCTGGGTGGACAGCTTGTGCTTCGGATCGGGTATCGACGGACCGCCGGGGATCTGCGGCGGCATCGAGGGAATCGTCGGCGGGGCGTACTCGACCTCCACGAAGAAGCCCGTCCAGCCGGCCTGCGGGATGGGCACCTTGCCGACGTACACGCCGTTGCCCTGATCGGTCAGCGGGCTCGACGTCCACCACCAGTCGTTCGCGGCGATGGTCTCGATGCGGAAATCGCGGGACGTCCCCTCGGGTCCGGTCCCCTGCACGGTGGTCTGCCACAGTTTGACGCCGATGGGCGGGTTGTTCACATCGGTCTGCACGCGGATCGTGTCGTAGCCCTCCACCGACCACGTGATGTTCGACCGGGGCTGCTCGGTCAAGACCGAGTAGTAGAAGCCCAGGAGCCCACCGAGCACGTCGGCGGCCGTGTCCTCATTCTCGGCCACGCCGTCCGTGCCGAGGCTGTGACCGGCATTCGGAATGAAGCGCAACAGCTTCTCGCCCCACAAGTCGTCCCAGTAGAACTGCGTCGAGTCCGGGATGAAGAACTGGTCGCCGGAGCCGTTGACGACGTACTTCGGCATGCTGCGTATCCGCGGCCTATCGATGTAGGTGTAGGGGTCGACAATACCTATCAGCGCCTGGCCCATGGGCGTGTCGAGCTCGGGCATGATGTTCTGCGACTCGTAGTCACCGATGGCCTCGGCCCAGAAGCCGTAAACGTCGAAGTGGTGGGCCATGTGCTCGTCCATGTTCAGCATGTCGATCACGAGGGGCGCGATGGCCTCCACCCGGTCATCGACGGCACCGGTCAGCCAGGTGGTCCAGCCTCGCTTGGAGGCGCCGGTCACCACGAAGCTCTCGATGTCGACCGGGCTGGTGACGTAGTTGGGATCGCCGAGGAAGCCCTGCACCGTATCCATCGCCCGAACCGCGCTCTTGACCATCGGCAGCAGGAGCGGCCAGGTCGGCTCGTCCGCGACTCCATACTCCTCCTCGGCGAAACGGCGGAACGTGCGGGCGATGATGGCGTCTTCGCTGTAGCCGTTGGCGAAGCCCTCGTATCCGAACTTCGTCGGCTGGTTCGGTATCTGACTGAGGTTTGCCACGACCGACCCGGTCGACATGGCCATGAGAATGACGCGCTCGTCCACGTCCGTCGGCGCCGGATTCCCGTTCCTGCCCCCGTCAATGAGCAGCAGCGCCTTGTCGAACGACACGTCGTCGGGCACGAGGATCGTCAGCCAGTGCTTCCACACGCTCGGGTCGACGTCGGCGGGCGACCGCCACGTCTGCGACGTGAGCTCGAGGACGTACACCGTGTAGCCGAACACGCCGTACGGATCGAGCGAACCGCTCCAGGTATTGGCCAGCGAGTAGGTGGTCGTGGGGTCGGGCTTGTGGACGTACTTGTCCAGGGCCGTCCCCTCGTCGGGACCGCCCAAGGCGAAGTGGATGAACGGCTCGTCGGGCGCGGGGTTGTTCGGCCCGTCGGCGAAGGCCACCCAGAACTCCCGCTGGGTCGCGTTGTAGATCACGCTGAGCAGCGAGCCGCCGTCCGCAGCGGCACAGGCCTGAGCGATCGCGATCGACGCGTCCTTGCCGATGCTGCCGTAGTTTGCGTTGATGGCCGCGTAGAGCTCGTCGTTCCGGTCGCCGTTGTGGCGGGTCCAGTACACCGCGTCGTCGAAGGACGTGTGAAACACGGCGCCGTACTTCGGGTGAGGATCGACCGACTCGTTGTCCTGATAGACGTCGAACCGCGAGTTGCTCGTCAGCAGCAGCCGGCCCTCCATGCCGTCGCCTTCCGGTCCGCTGATGCAGTAGTAGTAGTTGTTGGTTCGAATCGCGTTCTGCATCCGCGTGAGCGCTTCGGACAAGGTGGCATCGTGGTAGAGGGACTCCCGGAGGAGGAGCGGGAACGGCGTGCCGATCAGGGTCTCGGGGTCGTCGAACGCACCCATGATCTCGCTCTGGGCGATCCCCATCTCATTCATGCCGCCGCCGGAGATGCCGAGCGAGCCGGCAAAGCCGATGATCGCATGACGGTGGCCGTCGACCGGCTCGAAGATCGCCACGACCGGGAAGTCTTGTACCCCCGCGTCCATCGCCCAATCGAGCTGTCGCAACTGATAGAGATCGCCGCCGGCCGTCGCATCCCCCCAGGCCGAGAACAGCGAGCAGTTGTACTCCGACATGTCGGGCACGAGCTGCGCCCAACGCAGGCGCTGCTCGGTCACCTCGGGATGGCCGCCGGCGGCGCACCCGTCGGCCATGCCCTGGAGCTCCTGGTCGTAGGCGGCCGTGTCGAAGAAGGCCGGGTTCCACATGGCCGCCTCGGCCTGCTGGAAGGCCTCGTCAGGCTGATCGGCATAGGCCATGATGGCGTCGATGCAACCGGCCACGTCCTCGGCCAGAAGTCGGCCGTACCAGTAGCCCATCTGATAGCGGGTGCCGCCGACGATGACCTTCTTGATCGCGTCCTTGCCCTCGCCCACCGTCTCGACCGTGCCGTAGCCGCCCACTTGAGCGCGGGCGCCGGCGGCGGCGCCCATCAGGACACACACCGCCACGGCAAGGACCCATCGGCTGACCCAGAACGCTGCTCCCCGGCTACGTCGCATCACTCGTCGCTCCTGCACGGTTGTCATGATGTCAGATTAGGCCATGATGGCTAGATTCGCATTGTAGCATAACGCCTACGCCCGTCTGGCGATGAATCTCTCGAAGAGACGTTTGGGCGCTGCGCGCGAAGGCGGATAATCGGGGTGATCGAAGACCCGTTTCCCCCTGTGTGGCCCCTCCGATCCCGACCTCAACTCATTGTAGGGACGTGCTCCACCACGGGTCAATTTCGTTTCCAGGCTCGGGCGGTCTCGAACCGGTCTCGACGCCCACACCGCCGCCCGTGCTGTGCAGGGGGCCCTGTCGGCAGGTCGGGGGAATCCGCAGGACGGCGGCCTTGTCAATTAGGCAACCACATGCGACCATGCCCGATAGTCAGGACGGAACGGACCCGTTCAGAGCCCGCGCACCCATCAGGGAGGACCACGATGAGCCCCGATAACGCCTCGACCCCGCCCGGCCAGGACGCCGGAGGACCCGATTCCTCGCAACAGATCCGGCTCGAGCTCAACGCCAACGAGGCCCCCACGTGCTACGCGAACATGTGCGCCGTGACGCCCATGCCGCTCGAAATCGTGCTTGATTTCGTGCTCATGACAAGCCCGCCGGAGCGTCAGCGAGGGCCCGTCAACATCGGCAGTCGGGTCGTGATGAACTACCATTCGGCCAAGCAGCTCATGCTGGCCCTGCAACGCGCCGTCCAGCGACAGGAGGCCATGTACGGCACGATCGAGCTGGACCCCCGCAAGCGCTTGACGCCCGCGGCCCGGGAATCCATCGCCCAACAGGCCCCGGCATCCGATAATGCCGGCGAGCAAGGGCCCCAGGGCGGCGGCGAGTAAAAAAACCGCACTTTCGTTTGACCGACCGGTATCGCGAATCGTACATCAGACCTGGTTTTGGCCCGGCCTGCGCCCGCTATGCGCGGGCTGCGCGGATGAGGTTCGATGAGCGTTGCCGCCATTCAATCCGGCTTGACAACACTGTTGAACACAACGCCTACCGTCCGCTCATCCGGCGGCGCGTCGATGCCTACCGGCGATCCGGCCGCGATCTTCGAACGTACCCAAGCCATCACCAACACCTTCCTCTCGAACACCTACAGCAGCCTCGGACAGCAGGCCGCCGTGAACCAGGCCCTGGCCAGGGCGCAGGAGCGCCAGAACGAGGAGAAGCAGGCCGTCATCGACTCGGCCGTGGACGCCCTCGACGCCCACAAGTTCGACGAGGCCCGCGAGATCGCCAGGGAGATGCTGAAGGAGGACGGCCAGAGCGCCGTCGCCGCGCACATCCTCGGTCGGGCCGACCTCGCGGAAGGCGACTACGACGCGGCCGAGAAGAACTTCTCCCGAGCGTCGATGTTGGCGCCGTCCAGCTCCCGCTTCGCCAGCGACCTGAACGTCGTGCGGCAACTGAAGAAGCCCGAGGCCGAGGCGATCGAGCACGCGGCCAAGCTCATCAGCCAGCCCTATCAGCGCAGCGAGGGCATGCGTCTGCTGGCCTATCTGGCCGAGCGCAACCCGGACAGCGACGAGGCGCACATGCTGCTCGGCGACGCCCTGATGGACGAGGGCCAGCTCGCCGAGGCCGTCACGTCCTATCGGAACGCCCTGGTCGCCTCCGACGAGAACACGTTGAGCCAGCTCGTGGAGCGGTTCACGGGTCTCGTCGAGCAAGCCCCCGACGCAGGCGTGTCGCACTCGCTGCTCGGTCAGGCCCTCCAGAAGCAGGGCCAGTACGGCGAGGCCCTCGTGCATCTTCAGCGGGCCGCCGACATCGCACCCGAGAACCGGTCGTACCACCACGCCCTGGCCGCGGTGCAGTCCGACATGGGCTACGAGGCCCTGGAAGCCGGCCGGTCCGCCGACGCCATCCGCTACTTCGAAGAGGCCTACGCCATCGATCCCAGCGAGGAGTCGTACCAGAAGGGCCTGGCCGAGGCGCACCTCGACATGGCCCAGTGGTGGCAGTCGCGCGGCGTGAACCGCAAGGCCTTCGACGAGCTGAACTCCGCCAAGGTCTACGTCCCCGAGGACGACGACAAGCTGGCCGGCGAGCTGTCACGGGCGTTCAACCGTCTGGGCGATCGCTACATGGCCGACGACGAGCTCGACTGGGCGATCTCGTCCTACAAGCGGGCCCACGAGCTCGACACGAGCAACCTGATCTACCGCCACGAGCTGTCGGGCGCCTACGAGCAGCGCGGCACCGGCTTCTTCGACGCGGGCGACTACGAGATGGCCGAACTGGACTACCAGGCCGCCCTCGACCTCTTCCCGAGCAGCGATCGCCTGGCCGACCTGGTCCAGGCCGCCCAAGACGCCCAGGCCTGATCACGCCACTACACCGACGCCGCTTGACCCGACCAGTCCCTTCCGGTATCCCCGCAGCCATGTCCTGTGTGCTTGTTCTGCGCCCTTGATTCGAGGAGGCCGCTCATGACACGCTGCGGTAGTTCGCACGCCGTTTCCGTCCTGCTGACCCTGGTGACCACGCTGATCCTGCTGAAGGTCGGGCCGACCCTGGCCGCCGACGGGCCCATTGTCGACGTCGCTCGAGGCGACAGGCCCCACGCCCTCGGCTCACTCGTCGATCATTGGGACCCGGAACGCGCGCTCACGGCCCGGTTGCTGGCGTCGGTGAAGGGGCTCCTGAACGCCCAAGACCCCGAGACGGGGCGCTTCGGCAGCGAACCCTGGATCTGTCGCGATCAGGACCGCATCTACCCTCTGGCGGCCGCGTGGAGCCTCAAACACGAGGAGAACCCCTGGTACCACAACGACGAGCTGCTGGCGGCGATCATGGCCGGCGGCGACGCCCTGGTCGACGCCCAAGACAAGAACGGCATGTGGACCTTCCGCAAGAAGGACGGCAGCACCTGGGGCCAGATCTACATGCCTTGGACGTACAGCCGATGGATCCGAGCCTACCTGCTGATCAAGGACGCCATGCCCGCCGAGCGCCGCGCCAAGTGGGACAAGGGCCTGCTGCTCGGCTTCAAAGGCATCAGCAAACGGTGCCTCAACCACGTGCACAACATCCCGACACATCATGCGATGGCGCTCTACACGGCCGGCGTCGCCTTCGACCGCGACGACTGGAAGAAGCAGGCGGCCGATTTCATGCAACAGGTCGTGGCCAAGCAATCGCCCGACGGCTGGTGGAGCGAACACGTCGGGCCGGTCGTGGCCTACAACTTCGTCTACACCGACGCGCTGGGCACGTACTACGCGATGTCGGACGACAAGCGCGTGCTGCCCGCGCTCCGCAAGGCCGCGATCTTTCACGCCAACGTGACCTACCCCAACGGGGCGCGCGTCGAGACGGTCGACGAGCGTAACCCGTACAAGAAGAGCGTGGCCCTGGGCAACGTCGGCTTCAGCATGACTCCCGAGGGACGTGGCTGGTTGCTGCAACAGATGAAGGTCTACCGCGAGCAGGGCCACCAGGGTGTCAGGCCCGACTACGCCGCCTCGTTCCTGCTCTACGGCAAGACGGGCAAGGCCATCCCGCCGGCCGCGGCCCGCGACACGTACTCGTGGACGAGCAAGGACGGCGAGATCGTCGTCGACCGCCGGAAACCGTGGTTCCTGGTCGCCAGCGGCTACACCGCCAAGGTGCCGGAAAACAGGTGGATTCAGGACCGGCAGAACGTCTTCAGCGTCTACCACGACGAGGCCGGCCTGATCATCGGCGGCGGCAATACGAAGCTCCAGCCGTACTGGAGCACGTTCACCGTCGGCGACCCCGGCCTGCTCAAGCACAAGGCAGGCGACACGAAGCCGACGTTCACGCCGCCCAAGGGCCTGATCCACGTGCCCGCCAAGGCCGCGGTCCGCGGGACCGACGCCGGCATCGCGCTGACGTTGACCTACGGGGCGGTGACGTGCGAGGCGGAGGTGCAGGTCGTCGACGAGACCAGCGCGGACGTGATCTACCGTTCGAGGGGCCCGTGGGACCACCCCATTGAGGGCCACGTCACGCTGCTGCCGAACATGAAGGCCGAGCTTGTCAGCGACGGCGGCGCGACGACGAAGCTAACGGCCGATGCGATCGACTGGACGGGCGAAACCCTGGGCGATTGGATCGGCCACGACGGCTGGCGGCTGAGCGTGCCGACCGGCGCGCGGGTCCTCTGGCCCAAGCTGCCGCACAACCCCTACAAGAAGGCGGGCGAGGCATCGCTCGGTTCGGGCCGGATCGTCACGGTGTTGCCGCTGTCGGAGGCACGACCGGAAAGTGTGGTGAAGCTACGCGTGAAGCCGTAGCGTCGGTCGCTGGGCAGGTCCGCCGAGCTCACATGTGAGGGGCCCTACCGTGTGTAAGACTGACGTCAAGATCGGCCTCGGGATCGCCGTTCTTGTTGCCCTATGCGGCGTCTTCTTGTGGATGTGGAAAGGCCCCCACCTCAAGGTCTGGTTCGCGATGACCACCATGGGCTTGGTTTCGACCAAGTCGATTCCGGTTACGGTGTTCGAAATCCCAGAGTCAGGACCCAACCTCACCGAATTCTCCGTCGGTGGCCTTTGGTTCGGCTTACCCGTCAGGCATGTGACGGAAGTTAGCGTTAGGAACAAAGGCCAAGAGGGCGAGATGCTGGTGGTTCGTCATCCCAAGTTGGACATCGTGCTGGCTCCGCCAATCCGCCACGACAATCGGCAACATCTTGCACACGGTCACCGTCGCTATCCTTCTGCCGATGTTCCGCAGGATGAGGTGTCGTTGAGGTGCGCGGTGCTTCAACTGAGCAGATCGGACTTCTCGTTCTGGTCATCAAGAAGGGCGCTCCTCCGATTCGCTGAGCTCGCTCAGCTAAGGTTCAAGATGTACTGGCCAGGCGATCCTAGGGTCACCTCTGTTGAGGTGCTCAGGTCTCCTACGCTCAAGGGAATGGTGCGGGAGCTCAGAGGCTTCGACGCGTTTGATTTCGTCTACTTCTCTCAGGACGAGCTTACGGAGAGTGTCGCCACGTTCATGCCGAAGTCTCCGGACGCTCGGCGCCTCGCCCGCAGGATCGTCGCTTCGTTCCGTCTCGTTGGAGAAGACGTCTCAGGTGAGGGGCATGAGGGGTCCGGCCCTTCTCAAACGGCAAAGACGATCCGACGTGCGATGCGTGATCCCAGCACGCGGCCCACGACCGCCCCGGTGGGGAGCCCCACATCGCAACGAGCCTCAGGGGCGCAGCGCGCGTCCTGGCACACGATACCTTCTTCTGAGGCCCGAAGGGCCAACCTAGAATAGCCGGGGGTGGAGTCCGCCGGGCAGGCGGACGTAACCCCCGGAATGTTGGTCGGGGCCAACCTACTTCATAGGCCCGAAGGGCCAACCTAGAATAGCCGGGGGTGGAGTCCGCCGGGCAGGCGGACGAAAGCCCCGGAAAGCTGGTCGGGGCCAACCTACTTCATAGGCCCGAAGGGCCGACCTAGAATAGCCGGGGGTGGAGTCCGCCGCCAAGGCGGACGAAACCCCCGGAATGCGATCCCCAAGAAGCCTGGAGCCCTGTCTTGAGGCCTGAAGGGCCGATCTAGAATAGCCGGGGGTGGAGTCCGCCGAGCAGGCGGACGAAACCCCGGAATGCGGGCCCCACGAACAGGGAGCCCTGTCTTGAGGCCTGAAGGGCCGATCTAGACCCAGAATAAGCGAACTCCGTTCGCTTCGCGCATAAGAAAAGGCCTTCAAGCCGC
>CAZUQM010000046.1:10069-52121 GCA_964622545.1 uncultured Planctomycetales bacterium | reverse complement strand
CGCTCCCTCACGGTCGCGTCTCCGACGCAGCAACGCTCCCTCACGGTCGCGTCTCGGACGCAACAGCGCTCCCTCACCAGACTGTCGAAATACGTCGCGCCGAGAGCGATGAATAAGGACTTACTCGCTTGTAACGGTTCATAAGTCACGGAACGCAATTCGGGTTCCAGGTATTTCGACGGCCTGTCACGGTCGCGTCTCGGAAGGTGGGGGCCCAGCGGACGCTAGGCCGCTCCTTGGCCCTCGCGTTTGATCTCGCCCCGCAGCTTCATCAGCTCCTTAAAGGCCCGAACGATCACGCCGATGTTCGCGCCGGTCTGCTCGCCGGCCTCGCGGGGGTAGTGGTGCACGCCGATCTGGCCGATGGTGTAGCCGCGGTTCTTGGCCCGGGCGAGGATCTCGGCGTCGATCAGGGCGCCCATGCTCTTCATCGTGATCTCGTCGAAGAGCTTCCTGGGGTAGATCTTGAACGCGCAGTCGATGTCGCGGAGCCACAGGCCGAAGACGAGGTTGACCAGCGTGGTCCAGCCGAAGGCGTTGAACTTGCGGATGAGCGGGTCCTTCCGGTCGAGGCGGTAGGCGCTGACGATGTCGTACTGGTCGAGCAGCGGGAGGAGCTTGGGGATCTCCTCGAAGTCGAACTGCCCGTCGCCGTCGGTGTAGAAGACGAGGTCCTTGGTGGCCTCGCGGAAGCCTCGCTGGAGCGCGCCGCCGTAGCCGAGGTTCGGGTTGTTGTGCGCGGCGCGGACGTTGGGGTGCTCGGCGGCGAGGCGGTCGGCGATCTCGCCGGTGCGGTCCTTGCTGCCGTCGTTGACGATGAGGATCTCGTAGTCGTCGGTGATGTTGCGGACGGCGGCCAGCGCGGCCTGCGTGACGCGCTCGACGTTGGCCTCCTCGTTGTAGCAGGGGTAGAAGACGGTCAGGCTGATGGGAGAGGTCGGTTCACTCATCGCTCACGATACCTTATCGGCGGCGCGGCGGCACGGCTTGAGCGCCGACCGTGCTATCCCCCTTCGGGGCACACTTTAGCAGTCGCCGCGCGAGACGACCAGGGGCGGGCCGATATAATGCCCGCATGCCCGAGTCGACACCAGCCGAGCCGTCCGGCCGCAGACCGTCGCCGATGTTTGAGGCGACGATGTTGATCGCGAGCGCCGCGGCCTTTGCCGCCCTGGCTTGGAGCAGTCAGGGGCGGCTCGGCCCGCTCTGGGACGAGGTGGTCGACCTGCGCATCGCCGAGGCGTACCTGGCCGATCCGCTACGGGGCAGCGGGCTCGACGGCTCCCAGACGCGGCTGCCGATGGCCGTCAACGCGCTCGTGTCGGCGATCGCGGGCCCCTCGCTGGCCGTCAGCCGGATGATCAGCGTGGTCGTCGGGGCCGGGGCGGTCGTGGCGGCCTGGCTCTTGGCCCGGAGGCTGTTCGGCGGTTGGGCGGCGATGTTGGCCGCCGGGCTGCTGGCGCTGAGCCCGTACTTCCTCGCGTTCGGCCGGATCGGGATGACCGAGGGCGACGTCTTTCCGGCGCTGCTCGTGACGCTGGCGGTCTGGAGCTACGCCCGCTTCGTCGAGGCGCGGACCGGCCCGCGGCTGGCGGTGCTGTCGGTCCTGGTCGGTCTGGCGATCGCGGCGAAACTTTACGCCCTGTTCCTGATCCCCGTGATCGCACTGTGTGAGTGGACGCATGCGCGGAGCCGCGTCGGTCGGCTTGGCGAAGCTCAGGCTAATCGGGGCGACGACTCGGCCGCCCTTCCGGCGGCGTCGGTCGGTCCGGTCGGCGGCGGGCTCGTGGTGCTGGGGATGCTCCTGCTCGCGGCGTGCATCGGACTGGCGCAGTCGGGGCGGCCGTCCGTGGCCGTGCCGGCCTGGGCGGTGATGGCGGCGTGTGCGGTCGCGCTGGCGGTGTGGATGGTGTGTCATCGTCGCACCGAGTTCGGGCCGATGTGGGCGTGGGTGTTGACGACGGTGCTGGCCGGTCTGGTCTGCGCGTCGGCCTTCCCCGAGCACGTGCTCAACCCGGAGATCGTCCGGACCGTCGCGCGACGGACCGTGAGCTGGGACGACCGCCTGCCGGGTACGCTGCTGGTGAACCACATCCGGCTGTATTCGGGCATTGTGTTGGTGTTCGCGACGCCGGCGGTGGGTCTGGCCGTCGTCGGCTCGATCGTGTGGGCCTGGGTTCGCGAGACGGACCGGCCCGAGCTGCGTCTGAGCGTGTTCGGTGTTTCGTTCTTCGTTATCGCGCTGACGACGCTGCCGCTGCGACAGACGTTCTACCTGATGACGGTCTGGCCGCTGTTGATGGTGCTCGCTGCGGGCGGGCTGGTTCGGGCGCGGACGTGGCTGGGGCGTCGCCGGGCGAGTCTGGGTCGCGCGGGGACGCTTGGCATCCTGCTGGTCGTGGCGCAGCTCGGCTTCGCGGCCGGCAGCGGCTGGCCCGACTACAACCTCTATGCGCGGCGTTGGGTGGGGTCGCGTTGGCTCGGCGCCGAGTCACGGGGCTATCGCAATCTGGTGCAGACGCCTTGCGACGGCTACGCCGAGCTGGTCGGGTGGTGTCTCGAGAACGTAGGTCCCGGCCAGACGGTGGTGAGCTATCTCTGGGCGGATCACGTGTTGGACATGCTGCTGCCCGAGGAGATGCCGTTCCGGCTGGTTCGGCGCGGGGTGTACGCCGCGGCCAATCGCGGCGAGCCTCCGCCGCCGGCACCGTCGATCGAGGAGGCAGACGTGGTGCTGCTACACCTCAACAATCGCGTCGAGTACGAGGATAGGCCGCCGCAGGACGTGTTGGAGCGGCGGTTCGGCGGTCGGCCGGCGCTGGCGGTCTTGCGAGACGGCGACCTGGTCCTTGCGACGATCCACGTCGCACGAGTTCCATAAGGACAGGGTGCCCATCAAGGGCTTAGGACGATAGGTCGCCGAGGCGGACCTCCGACGTGCGGTGGCGGCCGCCGGCATCGGTGACGGTAACCACGAAGACGAACTCACCGGTGGCGTCGTCGGGCAGCGTGACGGTCGTGGTGTCGGCGTAGGGCGCGGCGATCGTCGCATCGTCGCCGGCCGTCTGCTCCCACTGGTATCGGAAGGGGGTATCCAGGCCGGTCGCATTGGCCTTGAGGGTGTACACGTTCGGGCTGGTGTCCGAGGCCGTGATGGTCGTCCCGACCTCCGGGGCGATCGCGGGCTGGATGAGCAGCGAATCGATGATCGTCCCGGCGGTGTAGCCCGCATCAAAGACGACCGACCCGCCGCCGGTACCACACCCCAGGATCGCCAGACCCAGCGCTGCGCCCGGCAGCGCACACCGCCACGAAGCCTTGCCTGTCATGCCGAGGCTCCTCCCTGATCTCGACGGATCGGCTAACGGACGCCCGAGATGGCGTCCAGCAGCAGATCGTAGACCCCGCCCTGCCCGATCGCGGACGCCAGACCATAGAAGAGATCCACGCCGATCTCGGCGGCGATCGGACTGCATCCACCGGCCAGGCCGGCACACGCGATCAAGGCCCACGTTATCGGACGACGAACGGTCTTCATCATGCACCTCATGCCACGTGCATCGGCGTTACTATCGGGCCACTTTAGTTACAGGTCGTGGGCGAACGGAGAAGTGGATCGCCGAGGGCGATGGTTGCTGCGACGGCGTCTTTGAATCGCCTTCACAGGCGGCTCCATCGAAGGCGAGGTGAGATCGCCTCGGAGCCGGCCCCCATGAGCTCCTCTTGAGATCTGCGGGATGATCGCCGGGCAGGCGGCGTGTGGGGCGGCAGACGTCGTGCCGCCGGCATCGGCGATCACGCGCCCGTGTCGCGATCCAGCAGCTCGCGCACCGCACGCTCCACGCGGTCGACCGTGATGGAGCCGAGGCAGTGCTTGGTCGGACAGGCCGGGGCATGCGGGCCCCACAGGCACGCTTTGCAGAGGACGGCCGGCTCGAGCACGCGGTTGAAGTCCCAGTCGATCGGACCGGCGGCCGACGGCGGGCTCGGCCCGAACAAGGCCACCACCGGCGTGCCGACGGCGACGGCCAGGTGCATTGGGGCGGAATCGCCGCTGACCACGACGGCCGCCTCGGCCTGCACTCCGGCCAGGCGGCCGAATGAGGTCGTCTCGATGACGTGACAGCGTTGCCGGTCCCGCCACTGAGCCGCGAAGCGAGCCGCTCGCTCGGCGTCCTCGGGTGCATGACAGAACAGGACGTTCGCGCGATCCGACAGGCGCCGGCCGAGCTCGATGTACCGCCCCTCCTCCCACATCCGCAGCGGGTTCTCGGCGGTGGGACATAGGATCACCGCCGGTACCTCACCGATCTCGCGGAGGCGATGGCGGGCCCAGGTGCGGTCCTCGTCGGTCACGTCGAAGCGCGTCACGGGCCGGCCGCGCATGCCCGTCAGCCGCTCGACGAGCCGCAATCGGAACGCCACGCGGTTTGCGAACCAGTCCATGCGCTGCCCGGCCGTCAGGAACACGTTGCCCCCGAGGCCCGTCATGCCGACCCGTATCGGGATCCGCGCAAGCCACAACAACACCGCGTTGAGGGGGTTGCCCTGAAGGTCGATGCCGATATGAAACCGACGCTCGCGTAGCAACCGACCGAGGGACCGCACCGCCTCGGCACGCTGAGACATGCTGCCGGCGAAGCGTGTCGACGACCACGGGGCCGAGATGGTCAGGATCTCATCCACACGCGGGTTGTTCGCCAGGACGACTCGCGAGTAGGGCTGGCAGGCGACGGTGATGCGGGCGTCGGGCAGGGCGCGGCTGAGGTGGGCGATCGCGGCCGTCGAGCAGAGCACGTCACCCAACTTGTCGAGCTGCGTGATCAGGACGCGGCAGCGGCCGGGCAGCTCGATCCGCCGCACGTCCCGAGGGAACGGACCGTCGAGCATCCGTGTCCAGGTCTCACGCCTCAGGGGCATCGGCGGGCCTCCCCTCAGCGCCGCCCGCCGGGCGGTGACTTGGAGCGAGAGTCGCCGGAGCCTCCGTCCTCGTCGCGGCGGAAGGTGGCCTCGTCCTCATGGCCGATGGCATACTTGAGGAATCGCTTGCGGATCGCGACGGTGATGGCCTCGCCGTCCCAACGGAAGACCAGCTCGCCTTCGGGGTTCAGGACGAGCAGCGTGGGAGACTCGACGATGTCGTACTTGGCCACGATGTCGGGGTGCTCGCTCCAGACGAGCCGGCAAGGGATGCCGCCCTGGGCCCATTCGTACACGGCGAAGGTGCTGAAGACGTCGGCCTCCTTGATCTCCGTCAGCTCGCAGTTCTTCTTGTACACCAGGAGGATCACCGGGAGGTTCTCGGCTCGGGCCCGCTCGAGACAGGCCGGCAGGTCCTTCGACCACGTGATCGTGTACGCCGAGCGCCGGCGGTAGTCCACGAGGGCCCACACGCCCAGCACCAGGATCACCACCAGGAGGCCTCGCCACCAGCCGATCCGCGTCCTACCGTCGTAGGGCTCATCGGCCTCGGGCGGGGCATTGGCCGCGTCCTCCTCGGCAGGTCGAGCCTGGGCTGACGTGTCGTCGGCAGGGACCTCGGGGCCCGGGTAGCTCTCGTCACGATCGGGATGGTTGCCGCTCATGCGTCTGTCACCTTCTCGATGATTCGTGGGTCGGATCGACCGGGCTCCGGGCGGACCTCGGCGGTACGGTCCCTGGACCGTCTCGTCGTATCGACCCGTTCCACAACGGCCGATGCCACTCTTGCGGTTGCTGCGCGGCCTGGTCGATCTGGCGGCGGAGCTCGCCGGAGGGCAAGGCCCATAGGGCCTTGGCGAAGCTCGACAGGCCCTGGGGCCTCGCGCTTGGGCCGCGGCGAGCGGTGCCGAGCATCGCGCGCTCGGGCCAGGAGACGCCCAGGTCGGGTCGTCCGGTCTCACGCCAGGTGGTCACGAGCGACTGAAGCAGGTCATCCCGCCGCTCGTGGTTGACCTTCATGCATGCAAAGGCCAGGAGCATCGCCGACGTGTACGCCGGCTCGAGATGGTAAGCGACCTGAAACGACCGTGCCGCGCGCTCGGGCCATCCCTCATCGACCCAGGCGCAGCCGAGCGCGATCAGGGCGGCGGCTCGCACCGCCCTGGGCGCGTCCGTGTCGGCCGTGAAGGCAGCCAGGTCGCGGATGCGACCGCCCGGCTCCGCCTCGATCGACGGGCATGCCGCGACGATCGCGCGTGCTCGGCGTCGCCGTCGATGCACGACGACGCCCCCCGCGACCGCGGACGCAACAAGCACTATCGCCAGGATGACCGTCGCCTCTGTCAGCATCTCCCGCTCTGAAAACGTCCTCACCAGCCTCGGGCCCAACCGCCGACCGCGGGTCGTGGATCCTCGCGCGACAGGCCCGTGGTGGCGATCAGTATACCGCCTTTGGGCGCGGCTTGCCGCGCGGCCGGATCGGTCCTTCAGCGCTTGTCCAGGCGAAGCCCTCGCGAGGCGGCGTGGTCTCGGGCGGCCTGGATCTCCTGTCGGGACGGCAGGCGGTTGATGCCCTCGTGTCCGGCCGCCTGGAAGACCGGGCGGTACTGCCCCATCACGTTGATGAAGGTGTTGTCGGAGATCTCGTCGGCGAGGAAGTCGATCACCGCATCGCTGCCGGCCCGGCCGTTCGGCAGGACCAGGTGCCGCACCAAAAGCCCTCGACGAGCGACGTCGTCGCGGATGTCCAGATCGCCGACCTGCCGATGCATCTCTCGCAGCGCGGCCCGGACGACGTCCCAGTAGCCCTTGACGCCGCTGAGCCGTTCGGCCGTGGCGTTGTCGGCGTATTTCACGTCGGGCATGTAGATCTGCACGGCCCCGTCGAGCAGCTCCAGCATCTCGAGCGATTCGTAACCGCCGCAGTTCCAGACGATCGGCACGGACAGCCCCTGATCGCGGGCGCGGCAGATGGCGTCGAGCATCTGCGGTCCGACGTGGGTGGGCGAGACCAGATTGACGTTCTCGCAGCCGGCCCGCTCGAGCGACAGCATGGTCTCGGTCACGACATCGACCGGAACGGGCCTGCCCTCGCGGCGATGGCTGATGTCGTAGTTCTGGCAGAAGACGCACCCGAGGTTGCAGCCGGTCAGGAAGACGGTGCCCGAGCCGCCCCGGCCGACGAGGCACGACTCCTCGCCGAAGTGCGGTCCCGACGAGCTGACCAGCGGCACCGCGCCGATGCCGCAGGCGCCTACCTCGCCGGCGGGCCTGTCGACATGGCAGTGGCGCGGACAGACGCGACAGGGGTTGAGCAACTCGTAGGCTCTGCTGACGTTTTCGGTATCCGTCATGCGTTCCCCGCTCAGATAGGGTGTCCGCCGCCGATCCGGACACCGCGACGCGTAGCGCGGCACAAGGCGCCGTAATCGTCCAGGCGGAGGCGCCCGCCGCAACCCGGGACGCCCCTCGCGTCACCTTAGCAAGGCCATGAGTCGGTGCCAAACGCGGCATGCCATGGCGTGGCGAAAAAGGCGCCTCGATTCCTGGCGTCACCTCGATTACGATGGTGGCCCGGAAAGTTGGAGCGCACAAGGTCCCGCGCTCAATCATCAGAGGTAGAGGCGCGGCGGTGCTTTTTCTGTCGGGATGTTCGACGGCCTGCCGATCGTACTGATGCAGGGGTGTTTGACCGCACGTGACTAGGTCCTACCCGCGTTGCGCTGCCCGTCAGGTCGGGTGAACCACCAGGGCGCCGGGTCGTGGATCTTCTCAGACTCCGCCGGCTTGAGTACAGGATGAGCGATGATGCAGCCATTGGTTATGGTATCTAGTTTCCCTCCAAGGCTTTGCGGCATCGGCACCTTCGCCGAAGAGGCGCTGGAGTTCGTGGAGAAGGCCCTGCCCAAGCGTCCCATCCACGTGGTCACGCACGAGGACTGCGGTGACGAATCGCACCCGGACTATGTCTTTCATCGCGTGATCGATCTGTCCCGGCCGGACTGGTACAAGCCGGTCGCCGAGAAGCTCCGCGAGCTCGACCCCTACGCCATACACATCGAACATGAGTACGGCCTGTACAACTACGTGAATGAAGAGGGCGAGTCCGACTTCAACGACGGGTTCGTCAAGCTACTCGAGGCCGTCAGCGATCTGCCCACCGTCGTGGAGCCGCACACGGTTCACGGGCGGATGCATCCGGAGGAGCTGGATTTCATCCAGAAGGTGGCCGAGCGGTGCAAGGTGCTCTTGTTCAAGTGCGACTATCAGAAGTGGCGGCTGGAGTGGGTGCTGGCCCAGGAAGACGCCAAGATCCCGACGAACATCATGATCGTACCCCACGGGGCGCGACCCGATCGACGCTATGACCCGTACCGCATCGACCAGATCAAGGAGGAGCTGGGCCTGCAAGACCTGATCGGCAAGCGGCTGGCGGGGCTGGTCGGGTGGATCCAGAACAACAAGCGTTGGGACATCGCCACGAACGTCTGGGGCGAGGTGGTGGACCTCATCCGCGCCCAAACCGGCGAGGAGTGGTGCCTTTTCGCGGCCGGGGCGATGCGCGATCCGAACCATCGGCGCGACTTCGAGTACTACGTCAGCGAGATCACCAAGCTCGAGAAGCGGGGTCTGGCCCGGTTTCACGAGTTCATCCCGCGCGGCGAGACCTACTACAAGATCATGGGTTTGTGCGATTTCGTCTTCCTGCCGACGTTGGACGAGACCCAGAGCGGCACGCTGGCCCGGATCATCTCGCTGAACAAACCGTACATCACCACCGCACCGCTCGAGGGCCTGACCGCTCAGACCGTCGAGAACGAGGGCGGGCTGCTGTTCACCAACCGCGACACGCTGAAGCGACGCATCCTGAGGCTCGCCACCAACGAGGACCTCCGCTGGCACCTCGGCGAGAAGCTGCGGCGCTACCTGAACGAGCGCGTGAGCTGGAACCTCGTCGCCCAGCAGTACATTGACGCCTATGAGCTCGCGGGCGAGGCCGCCCGGCAAGGCAAGCAGGTCCGGTTCCCGTCGGAGTTCAGCTCGAACGGGTTCATGCCGACGCACCGGACGTCGGGCTCGATGGTCTAAGACCACGCAAGGCGCCCCACGAGCCCCTTACGTCTCCGAGACGATTCCCTTACGAACGACCGCCTCGTACCGATGCGACCCCGCCGGGTCCGTTGCCACGGCCGACCGGCACGCTAGAATGTCTCCTTTGCGGCTCGACGTCACGCAAGCGACAGGAGACGATCGCCATGGCGATTCACCCGGCCGCCATCATTGATCCCCAGGCCGAGATCGACTCGACGGCCGACATCGGACCGAACGCCGTCGTGGAGGGTCCGGTTCGGATCGGTCCCAACACGCGCATCTATCCCAACGCGTACGTCTCGGGGTGGACGACGATCGGCGCGAACTGCGAGATCCATCCAGGGGCGCTTGTCGGGCATGTGCCGCAGGACTTCCATTTCGAGGCTTGCCGCAGCTATTGCATCATCGGCGATGGGACGATCGTGCGGGAATTCGCGAGCATCCATCGAGGCACGCAGCCGGAATCGTCCACGATCGTCGGCAGCAACTGCTTCATCATGGGCTACTCGCATTTGGGGCACAACTGCGTCCTCGGCGACGACGTGAAGTTCTACAACATGGCGGCCGCGAGCGGGCACGTCGAGATCGGCAAGGGTGCGATCGTCAGCGGCTATACAGTGGTTCACCAGTTCGTGCACATCGGCGAGTACTGCATGATCGGAGGGCTCAGCCGGATCAACATGGATGTGCCGCCCTACTTCACGTGTATGCGGGAAGGCGAATGCGTCAACATCAACGCCATCGGCATGCGGCGCAGCGGTTTCACCAACGAGGAGATCGCCGACGCGAAACAGGCCTACCGTATCCTGTACCGGTCGGGTACGACGTTCCGTAAGGCCGTTCAGCGGCTGACCGACGAGGTCACAACCGACGTCGGCCGAAGCATCCTCCGCTTCGTGCAACGCGACAGCAAGCGCGGCATCGCCGGTGGGGAGCGAACGCGGACCGGGGGCCGGTACGACACCACGAGACCCGACCACCCGCCGACGGTGCCCGCCGAGATGGAGGAGGATGTGTGAGTCCGTGGTCTCAGCGGCATGGGAGCGTGCGCCGACGTCCCCGCATCCCGCCCCGCCTGGACACCCCCCTGCCCCAGCCCTGCGAGCTATCGCCCGGCAGCATCGGCAGGCGCAGACGGCTGTGACGTCGCGGCGGTCAGGGCCTTGCGGATGGCCTCCTGACGCCGGACGACGTGACGAGAGAACGCCAGCTTCACGTCCTTGAGGTCCATCGGCCCGCGTTGAACCGCCTCGGCGAATTCGTCGAGCCCCTTGACGAGCTCGGAGACCCGCTGCGGCAGCTCGGGTAGCGGGCCGCTGGGGGCGAAGACCCACCGCCCTTTGTGACGGACGAACCGGAACTCCTCCAGCGGCAGGCGATCGGCCACCTGCACGACCACCGTCGCCCGGTCGCCGTCGATTCGCTCGCCTCGGAAGACCGCGTCCTCGCTGAAGAACCCCAGGCTGTTGGCCAGCGAGCCCAGGTCGTAATTGGCGGCCACGAACTCGCCGTGCTCGGCCACAAGGACTTCCTGGGCGCGGGCGTTGGCGTCGAGCAGCCGGCCGAACGCCATCAGCGTATCCTCCAGAAGCATCCGCTGCTCGGGCACGACCCAACCCTCGAACAGCCGATAGCGACGCTGCCGATGCCACACGCGCAGGGCTTCGGCCACCTGGAGGGGCGAGGCGAGGGCTTCGCCGTCGGCCCGGCTCGACGCCGAGCGCGGGTCATCGGAACAGCCCATCGGTACCCCGGTCATGCAAACCAGGTAGACGACGGCAAGGAGTCGGGCTGACGTGTGCTGCCACATGCGACGTGGTTTCTCCGGGCGAGTCGGCTCGCGGACCGATCGGGAACCGCGCGTCACTCGATCTCGAAGCCGCGCTCGCGGAGGTGGAGCTCGATGATGGTGCGTTGCCGCTCGGTCAGGCCCCTGGCGTCGGCGAGGCGGTCGAACGCCGCGCGGCTCTGCCTCATCGCGCCGCGCTCGGCCTCGAGGGCATCGATGATATCCCCGCCGGCCTTGAGGTAGGCGAACTCGGGGATGTCCTTCATGGCGAGCCGGTCGCTGGGTCCGGCCAGGGCCCAGATGTAGAGCATGTCGCTCATCGGGCCGGCCACGACCGGATGCGACGCGCCGGGGATCGCGAACGCGCTGCGATGGCGAATGGGCCAGGCGCGGTCGAGGCCTTTGTCGTCGAACAGGAGCTGCACGCCGTAGCCGCCCCAATCCCCGTCCGCCACACGGGCGAGGTGGTAGTAGACCTCCTCGTGATCGGACTCACCGCCGGCCGGGTCGTCGGCGTCGTGGACGTGCAAGGGCGTGCCCGACCAGAGCGACGGCGGGCTGTAGGTCTCGCCGCCGACGAGGTTGGTCGTGATGTCCTCCGGGGTGAACAGCGTGATCACGTCGCGATGCCACGTGGCCGTCCCGCGGCGGAGGTTCTCCCGGTCGCCCTGTCGGACGAACGCGGGCGGTTTGCCGCCGCGAGCCGGGGCGGTGAAAAGGACCATCTCGCCCGTACCCGACATGGTGAACGATTCCCCGGCCGGTATGTACACGCAGCTTGCGTTGGAGGCCTTCGGCAGCGCCGCGAACGGACCCCCGGGGCGCGCGCCGGCGAATGTTTGACCGGCCACGCGGACCTCGAACGCCGCGTCCACCGGGACGAGCACGACCTCGTTCTCGTCGGTCTGGATGGTGGTCGGGGCGTCCTCCAAGCGGTACGCGCCGAAGCCGAGCATCTCGAGCGGCGTGGCCTCGTCGGTCGGGTCGAAGATCATGCCGGAGGTCCGACCGTCCCACTGCACGAGCGGGTTCACACGGCCGGTCTGGATGGCGTCGCGGTACTTGGCCAGCGATTTCTGCAAGGTGAGATCCTCTCGACATCATGCCAGACTGCGTAGCGAGCCCCCTGGCGCCCCGCACAGCAACACCCAGGATTCGGCTGAACAGGCGCTTGGCCCTGCCGGCGTGTCGACCGGTCGGCTGGGTCAACATGCCCCCTTGCCGACGCCCGGCCGGGGCTATGCGTCTTTCGGTATCTGAAGATGGAAGGGCCTGCGGCCGACGATCCGTCCATCGGTCCGCTGGTACTCGATACGCAGCTTCACGCGGCGCTCGGCGAGCTCGGCGTCGCCCCAGGACAAGCGGAGCTGATAGCCGTCGCCCATCACGTAGGTCCGGTCGGGACGTCGCACCACGCGATAGGGCATGGCCTGCTCGGGCGTGAGCTCCCACTTGTGCAGCTCACGGCCCATACCCGAATCCGAAGCCTCCGCAGCCGGCTTATCCTCGTAGAGGACCACCCGGATCGTGCCCGCGCCGAAGACGCCCTTCTGAAGCGATCCGCTGATCAGGTACATGTTGATGGCGATGCCGTTGACCCGAGCGGGATGCCTGGGATCGAAGTTGAGCCACGGCTTGGGCCGAATGAAGGCCTTGATGTCGACCACGTCGTCGTGCAACGGAGCGTTCTGCGTTTCGACCGTGCCGGGGGCCGCGGCACAGCCCGCCAGAACGAGCAGCGTCGCGGCCGCCGGAACGACGATACGGGCACATCTCCGAGCACCCCCAGGCGCTGGGATCGACTTGAGCATCATGACCACACCCTGTTTCCACGTTTATGGGACCAAGCCGAGCCTCGCGCCGCACAGACCGAGAGCACCCGTCGCGTGTCCCGCCCTACCGCCGCTGGCCCAGATAGTCCTCGAAGCTGTCCGCCCCGATCATGGGCTTGTCCGCCGGCGGCGTCTCGTTCTTGATCAGGGCCGGTCTTTCCGGCCCGTAGGTCGGCTTGGCCGGTCCGTACTGGACGTTGGGGCGCGTGGCGCCGGGTTCGGCCTTGCGGATGCGTCCCTGGGGCGCGATCGCCCCCTGGGGCTGGATCTCGAGGTCCTCATGAGGCGCCAGCTCCTCCTCGTCGGGGGATATCTGCAGGCCTTTCATCAACGGGTTCGTGCGAACCTCGTCCATCAGTCCCGTTTCGTCGCGCTGGCGAACGGACAGGTCACGATATTCGCGCTCGTTCTTGACCACGACGGGGGTCAGGACGATCAGCAGCTCGGTCTTCTCCTTGCTGCTGACGGTGGTCCGGAAGAGGTAGCCCAGCCCAGGGACGTCGCCCAGGATCGGCACCTTGGACTCGCGGCGCTCCTCCTGCGAGGTGATCAGGCCTCCGATGACCACCGTCTCGCCGTCCTTGACGGTCACGCGGGTCTCGGCCTCGCGCTTGCTGAAGATCGGCGCGAAGACGCCCTCGGTGACCTGGACGCTGGAGTCGGTGATGGCGGATATCTCCGGGGCGACCTCGAGGCTGACGTAACCGTCCGGATTGATGTGCGGCGTCACGTCGAGGATGATGCCGACCTGCTCGTATTCGATCTGCGTCTGCGTCCGACCGGCGCTCGAGACGTCGACGCCGCGGACGAACGGCACCTCTTGCCCGACGGAGATCTGGGCCTTCTCGTTGTCCTCGGCGATGATCGACGGTCGGGACAGCACCTCCAGCCGGCCCTCGGTCTGCAGGGCCCTCAGCAGGAAGTTGAAGTCCTCGCCCGTGATCGTGAAGCTGAAGCCGCCGAGCGTCGCACCGGCAGCGCCCAGGTCGGTCCCGGCGACCACGTCGAAGTTGGCCCCGGGGGTCTTGATGGTGTTGTTCGCCCCGACGTAGGCCGTCTCGCTGAAGAGCAGGTCCTGGACGGCGAACTCCAGGCCCAGCTCCACCCGGTCGTCGAGCGTGACCTCGGCAAGCAACACCTGGATCATCACCTGCGGCGGCGGCCGGTCGAGCTCGTGGATCATCTTCATGACCTTCGACTCGAACCGCGGACTGGCCGAGACCAGCAGCGTCTCGGTCTTCTCGTCGGCCACGACCGAGACCTCGCGCTCGATCTGGCGCTGCAAGGCCTCCTCGTCCCCGAACTCCTGGTAGATGCTGCTGACGTTATCGAAGTGGGTCTTGATGGCCTGCTCGAGCTCCTTGGCCTCGGTGAACTTGACCTGATAGGTGATGTTGGTCCGCTCCTCGATCTCCTGCTCGTCGAGCTGTCGGATCAGCTTCTCGGCCAGCTTGAGGTACTCGTCCGTGCCGGCGGCGATCACGGCGTTGGTGCGCGTGTCGGGCGTGAAGCTGAGGAGCTGGCGTCCCGGAGGACCCGCCTCTCCGCCGAGGCCGGCGGCCATACCCGCGGCGCCCATCGTCAGCAGGGTTTCCTCCTCGTCGGCACCGCGCCCCCCGCGTCGCCGCGCCTGATCGCCCACCTTGAAGAGCTTCTCGAGCACCTTGACCATCTCGGTGGCGTCGGCGTTGACCAGGCTGAAGACGCGGACGTCGACCTCGCGTGGCGGGATCTCGTCGATGGAGCGAATGAGCTGCTCGAGCATGTCGAGGCTGTCCGGCTCGGCCCGGACCAGCAGGGAGTTCGTCAGCGTCTCGGGGACGATCTGCACGTTACGCCGGACCAGCTTGCGGACCGTCTCCTCGCCGGTCTCCGCATCCTTGTGCTGATAGGTGATGATGGGCGAATCGTCGCCGGCACGGCCTTGACGGCCGCGTCCGGTCAGGATGTCCTCGAGGACGTCGGCGAGCTCCTCGGCATCGGCCTGCTGGAGGCGGAAGATGCGAACGGCCGTCTCGTCCTTCGGGTTGGTCACATCGAGGTTCTGGATCAGCTCGGAGATGTCCTCCATCGCGCTCGGCGCGGCCCAGACGACCAGGCTGTTGGTCTGCGGGTCGACGGCGAGCGAGATGCCGGGACCGGCGCCCCGTCCGCGATCGGTCTGCTGTTGCGAGTACAGCTCCTCGACGATGTCGCGCAGCTCCTCGGCCCGGGCCTGCTTGAGCGGGAAGATCTGCATCCGCTGCGAGGCCTCGCTGCGGACGTCGACGTGCTTGAGTAGGCTCTCGACGACCTTGTGATCCTCGGGGCTGGCCGAAACGATCAGGACGTTGGCCGTCTCGTCGGCGCGGACGAACGGGGTGGACCCGCGCGACACGCCCTGGCCCTGGCGCCGCTCGCTGAAGAGGTCTTGCAGGATCTGGGCCACCTTGGACGCCGAGGCGTGCACCAGCGAGTACGGCTTGATGTCGCGCAGCGGCTCCTCCTGCGGCTGGTCGAGCTCCTTGAGCAGCGACTCGGCCTGGCTGAGCACGTCGCGAGAGCCCGAGATCACGAGGGTGTTCGTGACCGGATCGGGGATCACCGTCACGGGCAGCTCCGGTCCGACGCGCTGCCGGAAGGTCTGCATCTTCTGAAGAACCTCCTCCAGCATGCCGGCGAGCTTGACCGAATCGGAGTGCTTGACCTTGTAGAGCTGGATGTTGCCCTCGAGGAACGGGGCGTCCTTGACGTCCATCTTCTTGATGAGCTGTTCGATGATGCTGTAGTTCTCTTTGCTGGCCGAGACGATCAGGCTGTTGGTCCGCATGTCGGGCTCGATGACCACCTTGTCGCGCTCGCGGGCGAGCGACGTGTCGCGGCCGATGCCGGCCGGCTTGTAGAGCCCCTCCTGGAACATGCCTTCGACGGTCTCGGCAATCCGCGTGGCGTCGGCGTACTCGAGCTTGAAGAACTTGACGACGCCCTCGAGGGCCATCTCGACGTCCAGCTTCTTGACGAGCTCTTCGAGCGTCTCGAAGTTCTCCTTGCTGGAGGCCACCAGCAGCGCGTTGGACTCGGGGTCGGGGAAGATCGCCACCTGGTCGGACGGCAAGGCCCTCTGACCGGGCACTTGCCGCATCTGCATCCGCTCCTGGAAGAGGCGCTGCAGGGTCGGGCCCAGCTCACGGGCGATCTGGTGCTCGAGCCGGATGATCCGGATGTCGGCGATCGGTGTCAGCGGGGCCTCCTCGAGGGTCTTGACGAGCTCCTTGATGGCCTCGAAGTCGGCCTTGCTGCTGGCGACGATCAGCGAGTTGCTCCGCTCGTCGACGACGATGACGGGCATGTCGCGGACGCCGCCGCCGCGCTGGATCAACTGCATCCGCCGCTGCCAGAGCTGCTCGATCTTCGGCTGGATCACGTTGGCCTGGGTCTTCTCCAGCGAGATCATCCGTACGTCGCCGGCGACGCTCTTGGACGTGTCCAGCTTCTTGGCCAGGTCGATGATCTCCTCGAAGTTCTCCTCGCGGGCCATGATGATCAGCGAATTGCTGAGGACGTCGGCGAGGACGACGACGCGCTCGCGCTCCACGTTGGCCCGGCCCAGCCGCTGGATAGCCTGGAGCCGCTCGCTCATGAGCTGATTGATCGTCTGAGCCAGGCTCGCCGCGTCGGCGTGCTCGACCTGATGCATCCTGATCGGCCAGCGCGACAGGATGCCCGGCTTGTCGAGGTAGCTCACCATCTCCTGCACGAAGATGATCTGCTCCGGACGGCCGGAGACGATCAACGTGTTCGTCCGCTCGTCGGCGGCGACCCCCACGTTGTACATCATGGCCTCACCCACGACGCTCTTGGGCACGGCCGCCGTCCGTCCGCGCGAGCGCCCGCCCGGACCGGCCGAGAGCTGTTTGCCCTCTTGAAAGACCTGCTGGACCATCTGGGCCAGGCTGGTCGCGTCGGCGTCCTTGAGGGGAAAGATCCGCACCTCGACGCCCTCGGCCACGGGCACGGCGTCGAAGAGCTTGATGATCTCGGTCATGGCCTCCAGGTTCTGCTCGGTGCTGCCGACCAGCACGCTGTTCGTGCCGGTGTCGGCCGTGATCTTGATGGGCTTCTCGAGGTCCAGCTCCGGCAACTGCTCGCCGCTCTTGGTGCGGATCTGGAGCCGGCGGATCTGCTCGGCCAGCGCCTGGCCGCGCCGCCCGCCCAGGCGCTGATTGAGCATCTCGGTCAGCATGGTGCTGAGCGTCTGCGCGTCGGCGTTGAGCAGCGGGATGTGCACCATCTTGGCCGTGGCGAAGTCGGGCTTGACGTCGATCAGGTCGATCATCTGGCCGACCTGTTTGATGTCGGCCTCCGGGGCGGTGACGATCAGCGTGTTCGTGCGATCGTCGGGGATGATGGTGATGGTTTCGCCGCGCACGCCCCGCTGTTGCTGGAGCCTGTCGATCATCTGCTCGAGCAGCTCGGAGGCCTCGGTGGCCCGCATGTGCTGAAGCGGGAAGGTCTTGAACGTCACGGGCCCGATCAGCGGCTGGGCGTCGAGCTTGTCGATGATGTCGCGGATCTCACCCATGCGCTCCGGCGCGGCCGCGACCAGCAGCGAGTTGCTTCGCGGGTCGGACAAGACGGTCACCTGGTCGGAGGGTCGGGGCCGCCGGCCGGGCGTGCGGAAGGCCTGCTGAAGAAGGCTGCTCAGCATGGGCGCCAGCGTGAGGGCCTGGGCGTTGCGGAGCTGGAAGATCTCGAGCTCCTGCGGCACCTCGGATAAGTCCATCATGCGGATCATCTCTTCGAGCGCCGCCACCGCCTCCTCGTCGCCCTCGATGACGACCGTGTCCGGTCCGGTCGGGACGATCTGCACGCGGCTGCCGAGGTTGCTCAGTTCGGGCAGGTTCTCGAGCACGCTAATGGCCTCTTGCGTCGACGGGGACGGCTTGGCCATCCGGCGTGATCGCCCCGCGACCGGGGAAGGCCGGTCCAGGTCGAGCCGCAGTCGGGCCGCGTCCTCATCGCCCTCGGCGGCTCGGCGTGGTCGCGGGCTGGCCTGGGGGGCCTGATCCTTCTTCTTTCGAGCCGGCCGGTCCTTGGCGACCTCGCGAGCCGGTTGGGCCTTCTTGGCCTTGGCGGGCCTGTCGGTCGACTCGTCCTTCTTGGCGGCCGCCTTCTTGACCGTAACGGTTCGGCGCTCGGCCTGGGGCTTCTCGGCGGTCGTCGGCTGCTTGGCCACGGCGGCGCGCGGCTTGGCCTTGGGCTTTGGGGTCTTGGCCGCCTTCGAGGGCTTGTCTTGGTTCGGTTTCGTGGCGGGCTTGTCCTTGGAGGCGACCTTGTCCCTATCGGGGCGGGCGGGCTTGGCCGTCGGCGCTTTGGGCTGCGCCGCGGGCTGCGTTGCGGTCGGCCGGACCACGCGGATGCGCTTGCGGACCTTGGGCTGGGTCTTGGCTGGGCGCGTGGTCGCGGGCCTGGCCTTGCGCGCGGGCTGGGTCTGGCTGACGACCTCCTTGACGAGCCGGTCGATCAGCTCGGCCTCTTCCTTGGTCAGGCCTGTTTTTCGCTTCGTCTTGGCGGCCTTGGCCTTGGACGGACGCGAGGCGTCCTTCGTCTCCGACGACGACCCGGATTCGGCGGCCAGTAGCCCGACCGAACCGACGGCCACCGCGACCACGGTTAGCAGTCTGATGATCATGGTACGATCCTCGACTCCCCATCTCCCAGGGATCTCAGACGGAATCCTCGCGGATAAGGCTCACGAGGCCTTCGCCTGGTTCGGGTCGTCTCCGACGCCCTGAACGGCACCCTTGTGACGGCGGCTGGGGAACGCTGCGCTTCTGCTGCCGGTCGCCGCGCCGCCGACCGATCCGCTAGTCTACCAGATCCGCGCCGGCCGCAACCGTCCCCGTCGCCGAAATTCCGTTTAGCGCCGCCGGTATCGCCGACGGCCCCCTTGACGCTCCATCATCTCCTCCAAGGCCCGGCTGACGTCGTCGGCCTGGAGGTTCTTCAACTGAATCATCCGGGTCACCTGACCACCCGGCGGCTTGATCTCCTGAAGCTGCTTGACGACCTGCTCGACCTGACCGAACTGCTCCGGCGCCCCGGAGACGATCAGGCTGTTGGTGCGCAGGTCGTACCCGACAACGATCATCGAGGCCCGTTTGCCGGTCTGCTGCGACCGGTAGCGCTCGCCCTGATTGATGATCTCCTCGACCTGGGAGGCCAGGTCCACCACGTCCATCGACGCAGGCACCGTGACGATCTTGATCGCCCCGCCGAGGTCGGGCCGATCGAGCTGCTTGGCCATCTCCTCGATGCGGTTGTAGTCGCTCTTGCGGGCCCGGACGATCAGCGTTTGGGTCGTCTCGTCCGGGATGATCAGCGGGATCATCATCTGGGCGCCGCGCCCCCGCCGACCACGTGCCGCCTCGCGGGCCGGTTCGGTGAAGAGCTGGTCCAGCGTCGAGGCCATCAGCGAAGCCGGCGCCGACTTGAGCTGGATGATCCGCGGGGCGAGATCGGCCGCGGCGTCCTGCGTGTCGAGCCCGGCGACGACCTCCTTCAGCTTGGTCACGTTTTCCTTGCGGCCGCTGATGACAACGGCGTTCATCGACGTGAGCGAGCTGAGGCGCGTCCCGCCGACCAGGTCGCCGCTGCGGCGGCCCCGACCGGACCGCTGGAGGTACGACTCCATCATCTCCTCGGCCTCCTCGGCGTCGATGAACTCGAGCGGGATGACCTCGATGACGTCGTCGGCCGTCGGGTCGACGTCAAGTTGGGCGATCAGCGCGTCGATCTCGTCATGATCCGCCTTCCTGGCCGAGACGATGATCGCGTTCGAGCCCTCCTCGGCGGTGATGGTTGCGGCCTGATCGTCACGGGACCCGCGACGGCGCGATCGGTAGATGTCCGTCAAGGTCTCCGCGACGTCCTCGGCCCGTGCCTTGGTGAGCTTCGTGACCTTGACCTCCATGCCGCGATGCTCGTCGGTGTCGAGCTTCTTGATAAACTCGCGGATCTTGTCCATGTTCTTCTTGTTGGCCATGACGATCAGCGAGTTGGTGCTGAGCTCGGCCGTGGCGGTGACCATGTCGCTCTCGGTGCGGCTTCGGCCGCTCGACCGGAAGCTCTGCGTGATGGACTGGGCCACGTAGTACGGGTGGGCGAACTCGAGCGGGAAGATCTCGATGCGTCGCACGCCGGGCGAGTCCTCGGGCTCGTCGACGTCGAACTTCTTGATGAGCTGTTCGAGCTCGTCGAGCTTCTCCTTACGGGCTGCGATGATGAGCCCGCCGGCCGACTCGCTCGCCGTGATCCGAACATTGCCGCGGAGCTCGCCGCCGCCGTATCGACTACGCCGGCCTGACTTGCGCAGGAACTCCTGAAGGATCTCCTCGGCCTCCTCGGGCGGCACGTGCATCAGGCGGACCAGCCGGACCTCTTCGCCGGCGCCGGCGCCGCTGGCCTCGTCGAGCTGCTTGACGAGGGTCTCGATCTCCTTGAAGTCCTCCGCGCTGGCGCGGACGACGATCTGGTTGGTTCCTTCGGGGTTGGTGACCGTGGGCGCGTTAGCGCTGCGACGCCCCCGGGTTCGGAGGAAGACGTCCTCGACGGCCTCGGCGACGTCCTCCGCCTCGGCGTTGACGACCTCGACGAGGTAGGTCTTCCGCGTGCCGGAGCCTTCCTTGTCCATCTCCTGGATGAACGCCTCGACCTTCTCGAGGTTCTCCGGCGTGGCGCTGACCACCACGCTGTTCGTACCGTACTCGGCCGTGGCCTGGACGACGTCGCTGGGCGACTCCCGCCCGTACCGTCGCCGGAAGGAGCTGTTGATGATGCTGGCCATCGAGCTCGGATCGGCATAGCGGAGCGTGAACGGCTTGAGCCGCCGCCCGAGCATCTCGTCCTCCTCGACGTCGATCAGGGCGATGAGGTCCTTGACCTCTTTGATCTCGGTGGGCCTGGCGGCGATGATGACCGAGTTGCTCCGCGTATCGGGCTCGACCGTCACCGGCATCTGTCCCCGCGCGGTCGTGCGGCGGGTCTGACGGAAGATGCTGGTGAGCTGGCTGGCGACCTCGTCGGCCTGGGCGTGCTTGAGCTTGACCGTCTCGGTCACCCGGCGGCCGGCGTCCTCGACGTCCAGCTCTTCGATGAACTTGCGGATCTTGACGAGGTTCCGCTCGCTCGCCGAGACGATCACGGCGCTCGTGCTCATCTCGGCGGTGGCCGTTACCAGGTCGCTCTCAGAGACCCGACCCCGTTTCCGGAAGGTGTTGGTGATCGCCGTGGCCGTGTAGTACGGGTTGGCGAAGTCCATGCGGAAGATCTCGATCTTCCGGGCGCCCGCGCCCTCCTCGGCGGCCTCGGCGTCGATCTTCTTGATGAGCGTCTCGAGCTCGTCGAGCCTCTCCTTGCGGGCCGTCACGATCAACGTGCCCGCCGACGGGCTCACCGTCACCCGGACGTTGCCGAGCAGCGAGGGGTCGTACCGCCCCGACCGCCCCGGCTTGCGGAGGAACTCCTGCAGGATGGTCTCGGCCTCTTCCGGCGCGATGTTGACCAGCCGGATGGTCCGGACGGCCATGTCGCCGGCCCCGACGTCCATCTGCTCGACGGCCTGGGCGACCTTCTTGAAGTCGCTCTCGTTGGCCATCACCATGATTTTGTTGGTGCCCGTCGGATTGACGATGGTGATGGGGGGCTGCCCACCTCGGCGGGTCCGCCGGCCGTACACGAACATCTGGTTCAGTGCCGTGACCAGATCGGCCGGCTCGGCGTTGCGGACCTCGACCACGTGCATCTGCTTGGCGGTGGTGCTTTCGGTGTCGACGTCCTCGACCAGCTTCTCGATGTACTTCATCTGGTCGGGCGGCGCGGCGACGATCAGCGAACCGGTCGAGTACTCGTACGTGGCCATCACCTCGCGCATCGGGTTGCGGCGGCTGCCGGTCGTTCGGAAGGCCTGCTGGATCATCGACGCCATCGTGGACGGTTCGGCCCACTCGAGCTGGAAGATCTTCATTTGCCGCTGCTTGAGCAGGTCGGCCGGCACGTCCAGCGATTGGATGAGCTTCTCGACCTCTTCCATGTCCGTCGGTTTGGCCGCGACGATGACCGAGTTGGTCCGCGTGTCGCTGGTGACCGTCACCGGCAGCACGCCGGCGTGGGTGCGACGGCGCGTGCGGATGAACAGCGTCGTGAGCTGCTGGGCCACCTCGTCGGCCTGGGCGTGCTCGAGGGCGATCTGCTTGGTGACGCGCTGGCCGGCCGACTCGACGTCCAGCTCGGCGATCATCGTGTCGATCTGCTGCATATTCTCATCGCTGGCGACCACCACGACCGAGCTCGTGGTGTACTCGGGCACGGCATCGACGCGGTCACGCAGCGCCTGCCTGCCCCGGCCGCGACCCCCGAACGCCTGGCTGATCGCCGACGACACCGACCGCGGATCCGCGAACTCGAGCTGGATGACCTTCATCTTACGGGCGCTTTTGCCGGCGACGTCCTCGCGGTCCATCCGCTCGAGCAGCTCGTTGATGGTCTCGAGGTTCTCGTCGTTGCACGTGACCAGCAGGGCGTTGCTGTCGGGCTCGGGCACGATCGACACCATCTCGGTCGGGTTGATCCGGCCGCGCCGCGCCGAACGCTGCCGCTGCGAGAAGTATTGATTCAGCGTCTCGGCCACCTCGTCGGCCTTGGCGTGCTCGAGCTGGATCGTCGTGTCCTTGATCTTCTTGCGGACGCTGTACTCCTCGAGCTTGTCGATGACGTCCTTCTTGATCATCTTCTGGAGCTTCTCGGTGGCACGGACGATCAGCGTGTTCGTCGTCGCCTCGTACTCGGCCGTGGGCGGCGGCATGCCCGACTTCTTCAGGTAGCTGCTCCGCCGGCCGCTCTTGTAGAGCTGGGTGATCGTCTGGGCGACGCGCGAGGCGTCGGCCTGCTCGAGCGGGTAGACCACCGTCACCTGCTCGCTGATGCCCTTGGGCTCGACGTCGAGCTCGGCCTTGAGCTTCTCGACGATGGCGAACGTGGCCTCGCCGCCGGTGACGATCAGCGAGTTGGTCCGCGGGTCCGGCACGGCCGCGAAGACGTCCATCTTCATGCCGCGCGTGCCCTTGCCGCGGAGCTGGCCGAGCACCTGCATGGTCATCTGCGTGAGCTGCTCGTGGATCTCGACCGCGCTGGCGTGCTCGAGCGGGAAGACGCGGAAGTCGATGTCCACGGTCTCGACGTCGAGGGCCTCGACCATCTCCTCGATCTGCGGTCGCAGCACATCGGGCGCGGTGACGATCAGCGTGTTGCTGGGGTTATGACCGACGATCTGGACCTGCCGGCCGCGTTTCGTCTTCCTGGTCTGGAACATGTCCTCGAGCTTGGGGGCGAGGACCTCGGCGTCGGCCTTCGTCAGCGGGATGCGGAAGGGCTTGCCCTCCTTGGCGAACTCGGCGTCGAGCTTCTTGATCCGCTCGACGACCTCCTCGCTGAGGTCCTTCGAGGCGCGGACGAAGACCGTGTTGGTGCCCGTATCCGGCACGATCGTCAGTTGCGAGGAGCCGGCGCCGACCGTCTTGCCGCCCACCTGGACCCCACCCGTGCTGTAGAGCTCGGTGATCGACTTGGCCACGGTGGATGCGTCGGCCGCCTCGAGCGCCACGGAGACGATCTCGATGTTGCCGGCCTCGTTCTCGAGGGTGATGATGTAGTCCTCGACGATCTCCATCACCTCTTCCGGGGCCATCACGATCAGCGTGTTCGTCGTGGTGTCCGAATGGAGGGTCACCTCCTCGGCGGTGAAGGACGCCCCGCTCGCCCCGGCCGAGAGCTGCTTGATCTGCGCTTGCAGCATCTGGATCGCCTGGTTCTGATTCTTCGGCAGCTTCGGCATCTTCGGCGCGGTCTTGCGGTCGAGCTTCAGCACGGCCTTCAGACCGGCCTCGACCTCGGTCACGTTCAGGTTCACCAGCTTGAAGTAAGCCACGTCGCCGGCCAGATCGGGCGGCACGTCGAGGATGCCCAGCATCCGCTGGATGTCGCGGTGCATCTCGGACGGAGCGCCGACGATGAGGAAGCCCGTCCGCGGGTCGGGCACGAGGCGGATCTGCGTCTTGCCGACTCCTGCGCCGCGCTCGCGCATCATCTCGCGCATGCCCATGCCCATGCCCATCATCCGCTCGAGCTCGTCCTCCTTCTCGTCGCCCTTCTTGGGCGCCGGCTTCTTCTGCTTGGGCGTGGGGACGGTGATCTTCTTGGGTTCGTTGAAGATCCGGTCGAGCATGGCCGAAGCGACGTTCACGTCCAGGTGCCGCGGCTTGTAGACCTTGAACTCCATCTCCTTGCCGTACGGCGCGGCCATCTCGTCCTGGAGCGTCCAGATCAGGTCCTCGATCTCGGTGACCTTCCGCTCGGGACCGGTCACGCGGATCATGCCCCGCTCGGCGTCGATCATGATCTTGAGCTCGTCGTCGGGGGCTTCGCCCTCGCGCGCCCTGCCGGCCATGGGGGATTCGGCTTCGCCGTCCTCCTGGTCTGACGAGGCCGACGACCGCTTCGTCGCGCTCGCGGCCGAGCCAGACGCCTTCGCCGCAGCGGGTGAGGTCTTGTCCTGGGCCGACGCAGCGGTCTTGGCCGACTCGGTCTTGGGGTCAGCCTTATCCGCGGTGGCCTTGGCATTCGCCTTCCTCGGGGCGGACTGCTTGGCCTCGGACGCAGAGGGCTCGGCCTTCTTGGCGGGGGGCTTCTTGGCCGCGTCCTTCTTCGGGGCCGACGCCTTGGGCGCGGCCTTCTTCGGTGCGGCCTTCTTGGCATCCTTCGCGGCCGCGGCCTTGCCGGCCGGCTTGTCGTTCTTGGCAGCGGCGGATTGGGCCGGCTTGGCCTTCGAATCGGCCTTGTCATCGGTGGCCTTGGCCTTCTCGCGGACCGCCCGATTCGGGCGGATTGTCATCGACCGCTTCGGCAGCGTCGTCGGCTTGGCCTCGGCCTTGTCGTCGGACTTGGCCGCGGCCGCGCAGGCGACGGCCTCCAGCTCGGCGGACAGCTCAGCCACGATGCCCGGGACGCCGAAGCGGACCGGCTTCTTGGTGCGCTCATAGAGGCGGCGGAGCTTGGGGCGCTCCCTGGTCTTCTTCGGCATTTCCCCCTCGCGGTCCGCCTTCTCGCGCATCTGCTGGGCGTCTTCGAGCGTGATCTCGGGAACGAGCACGCCCTTATGCTTGTCCTTCAAGTCCACCTTTTCCGGATCGCTCACCAGGCCATAATCAACCAACCGCTGGGCGAGGTCCTTGGCCTGGAGCTCGCCGAGATCGAGCGTCCGCGTAACGGGCGGCTTGAGCTTGTTCTTGTCCTCGAACATCTGGACGAACTTCTCGACGATCTTCACCTGGTCGGGCTTGCCGCTGACCATCAACGTGGTCGGGTCGTCCCAGAACGTCTCGACGGTCGGGGCCTTCTTCTCGCCGAAGTGGTTGGTGATCAGCGTCTCGAGGTCCCAGACGATGTCCTGCGCGTTCGAGTATTTCAGCTCGATGAACTGGAACGGCTCCATCGTCTTCTCGACCATTTCGTTCGTCTCCGGGTCGAGCACCATCTCGGGCTCTTCGAACGTCTTGATGACCTGCTCGACGATCCGCTGGTGCTTGGGCGCGGCGGCCACGTAGACCGCGTTCATCATGTAGTCGCTGGAGACCTGCATCGCGCTACCGCGACGGCGCGCGCCGGTGAGCGACGCGGCCATCTCCTGGATGAGCGTGGCCACCTCCTCGGCGTCGGACGACTCGAGCACGTAGCGCTTGAACACGACCGACTCTTCGGCGACGTTGCCGTCGATCTCCTCGACCAGCTTGCGGACGCGGTCGAGCTCCTCGGGCAGACCCTTGAGCAGCAGCGTGTTGCTCGCCGCATCCGGAACGATCATCACGGCCAGACCCGTAAACGCCCGGCCGCCCTTCTTCGGACGGTTCGGCGAGGTGCCCTGCTCGTCCTTGAGGATCTGCGTGAGCACCCGCGAGACCTCCGTGGCGTCGGCCTGCTTCAGGGAGATGATCTCGACGGTCTCGCCGCTCCAGACGGGGTCTTCCACGTCGAGGTCCTTGATCAGCTCCTCGGCCAGCTTGAGGATCTGCGTCTGGGCCGTGATGATCAGGCGGTTGTTGCGGACGTCCGGCGTGACGACCATGTCGGGGCCGCGACGCTTCTTCTGGCCCTGCTTGAGGTCTAGCTCTTGGGCTTTGACGTTCAGCAGCGGCGTGATGATGGTCTGGACGTCGCGGGCGCGGGCGATCTCGAGCTGGAAGAACCTGGTCTCCGTCTCGGCGAACTCCTCGACGTCCAGCTCCTGGATCCATTTCTTGATCTCGACCATCTTCTTGGCCGGCGCCTGCGCGATGATGTTCTGCCCGATCACGCTCAAACGGACGTCGCTCTCGGCGCGCCGGCGGCTGCGCTGCCGCATCGGCTCGAACATCTGCTGGATCACGCTGACGAGCTGGCTGGGGCTCGCGTACTTGACCTCGATCTTCTCCTCCTGCACGCCCTCGAGCTCGGCCGCGGCGTCCATCTCCTTGGCGAGCTTCTCGATCTCCTTGAAGTCGGCCTCGCTGGCGGCCACGAACAGCCGGTTGGTCATCTCCTCGGCGACCACGTAGACGGGCGTCTCGGACGACCTGTACGACCGACGCATCTGGCTCCGCCGGCTGAACATGGTCTGGAGCGTGCTGGCGACGTAGCTGGCCTCGGCCTTGTCCAACTGGATCGTGCGGACCTGGCCCTTCAGCGCCATCGCCTCGGTGTCGAGCTCCTTGATGAGGTCCATGGCGATCTGCGTCTCAGCCTCGGCGGCCATGATCAGCAGCCGGTTCATCCGCGGTTCCGGCGTGATGGTGACCTCGGGCTTGGCGTACCGACCGCGCTTGCTCCGGCTCCGCTCGACGATGAGCGGCTGGAGCATGCTGGCCAGGTAGTTGGCATCGGTGTGCTCGATCTCGACCATCGTCAGCTTGCGCGAGCGCTTCGACGCGCCTTCCTTTTTCTGCTCGATGATCTCCTCGATGTCGGTCATGAGCGACTGCGGCGCCGAGATCATCAGCTCACTGTTCTCCACGTCGGGGATGAAGAGCGTCGTGCCGCGCTGCTGGCGCGGGTCCTGGCTGAAGAGCTGCTGGAGGGTCGAGACGAGCGAGCTGATGTTCACCTCAGGCAGCTCGAACGTCTTGATCACGAGCTTCGAGCGCTCCTCGGTGTCGACGGTCTTGATAAACTCCTCGATCTCATCGAGGCGGTCCTTCGGACCGTTGAGGATCAGGTCGGCCCCGTTGATCACGAGCGTCGTCTCGATGAACCGCTGGCGCTGGCCGGTCTTGCGGCGCTGTTGCAGGAACAGCGTCTGGATCATGCTGTACAGCTCGTTGACGCGGACGAACTTCGGTTGGATGATCCGCCGCTCGGGCTTGGTGTCCTTGGCCCGCTCGTCGATCTCGTTGACGAATTTCTCGATGTCCTCGTAGTCACGCGGCGAGGCCCATATCAGCAGCCGGTTGCTCATCTGATCGGCCATCACGCGGATCGGCGCGATCACCGACTCGGTCCGGCCTCTTCGACGTCGCGCCAGCTCCTCCTGCGTGAACATGTTCTGGACCATCGACGCCGCGTAGGTGCAGTCGGCGTTCTTCAGCTCGATCGAGTAGACCTGCTGCTCGGGCTCGACGCCCTCGACGTCCAGCTCGGCCAGCATCTCCTCGACGACCTTCATCTCCTCGTCGCCGGCGTAGACGAAGAGCCGGTTGAGCATCTGGTCGGGCAGGATGGTGAGCTGGGCGTCGCTGCGGCGTCCGCGGACGCGGGTCGTGACGAGCTGCGAAAGCTGGCTGTAGAGGTTGCTCGCCTTGGCGAACTTGAGCGGGAAGACCTTGAACTGTTGGCGGACGGCCTCGAGGTTCTCCTTCAGGTCGTTCATCGTCTTTTCAATCTTCTCGAAGCGGAACTCCGGCGCGCTGACGATGAGCATGTCCATCCGCGTGTCGGCGTAGAAGCTGCCCTTGCCCGGCATCGTCGTCTGGAGCAGTTGGGCGAGCTGGCGGACGTCGACGTCCTTGACGCGGTAGGTCCGCACGATCGGCTGGTTCTGATCCTCGACGTCGAGCGTTTTGACCAGCTCGAGCAGCTCGGCCATCTTGTCCTTGGGCGCTTCGAGGTAGAAGCTGCTGCCGCTGGCCGGGATCGCGCGGATGTCCGGCACGTCCTCCTGCCGGAAGCCCCGACGCCGGGGCGGGTTGTAGATCGCGTTGATCGTGGCCATGAGCTGGCCCTGGCTGATGAACTTCGGCGTGATCAGCTCGCGGGCCTTCTCCTTGCCCTGATAGGCGTCCTCGATCTTGGCCACGAACAGCTCGATGTCGCGGAAGTCCTGCTCGGCGCACGTGATCAGCAGCGTGTTGGTCGTCTGCTCGGGCACGACACGGATCGGGATCAGGTCGGCCACCGACTGGTTCCGCCGGGCGCGTCGCCGCTTCATCTCCTCGGGCGTGAAGACCTGCTGGATCTTGGTGGCCATGTAGGTGGCCTCGGTCCGCTCCAGCGCGATGGTGTAGAGCTCCGCCTCCTTGACCATGCCCGGGGTGTCGAGCTGATCGAGCATCTCCTTGACCAGCTCCATCTCTTCCTTGGCCGCATAGACGAACAGCCGGTTGTTGTTGTCGTCCGGGATGATCGACATCTGCAAGCTCTGGCCGCGCCGGCTCCGACGGTCGCTCATCCGCATGCTGACGAGCTGATTGAGCGTGCTGTAGACCGAGCTGGGCCGGGCGTGCTTGAGATCGAGGATCTCGAACTGCTGCCGGGTCTCTTCGATGTCCTCCTGGAGCTTCTGCATCATCTCTTCGATCTCGGGGAACTGGAACTCCCGAGCGCTGACGATGACCATGCCCATGCGCGGATCGGCCATGAACGTGCCCTTGTCCCGCATCGTCGTTTGGAGCAGGCGGGTCAGCTCGCGCACGTCGATGTCCTTGAGCTTGTAGGTGCGGACCTTGGGTCGGTTCTTGTCCTCGACGTCGAGCTGGGCGATCAGCTCCTTGAGCTCGGGCATCTTGTCCTTGGGCGCTTCGAGGTAGAAGCTGCTGCCGCTGGCGGGGATCGCGCGGATCTCGGTCTCTTGCTTCTGCCGACGGCCGTAGCGCGAGACCGGGGGGTTGTAGATCGCGTTGATGGTGGCCATGAGCTGGCCCTGGCTGAGGTACTTGGGCGTGATCAGCTCAAGGGACTTCTCCTTCTCACGGTAGGCGTCCTCGCGCTGGGCCACGAACAGCTCGACCTCGCGGAAGGCCTCGTCCGTGCACGTGATCAGCAGGGAGTTCGTCGCCGGATCGGGCACGACGCGAATCGGCACGACCTCCTGCGTGCCGCGGCCCCGTCGGGCCGCGCGACGCTGGAGCTCCTCGGGCGTGAAGACCTGGGCGATCTGGCTGGCCATGTACTGGGAATCGGTGTAGCGCAGCGGGATCGTGTGCAGCGACGCCTCGGTGCTCAGGCCGGGCTGGTCCAGCTCCTCGAGCATCTTCTTGACCAGCTCGATCTCGTCCGGCCGGCCGTAGACGAAGAGCCGGTTGTTCGCCTCGTCGGCCTGGATGGAGAGCTGCATGTCGCGATCGCGCCGCCGATAGCGCTGCTGGAGTTGCATGCCGACCAGGCTTCGGAGCTGGCCGTCCACCGAGCGCGGCGCGACGTGCTTGACCTTGAGCACCACAAACTGGGCCTCTTCCTCCTCGATGTCAGCCTTGAGCTGCTCCATGGCCTTTTCGATGCGGTCGAACTGGTGCTGCGGTGCGCTGACGATGAGGGCCCCGCGACGCGGGTCGGGCGTGTACGAACCGATGCCGCCGGTCGTCTGACTGAGGGTCCGGGCGAGCTGGCGAACGTCCACGTCGCCCATCTTGTAGGTCTTGATGACGGGAGCGTTTTCGCCCTCGGTGTCCATCTCCTCGATCAGCTTCTTGACCTCCTCGAGCTTGTCCTCGGGCGCCTCGAGGAAGAAGCTGTACGACCCGGCCGGGATGATGCGGATCCGCTGCTGCTGGGCCCGGACGTCGCGCCGACTCGTGCGGGCATAGAACAGGCTGTCGATCAGGTTGCGGATTTGACTGACCGTCACGTACTTCGGCGTGATCTTGACCCGCTTGAGCCCCTTGAGGGCGTACTCGTCGTCGATCTTCTTGGCGAGCCTCTCGATCTCGGCGAAGTCCTCGGCGTCGGCGCTGACCAGGATGCTGTTGGTGACGCGCTCCGGCCAGATGCGGACCTCGCGGATGCTGTACGAATCGCTCCGCCGACGACGCCCCTGCTGTTGCTGGAACATCTGCTCGACGGTCTGGGCCACCTCGGCCGCATCGGCGTGGATGATCTCGATCCACTTGACGCGGTCCTCCTGATCGGGCAGCTCGATGTCGATCTGCTTGATCATCTCCTCGACCTGCTTCATGACGTCGTCGGGCGCGAAGACGACCACCTTGTTCTGGCGCGACTCGTACGAGATCTGGAGCTGGTTCACGGCCCGGCTGCCGCGCGTGCGGCGGAGCTTCTCGCGAAGCAGGCTGTTGAGCACGCCCACGACGTAGTCGGCCCGGGTGTACTGCAGCGGGAACATCTGCATCTTCGACTCGGCCTTCTGGACGTTGTCCTGGTACTCCTTGACGACGTCCTCGATCTCCTTGAGGCGTGACTCGGGCGCGAGCACCATCAACATGTCGGCGCTCGTGTTGGGGATGAAGCTCCAGCCCGGCTCGTTGTGGCGGCGCTTCTTGTAGCTGAAGATCTGGCTCAGCGTGCTGGACAACTCGCTGACGTTCGTGTTCGGCAGGTGATACGTGCGGATCTTCAGGCCCGTCGCCTCGGGCTTGTCGTAGGAGGCGATGAACTCCTGGATCTCCTTCATCTCGATCTTCGGGGCGCGGACGATGATGCCGCCCGAGACGGTCGAGATCATGACCTTCTGCTGGCCGCGGCGGGTCGGCGGGATGAACAGCGCCTGGATCATGCTCGAGACCTCGCTCGGCGAGGCGTACTCCAGCTTGATCAGCACCGGCTTGTTCGGATTCGCCACCGACTTCTGGTCGATGTCCTTGACGATCTCCTGGATCAGCTCGAATTCCTTGCCGTAGGCGCCGGAGACGAGGATCGTGTTGGTGATCGTCTCGGGCCAGATGCGGACCGGCGGGCGGTTCTCCTGAGCGGCCTGGGGCGGCTGCGACGCGCTCCAGATCTGGTTCACCGCCGAGGCCGCCGACGAGGCGTCCACGTTCTCCACGTCGATCCACTTGACGGGCTGGATGTCGTGGGCGAGCGCCTCGTCGCTCATGCCCTCGATCTTCACGTCGATCGTGGCGAGGATCTTCTCGGCCTGCTCCATCACGTCGGGCGGGGCGACCACGACCACCCTGTTCTGTCGGTCCTCGTAGGTGACGCTCAGGCGGCTGCCCAACCGGGCGGCCCGATCGCCGAGCTGCTTGCGCAGCAGGTTATCGAGCGTCGAGGCCGCGTAGCTGGCCCGCGTGTAGGTCACGTCGATCAACTTCTGCGTCGAGGGCTCCTTCTGCTTCTCGGCCTCGCGGAAGTCCTCCACCACCTTCTCGATATCCGGCAGGCGCGACGACCAGCACGTAACGGTCACGGTCTCGTGCGGGGCGTCCACGGCGAAGCTGGGGCGAGGCTCGTCCCGCATCAGGTCGGTCTTGCTGAAGACGTCGGTCAGCGTCGTGTAGAGGCCGCTCACGTCCATGCCCTTGAGCTGGAAACGCTTGACGACCATCTTCGACTCGCCCGGATCGTCGAGCTGCTTGATGAAGTCCTCGATGGCCTTCATCCGCGTCGGCGGCGCCCAGACCATCACGCCGTCGGGCATGGCCACGAACGAGATGCTCTCGGTCACGTCGTCGGCGCGTCGGCCGCGACTCTGCCGCCGCGGCAGGAACCGCTGCTGGCAGATGCTGATGATCTCGCTGGGCTGACGGAACTTCAGCTTGATGATCGTCGGCTGGGTGGTGGTCTCCTTGAACTTCTCGTCGAGCTCCTTGGCGAGCTGCTCGATCTCCTTGTACTCGGCGGGCGAGGCCACCACGAGCACCGAGTTGGTCACGGGCTCGGCCCAGATCTGGGCGGGCAGGTCGCGGAAGCTGCTCCGGCTGCGCCGCTGCTTGTTGCTCCACATCTGCTGGAGGGTCGACGAGACGTAGCTCGCATCGGCATGGGCCAGCTGGATCCATTGCACGCCGCCGGTCTCGCCGACGGGCACGTCGAGCTGCTTGACCATCTCCTCGGCCTGCTTCATCACGTCGTCGGGGGCGAAGATGATCAGCTTGTTCTGGCGCGGGTCGCGGAGGATCTGCACCTCACGGGCCATCGACCGGCGTCGGCCCCGGCCCAGCTTGGCCCCGAGCATCTCGGTCAGCAGACCGGCCACCTCGTCGGCCCGAGCGTTGTTCAGCTCGATGATCTTCATGGTCGACTGCGTGACTTTGATGCCCTCGGTGTACTGCTGGATGACCTTGTCGATCTCCTCGAACCGCTTCTTTGGTGCGGTGATGACCAGCATGTTCGAGGTCGGGTCGGGCATGAAGTTGATGGCGCTGGCGCTGCGTCCCCGCCGGGTCTCACCGGCGAACATCCGCTGGAGGATGGTCGCGACCTGCTCGACGTCCTGGCCCGGCAACTGGACGGTCTTGATCTCGATGTTCACCGACTCGGGCGAGTCGATGGTCTTGATGAAGTCCTCGATCTCCTTCATCTGCTGGGCCGGGGCGCGGACCACCAGCCCCGTCGGCATGGGCATGAAGAACGTCCGCTGCTCGGCCGAGCGACGGCCGGTGCGCCGCACGAACATCGCCTCGCACAGGTTGGCCGCCTGCTGCGGGTCGGCGTACTCGAGCTTGATGATCTGCGGCTTGTGGCCCTCGCCGCGCGCGGCGTCGTCGATCCGCGCGGCCTGGAGCTCGATCTCCTCGAGGTCGGTCTTGGTCGCGCGGACCACCAGGGCGTTGGCGATCTGGTCCGGAATGATCACCGGTCCGGTATCGCCGCCGAATCGCCGACGACCGCGACGCGCCTGGAACATGTTGGTGATGAGGTTGGCCACATCGGTCGCGCTGGCGTTGGCCAGCGGGATGACCTCCAGCTTGCCCTCCTTGCCCGGCACGTCGAGCTTCTCGATGAGCGACTTGACCTCCTCGAAGGCCGGCTCGAGCGTCGTGACGAAGAGCATGTTGTTGTTACGCTCGGCGCCGATGGCGACCCGCGTACGACCGATCCGCCCGCCGAGCGCCTGGTTCAGCGTCTGAGCGATCTCCTCGGCGTCGCCGTGCTTGATCTGAACGGTCCGCATCACCGGATCGACGCTGACGGACTGCTCGTCGAACTCCTTGATCTGCGCTTCGATCTCCTTCCAGTCGCTGTCCAGGCAGATCACCACCAGCACCTGGCTCTGCTCGTCGGGCAGGACGCGGAACGATCCCAGCGGCCCGCGGCCGCGGCGACCCGTCGTCTGCGTGCCGAAGATGGCCTGCAGGCCCTGGGCCACCACGCTCGGGCGAGCCTTCTGAAGCTTGACGATGTGGGCCTTGGTCCGCTCGACGTCGGCCGAGTCGATCTCGGCGACCAGCTCCTCGACGTACTCGATGTCCTTCGGGTTGCCCATAACAAACAGGGCGTTGCCGGTCGGGTCGGGGACGACCTGGAGCTGCTGGCCCGGAGCGCTGCGTCGGCCGCGCCGGCTGTAGCGCGACTGCACCACCGTATTCACGACCGTGATGATCTGATCGACCTTGGCGTTCTTCAGCTCGATCCGCTTGTACTGGGCCTCGGGCGTCTCGACGTCGAGCTGCTTGAGCAGCTTCTCGACGCGATCGAGCCCCTCCTGGGTCGCCAGAACGATGAGGCTGTTGCTGGCCGGCTCGGCCTGGAGGTAGACACGCTCGCGCTCGGCCTTGCGGCGGTCGTACGTCGGCTTCATGCGGGCTTCCTGCTGAAGCAACGGATTCAGCAGGTTGGCCAGGTCCTCCGCCCGCGCATGGTCGAGCTTGATGAAGTGCGTCTTGGCGTCGGCGACCAGCTCGGAGGCCTCGATCCGCTCGATCATCTCGGCGATCTCGCGGTGCCGCTCCTCCTTGGCCTTGACGATGATCGTGTTGGTCATCTGATCGAGCACGATGTCGACGCGGTCGGCGTCGTCGGTGACGCTGATCCGGCCGCGGCGCTGCGGCAAGACGATCCGCTCGAGCACCTGCTGGACCGACGAGGCCTGGGCCCGCTCGATCTTGTAGAACTTGATCGGGCGGATCTTGTCCTTCACCTGCTCCTCCGGGTCGAAGATATCGCTCTGGGCCATCTTCAGGAACTGGTTGATGTAGAAGACGATGCCCGTGATCTTCAGGCGGCGGGTCTCGTGCACCGAGGCCACGCGCAGCACGTTGTCGGGCATGGTCGCTTGGATGTCGGCGATCAGCTCGCCGACGATGTAGCTCTCGGGGACCCAGAAGACCATCGCCCAGTCGTCGTCGTTCAGCTCGGCCTTCTGGAACTCCTGGAGATCGTTGAAGCGATGCTCGGCGGGGATGTAGCGGTGCCAGTCGCTCATCCGCCGCAGGCGGAGGTGGTTCTCCTCCGGCACGAGCCAGTAGCTCGGCATGTTCTCCATGAGCAGGATGTTGAGCTCATGCAGGGCCTCGTAGTACGTCAGGTTTCGCGGATTGATGTAGGTGATGCCGTCGGCCGGCGTCCGCGGATACTGCCCGATGATCGTCATGTCGCTCCAGCGACAAAACATGTTCAGCACCTCGTCCCACTCGGCCTTGTGGAAGCTGAACTGGTAGAGGCGCTTTTCGGCCGGCGGCTTCTCGGGCGGTGCGGGGACGGGCTTGGGCTCGGGCTTCTTGACCGCCGGCTTCGGGGTGGCGGGCTTGGCCGACGGGTTCACTTTGCTCGGCGTGGCGGCGGGCTGGGTCGCGGCATCGCCCTTCTGCTGCTCGCGGATCTTGGCCGCGGCACGCGCCGCCTCGATCCGCTTGCGCATCTCCTCGCGCTTCTGGAGGAACCGGTTCCGCCTCTCGGCCGCCGAGTCGCTCTCGGCCGCCGCGGCCACCTTGTCGTTCGACCCCTTGGGCTCGGGCTTGCCGGCGGATTTCTCCTGAGCCGCCTCCTCGGCGGCCTTGGCCTTCTTGGCGGCCTCGGCCCGACGCCGAAGCTCGGCCAGCGCCTTGGGCGAGACCTGCGCCGGCTTGGTAGACGGCGTGGCCTTGGCCGGCTTGGGCGCGGACTTGGCGTCCGGGGACGGCGCCGGCTTGGTTGAGGCCGAGGCTCCCATCGTCGGCGGGGCGCCGACCAGCAGCGTCCCGGCGATCGACATCACCACGCCTGTCAGCCATGAGTTCCATCGCATCGTCATAAAGGGTCCCTCCACGGTCAGCCGGCGAGGGCGTCAGCTCTCACCGCCGCGGTGCTTCGACGTCTTGTGGCAGGCCGGTCGTCCGTGACACGGCGCTACGTCCGGCTCACCCTACCCACTTGTGCCTACTTGTTGTTGTACCGCGTGATACAGGTAAGGGTGCGTTTCGGGTGTCAGTGGCTCGCTGTCCTTCAGCGTCTTGCCCACCGGAAAGAGGACCCAGCCGTTGCCCTCGCGGACCACCGCTCCTCGGCTGTCCACGTAGATGAGGATCCCCTGATTGTGGAATTTGTCGCCGACACGGAACAGCAGCTTTTCCTTCGTCCGCGTGTCGCGTGTGCAGGCCTCTTGAATCAGGTATTGCTGCCCCGAGCTCGGATCGGTCCAGGGGAAGCGGTTGGCGATCGTGACCAGCACGTTGCCCCGTGTGTCCTTGCCCTTGGGCGTCGAACGCCGCGTGTTCCTGTTGGTCGGCCTCTTGTCGTCCGTCTTGGCCACCCGAACCTGCGGCGAGAAGATGTCCTTCTGGGCGATCTTGCGGTACAGCGTCTTGTCCTCAAGCTGGAGCCGATCCGTCGCCGGCCGGGTCGTCGTCTCGGCGCTGGCGACCTCCAGGGGCTCGTCGCCCACAAGATCATGCGGCGGCAGGACGAGCGACTCCACGTCGACCTTGACCTTCATGATCTGATCCTTCTTGGACATCGTCGGCGTCAGGGCGATGCTCCGCACGCGGATCAGATACGGCAGCTTGTAAATCTCCTCCAGCAGGCGCACGACCTCGGCCAACGGGCCCTGCCCCGTCACCGAGACGTTGGTGATCGTCACGCCGCCCTTCTTGGTGCGGTCGAGGGCGCGGTTGACCGTGAGGCGGTCGAGCTTGCACTTGTTGGCGACCCTCGACATGATCGCGTGCAACTGCTTGCCGGCCTCGGTGGCCCGCTCCTTCAGCTCCGGATCGTCGGCGAACGTCTTCCTGGCCATGTCGCGGTAATTCTCGCGCAACAAGCTCTTCATCTCGACGATCGCCTTGTACTCGGCCAGGTCCTCCTTGGCCTTTTTCATCTTCTTCTCGTGCTCGGCGAAGGGCTTGATCACCCACGGCACGATGCGGCTGGCCAGCACGGCCGCGACCATCATGCCGACGGCGACCATCAGGATGCGTTGTCGTCTCTCCATCGCCCGTTATCCGTTTCACTCATCGTCGGCCGCGCCTTCGGCCGGCCGCGTACCGCTTACACCACCGGGACGCACGCGCTCGCTGGGAACTCACCGCCGCCGGCCAGGCTTCCTGCTCGCCGCGGCGGCCTTGGCTTTCTGCGCCTTAGCCTTGTCCATCTTGGCCTCGAGGGCCTTCTTCTCGGCCGCCAGCTCCTCCTTGGTCTTGAGCCGCAGCACGATGTCGCTCTCGCTGGTGAAGCCGCGCTTGTCGGAGACCTTCTTAACCGTGCCGAGGATGGCCTCGTACGGGCCCATCCGCTCGAACTCCTTGCGGAGCTCCTCGAGCCGCGTCATCTGCGCGGCCCGGACCGACATCGTGATCGTGCCGTTGTCCTTGGCGAACAGCTTGGTCACGTAAGCCTCGTTCGTCGGCGGGAAGAGGTGGCTGATCAGCGCGAGCTGGTCGAGCCAGATGACCTCTTCGTCGGTCCAGTCCTCGGCGGCGTCGACGATGTCCTTGAAGTCCGTGACCTCGCCGGCCTGCCTCTTCAGCTTGGAGACCTTGCGCTCGACCTTGTCGACCTCGGCCGACTTCGCCTTGTCGACCTGGTACCGAAAGACCATCAGCGCGGCGATCAACACGACCACCGTCGCGGCGATCACCGGCACCTTGCGGGCCTTGATCGCCGACAGGTCCACCGGCTCCTTGGGGTGCAGGAAGTCGAAGTGCAGCGCGCCTTCCCTTCCGTGCCCGATTGTCAGGCCCAGCGACGAGCTGAACGCCGCCATCTCCTGGCCACGATCGCCCAGGGCCGGTATCGCCTCGGCGGGGTTGTACAGCTTGGCCGGGGCGCCGAAGCGGTCGGCCACCTCCTCGCAGAGCTGCTCCTCGACGCCGCACGAACCGGCGACCACGATCGACTGGATCTCGGCGCTCGGATCGGTCACCCGGTAGGCCTCGATCGTCCGGTTGACCTCGACCAGCAGGTTGTCCAGCGCCTCGCGCTTCTCCGTCTCGGTCGGGGCGATCGTCAGCGGCGCCGAGGTCTCGCCGCCGAGGTCGCTCATCATGCGGACGGCCGGCATCGTCGGCACGTTCACCGACGCGGCGCGGGAGAACGACAGATGCCCGTCGCGAACCAGGTCGATCTCGGTCAGGCTCGGCCCGACGTCGACCAACAGCGTGCAGCCCGCCGAGATTTCCGACGCGCCCCACGTGAGCGCCACGGTGTTGGCGAAGGGCCGCAGGCCCACGCGCTCGAGCTCGAGCCCGGCCGCCGCGCAGACGGCCTGGTAGTGCTCGAGCACATCGTTGCGGACCGCCGCGACCAGCACGTCCACCGTCTCGGCTCCCTCGCCGACGGGGAAGGTGGCGAAGTCGATCCGCGCTTCCTCCAGGGCGAAGGGCAGCTCCTTGGTGATCTGGAAGTGCACCACCGAGGGCATCTCCTCCGGGGGCACGTTGGGCAGGCTCAGCATGTGCAGCACGGCCTGGTCGCGGGGGATGGCCACGATCGCCCGCCGCGTCCGGAGGCGGCGCTGCTTGAGGGCCCGGGCGATGAACTCGCCGAGCGACTCGGGGTCCTCGACGTCGACGCCCTCGGCCACCGGCACGAAGACCCCGCGGATCCGCTTGGGTCCCTTGCGGCCGGTCACCGCATGGATGATACGGATCGACTCGGGGTCCCAGTCGATGGCCAGGACCCGGCTGTCACGAACGAGTTGAGGAAATCTCACGTTCTTTCTCGCCGATGCGTAGGGGCCAAGCCGGTCCGAGCTTCGTCAAGTCCCGGAAATACCGGATGATGGGGACCTGACCCTGCATCTCGATCACTACTTGCAGCCGGCATGCCATGCCGACATGGTCGCCGTGGCCGACGGACTCGACCGTGAACTGCCACGACTGGGTCACAATCCGGAGCGTGTTGAGCTGGGGACCCGTGTAGATCGCCAGCTCCTGGGGCGTCATGATGCCCTCGTTCATGAGCCAGGCCGGGCTGATCTTTTCCTCGTCGCTGAGCTGCACGCGCGAGTCGATGATCTGCTCGATCTGCTCGGCGTCCAGCCCCAGGCACGCCAGCACCGGGGGCGGGGCGGTGTTCACGTTGATCACATGGGGTAGCGGCACGGCTACCATGGCGCCCAAGGGTCCCATGTTCGCGGGACGGGGTATCGTCGTCAAGCGATCCATCACCAGGAGCAGGTCTTCCGGAGCGATCTGAGATTCGATGACCTCTTTGCCGATCTTGATATCGCCGGCGAGCTCGGCCGGGCTCTTGAAGACATGGCCCTGGCGGCGGGCCTCCAGGATGAATTCCGCCACGTCGCTCTCGAGCAGCTCGGTCAGGAACAGTTCGATCTCCTCGGGCTTGGCGTTCATGTAGATCCGCGGCTTGTTGTCGCTGGCGCGGTCCTGGCCCATCGAGTAGACCGTAATGAACGGCAGCAGGCCGCGCATCAGTTCGCCGTCGCCGTCGTCCGGCGGGAAGGTGGCCATGCCGTCGTCTTCCATCGGGTCGAGGATGCCGTTGCGGTTGTAGTCCTCGCCGTAGAGGATCTGGGCACGATAGCCCTTGACCAGGAGCAGTTCCTCGACCGTCTTGAGCGGGGCGTTGCCGGCCGAGTACGGCGGGTAGAGCTGGCGGTAATAGTCGGTCTCGGCCCCGGCGGGGCTGGTGGCGCTGTCCTCGTCGCGCCAGTCGATCAGGGCGTCGATCAGCTCCTCGATGGCCAGATCGGGGGGCAGCACCGCGCTGTACAGGGCCATCAACTGATTTCGCGTCGCCCAGTTGAGGTTGAGCTTGCCGGCCTCGTCCTGGATACCGTAGCGAATCGGGCGGTCGACCTCCTCGGCGATGTCCAGGTCGGTCGCCATGATCGAGTACCGCCACACCGTGCCGATCCGCCGCTTGACCTCTTCCTCTTCGTCGCCCTCGCCGACGACGGTGTCGTGCTGGCCGAACTCCTTGGCCTCGGTCGCCAGCGGATAGATCTGCACGTCGCGCAGCTCGTCCGGGTTGTGCCACCAGGCGCTCATCTTGGCCCGGTTCTCGCGGAGCATGAACTGGACGCGCTGGAGCCCGGCCTCGGCCGCCAGGCGGGTCTGGAGCCGGTTCGCCCGGGCCTCGGCCGCCCCGAGCTCGGCGCTCGTGGCCAGCGAGAAGGCCATGCCCATCATCGCCATCAGCATCAGGATGATGAGCACGACCGGCAGGATCATGCCGTCTCGCTCGGATTGTCTACGCGTGCATGCTTGCATGCTTTCCTACCGTTTGGGCGACCGGTGAGGTCGCGGGAGTCGCCTGCCAAGCGGCGCCGATCTGCCGCACTCCAAAGCCGCTCGTGCGAGAATCCTCTCTCGCATCGGTACGAGCGGTCTGTCGCCCCTACCGGGGCTAGCTGGGATTCGGCGCCTCTCACCCCACGGCTTACGCCGTGGGCTATTGGCTATCGGGCCTACGGCCCTGCACGTTCTCGGCCGGAACGGCTGTCCTGTTGCCAAAGCCGTTCCGACTTCCGTCTTCCGCGAATCCTCTCACTCCAACCGAGTGCCGCCCCTCTCGACGTCTCGGCTTTTCTGGCGGGTAGCCCACCGGCTCAGCGGTGGGGGACGCGAATTCCGCGCCCAGACTACCAGCTGCATCGCCGCCTTCGGTCTCCTGTCTCCTGTCTCCTGTATTCTGTATTCTGTATTCTGTCTCCCCGGCCGTTCACTTCGCGCCGCTCAGGCGCTGGAGCCCGCCGATCTGATCGCTCAGGTCCCCCAGCCCGCCGCCGGCGCCGCCGAGACCGCCCAGGGCGTCGAGTCCGCCGAGTCCGTCCAGGCCGCCCGAGCCGCCCATGTCGCCGAACTGCTCGCGGATCTCGTCCTCGATGCGGACCATCTTGCTGCCGAGCCCCGTGGGATCCGACTGGTACAGCCGCACGACGACCGTGTACCGATCCGGGTGGTACTCCTCTTCCTCCTCGAACTCCTCGTCGCGCGTGATGATGGTCTCCGAGCCGCCCTCCTCCTCCTCGGTCTCCTCGTCCTCGCGATAGGCCCATCGGGACACCCAGTTGCGCCCGTCGTGATAGGCGAAGCGGAGGGCCTTGATCTCCGGGGCGAAGACCTCCTCCCGGCCGGGGTTGAGGTCGACGACCTCGTCCTCCTCCTCGGACTCGAAGACCGGCTCGAGTTCCAGCTCCTTGTAGCCGACGGTGATCTTGACCGCCTGCGGCAAGGAGCTCATGCCCTGCGCGAGCGAGGGTCGACCCTCGTGTCCGAGGATCTTCCACTCCCTGCGATACAGGCCCGCGACCATCGGCACTTCCGCGCCGTCCTCCAGCTCGACGTACTCGTCCTCGTAGATCTTGAGGTAGTAGCGTATCTCGGCCAGGTCGTACTCCGCCGTCCGCGGCCATTCCTTCACCTTGCGTATCTCGAAGATGTCGCGGTCGGGCAGGCGGGTCGTCAGGATGCGGATCGAGTTTTTGTCGCCGGAGATCGACCGGCCGAACGCCGCGGCCTGGCGGATCTCGCCGGCGATGCGATCGAGCACGACCCGGGCGAGCTGGGATTTGGTCGCCAGCTCGCGGCCGGCCATCTCGGCCTGCATCGTCGTGCTGGTGAAGGCGAACAGCATCAGCATCAACACGCTCAGCAGCGCCATCGACAGCAAGACCTCGAGCAGGGTCACGCCGTGGGCCCGGCCGCATCGCGCGGGTCCGTCGGACCGGGCCGCTTGGCCCGCTGCGTCAGGTTGTCGTCGTATCGCGTGCGTCACGGCATCGTCACCTGTTCGTCATCAGGTCTTGCAGTTGCTGCGGTATCTCGTCGCCCAACTGGGACGGATCGGGCATCCCACCCTGCGCGGGATCCAGCGCCTGATCCAAGCCGCCCGGGGCCTTGTCGCCCATCAACTGGCTCGTCAGGCCGCTCATGTCGCCGCTGAGCATGCCGAACAGCGCCGGCGTAGCCAGCAGGCCGAGCAGGTCCTCGGTGGTCAGCTCGCCGAAGGCGGCGCGGATCTCGTCGAGCGGTACGGGCTCGCCTCCCATGAAGCGGCGGAGGATGTCCTGAATCGGTCCGGGCAGCGCGTTGAGGATCTCTTCGAGGTCGGGCGGCAGCTCGGTCATGTCCGTCGCCTGGTCGCCGTCCGCGCCGGTCGCGCTGGCCGCGGCGAGCATGCCGATCTCCTCCTCGCTGGGCATGCCGAAGTCGGTCGGGTCGACCTCCGGGACCGTCGGCAGCAGGCAGTAGACCGAGTGCAGCACCTCCCACTCCTCGGTCGATACCTCCTCCGGGTCGCCGTTGAGGATGTCGAGCGTGATCAGGTCGAGGTTCTCGATGTCCGTCGTCTCGCGCTTGATCCGCCAGCCGAAGCCGGGGTAGCGCTCGCCGAAGAGACCCTCGCCTTCCTCGCCCTCGAGGTCGATGAGCTTGTCCTCTTCCTCGGCCGGCAGGTCCATCTCGGCGAGCACCCACTCGGCCAGCATGAGCGCGCGGTTCAGCTTGTCGGTGTACTCGGCCGACCGCAGCGACTGGCTCACCTGGCTGCCCAGCGTGCCGATCGCCAGCACGATGATCGCCAGCGAGATAAGGACCTCGAGGAGCATGGCCCCGCGTCGAGCGTGGCTGCCGCGGGCCATGCGCCGGGGGCCATGGGCGTATTCGGGTTGCCTTCTCGTGACGAAGCAGGCTTGTCCGCCGGCACGAGGTTCGGGGAAACGGCAACGCTCCCTTACGGTCGCGTCTCCGACGTCCGCCACTGAACGGCAACGCTCCCTCACGGTCGCGTCTCCGACGTCCGCCACTGAACGGCAACGCTCCCTCACGGTCGCGTCTCCGACGTCCGCCACTGAATGGCAACGCTC
>CAZUQM010000046.1:0-9969 GCA_964622545.1 uncultured Planctomycetales bacterium | reverse complement strand
CGCCACTGAATGGCAACGCTCCCTCACGGTCGCGTCTCCGACGTCCGCCACTGAACGGCAACGCTCCCTCACGGTCGCGTCTCTGACGTGCGCCACTGCTCTGTGAGCAGTGCCTCTTGCAGGGGCGCAGGGCTCGCGCACGGACAACAGAGCCGCGCCCACGTCGTCGGGTCGCTCGACCTTCGTCGTCTTGTCGCGATGCCGCCGCATGGCTACTTGGCTCCCAACTCACGGCCGCGGACGATCGTCTTCTCTTCGCGCTGCTCCTCGATCTCCGAGCGACGCATCTCGATCTCCTCCTCGGTCAGCGACCGTCGCCAGCCGACCTTGCCGGTCCGCCCGTCGATGATCACCTCCCAGGTGCGGAGCTCGCCGTCCTCGGTCTCCTCGCCGTTGGTCAGCTCGATGGTGGCCCATTCGACCGTGCCGTCGGACTCGAAGACCACGGCCGGTCGGGTCGGGTCCTTCTCGTCCTCGGTGCCGGCCTCGTCCATGCTGTCGCCGAAGAGCCGGTCGATCTCGTCCTCGTCGTCCTCGAACATCTCCTCGACGCCCTCGGCGACCATCTCGAGGCGCTCGCGCTCCTCCTCTTCGCGGATGAGCTCCTCGGCCGTCTTCGGTCGGCCCAGTCGGACCTCGGTCACCTGGATGCCCTTATGCAGCGGCTCGACCTGGGCCCACAGCTCTGTGACGAGGGAGAACTCGCCGGGCTCCTCGATGGGCTCGGCCTCGACCTCGATGACGGGCTGGAGCGTCTTGCCGGCCTCATCGGCCTCGTCGTAGGCCTCCTCGTCCGGCCAACGGAGCCGATACCGCAGGCCGTCGTTCATCGCGTGGGCCCGCGTGATGGCGATCATGTTCTGGAGCTGCTCGATCGAGTCGTTCAGACGTCGCCGCTCGAGCTCGCCCGTGAACACCGGCACGACCAGAGAGGACAGCAGGACGAGCAGGGCGACCACCAGGATCATCTCGACGAGCGTGAAGCCCGGCCGCGGCGTCGGAGCGCCGATGGATTCGCGCGCACTCATCCAGCGAAAGCCTGTCCCTATGTGGAAACCGCCTCGCGGATCGATGCCGCGAGGCGGATCGGAGTCCACCATCTCATTCATACGCATGAGGCGACGCATCGTTCACTCACCCTTTCGTGGGCAAGCCTGCCGGCGCCCAGGAGCCCGGCGCGTCGGATCGCCGCATTGTTAGTACTCGTCGTACTCGTCGTCACGCCAACTGGTGATGTCGTCCTCGGTGCCCTCTTCCTCGTCGGGCCCGGCGCTCCACATCTCCCATTGGGCCTCGTTGATCTCGCCCGGGAAGCGGTAGAAGTACTCGTTGCCCCACGGGTCCTTGAGCATGTCGGGCGACTCGATGTACGGGCCCTTCCACTTCTTCTCGACGTCCTCGTCGTCGAGGCCCTCGGGCATCTCGATCAGGGCCCGCAGGCCGTCCTCGCCCTCCGGAAACCGGCCCATGTGCAGCTTGTAGAGCTTCAGCGCCTTGGCGAACGGACCGGTCGCCCCCAGCGCCGACTGGGTCGTATCGATCTTGGCCTGGTCGCCCACGCCCATGAGCTGCGGGGCCACGAACGCCGCCAGCAACGCCAGAATCGCAATCACCAGCAACACCTCGAACAGCGTGAAACCTTGTCTCTTGTGTGTACGCATCACGATCGTCTCCTGTCTCTGTGGCGCGCCTCGTAGGCTCGGCACGCGCCTTCCCGGTTCCGGCTCCCTCCGAACCGGATCATCACCTTAACCTCGCATCGCACTGCTGGACGTCAGGATCGGCACGAGCAACGCCAGTGCGATCAACAGAACCATCACGGCCATAAACATGAGAAGAACCGGTTCGATCAGCCGCACGGCCAGGTCGATGACCCGAGCGGCCCGCACCTCGTTCGTATCCGCAATCTTCACCAACACCGTATCCAGGGTGTTGGCCTCCTCGGCCACGGCGATCATGTCGATCACGTCCGGCGGAAAGAGACCGCTCTCGCCGAGCGGGCCGGACAGGCTCTCGCCCTGACGGACGCTCTCGGTGGCCTTCTCGATCTCCTCGGCCAGGACCATGTTCCCCGCCGAGTCCTTGCTGATCTTCAGGGCCTGAAGGATCTGCACGCCGTTGGCCAGCATCGTGCCCAGGATCCGGCAGAAGCGGCAGATCGCCACGATCGTCACGATGTTGCCGATCACGGGCAGCTTGAGCTTGAGCCGGTCGATGGCCATGCGGCCCTGCTCGCTGCGAAGGTACGGCAGCGTCACCGTGACGCCCACGAAGATCGCGGCGACCATGAACAGCCAGTAATCCCGCAGGAAGTCGCAGACCGCGAACAGTCCCAGCGTCAGGGCCGGAAGCTCGCCCTTGGCCTCGAGCCGCTCCAGGAACGGACGGAGTTTCGGCACGACGAACGTCAGGATCATGATCACCACGCCGAACCCGACGGTCAGCAGGATGATCGGATAGACCATCGAGCCGATCAGCTTGTTCCGAAGCTCGTTCTGCCGCTCGACGAAGCCGGACGCTCGACTGAGTACGTCCTCGAGGAAGCCGCCCTTCTCACCCGCACGGACCATCGAGACGTAGAGCTCGTTGAACACATGCGGGTGCTTCTCCATCGCCTCGGCCAGACCCTCGCCGCCGGCGACGTCGTCCTTGACCTCACGGAGGATGCTCTTGAGGGTGGCGTTGGGTGTGGCCCTGGTCAGGACGTCGAGGCTTCGCAGCAGCGGGACCCCGGCACGAAGCAGATCGGCCATCTGCCCGTAGAACTGCGCGAGGACGCCGAGGCCGACGCCCCTCTTGCGGCCCCCGAACAGGCTCTGCCCGCCCATGCTCCCTTCGCGGACCTGAATCGGAAAGAGCTGCCGGTCGTCCAGGGCTCGCAGCGCAGCCTGATGGTTCTCAGCCGTCAACGTGCCGTTGACTTGCTGGCCCTTGGGATTTCGCGCTGTGTAGCTGAACGTGGGCATGGACGTCGTCTCGTGGCCCGATCGGCCACAAAGTCCTTAGTTTACAGTCTCTTGCGGCCGAGTCAACGGCGAGCCGCCACCCCGTTTCCTCTCATGTCGACCCGGTTCGGATGACGGGCGGGCGCGTGCGCCCCGCCGGGCACGGCACGGGGTCGGCGTGAGTTCCTCTATTCTACGCACTGCGATCGCAAGAGATGCACCTTTCTGGGCGGGCGAGGCGGCGATCTCTCGTGTCCTAAACCTGGCCTGAACGGGGCCTTGCGCGGTCACGCCACAGACCCCGTCCGCTCGGACGGGATCGGCCACCTATGCGTTCCAGGAGTCACGAATGGGTGGTACGACGAGAATGCCTCGGATGGTGCCCCGGTCACGCCTCCGTCGCCACGCGCGCGACCTCCTCGATGGTGGTCTGGCCGGCGCGGACCTTGTCGAAGCCGTCCTCGCGGAGCAGCCTGAGACCGTTACGCCGTCCGGCGGCCAACACCTTGCCGGACGATTCGCGCTGGACGATCAGCTCGCGCAGCTCCTCGTTCATCTGGAGGAGCTCGTAGATGCCGACACGCCCGGCGTAGCCGGTGTTCATGCAACTGCGGCAGCCCTTGCCTCGATAGAGCTGCAAGCCCGGCTCGTACTCGAAGTCGGGCGGCAGCTCGGCCGGGTCGGCCTCGTAGGCCTCTTTGCAGTCCTTGCAGATCTTGCGGACCAGGCGCTGGGCGAGCACCGATTCGAGCGAACTGCTGATCAGGAACGGCTCGATGCCCATGTCGAGCATACGCGTCGGCGCGCTGGCCGAGTCGTTGGTGTGCAGCGTACTGAACACGAGGTGACCGGTGAGCGAGGCGTTGATGGCCACCTCGGCGGTTTCGCGGTCACGAATCTCGCCGACCAGAATGACGTCGGGGTCGTGCCGCAGGAAGGCACGCAGCGCCCGGGCGAACGTCAGCTCGATCTTCGGCAGGACCTGGACCTGATTGATGCCCTCGAGCTGGTACTCGACCGGGTCCTCGACGGTCAGGATCTTGATCTCGTCGCTGACGATCTCCTTGAGCGACGCGTACAGCGTGGTCGTTTTACCGCTACCGGTCGGACCGGTCACCAAAATGATGCCGTGCGGGCGCTGGATCTGCCGGTAGTAATCGTTGAGCAGCTTCTCGCCCATGCCGAGCTCGTCGAGCGAGACGAGCGACGCCTGCTTGTCCAAGATACGCAGCACGACACCCTCGCCGTGCGCGGTGGGGATCACACTGACACGGAAGTCGATCTCGCGCCCCTTGGCCTTGAGCTTGAAGGCTCCGTCCTGCGGGAGACGCTTCTCGGCGATGTTCATGTTCGAGAGGATCTTGATGCGGCTGATGATGGCCGCCTGGAAGCGGCGAATCTGGGCGGGCACGTGCGTGTTGTGCAGCACGCCGTCGACGCGGTACCGGATCTTGAGGTCGTGCTCGTACGGCTCGATGTGGATATCGCTGGCCCGCTCGTTGATGGCCTCCTCGAGGATCTCGTTGACCAGGCGGACGACGCTGGCCTCCTGGGCCATCTCGATGACGTCGCCGCTCTCGTCGACGCTGTCGGAGATGATCTCGAATTCGTCGTCTTCGCTGATCATCTCGCCGATGGTGTCGCCGCCGACGCCGTAGTTCTTCTTGATGACGCGGTCGATCTCGCTGCGAACCGCGAGCACCGGCTCGACCTTGAGCCCGGTCATCATCCGCAGCTCGTCAAAGGCGTAGACGTCGAAGGGGTCGCTCGTGGCGACCTTGATCGTGTCGTTGGTCCGTTGGATCGGGATGAGACCGCGACGGTGAACGAGCTTGTTCGGCATCGCGCGCAGCATCTCGACGTCGATGTCCGTCTCGTTCAGGTCGACCAACGGGATGGTCAGTTGCTCGCCCAAGACCTCCAGCACGTCGCGCTCGTCCACGAATCCCTTGTCGACGAGGATGCGGTCGATGCGATCCGTCGGGTTCTTCTTGGCCGCCAGAGCCTCCTCGAGGTTGGCATCGGTGATCTTGCCCTTCTTGAGCAGGATCTCCCCCACGTTGACGGCCACACTTCCTACTGATCCAGCCACAGAATCACCCTTTCCCTAGGTTGTCAGCTCGGCGATGCGGGGCCGCTCCGAACGGCCAAGTCTGTCTACATCCTATAACCAACGCCAAGCCGGGCTCGATGCGCACACCCTGCGCTTCGTCCCGAAACCGGGGTCCTCACGTTATAACCTGATCCATGCGAACCGTTGCATGGGAATACTGCATTTCTCCGTTCGTCCATCAGTCACACAAGCCTTCGGCGGTTCTCTTAGTCGCTTTATGCCGTCTTCTGATCGCCAATCGGCATCACAGGCGTTCAGCAGCTCTTGGTAGGCCCGCCGAGGGACGCCCCTTCGGCTGACGGGGATGTCCCGAAGTGACGCCCCCGTATCGGTCATTCCGTGCCAAACCTTTGGCTTCGCGGCCGAGGGATCGGCGATCGGCCTATCCTCCCCATCGTCACCCGCCCGGCCCAGACGCCACCCCGTCGCGTGGCCCGGCCGGGCTGGCTGAGGCCGTCAGGTGAGGCTAACGTCGAGCGGGGGCTTGAACCCGGCCGCGGCAATACAGATAATGCTGTCTTGGCAAGATCTTACGGCGCAGGGACCCCAGGAACGACTTCATGCTGATCGGCGTGATCTCCGACACCCACGACCGCGTGCCCAAGATCGAGCAGGCCTTGGCGCTGTTCAGGCAGCGCGACGTCCAGGGCGTTATCCACGCCGGCGACCTCTGCTCGCCGTTCGCGGCCAAGGCCATGAAGACGGTGGAGGAGCACAGCCCGCTTCACGTGATCCTGGGCAACAACGAGGGCGAGCTCGCGGGGCTGCGGGGCGTCTTGCCCCAAATCGAGACCGGCCCGCTCAGGCTCGAGCTCGACGGGGCGAAGATCCTGGTCCATCACTTCGACCAGTGGTGCGATCCGCAGGACATCGCCTGGGCCGACATCGTTATCAGCGGCCACACGCATGAGATCGTCAACGAGGTCCGCGACGGCACGCTGTTCCTGAACCCCGGCGAATGCTGTGGCTGGGTGAATGGCCGATGCACGGTCGCGCTGCTGGACACGGATGGCCCCGACGTCGAGATCGTCGATCTGAACGACTAGCTCTGGGAAGGCCGGAAGGACACCCCACATGAGACAAGCCACCCCCTACCGACGTCACAGGCCCTGGCCGCGACCTGGTCTGGTGGCGCTGATCGTCGCGCTGAGCTGGCTCGTGGGCTGCGTCGAGCGGACCCTGACGATCAACACGACGCCGGAGGGCGCGCTGGTCTACCTCAACGACGAGGAGATCGGGCGGACCCCCGTCAGCACGAACTTCACGTGGTACGGCGATTATGACGTCATCATCCGTAAGGACGGCTACAAGCCTCTCAAGACGAGCGCGATGATCCGCGAGCCGTGGTACCAGGTGCCGCCGATCGACTTCTTCGCCGAGTGCCTCACCCCGGCCACCATCCGCGATACGCACTACCTCGAGTACGAGCTCGAGCCCGCCGACCCTGTCGTGCCGGACGAACTGGTCCGCCGCGCCGAGGAGGTCAAGGAGCGGACGCTGTACAGCGACGAGTAGGCGGTCCTTACACATCGACACGTCAACTAGTCGACAAGTCAACACGTGGACACGTCGGCACGCTGGCACGTCGAGAAGTCGCCACGTCGGCACATCAACGCGTCGACACGTCGCCAGGTCGGTACATCGACACGTGGCGCCGATGGTCAGACTGACAGTCGCGGCTGCGACGCAGCATCGATCCGAGGTAGGAGCGTCTCGGACGGCGGCAAGGAAGCTGGGAAGCCGACGGATCCCATTGTGTTGGGCATCTAGCCCGCCCTCGGGTCGATCAGCATCTTGACGTGCTTGTCGCGGGCCTCGTCGAAGTAGCCGATGGCCTCGGTCAGACCATCCAGCGGAAGGGACGTCGTCACGATGCGTTCGTAGTCGATGAGGCCGGCCTCGATCAGGCGGGCGGCCCGGCCCAGCGTCAGCGGCGGCATCTTCGAGGCGATGATCTTGGCCTCGGCCTGGTACAGGTCGTGCGGATTGATCGTGACGGTGCCGTCGCTCGGACAGACGCCGAAGATCATGAACGTGCCGAACCGCTTGACCAGCGGGATGGCTTGCTGGATGGCCGACGGCTCGCCCGAGGCGTCCACGATGAAGTCGATGCCGTCGGGGGCGACCTGGCGGACCCGGTCGGCGACGTCCTCGGAGGACGGATCAATCAGCACGTCCGCCCCGAGCCGCCCGGCGAGCTCGCGCCGCATGGCGATCGGCTCGGACTGGACCAGGAGCGCGCGCGGGCTTCGCCCGAGGAGCTGGTTCCACAACAGGCCCACCGTCCCCGCCCCGAGGATCATCGCCGAGCAGCCCGCACGGAACTCGAGCCGGTCGTAGCCGTGCAGCACGCAGGCGAGCGTCTCGACCAGGATGCCTCCCTTGGCGGGCACGTCGTCGGCAAGCTTGTAGACGTGCGTGGCCGGCACGCAGCTGAAATCGGCGAACCCGCCGTCGACGGCGTAACCGACCGTGGTCGGGTTGTCGCACAGATTGGGACGCCCGGCATGGCATCCCTCACACTGACCGCAGGCAATCAGGGGATCGACGGCCACGTTGTCGCCGACGGAGACGTTCGTCACGCCCTCGCCCAGGACCTCGACGCGGCCGGCGATCTCGTGACCCAACACGACGGGCGGGACGATGCCCTCGGTCAGCTCGCCGCGGACGATGTGCACGTCGGTGCCGCACACACCGCACCCGCTGAGCCGCAGCAGAACCTGACCGGGCCCGGGCGTCGGATCGGGTTGGGTGTCGATGCGGATCTTGCCGACGCCCTCAAAGATGGCCGCCTTCATGCGTTCGTCCTCCCACGTTGCCGAACGGGCGCTTGCCGCCCGGGATCGATGGCCGCATTTGGAACTCAGGTAGCGGACAATTATACTACCAGGCGGGCTCAGGTGCGTCCTTCGACGCGAGGAGCGACATGCTACACTCGTTGAGCGAATACTTCCGTCGTTTCGGCACCGAGGCCTACAGCTACGAGACCGTCCTCATCGAGCTCCTGCTGATCGGAGCGGGCGTGTACCTGGTGTTGCGCTTCCTGCGGGGCACGCGCGGGGCCGGTCTGCTCAAGGGCATGCTCGTGCTGGTCCTGGCCAGCTTCTTCATCGTCGACGTCCTGGCCAGCCGTTTCGAGTGGCAGCGGATCGAGTTTCTCTACCGCAAGTACGTTTCGGCCCTTATCCTGGCCGTGCTGATCATCTTTCAACCCGAGCTGCGTCGGGCGATCATGCGGCTCGGCGAGACGCGTTGGCTTCGCCGATGGACGGGCGACGTCGAACACGTGATCGAGGAGCTCGTTCGCGTGGTCAGCTACCTGTCGGCCCGCAAGATCGGCGCGATCATCGCCATCGAGCGCGAGACGGGGCTGGGCTTTTTGGCCGAAACGGGCACGAAGATCGACGCCCAGGTCTCGGCCGAGATGCTGAACACCATCTTCTGGCCCGGCTCGCCCCTGCACGACATGGGCGTGGTGATCCGCGAGGGTCGGCTGGCGGCGGCCAACTGCCAGTTTCCGCTGGCCGAGGCCGAGAACCTGCCCACCGAGTACGGCAGCCGTCATCGCGCCGCGCTGGGGCTGAGCCTGGAATCGGACGCCCTCGTGATCGTCGTCAGCGAGGAGACGGGGACGATCTCTCTGGCCGAGCGCGGCCGGCTCGCGCGGCACCTGACGCCCGAGGAGCTGGGCGATAGGCTCCGCAGCCGACTGGCGACCTCCGAAGCGGAGCAAGCCGAGGGCAACGAAGAAGAGGCCACCTCCGCAGCACCGACAGCCGGAACCTCTGAGGCATGACTGAAGCGCTCAAGACCGTGTTCCTCGTGGCGATCTTCTCACTGCTGATCTGGATCTACGCCGATCAGGAGTGCACGGAGTCGGTCGCTCTGAACATGTGGCTCCGCATCCGCCCGCCCGGCAGCGCCCAGTGGCGGCTGGCCGATCCCAACAGCGAGCGGGCCATGGTCAAGATCACGTTCGCGGGCCCGACCCGCAACATCCGCGAGCTCCAAGAGGCCGTCCAGCGCGACCAACTGAGGCTCTCCTATGTGGTCGAGGCCGAGCCGCCGGGCGGTCCGTACATCATCGACCAGCTCGCCGATAAGCTCGATGCCCTCGAGGAGGTCCGCCGCCGCGGGCTGCGGGTCACCTATGTCGAGCCGTCCGAGGTCACCATCCAAGTCGACCGGCTTATCACCCTGGAGCGTCCTGTCGTGGCCCGGGCCGACGCGTTCAAGCTGGCCCAGTTCACCGTGACGCCGCCGACCGTGAAGGTCACGCTGCCGGAGTCTCAGAAGTCGGTGCTCTATCAGACGGAGATCGTGGCCAATATCGATTCGCTCGAGACGCACCGCGACGCGATCCGCGAGCATCTCAGCGCCGGGGAGGACAGCGCCAGCCAACCCGTGGAGTTGCGGGACGTGCCGCTGGTCAAGCCGGTGGGCGCCATCCTCAAGCTCGAGCCGCAGTGGGTGGGCGTCAGCGCGGTGATCGAGCGTCGCCACCAGAGCAAGGCCCTTCGGACCGTGGTCGTCCGCTTCGACGTATCCGCCGAGCAGTGGCGGAAATACGACCTGGAGGTCAAGAACGACGCCGACCTCGCGCTCGAGATCAACGTCCAGGGCCCCAGCGACGTCATCGCCTCACTCACCCCGCAAGACGTCCGCGCTTACGTCGAGATCAACACCAACGACGCGATCAAGACGGCCGGGTGGCTCACCCGCACCGTCGAGTTCAGCTTCCCGCCCAACGTCGAGCTGGACCAGGCCGCCCCTCAGGTGCAGTTCCGCCTGGTCGAGAAGGCCGAGCCCGCCGCAGCCCGCTAACGCATCGACCGGCCGCGTACGATCGACGATCGACGGGCCCAAATGGATTTTGTCACCGGCTACGCGGCGCATCGGAGGGGTTCGGTT
>CAZUQM010000045.1:0-53963 GCA_964622545.1 uncultured Planctomycetales bacterium | reverse complement strand
AATACCTAACATATACCGACCTTATCAACCGGAGTCAAGCAGAGACTCGGTTCGTAAAGATCTCCGCTCTGAGGCAGCTTCTCGTGCCCCTCGTTGTACCAGTGCTCCTCGTAAAGGCCGAAGTAGATGTGCTGCATCGTTTCGCCTGCGGCAAGCCAGGTTTCCTTCGCTTGATTAGGGCGGTCACTGAGGTTGGGCTTGTCGTTTTCCGAGTCCCGGAGTATGAACGGCGGCGCTTCGCCGAAGTCCTCGGCGTAGATCAACATCGCCTTGACCAGCTGAGATATCCTGCTTCCACACAACGTCGTCCGCGCCTGTGCCCGTGCCTTGCTCAGCGACGGCAGCAAGATCGAGATCAGCAGCGCGATGATCGCCACGACCACGAGCAATTCGATCAGTGTGAACCCCGAACGACCTCGCACCCCCAAACGGCTGCCCCTGTCGTTGACGGTACGCGGGACCAGCACCGGTGGGCGGCCTCGCTTCGGGGTATCAGGCAACGTTCGTGTGGTCTGGCTCATCGGTGGCCTCCTACGCGATGGTGTCTCCAACCCTAGACGTCGGTCGCAGACCCGCCAACGCACGAAGGATGTGCCTGCCCCTGGGAGGGTGCCATGCGCAAGACGGGCCCGTTCCGGACTTCGCTATCAATTCTAGGGGTCGCCGAAAGTTAAGACTAGGGCGCGGACCGGCTTATTGACAACTTCCGACGTGCGCAGCTGTGGACCGGACACGGCGGCAAAGCCTGGAGATCCCGCGCTCGCTATCGACCCGCAGCTTCTAAGCTGAGCGGAGGCACCGCGCCGGTTGAATCCGGCCGCTCCGGCACGGCTGATGCAAGCGCGGAAACCCTTAGCCGCTGCCTTCCAGCTTCCGGCTCAGCAGCTCGTTGACGATCTTCGGGTTGGCCTGGCCCTTCGACAGCTTCATCACCTGGCCCGTCAAGAAGCCCAGCGCCTTCTTCTTCTTTTTCTTGCCCTGCGTGACCTCGTCGACGGCCTTGGGGTTGTCGGCGATGGCCTGGTCGACCCACGCCTCGTGCTCGCCGAGGTCGGTGGCCTGCACGAGGCCTTCGGCCTCGGCGACGGCCGTCGGGGTGTCCTGCGACTCCAGGAGTCTGCCGGCGATCTGCTGGGCGGCCGTGGCGCTGATCGTGCCCTCATCGACCAGCCGGGCCAGCTCGGCCATCCGTCCGGCGTCGACGCCCAGGTCCGCGATCGTCGTCGCCCGCTCGTTGGCTAGCCGCGACCAGAAGCTGATGAAGTGCTTGCCCAGCGTCGCGCCGGTCGTGCCGGCGTTGCTTGCCCTCAACTCCGACAGCGCCGCTTCGAACAGATCCGCCGTTGTGCGGTCGGCCAAGATCGTCTCGGCGTCCTTGACGCTCAGGCCGATGGCGTCCACGAAACGCTGCCGCCTCTGGATGGGCAGCTCGGGCACGCGGCTCCGCAGATCCTCGAGCCAGGCCTCGTCCATCACCACGGGGACGAGGTCGGGGTCGGGGAAGTAGCGATAGTCGTGGGCCTCTTCCTTGCCGCGCTGGAACTCGCCCACGCCCGCGTCGTCGCGCCAGCCCCAGTTCTGCTTGCCGACGGCTTCGAGCGTGTACTCCTCGCCCGCCGCCAGCGCCTGCCGGACCTGCTGCTCTTGATAGGCGATGACCCAGGCCGTCGCGCGCTCCAGCGCGCGAAAGCTGTTGAGGTTCTTCACCTCGAAGATGGGTGTGGCGAACTCGCGACCGCCGGCTTGGACGCGGAGGTTGACGTTCGGCTCGAACCGCATATGGCCCATCTGCATGTTGGCCTCGCTCACGCCGAGGTACTGCACGATGCGTTGCATCTCGCGGGCGTATGCGCCGGCTTCTTCGACGCTGTGCATGTCCGGCTCGCTGACGATCTCGAGCAGCGGCGTGCCGGCGCGGTTGAGGTCGACACCGGTATAGCCGGGAAACTCGTGCACGTTCTTGCCGGCGTCTTCCTCCAGATGCGCCCGGATGATGCCGACCCGCTTGATCGAGCCGTCGCCCAGCGGCACGTCGAGATAGCCGTCGAAGCTGAGCGGCAGGTCGTACTGGCTGATCTGGTAGTTCTTCGGCAGGTCGGGGTAGTAGTAGCTCTTGCGGTCCCACTTGGTGAACTCGGCGATCCGGCAGTTGAGCGCCAGGGCCGTCATGACCGAGAACTCGTACGCCCGCTTGTTCATCACCGGCAGCACGCCGGGCATGCCGATGCAGACCTGGCAGGTGCGCGAGTTGGGCTCGGCGCCGAACGCCAGCGGCGTATCGCAGAACATCTTCGTCCGCGTGGCGAGCTGGACGTGGATCTCCATGCCGATGACGGGTGTGAACGCGATGTCGGGCATACGTCAAGCGTCCTCATGCTGGTGGCCAGCCACATTATGCGGACGCCGAACACGGCACGCAAGGCGAGGCTCATGCCCCTCGATGCACGCCACCACCCTACGCGTCGAGACGCTAAGCCCGTTGCGCGCATTGATCGCGTAGATCTGCAGGCCGCGGCCCATGCGGTAGTTCACAGGTGCCGGCTGGAATGAATCCGCTCACCCTGGGCATGGAGTCCGTGTATGGCTTCGGAGCCGCTCGGCTTGGCTTGGGATGCGAGGCGAGGAGTCTTCAAGGCGAGATGAACCGGTTGGGTCCTGGCAGAACGATCGCCGGGTCCGAGAACTCCCCGGGTATGCCACCCCGAAACTTTTTTCCCGCAACCCGGAACATCCCCCAGCCAGACCAGCATTTCTTGGGCGTGGTTTCCCTAACCCTTCAAAGGGCTCGGAGTTGCACAAGGAATAGGGGCACCAACCTATCGCGCCTGAGGGTGTGCCATCCGCGTGTCACGTAAAACCGACGAGGGCGGCGATGTGAAGTGACGGTGCAACCCCTCCGATCCCAAACTGCAGAACAGGCCATGCATTCTGGAGGCGTGCCCGTCCACGTTGGATGCGCCACGGCGGTCCGAGCCCGCAAACCGCATCCTGTGTGGGTGAATGGTTGGCTTGTACCGGGTTAGTCCGCGTCCGAAGGATCGTATAGCACGGCGTCTTTGCCGCACCCTTGTCAGCTGGTTCCATCCCTCAAGAAGGAAGAGTCGAATGACCCTCAAAGCGAAGCTTCTCACCTCGAAGTTGGGCCTCGTCCTCGTCCCCGTCGTCCTGATCCCGACCGTCCTGCTCTGGCAGGTCAACCGTGGGTTTGATCAGGCCTTCTCGCAAACGGAACAGGGTTTCAAGGCCCTCGAAGACCAGAGCAAAGAGGCCCTGATCGAATCGGGCATGTCCGACCTGACGCACATGGCCGAGAACGTCCTGGCGATGTGCCGGGCCCAGCAGGAGCTGCTCCAGCAGAAGGTCACCAGCGACCTGGGCGTGGCCCGACGGCTGGTCCAGGCCGCCGGCAAGCTGAGCTTGTCCAAGGAGAAGGCGACCTGGGAGGCCGTCGATCCGGCGACGGGCCAGACCCGCAAGGTGGAGCTGCCGAGGATGCTGCTCGCCGAGAAATGGCTGGGACAGGTCAAGGACGCCGGCAAGACCGTGCCGGTCGTCGACGAGGTCCGCGACCTGACGGGCAGCATCTGCTCGATCTTCCAGCGGATCAACGAGGCCGGCGACATGCTCCGTGTCGCCACGAGCGGCCTGGGCAAGGACGGCCAGCGGACGTTGGGCACGCTGGTGAGCGCGACAGGTCAGGAGGGCAAGGCCAACCCGGTCGTGGCGGCCGTGCTGAACAAGGCATCGTTTGAGGGCCGGGCCGAGGTCGTGGGCGACTGGTACATCACCGCCTACGAGCCCCTGCAGGACGCCTCGGGCCGGGTCATCGGCATGATCGGCGTGGGGTTCAAGGAGCAGAGCGCCAAGTCGCTCCGCCAGGCCATCATGGATATCCAGGTCGGCAAGACCGGCTACGTGTACGTCCTCAACGGCAAAGGCAAGACGCGTGGCCACTACGTCATCAGCAAAGACGGCCAGCGCGACGGCGACGACATCTGGGAGGCCAAGGGAGCTGACGGCCGCTACATCGTCCAGGACGCCATCCGCATCGCCATGGCGCAGAAGCCCGGTGAGATCGGCACGACGCGCTACCCCTGGAAGAACGCCGGTGACGCCAAGGCCCGCGACAAGGTCGTCAAGCTGGCCTACTTTGAGCCTTGGGATTGGGTCATCGGCGTCGGCTCGTACGAGGACGAGTTCTACGACCGCGTCCAGGCCATGGAAGAGCGGGCCAACCAGGCCCTGGCCTCCATGACCGAGGCGCGGAACAATGCGATCCAGTTGGTGGTGACCACGTCCATCGTCGTCGCGGCGATCTTCTTCGGCATCACGCTGGTCGTGGCACTGCTCGTGACGCGAGGCATCACGAACCCGATCAACCGTGTCATCTACGGCCTGAACGAGGGCGCGGTGCAGGTGACCGCGGCCAGCGGTCAGGTCTCCCAGGCCAGTCAGAAGCTGGCCGAGGGCGCCGGCGAGCAGGCCTCGTCCCTGGAGGAGACCTCCAGTGCCCTGGAGGAGATGGCCGGCATGGCCAAGCAGAACTCCGACAACGCCAATCAGGCCAACGAGCTCATGGGCCAGGCCACCGGCGTGATCGACGAGGCCGATGCGGCCATGAAAGAGACGAACGAGGCCATGGGCCAGATCTCCGAGGCCAGCGACCAGATCAGCAAGATCATCCGGGTCATCGAGGAGATCGCGTTCCAGACGAATCTGCTGGCCCTGAACGCGGCCGTCGAGGCGGCCCGTGCGGGCGAGCACGGTAAGGGCTTCGCCGTGGTGGCCGATGAGGTCCGCAGCCTGGCCCAGCGAGCCGCCGGGGCCGCTCGTGAGACGAACACCCTCATCGAGCAGACCGTCGCCCGCGTCCAGCGGGGTGTCGAGCTGAACGAGGCCACGGGCGAGAGCTTCGGCAAGATCGGCGAGTCGGTCCGGACCGTGGCCGAGCTGGTCGGTCAGATCACGGTGGCCTCCTCGGAGCAGGCCCAGGGCATCGACCAGGTCAACACGGCCGTCGCCCAGATCGACCGTGTGACGCAATCGAACGCGGCCGCGGCCGAGGAATCGGCCAGCGCGTCGGAAGAGCTCAGCGCCCAGGCCGAGCAGGTCAACAGCATGGTCGACGATCTGGTCTCTCTGGTCGGCAGCACGTCGCGGCAGAGTGCTCCGACCGACGACGCATAACCCCGAACCGAAGACAGCTTCCGCCAAGGTTCGAACGTGCGGCGGTGCGATCTCCAGTGGGTCGCGCCGCCCTTTTCTTTTGGGGGATGATCTCGTGCCCTGTGACGCGGGGTCGGCGCCGGTGTGGGGCCTACTCCGTCTCGAGCCAGTTCTCGCCGTAGGCGATGTCGACCTTGAGCGGCACGTCGAGGTCCATGGCGTGCTCCATCTCGTGACGGACCATGTCGATCTCGTCGTCAAGGGCCGAGGCGGGTAGTTCGAAGACCAGCTCGTCGTGCACCTGGATGAGCATGCGGCTGGGGCGATCCTCCTCGCGAATCCGACGATGAATGTGGATCATCGCCCGCTTGATCAGGTCGGCCGCGCTGCCCTGCACGACGGTGTTGACGGCCAAGCGTTCGGCGGCCGACCGCGCCGGCCGGCTGCGGCTGTGGATGTCCGGGATCGCTCGCCGCCGACCGAGGATCGTCTCGACGTAGCCGTGCGACTGGGCCTGCTCGACGCACTCGTCGATGAAGCCCTTCACGCCGGCGTACCGGTCGAAGTAGGCCTCGATGAACTCGCGGGCCTCGGTCATGCTCATGCCCGTGCCCCGGCTCAGACCGAACGCCCCCTGACCGTAGATGATGCCGAAGTTGACGGCCTTGGCGCGGCCGCGCTGCTCCTTGGTCACCTCCTCGAGCGGTATGCCGGCCACCTGAGCGGCCACGAAGCGGTGGATGTCCTGGTCCTCGGCGAAGGCCTGACGCAGGTTCTCGTCGTCGCTGAGATGCGCGACGAGCCGCAGCTCGATCTGGCTGTAGTCGGCCGTCAGCAGGACGTCGCCCGATCGGCCCGGCACGAAGGCCCGGCGGATCTGGCGGCCGATCTCCGTGCGGTTCGGGATGTTCTGGAGGTTCGGGTCGCTGCTGGAGAGCCGCCCCGTGATCGCGCCCGTCTGATGGAAGCTCGTGTGGACACGGTTGGTCTTCGGACAGACCAGCAACGGCAAGGCGTCGACGTATGTCCCGCGGAGCTTGTCGAGTTCGCGGTATTGCAGCACCAGCCGCGCCACCTCGCACTCGTGCTTGGCCACGAGTTCCGAGAGCGTGTCGGCGTCGGTGCTCCGGCCGGTCTTGGTCTTGCGGAGCACGGGCATGCCCAACTCGTCGAAGAGCACCTCGGCGAGCTGCTTGGTCGAGCCGATGTTGAACTCCCGGCCCGCCGCGGCGTGGATCTCGGCCGTCAGCGCATCGAGCTTCCGGCGCATCATCTCGCTCATGCCCGCCAGGAGGTCGGTATCGAGGGCCACGCCCTGGTACTCCATCTCCATGATCACGTCGACGAGCGGCATCTCCAGTTCTTCGAAGAGCGTTTTCAGCTCCGGGGCGTCATCGAGCTCGGCCCGAAACCGCTCGTACAGCCGCCAGGTGAAGTCGGCATCCTCACAGGCGTAGACAGCGGCGCGATCGACCTCGACCTGGGCGAACGTGACCTCGTTCTTGCCCTTGCCGATCAGGTCGGTCGTCGGGATCTTGCGATGGCCGAACAGCTCGAGGCAGAGCGCGTCGAGGTTGTGACGACGGGACGAATCGAGCACGAAGCTAGCGATCATGGTGTCGAAATCCGCCCCGCGGACCTCGATGCCGACGGTCCGCATGACGGCCACGTCGTACTTGAGGTTGTGCGCGACCTTGTGGATCGACGGATCAGCGAAGACGGGCCCGAGGATCTCACGGACGTCGTCGAGCGCGACCGTCTTGCCAACGCCCAAGACGGGAACGTAACAGGCGGCGCCTTGTTCGTGCGAGATCGAGATGCCGACCAGATCGGCCTCGACGGGCAGCAGGCTGGTCGTCTCAGTGTCGAAGGCGAAGCGTCCGTGCTTGCCAAGCTGCTTGGCCAGATTCTTGAGCTTGGTCTTGGTGTCCAGGGTGTCGTACTCGCCGGCAGGAACGAGGGATTCGCTCTCCTGCGAATCGAACAGGCCGGGCCCGTCCGTAGCGGCGGTGTTGCTCTTGGCCCGACTCTTCTTGGTCTCCGTGGGCTTTGAGCTCTTGGCTTCGACCGAGGTGTCGCCGCCCTTCCCCCCGTCCTTGGTCGGCGCGTCGTCGAGCTGCTGCTTGAGTCTGTCGAAGTTGAGCTCGTCGAAGATCGGCGCGAGCGCATCGGCCGGGAAGCCCTCGAAGCGGCAGGCTTCGAGATCGAAGTCGCAGGACACATCGTCGCGAAGCGTGACGAGTTCGCGGGTCTTGGGCATCTGCTCGGCGAAGGCCTTGACGTTCTCGCGCTGTTTGGGCGTCAGCTCGTCGGCGTGGTCGATCACCCCCTGAGCCGTGCCATACTTGGCAATGAGCTTGGCGGCCGTCTTGGGCCCGATGCCCGGCACGCCGGGGATGTTGTCGGTGCTGTCGCCGGTGAGGGTCTGGATCTCGATGGCCTGATCGGGCCGGTATCCCTTCTTGGACTCGATGGCGTCGGCGTCGAGCACCTCGTCCTTGTTGGGGTCGTACAGGACCACCCGCTCGCCGAGGAGCTGCTCGAGATCCTTGTCGCGGCTCACGATGACGGTCTGGAGGTCGGGGTGCTCGTCGGTCACGCGTCGGGCGATTGTCGCGATGAGATCGTCGGCCTCGAAGCCGGGCTTGACGAAGATCGGGATCCCCGCGGCCTTGACGATGTCCACGATCCTCTCGGCCTGTGGCGCGAAGTCCTCCGGCGGCGGCTCGCGGTTGGCCTTGTAGTCGGCATCGATCTCTTCGCGAAAGATGGGGATCTCGTCGGTGTCGAGCACCATGGCCAGGTAGTCGGGCTTCTTGGTCTTGGCCAGGTTGAAGAGCATCTGGCAGAAGACGTACGTGGCCCGCGTCGGCTCGCCGGACGGCGCCGAGAGCGATCGAAACGGCGCGTAGTAGCATCGGAAGATCTGTGCGTGGCCGTCGATCAGATACAGGGTGCGAGCCATGGGTCACCTCGGCGTGGCGGGAAGCCGGACGCCAGGCGAGCGTACTTGCACGTTTGGCGCGGGTCAAGCAGGGCCTTTTCCGCCCGAGTCGGAGCCACCTATAATTCGGTAAGCAGCCGAGGGACCGCGTCGCGAAGGATGGCCGCCCATGCAGGATCGTCCCGCACGAACCGAGCTCGATGGACCATGGCCGAAGCGGACCAGCGCGACCTCGCGCTACGCTCTCCTACGGCGGCCGCGACGCAGAGCCCCCGTCTCGCCCACCCGGCGCAACGCGACGGCCTTCACGCTGATCGAGCTGCTCGTCGTCGTGGCCATCATCGCCCTGCTGATCGCGATGGTGCTTCCCTCTCTGAGGGGGGCTCAGCACACAGGGCGCCTGACGCTGTGCCTCTCGCGGATCAGCCAGCTCGGCAAGGCGATGATGCTCTACGCCGCGGACTACGCCGAGACGCCGCCCTTCGTGGGCATGCCCCGGGCGATGGCCCATCCGGGCAACGAAACCATCGGCGGACCCCAGGACCCCAACGAAGACTGGCTCGTGAGGCTGCCCGGAACGTGGTCGGCCGATGAGCGGAGGAACCTCTTCTATCAGGCCGAACAGCGCGACTGGCCCGCCGAGCTGAAGCTGCCCCGCAGCGGGACGCTGTTCGTTTACGCCCGGTTCGAGGCGCTCTATCGCTGTCCGGAATTCGACCGCATCCGTCACGATCAGAAGACGCAAAGCGCGTTCAACTACGCCCGAACCGAGTGGGGGCGAATGTACCGCTGGCCCGGCCGCCCCGGCCAGCCAGGTTGGCCGGGCTACCCCGAAGAGGGCGGCTACGTGGACGACACGTTGGGCCCACAAGGCGACTGGGCCGGTCCGATCGTGCGCCTCAGCGAGCCGCACAGTCCCGGACACCTCGCGATGCTGGTGGACGAGCAGTGGGACCGCCACGTCGCCCGCCCGCCTGAGATGTTCGGCGACGTGCCCTACTTCGAGACCTGGGTCGATGGCGACCCCCTCTTCTGCAGGCAAGACGAGCTTGGCCAGTACCACGGTGGCCCCGTGGTCGAGTCCCGGTACTACGACCCGGCGCTGCCGATCAAGCGCGCCGGGATGTCGTTCTACGACGGGCACGCCGAGCTTCTGCGCGATCCGGCCCCGTCGCGCGATCCCGCCATGCGAGACGTCTACAGCGACACGGCCAACAACACCAACAAGATCTACGGCATGTATCGCTACATCTTCGAGGTCATCTTCGCCCAGCGCGGACGCCGCCCGCCCGTCCCGCTCGAGGACCCGCCCTGGGTCGAATGACACCGTGCGGACCCATCCTGGCCTTCATCCCGACCCCTTCAGCACCGAGCAGGCATCCAATAACTTGGCCGGAGGCCCCGTTTGCGGTAGCCTCATCTAACCAAAACGAGCTAAGGACACACTCGCTTGAGCCTGAGCGCATCACTCATCCTGCTGGCCGCCGCCGGTTCGGGGGCAAACCACGTTCCCCCACCGGGACTTCTGCTGGGCCTGATGCTGTTCATCGGCATCGCCTTCGGATTCATCGCCAGGTTCATCCGGCTCCCGCGGGTCATCGGCTACCTGACGGCCGGCATGGCGCTCAAGGTCTGTGTGGCCGGTTACCTCATGTTCATGGGTGACCAGCCCGCCCAGCCGACGACCTCGCCGACTTCGAGCGGACTATCCGCCGCGATCCAGACCGCGGCCACGGCGTCCAAGCCGCTCGCCCCCGTCTATGACGTCGTGCTCGGGTTGATCCTCTTCACGCTCGGCGGGGTGTTTGACCTGTCGCACATGTCACGCGTCGGGAGGCGCGTAGGCCGGCTGAGCCTCGCCGAGTGCGGTGTCACACTGGCGTGCGTGACGGCCGGTTGCCTGCTCGTCGCGGCGATCACCGGTCCCGGCAAGCTCTCCGGGCAGTTCGGCTTCGCGATTTTCTTGGGCATCGCGGGAATCGCCACGGCGCCGGCGGCCACGCTGCTGGTCTTTCGCGAATACGAGGCGAAAGGCCCGATGACGGACACCGCCCTGACCCTGACCGGCCTGAACAACGTCGTCAGCACGGTGCTGTTCCACGTGGCGTTCCTGGTCATGGCGGCCAGCGGCATGATCGACTCGACGTTCGCGTCGGGTCGTCTGATCTGGCTCGACCTGGCCATGGTCACGCTCGGCAGCGTCCTGCTGGGCGGGCTGCTCGGCCTCCTGATCAGCGTGGCGCACGCCAAACTGTCGCTGGGCGAGACGATGCTGGTGTTCATGGGCATCGTGCTGGCCCTCGGGGCCGGTCGGGAGTGGCTCGCCCAGGGTCCGCTTCAGCTCTCGCTCAACTTCCTGCTCACGGCCCTGTTCATGGGCGCGATGTTCGCCAACGTCGCCATCAACGGCGAACGACTCAACGAGGCCCTGCGTCCCATCTCCACGCCGCTGTTCGCGGCCTTCTTCGTGTTGGCCGGCTACGACCTTCACCTGGAGGAGCTCGGCCAGCTCGGTTGGCTCGGCGGGGCCTACGTCGTCTTCCGCATCATCGGCAAGCTGCTGGGCGGGGCGGTCGGCGCCCGGTGGGTCGGCGAGCTCGACAACGTCCGGCAGACGATCGGGGCGGCGCTGCTGTGCCAGGCCGGCGTGGCGATCGGATTGGCCGTCTTCCTCGTCAACCACTGGCCGAACCCCTACGCCGAGACCTTCAAGACGATCATCTTCGGGAGCGTGGCCCTGTTCGAGTTGAGCGGTCCGCTGGGCGTGAAGTGGGTGGCCGTCCGCGCCGGCGAGGTCAAGGCCATCACCCTGCTGCGCCGCCCAAAACCCTATCCGACCGAGGGGGTTAGCAGCACGGCGACCATCGTGCGCTCCGCCATGCGCCTAGTCGGGCTCGGGCGCGACACCAAGCAGGCCTCGCCGCAGGAAGACCGCCCCCTCCAGGCCGGCGACATCATGCGAACGAACGTCAAGTTCATACCCGCCGATGCGTCGATGGAAGAGGTGATGGCTTTCGTCGAGCGAAGCCGCTTCAACCACTTCCCCGTCGTCGACGAGGAGGGGCATCTGGTGGGCATGGTTCGCTTCTCGGATATCCGCGACGTGATCTACGATCCGGTGGTGCACGACCTCATCACCGCCGTCGATATGGCCGACCCGAACATCCCGCTGGTCACGGTCGACCAGGACCTGCACAACCTCTTCGAGCTGTTCAGCAGCGGTCACTACGAGACGCTGCCGGTGGTCGACGGTCCGGGCTCGCGGAAGGTCCTGGGCATCGTCGAACAGCGCGACCTGCTCCACGTGATGCACCACAGCGGCGCGACCAATCGGAACAACTCGGCATGACCAGGCGACGCGGCGGCACGACGAACACACCTCTCTTGGCGATATCGATGGGCGATCCGGCCGGCGTCGGGCCGGAGGTGTGCGTGCAAGCCCTGATGCGTGCAGACGTCTACGGCCTTGCGCGGCCGTTTGTGGTGGGCGATGCCGCGACACTGCATAGGGCGGCCGGCGTGCTTGGCGTCGACGTCGAGCTCCATGACATCGACGAGCCGCAGCAAGGGCGATACAAGCCCGGCGTGATCGACGTGGTCGATCTGGCCAACGTCGACGGACGTCAGGTGCGCTGGGGCCGGGTCAGCGCCGACGCCGGCGAGGCCGCCTATCAGTACGTCACCACCGCGGCCGCTCTGGTCACGGAAGGACGGGCCGACGCGATCGTGACCGCGCCGATCAACAAGGAGGCGATCAACCTCGCCGGTCACCACTACGCGGGACACACCGAACTACTCGCCGAGCTGACGGCCACGCGAAGCTACGTCATGATGCTGACCGTCGGCCTGCTCCGCATCGCGCATGTGACGGGCCACGTCTCGCTCCGCGAGGCCTGCGACTTGGCCAAGTACGACCGCATCCTCGAGGTGATCCGCCTCACCGACAAGGCCATGCGGCGGATCGGGATCGATCGTCCGCGGATCGCGGTGGCGGCGCTGAACCCGCACGGCGGCGAGGCGGGGCTGTTCGGCCGGACGGAAATCGAGGACATCGCCCCCGCCGTCGAGGACGCCCGTCGACAAGGCATCGACGCCGACGGCCCGCTACCGGCCGACACGATGATGGCCAAAGTCGTCGGTGGCGGCTATGACGCGGCCGTCGCAATGCATCACGATCAGGGCCACATCGCCGTCAAGCTGATGGGATTCGTATTCGACAGCGCTGCGCAGGCGTGGTCGTCGGTGCGGGGCGTAAACATCACCCTGGGCCTACCGATCGTGCGGACCTCCGTCGACCACGGGACGGCCTTCGACGCGGCGGGCAAGGGCACGGTCAGCCCGGCCAGCATGCTCGACGCAATCGACTGGGCCGCGGCCCTGGCCGGAGGTGACGTGGCGAGGATTCGGGGGAAGGTGACGTAGCCCAGCCTGGATCGAGTCGGAAGGGGACGTCGCGATGAAGGTCATCTACAATCCGGCGGTCGGTGTGATTCGCATCGTGCTCAGCGAGGTGGCCGTCGCCGAAGGCAATCAGGACAAGCCCGGCGTGATGCTCGACTAAGACACGGAAGGCAACCGGGCCGGTATTGAAATGCCGGACGCCTCCAAACGCATCGGCGATCCGCAGAGCATGGAATAAGATCATCCGTTGCGCTGAGGCGTGCCGTACAAGTGGTGGTCGGTCTGCGACGCCCCGTCTTCGGGCCAATCCTCATCGGCTGGGAACTGCTTGGCGATCTCTGCCAGCTTAGCCAGGGGCGCCTTCTTCTCCGGTTGCCGAGAGTCGGCGTCCCCGTCAACGATGATCTCGGCACCGAACCGATCCTTGGGCTGGATGGGTACTTCCGTACCGTCGGAAAGGTCCACACCGTCCTCAAGGACAATGACGCCGTTCTTGACGTTTCCCTTGAGCACCATGATTCGGCCCTTATCGCAAAGCCTGCCTTGCACCCATCTATTCAAGTATACTCACTTGTCCACCCTCAACGCCACAGACTCCTGTTCTCGTCCGCCAAGGATCGTATAATGACACCTTCGAGTCGAACTCGTCGAGCCGTCTGCAGCATCCAGCAAGGAAGGCAGGAACATCATGCGTAGCGACACCGTCAAGAAGGGTAAGGAACGAGCCCCCCACCGCAGCCTGCTCAAGGCGTGCGGGCTGACCGATGCCGACATGGACAAGCCGTTCATCGCCGTGGTCAACAGCTATGTCGACTGCGTGCCCGGCCACGTCCACCTCGACCGCGTCGGCGCGTTCGTCAAGGAATCGGTCCGCGAGGCCGGCGGCACGCCCCTGCTGTTCAACACCATCGGCGTCGACGACGGCATCGCGATGGGCCATACGGGCATGAAATACTCGCTGCCCTCGCGCGAGCTGATCAGCGACTGCGTCGAGACGATGGTCAACGCGCACTGCTTCGACGGCATGATCTGCATCCCGAACTGCGACAAGATCATCCCCGGCATGCTGATGGCCGCGGCCCGGATCGACATCCCCACGATCTTCGTCAGCGGCGGGCCGATGGAGGCCGGGCGAACCCCCGATGGCCAGATCGTCGACCTGATCAGCGTCTTCCAGGGCATCGGCGAGCACCAGCAGGGCAAGATCGACGACGACCAGCTCAAGGCCCTCGAGGACTACGCCTGCCCCACATGCGGCTCGTGCAGCGGGCTGTTCACCGCCAACAGCATGAACTGCCTCTGCGAGGCCCTGGGCCTGGGCCTGCCCGGCAATGGCACGGTTTTGGCCACCAGCGAAGATCGGCGCGACCTCTACCGGCGCGCGGCGGCCCGGATCGTCGAGCTCGTCCACGAGGACGTCACCGCCCGGAAGATCCTCACGCCGCAAGCCTTCGACAACGCCATGATCCTCGACATGGCCATGGGCGGCTCGACGAACACGGTACTGCACCTGCTGGCGATCGCCCGCGAGGCCGGCATCGCCAGCTTCGACATGAAACGGATGGCCGAGCTGAACAGCCAGGTGCCCAACGTCTGCAAGGTCTCGCCCAGCTCGCCCTATCACATCGAGGACATCCAGGCCGCCGGCGGCATGATGACGATCCTCGGCGAGGTGCGTCGCGGCCGGCCCGGCGTGATCCACGAGGACTGCCTGACCGTCACCGGCAAGACGCTCGGTGAGACCATCGACGAGCACGACATCCGCGCCCGCGGCGAGAAGCTCCAGACCGCTGGCCTCAGCGCGGCCAAGCGCAGCGAGCTCAGCAAGGCCACCGAGCGGGCGGCCAGCGGCGGTGCGCCCGTCACGGCCGTCATCGACGACACGTTCGATCCGTACGATTGCATCCGCACGGCCGACAATGCCTACTCACCCGAGGGCGGCCTGGCGATGCTCTACGGCAACCTCGCGCCCGAGGGCTCGGTCGTCAAGACCGCCGGCGTCGACCCGGAGATGCTCCAGCACGAGGGCCCGGCGGTGATCTTCGAGTCGCAGGAGGACGCGTGCGAGGGCATCCTCGGCGGCAAGGTCAAGGACGGCGACGTCGTGGTCATCCGCTACGAAGGTCCCAAAGGCGGACCGGGCATGCAGGAAATGCTCAGCCCGACGTCGTACATCCGCGGCATGGGCCTGAGCAAGAGCGTGGGGCTGATCACGGACGGTCGCTTCAGCGGCGGTACGGCCGGCGCGTGCGTGGGCCACATCAGTCCCGAGGCCGCGGCCGGCGGACCGATCGGCCTGCTGCAAGACGGCGACCTCATCCAGATCGACATCCCCAACGGGACGCTCAACGTCAAGCTCAGCGACGAGGAGCTCGCCAAGCGGCGCGATGCCTGGACCGCACCGGCACCGCGATTCACGTCGGGCTTCCTGAGCAAGTACGCCTCGATGGCCACGTCCGCGGCCGAGGGCGCGATCCTAAGATGGTGAGAGAACTTCGCGCCGAAGGGGCGACCTACAATAGCCGGGGGCGAGCTTGCCACGGCGTAGCCGAAGGCGAAGCCGGGAGTGAAGCTTAGCCCCCGGGAAAAGGCGCTACCTTCCTCTAAGCCCTCTAAGGGCGACAGATCGAAACATGCGGGGTCATGGTCTTTCGCCCCTTCAGGGCTCCGGGTTGAGGGTGCCCCAGTTCCGGGGGTTTCGTCCGCCTTCGGCGCACTCCACCCCCGGCTATTCTATCGCGGCCCTTCAGGCCTGGCTCGCCGTCGGACATAGCTCCCAGGAAGCATTTTCTGGGCAGCGGTGACGGCCGAGGCGCAGCGAATCGGGTCATCGCAGTGACCAAACGGATCACGGACACGCCGGCCGTAAAGGACTTCATGGTTCGCGATGAACCGCCCCGCCAGCCCCGCACGGGGCGACGGTAGGTAGCCCCGGGCGTCAGTCCGGGGATCGCGCGCGACGAAGAAGAACCTAGCCCCAGAGGGACGACAGAATGCCTCCGCTCCACCGAGACGTTCCGCGGCCCCTTCCGGGGAGTCATCGGGCCTGACACAGTGCGCGTCGTGAGCCTGCGGGCGACATGAATGTCGCGGCTCGATTACGCTCGCCACAACGGATCGGGCTTGGTCTGTGCTCACGGTCAGAATTCGCGTCCCCCACCGCTGAAGGACCTGTCGATTCAATCGGGCTCGCGTCAAGAACAAAGGAGTTATGAACGAGGCTTCGAACGTAAGTCCTTGTTTTGCGTTCCGAACAGCATCGCTTCCCGATTAGGTCGACACCTCCTGAAGCGATGGTCCACCCGCCAAGGCTACGACGCGGTAGCCAGGCTGGCTCTGAGGGGGTATTCGCTACCCATTGCCGCCGGTGCGGGCCGCACGTATAGTCACGCCCGTGAGCGAGTCCAAAGGGTTCATCAAGCACATCCCCGTCGTCAGCGGGCTGACGTTCCTGTCGCGCATCCTCGGGCTCATCCGCGACGCGACGTTCGCAGCGGCCTTCGGCGCCGGATGGGAGGCCAGCGCCTACTCCATCGCCTTCCAGATCCCCAACCTCTTTCGCCGGCTCTTCGGCGAGGGCGCCCTCAGTTCGGCCTTTATCCCCGTCTTCTCGCAGGTCCACCACAACGGCGAGCGCGACCGCGCGGTGCGTCTGGCCGGCACGATCCTCTTCGGTACCGCCCTGCTGCTGGGCGTGCTCGTGGTCATCGGCGAGGGCGTCACGTTCGGACTCATGCCGCTGGTCGAGCCGACCGACCGCAACGACCTCACGCTTCGCCTGACGGCCATCATGCTGCCGTACGCGATCCTCGTGTGCGGCGTGGCGCTGCTGGGCGGACTGCTCAACGTCCTCGGACACTTCGCAGCCCCGGCCGCGGCGCCCATCGTGCTCAACCTCGTCATCATCGGCGCGATAGGCCTCGGCGTCGCCACGCCCGACGCCACGATCACGACGCGTCTCAGTTGGGTCGGCATGGCCGTGCTCATCGCGGGCGTGCTGCAACTGCTCCTGCAATGGCTGGCCGTCCGCGCCAAGGGGTTCCGCATCCGTCCCGCGCTCGACCTCCGCGACGAGGCCGTCCGACGGATCGCCCTGCTCACCGGCCCGATGGTCATCGGCCTGGCCGCCGTGCAGATCAACACCCTCGCCGACTCGCTGATCGCCTACTGGTTCGTACCGCACGGCGGGGCGCCGAACAAGCTCTACCTCGCCCAGCGGCTCTATCAGTTCCCGCTCGGCGTCTTCCTGATCGCCCTGGCCACGGCGATCTACCCGCAGTTCAGCAAGATGGCCGCCGAGCGCGACATGGACGGCTTCGGCGAGAGCGTCGTCCGTGGCCTCCGCATGGCCCTGTTCATCGGCCTGCCCGCCTCGGTCGGGCTCATCCTGATGCGCGAGCCCCTGGTCGGCCTGCTCTTCGAGCGCGGCCTGTTTGAGCGGAGCGACACGGTCCGCACCGCAACGGTGCTGCTCTTCTACGCCGCCGGCATCTGGGCCTACGGCTTGCAGATGATGCTCGCGCGGGCCTTCTATGCGCTGCAGGACAGCAAGACCCCCGTCCGCATCGCCATGGCCATGGTCGTGCTCAACGTGACGCTCAATCTCGTCCTCGTGCGCTTGCTGCCCGAGCCGGAGGAACGCGGGTTGGCGCTGGCCACGGCGATCTGCGCCGCGATCCAGTCGAGCTGGCTGGCTTGGGTCCTGGCTCGACGCGTGGGCGAGTTGCCGTGGGCGCTCGCGCGAGGACAGGCCGTTCGCGTGGTCGTCGCCACGGCGATCATGACCCTCGCCTGCCTGGGTGTCTCGCACTTGGCAGGAGAATCCCGCGCAGTCCAGGTCGTCGCGATTTTGCTCGCCGGTGCCGGCAGCTACGCGGCGGCAAGTTGGCTGCTGCGGATTGACGAACTCGATGACTTGATCGCGCGGAGATAGGAGCTGTCTCTGACGGCGACACAGCGCTCAGGAGCCTCGCCGGCTCGGTTGACGGTCTCAACTCGCCTCGCCCTTACCCTCACACAAGCTGCGCGGGAAGCACTGCCGGTGCCAGCCGCCGTCGGCGAGGATCGTCGTGTTCGTGATGAACGACGCATCGTCGCTGCACAGGAAGCGAATGACCTTGCCCATCTCCTCCGGCGTGCCCCAGCGACCGAGCGGCGTCATGTCCTTGCTGAAACGGCCGATCGCGTCGGCGCCGTCGAACGTGGCGGCATACCTGCGGCTGATCTCTGTGTCGATCGCCCCGGGCTGGAGGCTGACCACGCGGATGTTCTCCGGCCCGAGCCGCACGGCCATGTCATATGTCATCGCGTCGATCGCGCCCTTGCAGGCCGTATAGGCCAGGCCGTGACCCGTCCCACGGAGCGCGTTGACGCTCGAGACGTTCACGATCACGCCGCCGCCCGCCTCGATCAGGTGCGGCACGACGTGCTTGCTCGCCAGGAAAGTGCTCGTCAGGTTCGTCGCCAAGACGCGGTTCCAGTCCTCCAGGCTCGTCTCGAGCACGTCGCCCCGAAACGTCATCGCCGCGTTGTTGATCAGGTGGTCGATGCGACCGAACTCACCGACGGTAGCCTGCACCATCCGCTCGATCTGCTCGGGCTGCGACACGTCGGTCTGCACGATGAGCGCGTTGCCACCGATCGCCCGCACCGACGCGGCCGCCTCTTGCAGCTCGGGCATGGTCCGCGCCGCCAGCGTCACGCTGCAGCCGGCCTCGGCCAGCTCGATCGCGGCCGCCCGGCCGATCCCACGTCCGGCTCCCGTAACGATCGCCACCTTGCCTTGCATCGCCTCGGGTTCCATCTCGCGACTCCTCACACCACCACGGCCAGGGCATCACCGGCCACCACACGAGCCAGGTGCCGGATCAGGATGACGCTGCCCGGCTGATCCGTTCGGCATTCGAACAGCGTCTCGCCGAAGAGGTCGACCACCGTGCCGAGCAGATCGCCCTCCCGAACGTCCTGCTCGAGCTCGACCGCCGCCAGGAATAGGCCGTCCACCGGCGTGACGTTCTGCACCTGGAGATGGCCGGACTCCGGCGTGGGGTCCTCCACCACGCGCTGACCCGCCGGCGGCTCGACGTGGCCCTCGAGCATGCCCAGGTGCGTCATCAGGTTCCGCACGCCGCGGACGTACGCGGCGATGTCGTCCTCTCGGCATCCGCCGGTGCCGGTGGTCTCGCAGTAGATGCCCGGCACGCCGCAGTCGCGCGCGGCCGAGAGCGATCGACCCTCGTTCGGCGCCGTCCCCCACACCAGCGGCAGGCCGAAGACCCGTGCGGCCTCGCGCTGCTGCGACCGCAAGGGCTCGTCCACCAGCGAGTAGCCCGCCAACGGCACCATACGGTAGATTGCGCCGGCCGCGTGCAGATCGCAGACGAACGACGCCTCGCGGAAGAAGTCCTCGGTCAGGCAGTGGGCCACCCGCTCGGTCAGGCTGCCGTCCGCCCGGCCCGGGAAGACGCGGGCGAGGTTCTTGCCGTCGGCGGGTCCCTCGCGCCGCCCGGCGAGGTACGCATCGACGTTCGCGCACCCGACGGCCACCCACGTACCGGCGAGCACCTCGGCGTCCAGCTCACGGCACACGCGCTGCGTCGCGGCCATCGGCTCGTATTCATCGCCGTGCACGCCGGCCAGCGTCAGCAGCGTCGGGCCTTCGGCCGAACCCCGAACGACCATCACGGGCATCGCCCGGTCGGCAGGCGCGCCCTCACCGAGCGCGTGCTGATACGTCCGCTTGGTCGACGGCGGTGTGTCTTGCCAGGGATTCGGATTGGACGAACTCATGGTGTGTCTTCGACGTGATCAAGGTATCAGGAGCATCGTCCCAACAAAGAGACGCGCCGGCTTGCCCCAACCAGAGACGCGTCCCGGGGGTCCAAACCAGAAACGCGTCGGGTGGCCCATCGCTTCAGCGGTTGGGGGACGCGCATTCTACCGGTCGTTCGCATCAAACGCAGAAGCACGACTCGCAGGGCAGCGGCACCGTCGGAGACGCGACTGTGAAGGAGCGTTGCTGTTGAAGCGCCTAAACGACACAGCTCCCTTGCCGTCGCAGCTCTGGCGGGAGTCACGCCATTCCAGAAAGGTGCATCAAGACGCACCGATGCTGCTCGCGCTCCTGCGACGTCTGCCACCACACCCTGACGGGCAAGCCGTCCGTGGCACCCGAGCACGGCACTACTCGTACCGCAGCGCCTCGACCGGGTCCTTGCGGCTGGCCTTGTACGCCGGGTAGATGCCGCTGATAAGCCCGACGAACACGGCCATGCCGATCGCCCAGACGATCACCTTCGGCGGCGTGTAGGTATCGACGAACGGCAGGATCGTGCCGAGCGCGTGCGAGAACATCCATCCCAACATCAGCCCGCCCGCCCCGCCGATCGAGCTGATCACCAGGGCCTCGATCATGAACTGAAACAGGATGTCGCCACGCCGCGCGCCCACGGCCATCCGCACGCCGATCTCCCGCGTCCGCTCGGTCACCGAGACCAGCATGATGTTCGTGATGCCGATGCCGCCGACGACCAGGCTGATGCCCGCGATGCTGTAGAAGACGGCCGCGAAGATCAGGCTCGCCTGGTTGAACTGGTCGAGCATCTGCTGCTGGTTGATGATGCGGAAGTCCTGGTCCTCGCCCGGCCGGACCTTGTGCGCGATCCGCATGGCCTTGCGGACCTGCTGCTCGCATTCGTCCAACCGCTCGGGATCGCGGCTCTTGATGGTCAGGCGATGCAGGTGCTTCTGGCGCAGCACGCGTCGCAGGGCCGTCCGCACCGGGATGAACGCCGCGTCGTCCACGTCGTCCAGACCGACCGCGCCCTGCTCCTGCAACACGCCGATCACGCGGAAGCCCTTGTTGCCGACCTTGATCGGCCGGCCGATCGCCGAGGCGCCCTGAAACAGCTTGTCCGCCACCGAATAGCCCAGCACCACGACCGTCGCGTTCTCGCTGTTCGACTCCTCGGGGCTGAGGAACCGGCCGGCGCTCATCTTATAGTCGTTGATCTCCGCGTACTGGTGCGTCGTGCCCTTGACGGCCACCTGCGCGCTGTTGCGGAAGTACTTCAGGATCTGCGGGGCATAGACGAGCGGGGCGATCAGGTCGACCTCCGGGCACTCGTTCCGGATCGTCGCGATGTCCTTCATGCGGAGCGTCTCGGCCAAGCCCACGGATCGGCCCGAGAGCTTCTGCTCGGTCGGGAAGACGTACAGCATGTTCGAGCCGAGCTTCTGGAACTTGCCGAGGATGTCCTTCCGCGCGCCCTCCAGGATGCTCATGGCCGAGATGACCGCCATCACGCCGATCATCACGCCCAGCGTGGCCAGCACCGAGCGCAGGAAGTTCGAGTCGAGACTTCGCAGCGCCGTTCGGATCAGCCTCAGGAAGAACACGCTCAGGCACCTCCTTGCTCGGCCGGGCGCGCCGCGGACTCGGGTCGCTGCGGCGAGGTGTTGACGTGGTCCTCCAGAATCTTGCCGTCGCGCATGAACAGGATGCGCCGCGTCTGGGCGGCGATGTCGGCATCGTGCGTCACGATAACGATCGTCACGCCCTGATCGTTCAGCTCGTGGAACAGGTCCATGATCTGCGTGCCGGTCTTCGAGTCGAGGTTGCCCGTCGGCTCGTCGGCCAGCAGCAGCGCCGGCTCGTTGACCAGCGCCCGCGCGATCGCAACGCGTTGACGCTCGCCACCGCTCAGCTCGTTCGAACGATGGCTCGCGCGGTGCTCCATGCCCACGCGCTCGAGCGCCCGCATCGCCGGCTCACGAACCCGTGTCTTGCGAGCGTAGAACATCGGCAGCGAGACGTTGTCCACCGCACTGGTCCGATTGATCAGGTTGAAGGTCTGGAACACGAAGCCGATCGATCGATTGCGGACCTCGGCCAGCTCACGGTCGGACAGGTCGCTGACCCGCTGGCCGTTCAGCTCGTACCAGCCGCGCGTGGGCCGCTCGAGACAGCCCAGCAGGTGCATCATCGTGCTCTTGCCGCTGCCGCTGGCGCCGGTGATGGCCAGGAACTCCCCCGGCTGCACGGTCAGGTCGGCCCCGTCGAGCGCACGGACGACCGAATCGCCCATCGTGTAGAAGCGGGCGAGGTCGTGAATCCGGATGACGGGCGTGCCGTTCGGGCCGCTCGCGGTCGTGTCAGAGGTTACATCGCTCACGTCGTCTGGTGTCCGATCCACAGGGTCGGTCCGCCTAGTCTTTACCCCGCTCCTTGGGCGATTGCGGCGGCTTGAGGTAGATCGTCTGGCCTTCCTTCAGCTCGCTGCCCGGCAGGACCTCGGTGTACGTCCCGTCGGTGATGCCCGTCCGCACCGGCACGAACCGCGTGGCCAGGGCGTCCTGCTGTGTCGGGGCGGGCACGTACACGCCATACTCGTCGCCCCGCTTGCGGATGCAGCGGCTCTCGACCTTGAGCACATCCTCGCGGCTCTCGGCCGTGAACTCCACCTGCGCCGGCAGGCCGAGCATCAGCATCTCGTAGCTGTTTTCGCTGACGAGCCGCACGTGCACGCGATACTGCACGATCGCCCCGTGCACCTCGCCCTCCGGATCGATCCGCTCGATCACGCCCCAGAAGTCTTCGTCCGGGAAGGTGTCGACCAGCACCTTGACGCGCTGCTCGGGCTTGAGGTCGGGTGCGGTCGTGGGCGTCTCATCTTGCTCGACGGACATCGGACCGGGGTTCGCGCCGGCCGTCGCCGGCTGTGTGGTGTTGCGATCGGGGATGGCCTTCTCCCGCTCGAGCCGCTTGGCGCGCTGGGCGCCCAGACCGGGCTTCATCTGCGGCCGGGCCTCGGGCGGGGCGATCTTGCGGATCAGGCCGAAGTCCGCGTCGTCGACCATCGCCACGACGTACAGCTTGCCGGTATCGGCCAATTTGAGCAGCGCCGTCCCGCCCGTCAGCGACTTCGTGCCCGACTGGACGAGTTGGCCGACCTGGACGGCCATCTTCGAGACCATCGCGTCCTGCGGCGCCTTGATGATCGTCTCGTCGAGCCGCTCCTGCGCCTCGCTTAGGTTCCGCTTGGCCGTCTCGACGGCTTTCTGACTCAGGTCGACCTGCTTGGCCGCGAGCCGCGCGTCCGATTCTGCCGCCTTCTTCGCGGCCCCAGCGGCCTTAACGCGTGCCTGAGTCCCCTCGTGCTTTGCCACAGCCAAGGACAACTCGTACTCCGTACGCCGTATCTCCTCCAGCCCCTCCAGCTTCTTGCGAGCGACCTCCGCTTGCTCCTCCTCAGCTTGGGCAACCGCGAGATTCGCCTCGGCCTGCGTGATCCCCGCCTCCCTGGCCTTGATCGCCTGTTCTTCGGCGATGGCGAGCTGCGTCTCGGCATCCTGAAGCTGAAGCTGGGCGATTTCGACATTCCGCTGCTCATCGTTCGGGTCGAGCACAACGAGCGTGTCGCCGGCCAGGACGAAGTCGCCCTCTTCGACCAGGATGTGCGTGACCTCGCCGCTGGCCTCGGGCTTGATCTCGATCCAGCGTCTGGGCTGGACGCGGCCGCTGGCCGTGATCGGCGCGCGGATGTCGCCCCGCTCCACCTTGGTCTTCTCGCCGGCAAGCCAAGGCGGCGTGTAGGTCACGAAGGTGATCAGCATGTAGTAACCGATTCCGACGATCGCCGCGATGATGCCCAGCACCAGCCACTTTTTCATGCTAGCTGAGGTCCTCTCTGGTAATGCCTAAGCGGGCTGCAGGCCGTCTCAGCCGTGGAGCGAATCCTGCACGCAGGTAGCCCAGCCGCCCCAGGCCAGGGCGGCCCAACCGGCACGGGCGGGGAGCCGTACCACACCGTTTCCTACCTTGTTGCGGCGCGCCCGGTTCGCGCCCTGCCGGTATCCCTACCAGCCTAACCGGTTTCGGCGGCCTTCGCCAATGGTCCGAACACCTCGACGGTTCACGGGTGCGTGACATCCCCGATCGGTGTCTTCATCTCGCGGCTAGACCGCCGCTGCCATGTACCCCTGCTGTGTCAGCAGCGCACTATCAGGGAAGCGGCACATACCAGGCACTGCTCACGAAGCTGGTCTGCCCAAAGAGCAGGTCCGCACCTAGAGCAGACGCATGATCAGAGACGCGACCGTCAGGGAGCGTTGCTGTTCGTGCGACCGTCAGGGAGCGTTGCCGTTGAATCGCTCGAACAACACAGCTCCCTGATGGGCGCCGCTCCGAAACCAGCCTCACCCGGGCGGGCGGTTCGCGCTACCTGATCGGCTCGCAAGGCAGGCCAAAGCACTCGGCCACCGCGGGGTTCGTCACGCGCCCGGCGAGGATATTGCACCCCAAGGCGATACCGGGATCGCTCGAGGCCGCGCCGTCCAAGCCGAGGTTCGCCAGCCGCAGCACGTACGGGAGCGTCGCGTTGGTCAACGCGAACGTGCTCGTCCGACCCACCGCCCCTGGCATGTTCGTCACCCCGTAGTGCACGACCTCATGGACGGTGTACGTCGGCTCCTTGTGCGTGGTCGGGCGGGACGTCTCGATGCAGCCGCCCTGATCGATGCCGACGTCGACGATGACCGCGCCCGGCTTCATCCCCTTCACCAGCGGCTCGCCCACTAGGACCGGACACCGTGCGCCGGGGATCAGCACCGCGCCGATGACCAGGTCGGCCACGCGGCAGTACCGCCGGATCGTGTGTGCGTCCGAGTAGATCGTGTGGACGTTGGCGGGCATGATGTCGTCCAGATACCGCAGCCGGTCGATGTTCACGTCCATGATGATGACCCGGGCGTCGAGCCCGGCGGCGACCTTGGCCGCGTTCGTGCCCACCACGCCGCCGCCGATGATGACGACGTTGGCCGGCTCCACCCCCGGCACGCCGCCCAGCAGGATGCCGCGACCGAGCATCGGCTTTTCGAGGTACTTGGCCCCCTCCTGGATGCTCATCTTGCCGGCGACCTCGCTCATGGGCGTCAGCAGCGGCAAGAGACCGGCCTTGTCCTCGATCGTCTCGTAGGCCACCGCGTTGATGCCCGAGTCCAACACCGCCTCGAACAAGGCCTTATCGGCCGCGAAGTGCCAGTAGGTGAAGACCGTCAGCCCAGCCCGAAGGTGCTCGATCTCGGCCGGTTGCGGCTCCTTGACCTTGACGATCATGTCCGACCGAGCCCAGACATCGGCCGCGCTGGGCACGATCTCGGCCCCCTGATCGGCGTACTCATTATCGGGCAGGCCCGAGCCCAAACCGGCCTCGGCCTCGATGAGGACCTCGTGCCCCGACTGCCGTAGAAGCTCGGCTCCCACCGGTGTCAGGCCCACCCGGTACTCGTCCGATTTGGTCTCCTTGACCACACCCACGATCATTTTCAGAAACCCCTAGGCTTTTGTGACCGAGACGTTATACTGAGGATGCTTGGCCCATATCGCCGACCTGCCAAGCCTACTGTCGCCGCCGGCCGTTTGCAATGCCGGCCAGCAGCCATCAAGCCAGGCTACGACCCAACGGGGGTGCTTTGCCGTGAAGGCACGAGGGTGGACTGCCGTCTCCGTTTGGACCTGCCTAGCAATACTGCTAGCGGGGTGCGCGGCCCAACCAGGCCCGCAATCGGCTCCACAGACGATCCGCATCGACCCGGCCGCCCTGGCCACGTCACCCTCCATCCAACCCGAGACGCAGTGGCGGGTCCGCATTCCACTCGGGCAAGAGCCCCTTGTCGACCACATCTGCACGCTGTGCAATGAATATGCCCTCATCGAGATCCGCAAGCCGGAGACGTGGAAGCGGTTTTGCTCCCAGACCGGCCTGGACAGCCCGATGCCGGACTTCACGAGGGGCACGGTGGTCGGGCTGGTGGCCGTGGTGGGTGAGCCGGTTGGGGGGCAATGGCCTACGTCCATCCGCGAGCTCCGCCTCCAGAACGACGGGGCCGCGTGGATTCGCGGTAAGTTTCAGACCGGCGTGTATCGCCCCTTGTTGGTCGACTCCTACTGCAACCTGATCTACCACAAAGGCCTGAAGAGCGTCGTGCTCGTCGAGATCAATCGGCGGGCCTACCTGACCTCCCACCGCTAGCCACCGCGCCTTCCCACGCGCTCTGAGATCCATCAGCACCCCGGTCCGCCCGTGATTCACTTGCGACCGGTCCGCGGCACAAGATGGGGTATTTGTGGCGTCAGGGCAACAAGCAGCGTGGGCCGAACGTTGCCAAATGCAAACATTCCCTTGATTCCCGCGCCTGGGATTGTAGAATCAACTTCAGCTAGGGCTTACGTGTTTCGCCGATACCCCACTGCCGATGCCTGGGGGCAACATGCCCTCGAAGACAGAGGGCGCTGCCGGCGGACGCAGCCACCACGAGGGACTCGACCGACATGACGCAAGGCCCGACGCCATCGGGAACACCCGAGACAAGCCTGCCTGAGCTCACCGCGACCGCGTCTCACCGACTCGGATGCCTGTCGGCCCATGTCCTCCGCTCGCTGCCCGTCGGTGTGATCACCTTCGATCGCGATCTTCGCGTCAGGGACAGCAATCCCTCGGCCGACGCGCTGATCGCCGCCGAGGGCTCGCTGGCCGAATCGCTCGAACGGGCCACCGTCGATGCCCAGTACGAGGCCTGGGACCAGGAGCTGAGGAAGGTCCTCGCTTCCGGTCAGACGGCCCGCTTCAACAGCATCACGGTTCGGCGCGACGGCGAGCAGGACTTGCTGGTCAACCTCTCGTGCATCGCCCTGACCGACGAGACGGACGGCGCTATCATCGGCGGCCTGCTCGTCCTGGAGGACGTCACCCTCCAGGCCAGCATGGAACGCCGCCTGGCCATCAGCGAGCGGTTGGCCGCCGTCGGCAAGCTCGCCGCGCGCGTGGCGCACGAGCTGAACAACCCGCTGGACGGCATCCTGCGCTACATCAATCTCGCCCTTCGCGTCACCCAGGAGACCGACGACGATCGCGTGGAACGCTACCTCACCGAGTCGCGAAAGGGTCTGCTGCGGATGACGCAGATCATCCGCGAGCTGCTCCAGTTCAGCCGCGCCTCGCCGTCGGACTTCGAACCCACCACCGTCAACGAGCTCGTGGACCAGGCCGTCAAGGCCCTGTCCGCCGAGGCGTCGGCCGGTCAGGTCACCATCGTCATGAGCCTGCACGAAAGGATGCCGCCCCTGCACGCGGGCAGCCTCTTCCAAGTCTTCTGCAACCTGACGAAGAACGCCATCGACGCCATGAGCGACGGCGGGACGCTGACGATATCCACGCAGCAGCTCGACGGGTGCGTGGTGGTGCGCTTCGAGGACACCGGCCCGGGGCTGCCCAAGGACATCCCGCGCGTCTTCGAGCCGTTTTTCACAACCAAGGAACAGGGCAAGGGAACGGGCCTGGGCCTGGCCGTCTCGCGTGACATCGTCGAGCGGTTCAACGGCCAGATCACGGCGTCGAACCGTCCCGAAGGGGGCGCGGTTTTTGAGGTCCGCGTGCCGCTCAGCAGTTGCGCCGCCGGTCCCGCGGCACCGCCCGACCGGCCGGCAAGGGGGATTACCGGATGACGCAAGAGCCCACAAGGCTTCTCATCGTCGACGACGACAGCATCATCGTCGAATCGCTCTCGGAGTTCCTACGCCTGGAAGGCTACGTTGTGGACGGGGCCGAGTCGGTGCACGAGGCGATGGGCCATCTGAGCAAGCGTCCCTATCAAGTCGTGATCACCGACGTGAACATGGCCGAGTCGGACGGGTTCGACCTGCTCCGGGCGATCAAGGAGCGCTACGCCGACACCGTGGTGATCATGATCACCGGCTACGGCACGATCGACTCGGCCGTCGAAGCCATCAAGCTCGGGGCGTACGACTACCTCACCAAGCCCATCATCGACGACGAGATCCGCCTGGTGGTCGAACGGGCCGTCAAGCAACAGGCGCTGATCCGCGAGAACCAGGACCTCCGCCGCCAGCTCGATCTGCGGTACAGCCTGGACAACATCATCGGCCACGACTACCAGATGCTGAAGATCTTCGACCTGATCGAGGCCGTGGCCGACTCGACGACCACGGTGCTCATCCAGGGCGAGTCGGGCACCGGCAAGAGCCTGATCGCCCGCGCGATCCACTACCGCAGCAGCCGTCGCGACAAGCCGTTCGTCGAAGTGAGCTGCGGCGCGCTGCCGGAGACCTTGCTCGAGAGCGAGCTGTTCGGGCACGTCAAGGGAGCGTTCACCAATGCGGTCAGCGACAAGGACGGCAAGTTCAAGGCGGCCGATCGGGGAACGGTGTTCTTGGACGAGATCAGCGCCGCCTCGCCTGCGCTGCAGGTCAAGCTGCTCCGCGTCTTGCAGGAGCGCCAGTTCGAACCCGTCGGCAGCAACAAGACCGAGTCGGTCGACACGCGGGTCATCCTGGCCAGCAACAAAGACCTGGCCGCCGAGGTCGAGGCCGATCGCTTCCGCCAAGACCTCTTCTATCGCGTCAACGTGGTCACCATCCAGGTGCCGCCGCTGCGCGAGCGTATCGGCGACATCCCGCTCCTGGCCGAGTTCTTCCTCAAGAAGTACCGCCAGCAGCTCAACAAGACCCTACGTGGACTGACCGACGAGGCCATGCAGCTCATGCAGAGCTACGCGTGGAAGGGCAACGTCCGCGAGCTGGAGAACTGCATCGAGCGGGCCGTCGTGCTGACCAAGGGCCAGGAGATCACGCCCGACGACCTGCCCAACACGGTGCGGGAGTCGACCAGCCTGGACGCCCCGAGCGAAGGGGCCTTCAAGCCGATGTCGCTGAAGCAGGCGCTCGAGGCGCCGGAGAAGCGCATCATCCTGGCCACGCTCGAGGCCAACGGCTGGAATCGCCAGGCCACCGCCGAAGCGCTCGACATCAACCGGACCACGCTTTACAAGAAGATGAAGCGCTACGGACTCGAGTCGGAGGCCGCCGGCTACGCGCCGGCACGGTAGCCCATGAACGAGCGAGGCGTGCTGCCCTTCCTGACCGCCGACATCCCGCCCGTGCCCGGCCTGATCAAGACGGACCCCGAGGACTTCCGCGTTGAGGAGGTGCCGCTGTACGAGCCGTCCGGCGAGGGCACGCACACGTACCTGCTCATCGAGAAGCGCGGCATCCCCACCATGGAGGCCACACGGCGGATCGCCAAGGCGATCGGCGTACACCCCCGGCAGATCGGTTCGGCCGGGCTCAAGGATGCCCGTGCCGTGACGCATCAATGGCTCAGCGTCGAGCACGTCGATCCCGCGGTTGTCGAAGATCTCGAGCTGCCGAACGTTCGCGTGGTCGACGTCGCGCGCCACGGCAACAAGCTCCGCATCGGGCATCTGTTGGGCAACCGTTTCGCGATCCGCCTCCACGAGGCGGACCCCGGAAGGCTGGATGACGTCGAACGCGTTTTCGAGGTGTTGCAGCGCCGCGGCCTGCCGAACCACTTCGGTCCCCAACGGTTCGGCATGCGCGGCGACACGTGGCAGGTCGGCCGGGCGACCCTGCTGCAGGACTGGGACGCGTGCATCCGCGTCCTCGTCGGCTCGCCGCGCGACGACGATCCGCCGGCCGTCGCCAGGGCCCGCGACCACTACGAGACCGGCCGCTACGCCGAGGCCGCCGAGGCCTGGCCGTATGCGTTCCACATGGAACGGCGCATCTGCCGCACGCTCGAGCGGACCAGCGGCGATGCCGAGCGGGCGTATCGAGCCATCGACAAGCCGCTTCGCCGCTTCTACGTCTCGGCCTATCAGAGTTGGCTCTTCAACCGGGTGGTGGCGGAGCGGATGGATCGTATCGACCGGCTTCTGCCCGGTGACCTTGCACAGAAGCATCCGCGTGGCGGCGTGTTCCTGGTCGAAAATGCCGAAGTCGAGCAGCCGCGTTGTGACGCCCTGGAGATCAGCCCGACCGGCCCGATGTTCGGCTACAAGATGAAGCAGGCCGAGGGCCCCGTCGCCGAGATGGAGGACGCCGTCCTGGCGGAGGACGGCCTCACGCTCGAGAGCTTCCGCGCCAAGGGCGCCCATCGCATCAAGGGCGGACGACGCCCGCTGCGGGTCCCGCTGACCGAGGTCGGCATCGATGCCGACCGCGACGACCGCGGCGACTTCATCGAGCTGCGCTTCTTCCTGCCGGCCGGCAGCTATGCGTTGAATGTCGTGCGGGAGATCTGCAAACGCGATATGAGCGGCCCGGACGATGAGGTCGTCGACGGAGATTGATCGCCGACGTCGCAACGCGTCTGCCCGATACGCGCCCGTCAAGGGGCGTTGCTTGTGGCACGGTTCGGCCCGAGGGGACCCTAGACCTCCCGCAAGGCGTCACACCGTGGGCGACGGCTTCTAGGCGCCGCTCCTCATCGCCATCAATCGATCAAGTCGCTGCTTGATATCGGCCGGGTCGCCAGCGCCGTCGTAGATCAAGGCCCCGTCGTAGCCCACGTCGGCCAGCGCCTGCATGACGGCGGGCCAATCCACATCGCCGTCACACGGATCGCAGATCGCATCAGGTCCGCCCCGCGACAGGTCGTAATCGCTGACACGGACGCGGACGATCCGCGGGCCGAGCGAGGATACCCAGTCCTCCGGATAGCCGGTGCTCAGCGCCAGACCCGTGTCGAGGCACACCCCCACCCAGGGGCTGTTCACGCGGTCGATCAGCTCGGCCGTCTCGACCGGCGAGAGGAGAAACCGGCCGAGGAGGTTCACGTTCCTCAGGGCGATGGACACGCCCCTGGCCTCGGCCTCGAAGGTCAACCCTCGGAGGGACTCGTACGTCTGGTACAAGGTGTCGGCGTAGCGGCTTCGCGGTTTCGCGGCGTTCCAGCCGCCCACGAACCCCGGCTCGACGACGATCGCGCGGGCCCCGAGCCACATCGCCCGATCGAGCATGGCCAGGATCCCCGCTCGCGCCCTCTCGCGCTCGTCCTCATCCGGCGCTCCCAACGACGGAGCCGGTCCGGGCCCGCCCGTCAGCGACGTCGCACCCAGGCCCACATCGCGCAGGTCCTGATGCAGCCGACGGCACGTCTTCTCGTCGGCGGCGGGCGTGAGCGGGCCGCTCGGCTCGACCGTCAGCTCGACGGCCTCGAAGCCGATCTCGGCACAGTGGCGGGCGGCCTCGATCAGGTCGAGCTGCGGATGGGAGAGCCGGGTGTTGATCGCGCGCTGCATCGCTCGTCCGCCGATCGCCTACTCGGGACGCTTCGAGGCGAACCGGATCGCGTACACGTCCGCGTCCTTCAAAACAAAGCGCAGCCGGACGGGCTGGCCCGCCAGCTTGCTCAGGTCGTCGCCGCCCTTCCACTGCACGACGCGCTCGATCTCGTCGCCGAAGATGTCCGGGCAGTCGGCCAGCGCGAAGCCGGGCACGACCTTGCCGGCCGCGTCCTGGAGCTCAACACGAATGCTGCCGGCCGCGCTGGTCGAGAAGTTCATGACCAGGCGCTGCCCCGAGAAGGTGATCGGCTTGGTGGTCATCTCCCCACCGTCGTAGCCGGCGCTGACCGAGACGAAGCCGTCGAGGCGAATCGTGTGCCGGCGAAGGAACTCGGGCCCGACATAGTAGCCCTCGGTGGAGTAGATGGATATCTCGTTCGGCGCACCGGGCAGATCGCTCTTGGTCTCGATCATGCCCCAGGCGATCATGTTGTTGCGATTGACCCACCGTGAGGGTTGCAGGCCCGGCCGGAGCAGCGCCGACTGCCACCGATGGAAGTGCACGCCGTCGCGGCTGGTCATGAACACGCCGTCGGACACGCCCGGGTGCTGGTGGTCGCCTTTGCGGCGCTTGGGTCGGAACCGCTTCGGGAAGCCCATGTAGATATGCGGCGCGCGGTCGTACGGTGTGATCGCGTTGGTGTAGAGGTGCTCCGACTTAGCGTCGCCGTAGTCGAGCGGGACGGGGTCGGTCCAGGTCTGGAAGTCCTTCGAGGTGCACGTGACGATGTCGCGGACCCCCTTGAGGAAGACGCGGTGGTAGTCGACGTAGCACTTGCGGACCGTGTCCCAAAAGGCCAGGTTCTGCGAATCGAACGCGCCCTTGGTGATGACGGGCTTGCGGCTGAGGAACTCCCAGTGGATCGCGTCCGACGACTTGTACGTCGCCAGCCCGCCCTTGACCCGCGCGATCGCCTTGTAACGAGCCTCGGGCTTGGCGTCGGGGTTCCTGTCTTTGAACGGGGCGAAGTTGTGCGAGCCCGGCCCCGACCAGATCAGGTTGTTGGCCTTGGAGCCGTCCCACTCCACGATGCCGAGCTCGGGCTTGGTCCAGTGGATGCCGTCCTTGCTCTCGGCATAGCAGACCTGCTGGGTCGCGATCTTCTTGGTCTTCGGGCTGTAGTTCGAGCCGCGGTAGTAGGCGCGGCAGATGTCGCCGTCGCGGAAGACCGTCACGTAGCAGCACGTGTTGCCCTCCCAGGGCTTGTCGAAGGCGATGGCGACGTTCTTGAACTCGGGGTGGTGCAGCTCGAGCTCGGCGCCGTCCATGCTGTCGATCAGGTAGTCATCCACGAACAGCTCCAGACGACCGCCGATATCGATCGGCTCGGCCGCCCCCGCCTCGCTCGACATCACGAAGGACCCGAACGGAAGCATTGCGATCAGGAAGGCTCTACCCAGGGAACACATGCGCGTCCGCGCCTGCTTAACGGTCATAGCTCGCGTCTCCATGCTAGGAACAACAGGGGTACCCTCAACGGCCCGCGAGCGTACCGCAAACCGGGGCACGATCCAAGCCGATTCGAACCGGAGGCGGAACGCGGGAGTCGGGAGACAAGAATCGAAAGACAGAAGTTAGAAGACAGAAGCACGCTGCATCGTAACCGGCATCGGACCACCGGTCACCCGATGGCTTCGGCAGTCGAGGACGCGAATGCCAAAACCGGTGCGCTACTCGGAAACGTGACTGTCAAGGAACGTTGCTTCGTGAGCCTTCCGGCTCGGCAGGAGCCTCGCCCTCCCCGGGCCCCCGTCAGGGCCGCCGCCTGCGGAGAGCTCGGAACTACACATCGGGTTCGGCCGTGACGGTCAGACCACAACTGTGGAACTGCTCGACGTAAAGCTCGGCCCGCTCGCGGTGGGTCACCAGAAGAACCGCCGCGCCGGTGTTGTGCGCCTCAAGCATCCGCTCGATCGCCTCTTCGACCTCGAGCGGCGTGAGGTTGCAGATCACCTCGACGACGCGGCCCATGTCGTTCACGTCGTCATTGTGGAGGATAACCTTGTACGGGGGCAGGATCTCCGTGTCCGTCGATTCGAGCGTATCGGTCTTGGCATCCGGCGTGGTCTGCGACACCGACCTGGACCTCCCGCATCCGGCGCCCCTGCACCTGCCTCCATGATACACGCCGTCGACGGGATGACAACGGGATGCTCAACCAGCGGCCTTAACCTCTTGCGCCGGACTTGCCGGCGGCGTCCAGGGCTCGGCCACGACCCACCGACGCGTGATCGCCGTCCGCAGCGCGATCACCAGCACACCCACGCTCAAGAGCATCACGACGATGTCGGCGATCAGCAGCGCCGCGCTACCCGGCCAGGCCTTCAAGTACTTCGGCAGCAAAATGCCGATCAGCATGTAGAACGTCGTGGCGAGCATCGCCAGGCACGGCGCGAGTGTAAACCACACCGTCCGCCCGCGGCGCAGGATCCACAGCGAGCCGATCAGCAGGCCCATGGCCGCCAGGAGCTGATTGCTGGCGGCGAACATGCCCCACAGCGCCTTGTAGCCGTTGCCCAAGCCGAGCGCCAGCATCAGTCCCACCGCACACGCCGAGTTGAACCAGTAGTGCCGCGTCATCAAGAGCAGGCCGCGGAAGACCCCTCTGGTCGGCAAGCCGCCCTCGCCGCCGGTTGGGTCTGCGACCGGCCGATCGGCGGGCACGCTCAAGCCGCCCGCGCCGACCGGGGTGGGCTCTTCTTCGGCACTCGTCTTGGCCGTGGCCGCCGGATGACCGGCGTAGACGTCGTACTTATCGAAGATCGTCGCCCAGCCTTCCTCCAGCAGGTACCGCGTCAACCGTACGGCGGTATCGAGCGTCGTGACGAGGAAACCCTCCAGCAGCAGCATCGCCCCGATCGCGCCGACGGCGACCGAGATGCCCAGGCCCTTGGCGGCCGTGTGTCCCACGCCCATCGCGAACGTCAAGACGGCGTTACCCTTCGAGCCCGTGGCCGTCGGGTAGAGCAAGCCCTGGTACCCCGCATAGCTGAGGCCCACCATCAGCACGCAGATCACCAGCACGGCCAGAAAGCTCTCCAGCAGCATGCCGTAGAAGCCGACCTGCCGAGCCGCCCGCTCGCTGTTGAGCTGCTTGCACGTCGTGCCGCCGGCGCAGAGGGAATGGAAACCGCTGACCGCCCCACAGGCGATCGTGATGAACAGGACCGGCCACATCGGACCGAGCTTGGCCTGCGCGATGGCGATGTTGTCGGCCGGGATCGCGTCCGTCGCGAGCGCCGCACCGCCCGAGACGATCGCGCCGACGAGCGCGATCACCACCAGCGTCATGCCGACGTAAAGGATGTGCACGTTGATGAAATCGCGGCTCTGAAGCAGGATCCAGACCGGTAGGCCCGAGGCGATCAGCACGTACGCGCTGATCAACAGCTTCCAGTGCAGCGGCTCGATCCGAACCGGGTAGTACAGACCGATCACGAGCGAGATCGCGCAGATACCGATCGCCAGAATGGAGCACGCCCACACGGCCGCTTGACGTCGCAAGTACAGCAGTCCGATCAGGGGCGAACAGGCCGTGATGACGATCACGCTCATGCTCGCGATGCCGCCGATCTGGGCGAGCTGCGTCGGTTCGCCGGTGATGGGGTGCGGTCCGTCGATCACGCTGAAGAGGGTCTGGCTCTCGCTGAGTCCCAGCATGGCCAGGGGCACGACGCTCGTCAGGGCGACGGCGGATAGGTTCAGAAACGCCGCGCAGACCAGCGTCAACACCGCCACCAAGAAGAACGTGAGGAGCACGAACGCGGCCCGGCCCATCAAACGCCTGGCCACCACGGCGATGCTCCGACCGCCCTCACGGACGGCCGTGTAGGTGGCCACATAGTCGTGCACCGCCCCGAACAGCACCCCGCCGAAGATGACCCACAGCACCGCCGGGAGCCAACCGAAGTACAACGCGAGCACCGGCCCGACGATGGGCCCGGCACCGGCGATGCTGGCGAAGTGGTGGGCGAAGACGACCGGCGTCCGCGTGGGCACGTAGTCCCGGCCGTCGGCCAAGGCAACCGCCGGGGTCCGACGCGTCGGGTCCTCGCCGAAGGCACGGCTGATCCGGGTCGCATAGAACCGGGCCGCAATAAGGTAAGAGGCTACCGCAACGAGAAGGATGGCTAGAATCGTCACGCGGATCTCTCCTGATCGACTAGGCTCGAGATGTCATGTCGGCATGATACGTGTAGTGTAGCGACGCCGGCGGGATCGCCGCAATGCCGCCGGAGCGGCCGCCGTCGGCCGTGCTCACCGCCTCGGTGTGACACGGCGGGACGAAGCTCGCAGCGGCCTTACGTGCCCATCACACGACGCAGCGTGTAGCGATCGATGAGCCCCACGAACGTGTTCATAGCTAGGATCGACCAGTAGCACGAGCCGGGCACGGGGATATACAGCCGCATGGCGATCGTCAGGGCACCGATCCCGAGCCCGAAGAGGACCTGACCGCGCCCGGTCCGCGGCGAGGAGACGGTGTCGGTCGCCAGGAACACCGCGCCGAACATCAGTTGCCCCGTCGTCAGATGGAACAGCACGTAGACGAGACCGAGCGGCAGTCCGGCCTCGCCGCTAAAGCCGGGCATCCAGAGCAGCCCGCCCTCGTCGCCGAGCGGAATCGGTAGGACGACCGCCGCGACGACCACGCCGACCAGCACGCTGGCCGGCTGGAACCATCGGACGTAGCCCCGGTACACCAGATACAGCCCGCACACGGCCAGCAAGAGCGAGGACGTCTCGCCGATGCCACCCGGCGTGCCGCCGATCAACGTGTCGTCCCAGGGCGGCAAGCGGTCGCGGATGAGCGCCAGCAGGACGCCGTCCCGTCCGCCGACGGCCTCGGCCGCCTCACGGAGCAGCTCGACGGGTCGGTCCAGCGCCCATGCCGTGGCCGATTCCGGAATCTCGCTCTCGCGCCAGCCAAGGTAGCCCTCGGGCGCGACCGGGTCGGGCCGGGCGGCGAACAGGTGCCCGGGCGACAGGACGATCCACAGCTTCGGGTGCATCCGCTCGGGGTAGAGCAGTTCGGCAACCACGCGCCCCACCAGCGCGGGATGCCACAGGTAGTTGCCGAAGCCGCCGAGCAGGCCCTTGCCGACGACGATGGCCGTCAGGCTGGCCACCAGCGGGACAAACCACGGCAGCGGGTGATAGCCGGCCGCGTCCACCAGACCGACGGGCAAGGTGAGCCCGAGCAGCAGCCCCATCAGCGCGGCATGGTCGTAGGTCGGCGTCATGCGTCCGTTGCTGGCCCGAACGAAGCCCCATTCGGCCGCCACCGCAGTCCCTACGGCGACGGCCAGGATGCGGATCGCCCCCAGGCCGAACAGCGCCACACCGGCTAACCCCACCAGGGTCGCGCCCGCCAGCATCGTTCGCGTGATCTGGGAGAAGGAGTCGCCACCGACGAGGTGCGGGGCCGGACCCACATGGAGTCGAAGCGGCTGCTCGTCATGGTCGGTTCGTCGTCTCATGGGACCGGAGGCACCAGGGCGCACGCGCGGGCCAAGCCCTCGGCCAGAGGCAGGCTGGCGGGGCAGACGTAGGAGCACACACCGCACCCGAGGCACGCATGCGGATACAAGACGGCGATATCCTCGATGCGCTCGGCAAGATCGATCTTGCCGCGGCCACAACGCTTCGCGAGCGTGTCGGCGTCGAGATGGTAAGCCTCTACCGCGTCCAGGACCGACGTCGGATCGAGCCCGACCGGGCAATCGTCCGTACACCAGCCGCACCGGATGCACGGGCCGGGCTTGCGGGCGACCGGCTGCTCATCGCTAAGGAGGATGAGCGCTCCAACCTGCGGCGTCGTGACGCAAGCGAGATCCTCCAGCGCCAGGCCGGTCATCGGGCCGCCGACGATCGCCCGATCGATCGGACCGTTCAAGCCGACCTGCTTGACCACGTGCTCGATCGGCGTGCCGAAGGGGATCTCGAGGTTGCCGGGCCGGGCCACCGCGTCCCCCGCCACCGTGACAACGCGACTCGTGAACGGCCGACCGGACAAGGCGAAGGCGGCCGCCCACAGAGAGGTTACGTCGACCACCAATACGCCGACGTCCAAGGCCGACTGGCCGTAAGGGATCTCGCGACCGAACATGCGATGGATCAGCAGGGGCACCGCCCCTTGGGGATACTTGTTGGGCAATGGTCGAACCCGAAGCGGCGTGCCCTTAGCCAGGCCGCGAAGCTGCTGGACCAGCACGTGATTCGCCCGGTCGACCGCCAGCCACAACCGATGCGCGCCGACGGCCTGCTTGATCAGACCGGCAGTGCCGACCAGCAACCCGGCGTGCTCGCTCAGCATGCGGTACTCGGCCGTCAGGTAAGGTTCGGACTCCATGCCGTTGACGACCACATGCTGGACCGTCCGCTCGCCCCGGCGCTCGAGCGCATCGAGCAGGCCGCGCCCCGTCGGAGTCGTCGCCGTCACGCCCGCCTCGCGAAGCCGCGTCAGCAGGCCCTCCAAGTCGAGGTCGTCCGGCGCCCGGGCGTCGACGGCGGAGACGGCGACCATCGGTGAGGGCTGATCTTGGTCGGGTTCCATGACCACGCTAAGCACGTCACAGGCAAAGGGCGTGTCGACGAGCGACAGGTTGGAGACCCGCCCGGATACCGGCGCATGCACACAGAGGCCGCGCCGAGACGAACGGGCGATCACCTGACCTCGCTGGACCGTCTGTCCGGGCTTGACGGCGGGAACGGGTTGCTCGGCCCCGGCACCGGTCAGGGGGACGCGAAGACGGCGGGCCAGGGGGAGCGCCTCAACGGGACGGTCGCCCACGGGCGACTTCTCTTCGGGCAGGAAGACGCCGCCGAAGAACGTACCACCGGAACGACGCAGACGAGGCCACCTGATGGCTGAACTCTCCGCAAGATCGACAACACCCCCACCAAGGCGGGCATTATACGGCTTGGGTCTGGAGTTGCCATCGGCGCTCGGGCCGAAGAGACGACACGGCCGCGGTCAGCCAGGCGGGACAACGCACCAGGGCCGCGGCGGCCGCGAGAATCAGGAGGGGCTCGATCGTCAAGCGGAATCGAGGCGATCCCCAGAAGACGATGACGACCAGCGTGTAGTAGGCCAGCGTCGTGAGGATCATCAGCTTCGTCGCGAGCGTATGGCTGCCCCAGCCTCGACGAACGATCCCCCACAGGCCGACCGCCATGAAGGGCGACAACAGCCCGTAGCTGCCCAGATAGACCAGGCCCTCGGCCGACCAGCGCTCGTTCAGGAAGGGACCGTAGAAGCGCGCGAGCTTGTACCAAACCAGGCGGGGCCACAAATCCGGGTGTTCGCCAAGCCATGCGAGGCCGAACGAGCTCATGCGCCGGCTGCGGTCCAGCTCGTCGTCCACACGGCCGATCGTCTCCCACGCCCCGGGGATGTACCACTCGTTGACCCACCCGCCGTGGTAGTTCGGGTCCTTCAGGGTGATGACGTTGTTCGCGCCGAGCAGCGTGTTGCCGCCCAAAGACGAGAGAACGAAGCCGCCCATCACCACGCCGTTCCGCACGACCCAGGTGCCGATCAGCAGGGCGGCGACGAGCCCCATCGCCGTCGGCGCCCAGGCGCGAGGGCGCTCCGCCACCACGTGCATCGCTACCGTGCCCACCGAAAGCAGCACGACCAACCCCGCCACGATCGGATGCGTCAGGGCCGCCGTCGCCGCGATCAGACCGGTCAGCGTCCATCGAGCCCACGACCGCGAGCGCCACGCCCACGTCATTGCCAGGGCCGTCAGCAACAGCAGCGGGGTCGTCAGGTTCTCGGAGTACACCACGCCCGACAGCCAGAGGTGCGTCGGATAGACGGCGAGGATGGCCGCAGAAAGCAGGGCCGCTCGTTCACCGGTCCACCGGCGCGCCAAGGCGTAGAGCATCAGACAACTCGCCGCGCCGAGGATCGCCTGCAACAGATGGACCGCCAGGTAGCTATGGCCGATTGCGGCATAGACCCCTGCCAGGAAGATCGGGTAAACGGGTACCCGGTAGGCGGTCGGCCGACCCTCCGAGAAGGCAAAGCCATGACCGGCCAGCAGGCTCACTGCAATACGGTCGTACTGCCAGTCGTCGTTGCCCGGGTTATCGGACGGCAGGGCCTGCCCGTGGCTGAACAGACACCAGGCGACCCGAAGGACCAGGGCGACAACGAACAAGGCCGCGAGCCGACCGCGTCGGTTGCACAGAACCGATCGGCGCGGCGTTTGGTCCTGGTCCTCCGCCCGGCGCGGGTGCATCGAAGCGTCGTCTGGTGCTGCTCGAAACGTCGTCATGGTGGCGGCGAGTCTCCCGATGGATCGGACCGAGGCAGCGTCCGCACACACCGTATCGGACCCCGCCCGAAGGCACTTCTGTTATCGGAGGCGCCAGCGCGGCGGGCCCCTCGGCTGGGTCAAATGGGGCCTTATCAGGGCGATCGTTAACTCATGCGGAGGAGGGCGCCGCGCAGCGCCGAGCGGACACCAAAGGCGGTCCGACCGACCATGAGCGAACCCGAGGACGGAGATGGTGCCGATAATCTCACCGTCCGGTCGAGCCGGCACGAGACACTATCGGAACCTCGCAGCAGCCCCTCCGACCGGCGGCGGCGGGCGGCCGGAGCGGGCGGCACCGGTCGCACCGGCTTATCGGACCAAGGCAGCACGGGTTTGCACGCACGCGATAAGCGACCGCGGGACGCCCGGGCCGCCAGGTGACCAGGCAACGTCCGAGAATACGCCGGCATGTCCGTCCCGCGGCCAGGCCGACGCGCGGAGCCGCGGACCTCTAGATCCGCTCCTCCGCCCGCTCCCGATCGTATTGCTCCCGGCGATCGGACAGGTAGGCCGGCACCGGAACGTCCCACCAACCGACGGCGGGCGAGCCGGTGTACGGGGCCTCGCGCTGACACATGGCCTCGACGATGGCCGGCTTGCCCGACTCGAAGGCCCGCTCCAGCGCGGGCCGGACCTCGCTGCTCCGGGTGATCCGCTCGCCGTGGGCGCCGAACGCCCGCGCGACGTCGGCGAAGTTTGGCGTGTAGCCGTTGCCCGACCGATCGAGGAACTCGACGTTCATGTCGCGCCCCTCGCCGAACGCGCCAAGCTGCAAGTCGCGAATGCTGTGCCAGCCGACGTTGTTGGCCACGACGGCCACGACGGGAATCTCCTGCTGGACGGCCGTGGCCATCTCGGCCATCGTCATCATGAAGTCGCCGTCACCCACAACCGCCACGACCTGCTTGTCCGGGCAGGCGAGCTTGGCCCCCAGCGCCGCGCAAAACGACCAGCCCATCGTGCTGAAGCCCGCCGTCGTGATGTTCGTCCGCGGCAGATAGAACGGGAACTCCTGGAGGATCTGGGCCTGCGTGTTGCCGCTGCTCGAGCAGACCAGCGCGTCGCGCCGGAGGAAGCCGCGGACCTCGCGGAGCAGACACGTGATCATCATGGGGTCCCTACCGTCATCGGCCCAGGCGCTGATCTCGTCGAACCACGCCTGGCGGACGCGGGCGATCTCCGCGACGTAATCGCTCGCGCGGAGTTCAACGGGCTGGTGGTTGGCACGAAGGCATTCCACCAGCGCGGCCAGCGTGGCCTTGGCGTCGCCGACGATGCCCTCCTCCACCGGGTAGTTCTTGCCGATCTCGCCGCTGTCGATGTCGATGTGGATGAGCTTGGCCGGCGGGATGCGGAGCGCCGAGCCCGGCCGGTACGACGACGTCGTCTCGTCGGCGAAGCGGCACCCCACGGCGAGCATGACGTCGGCCTGGGTGGCCAGGTGGATGCCGCACCGGGTGCCCTTCGCACCGGTGAGCCAGCCGGCCAGGTCGTGGTCCTCGGGGAAGCAGCCCTTGCCCTGGAACGTGGTCACCACGGCCGCGCCGACGAACTCGGCCACGGCTTGCAGCTCGAGCCACGCCTCGCTGCCGTTGATGCCGCCGCCGGCGAGGATGACGGGGCGCTCGCCCTGCATGAGCAGGTTCGCCGCTCGCTCGATGGCCCGCGCATCGCCGACGGGACGATCGACGGCGCGCCGGCCGAACCGTCCGCTCAACTCGACGTCGGCCGCGTCGGCTTGGACGTTCATCGGCAGCGAGACCAGGGCCGGCCCGCGCCGACCCGTCATCATCTCGTTGAAGGCCCGCCACAGCATGTTGGGGAGCTGGTCGACCTGCGTCGCCCGCCAGTAACGCTTCGTGATCGGCGCGAGGATCTGCGAGAAGGCCGAGTCGTGCCGACGCTCGATCTCTTGCAGCACGCCCTTGCCCATCATGTGCGTGTGCGTATCGCCCGTCATGACGAGCACGGGCGACGAATCGACGTAGGCCGTCGCCACGCCGATGGCCGTGTTGATCGCGCCTGGCCCGATGCTGGTATAGACCGCCAGCGGCTCACCGCATGCGCGGTAGTAGCCGTCGGCGAGATAGACCGCGCCGTTCTCGCAACGGGGCTGAAGCATCGTGATGCGGTCGCTCTTGTCGAGAAACGCATCGACCAGGGCGATGCAGCCGTGACCGGGGATGCCCACGATGTACGGCACGCCCTCGGCGATCAGGTGTTCGGCGATGATCTGTCCGCCCGTCAGTTGCATGGTTCGCGCCTCCCGCCGTTGGCCCCCGCGACTCGTGCGGCTACTTTACGGTGAGGACCTGCGTCACCGGCTCCTTGGATTTCAGGACGCCCTCGCCGCCGATCTCGAGCACCGTCGCCGACTCGACGACCGCCTGCCTCGGCTTGCCCGACGGGTCGTACCGTACCGCGAAGCTGACCGCATCGGTCTTGACGTCGCCCACGGTGATCGAGCCCTGGGTCTGGTCGGCCACGCGGAAGACCACCACGTTTCGGCCGCCGTGGTGCACCTCGCATCCGAGCAGGCCCGCCTGGCTGATCGGCTTGACCGCCGCGGGCGCCGGGGCCTTGTCCTTCCAGGGCCAGAGGACCGTCAGGAACTGCGTGGCCGGGGTCTTCTCGACGGTCGCCGCCATGGCGTGCCACTGTTTGGACCATTGGCGCTTGTCGCCTCGGTCCTCGGGCGGCGGGTCGAACTCGTCGGTCTGCGACCACCGCACCGTCTTCGGCGCAAGCATCCGAACGTCCATCATCGACTTGCCCTGGCGGACCAGCGCCCGACGCGTCGCGTTGTCGAGCAGCATCTGACTCTTGCTGTGCAAGCGCCACTCGAACGTCACCGGCTTGGGCGCGACGACGTCGTCGAACACGACGAACACGCCGGGTGAAACGTGGATGACCTTTCGCAGGGCCCGCTTGAGCCGGCCCGCATAGGCCGCCGTGGCGTCGCCCACCGCCAGGTCGTAGCCCACCCCCGTGGCAAACTGCGTGATCCTGCCGTTGGCGTGGCGGTCGCGTGGCTTCTGCCCGAGCCCGCCGTCGATCGTGATGGCGCACGAGGCCTTGGTTTGACGCGTCCATTGGTGGTGATGCGGCGAGCTGTACCACGGGTAGTAGCCCGAAGCGATCGCCAGCGGCTCGCCGAAGGCCTCGACCACAATGGCGTTCTGGTTCGCGTGGCCGTGGCTGATGCCGCCGTAGGGGCTCGACCGCATCAGCAGGTAGGCATCGTTCTTCGCGTCGCCCAGGGCGCTGTGCATCGCGACCAGGCCCACGCCCTCGAACAGGCGCGCCTGCGGCAGGTCGGCCGGCCGTTTGGGCTTAAGCGACGGATCGTACAAGACCACGCCCAGCACGTTGCCGCCCGGACCGCTCTGCTGCGCCTCGGGATACCAGCGGACGTACGGATCGCGCGTCAGCGTGCTGAACCAGTACAGGAGGTTGCCGCGCCGCTTGCCCGGGCGCCCGCTCTGGCCGTCGCCGAACGGGCTATGCCCCGCGTACGGCGGGTTGGTGTAGAGCGCGTAGTACGGCGTGTTCTGGAAGAAGGGCTTCTCGGCCAGGTTGACGCCGCTGATCTCGTGCAGCGCCGTGATGAAGTACATGGCGAAGGACATGTAGGCGTTCCAGTAGCCGGGCCCCTCCTGCCAGCCGCCGTCGGCCTCGCCCCAAGCCGGAAAGATACCCCAGTAGACCTGCGTCACATAGCGGAGCCACTCCTTCGCCTCGGGCCATTCGTGGGCAAACGACAGAGCGGCCTCGCCCAAGAACCCCAAGGTGCGGTTGGCGTGGCTGTTGTGCGGGTTGCTCGCGAAGTGACGGCTCCGGAGGTAATCGAAGAACTGCTGGGCGCGGATCCGCATGCAGGCCTCGACCTTCTCCCGCTCGGCCGGCGTGAAGAGATCGTACGTCCAGTCGTACCCTCGAGTGCCGCGCATCATGACCCACATCGCCGGCTCGTCGTTGCTGCGGTAGCTGGTCGTGCCCTTCGGATCCCAACTGAAGAAGTGCAGGATGCGGCGTTTGGCCTCCAGGCCGTACTTCTTCTCGCCCGTCAGCAGGTACGCCAGCCCGCACGTCTCCATGCGGTCCATGGGAGGCCGCGTCCTGACGAAGATGTCGCGGTAGTGCTTGCCGCGAAACGGCCCCTTCTTGCGGGTCACCGGCTCGGGTTCGGCCACGAGGTCCACGCCGATACACCGATCAGAGCCGCGCTTCAGCGACTTGATCACGTCCGGCAGCGCCTTGTTCGTTCGCTGGCGAACCGCGTCGAGCTCTCTGCGGGGAATGAACAGCCGCGGCCGATCCTCGGCGATCTTGCCGATCAGCTCATCCACATCGGGGGCGGGGAAGACCTTCGCCTCATCCGTGACCGTGAACGCCCGCGTCTTGCTCCAGTGGACCTTGCCCTGCTTGTCCGCCGCGCCGTAGCGCCAAAACCACCTGCCGGCCTCGAGCGGCTCGGTCGGCACATAGACGCTCCACGCGATCCCCTCCACGCTCCGCACGCCGTCGCCGCTGAACGCCTCCGACTTGGCCACGTGCACGGAGTAGGTCGCCGCGCCCTTGACGGGCACCCACACAAACGGCGGCGGGTTCGTCGTCGGTGACGATCCGTCCGCCGGATGGTACGGCTTCTGGTTGACGTTGGGCGGCACGTCGAGCTTCAGATCGGCCGATGCACCGGCCGGCCATACGATGCTCATCAACGAAAGGAGGCCTACGGCGGTCCAAGACATGTCGACGCGTCTCCGACTGGGACACCAGGGAATGGCCGCGCGAGCCAACGATCGGTCGCGGACGATCGTAGCCTACTGGGCGCCAACCGACGTGTCCAGCCGCGCTCGTGGAAGGCTCGAGGGGCCGCAGGCTTTCATGCAATCGGTTCGCATGTATCGTGCCGACCGGCGCCGCGGCTCAGCCCTGGCGGCAGCGGCGGCAGAGGCCCGTGAGGTGAAGGTGATGGCCCGTGACCGCGTAGCCGAAGTCCTTCTCGACGCGACGCGTGAGCTTGGCCAGGTCGCACTGGCCGATGGCGTCGGTTCGACCGCAACGGACGCAACGGACGTAGTGGTTGTGCCCCTGGTCCAGCTCGTACCGGGCCGCCCCGTCGCCGAATTCGACCCGGCGGACGATGCCCTTGTCCCGAAGGACCTCGACCGTGCGATAGATGGTGGACAGGTCGTGGGAATGGTCGACGTGTAGCTGAGCCACGCCCAGAGCGAGCTGCTCGACGGTCAGCGGGCCCTCGGCGTGATCGAGCACCTGGAGCAAGCCGCGACGGCAGCAGGTCAGCCGCAACCCCTGCTCGCGGAGCCGCCGGACCCAATCGTCATGCTTCTGGTTGAGTTTGGACATACTCCCCTCAGTCTATCGACTCGGCCGCGGCGTGGCAAAGCCCAGCCCTTGACCGGGAGGGGACGGCTGTTACGATGATAGATGCAAGTAATGTGCAGGTGCGCCGCCTCGGCCCGACGTCGCCTGCGCGGGAGGATCACCGATGCACCGCCTCTTCGGATTCCTGGCCACCGCCGCCTTGGCGCTGACCGTGGCCATCGCCCTGACCGGCTGCGGACGGGGCTCGACCGGTACGCGAACACCCGACGGGCGCGTCCGCGTCGCGGCCAGCATATTCCCGCTCGCGGACATCCTCAGCCGTGTCGGTGGCGACCGCGTCGACACCATCGTCCTGTTGCCCCCCGGTGAGAGCCCACACCACTACGAGCCCACGCCGGCACAGGTCGAGGAGCTGACCCGCTCCGCCCTGCTCGTCGTCGTCGGTCTCGGCGTGGATGACTGGGCCCGGCGCAGCAACGCCGCGGCCGGCGAGGAGCACAAGGTGGTCGTCCTGGCCGACCTCTTCACCGAGGAAGAGCTGAGCGTCGGCGAATCGGCCGCTTGCGAGGGAGGCCACGACCACGCCGGCGATCACGCACACGCCCACGACGGACCCGGCGATCCGCATCTCTGGCTCGACCCGGTCAAGATGCTCCGAGCCGTCGACGCCATCGCCCAGGCGTTGTCCGAGGTCGATGCCGGGGGCGCGGACGCGTTCGCCGCCAACGCCGAGGCCTGCAAGAAGCAGCTCCAGGACCTCGACCGCCATTGCAGGCAGCAGACCGCGGCGCTACCCCGAAAGGAGTTCGTGACGTTCCACGCGGCCTACGGACATTTCGCCAAGCGCTACGGCCTGAAGCAGGTCGCCCTGCGATGGGTCGACGCCTCCGAGCCCTCGCCGCAGCAGATCGAGAAGGTGGTGCGGTTCATCGAGGGCAACAAGATCAAGACCATGTTCGCCGAACCGCAGTTTCCCGTCGATCAGCTCGACGCCATCGCCGAGCAGACCGGTGTGGAGGTCGATCGGCTCGACCCGCTGGGCGCGCCGGGCGTCATCGGCCATGACAGCTACGTCGAATTGATGAAGACCAATCTGGCCACGCTCGTTCAAGGTCTCTCGAATTGACCGGGCAGCCGCCCGAGGTCCGACACCATGTCCGACCCGTCGAGACAACCCGAACCGTACGTCGGCCTGGACCACGTCGGCGATGAAGCCATCTGCGTGGACGGGGTCTCGTATCGCTACCCGCGCGGGCCGCTGGCGCTGGAGGACATCCATCTGCACGTGAGGCGCGGCTCGACGCTGGCCGTCGTCGGGCCCAACGGGGCGGGCAAGACGACCCTGCTGAAGATCATCCTCGGGCTCATCGACGGCTACACCGGCAGCGTTCGCGTGCTCGGCCTGACGCCGGACGAAGCCCGGCGGCGCGGCATCATCGGCTGGGTGCCGCAGCATATGGACCTCGACTGGTCGTTTCCCGTGTCGGTGCGGCAGGTGGTTCGCATGGGCCTCGTCGGCAAGACGGGGCTGTTCCGACGCCCGGACCGCGACGACCTCGACTACGTCCGCCACGTGATGACGGTGCTGAAGATCGGCGAGCTGGCCGATCGGCCGGTGGGGGATCTGTCCGGCGGCCAGCAGCAGCGGGCCGTGATCGCCCGCGCCTTGGCGGCCAAGCCGGCCATCCTCATCCTCGACGAGCCCACCGTCGGCGTGGACGAGCCCGGCCAGGCCATCTTCCGCTCGCTGCTCGACGACATCCGGGGCGAGTTCGACCTCACGCCCGTGATCGTCTCGCACGACTTGCGAACCGTGCTGGCGAGCTGCCAGCGGATCGCCTGCCTGAACCGCCGCCTCCACTTCCACGACGCGCCCGAGCACCTGAGCGACGAGATGCTCAGCCACGTCTTCCAGTGGACCATCGACGGTCTCCACTCGGCCGTGGGACGCACGACACCGGCGACGTCATCCGACGAATGAGAAGACGCGAGAGAGACCTCTTCAGGGCCGGCCTGTCCTCAGGCCGGTCGCAATGGTTCGTGGGTTGACGCTGACCGGGCCGAGGACGGCCCGGCTCCGACCATCAGCCCAGCCCTGACCGAAACGCGACTGTCGGAGAGCGTTGCTGTTCGCGAACCCCCGCCTTCCGGCTCCCGCAACAAGCGCGTCCTAGTCGACGCGACTCGCCTCGTCCTTGTCCTGCAAGACCTCGAAGGCCCCCTCGGGAGCGGCCTCGCCGAGCTTGACGGCCTTGTAGCCGCCGGCCGCGCGGTCCCGTAGGTAGATCGCGCCGAAGATGAAGATCAGGATCGCCGGGCACACCGTCACCACACGCAAGGCCATGTCAGGACCGTGCGAATCGTAGACCGTACCCATCAAAGGCAGCACCAGCGCCACCGACAGGTTGCCCACGCCGCCCATCATGCCCAGCAACAACGCACCACCCTTGGGGAACCGCTCGCTCGTCACGCCCAGCATCGTCGGCCAGTAGTAGCACACGCCGACGGCGAAGATCGTCGCCGCCACGAAAGCCGTCACCGGGCTGTTGGCGAAGCTCAACATGAACAACCCGATCATCGAGAGGATGGCCGAGCCGATCAGCAGACCGATCGGGCTCAACCGATGTACGACCGCGCCCGCGAAGTATCGCATGACGCCCATGAGACCGTTGATCCACACGAGCACCAGAATGCCCGCCACGCCGGCCGTCTTCGTCAGGATGTTCGGTATCCATTGGTTAGGCCCGAGCTCCGTCGCGGCCGTCAGCAGCATGCAGAACATCCACAGCAGGAACAGCGGGCGGAACGCCTCGCGGAACATGTCTCCCGTCGAGACCCCCGAGGCCACACGCTCGGTCGGCGGGGTTTTGGTCGTCGCGAAGAGGAAGCCGTACACCAGCGTCGGTAGGAGGATGATCGCCATCTTGACCTTCCAGCCGAACGAATCCTTCGGCTGGAGCTTCGTGGGACGGAGGTGGTCCTCCAGGGCGGCCGTCGTCGGCTGAGTGACCGCCGCGGACTGCGTGGCGGCTGCCTCGATGATGGGCGAGCCGGTGGCTTGCTCGGCCAAGGCCTGTTTGACGTAGTCCTTGTCGGTGCTCAGGTTCATGCCGCCCGTCAGCGCGAACGCGAGAAGCCCGCCGATCACGATCCCGCCCGGGAACCACGCGTGCAGCACGTTCAGCTTGTGCGTCTTCTGGTCCGGGTACAACGTGGCCGTTAACGGATTGATCGCGGCCTCGACCAACCCGTTGCCGATGCCGATGGCGAGCGTGGCCGCCCACAGCGTCTTGAAGCCGAGGGCGAAGATCGTCAAGAGAACCCCTCCCGTGTGACAACCGAACGCAATGAGCATGATGTTGCCCATCCCCACCGCGTCGCACAGCGGAGCGCCGAAGACCATCGCCAAGAAGAAGCCCCAGAACGCCGCCCCCGCCATCAAGCCCAGCTCGGTCTTGCTGAGCTGGAACTCGATGCCCAAGGCCTCCATGATGTCGCCGCGGATGGCGAACGTCATGGCCAGGACGACCAGCGAGATACAACTCGCGATGAACAGCCGACGGTTCTGCATCGTAGGGCTCTCCTGTTCGGTTGAAGTGTCGTCGGATGACGCGCAGCCGGGTGGGCCCTTTCGGCGCACGGCCGCGCAGGGTGTCGTAGTGTAGCGGGTGGGCCCCGGCTTGGCTAGGTCGCAAGCCCCGCGTATGCCGACGGCGCCGCGACCTCCGGACCACCGCCCCCCTTATGCCATCGAGGGACGTCTCGGCGAGAGCATGCCGACCCTTCGACACAACCCTTCAGGTGAGGCCAGGCCATGCCAACCATCTCACGATCGCAATTCGTCAAGCAGGTTCGGCGCGAGATTCTGCTGACGCTCAGAAGCGTGTACCCGTCGGCCTTGCCGGCCGATGTGCTGCATCGTGCCGTCTCGGCCGTCACGTCCGGCCTGGCATGGGATGCCTTCCGCGCCGAACTGGTCTACCTCTGTGACAAGGGCTACGCCAGGCCGAGACTGCATCCCGACGACCCGCACGCCCGGAGGACGCCCTGGTCTCGACGCTGGGTCCGACTCACGCCGACGGGCGTCGAGGTGACCGACGACTGCCTGCGCGACGAGGCGCTGGATCTGTAGCCGCTAACGGCCGCCCTTCTCGCCGACGTAACGAGCCAGCCGGATGTACTCCGCCACGCTCAACCGCTCCGGGCGAAGCGTCGCGTCCACGTCGGCGGCGGCCGCGGCCCGAGCGGCCTCGTCCTTTCCCATCTCCCGAGCCAGGTTGTACGAAAGCGTCTTGCGGCGGTGCGCGAAGGCCGTACGGACCAGCGCCGCCAGCGCCGCCGGATCGCCCGCCTCCAGATCAACGCGCGGCAACGGGTCGACCCGCAGCATCACCGAGTCCACCGACGGCGCGGGCCAGAAGGCCTGCGGCGGCACGGCGGCGATCTTGTCGATCCGCGCCAGGGCCTGCGTGATCACGCTGATCGGGCCGTACTCCCGCCCGCCCGGGCCGGCGGTTAACCGCTGGCCCACCTCCTTCTGCACCGTGAAGCACAGCCGCGCGAGCTCGAGCGGTCCGATCAGCAGGTCCACGATCAGCGGCGAGGCCACCTGGTACGGCAGGTTCGCCACGAGCAGCATCCGCCCACCGAGCCGATCCCGCGCGGCGGTCATCTCGTCGAGGACGTCCCCGGCCAGCGCGTGCTTGCCGGCCAGGGCGTCGCGATGCAGCAGCGCCACGTTGTCACGACCCGCCAGGCGAGATCGCACGATACCGATGAGCCGATCGTCGATCTCGACCGTCACCACCGCCCCGGCCGCGTCGGACAGTTCTTCGGTCAGCGATCCGGTGCCCGCGCCGACCTCGAGCACGATGTCGTCCGAGCTCAGCCCGGCCGCCTCGACGAGCTTGCGCATCAGGTTGCCGTCGATGAGGAAGTTCTGCCCGAAGCGTTTGTTGGGCCGCAGCCCCGCCTGGCTCAGCAACGATCGGATCGTGGACTTGGTCTGCATGTCTGGTCCTCGCGGCACCTGTCGTCCGCCGCGAAGACGATTATAATCCCTGGTCGAGCGAGGTGCGGTCGCTGCGCCGCGCCAAGCTGCTCGCACGGAAGCGGGTCAGGTGCGGCACGACCGTCCCTGGCCGTAGACGATCGGTTTCCCAGCCGAGGGCGGCTGGGCCACATCGGGCGAACCGCAGTCCGCCGACTATCCCTGCAGTTGGCTCAGTGCGGATCAGGCTCGGAGGGCATCATGCACTCGTACGAAGTGCTGCGTCAGGCCGCCGATGAGGTGGGCGTGAAGGTCTTGGCCGCGGAGCTGCGCGTCTCGCCCGCGCTGGTCTACAAGTGGTGCCAGCCGTCGCCCGACGAGGACGCCGACGCCAGCGGGGCGCGGAACCCGCTCGACCGGCTGGCCGAGATCGTCCGCGTAACGGGCCACGCCGACCTGGTGAGCTGGCTCTGCCACGAGGCCGGCGGCTTCTTTGTCCACAACCCCACGCCGGCCGCCACCACCGTCGACGCCGAGGTCCTCCACGCCACGCAGCAGTTGGTGGGCGAGTTCGGTCAGCTCCTGCACGAGGTCAGCCAGTCGATGTCGGACGACGAGCGGATCAGCCCGGACGAGGCTGACAACATCCGGGCCCACTGGCAGAAGCTCAAGAGCCTGGCCGAATCGTTCGTCGTGGCCTGTGAGCGCGGCCGATTCGGACCGAAACCCGACGGGCCGACCGCCGCCCCGACCGCAGGGACGACGTAGGGAGCCACCGAGGATTCAAAGGCTCATGCTGATGCGTCTCCCCGATCGGTAAGGGTTCCTGTCACCGCACGGCTATTCCAGATTCGCATGCCGACCGAACATGCCTTCATAGCTTTCGTCGAGCTTGTCCGAGAGTTTCACCACGAGCACGTCGCCGAACACGAGCAGCGCTTGCTCGAAGAGCGTGCCCATCGGCTGGATGCTTTGGGGCGCGGACGCTTCGTCGGCCGAATCGGCCTTGGGCGTCGGGGCGGGTAGGTTCACGACGAGGTCCGAGTCGGTCGCCGCTGGCGAGTCCGGCCGGGCCGTGATGAGCGCGACCGTGGCGCCGTGCCCCTTGGCGGCGCGACTCTGCGAGACGACCGACGGCGTGCGACCCGAGCCACTGCAGGCGATCAGCAGGTCACCCGGACCGATGGCTGGCGTCGTGGCGTCGCCGACGAGGTGCACCGTACGGCCGAGGTGCGTTAAGCGAACGGCCAGGCAACGCGCGATCCACCCGCTGCGCCCCGTGCCGGTGAGGAAGACGGCTCGCGCCTCGACGATCGCACGCACGAGTCGGTCAGCGGACTCGGCGTCGACGGCCGCCAGCACGCCGGCGATTTCGTCGCAGATCCGTCGGCCGAGGTCGTGCACATCCATCCTGGCAATCCTCATCGCTACGGCCTGACGAACGGGTTGGTTTGCTTCTCCTGGCCGATCGTGGTCGTCTGCATATGTCCGGCATACACGACCGTCTCGTCCGGCAGCGCATACAGGTGCGTGCGGATGTTGTCCATGAGCTGCTGGCCGTTGCTGCCCGGGAAGTCGACACGCCCCATGCTGCCGGCAAAGAGGGCGTCGCCGACGAGAACGACGCCGGCCTCGGCGCAGTAGAAGCTCCGCCCGCCCGGCGAGTGACCGGAGGTGTCGAGCACCGTCCACGTCGTCCCGTCGAGCTCGAGCTGCTGGCCGTGCTCGAGCTTGAGATCGGCCGCCTTCGGCGCGACCAGGCGGATACCGAACGGCGCGGAGAGGTTCGCGTCGGCGTCGGTCAGCATGATGTCGTCCTCGGTGCCGATCCAGATCGGGCAGTCCGGGTAGGCGCGGATCACATGCTCCACACCCCCGATGTGATCGGCGTGCCCGTGGGTCAGGACGATCGCCGCCGGCGTGAGCTCGTGCTGCCGCACGGCCGACAGGATGTCCTCCACCTGGGGCGGAAAGCTCGGGTCGACGATCCAACACGCCCCGCCGTCCCTGACATAGATGAGGAAGGCGTTCTCTCCGAACATCGCCTCCACGAAGGTCTCGATACGTACCGGGCCGCGCTGGTCGGTCATGCGTTCATCGTCCCTTTCTGCTCGCAGCTCGCACGCACATGGCCTGGCGAACTTCGACGAGGCTGCATCGCTGCCGAGAAGACCGGGTGGGTCGCCATCGCCCCAGCGGGGGGGGGGACGCGAATCCCGGTCCCAGACCGGAAGCCCCCTCCCGGTCTTCGTAACACCGTGGTGTTCGAAGCACCAGGGATGTCTGGTGCGTGAATCCTTTCTACCCCGCGTAGCCCTGGCCGGGAACCTGGCACCGGCCGGAGGAGGCCTCGTCCTCCCAAGCATGGGCGGTCAAGTAAGCCGGTGGCGCCGGCTCGTCGCAGTTCTCCGTTGTGTCGACTTGTCGATTGGTTGACGTCTCGACGTGTCGCTCTCGCTCCTCTGTCGCTCACTTCACCGGCACGGGCTTGCCGGTCTGGACGCTCTTGATCTCGGCCTCGGCCACGGCGATCGAATCGGCGCTGGTTCGGGCCGTCACGACCGTCGGCTTGCGCCGCTTTTGGATGCACGTCAGCATGTAGTTGATCTCTTCGGTCCAGCCGTCGGAGGCCTTGCACGTGAGCTTCTTGATCTGACCCTTGTTCGGATAGACGACGACCTCGTCGCCGAAGCCGCTGCCGCCCTCGCCCGCCCGCATGATGTACTCGAACGTCGCCTTCTCGCACCGCACGCTGACGACCATCTGGAACGGGTACGTGCCCGGGAAGCACCAGCCGCCCTCCACCATGACGAGCAGGTCCTTGGTCTTGCCGTAGTCGTAGAGCGCCTCGATGTGATCCACCCCGCCGGACGGACCGGTCGTGCCGCTGGCCATCACGCGCTTGGGCTTGCCGAACAAGTAGTTCGCATAATCGATGTCGTGCACGTGCAGATCGAGCACGGCCCCGCCGCTGAGGCCCGAGGCCATCAGCCAGTTGTCCTTGCTCCAGTCCGGCGTGGGGCTGAGCCGCTTGAGGCAGGCGCTGCGCGGCTTGCCGTACTTGCCCGAATCGACGAGCTGCTTGATCTTGGCGTACTGCGGCCAGAAGCGAATGCACTGAGCCACCATGAAGTAGCCCTTGGACGTTGACGCGACCTGGGCGACCTTGAGGCAGTCCTTGTGCATCAGGGCCATGGGCTTTTCGCACAGGACGTGCTTGCCGGCCTTGAGGGCCTTGATCGATGCGTCGGCGTGCACCGAGGTCGGCAGCGTGATGTCGACCAGGTCGACGTTCGGGTCGTTGACCGCGTCCTCGATGCTGGCGTGGCTGGCGACGCCGTCCATGGGCACCTGGTCGGGCCACTCGGACGGCAGGTTGCCCATCGGGTCGCCCCATTGGCCCTCGCGGCGTTTCTTGTCGAGGTCCATCAGGGCGACGACCTTTGCCTTCTTGTTCTTGGCGTAAATGTTGTAGTGCGTTCGCCCCATGAAGCCGCATCCGAGAATCGCCACGTTGACCATCGCTCGCTCCCTTCGAAGAAGACCTTGACATTCCACTCGCTGCGGGCGAAAAGGAGACCTCGCCGTCACCCAGAGGGGTATTGTAGAGTTCTGCATCGCAACAGCAACGAGGCCATGCCATGAAAATCATGCGTTTCTTGGATAACGAAGGCGAAATCCGCTACGGCGAGCCCGTCGACGAGCGCTCCGCGCGGATCGTCACCGGGGAGGCCGGCAACCTGACGGCCTCGGAGCAAACGACCACCGTCGCCAAGCGCCTGCCGCCCGTCGACCCGCCCAACATCTTCGCCATCGGCCTGAACTACAAGAAACACGCCGAGGAGAGCGGCATGCAACTGCCCTCCGAACCGGTGATCTTCCTCAAGGCCACGACCTCGCTGTCGGGACCGGGCATGCCGATCATCCTGCCCGAGGCGGCGCCCAACGAGGTCGACTACGAGTGCGAGCTGACCATCATCATCGGCAAGACGGCGCGGCACGTCCCCGAAGCCGACGCGCTCGACTACGTCTTCGGCTATACCTGCGGCAACGACGTTTCCGCACGCGATTGCCAGCTCAAGCTCGACGCCCAGTGGGCGCGCGGCAAGAGCTTCGACACCTTCTGCCCGCTCGGCCCGGTCATCGTCACGGCTGACGAGATCGACCCGGACAACTGCGGCATCCGGACGATCCTCAACGGCCAGACCATGCAGGATTCGAACACCAACGACCTGATCTTCGGCTGCCGACAGCTCATCAGCTACCTGTCTCGGCAGTTCACGCTCCTGCCCGGCACCGCCATCATGACCGGTACGCCGTCGGGGGTGGGCTTCGCCCGCGATCCGCAGGTGTTCCTCAAGGAAGGCGACGAGGTCACGATCGAGATTGACGGGATCGGCCGGTTGACCAACACGGTCGTCGGCGAGAGCCGCTGCGGCTGCGGTTCCTGCGGATGCGGGAGTTAGGCGGCGGGCGGACGCGAATACGACCCGAATGTGCCCTTCCCGACCTGGCCCCACCGCAGTCGTGCACCGCTGCGTCCGCGCTTCAGGCAACCCTCAGCCGCAACGGGCCCAAATGGATTTTGTCACCGGCTACGCGGCGCATCGGAGGGGTTCGGTT
>CAZUQM010000044.1:53658-54338 GCA_964622545.1 uncultured Planctomycetales bacterium | reverse complement strand
TCGCGCAACCCTAACAGGAGCCTAACGCGCTACGAGATCGGCGAAAGCGCTCTAGACATCTTCACGTGATCGCGTTGGTCTTCGGACTCCTCCTCGTGGGCTGCGAGGGCGGCAAGGAGCAGCCGACCAAGCCCGGCCAGGCCGGCGATGGCGACGGCGGCGAGACGACGCTTCAGGACGTGACCGACAAGGCCGGCGAGACCGCCGAGGCGGCCGCGGAGTACGCGTCCGCCAAGAAGGATCAGCTGGTCAAGAACATGTCGTCGCGCTACGACGACCTGAAAAAGCGCTGGTCGGACCTCAGGGAGAAGGCCTCGGCCAAGGGCGACGAAGCGCAGAAGAAGCTCGCCGACGTTCGCAAGCAGATGGACCAGAAGCTCGACGAGGCCAAGCAGCGCCTCGAGCAGGCCAGGAAGAACCTGGAAGAGTCGGAGGCCCCCGACAAGGCCTGGGACAAGGCCAAGGCCGCCTACGACAAGGCCGTCCAAGAGGCCGAACAGCTCTACAAGAAGGCCGCCGAGCAGATCGGCGGGGAGAAGTCGAAGTAGCTCGGCCCGCTTCCCGGATCCGTTCCAGCTCGCCGGGGACGCGACCGCCAGGGAGCGTTGCCGTTAAGGCGAACGCCTCGGGAACCGGTCCTTGTCAGGGAGCGTTGCTTGCTCGTCGGAGACGCGACCGTC
>CAZUQM010000044.1:0-53558 GCA_964622545.1 uncultured Planctomycetales bacterium | reverse complement strand
AGGGAGCGTTGCTGTTGAACGCCTCGGGAACCGGTCTTTGTCAGGGAGCGTTGCTTGCTCGTCGGAGACGCGACCGTCAGGGAGCGTTGCTGTTGAACGCCTCGGGAACCGGTCTTTGTCAGGGAGCGTTGCTGTTCAAGCAACCGTCTCCGGAAGGGATCTCCGCCTCGTAGCAACACGAAACGACAACGTTCCTTCACAGTCGCGTCCCTAACGCTGCCCCCGTCGGATCGCGTGACGCTGCGCTGCTTCGCCTGCCGGGTCTTCCCGGTCGATCCCGCCTCAAGCGTCTTGCCCTACGCCAACAGCTCGGCGATCTGCACGGCGTTCAGCGCCGCCCCCTTACGGATTTGGTCGCCGCTGATGAACAGGTCGATGCCCCTACCGTCGGGCTGGCTGATGTCCTGGCGGATGCGCCCCACGAGCACGTTGTCGGCGTCGGTGGCGGCCAGCGGCGTCGGATAGGCGTTCGTCTCGGGCTCGTCCACGATCGTTAAACCCGGGGCGGACGACAGGATCTCGCGGACCTCGTCCGGGGTGATCGGCCGCTCGAACTGGAGGTTGATCGCCTCGCTGTGGGCTCGCCTGACCCCCACGCGGACGCACGTCGCGCTCACCTGGATCGCATCGTCGTGGAACATCTTGCGCGTCTCGTTGACCATCTTCATCTCTTCCTTCGTGTAGCCGTTCGATTGGAACGCGTCCACGTGGGGGAAGAGGTTGAACGCGATCTGGTGCGGGAACTTCGCGGGCGTGACGGATTCGCCGGCCAGGACCGCGCGGGCCTGGGCCTCGAGCTCCAGCATCGCCTGATAGCCCGCCCCACTGGCGGCCTGATAGGTGCTCACGACCATCCGCTGGACGCGATTGGCCCGATGCAGCGGCCAGACCGGCACGACCATGATGATCGTCGAGCAATTGGGGTTGGCGATGATGCCCTTGTGCTGCTGGATGTCGTCCGGGTTGACCTCGGGCACCACGAGGGGTACCTCGGGCTCCATGCGGAACGCCGAGCTGTTGTCGACGACCACCGCCCCGGCCTGGGCCGCGATGGGGGCGAACGCCTTGCTCGTACCGCCGCCGGCCGAGAACAGCGCGACGTCCACACCCGCAAAGCTGTCTTTGGTCAGCTCTTGAATGACGTGCGTCTCGCCCCGGAACGTGATCTCCTTGCCGGCCGATCGGTGCGAGGCCAGGAACGTGATCGTGTCGAGCGAAAAGTCCCGCTGCTCCAAAAGGCGGATGAACTCCTGGCCGACGGCCCCGGTGGCTCCGGCGATGGCGACGTGCTTGCTCATGAGTCGTGCTCCATCAAAAAGGCCCGCATCGCTGCGGGCCGTGGTTTCGTGTGGTTCTCGCGATCGCGAAAGGTGCCCGCTACTCCAGCGCCACGTTGACGGACGGTGTGTATGTGGCCTTGAGGCAGACGCGCTTGATGTAGGTGCCCTTGGCGGCCGACGGTCGCACCCGGCGGATGTGACTGATGAAGGCGTCGATGTTCTCCTTGAGGTCCTCGTCCGAGAAGCTCACCTTGCCCACCACGCCGTGGATATTCCCGCCGTCGTCGTTGCGGTACTCCATCTTGCCCGCCGCGTATTCCTGGACCGCCGTGGTAACCTCCGGCGTCACCGTGCCGGCCTTCGGGCTGGGCATCTTGCCTTGCGGACCAAGCACCCGACCCAGCTTGCCGACCTTGCTCATCATCTTGGGATGGGCCACCGCCACGTCGAAGTCGGTCCAGCCGTCTTGGATCTTTTTGACCAGCTCGTCGCCACCGGCCTCGACGGCGCCCGCCTCCTTGGCGGCCTCGACGTCGGAATCCTCGACGAAGGCGATCACGCGCTTGGTCGCGCCGATGCCCTTGGGTAGCGAGATCGAGCCGCGGATCATCTGATCGGCCTGTTTGGGATCGATGCCGAGGTTCATCACGATCTCGACGGTCTGGTCCCAGTCCTTGCGGGGGCGAACCTGCTTGTACTTCTTCTCGGCCTTGACCTGCGAGAGCTCCTTCACCGTCTTGATCGCCTGGTCCAGGGGCAACGCCGTATCACCGGGCGCGATCTCCTGCTGGGCCTTGCGGCGTTGTGTCATGACTGCCATGGGGTCGTCTCCCTGGCCCCGGGGGGGCTAATCCTTCACGTCGATGCCCATCGACCGGGCCGTGCCGGCGATGATGTGCTCGGCGGCGTCCAGGTCGAAGGCGTTGAGGTCTTGCATCTTCTTCTCGGCGATCTCGCGGACCTGGGCCCGCGTGACCGTACCGACCTTCTCACGGTGGGGCACGCCACTGCCCTTCTCAAGGATCCGCAGCTCCGGGTCGGTCGGCGTGGCGGCCTGTTTCAGCAGCACCGCGGCGGGCGGGCTCTTGACGATGAACACGAAGCTCTTGTCGGAGTAGACCGTGATCTCCACCGGCAGGGGCATGCCTCCGGCGTCTTTGGTGCGTTCGTTGAACTGCGAGACGAACTGACCGATGTTCACCCCGTGCTGGCCCAACGCGGGCCCGATCGGCGGGGCCGGGGTCGCGTTGCCGCCCGGCGCCTGCAGCTTGATGACGGTTTCGACTTCCTTAGCCACGATAACACCTGCTTCTCAGTGCCTATGCCCCAGCCGACATGCAGGCCGGTTCTGCCATGGAGAGCCCCCAAGCCGGTACACGAAACCCCACAGGGGCCGGTCCCTCGGCTAGAGCTGCTCCACGTTCCAGTATTCGACGTCGACGGGCGACTCGCGGCCGAAGATCGTCAGCAGGACGGTCACCATCCCCTTCTGCTCGTCGATCGCCTCGACCGTCCCCTCGAAGTTCTCGAAAGGCCCCTCCCGTATCTTCACCCGATCGCCCGGACGGAACTTGATGCCCGACAGCGTGGCCTCTTCCTCGCTCTGCGTGACCGCCGCCAGCATCCGCTCGACCTCGGCGTCTCGCATCGGGGTGGGCCGTCCGTCCGACTGGATGAAGTCCCCTACGCCCGTGGTCTCCTTGACCAGGAACCACACGTTCTCGGGTATCGAGCCGTCGGGTTCGGTGGCCATCTCGACGAAGACGTACCCTGCGTAAAGCTTGCGCTGCACGATGCGTGCCTGGCCGCGTCGGATGGACTTCTCCTTGACCGTCGGGACCAGGATCCGCCCGATCCGATCCTCGAGTCCTTCGATCTTGACCTTCCGCTCCAGGGCGAGGCGGACCTGCTCTTCTTTGTTGCTGGCCACACGCAGCACATACCATCCCATGCCGGGTGTGGTCAGCGGCTTGCTGGGAGCGGGTTCGCCGGCTGCCTCCTCTTCGGAAGGCTCGGCGGGCTCCTCGACGTCGTCCTGGTCCGCTTCAGCGTCGGAGGCCTCGACGGACTCAGGCTCCTCCTGACGACCGGCCTCCAGCTCAACCGTCTCGTCGGTGGGCTCGTCGGTGTCGGCCGCTTCCTGCTCAGGAGCCTCGGTGTCCGGGGCCTGGTCCTTGAGCGGCTGGTCAGATTGTGTATCTACGTCGCTCATGGTGACGCTTTCATTCGTGTACGTCGCTGACTACCCGAAGGGCCCTTTCTCCAAAACGCCGATGGCCCAGAAGATCGTTGCGAAGACGAGGTCCGCCACGGCCAGCAGCGCACCCATGGCCAGCACGACGAAAATCACGACGTACGTCGAGCCGATGACCTCCTTCTTGCTCGACCAGCTGACCTTCTTCATCTCCCCTTCGGTCAGGATCAGGAAGTCGCAGGTGCCCGGACGCTTGCCGACCAGCCAGTAGACCAGGGCGGCGACGCCCAGGCCAACCACCGATGGAACGGCGAGCCTCAAATAGAACGTCCAGACCTGGTCGGGGTCTTCCCAGAGCTCCATCAGGCTGTAAAGGTAGTTCCACAAACCCGCGATGAGCACGGCCGAGAACAGGGCCGTCCCGACGCGGGTGTAGTAGCCCTGCCCCGGCTTGTAGATGCTGAGCCCGCCGACCTTGGTGCTACCGCTCTTGCGTTTCGGGGCGTCCGGAGCTTCCCGGACGACCGGGCCTTCCTCGGCCACCTCGACCGCGGTACCCACCTGGCCTTCGTCGGTGCTCTCGGCGTACGATCCGTCGGCTCCGACCTTCTGCGACGCGTCGTATCCCCTGCGCTTTTTGCCTTTCTTCTTGCCTTTGGCCATGCTGTGCTCGCGACGGCTACGGTTGTGGCAACTTCCGGGTCGGTCCGATCCACCTGGGCGGTTGACGAGGGCGATCGACAGGAGCGAAGGGACTCGAACCCCCAACCCCTGGTTTTGGAAACCAGTGCTCTGCCAGTTGAGCTACGCTCCTAGCCCGGGAAACGGGATCGCCAGGGCGATGTCCCACCCCTACTTACGCTTCACCTTGTGCACGGTGTGCTTGCGCAACCGTGGACAGAACTTCTTCAGCTCGAGTTTGGGCATGCCCCCCTGCACGTTGACCTGCGTCCGGTAGTTCAGATCGCCGGTCTCCGTACATTGAAGCCAGACCCATTCGCGTTTCGTACTCTTGGCCATGACGGCACCTCCGAGCCGGCACCTCGATCGGGGACAAGCACCCGGGCCGACTCGGCGCTGCTAGACGCCGCCATGTCATGCCCAGGTCCCGCGGTCGCGGTGCGAGCGGGCGTCTACTCGACCACCTTGGTGATGACGCCCGAGCCGACCGTGCGGCCACCCTCACGAACGGCGAAACGAACACCCTCTTCCATGGCGATGGCGCCCTTCAGCGTCACTTCCATCTCGACGTTGTCGCCGGGCATGCACATCTCGGCGTCACCGAGGAGCTGCAACTGTCCGGTCACGTCTGTCGTCTGCAGGTAGAATTGGGGGCTGTAGCCGCTGAAGAACGGCTTGTGCCGGCCACCTTCCTCGGACGTGAGGACGTAGACCTGGGCCTGGAACTTCGTGTGCGGCGTGATCGACTTGGGCGCCGCAAGCACCTGGCCACGCTCAACTTGATCCCGCTCCACACCACGCAGGAGGCAACCGACATTGTCGCCGGCCATGCCTTCGTCGAGGGTCTTGTTGAACATCTCCACGCCCGTGACGGTGGTCTCCATGGTGTCGCGCAGACCGACGATCTCGATCTTGTCGCCGACCTTGATGATGCCGCGCTCGATACGCCCCGTTGCCACGGTGCCGCGACCCTTGATGCTGAAGACGTCCTCGACCGGCATCAGGAAGGGACGCTCGCTCTCACGTTTGGGCTCAGGAATATAGGAGTCGAGGGCGTCCATGAGCTCGAGGATGCACTTGCAGGCCTCTTCGTCCTTCCCCTCGCTCTGCATGGCCGCCAGGGCCTGACCGCGGATCACGGGGACGTCGTCGCCGGGGAAGTCGTACTTGCTCAGCAGCTCGCGGACTTCCATCTCCACCAGGTCAAGCAGCTCCGGATCGTCCACGAGGTCGCACTTGTTGAGAAAGACCACCAGGGCGGGCACGTTCACCTGACGGGCCAGCAAGACGTGCTCACGCGTCTGGGGCATCGGGCCGTCCGCGGCCGAGACCACGAGGATCGCCCCGTCCATCTGGGCCGCGCCGGTGATCATGTTCTTGACGTAGTCGGCGTGACCGGGGCAGTCCACGTGGGCGTAGTGCCGGTTCTCGGTCTCATACTCCACGTGGGCCGTGGCGATGGTCAGGATTTTGCTGGAATCGCGCCGACCATCCTTTTCCGACGCCTTGGCCACACTGTCGTACGTGATCGATTTGGCCAGACCCTTTGCCGCCATCGTCATGGTGATCGCCGAGGTCAAGGTGGTCTTACCGTGGTCGACGTGACCGATGGTCCCGACGTTGACGTGCGGTTTGGTTCGTTCGAATTTATCCTTGGCCATGCCTACGAATCCTCCAGCTAAGCAAAGTCCTTTCGATGACAACCTCTCGGTCCGACCGGGCCCGTTTCGTACGCCTCACCGAGCCCACAGGTCTTACCGCCTTCGAGCTGTCGCGGCCAGGCCGCTGCCGACGACACTCGATTCATGCATGGGGGTCTTCAGGTTATCACCGTCTGTCGACCCACCGATCCTCGTCCGTCCATCCAGCCGCGAGTCGGTCCGGACTCGCCAAGCTGCTGACGGGATTCGAACCCGTGACCTCGTCCTTACCAAGGACGCGCTCTACCGACTGAGCTACAGCAGCACGGTAGGAACCAACGTGTTCGTTCCCGTCCGCGTCCAGGCCAGGTTATACCGTCTCCGCCGGGCCTGAATGGAAAGATCTATCAGTATAAGTAGTTAACCCCGCGAGTCAACCCAATACTCGCACGCGCGGGCCATTTTCGCGCCGCGATTCGCTCCGCGCGGGGTTCGCTGCCGGACCGATCAGCGCATCCGGCGCCGCTTCTTACGCGACGACCCGCCCCGGCCGCCCTCGACCTGCCTGCCCTCGTCCCACGCCCGTGCATCACGGGCGCCGCCTTCTCGGGCAGGCGGGCGGACGCCAAGCCGATAAAGAACCAGGGTGAAGTATATCAGGCTCGACACATGGATCAACACAAGAACGTAGGTGAACCACGCTTGGCCCTCAAAGGCGTTGGCGACCGGCGCGAGCCAGGCGAACCACGGGTCCTCGACGGGCTGCACGGCCGTCAGATTGTAGAATTGAGCGATCGACAACAGCACCACGATCGGCAGGTGCCGCCAGCCCATGCCCACCAGGTACATCCCTAACAGTATCGCGGGGAAGCCGTAGCGTTCGTGGATCTCCGTCGGCAAGCAGAAAAACGCCATCGCCATGGCCGCAGCGCCCGCCGCCACCGGGCCATACGTGCATCCGCGTCGGTAGATCATCCACATGACCCACAACGAGTATAGTCCCAACAGCCCGATCCCGATCGTCTTGGCCGTCAGCGGTCCGATCCATCCCACATCGTCCTTCGGAGTGAAGACGTAGTACCACTGAGGCAGCGCTGGGACGCTGTTCCAGAGCCACCAGGGGTTATACGCGCACACGCTGACCCAGTTGTACTGACTGGTCACCTTGCCGTAGATCCCCAAGGCCAGCTCAACCGCCCCGTCAAGGGCGAAGGGCAGCAGGATCACCGCGCCCCCGGTGATGGCTCCGAGCACGCCGAGGCCGATCGACCGTAGCACCGCCTGTGGACCGCCGTCCGATCCGGCCCCGTCGGTCCCGACCAGCATGTCCCGCCACCGCCGTACGAACCCGGCCAGCAGGACCGGTGCGATCACAATCGCCTGGAGCTTCGTCAGTAAGGCCGCAACGAACAGCAGCCCCACCAGGAACGTGTGGCCACGGATGAGTAGCGCCACAGCCAGCAGCATCATCAGGGCGTGGACAGCATCGACCTGCCCCCAATACCCCGAGTCGTACCAGACCGCCGGCAGCGCCAGATAGATCGCGGCGACGCCGACGCTGCCCCAGGCGCCGATCCGTCCCCGCAGCAGCAGGACAAGCACGAGCCCGGCCGCCAGGTCGATGATCAGGGCCGGCAGCTTCACCCAGACGGCGATCCGCCGTACGCGACTCGGCACCTCGTACGGCATGAGCTTGCCGACGAGTCGGTCGATCCGTTCCGGGACGCGGTTGAGGATCTCCTGGAAGCGGTCAGGGTTCTGCGGCAGCGAGCGCATCATCTCATTGAATTCGGTTGGGCTGATGAGGGCGCCGCGATATTGCCTGGTCTCCTGGACAAGCGTGCTCAGCATGAGCTTGCGGTACTTCTCGCTGTCGGCGTGGTCCGGGTAGTTGACGATGAGGTCGCGCAGCTTGCCGAGCTTCTTGCGCGGGCCGCCAATGATGCCGAGCGTCCGATCGACCGGGTCAAAACGCTTGGCCTCGGGATCGGGCGGAATGTGGAACGGGTCGGCGTGAAAGACCTCGTAGATCGACGGCAGCCAGGACAGGACCAGCACATACCCCGGCGGGTAGTTGCACGCCTGTCGCCCCGGCAGCTCGTAGGGCGAGCTGAGGTCGCCCTTCTGGATCGCGCTGGCCCAACTATGGAACCACTGCAGGTCGGAGGCGTAGCCCGGCGACGTGGCCAGGTAGATCCGCAAGCCCAGGGCTAAGAGCAGCACCACGACCAGCGCGACCACCGGTGCCCAGCCCCTGCTGACGCCGCCGGACGGTCTCGGCTCGGCGGGTCTTGTGGGTGTGTCGTTGTCTGCCATGCGAGAGGCTCACCCTCAGACGGTTCGTACCAAGCAGGCCGCTAGACAACGGGGCCACCCCGCCAAGAGGTGGCCCCGTGGAGACTGTACCGGAAACGGTGTGGTTTGAATACCCGGCGGGCGGCAGCGGTGTCGCCGTCAGCTCGCCCGGCCGTTGACGCCCGCGATGTCGATGATGCCGGGCACGGTGTCGTCCCAGCCGAGCGTCATCAGGTGCGCGCCCTGACACATGTCCTTCATGTCGCGAACGAGCTCACCCGCGATCTCGGTGGCGACCTTCCTGGCGTCTTCCTTGGGCGTATCGGCCAGCCGCTGCATGATGCCCTCCGGCACGACCACACCAGGCACGCCGCGGTTCATGTACTTGGCCATGCCCGCGCTCTTGAGCACGACGATGCCCACGAGGATCGGCACCTTGATGTGCTCGACGCGCGTCATGAAATCCTCGAAGGCCTTGGGGTCGTATACGGCTTGCGTCTGGATGAACTGGGCGCCGGCCTCGACCTTCTTCTCGAGCTTGATGATCTGCGGCTCGACCTCGTCGGCGCAGGGCGTGACGACCGCGCCCTTGAAGAACTTGGGCACGCCGTCGAGCTTGTTGGGGTTGCCCTTCATGTCGAAACCCATGTCCGTGCCGGTCTCGAGCCGGCTGATCGCCTCGAGCAGCCCGACCGAGTCGAGATCGTACACGGGCTTGGCGCCGGGATGATCGCCCATCGTCGTGTGATCGCCCGTGATCGACAGCACGTTGCGGATGCCCAAGCCGTACGCGCTGAGCAGATCGCTCTGCAGCGCGAGCCGATTGCGGTCGCGGCAGACCATCTGGAAGATGGGCTCGATGTCGTGATCGAGCAGCATGTGACACGTGGCCATGCTGCCGAACCGCATGACGGCGGTCTGGATGTCGGTGACGTTGACGGCGACGACCTTGCCCTTGAGGTACTCGTCGGCCTCGTGCAGGGCCGGTTCGATGTTGACGCCCTTGGGCGGGCCGATCTCGCCCGTCACGACGAAATGGCCGGCGTCGAGTTGCTCTTGCAGCTTGCTGACTGGCTCGCTCATCCTGCTGCCTCCTCTTCCACCATGTCTCGAAGCACCAACCGACGCACGCCGGCACCGCGGTCCTTAGACCAGTCCTTCGCGCCGCGCATCTGACGAAGTCGGTCCAACTGCCCCCGAGCCTTCAGCCGTTCGTAGATCAGGTACCAGGCGCAGTCCATATCCTTGCTGACCTCGCAGTGGCCCTTGTCCGTGCCGCCGCACGTGCCGTTGACCAGGCTCTTGCTGCATCGAGCGACCGGACAGATGCCGCCCGTCCACGCCAGCACGCAATCGCCGCAGCCGCGGCAATTCTCCTCCCAGACGCCCTGCTCCTTGTTGTAGCCCAGGAAGCTGGTGTTCAGACCGGGCAGGAACGGGACCGACTCGAAGATGTCCGACATGAACTGCACGCCCGCGCCGCAGGCAATGCTGATAACGGCGTCGTAGTCCTTCGGGTCCTTGGTGAGGTTGTCGACGAACTCCCGCTCGCACTGCCGCGTGATGCAGTCGACGTCGACCTCGATATCCTTGCCCTGCTGCTTGGCCGCCAGGCGGATCTGCGAGGCGAGCGTGTCGGCCTGCTTCTCCCCCCCGGTCAGGCAGACGGTCACGCAGCCGCCGCACCCGATGATGAGCACCTTGTTGTAGGGCTCGATCATCTCCATGATCTCTTCGAAAGGCTTTCGTTCACCGACGATCATCCGGGTCGTCTCCTTATATGAAGTGGTCGCTGGTTTGCGCTCGATTTCAGTTTCGTATCATGTAGCCCAGTCGCCTCGACTGGGGCTCACGGCCGAGGGCGGCCGTGCTCGATTTCAGTTTCGTATCATGTAGCCCAGTCGCCTCGACTGGGGCTCACGGCCGAGGGCGGCCGTGCCACACTTGATCCACGACCTGGAATGGCCGTGCCACACTGAATCCTCGTGCATGGCGGGCCACTCAGCAGCTCGCCGTGATCGTCTGGGCCGCCTGCTCCATCGCCTCGCGCATCGCCGCTCTGCCCTGATCGGCGGCCTGGACCAGTTGGATCCGATCGGCGTTCAGGCCGATCTCGCCGATCAGCTCCCTGACCTGCTCCACGCGCTTGCTGACCCGCTCCGTCGCTCCGGGATAGCGGTCGCCCCGGATGTCGCTGGCCACGACGATCACACCGTCGGCGCCGCTCTCGAGCGCTCGCAGGATCTGGTTCACACCCAGGCGGCTCATGCTGGGCAGATACATCTCGGCCACGCCGGGGATCGCGTCGTCCAACCGGCCGCTCCAGGCGTTCGCCGGGGCATGATGGCCGCAGACGTACGCGACGATCTTCTTCTGGCCGTTCGTGCCCATGCTGGCCAGGGCCTCTTCCGTTTCCTTCTCAAGCTGATGCAGGTCCCAGCCCCGGGCGACGATCGCGTTGGCCGGGCACTCCACGATGCACATCCCGCAGGCCTGGCACAGGTTCGAGCGGATCCGGGCCACGTCCGTGACCTCGGGGATGTCGAACGGGCACACCCGCAGACACGTCAGGCAGGCCGCACACTTGTCGACCAAGACCTCCGCGCCGCTGCCGCAGCTCATGCAGCGCCGCGCCTCGGCCAGCACCGCTTCCTCGCTGAGCGTGTGCTCGAACTCAGCGAAGACCTTCTTGCGGACCTCGGGCGGATCGGTCGGCACCTTGACACGCTCGGTCTTCGGTATCCTCTCGGCGGTGCGCTGGTCGAGCTTGCCGAACGTCTCAGGGATGCGGTCGTCGATCTCGATCGGCCTGCCGCTGAGGTGCTGGTCGATGGCCTTGGCGGCGCGCTGGCCGTTGGCACAGGCCTCCACGGCCGAGCCAGGGCCGGTCACGACCTCGCCGCAAGCAAAGACGCCGTTGGCGTTGGTCTCGTGCGTGGCGGGCCGGTAGTCGAGCCGCCCCCGCTCGTCGACCTGAACGGGGCTGCCCTCCACGAACCCGTTGTCCGACATCTGCCCGATGGCCATGATCACCGTATCGCACGGTATCTCGATCACGTCGCTGTCGTCGTATTCCGGTGCGAAGCGGCCGCTCTCGTCGAAGACGCGCGTCACCTTGCGGGCCTTCATGCCTGTGATCTCGCCGTTCTTGATGACGATCTCCACCGGGCCGCGACGGTGGATGAAGCTGATGCCCTCCTCCAGGGACTCACGCTGCTCCCAATCCCAGGCGGGCATCTCGTCCTCATCCTCGAGGCACATCATCTGGACGGTGTCGGCCCCGAGCCGGATCGCCGACCGTGCCCCGTCCACGGCCACGTTGCCGCCGCCGATGACCAGCACGGTCTTGCCGACGTCCGGCCTGCGGTCGAACGAGACCTCGGTCAGGAACTCCATCACCGGATAGACGCGCGGATGGTCGGCGCCCGGCAGCGGCAGCATCCGGCTTCTGGCCAGACCCACCGCGATCAGGATCGCTTCGAAGCCCTCCTTCTGGAGGTCATCGATCGTCTTGTCCTTGCCGATCTCGACGCCCGTTTGCAGGTTGATGCCGTGAGCGCAGATCCAGTCGACGTCCATCTGAACGACGTCCCGGGGCAGGCGATACTTCGGGATGGCCGTGGCCGGGATCCCACCCCCGATCGGGAACTTCTCGAAGACGGTGACCTGGTACCCGAGCTTGGCCAGCTCGAGCGCGGCCGACAGGCCCGACGGGCCCGCGCCGATCACCGCCACCTTGGCCTTGTCCTGCTTGGCCGGCTTGTGGACGGTCGCACCCTCGGCGCCCTGGAGCTCGGCGACGAAGCGCTTCAGCTCCCGAACGGCCACGCCTTCGTCGACCTCCCACCGCCGACAGTTGGTCTCGCAAGGATGGTGACAGATCCGTCCGCACACCGACGCGAACGGCAGGGCCGCCCGGATCAGGTCGATGGCGTCCTGCCACCGTCCGCGCGCGATCAGCTCGACGTAGCCGCGGACGTCGGCGTGCACCGGACAGTTATAGCGGCACGGCGACCATTCCTGTTCCATCAGCTTGGTGGTTTCTCGCAGCGCAGCGATATCGTTCGAGGTAAGATCCCCGTCAAGCATGAGATGCTCTCCGCACGTAGCTACCAGGAAATGAGTTGGACATTGAATTTGGTACGGCCCGACTCTGGCTAGGTTCATCTTCCGCCCCGCCGGGGGGCGTGTCAACCTCTGCCGCCGGACGGAGGGGGTGGCGACTTTGACGGTCGCTCGCTTTCCGCCCGACAGCTTGACAAAATGCAGCCGGGCTTTCTTCGTTCAGTGGCCGCGATCCTATCGGCGGGACTGGGGTGATCTCGTCTCCTGGACGCGCACAGGCAGGTCGCGCCGACCGGGGCACGAGTCGCTGACCCCGGCGACACCTTGTTGCGGATCCGATCGCTCGCTACGATTGTCGGGCCATGGAATCCACCTTAGGTGACATCACGTTGCGCGACGGCAGCACGGCCCGAGCGCTGTGCATACCGTGTCCCGCGCCCGAGTGGCGCGACCGCATCGCCTCCTTCCTCAAGCACAAGGGCGAGCCCTGGAACTGGCACATCGCCACGCACCTCGACGGCCACATCGACGGGATGGACCTGCGGTTCTACATCGCTCTTGTCGGCGAGGAGATCATCAGCGAGATGATGCTGGTCGAGCGGCTGGGCCTGGCCATCCTCGGCCACGTCTTCACCTGCCCGGAGCGCCGCGAGCAAGGCGCCACGACCGGCCTGATGCAGCTCATGATCGACGACTTCGCCGACCGGGACGGCATCGCGATGCACCTCTACACCGGCTTCGAGAGTCCCGCCTACCGCATCTACAGCCGGTTCGGGTTCGAGCCCGTCCGGCCGGGATGGGGCATGATGCGGTGGGTGCGGCATCCGGACCGCTACGAGGCCTTCTTCAGCCCGGACGCATCCGAGGACGTCCGCGTCGAGCGGACCTGCTGGACCCACTGGGCGCTCATCCACAAGCTCATGGTTCGTGAGGAGGGTGACTGGCTTCGTAATGCGAACCTCGGACTGATCGGGCCGAACAACGCCGAGGACGCGTTCGTGCATCTCATGTCACGGCTCCGAGCCGGCAAGCCGTACGACAGCGCCGTGCTCGTCAACCCGGCTGGTATGACCGTGGGCCTGGCCACGCTGCAGCCCTACCAGCGGTTTCCGAGCCGCATGCTCCAGCTCGACGTCTATGCCCACCCCACGGCGATCAAGCACGTGTCCATGCTGATCGAGGCGATCGACCTGCCCGCCGACCAACCGGTCCTGGTTGAGATCGATTCGGAGTCCGTCGATCGTCGCCGGGCGCTCAAGGACGCCGGGTTCGACGAGGTCGGCCGCGTCAAGGCCGCCCTCAGCAGCGAGGGCGACGACCTCGACCTGGTCCTGCTGCAAGTGTAGCGTCTTCGACCCATGTGAGTCCCGGTCGAGTGGGGCGGCGTCTACTGAGCCCCGAAGGAGGCGGTGGGATACTTGTCCGTGCCCCCCGCGTCTGCTAAGAATCGGCCATGACCGAGGGCCGTGGTCTGTTCCGAAGCGAGACGATGACGCAGGCGTTGAGCGTGTACCTCCCCGCCACCGCCGTCTTTCGGCTCGTCGGCTTCGGACGCAGCGTCCTTCTAACCTGGCTGATGGTCGAGCAGGCGGAGTTCGGGCTCTTTGCCCTGGCCCTGGTGGTCATCAACCTGCTGAACCCTCTCTGCAGCCTGGGCCTCAACGAGGCCGTCACCCGCTACACGCCGATGTACGAGACCCGCCAGATGCTGCGGTCGTTCCTGGCCAGGGTGATCCCGATCGTGTGGCTCGTCGCCTTCCTCACATCGACCCTGCTGATGAGCTACAGCAAGGCGATCGGCCCGCTCTTGTTCCAGACCGTCTCGCCCGACAAGCCTGCCGCGCTGATCGCGTGGGGCCGGTCGGTCGCCCTGATGCAGCACGTCGTCTGGGCCGTCTTCAGCCTCATCATCTACTTCCTCGCGCTGAGCATCCTCAAAGGGCTGCGGATGTACCGGGCGCTGAGCCTCATCGAGCTGACCCACGGCGTGGTCTTCACCGCCCTGGCCATCATCTCGGTCAAACTCGGCCACGGCACGTCGATGTCGCTCACGGCGTGCTACATGATGTCGCTGTGGATCGCGCTGGGATGCTTCGCCCTGCCGGCCGCCCTGCACCTCATGCTCGAGCCCGGTCAGGACGAGCCCCTTCGCGGTGACCCCCTGTTCCGCCGGCTCCTGGCCTTCAGCCTGTGGGCCGCCCTCGCCGCCATCATGTGGCAGGGGCTTCAGAACTACCCCCTGTGGTACCTCAACCGCGTGCACGGCGCCCAAGCCGCCGGCGTGTTTGGGGCGATGCGGGCCATTACTCAGTACGTCCTGATCGCCGCGGTCACGATCGCGACCGTCGCCATGACCGCCGTGACGAAGCACTGGGAGGCCGACGGGCGCGAGCCCGCCGATCGGCTGCTGGCACTCAGCTTCAAGGCCACCAGCCTGCTGCTCCTGACGCTGTGCGTGGTGGTGGCCGTCTTGCGGGATCAGGTGGTGCTGATCTTCGACCCGCGCTACCGCGGCGGTGCCGAGGCGGTCCCCATCCTCTTGCTGACGTTCCTCACCGCCGGGAACCTGTCGTTCATGGCCATCCATTTCAACCTCATCGAGAAGACGCGATTCCTCTTCTGGCCCTGGGCGCTGGGGCTGGCCACGAACGCCCTGGTGGGCGTCTGGCTCGTCCGAGGCGTTGCCGGACACGCCGTCACCACGGCTGCCGCGCCTCAAGCAGGGCCGGCCTTTGCTTGGTTGACCTGCCGGTTTACGACCGAGGTGGGCTCGGCCGCGTGGACCGGCGCGATCGGGATGGTGGTGGCCCTGGCGGTCTGTGTGGCCCTGCTGCGGGTCGAGCGTCGTCCGGTGGATCGGGGCGCCGTGATCCTGCTCCTGGCCGCGTTGGTCCTGGCCGTCCGCTGGTACGTGTCCGTGCCGGTCGTGGCGATACTGTGGCTCGTGGCGTGGCGCGGCTCGACGCTCTTCTCCGAGAAGGAGAAGGCCCAGCTCGGCGAACGGTGGCGGCACGTGCGATCCTGGCTGAACCCGCCGCGACAGTCGTAGCGGCGCTGGACACGTCCGAGCGTTTCTTCCACGATGGTTCCGGGATCTGCAACGACTCGCGAACGGGAGGTGCGTCATGGCATCGAATGCGGCCGATCGTATCGTTCTCACCCAGGGAGACATCACGGCCGAGCAGGTCGACGCGATCGTCAACGCGGCGAACTCGTCCTTACGGGGCGGCGGCGGCGTGGACGGCGCGATCCATCGGGCGGCCGGTCCGGAGCTGCTGGCCGAGTGTGAGACCCTCGGCGGCTGTCCGACCGGCGAGGCCCGGATCACCAAAGGCTACCGGTTGCCCGCCAAGCACGTCATTCACACGGTCGGTCCCGTCTACCACGGCGGCGACAAGGGCGAGCCGGAGCAGCTCGCCGCCTGCTATCGCCATTCGCTGCAGCTCGCGGTCGACAACGGCCTCGAGACGATCGCGTTCCCGGCGATCAGTTGCGGCGTCTACGGCTACCCGATCGAGCAGGCCAGCCGTATCGCGCTCGAGACGACGGCCGACTTTCTGGCCTCCCACCCGAAGATCAAGGAGGTGCGGTTCGTGCTCTTCGGAAAGAATGACTACGACGTCTACGTCAAGACGCTGGCCGACGTGGTCGGCTGATCCGTCTCGGTGGCCGGCATGGCCGGTGGTTCATCGGCTTGCAGCGGCTCGGCCTGTGGCTACAATCCCACCGGTGGATGACCGGTTGCAAGGATAGGAGACCTCCCGTGCCCGACACGACGTTGAACCTCAAGGGGCTGCCCGAGAGCGCCCGCGATCCGGTTCAGGAACTCACCGAGACGCTTCAGCGATTGGCCGGCGACAACCTGCGGGGTCTGACCGTCTTCGGTGACGTGACGACGGCCGACTTCGTGCCCAACGCCACGTTGATCCGCAGCGTCGCCCTGTTGGGCGGCATGGATCTGGCCTTGCTCGATCAACTGCGTCGGGCCGGACTCCGGCTCGGGCGCCGTCACCTGCAAGCGCCCTTGATGATGACCCCCGCGTACATCAAGGATAGCTGCGACACGTTCCCCCTGGAGTTCCTCGAGATCCAGCAGACGCACACGGCGATTCTCGGCCCGGACACCTTCGGCGAGCTCGAGTTCGAGCGCGAGCACATCCGCCTCCAGGCCGAGCGCGAGCTCAAGCGCGAGCTGATCAACCTGCGGCAGGGCCTGTTGGCCTCGGCCGGCAAGGACAAGCTGCTCGGCCAGCTCTGTCGCGACGCCCTGGCCCAGACGGTGCGCGTCCTCCGCGGCATCCTGTGGCTGCGGCAGGTGCGCTGCCCCAATTCCCGCCGCGGCATCCTCGAGGAGGCCCAGCGGCAAACCAGCATCAATATGGCGGGCCTGCTGGACGTGGTCGAGGGATCGGCCCGCAGCGACTTCATCTCTTTGCAGCGTTTCTATCGCGATGTGGAGCGGCTCAGTGATTACGTCAATCGCTTGTAGGTCGGACACGATGCGAGGCCGCCTCGTCGGCGCGGTAGCCCTGATGGGGCTCCTCTGGCCCGGGGTTGCGATGGCGGCGGGGCCCGCGCCGCCCAAGCAGTACGTCGAGGACCTCGCCGGTATCATCGACGACAAGACCGAACGGAAGCTGCTCGGCTACCTGCAGGAGCTCGAGCAGAAGACCACCGCGCAGTTCATCGTCCTGACCGTGCCCACCACCGACGGCAAGCCGATCGCGCGGTATGCGATCGACATCGCCCAGGCCTGGGGGCTCGGCCAGAAGGGCAAGGACAACGGCATCCTGTTCGTGGTGGCGGTGCGCGACCGCAAGTACCGCTTCGAGATCGGCTACGGCCTCGAGGGGCCGTTGCCCGACGCGTTCTGCGGTACGGTCGGACGCACCCACCTCGTGCCCAACTTCAAGCGAGGCGATTACTCCAAGGGCGTCCATGACGCCACGGCCGCGATCCTCAACAAGCTCGAGCAGCACTACAACGTGCAATTGAGCGGCGTGCCGAACGTGAAGATGCCCCGCCGGGCGATGGCGCGCGGGGGTCGCCGGGGCGTCTCGCCCGGTGTGGCCTGCGCGGGCGCGCCGATGATTCTGATCATCGTGGTGATCGTCATCGTCTCGCGGCTGTTTCGCTACTGGATGTTCGGCTATTGGGGCGGCGGGTATTACCGGTCGCACATCGGCGGCGGCTGGGGCGGCAGCAGCGGCGGAGGAGGCTTCGGGAGCTTCGGCGGAGGCGGTGGCGGCAGTTTCGGCGGAGGTGGGGCCAGTGGCAGCTGGTGATCGATGCAGTCAGTGCGGCCAGGCGATGTCTCCCGCGGCGCAGTTCTGCGGGCACTGTGGAGCACCTCGCATGAGTTCGAGCGGATCGAGCGGCGGTGGCATGTCGAGTTGGATGACCTGTCTGCTGATCGTGATGGTGGTGATTATCGGCGGTGCGGTCGTCGGGGGCTGCGGTATCGTCAGCGGCTACAACAAGGCCGCGGCGCTTGATGAGCGCGTCGAGAGCGCGTGGTCGGAGGTGGAGAACCAGCTCCAACGCCGCAACGACCTGATTCCCAACCTCGTGGAGACGGTCAAGGGCTATGCCAAGCAAGAGAAGGAGCTCTTCGAGAACATCGCCAACGCCCGGACCAAGTACTTCCAAGCCGGCACACGCGGAGAGAAGATGGCCGCGGCGAACAGCATATCGGGCCTACTCTCGCGGCTTCTGGTCCTTCGCGAGGCCTATCCGGAGCTCAAGAGCAACGAGAACTTCATGAAGCTTCAGGACTCGCTCGAGGGCACGGAGAACCGCTTGGCCGTCGCCCGGAAGCGCTACAACGACGCAGCCGAGGCTGCCAACCGTTACCGCCGTTCGTTTTTCGGACGCTTCTTCGCACGTTGGGCCGGCCTCGATCAGGCCGAGTACTTCAAGGCCCCTGAGGAGGCCAAGGAAACTCCCAAGGTCGAGTTCTAACCGGTTGGCCATGGCTCCGTAGGATCCAGAGCAACCCCTTGTGCGCATGGGGCGTTTGACGATCCGCCGGGCGAAACATTCCTTCACCGGTAAGCCTCCACCGGAGTTTGAGCCCCCGCCCCGTGGTGCCGATACAAAGGTTGGCCTCCCGTCGGGCGGGTGCGGCGGCGTGCGGACCCCACGCCGGACGCAATCATCTCCCCCCCCTCCAGGCCCTGATGTTCCGAGAGGCCCGCTCCCGCTGGCCACACCTCGCCGCGTGGGCAAGACCTATGCTCGAAGCGCACAAGTACGACCTCGCCACGGAGGTGAGTCAGCTCCTGATGCTCGCACGGGCCCAGGAGACCACGCTCGACTGGAGCGTCCGCCCGACCCAACTGGCCGAGGAGAAGCTGAACGAGCTCGAAGACCCCGCACTCCTCGGCGTGCAAGACGTGGTCGATGAAGGGGCGGCAAGCCTGGTCAGGGCGATGCTCTATCTGTGGAACGGCTGGCCGTCCGAGGCGGCCATCATCGCCGATACCGCCCAGGATCCGGAGCGAGCCTACGTCCTGGGCTTTTGCGAACGACAACACGGCAACCCCGAGCGGGCCAAGCAGCATCTCCAGAGCGTCGGCGATCATGTGATCCACGGCCGCCTGACCGAGGACGCCTTGAACGTGCTCGCCACCGCACCCGATCCTCAGCTCCAACGCTTCCACCAGCTCCTTCAGCTCGGGCAGGCTTGGGAGGCGTTCATGTTCATCGATCTCGTGGAGCTGGGTCGCGCCGGCAAGCTCAGTCAGGAGGGGCGCCTCGCCGTCTGCCGCCTGCAGTGCCTGGAGTTCGAGCTGCTCCTGCTGGCGTGCTACGAGGCCGCCACCGGCAGTCCCGTCCAGCAGCAATCCGAAAAGGACGACGCCGTCGAGCGGGAGGAGCGGCTCCGTCGGCTGAGGCGCATGCGCGAACGTCCCCCGCAACGCCGCCAGCAGGGCGCACCTCCCGGAACCAGCGCCGGCGGCGCCGAAGCCACTGCGCCCGAACCGAAGACGGTGAAGGTCGGGTGCCCCAAGTGTCAGCACGTGGTGTCGCTGCCTGAATCGTCGCGAGGCGAGAAGACTTCATGTCCCAAGTGCGGCACGACCTTTACCGTGCCCACGAAGGGACCGAAGCTGGCCAAGCCCACTCCGTCGGGTGGTGCCGGCGGCGTGGCCGTCAAGTGTCCCCGGTGTGGGGACATGGTCCGTCATCAAGAAGCCGATCGCGGCAAGCGAGCCAAATGCAGGGGATGTGGCGTCGTGTATACCGTGCCCAAGAAGCAGACCGCCAAGGTGTGACACTCGAGCAGGTTGCTCCCTGGGCCCAGACAGGTCGGACCGTCGATGACGGTATCCCCTCCCCAGCCTCGCCGGGACTGGGGCCGGACGACCTCTAGGGATTCGATCGGATGGCGGTCGCTGTATCCTTCGACATCGATGTTTCGGAGCTGACCCCGGAGACGGCCTCGCTCATCATGTCCGTCGGTCCGGACCGCCCGGTGCTGGACTGGCACGAGCGTCCGGTCCGCTACGCCAAGGACAAGCTCGATCAGCTCGACGACCGGGAGCTGCTCGGCGGCACCGTCGCCGCCGCCGATCTTGACGTAGCCTGCGCGATCCGTTCGTTGCTCTATCTGTGGACCGGCTGGCCGGACGAGTCAGCCACATTCGCCGCCAAGGCACCTGAGCAAGAACGCCAGGTCCTCCTCGGGATGAGGCAGCGACAGCTCCGACTCAACGACAAGGCCAAGGTTACGGTCGAGGGGCTCGACCACCCCATCTTCCCCGAGCTTCGTGCCGTGGCTCTCGAGGCGATGACGCGGAGCAACGACCCGATCCTGGTCCGCTACCGCGAGTTCCTCGACCTGTACAAGAAGTGGGAGCCCAAGCTCTTCGTCGACCTGATTGAGGCCGGTCGTTCCGGACGGCTCAGCGAGGATGCTCTCGTTGTGGCCAGGTTGATCCAGGTCAGGGAGTTCGAGCTCCTCTTCAAGCACTGCTACCGTTTGGCGACCGCGCGTGTCATCCGAGGCTCGCAGCCCGAGGAACCGGAGGATGAGACGACCCAGCGCAAGCGGATTCGCAAGCTCCGCGAGGAGCGCAAACGCGCGAGCGGACCGGTCGTGAGCCAGAGGCCCGCACCCTCCGATAAGGCCAAGCCCGTCGAAGCCACCAAGTCAGATCCGTTCGCGAAGGACGACAAGCCGCGCCAGGTCAAGGTGGGCTGTCCGAAGTGCGGCCAGGTCAGCGCTTACCCGGAGTCCTCGCGGGGCAAGAAGGCCAAGTGCGGCACGTGCGCGGCGGTGTTTACGCTGCCGGACAAGGCCGGCTTGAACGGTGCATCCGCCAAGCCCTCGGGAGTGACCGTGTCGTGCCCGAAGTGCTCGGAGCGGGCTCGCGCGGCCGAGAGCGATCGCGGCAAAAAGACCCAGTGCCTCAAGTGCGGCGCCGCGTTCATCATCCCGAAGAAGTAGACGTCCCCCGCTATTTCGTCTGCTCGGGCCTGACCCACAGCAGGGCATCCTGCCAGAGCGCCTGCTCCTTGGCATCTTCATCGAGCGCGACCGCGATCGGATTGCGCCCGAGCTTCATGAGCTTGGCATCGACGGCGTAGGACAGGTACGGCGACTTGGCCGCCTTTGTTCCCGCGACCGTTCTTCCGTTGACGCGAACCGTCACCGCCTCGGGCGCGTCGACGTCTTTGAATCGAAGCTGAAGCTCGAGCTTCGTCGACGCCGGCGCCTTCGACAGGTCTTCTCCGACGGTCAGATCGATGGACGCGCCCTTGCCCGCGCCGAGCTTGCGGGGCACGGTCGGCATGAGCAGACAACGGTTATGCCAGGTCTTCGCGCCGGTGTACCACCGGTTCATCGCCGCGATGTTGCGGGCCCCCGTGCAGTACATCCGCTCATGAGGCTTGATGGTGACCGGGCTGCCGAGCTGGTTCCACAGCGGGCTCTTCACGTTGAAGTAGTTGAACAGGTAGACGCCGTCGGCGCCGCTGTGCCAGACGTTCATGGCCCGGCCGCGGTAGCACGCCAGCGAGGCCCGCGGCTTCTTGGCCACCTTGTCGCGGACGCGCGTCTCGCTCAGACAGGGATAGACCGGAACCCCGTACTTGTGGCCCAGCTCGACGCTCGTAGGCCACGGGTTCATGCGGAAGTAGCCGCTGACCACGAGCACGTCGACGAGACCCTCTTTCAGCCACGTCTCGATATCGAGCCCGACGCCCTTGCAGTACGGCACTGAGTCCATGACGCGAACGGCCAGCAGGATCGGCCGGCCCCGTTCGGCCCCGCGGCGATCGGCCATCTGGCGAATCCGCCGCACGAGGCTGGTCATCTGCCGCCACTGCTCCGGGCCGGCGGCCTTGCCCCACGCATGGCACTTGAAGTACGTCAGGTGGCGGAGGAAGTCCATCTGCACGCCGTCGACGTCGTAGTGGTTGCAGACCTCCTCGAAGAACTTGTAGGCGTAGTCACGGATCTCCGGCACGCCGAAGTTCACGGCCGACCACGCGCCGTTCTTCGGTGGCTTCTTCCTGGTGCCCATGAGCCATTCGGGATGCTCCTTCTTGAGCTTCGGGAACAGATACGGGCTGTACCATCCGCTCCACGCGTCATGCGTGTCGTTCATCCGCATCGACCAGAAGATCTCGATGCCCTTCTTGCGGCAGAAGTCCGTAACGATCTCCAGCGCATCGGTGCCCTGCTTGATGAAGTCCCGCGTCTTGTTCTTGCTGAAGCCCTCCGCGGTGCAGTCGAACACCTCGCCGACCTTGGTGTTGTGCGTGAAGTAGCCGAAGCCCGAGCTCCACGTGCAGTACATGATGGTGTCGACCTGCGTGCCGACGACCGGCGTCGTGCGGGCCGCCAGCAGGGCCTCGGGCGTGGCCTTATCGAGCTTGTAGACTACCTCGTTGCCGTCGTTGTCGAAGATGATACGCCGTTGACGCTTGCGGGCCTCGAGACGCCGGGCCTTGACCTCGTCCAGCGTGAGGGATCTCGATTCGGCGGCCGGTGCGGTAGCCTCGTCGAGCACGCCGCAAGCGATCAGCAACCCGGGCAGCATCAACCAGGCCACACCGTGGCCGGTGGAACGATGTCGTTTCATCGCAGCTCTCCTTGGGGAGTTATGGCGACCTTGATGACCTCGTCGGGACGGTGGATGACCAGGTCGAAGGCATCCATGATCTCGTCCAAGGTCATAACGCCAGACAGCATCGGTTTCAAACGGATCAAGCCCCGGTCGAGCAGCTTCGCAGCCTCGTTGAGCCAGCGGGGCTTCTCCTCCGGCGGCTCGCTCATCATGTGGAGCTGGAGGCATTGTCGCTCCCAGTGGCGCATGTCCAGCATCACGGGATCAAGGTGCGTCCCGTAGACCGACAGGATGCCGCCGCGACGCAGGGACCGCTCGCACAGCCGGAACGATGCCTCCACACCGGCGGCCTCCATGGCCACGTTCGCCCCGTCGGGCAGGAATCCCGCCAGAAGCTCGTCCGCGTCCGGCTCAGCGGGATCCAGCGCGGCCTCGGCGCCGAGCTGGACGGCGACCTCCCGACGAAGCGGTACCGGATCGAGCCCGATGACCCGCCGAGCGGACAGCGCTCGACAGGCCTGAACGCAGCTCAGACCAGCCCCACCCAGGCCGCTGACCACGACGACCTTGCCCTGGACCTCGGCCAGGCTCGCGCCCCGGACGGCCAGCGGCAACATCTGGGCGATCGCCCCCTCCGCAAAGCCGATGTCGTCGGGAAGGCGGGCCACGAGCCGGGCCTCCGCGGCGACGAACTCGGCGAAGCCGCCCCAGGCCATGCGGGAGAAGACCCGGTCCCCTGCCCCGAAGGTCGTGACGTCCGAGCCGACACGCTCGACGATGCCTGCGACCTCATGCCCCATGGGGCTGGGCCAGTCGAGCTCGACCTGCCCCTTGAGGTACTTCACGTCCGTCCCGCAGATGGTGCAGCCCCCCACCCGAATCAGCACCTGGTCGTCCGCGATGTCGGGGACCGCTGCGTCGCGGACCTCGTAGCGTCCGACGTCAACCTGGAAGGCGGCTCGCATAGGCGTAAGGGCACCCTCGATGGTCCGATGAATTCAGCGCTAATCAAGTGCGGCCGATCGTCGCCGCGTGCTATGCTTGGCGAACCAGTCCCGCAGCAGCTTCTCGGCCGGCTTGCCCTTGGGCGTGTAGTTGTAGCAGTCCTTGCCGCCACCGTAGGTGGTCCACTCCCACCAGATCACGCCGCCGACCTGCGGCACGTCGCTCCAGACCCGCATGAAGGCCTCATAGCAGTTACGCTGCTCCACGTGCCCCTTCCGGGTGGCCTCCTGCTTGTGGTAGTAGTTCCAGGGCTCAATGGACGCGCCCTCCTGGCTGCACCAGCCGACCTCCGTGAACAGGATCGGCTTGCCGATGTCCTTCTGCCAGTCGAGGATGCTCCGTTTGATCGGCTGCCAGGCCTTCACGAGCGCGTCGACCGGCGGGCAGACCTCGTCCGAGAGCTTGTAGTACGACGTCATCCCGATGAGATCCAGTGCGTGCCAGAACTTGACCGGCTGATAGTGGTCCCAGTTGGCCGAGTAGGTCAACTGGCCGCGATAGCGCCGGCGCACCTGCCGGATGACCTCGAGCCACTCTTCCGTGTGCTTCTCGGCGCTGACCATCTCGCTGCCGATCATGAGGACCTCGACGCCGCCGGTCTGCGCGATATCGGCGAAATGGTTGATGATCCGGCGATACTGCCGGAACCATTGGCTCCAGCTCGGCGGCTGGATCACGCCTCGCCACTCGCTGCCGACCGGATCGGCCAGCAAGATCTTGGGCGCCAGAACGACCTTCAGGCCGCACTCCTTCCGTGCGATGCCGATCAGCTTCGACCACTGCGGGATCGTCGGCGTCTTTTCGGGGTTCAGATAGAGGCGCCCGCTGGCGGCGTTCTTCTGATAGAAGTCGGCGCCGATCAAGACCGTATCGGCGCCCATACCGGCCACCTCACGGATGAGCGGACCGAACATCTCCACCGGCTTGTCGCTGGTGTCGACCTGGATCGCGATGCCGTGGTACGCATCGCGCAGCTGACGGGGCTCGGTTGTGCGTAGCGTGGCCGCGTGTCGCGCGCGGGCGTCGTGGCGATCGGGATACTGCCCCGCCGTGACGCTGCCGCCCAAGAGCAGCGAACCGAGGCAGGCCGCGACACGAACGAGCGGCGTCATCGAGCGGAGGTTCGTCGCTGCCGTTTCAACTGCTGCCATAGGCTCACGCCATCCATCGGTAGATGCTTGCGGGGGTCCGGCTCGACGCCCACGGCGTCCAAAATCGTCGGCAAGACATCGCACGTGCGAGCATGATGGATCTGACCGCCGGCGGGGATGCCCGGCCCGGCGAACACCATCGGTACGAACATCTCTTCGGCCGTGATCGAGCCGTGACCCGCGTTCACCCACGTCGAGAATCCGCAGCCGGGGGCGGCGAACAGCATGATCTCCCCGGCACGGACCGTGTCGAACATCTCACAGATCTGGCCGGGCACGTCCGGCGTCCTCGTCCGCAAGGTTGCCTCGAGCCAGGCATCGGCCGAGTGGAAACCGCGGTGGACCAGCAGCCCCGCCGTCGGGTGGGATGCATAGCCCAAGGGGTCCCGGCCTTCCGCGACTCGGTAGGCATATTGCGTTGATCGGCCCAGACCTCGCCGCGACACGATAGCCATCCCGGACGCTCCGTGCAACGCCACGCGATCCCGCCCGGTCGGGACGGCCGCGACCAGCACCGCTGGCTGCGAGGCCAGCCATCGGGCCATCTCGTCGACGGTCGGCCCCGAGGCTTGACCGGGCTCGTCGTCGCCACGTCGCCGATATGTCGGCGCAGTGTGGAACTCCTCGGGCCGATCCTCCCACCGCGGGGCAAAGCGGAAGTAGACGGCGCACTTCCTGCCCGCCCCCGGCGCGACGATCGTGTCGTACCGATCGAGATACCTCTTTCGCTTGGTGTAGTCGGTCGAAAACTCCGGCCACGTGGCGGGAATGACCCGCTTGCCGAACCGCCGGGCCAGGGCGTGTTTGACGTTGAGACGCTGGCCCGGGCGCCGCCCGATCGGCGTCATCCCGTGATCGCTGACGAAGACCAAGGTGGTCCGCTCCAGCAGGCCGGCGGCCTCGAGCCCCGCGCAGACGCGGTGCACCTGTTGGTCGACGTTCTGGGCGGCGTACCGGTAGCCCCAGTGGTCGATGCTATAGCGATGACCGTATTCGTCCAACGCCGGGAAGTAGGCGTGAACGAACGTCGGCCAGGCGCCGGATGGGTCGCGGCTGACCTCCATCGCGATCTCCTCGAACCGCAGCGGAACCAGGCGGTCGGTCCAATCCAGCAGGCCGAGCCACCAGGTAATCGAGGCCGTGATGTCGTTGTAGTACGTCCGCTTCACGCCCCGCGTCAGGGGAGACTGGATGCTGGCCGTGTAGCGATCGGGCAAGTACTCGTACACGGTCGAGCCGATCACGTCGCTGTTGATCCGCCGGTAGGTCTCACCGTAGGTGTAATCCTGATAGAACAGGCGTGACCGGTCGAACCACTTGTTGGCGATGACGCCGTGATGCCCGGGGCGGCGCCCCGTCAGCAACGTGGACGTGTTGGCGTAGGTGATGCTCGGCAGACACGACACCGCGTGTTCGACCCCGGTGCCCCGATCGACGAGGTACCGTTTGATGTGGGGCAGCGTACCGTCGGCGATCCAGGTGCGGAACAGGTCGCGGTGCAACCCGTCGACGAAGAAGAGCACCACCCGAGGGTTCGTCCGCTTCACGTGCGGCTGCACGCGGAGGAAGATCGGCCCGTTGCACCCGGCGAGCAGGAGAACCAGCATCGAGCAGGCCGCTGAGATCAAGGCCCGCCATCGGCTGTCGTGAGCCATTGCAAGACGCTTGATGACCTTCATAACGTTCGAGAACACGGCGCTACACCACCAACGGATCGCTCGGACTCCAGGCCGAACATCGGGCCCAAAGGGAATGCCCCTGGCGTGCTCGGCTCCGCTGCTGTCTTAGGACAGCTTGACCTCCCTGCCCGTTTGATGGCTCCGGTAGAGCCCGTCGAGCACCTTGATCACGGCCAGGGTCTGCTGGGGTTGGACGGGAACGGGCTTGTCGTTGACGACGCTATCATGGAAAGCGGCGATCTCGGCCTCGTGTCCCTCCACGTCCGGCACGTTGTCGATACGACCCTCGGTGATGATCGCGTTGCGCTCCTCGACGATCTCCAGGCTGGGCCACTTGGCGCCCGCCCCCGTGCCGTAGATCCACGTGGCCGCCTCGCTCCGCCCGTGCATGTTGAGCATCCAGCTCGCCTCGAGCGTCAGGGCCGCCCCGTTCTTGAACCGCACGAAGCCGGCGGCAAAGTCCTCGACCTCCATCTGCTTCGGCGTGAAGTCGCCCCACGTGTTGTAGATGCCGGGCGTCTTGGCGATCTTGCAGGGGGCGACGCCCGTCACGCTGACCGGCTCGAAGTTGTCCATCAGCCACATCGTCAGGTCGAGGGCGTGCACCCCGACGTCCACGCACGGCCCGCCGCCCGAGGCCTTCTTGCTCATGAACAGACCCCAGGCCGGCAGGAGCCGCCGACGGTTGTGCCACGCCCGGGCGTAGTAAACGTCGCCCAGGTAGCCCCCGTCGATCCATTGCTTGAGGGCCTGGCTCGGTCCGTCGAACCGCATATGTTGAGCGCACATCAACAGCCGCTTGGCCTTGCGTGAGGCCTCGATCATCTTGCGGACCTCGGAGGGCTTGATCGCCAGCGGCTTCTCGCAGAGCACGTGACGCTTGTTGGCCAGCCCGGCCAGCACAGCCGGCAGGTGGGCATTGTTCGGCGTGCAGACGTCCATGACGTCGGCATCGAGCTCGGCCGCCTTCTTGAGGTCACGAAAGACGTTCGGCACGTTGTAGGTCTCGGCGAAGCCCTTGGCGGTCTTGGCCTGTGCGTCACAGCAGCCGACGATCCGCACACCCTCCAGCTTTTGCCAGGCCTTGGCGTGCACCCCGCCCATGCCTCCGCAGCCCACGAGGACGACCCGAACCTCTCGCTTGACCATGGACGACACCCCCGCTTCACGGAAGGATGAACCCACCGCGCCCGCGTACGAACGGGCGCGAATCCTCTTAGTGTAGCGACAGCCTGCCGGGGAACAAGCGGCGCGGCCGGACCGAGGGCTGCCAAGTGTACGAGCTTCTGGGCGGGTTTCAGCGAACATTGGAGACAACCGGGGCCCGTGGGCCCCCTCGGCCGGGCTCGGCTCCCATCCCGGACCGTGAGATCCGCTCTGGGGGATCGGACCCCGCCAGGGCTCCCCTACGGCGGGACGCGCTGGACTGCCGTGGATCTATCTGCTGTGGACCGGGAGGATACCGTCGAGGAACGTGTCACTCCTTCCCCGCTTGCTGCTGCTCCACCTCGGCGCAGATCCGTTCGAGGGCGTTGACGTACACGCTGCCGCTGGAGGGGCGCTGGTCGGACATGATCGTGTGGATCAGCTCGGTGATGGCCCGCATGGCCTGGTGGACCGCTTCATGGTGCGACAGACCGGCATCCTCCATACGCTGGATGTACTCCCTCACCTGCGGCGGATCGTCCTTGGCAAGCTGATTCTCAAGGATCACGTGCAGGCTGACGTGCGCGAAGGGATTAGCCCCATCCTCCGTCACACCAGCCGGCTCGAGCAGGGCCGGTTCGTCGAAGTAGCGATGGTACTCCGGGTGGTCCTCCATCACATGGACGTAGCGCTGCCGTTCATCCTCCGTCATCTCGGAGGGGTTCGCACCGTCCTGGTCGGCCTCCTCCGTGTCGACGGTCTCCGAGAGATGGCGCTGCTGCCAGAGCTTCGTCAACTCCAGCTGGCGGACCTGGGTGACGGCGTCTCCGATCGGCCGATCCTCCCCACCCTCGGGTCCCTCCAGGTTGAGGGAATCGGTGGCCGTGAACCGCTTGGCGATCTGCGCGAGCACCTTGGCCTTATCGGGCGATGGGCCAGGCTCTTTGCGACGCCGCTTGGGGTCCTTCTTCTGTTTTCGCCTGCGTTTGCTCATGGGTCCTTTCCGTGTCCGGTCGGCTCAGTATCTCGGGGGCGGGTAAGACGACCCCGCGCGCATCCTATCAAATTTGGACGTCGTGTGGGAAACGGGCGTTGCCTCGGCCTGCTCGCGCCGTGCGAAACGTCGCTTCATGGCCGATGCGGTCGTCGGTGGTCGGATCGTTCCTTGACACCGCGAGCGGACCCTGCCTAAACTCGAATACACATATCTCCTTTGGGCGGAGCCGATTGGGAGGGGTGGACGTCAGGGGGAAGCAAGCCTCCCGTGATACACCCCGTGCGTGTTGGAAATGGGCTGACTATCGGCCCCATGGTCAGCGGTGTTGTCGCGCCGTGCAGTGATCTGGACCCGGCCTTCTCGGATACCGCAGAAGATGTGCCCCGCACGATAGCAAGGTCGGGCCAATCCACGAGGAGGGAACAGTATGACGGGCAAGCCAAAGCGCGACCCGAACGAGTCGACCGCCAAGCCGTCCGCCCATATCAACCGTTTCGCCGATGCGTCGACGCCCGAGCGGTCCGTGGCCGACCCTGAGCCGACGCCGCCGATCGGCGGGCCCGATCGGGAGGAGGACTCGATGATTCATTCCGGACGACCCGCCCCGTTGGGACCGGAAGTCAAGCGGATGGAGAAGCGCGGCGCGACGGCCGTCCGCCCGCTGCGGCTGTTTCTGGTCAACGTCGCCCGACGAAGCACGACCTATCCGTTGACCACCCCTCCGATGGGCATCCTCTACCTGGCCGCCTATCTCCGGACGAAGTTCGATCTCAAGATCAAGCTCGTCAACCAAAAGGTGGAGAACTACACCACGCAGGAGCTGGCCCAGGAGATCCTGAAGTTCGAGCCCGATGTCGTCGGCATGACCGTGATGACCCCCGCCGCCCATCAGCTCGGCGAGCTGAGCCGGACGGTGCGGCAGGCCGTTCCTCAGGCCCTCATCCTGCTCGGCGGGCCCCATACCTCGGCCTACCAGGAGCGCGTCTTCGACCAGGCCCCCGATATCGACGCCGCCGTCATCGGCGAGGGCGAGCTGTCGTTCGAGGCCATTCTCAACGCGTATCTCGACAACGGTGACTTCAGTGAGGTGCCGGGCCTGCTCTGGAAGGCCCCGGACGGTTCGATCGTCCGCAACGAAGGCGCCATGCCGCTGATCACCGACCTCGATACGCTGCCGATGCCCGCGTACGACCTGCTTGACGTGCCCGCGTACTGGAAGCTGCAGTCGATGCCGCCCATCGCGCGGCGCAAGTACGTCTCCCTCGTCAGCAGCCGCGGATGCCCCTACAAGTGCATGTGGTGCCACAAAATCTTCGGCAAGCGCTTCCGCGGCCATTCCGCCGAGCGCATCGTCGACGAGATCGAGTACTTTACCAAGAAGTACCGCATCAACGACGTGGAGTTCCTCGACGACATCTACAACATGGACCGCCAGCGCGTCATCGACGTCGCCGAGGGCGTCCACAAGCGGAACCTCAAGATCAAGTTCGCCCTGCCCAACGCCGTCCGCACCGACATCCTGACCGAGGACGTCGTCGACGCCATGGCCGACATGAACCTCTACTGGTGCAGCTTCGCCCTCGAGACCGGCTCGCCCCGACTTCAGGAGCTCACCGGCAAGCGGCTCAACATCCCGAAGTTCCTCAAGGGTGTGGAGATGTGCGAGAAGAAGGGCATCTTCACCAACGGCTTCGCGATGCTCGGCTTCCCCACCGAGGTCGAGGAGGAGATGCGGCTGACCATCGACACCATGGTGAACTCCAGGCTGCACACCGCCTCGTTCTTCACCGTGACGCCCTTCCCCAGCACGCAGCTCTACGACGTGGTTCAGGAACGGACGCCGGAGCGGCTCGCTCCGATCAAGTACAGCGATACGAACTTCGCCACGATCCAGGTGAATCTCTCCGACGAGCCCGACGACGTGCTCTTCAGTTGCCAGCGCAAGGCGAACCGAGAGTTCTTCCTCCGCGCCTCACGCATGTTCCGCATCGTTCGAGACTATCCGCAGCCGCTGCTCTTGCCGTACTATCTGCCGATCTTCCTCGAGCGAGCCACCAAGGGGTTCCTCAAGCGTGACAAGCAGTGCTAGCGCAACGTGGTACCGTAGCCGCACACTGCAATGGTGCCTGATTCTCTACCTCGCCGCGCTCGGCGTGCGCGCCGTCTTCTACGTCCAGGTCCGAGACAATCCGCTCTATCTCTGGCCCACCCTCGACGAGAACACCAATCACCACGCGGCCCTGGCCGTGCTCGAGGGGACCATGCCGTCCAAGGCCTACCTGAAGGCCCCCGTGTACCTCTATACGCTCGTCGGCGTCTACAGCTTGTTCGGGCCCGAGCCCGATGCCGCTCGCCTTATCCAGGTCTTCATCGCCGCGCTCTGGGCCCCGCTGACCTTCCTCATCGCCGAGGCCCTGTTCGGCCGGACGACCGGCATCCTGGCCGGCTTGCTGGGTGCGGTCTTCTGGACGTTCGTTTTCTTCAGTACGGAACTGCTCGACGTGGCCCTCGGCGGTACGCTCTACCTGCTGACCGCATGTCTGATCGTTCGCCTGCCCGAGACGTTCCGGTGGACGTGGTTGCTCTGCGGGCTGGCCTTAGGCCTCAGCGCGATCACGCGGCCGAACATCCTGGCGTGCGCGCCCTTGCTCGCGATCGCGGTGGCCGTCGTCGCGTGGCGGTCCGCCGAGGCGTTGGGACGGTCGAGACTCGGATTGGCGGCCGCTCGCGTGGGTTGGCTGACGCTCGGATGTTGCCTCGCCGTGCTGCCGGTGACGATGCGCAACCGCGTCGTCGGCGGCGAGTGGGTCCTCATCGGTGCCTACGGAGGCGTGAACTTCTACCTGGCCAACAACCCCGAGGCCGACGCCAAGAACGTCGAGCTGCTGGGCTTGCCCGACTACGAACCGTCGGGCGTCTTCGATGCGAACGATCCGTACAACCACACCTGCTTCACCTACCGCAAGGGCTGTGACTACACCAGCCAGCAACTGGGTCGGCCCTGCACGCGGGGCGAGATGAATCGCGCCATGTTCGCCCTCGGCGGCGAGTACATCCAGGAGCATCCCGCCAAGTTCGCCTCCGACGTCGGCAAGCGGCTCTGCTGGTTCTTCAACGCCTACGAGTACGGCGATAACAAAGACCTGTACCAGTTCCGCGAGTTCTCCAGTCTGCTGGCCGGGCTAAGCTACCTCCACTTCGGCATCGTCTGTCCGTTGATCGTGGTCGGCCTCGTCGCCTGGGCGCTGCAGGGACCGCGCACGCCTGCCATGGCCTACTACGGCGCGCTGCTGGTCGGGCTGATCGTGCCCGGGACGTTCTTCCTGGTCAACGCCCGGTTCCGCGTCACGATCGTGTGCCTGCTCGCGCCGCTGGCGGCCTACGGGCTCGTCACGACGCTGGCCTGGTGTCGGCCGGTCGTCCACCGCCGACGGCTCTTCCTCGCGGCGCTCGTGGGAGCGGGCGTTGCCCTGTTCAGCAACGCCAACGTGTTCGGCTATCGGCCGCCCTGCCATCCGTACCTGCTCTTCATTTACGCCGCGGCGTGCGGCGCGACGGGCCACGACGAGGAGATGGCTCGAACCATCGAGAAGATCGAGCGTGCCGACGCCATGAATATCGAAAGCGGCGGCCATGGACGGGCGATGTACTGTCTGTTCGAGTATTACGACAGCAAGGGACAGACGGACAAGGCCCTGCACTATGCCCGTCGCATGCTCGACAAGGGTCAGCTCGACGCCCGGGCCAGCGCCAAGGTCTTCAAAGCCTGCATGCGGGCCGGCGACCAGGACCTGGCCCGCGACCTGCTCGAGGCGATCTGGGACGGCCGTGCCGGCGCGGCGCCGCGGGACCTGGCCGAGGCCATGTTGGCCTACGGTAAGCGATACCATGACGCCATCTGGTGTCGACGGGCCGAAGACGCCTTTCGGCAACTGGCGTCACGATATCCGACCGAGTTGATGTATCATCGTAAGGCGGGGGAAGCGGAAGAGGCCGCCTCGCAGGCGGTGCCAAGCAGCTCACGCAAGGTCGATCGGCTTGACACGCAAGGGGCTCAAGACTAGCCTAAAGCTTTAGGTCCGCGTCACTTCTGTTCTGACCGGACCGGGGTCATGATCCGTCGTTTCGCCTTACGGCGGTGCTCAAAGCTTGGCGGGTCTGTGGTACGGGGACGGAGCACAAACCCCCATGAGAAAGCTGCGGCTCTTTCTGGCCAACGTGGGGCGACGGAAGGTGACCTATCCACTGGCCACCCCGCCGATGGGCATCCTCTATCTAGCTTCCTACCTTCGCGACAAGTTCGATCTCGATATCAAACTGGTCAATCAGCGCGAGAAGAACCTCACCGTCGACGAGCTCGTCAAGCAGGTCGCCGACTTCCAGGCCGATGTCGTCGGTTTCGGGGCCATCACCACCGCCGGTCGCACGCTCGGAGAGCTGACCCGCAAGGTCCGCGAGAGCCTGCCTGAGGCGCTCCTGGTCGTCGGTGGACCGCACACGTCGTCGTTTCGTCAGCGTGTGCTGGAAGACACGGTTGCGGACGTGGCCGTCATGGGCGAGGGCGAGCTGGCGCTCGAAGCCGTGCTCCGCGCCCGCTTCGAGGGTGGCGATTTCGCGGACGTGCCGGGGTTGATGTGGCGCTCACCCGACGGCGAGATCGTGACCAACCCCGGAAGCCTGCCGCTGATCGAAGACCTTGACACGCTGCCGATGCCGGCCTACGACCTGATCGACATCAAGCAGTACTGGTCGCTCCAGTCCATGCCGCCGATCGTCCGGCGCAAGTATATCTCGCTCGTCAGCAGCCGCGGGTGCCCGTATCAGTGCATGTGGTGCCACAACATCTTCGGTAAGCGGTTTCGTGCCCACTCGGCCGAACGCATGGTCGACGAGATCGACCACTACATCAAGACCTGGGGCATTGACGACGTCGAGTTCCTGGACGACATCTTCAACCTCGACAAGAAGCGCGTCATCGAGTTTTGCGAGCTCGTCCAGAAGCGGAATCTTAAGTTCAAGATCGCCTTCCCCAATGCCGTCCGCACCGACATCCTGACCGAGGACGTGGTCGAGGCCCTGGTCGACGCGGGGCTCTACTTCTCGAGCTTCGCCCTCGAGGCCGGCTCACCACGCATCCAGGAATACACCGGCAAGCGGCTGGACATCCCGAAGTTCCTGCGCGGCGTGGAGCTGGCCGTCCGCAAGGGCGTCTTCGCCAACGGCTTCGCCATGCTGGGATTCCCCACGGAGACCGAGGAAGATCTGCAGAGAACCCTGGATGTGGCCTCGGATTCCAAGCTCCACACGGCCTCGTTCTTCACGGTGATGCCCTTTCCCAATACCCGCTTGTACGACGTCGTGATGCAGGAGACGCCCGAGAAGCTCGCCGGCATCGACTACAACGATAGTGACTTCGCACTGATCCAGGTGAACCTCTCGGACGTGCCTGATGAGGTCTTCTTCAAGTACCAGCGCAAGGCCAATCGGCAGTTCTTCCTCAGGCCGTCTCGAATGGTTCGCATCCTTCGCGACTATCCGCAGCCGCACTTGCTGCCCTACTACGCCCATATCTACCTGTCCCGCCTGACGAAAGGCTTGTTCTCGCGTAATGGACAGGCTTGACGACAAGCCGAGTCGCCTCGCTGCGCTGCTGCTGATCGGCGTGGTGCTGCTGATCTCGCTGACCGTGCGCCTGGCCGTGTTCCAACAGGTCCGTGACGACCCGCTCTATCAGGTCCCCACGCTCGACGAGCAGGGCAACCATCGCTTTGCCAAGGCGATCTTGCACGGCGACGTGCCGGAGGCCGCCTATTACAAAGCGCCCCTCTATACCTATCTGCTGGCCGGCGTGTATGCCGTCATCGGTGACGACAGCTTGCAGGCACGCCAGATCCAGACGGTCGTCGTGGCGATCACACCGGTGCTGATAGCCCTGACGGCGTATCACCTCTTCGGCCTGACGGTGGGGTTCGTCGCCGGCATCGGAGCCGCCCTGCACTGGACGTTCGTCTTCTTCTCGGCCGAGCTGCTCGATACCGCGGTGGCGTGCCTGTTCTACGCTCTGCTGGGCTACGGCCTGGTGGCCTGGGACGATCGTCGCGTGGGCAAATGGCTGGCTTGCGGAGTGATCCTCGGGCTTGGCGCGATCACGCGGCCGAACATCCTTGCCTTCGCGCCGGCCCTGTTCGCGACGGTCTTGATCGTGGGTTGGCGTCGCCTCAGGCGAGAGCGATCGGTACAGCCGCCCGCGCCGGATGGTCATCGTGTCCGCGTCACTGCGTGGCAGCCGCTCGTGTGGACCATGGCCTTGACGATCGGTTGCTGTGCGGCCGTGCTGCCGGTCACGCTCCGAAACCGCATCGTCGGCGGCGAATGGGTCCTGCTGGGCGCCTACGGCGGGCTCAACGTGCATGTCGCCAACAACCCGCACAGCGACAGCAAGGATGGCCCCCTGCTGGTGGACGAATCGGTCTTCACCAGGCAGACGACCTGGGATCCCAACCAGCCCTGGGCCGAATGCTGCCTCAACTTCAAGAACGCCTACCGCTACGCCGAGGGCAAACTCGGCCGCCCGCCAACCCGGGGAGAATTCAGCACGCTGCTCGCGCGCGAGGGCTTCGCCTTCCTGGCCGAGAATCCGACCTGGTTCGCCAGCCATGCGCTGCGCCGCTTCTGCTGGCTCTTCAGCGCCTACGAGTACCCCAGCAACAAAGACCTGTACCACTTCCTCCAGTTCAGCTCGATCCTGCAGGCCCTCTCCCACGTTCACTACGGTTGGATGGTACCGTTCGGCGTGCTCGGCCTGGTGCTCGCACTCCGCGATCGCTGTGTCCGGTCGACCGGGCTTGTCTACATGCTTGTGCTGCTCGCCGCGCTCGTCCTGCCCGCCGTCCTGTTCATCATCAACGCCCGTTTCCGGCTGCCGATGGTGCAGGTGATGGTCATCTTCGCCGCCTACGGCCTCGTGCAGCTGATCGGCATGATCATTGGGAGGCGCCCCCGCCGCGAGCTGATCTGGGCGGCCCCGTTGGTCCTGGCCTTGGCGGTCTTCAGCAACCTCGATCTGTTCGGCTATCGCAGGCAGCACTATCCCTATCTCCGATTGGCCTACGCGGTGGCGTGCATTCGGGCCGAGAGACCGGAGCTGCTCGACGACGCACTCGGCCACTTCGCCCACGACCTCGAGGCCGATCTCGCGGAGCTCCGTGCCCGCGGCCGACGCAGCAACACGACGCTCCTGCTCGACCACTGCAATCCCATGCGCCTCCTGCTGCCCTACTACCTCCAGCACAATCGGGAGGAAGCCGCGCTGTGGTCGGCCAGGCTCATGCTCGAAAACGAAGACGTCACGGCCGACTGGGCGCTCAGGCTGTTCGACCTGTTCTACGAGGCCGGTGACCGCGAGGGGGCGCGCCAGGCCTTGGACATCCTCGAGCAGCGAGCCGGACCCAACGCCGCGATGCCCGTGGCGCAATGCCTCTATCGGTTTGGTCTCAGATGGTCGGACCCGGGCAGCCTCAAGCAGGCGCGAAGCCTTCTAGAGGCGACCCTGCGGCTGAATCCAGGCGACGCCGCGGTCCGGCGGTTGCTGGACCAGGTCAAAGCGTCCTTAAGCCCGAGAGCCACTTCTCGGCCGGCTTAGCCATCGTTTCCCCACTATCCCCGCCCATGATGATCCCTGCGGCTAGCGCGTCCGAGCTTAGCGCAGTGCATGTGTGAATGGACCTTATCGGATGCAGGTATTTTGGCGACACGGTTGACGTAGCTTTACAAAGAGTTCCCTTGATGGCCCCCAATCCGGCCGTAGAATAGAAGCAGAAGGGTGAAAGAGGTTCCTCCCTACGCGTATCAAATCAGCGCTAGGTTACGGATGATGTGCGACGCGTATCGTGTCTTGCTGGTCAAGCCACGACACAATGATCACACAGGACACGCCATACCTCCCTTGGGCGTGATGTACCTGGCGTCTGCCGCGCGCCGGCTGCCTGGCGTCGAGGTTGAGGTGGTGGATATGACGCCGTGGCCGCTTTCGTACCGTGATGTCGATTTCAAAATCAGAAACTACCAACCCGATATGGTGGGGATCAGTGCGATCACGTTCGAGTCGGAAGGGGCCGCTCGTATCGCCAAGCTGGCCAAGGGGTGGAATCCGGACGTCCCTGTGGTGCTGGGCGGACCGCACGCGACGAGCTACACCGAGCACGTGATGACCGACCAGCATGTCGATATCGCGGCGGTCGGCGAGGGCGAGGGCACGCTGTGCGACTTGATCGAGGCCTACCGGCACGGTCGCCCGCTGGACGAGGTGGCGGGCATCGCGTTCCGGCGAGACGGGCAGGTCGTGCACACGGACGCTCGCGAGCCCATCGACGACCTCGACGCCCTACCGATGCCGGCCTGGGATCTCGTGCCCCTTCGCCGGTACAAGCACTTCGATCGGTTCAGCAAACTCGGGACCAACGACTACGCGGTCCTCTTCACGAGCCGCGGCTGCCCGTATGGCTGCGTCTACTGCCATCGCGTGTTCGGTAAGGGGTTCCGCGCCCGCAGCGCCGAGAGCGTCTTCGAGGAGGTGCGCACGCTCTACACGCAGTACCGCGTTCGCGAGTTCGAGGTGATCGACGACTGCTTCAACCTCGATCGCCATCGCGCCGAGCGGATCTGCGACATGATCATCGCCTCGGGCATGAAGATCAGCCTGACGTTTCCCAACGGCGTGCGCGACGACATCCTCGACGAGCAGCTCATCAAGAAGCTGAGGCAGGCCGGTACGCGGTTCATGACCTTCGCGGTCGAGACGGCCTCGCCCAGGCTTCAGAAGCTCATCCGCAAGAACATCGACCTGGTGAAGATCAAGCGGAACATGGACATCGCCCTGCGCGAGGGGATCTTCTGTCAGGTCTTCTTCATGCTCGGTTTCCCGACCGAGACCGAGGAAGAGATGCAGGCCACGCTTGATTTCGCTTTGGAATCCGGCTTCCACGCGGCCCAGTTCTTTGTGGTCAACCCGTTCGACGGCACCCCGCTGGCCGCTTGGGCTCGGGAGATGGGCAAGCCGGTCAAGAGCAACTTCGCCGGCAGCAGCTACCTGTCCAGGGATTTCGACAACCTGACCGAGATCCCGAACGATCGCTTCAACGAGCTGCGCAAGGCGGCGACGCGCCGGTTCTGGCTGAACCCGCGGCGCATCTGGCAGATCCTGCGCGACTATCCCAACAAAGAGAGGCTGCCGCATTTCGTCCCCGCGCTGGTCCGGCGCGTGGGCATGATGCGTCACGGTTATTGAGCCGCCGGGCTCGGCATGCCGGAGGATCAACGCGGTTTCGCGTTGCCGCCACGTCTGTTGGTGCTACTCCGCTCGCCGCGCCGAGGTGATGACCACGTCCTCAGCGGGGACGTCCTCGTACGGCTGCTTCGTGGTCGTCTTGACGTTGCGGATCTCGTCGGCCACGTCCATACCGTCGACGACCTCACCGAAGGCGCAGTAGCCCCATCCATCCTGACCGGGGTGGTCCAGGAAATCGTTGTCGACCACGTTGATGAAGAACTGCGAGCTTGCCGAGTGCGGGTCGGCCGTCCGGGCCATGGCGATGGCGCCGCGCTTGTTCGACAGGCCGTTCTTGGCCTCGTTCTCGATCGGCGGCCTGCTCGGCTTGGCGGACAGGTCGGGAAGCATGCCGCCGCCCTGGATCATGAAGTTGCTGATCACACGGTGGAAGATCGTGCCGTCGTAGAAGCCGTCGTCGACGTAGGCGAGGAAGTTGTCGACGGTCTTGGGCGCGGCCTCGGGGTCGAGCTCGAGGGTGATCGTGCCTTTGGAGGTCTCTAGAATCACGCGGGGTTTGGCGTCGGCCATGCTCGTTCTCCTTGGCGGTGATGGCGGTGCGATCCTCGAACGACCTGTGTTCAAGGCGACGCAACCAGAGTCGGGTCTCTACTTCGCTTTGATGCTCTTGATGACGACCGAGTCGACCGGAACGTCCTTATACCGTCCTTTGGTCGTCGTCTTGACGACGCGGATCTTGTCGACGACGCCCATGCCGTCGATCACCTTGCCGAAGACGCAGTAGCCGAAGCTCGAAGCGCCTTGATGGTTCAGGTTGGGGTTGTCTTTGACGTTGATGAAGAACTGGGCCGTTGCCGAGTGGGGATCCTGCGTGCGGGCCATCGCGATGGTGCCGCGCTCGTTGCCCAGGCCGTTGGCGGCCTCATTCTTGATGGGCCCGCGCGTGGGCTTCTTCTGCATGTCGGGCGTGAAACCACCGCCCTGGATCATAAAGTTGCTGATCACGCGGTGGAAGACGGTGCCGTCATAGAAGCCGTCCTTCACGTACGTCATGAAGTTCTCGACGGTGATCGGGGCCTTGTCCTTGAATAGCTCGACGGTGACCTCACCCAACGAGGTATCCATGACGACGACCGGGTTTCCTTGCGACGTGTCGGCCTGACCAGCGGGCTGCTTCTCGGGTTGGGATTCCTGAGCCCGCGGCTCGACTTGAGGCTTGGTCGTGGGTTTTTCCTGCTGACCGCAGCCGAGCAAGAGCAGGCCGCCAACGAGGACCGTGAGACCAAAGACGCTTCGCATGATAGGGCTCTCCACAAGGGGCCGCGCCCGTTGCACGCCAGACCGGACCGGATCGTGACGCTCGAGCGCTTCGAGGTCGCTACTCTATCAGCTCACCGATGAGCATGATACCCGCTACGCGGAGACATGTCCCGTCGTACTTGGCCGGATCGAAACCCTTCTTGCTCTTGGCCCGCTTGAGCACGGCGCTGCGATCGGGCTGGTCCGGGTGGATCGCGATCGTGACGGTGTGGACCTCGTCGTCGAGGCCGCGGGCGATGCCCATCGTCGCGATGCGGTGGTAGGTGCAGTAGTGATCGAAGCGCGGCACGGGACCGCGGGTCTTGCCGTCGACGGTGATCATGACCTGGCCGCCGTCCGGGCCGAGCAGGTCGTAGAGTTTCGCTAGGGTGCCCTTGAACGTGAAGGCGATGGCTTCGCCGGGCCGGGTCGCCTCCCAGAGCTCGGGCATGCGGTTGCCGAAGCGCTTGGCCAAGCCCTTCGATCGATCCATCCGTCTCCAGCCGTCGCTCAGCATGGAGGGCTTGAGGGGCACCCAGGTAGCCCGCTCCCAGTTGTCGGCGATAAAAGGCGGGCCGATCCGATGCGGGCCGGCCGGGAGGTCGGCCTGGCGCATGCGGTTGATCGCGCCGGTGATGACCCGCTTGTAGATCTCGTGGCCGGCGTCGATCGGGTGTACGCCGTCGTTGGAGAAGAGGATCACGTCCTCGTCGGCCGGAGGCCTCTTGCCGCCGCGTGTGTCGAACTGGAGCTTGCCGTCTTGTGCGAGCTCGGCGACGCGCAGGGCCATGTTGATCGTGGGGATGCCGTAGTGGTCGGCCAGCATCTCCATGGCCGACATCGATCGGGGGCAGAGGTCCTTGTCGAGGTCCTTCTCAAACCCGACGCGGAAGGTGTAGACGAAGACCACGTCGGTGGTCGGGTCGGCCCGCCACGTCTTGCGGACGATGCCCTCCATGCCCCGCCAGATGTCTTGGGGCGAGGCGCCGCCGTCGTTGACGGCGAACTCGACGAAGAGCAGGTCGGGCTTGTGCCGAAGGACGTCGTGGTCGAGACGAAACACGCCGAGAGCGCTGCCCGTGCCGCCGATGGCCGCGTTGATCTCGCGGACCTTGGCCTTCTTAAAGGTGTCGCCGAACCACGAGGTCATCTTGACGCGCCAGCCGTTCTGCGCGGTGATGCTGCCGCCCAAGTACGCGATACGGACCTCGCCGCCCTGAGTGAGCTTGTCGAGCGTGGCGGTGATGCCCCGGCGGGGGCGGATCAGCTCGGCCTGGATCGGGCGGCACTCGGGCGCCTGGGCTTCGGCCTGGAGTGGGGATGCCTGCAGCATCGCCGCCACGCAGAGTGCCGTGATGAACGTGGATGGAAACGTACGGAACATCGAGCTCATGGGTTGTCTCCGTGGGGCGCGGGGCCGCGGCGGCTGATCGTTCGGGGCCCTCTGACGGGGGTCATGGGGCGCCTCGGGGCCGTCGCTGCGCCTTATGGTCTTACCGCACCGAGAAGTCAAGGACGACTCTGATTGTTCGGGCATCTAAACGGGTGAGATGGACGGGGCCTCGGTCGGTTGCCGCGAACTCGCGGCGGCTTCGTGGCCTATAATGGATAGGCGTCGGACCTATCCGGGCGGCGGCACACCAGGTTGTTCCGCACAGGTGGTGCACTGGACGTCAGAAATGGGGGCCGAATCCGTGGCCACAACAGCGACCAAACCCAGAACACTCAGGGAACTGAAGGACAACGGCTGGCGGTCGAAGAGCGTCAAGCAGGAGGTTCACGACAACTTCCTGGCCGCCGTCGAGGCCGGGGACGAGCTGTTTCCGGGCATCATCGGGTATGACGACACGGTCATTCCCGAGATCAGCATCGCGCTGCTCGCCCAGCATGACATGCTGTTTCTCGGTGAGAAGGGTCAGGCCAAGAGCCGGCTCATGCGGCTGCTCACCTCGTTCCTCGACGAGGAGCTGCCGTACCTCGACATCAGTGGATGCCCTGTGCACGAGGATCCTTACCTGCCGATCACCTCGGCCGGCAAGCGGCTGCTTGCCGAGCACACGGAGAACGAGATCCCGATCGCGTGGTGGCCCCGCGAAGAACGGTACGCCGAGCGTCTGAGCCCGGGCACGAAGTTCGCGGACGTGATCGGTGAGATCGATCCGGCCAAGCTGGCGACCGGCACGAGCATGTCGGCCGAGGACGCGCTTCACTTCGGGCTGATCCCGAGGATGCACCGCGGCCTGTTCGCGATGAACGAGCTGCCGGAGCTGGACGAGCTGGTGCAGGTGGGCTTGTTCAACATCCTCGAGGAGCGCGACGTGCAGATCCGCGGCTACCCGATCCGGTTCGACATCGACGTGCTGATCCTGTTCTCGGCGAACCCGGCGACGTACAACCGTAGCGGCAAGGTGATCCCGCAGCTCAAGGACCGGATCGGCTCGCTGATCCACACGCACTATCCGCGGACGCGCGAGCGCGGCATCCAGATCATGCAGCAGGAGGCGGGTATTCCGCTGGACGGGTCGTTGCCCGTGGTCGTGCCGCCGTTCATGAACGAGATCATCGAGCAGATGAGCATCGCGGCTCGGAAGTCGAAGTACGTGGATCAGCAGTCGGGCGTGAGTGCCCGGTTCAGCATCGCGAACTACCGCACGATGGTCGCCTCGGCTCGTCACCGGGCCGCTCGGCTGGGCGAATCTCCGGCCGTGCCTCGGATCAGTGATCTGGCCCACTGTCACGCGTCGTCGCTGGGCAAGCTGGAGCTGGACATGATGGGCAGCCATCAGATGACCGAGCAGCAGGTGCTCGACGCGATCCAGGCCGAGGCGATCCAGACGGTGTTCGAGGAGTACGTCGACAAGCACGGTTTCGGCGAGATCGCCGAGATCTTCGGTCAGGGCGTGAAGATTGAGGTGGGCGACATGCTACCCTCCTCACACTACGCCGAGCGGCTGAAGCGCGTCCCGCCTTTGTGGACGAAGGCCTTCGAGGTCAACCCCGCGGAGGACGCAGCCGTTCGGGCGTCGTGTGTGGAGTTTGTGTTGGCGGGCCTCTATGCGACGGACCGCATCTCGCGGGCGCAGCGACATGGCAGGATCACGTATGAGACGTAAACACCAGCGAGAGCCCCGCCCCATCGGCGGCGTGATCCACACGTATCAGAAGTTCGATCCGAAGAGCTTCCCGAGCCCGACCGCGCCGCCGCCGGACATGGTCTCGGGCGCGTTCGAGCACATGCTCGCTTTCGGGAGCCTGCGGCACCTCACCGAGGAGGAGCTGGCCAACGCCGTGCACATCGACCCGAGCCAGATTCAGGGCCTCGGGCCGAGCCTCGACATGCTGATGGCCATGCTGCTGGAGCGCAAGCGGAAGATCCTCGAGACCTACGAGAGCGATACGGTGCAGGACGAGGCCTCGCGGCAGTTCCAGGACGTCGCCCGGCAGGCCCGCCCGCCCAAGAAGTTCGCCCGCGACTATCACCACGCGGTCCGGTACGAACAGCTACGCGATCTCGAGCGGCTCTGGTACCTCAACAAGGACCAGCGCGACGCCTTCGCCCGCTCGCTCGTACAGATCATGGACGCCTTGGGTGACAAGTACCAGGTCGACGAGCTGGCGGCGAAGTACGACTTCACCGGCCGCACACCGATGACGATCCCCGAGGCCCTGGCGATCAAGGAAGAGCTCGAGCACATCGACGCGCTCCTCGAGCAGCTTCAGGAGGCGTCGGAGACGGCGCAGATCGGCATCATCGACATGGAGGCGCTGGCCGAGTACGCCGAGCCGGGGGACATGGAGCGGCTCCGCGAGATGCAACAGTACATCGAGGACTATGTCCGCGAGCTGGCCGAGCGCCAGGGCATCGAGCGCGAGGGCGGACACTTTCACCTCACGCCGAAGGCCTACCGGTTGTTCCAGTCTCGCCTGCTCGACGAGATCTTCGCCGACCTTCAGGCCGCCCGGTCGGGCCGCCACCAGGGTCCGATCCTCGGCGAAGGCGCGATCGAGATGCAGCAGACCAAGCCGTACGAGTTCGGCGACTCGATCACGCACATGGACATCCCGGGCTCGATGATCAACGCGATGGTTCGCGACGGCTCGTCGCTGCCGGTCCGCATGAAGCCTGAAGACATCGAGATCCACAACACGCGGAACAACCCGAAGTGCGCGACGGCCGTGCTGCTGGATATGAGCGGGTCGATGCGGTACGACGGGCAGTACGTCAAGACCAAGCGGATGGGGCTGGCCCTGCACGGGCTGATCCGCACGGAGTATCCGGGCGACTTCCTGCAGTTCGTCGAGATCTACACCTTCGCCAAGCTGCGGCACATCTCGGAGATCCCCGAGCTGATGCCCAAGCCGGTGATGATGAGCGACCCGATCGTCCGTCTCAAGGCGGACATGAGCAGCACGGACGTTAGCGAGTTCCAGATCCCGCCGCACTTCACGAACATCCAACGCGGGCTGCAACTGGCCCGACAGGTGTTGTCGGTGCAGGACACGCCGAACCGCCAGGCGATCCTCATCACCGACGGGCTGCCGACGGCCCACTTCGAGGACAAATGGCTCTACCTGCTGTATCCGCCGGATCCGCTGACCGAAGAGGCGACGATGCGCGAGGCCCAGCTCTGCGCCAAGGCCGGCATCACGATCAACATCTTCCTGCTGCCGAGCTGGAGCCAGACGAGCGAGGACGTGCAGTTCGCCAACCGCCTGGCCGAGGCCACGAAGGGCCGGGTGTTCTTTACCGGCGGCCGCGACCTCGACCGTTTCGTCGTGTGGGATTACATCAAGCGGCGACGATTCATTGTGGGATGAGGCTTCCTCGCGCATCGGAAACGTAAGGATTGGTGGCGCTAGGACGCTTGGCCAGGGGACTGGGATCGGTCGGACTCCTGTGTTGCAGGATCCCCCCTTTGCCTGCGTCCGCTGAGACGGCTTCGTAGCGGGCGCAACGCTAAAGCCAGCGCACATGGGATGAGAGGAAACAGCCATCCGACGAGCACGGCGGCGGAGACGGATGGGCCGTCTGGGAAGAGTTCAACCAGGCCCCTGTCGGTGTGTGCTGCCAGTGAAGGTAATACCATAGCGCCGACAGCGTAATGGGCGATACAGAGACACCAACCCAACATCACACCGGTTGCCAGGCTCCGACCCCATAAGACAAGCACAAACGGTACCCCGAAGGTGAGGATGAACAAGAGTACCCCCCAGACTATCGAGACGATTTCCCAAAACGCGACCATACGGCTCCTCTCGATGTGAGCACTCATACACTTCATTGTCCTGAGGAAATGCACATCGGGCAATATCTGTGGTTCGGTGCGCAGAAGTTCAGTACCCCACCACAAAGGAATTTGTGGCTTCGGGCGGCTTGGGGATCGCCGTCGAAGACGACTCCTGCTGGGGATCGATGCCGCCGACGGAGACGCGACTGTGAAGGAGCGTTGCTGTTCGAGCACTCCAACAACACAGCTCCCTCACGGTCACTGCTCTGATAGGCGTCTTGCCTTCTCGATTCAAACCCACACAAACAAGCGTGGCGAAGCACTACTTCGGCGAGGGGCCACCAGCGCCCATCGGCCTGACGCATCGGAACCCGCAATCGTCCTCGACGAGGCAGGCATCGGTGAAGCCGGGGTCGTCGGCGTAGCGGACCCAACAGGTGCAGCTCTCGGCCGAGACGGACCACGCCCCACCGCGCAGGACCTTCTTCTCGCCCTTGGCCGGGCCATGGGGATCCTTCACGGTGCCCTGCTTGGCACGGCTTTCGTAGGCATCCACGGCGTACCAATCTTGGCACCACTCGCGGACGTTGCCGAGCATATCGTGCAGGCCGAAGGCGTTGGCGGGTTTCTTGCCGACCGGATGTGGTCGGCCGCCGGCGTTGCCGTCGAACCAGGCGTGCTTGGCGAGCGTACCGGCCTGTCCTTGGAAGGTGTCGTCGCCGGTCGTCCCGGCACGAGCGGCGTATTCCCACTCGGCCTCGGTGGGCAGCCGGTAACCGTTGGCCGTGAAGTCGCACGCCCCGGTCGCCACGTCGTAGCAGGGCTCGAGGCCCTCCGTCTCGGACATCGCGTTGCAGTACCGGATGGCGGCCGTCCATCGGATCCGCTCGACGGGCTGCTTCGGGCCCTTGGTTCGGGACGGGTTCTTGCCGGCGACCTTCTCATAAGCGGCCTGGGTGACCTCGCACACGTCCATGTAGAACGGGCTGACGGCCACCTCGTGCGGCGGCTCGGCGTCGATCTCGCCGTCGTGGCCCATGCGAAACGTGCCGCCGGGGATGAGCACCATCGTCGTGCCCGCGGGTGTGGTGATGGTGTTCGGCAGCGCGGCCTCCTCAGCGGGTGGGGTCGCCGGTTCCGACTTCGGCTCGACGCGTTCGCAGGCGGCCGAGGCGATGGCGAGCAGGGACGCTGCCACGCCGAAGGCGAGACGTCGGAAGTGTCGGCTGCAACGCATGCTCATCGGTCTCCGTCCGGGTCGCGTGAGATTCTCATCAGTCGCCGCGGCTCCCACCGCGTGGGCTTGCGGAGCACCTGTCGCGTCTTGGCGAGGATCTCGTCGGCCAGGGCGGCGTGGTCGGCGGAGAGCGTCCCCGCTGCGGCCGTCTGCTCCATGATGCGGAGCGTCTCGATGCAGACCGAGCGGACGAGATCGTCCTGTGTACCGGCCAGTATCTTGAAGCGGGTGACCGTTTCGGCGCAGCTCCCGATGCGGCCCTTCTTGGGGCCGTCGATGAGCGCTTTGATGCCGTCGGCCCAGGACTGCACCTCGGGGATGGACTCCTTGGGCATGACGATATCGACCTTCTGGATCAGCGTCCGGCACTCGTCGCGGACGGCCTGGAAGTCGCCCGCCAGGTCGGGCGAGTCCTTGGCCTGTGCGTCCAGCCACTCGGTCATCGCTTCGGCATAGGCTTCGTACTCGTAGGCCCGCTCGCGGATCACGCGAATGAAGACGACGATCTTGTCGGCAAGCCGCTCGATGATGGCGCGCTGCTCCTCTTCGGCGCCGTTTTCGAACAGGTCATGGATGCGGTCGGACATCGCACAGACGGCCGGGAAGAGCCGTAGATCCTTTCGGCGTTCGATGCCGGCCACGTCGAGGAGGCGACCGGCCTCGGCCCGTCCCAGGCCGAGACGCATCACGTCGAGCGGGGCGAGATCGGTCCCGGCTTCGGTGCGGCCGAGCTTCGAGCGCTCCAGGTGGTAGATGAGCAGATCCCCATCAGGGGGATATTTCTTGGCGAAGCGCACGATGGTCTTATCGCCGTCGAACCAGGCCGGATAGATGTACCAGCCGCGGAGCGATCGGCCCCAGACCTTATAGCGGCGTCGCTGGAAGTAGTAGGGATAGTGCATGTCCTGCGGCTTGAGGTAGAGGCGGGCGATCCAGTTGGCCTCGAAGGGGCGCTGCCACGCGATCTGGTTGTCGCGCTCGAGGTACTTGCGCGGTGGCCGTTCGGTGTGCCAGATGTCCGGGTGGTGCTGGAAGGCGAGGTAGACCGTTTCGGTCACCTGGTCGAGCGTGAGCCGGTCGAAGCGGCGGGCATCACCTTCACCGCTTGCGCGGAGACGGGGTCGCGTCTCGCCCTCGGGCCAGCAAACCGTGACCATGGCGTCGCCGCCGTCGATGAGCCCGACGATGGCGTTCAGGTCCGGTAGATACGTCGGGTCGCGCGTCGGTTCGGCCGTGGGATCGTAGACGAGATCCCCGCCGATGAGTGACGGGGCGATGACGAACCGCATGGGGCAGTCGGTGAGGTGAAAGTCCTCGGAGGCCGAGGCGGTGATCTCCACGAGGCCGCTGCCGGCGAAGCGGACAACGCGGGCCTGGCTCGTGGCGGGATTGCCGTCCGGGCCGGCCGGTACGACTTCGAGCCTCACGCCCTCGGGGTCGGCGGCTCGGCCGATGGCGGCAACGCAGGGCCCCGCGCCCTTGAGGAGCGGGACGGTGGCGGCGTGCGTCGGGTTCGTCCGCGGTGCGGTGTAGAAGGCCAGGCGGGCGGTGTTGGCGTCGAGGATGGCCAACGTCGGCCCGAACCGGATGGCCAGGTTGCCCCGGAGTGGGCCGGATCGCTCGGGCGTGGGTTGGTCCTTCCAGGCCCTTGTCCGCAGATCCGCCGGGCGTGTGCAGGACCGATCGGCCAGCACGCTGACCGTCACGCCGTCGGCCGTGTAGCGGGTGTTGGCCTCGTCGGCGCGGCCTTGGGAGCGCGCCGGCTCCGCTACCCCGAGCAGGATGAGGCTCGCGATGACTGTCGTGCTGCGGCGCATGCGTTGATCCGTCGCGTTTGAGGGGTCGTCGTCGAGCGAGACCCGAGCCGTTGGCGTTCGCCTCATGCCCTCCAGCTTCGCCGCCCTTGGCGGTCAGGACAAGCGTAGAGGTCGACCGTTGACAAGATCATACAGCGGCGCGGCGATCGTGTAAGGGATGGCGCCGGTGTCGCGGACTAGATTCGATGGCGCTTCGTCAACGTGGCTCGGGCTTTGTTGAGGTGAGCCCCCAGATGCTTGGATGTGACGGGCTTGATGATGTAGTCATCGGCCCCGGCCTCGAAGGCCTGTTCGAGGTCGTTTTGTGAGTCGTGGCCGGACATGACGATGACGACGATCCGCCGGCCGTTTCTCGCCTGGCGGAGAGACCGGCAGAGGTCCAGGCCGTTCAGGCGGGGCATCTCCCAGTCGGTGATGACGATGTGGGGCGTATTTCGGTTCAGGGCGTCGAGGGCATCTTGGCCGTCGGCGGCGGTCTCGATCTCGTGTCCGAAGCCGGTCAGTTGCTTGCTGAGCAGGAGCCGCGTGAGCTCGCAGTCGTCCACGACGAGCACCTTGAGGCTCTCGGGTAAGGGGCTCGCAGCCGGGACGGGCCCGGAGGCCGTTTCGTTGACGGTGGATCGCCTCGCATCGGGACCGGCGGAGGGCATCAGGTCGTTCAGGCTGGGGACTTCGTGGCTGGGCAGGGCCAGCTCGGCGGCCCAGACACGCCAGGTGGTCACGACGCGATCGAAGACATCGGCCACTTCATCGAGGGTCAGGCCAGCCGCTTGGGCGAGCGTGCAGACCTTCGGCATCATGAACGAGCGTCGTCCCGATGACGCCAGGCAGACGGATGCAATCCCTCCGGCCAGGCGAAGGATGGGGGCGAGCCGGGGCTCGTCGGGCTCAGCGTCGGCGAAGGGATCGGGTTGGCGCTCGAAGGACCTGATGGATGGTAGGACGTCGTCCGGCGGAGCCCAGTCGTCGAGCATGGCGGCGGTGACGTCGTTGTGGTCAAGGTCGTATTTCTCGCGCTCGAGGCGGGCGAGCGTCTCGGGCGCCTTGGTTCCGCAGAATGCCAGGAGCCGGGCGTAGGTGCCGGGGTGGACCGTGGCCAGGGCCAGGCGGCCGATCTGGCCGAGAAGCCCGGCCAGGAAGGCCTCGATCGACTCAAGCGACTCCTCGCGTTCGGCTAGCCGGCAGGCGGCCAGGCCCGTCGCCAGTGAGCGGGACCAGAACGGTTCGTACTCGAAGCATTTGCACGGGCCGTCGCGGTATTGATCGATGAGCGAGTGGGCGATGGCGGCGCGGACACAGGCGCCGGCGCCGAGGTGTTGGCAGGCGTCTTCAAGCGTGATCACGGCGCTATCCGGCCGGTCGAGGTTCGCCACACGAATGAGGAAACGCGCCAGGGACGGGACGCTGCCGACGGCCTGGACGATCGTGGTCAGGCTGTCGCCGCCGGAGGCCCGATAGCGCACCAGGTCCGCCGCGGGACCGTGCGGGACCGGCAGCCGCTTCGCTTCGCGAAGCCTGTTGAAAGCCGTAGCGGATGTAGAGGCCATGGACTCCCTGCACCAAAGGAAGAGCACTGCCGCCCAGGAGGACGATTGGAGACGCCCTGCTTACTTGATAAGATCGTCGCGCGTAACGGGGCACTGAAATCTGTACCGCCAAGTGGGCGTGGTGGGGCGTGCAGGCGGCCGCTGTCCGCCAGGTGTTTTCCCTGGTTCCGGCGGTTCATGGGCGGCGGGAGGTGGGGATAGGACCTGTGTTTAAGGGCTTCGGGCCCTGCGGCCTTTGATGCGCTAGCGTCTCGGACGTCGACGAATCAGCGCTCGCCGCTGCGGTCGGTCCGATAAGCGGTAGTGGGGCAGGAGAAGGAGGCCCGATCTTGACGGCCAAGCGGTGCATTCCTCGCGTCTCGCCCGAGGCGCGACAGTATGTCCAAGAGGTCTTGGATTTCGGCTTCCACAACACCACCTCGCCCGGGATCTCGGGGCGGCTCGAGCGTGCCTTCGCGGAGCGTTTCGGCGTCGGCTTCGGTATCCTGCACTGCAACGGCACGGCGACGATGCATGCCTGCTTGCTGGCCGCGGGCGTGGGCGCCGGCGACGAGGTCATCGTGCCGTCGCTGACGATGGCGAGCACGGCGCTGGTAGCGCTCTATGTGGGGGCCGTTCCGATCTTCTCCGACGTCGACGCGGAGACGTTCACGATGTGCCCCGACGACGTCCGAGCGAAGATCACGCCGCGGACGCGGGCGATCATCCCGGTCTCGATCTACGGTCAATCGGTCGAGATGGATGCGATCTTGGAGCTCGCGCGGGAGCACGACCTGCTGGTCGTCGAGGACAACGCCCAGTGTGTCCTCGGCCGGTACAAGGGCAGGCTGGTCGGCACGCTGGGGCACGCTTCGAGCTTCAGCTTCCAGGGCTCGAAGCACATGACGTGCGGCGACGGCGGGATCGTGATCACCGACGACGAGGCCTACGCCACGGAGATCCGGCGGGCATGCGTGCTGGGCTATTCGGCGATATCGTCGAAGCCGGGGGCGTCGGCCATTCCGGAGGAGCTGCGATGCCATCCGTCGTTTGCGCGGCACACCTCGCTAGGCTACAACTTCCGCATGCCGGAGATCGCCGCGGCCGTCGCGCTGGGCGAGCTCGAGCGGCTCGACGAGCTGGTGGCCATGCGACGCGCGGTGGCCGGGCTGTATGACCAGGTGGTCGGCGAGTGCCCGTGGCTCGTCGGTCAGCATGCGCCGGAGCATATCGAACACGTGTACTGGTCGTACGCGGTCCGCATGACGGATGACGGGCCAGAGTGGGCCGAGTTTCGCAGGCGGTACGCCGAGCTGGGCGGGGACGGGTTCTACGGTGCGTGGCTGCCGGTGCATCGTGAGCCGGTCTTTCAGGAGCTGCATGCGATGGTGCAGGCCGAGCCGAACCGCTGGCCGCAGTGGGCGGCGTGCCTGCCCGATTACGGATCGGTGCGTTTGCCGGTGACGGAGCGTTTGCAGCCGCGGCTGGTTCAGCTCAAGACCAACTACTTCGATCTGGCCGATGCGGAGCGCGAGGCCGAGCTGCTGGCTCGCGCGATCCGATCGTTCGGCTGAGGCGGCTGATCAACCTTGTCTTGCCCGGGCCCCCGTGATGCCCGGCGCTGGTGTTAGGGGTGCGCCTTGCCCGTCGCGGGACCTCCCTTGGCCGTGGCATCGGTGCCGAACCGGACGTGCTTGCCGGCGCCGGGCGCGTGCTCGTTGCCGTAGAGCAGTCGCGCCACGCCCGTCTGGATGCCCAGGGAGAGCACGAACGCCAGCACGCCGACGGCGAGCGTTCGGCCAAGGAGACCGGCGTAACGCGTCACGGGCGCCGACGGCACGGTGAGCCGACGGTCGGACAGCAGCAGGACCAGCACCGTGCAGAGGATCGCGCTAGCGATGATCACGCCCTCGGTGATGAGGCGCTGCTGGTGGAACGTGGGCAGGGCGCGTTCCAGGTTGCCGACGACCATCACCCACAGGAAGGCGAGGTAGAGCATCTGGCCCTTGCCGAGCCAGCGGTGGGGGATGACGGCGAGGGGCCGACGGTAGTGGGCACTCGCGAGGACCACGAACGCCACGAGCGCCAGCACGAACGCGATGGTGTACCACCAGTAGGCCTCGAGACCGTAGAGGACCGAGGGCAGCTTGAACGCCTCCCAGCTCTCGGCCCACTTCTCGGGATTCTTGGCCAGGTTGACGTACGTCACGCCGATCATGATCAGGCCGACGCAGAAGGCGTCGGTCCACGGCCGGGCGGGTCGGGATGCCATGCCCATCTGCTCGAGCGTCTCGGCGGCGGTCTGCTTCGGGTTGGCCGCGCGGCCGAGCGATCGGAGCAGGATGACGATCACCAGGGCGGCCATGTGCGCGAGCATCCATTCGACGAACTTCGGCCACGTGGGATCACCGAGGCGCAGATCAAGCTCGGGATGCAGGCCCATGACGTCGTTGCGGACGGCCGCGTGGAGGCCCATGTGGTAGATCATGCCGGCCAGCGCGACGAGGGCGAGCAGCGCCACGACCAGGGCCAGCAGCGAGCACAGTCCGCCGAACAGAAGCCGGCCCGCGCCGGGGCCGTGCTTGCGTTCCGGCGCGCCGGACGGGGCGCCCGAAGTGTCGGTGGAGGGCGGCGGGACCTCATGCGTGCGAGGGGTGCGTGACGCCAGCACGCCCATGGCCACGGCGATGCCGACGCCGTTGAAGAAGCCGTAGGTCTGCTCGAGCACGCTGTGCCAGTTGGTCTGCAAGCCGGTGTACAGGCCGAGCAGCTTGATCGCCTGGGCCGTGGGGAAAGCGAGACCGCCGATGATGGCCGCGATGAGCCCGGCGAGCAGGATGGGCCACATGCGATTCCGGATGCACAGGGCGAACAGGCCCAGCGTCATGCCGATCGCGCCGGCCCAGTTATCGCCGCGGGGCGGTGTCATGCGGAGGTTGAGCTGCTCGACCAAGCCGAGGAACCCGATCCACCAGCCGACGGCGGCGAAGAGGATCACCTGCGTGCCGAGGCAGAACCGACCGCGAAGGGCCGCGTAGATCAGCGCGGCCTCGATGGCGACCAGCGCGGCGACCCAATCGGTGTCGTGCCAGTAGAGCCATTCCTCGTGACGGAACTCGCCCGTATCGACCTGGTTGAAGAGGACATACACGTCCATGCCGAGCCAGGCGATGAAGACCATGATGATGGGCGGGATGAGTTCGGTGAGGCGCCGTCGGTCGAGACAGGCCGGCGCGGCCGTGCCGAGTCCGCCGATGGCCGCCCAACTGAAGCCGATCACGAACAGGCAGGCGAAGCCGTAGGCCTGCGACGGCAGGTGTCCGCTGTGGGTGTAGGCGATCACCTGCATGTAGCTGATGGTGCCGCCGAAGGACCAGCCGAGGGCGCCGAGGAAGGCGAAGAAGGGGACGCGCCGCCACCAGTCCTCCCGGCCGGAGACGAGCACGACGGCGGCGGCGGCCAGGGCGCCGGGGATCATCGCGCCGTACTCGTGGCCGAAGTTGCCGCGGATGCCCCAGCCGATGGCCAGGCTCAGACCGCCGAGCACAATCATGCGAAACGTCAGGCCGGCCGCCGGGCCCGGTCGCTCGTGGAGGGCCGGATCGGGTAGATCGTTCGCAGGCAACATCCCGGTCGTCGACATGGCGATGGCCTCCCTCTGGTTGACAGGTTCGCGTGACGGCGGCCAGTATACCGCTGCGACGTTACACGAGAAACGATGTGGACTTTTTGCCAGAGGCCTTGCCCGATGCGCATCCTGGCGCTGGAGCCCTATTACGGCGGCAGTCACCAAGCCTTCCTCGACGGTTGGATCGCGCGTAGCCGACACACCTGGACGGTGCTGACGTTGGCGCCCTACAAGTGGAAGTGGCGGATGCGGCACGCGGCGATCACGCTGGCCCAGCAGGTGTGCGAACGCGTCGGGCGTGGCGAAGCCTGGGACGCCGTCTTCTGCTCGGACATGCTGAACCTGGCCGAGTATCGCGGCCTGACGGCGGAGGCGGTACGACGGCTCCCGACGATCGGGTACTTCCACGAGAACCAACTCACGTACCCGGTACGTCACGAGAGCGAGCGCGACTATCACTTCGTGCTGACGAACCTGACGACGGGGCTGGCGGCCGATGTGGTGTGGTTCAACACGGCCTATCACCGGGACGCCCTGCTCGGCGCGCTGCCCGGCTTTCTCGATCGGATGCCCGATCACCAGCCGTACGATGCGATTGAGGCGATACGGGCCAAATCGGTTGTTCACCCTCCTGGCATCGATCCGATGCCGGAGTGCGGTCCGCGCCGGTCGGGCCCGATGCGGATCTGCTGGGCGGGGCGTTGGGAGCACGACAAGAACCCCGAGGACTTCTTCGAGGCGCTGCGACGGCTTCGCGAGATGGGTGTCGCGTTTCGACTCAGCGTGCTGGGCGAGCAGTTCCGCGACGTGCCGGCGGTGTTCGACCAGGCCCGCGGCGCGTTCGCCGACCGGATCGATCGCTGGGGCTACCAGACGTCGCGGGAGGCGTACGTCGCGGCGCTGCTGGATGCGGACGTGTTCGTCTCGACGGCGCGGCACGAGTTCTTCGGCATCAGTGCCGTGGAGGCGATGGCGGCCGGGGCGGTGCCGGTGTTGCCGGATCGGCTGGCGTATCCGGAGATCGTCGCCGGGGTCGGGCGCGCAGCGGGGTTCCTCTACGACGGGACGGTGGAGGGGTTGGTGAGCCGGCTGGCGGAATTGGCGGATCGGATCAAAGAGGATGAGCCGATGTCATCGGCGCGGCATGAGGCTCGCAGGGTGGCCGAGCGGTTCGCGTGGGATCGGGTTGCGGTCGAGATGGATGAGGCGGCGGTGGAAGCGGGTTCCGGGGCCCGGGACCCGGGGTCCGGAAGAACAGGGAAGAGGGACTAGTCCCAAGATAAGCGAGCGCGGAGCGGTTTTCGAGGGTTGAGGCGCCGGGGGCGGCA
>CAZUQM010000043.1:0-56921 GCA_964622545.1 uncultured Planctomycetales bacterium | reverse complement strand
ACAATCTTACGGACGCCGGCGGATCGTCGGTCACGTCGGTCGACGGGACGGCCGTTGCCGACGGTGTGGAGACCGAGACCATCACGGTCACGCTGCTCAACAGCTTGGGCAACCCGGTGTTCGGTCACGACGTCTCGCTGGCCGTCTCGGCCGGTGGCACCGCAGGCGTGACGATCAGCGCGCCGTCGGGTCAATCTGATGCGGCCGGGCAGGTGACCTTCACGGTCAGCTCGACGATCGCTAAGGCCGTCACGTTCGAGGCGACCGACGACACCGACGCCACCACCGTCACGGATACCGAGGTCGTGACCTTCGAGCACGGTGCGCCTCATGAGCTGGAGTTCACCAGCCAGCCGGTGGATACCACGGCCGGCGTCGCGCTCGTGCCCGTCGTTCGCGTCAAGGACGTCACGGGCAATACGGTCACGACCGGCTCGTACACCATCGAGCTGATCCTCCAGAACGGCAATCCCGCCGACCTGCTCGGACCGAAGAGCAAGGCCACCGTCAGCGGCGTGGCCACCTGGACCGCTCCGGACGATCTCAACATCGAGGTCGCCCAGAACGGCTATCAGCTTCGGGCGACGGCCAACGATCCCTCCTTTACCGGCTCGGACACGCTCGACAGCAACGCCTTTAACATCACGCCCGAGGCGATCGCCGACCATCTCGAGTTCACGACGCAGCCCGCCGACACCACGGCCGGTGAGGACCTGCTCCCCGTCGTGGAGATCAAGGATCAGTACGGCAACACGATCCCGTCGATCAACCGCAACATCACGCTGAGCATTCAGGCCGACCCGGCGTCGCCGCCGGCCACCGACCTCAACGGCACCAAGACGCTGCTGACCAGCAACGGCAAGGCGACCTGGTCCGGCGCGACGAACCTGAACATCGAGGTGGCCGAGAACGGGTTCCAGCTGCGGGCTACGGCCGACGGGGCCGTGTTCACGACGTCGAACTCCGTCGACAGCAATCTCTTCAACATTACGGCCGCCGACCTGGATCACTTCGAGCTCACCGTCGGCCCGCCCGACACGGTCGTCGTGGATAACGACATCCAGGTGACGATCATCGCGCGCGACACCTTCAACAACGCCGTGAAGGGCTGGACGACGACGCAGGATATCACGCTCAGCACCACCACGAGCGGAGACGGCACGACACTCGACTGGGCCAGCACCATTCCCGGTTTCGTCGACGGCGGTACGACGGCGACGATCCCGACCGGTACGGTCTTCGATGCAGGCACCGGCGCGCTGACGGTCAACGTGACCGACCGCATCGCCGAGGTGATCACGGTCAGTGCGGTGGATGGCGTGACCCCCGCCAGCGGGACGAGCGGGAACCTGACCTACAGCCCCGCGACGCTGGCCCGTTTCGATGTCGTGCCCGACCTGGCCACGCAGGTCGTCGACGAGAACGTCGTGCTTACCATCACGGCCCGCGATCCACACGGCAACGCGATCCCCAACTGGGATATCCAGGATGTGATCACCGTCAGCTCCGACACCGCCGGCGACGACGACAGCTTCGATCTGAGCAGCGGCATCCCGGGCTTCAGCGATCTGGGGACGTCCGCGACGATCCCCGATACGGCCGACTTCGACGGCTCGGGTCAGCTCCAGGTCACCATCACCGACCGCATCGCCGAGACCACGCAGGTGACCGTTTCGGACGGCGTGGTCACCGACGGCACGACGAACGTGACGTTCGTATCCGCGACGTCGCTCTTGCTCAAGATCGACACCATCGCGCCCTCGCCGATCGCCGGATCACCCTTTGACGTCACGGTTCGCGTGACCGATCAGTTCGGCAATCCCTCGAATGTGACACAGGACACGAGCATCGAGCTTCGCCGGGGCGTGGGCACGGGCACGCTCAGCGGGACGCTGACCGGAACCATCAGCGCGAGCACCGACTCGGTCACGATCAACAACGTTGAGTACGACAAGGCCGAGGACAACGTCGTGCTGATCGTCGACCGCACCTCCGGGGACTTTCTGGTTTCCGGCAGCTCCGATCCGTTCACGGTGACGGGCGGTGCGGCGGCAGCGCTTCAAGTGCAGACCATCGGCAACCAGACGGCCGGGGCGCCGTTCGATGTCGTCGTCAAGACCATCGACGGGTCGGGCAACGTGACGACGGTCTCGGCCGATACCGACGTTCATCTGAGCCTCTTCAACGGGACGGGCTCGCTGGCTGGCACGGTGGACGGCACGATCAGCTCCGGCGGCGATACCGTTACGATCAGCGGCGTCGTGCATACGACAGCGGAAAGCGGTGTGGTGATCCGTGCCGAACGGACGAGCGGCGACGTCTTGACACCCGGCGATTCGAATCCGTTCATCGTGGCTTCCGCCGCCCCGAGCAAGCTTGGCATCGAGACCATCACGACGCAGGCGGCCGGTATCGCCTTTTCCGTTACCGTCAACGTGCTCGATGCCTGGGACAACCTCGCCGGCGTGAGCGGCGCGACCGACATCGAGCTCAGCAAGGAATCCGGCACCGGCACGCTCACCGGCGTGCTGACGCAATCGCTCACGACCGGCACCAAGACGAAGACCTTCAGCGTGACGTACGACACGGCCGAGAACGGCGTCAGCGTGCGCGCCGACGTCTCGAGCGGGCCGGCGCTGACCGCCGCCGTCTCCAACACCTTCAACGTTAATCCGAGTCCGCCCGTGCGGCTGGACATCGTCGCCATCCCAGGGCAGACCGCCGGCACGCCCTTCACCGTGACTGTCAACGCCGTGGATGGGGCGGACAACCTTGCGGCGGTCGCTGCCCCTACGGACGTCCAGCTCAGTCTCAATACCGGCAGCGGCAACCTCGGCGGCACGCTCACCGGCACGATCCCAGCCAGCGGCGATAGCGTCGCTATCGTGGGCGTCACATACGACAAGGCCGAGGGCGGGGTCAGCCTGAACGCGACCCGGACCAGCGGGGACGCCCTGGCCGCGACCACCTCCAACGTCTTCAGCGTCGGCGGCGGCACGGCCACGGCCCTGGGTATCCAACCGATCGGATCCCAGACCGCCGGCGCGCCCTTTGACGTGACGGTCACCGCCCTGGACGCCTTCGGCAACGCGACCGATGTCTCGGCCGATACCGTCGTCGAGCTGTCGCTCGTCGACGGGTCGGGCACGCTCGGCGGCACGCTGTCCGATACGATCGCGTCGGGATCCGGGTCGGTCACGATTTCGGGCGTGACCTACAGCAAGGCCGAGAGCCACGTCGTCGTGCGGGCCAGCCGGACGAGTGGCGATACGTTGACGGCCGCGGACTCGGCCGCCTTCGTCGTGAACGCCAACGCGCCGACGACGCTCGAGATCGAGCCCATTGCCGACCAGTCCGCCGGCGTGGCCTTTCCCGTGGTGGTCAACGTGCTCGACGACTACGGCAACCTCGCCGGGGTCACCTCGGCCACGACGCTGGAGGTCAGCCTCGATAACGGCGTCGGCAGCCTCGGTGGATTGCTGACGCGCTCCTTGGATCCCGGCGATAAGACCGCTACGTTTAGCGTCGCCTACGACACCGCCGAGGACGGCGTCACGCTGGCCGCCGAGCGAACCGAGGGCGACGCCCTCACCCCGGTGACCTCGAACGCGTTCAACGTGACGGCCGGATTGGGTGCCAAGCTCGTGGTTGCGGCCATCGCGGACCAGCAGGCCGGCGAGCCCTTCGACGTCACCGTCCGCTCCGTCGATAGCGCCGGCAACGGCACCCACGTCCAGACCGATACGGTCGTAACGCTGCGACGCAGCGCCGGCAACGGGCAACTGTCCGGGACGATCACCGGCACGATTGCCGCCGGCACCGGCCAGGTCACCCTCTCGGGCGTGATCTACGACAAGGCGGAAGAGGGCGTCAGCATCGAGGCCGTCCGCTCGAGCGGCGACAACCTCGAGGCCGGCACGTCCAACGGTTTCAACGTCTCGTCCGGTCCGGCCCGGTCCTTGCGGTTCGTCAAGCAGCCCGGCAACACGGAGATCTCCAAGCCGTTGGTGGTCTCGGTCGAGATCGTGGATTCCAGCGGCAACCGCTCGCCCGCCACCGGGACCGTCTCGGTGGCCCTGGTCAACCCGACCGGTTGCGGCGGCTCGCTGACGGGTACGACCTCGGTCGCGGCCGTGGGCGGTCTGGCCGAGTTCACCGCCGAGCACGATCTCCGCGTGACGCTCGTCTGCAGCGGCTATGTCCTTCAGGCCTCGGCGGCCGGCCTCGGCGTGGTCGACTCCGAGCCTTTTGACGTCTTCGCCGAGGTCTCCGACCACGACACCGACGGCGACGGTCTCTCCGACGGTCAGGAGGACGCCGACGGTGACGGCATCGTGGACGCCGGCGAATCCGATCCGTACGCATGGGATACCGACGGCGACGGGCTGGGCGACGGTGAAGAGGTCGCGGGCTTCACGCTGACGCGCTATCCCGTCGGCCTGGGCGCCGGCTACTTCAAACGCGAGCACGTCGTAGTCGTCCGGACGGATCCCACCAAGAAGGACACCGATGGCGACGGCATCTCCGACTGGGACGAGGTCAACACGTGGGCCCGCGTGGCCTACCTCGATGAGGATACCAACGGCAATGGTCAACTCGACGAGGGCGAGGATACCAACGGCAACGGCATGCTCGACCAGGTCAGCCTGGTCACCGAGAGCATCGGCCTGACGGACCGCGCCGACCGACGCGACCTCACCGTCGACAAGCCCGTCCCCGGCGTGCGGACCGACCCGACCCGGGCCGACACCGACGAGGACGGCGTGGCCGACGGGGACGACCCCGCTCCGCAGATCAATCCCGCTCGCTGGGGCTACGACGTCAACGGCGACGGCCTCTTCGACCAGGCCGACCTTCAGGTCCTCCGCGACGTCTTCGTCCAAGCCGGCGGTGACCCCTCGGCGTTCCCGGAGACCGTGGTCGGCTTCCAGGCCCTCTTGATGAACTTCGATTCCGACGGTGACGGCTTCCTCGAGGCCCCCGACAACGACGGTGACGGGGTGCCCGACTTCGTGAGGTACAGCGAGGCCACCCTCGAACAGGCCTTCAGCATCGACTACAGCAACGACGGCTCGATCGAGGACGGGTTCGACGTCGGCGGCTTGGGACAGGGCGAGCCGGGCCCGTACGATTCGCGCACCGGCAGCGTCAATGAAGGTCTGGCCACGTTCGGCACGTTCCGAGTGATTCAGCGAGCGGACGGCGTAACCATCGGCAACGGATGGCTCGACACGCTCGACAGGCCCACCGAGCAGCTCATGCCAACCGACAACTGCCCCGGGCTGGCCAACCCCGACCAGCTCGACTACGACGGCGACCATCTGGGCGACGCCTGTGATCCCGACCGCGACAACGACGGCGTTCCCAACGGCCTCGATCCGGTCGACCAGAACTCGCAGATCGCCAGCGCCACCGCCGGCTGCTGCGCGGCGTCCGGGCCGATGACGGTGGCCGCATTCCTGCTCGGCCTGGGGCTCCTGACCCGTCCGGCCGTCTCCCGACAGCGGCGCTACCGGTAGATCCCAGATCGCCATCAGGGCCGTGCCCCATCGCCCATGCTTGCGGTATACTCGCGCGTGCTCGGGTCGCGGTTCTTCTCGCCGGGCGGGCCATCCTGACCGGTCCGGTGATCGGCGCGGCGTGATGCCGCCAAGCGGGGCCGCTCACCTGGGCCAAGACCCCATCATCCGACGCGAAAGGGAACGTCACGATGAAGCTTACGGTGTCGTTGCTGAGCGTGCTTACGCTCGGGCTGCTTGGCTCGCCGGTCCCGGCCGGCAACCTGGTCCTCAACGGCGGTTTCGAACGCGGCCGGATCGGTTGGACCGATTCCTGGGCCACGGGCAGGGCTCCTGTGGTCAGGGACGAGCGGCGCTCTCGCCGTGGCCGCGGCTGTCTGGTGATCAGCGCCGAGGGCGGCAACGTCGGTGCTGACGGACGGGACATCTACGTCGACCTCGACTTCGACCCCACACAGCGGCAACGCCTCTCGGCCTGGGTCTTCAATGAGGGGATCACGCAGGGCGGGTTCGGCCTGCGCTTCTACGCCCTCGATGCCGGCGGCAAGACGCTGACGATGAAGAGCCTCGGCAACGTGGGCCCGTCGTCGCCGGAGGGCCGGTGGAAGCACGTCGCCGCCGAGGTCGGGCCCGGCACGAGCCTCGCCTTCCCCGCTCGGACCGACCACGTCATGATCCGCTTCTCGTTCTGGTCGCCCGACGGACGGTGCCGGGGACGGGTTCGCGTCGATGATGTGTCCTTCGCCCCGGCCGAGGACGAGCCGCAAGCCGCCAAACACCCCGCCAACCGAACCGGCAAGGGGGCCGTGGCCGTCTGGCGCGACGACGTGCCGGTCGTGGGCGTGGCCTCGGCGCCGCGGCGCATCGCGTCCTGTCTGCGATCGGCCGGCTACGGCGTCAACAGGCTCTCGACCGACGAGCTGGCGCATCCCGGCATCCTGCGTGCTGGGGCGTACGACCTGCTCATTCTGCCCCACGGCGAGGTTTACCCGGCGGCCGGCGCGACGGCATTGCGACGGTACCTTCGCAGCGGCGGGCACCTGATCGCGCTCGGAGGTCGCTGCCTCCGGCAACCCATCTATCCTTCGACCGACGGTTGGACGCTGAACCCGACCGACGCCCGAAGGGACGGCTCCACCCGGCCCATGCTCGAGCTGACCGAGCAGCGCGTCAGCGAGCTCGCAAAGCGAATGGCCAGGGGCGGGCAACCGGCGGAGGTATCGTGCTGCACCGACGACACCGGCCGGCCGGCGCTCCGCGTCCTCGTACCCGAGCTGCGGACGTACACGTATGCGCGCTTCTCCACGCGCGGCGCCGCGGACGAGACCGTCGTCGCGTTTCGCGCCCGTGGCCTGGCCGGGACGCCCCACCTGTGCGTCGAGGTCAACGAACAAGACGGCTCTCGCTGGAAGGCGGTCGTACCCCTCACCGAGGCGTGGAAGGACTACACGCTCTCGCTCGGCTCGTTCGTCGCCTACGCCTCGCCACAGCGCGGCGGACCCGGGGACGTCCCGGATGCCGCGAAGATCCGCCGCGTCGGTTTCGGCTTCCCCACGTCGCTGGTCGGACAGGGCCAGCGCGGCTTCGAGCTGTCGCAGGTCGCGTGGCGGACCGGTACGGTCGACCCGCAAGAGGTCGCGCGCGGCTCGTTGACGTACCAGGCCCCGTCGGCGTTGGTCCGGGCGTTCGGTTCGGAGCTCCGACTTCGTCGGCAGCACGGGGCCGTTACGGCCTTCGTCGGATCGCGCCGAGTCGACAGCGCCGCGTGGTTAAGGCCCGATCCGGACCAGAACGTCTTTTCTTCCGCGTTGACCATCGACGGCCCCGTCTCAGGCTGGACCGCCACCGTTTTGGAGACCGACGCCTACGAACCGGCCGGCCGAGACCGACCGGGCGAGTTCCTGCCTACCGTGCGGTACGCCCGCTCGATTCCGCTGCTTCGCACGCCATCGGGCGAGCCCCTTGCGGCCCTCTTCCTGCACGTCCAGGGTACGTTCGCTCCGGGCCGATGGGCCTGCTTCGGCGTGACCGATCGCGATCTCTTCGAGCCCGGCAACGAGACATGGGATCGGGCCTTCGCCACGCTGGTCGACCGCATGATCGGCGGGACCTTCGTCGAGGCCCTCCGCCCGGGCTTCGATGTCCATGACGGCCGGGTCCGCATGCGGCTCCGCGCGACGCTGACGAGCATGGCGGGGCGGCGTCAGAAGGTCACGCTCCGCACGCGGCTGATGCCGACGAGCGGCCGGGTCGCCCTTGCCGAGCGCGAGGTGGCCGTCGATCTCGCGCCGGGCGAGTCACGCGAGGTGATCGCCTTGAGCGCGGCCACCGACGCGTTCGACTGGAGGGCGTTTCGCGCGGTGTGCGACCTCGTCATCGACGGCGAGCGGGTCGACCGGATCGGTACGACGGTCGACGTCCGCGACACGCTGTTGGCCGTCTGCGACCGCCTCGTCGCGACGCAGCAGGAGCGCGGCGACGGCAAGTTCTCCGGCGTGGCCTTCGTGGACAATCGCGGGGCTCGCGGCCTGCTCGCCGCCTACGACATCACGGACCGTAAGGCCTATCTCGACGCGGCCGTGTCCTGGGGAGAGGCCATGCTTGCCGAGCAGCGACCCGACGGCGGCTACCTCATGGGCTACGGCTACCACGCCGACGGCAACGAATGTTTCGTGGCCGACGGGGGCGAGATCGCTTGCGGTGTCGCGCGGCTGATCGCCTATGTGCCTGAGGATCAGGCCCGTCGGTTCTCTCAATCCCTGCGGGACTACATGCGGTACCGCGAGTCGTTTCGATGTGAGGGCGGCGGCATCGGCGTCGGCTGGTGCCGGAGGGACTACGGCGCCCGGCCGATCAAGCCGCTCGACAAGATCACCAAGATCTACGCGCCCGAGCGCAACATCTACACCATCGGCTGCACGCTGGCCGCGGCCACGATGCACGCCCGGTTGACGGGCGACCCGCAGGACAACGACGCGGCCGTCCGCGACGCCCACTGGTGGCTCGAGCGCTGTACCAGCACCAAGGGCGGTGCCTTCGTCGAGAGCGCCGTCTGGGCCCACCGCTACCTCACCGGCGGAGGCATTCGACAGGCCACCGAGTCGTTCCTGCTCGAGCGCTTCCTGCCGCACGTCGTCCCGGCGAGCAGTCACTGGTGGACCGGCGGAGGCGGGCGGACCGTGCAGGGCCTCGAGGGCCTGTCCTACGTCCACCACCGCATCGAGCAGCGAGCCGACGTGCTGGCCACCCTCATGCGGGCGACCTATCACCTCTGCTCGCCCGAGGCCCTGTCGGGCCTACCGCGGCTGCTCGAGAAGGAGGCGTTCTCGTCCGACGAGTGGCGCTACATCGAGTTCGCCGCCGTAAGCCTGCCGAACCTGATCGTGCCGGAGATCACGCGCAAGGGGTTCTAAGACGCTCGGACGTGGCGGTCGCCGTCGTCCCTACGCCGTCGGCATCCGGATGTGCTTCCGCAGGAACGCCACGTTCTTCCGCGTGGCCTCAACGGCCTGCTCGCGGCTCTTGTGGCTCGACTCGAAGACGTACCAGCCGTCGTAGCCGATCTCGTTGAGGGCCTTGAAGGCCGCCGGCCAGTCCACCGGTCCGGGCTCCTCGATGAGCTTGTCGCCGTTCTTGACGTGCATCTGGCAGATGCGGTCCTTGCCCAGCAACTTGACCCCCGGCACGGCCTCGGCCTCGTAGCCGTAGTAGGCCATGTTGTACGGGTCGTAATAGACCTTCACGTTCGGGTGGTCCACCAGGTCGACGAGCTTCTTGTTGTGCGCGGGGCTGAGCGAGTTCTCCAGTCCGATCGTCACGGCGCCCTTGGCCGCGCGCGGTCCCACGCGCTGGAGCATCTCGACCACGGGCTTGTACGACGACTCCTTGGTCATGTCCGGGGCCTTGTCCCTGAAGAACGCGGCCAGGACCACGCTGGCGCCCAGGAACTCGGCCAGCTCGATCGCCTGGTGCAGGTTCTTCTCGGCCGGCTCGGTCTTCAGGATCGATACGCCGCGATCCCACAGCCCCGCCAGCGACGGGATCATCATGCCCCACAGGTTGGCCTCTGTCTTGTAGCGCCGCACGGCGTCCATGTTCCGCAGGTTGGGCTTGCCGTGGGCGACTTGAAGCTCTAGACCCATCAGGCCTGGGATGCGGTTGGCCATCTTGAAGACGCCGAAGTTGCCGACCATCTTCATGCTGGCTGCGCGGTGGCCGATCTTCAGCGGGACGCGGACGCTGCCGCCCTCGGGCTCGGTCTGCGCCGAGCGGGCCGGTCGTCCGGACCAGGCCGCTCCTGCCGCCAGCGCGCCCAGCGAGACGCGGCCCGCGAACTGCCGCCGGGACAGACCGCGACCGCGGTCCGCTCGTTCGTCCGATCGATGATGCGTCATGGTTGTAGCTCCTGCCTGAGGAGTCAGTCTCTTGTCTCTCGACGTGTTCCGGGCCGTCGGTTCGGTCACGTCACCTCCGACGCCTTGATGGTCCGTCCCTCTGCCTCGGACATCAGCGAGGCTCTGGCGATCACGACGGCCGGCATGTGGTCGCGGGCCGAGGGGAAGGCCGGCTTCTTGCCCTGCACGGCCTCGTAGAAGTGGTCGTACTGAAGCGTCGACGGATCGCCCGGGCTGGGCGGCAGCTCGATCTGCTCTCGCTTGACGGGCCCGCCGCCCTTGCCGTGGGGTCGCCAGTAGGGTCGTCGATAGACGGTGGTCTTCCTGGCCGTCCGCCCGCAGATCTCGAGCGTGCCCCCGTCGCCGTACAGCATGTCCGGGCGGCCCGGCGCGCAGGAGTACAGATTCCCGCCGTAGGTCAGCATGGCGCCGTTGGCATATCGCACCAACACGCCGCAGTGATCCCACGAGTCGCGCTTCTGGAGCTTCTGATTGTGCACGCCGCCCAAGCCCGTGACCTCGACCGGCTCGCTGTCGATGAACCAGTTGAGCACGTCGATCGTGTGGATGCCCATCTCGTACACGACCGCGCCGCCCTCGCTCTGCTTCATCCGCCAGTTCTTCTTCGAGTCCACCGCCGGGTCCGGATAGATCTTCCGCCAGTCGGGCCGGAACGTCTCGGCCCAGCCGTACAGCACCTCACCGATCAACCCGTCGCGGAGCCTGGCGGCCAGCTCGACATAGCCCGGCGCGTGCCGGCTCTGTGTGCCGACCTGCACGATGCGTCCGGTGCGGTCCGATGCCTCGATGATCGCCTTCGTATCGGCCAGCTCCAGCGTCAGCGGCTTCTCGCACAGCACGTGCTTGCCCGCCTCCAGCGAGGCGATCGTGCCCGCCCGATGCACCGTGTTGGGCAGCACCACGGCCACGGCGTGCAGGTTCTCGCACTCCTTGAGCATCTTCTCGTAGTCGGTGTAGAGCTGCGGCGTGCCCGATTTCACGAGCTTCTTCTTCTCGTCCAGCATCTCGGGCAGGATGTCGCAAAGGGCCGCCACCTCCATCTTGTCCGAGTAATGGTTGACCGCGCTGATGTGCGCGCGGCTACGGGCCCCGCAACCCAGTATGGCGATGCGAAGCTTCTCGCCCGTGCCCAGGCGAACCGGCTTGACGGACGTCTTGGCCTCGGCCCGACCGGCCAGGGCACCGGTCAGTCCGACCGCGGCCGATGCCGTCAGCCCCGTCTCCAAGAAGGAACGTCGTGTAATCTCCGATTGCGACATGCGTCACCTCCTGTTGTGTCGTCCTACGAGGCGACCGCGACCAGAAGACGTGTGGTTAGTCCGTTCGGTCCTGCGATCGCTTGAACCGCTCGATCTGCTTGCCGAGCCGCTCGCGGCTGTATTTCTTCGGCTTGGGGAAATCCTGGTTGGCCTCCAGGTCCTCGACCGTCGGCGTCTTCGATGCCACGCCGCCCTCGGGCACCTCCATCCCCGCCACCCAGAGGATGGCGTTGAGGACCAGCGTGCGGAAATCGTCGTGCGCCCAGTTGTGGTGCCAGTGCCCGCCGGTGAAGCCGAACCCGCGGCCGCCGCCCGGACGCTCGAACGCCCACGCCATGTGCTCCGGCCGGCCCATGCGAGCGCGAACGTACTTGTTTCCGCTATGCGGTCCGTCCGGTCGCTTGCGCGTCGCATCAGGCGGCACGGCGGTCAGGATCGGCGTCACGCCGGCCATGCCCCTGGGAAACCGCATGTGGTAGTACCACTCGTCGTCGATCGTGAACGGCCGGACGCCTCGCGTGATGGGGTGCTTGGCCATCTCTTCGAACGTCGCCCTCCAGTGGGGATTGACCGACCAATGCAATTCGTAGTACCCGCCGATCCACTCGAGGAAGTACGCCCCGGGCTTGCCCTTGGGAACCTGCACCGTGTAGTGCAACACGGCCAGCCCAACGCCCCGGTCCATGAGCTTGTCCACCTGCTCCAGGTGCGGCAGGAGGACGTGGCCTCCGCCGCCGTCACCGAAGACGACGATCGCCGCCGCGCCGTCCAGCGCCGCCGGGGCCGTCGGCCAGCGATCGCGGTGCACCGCCGTCTCCAGGCCCGGCATGGCCTGCTCGAGGCACGCAGCAAGCAGGGCACAGCCGGCGTAGTGCTCGTGCGCGCCGTATCCATGGCTCTTCGGACCGGCCACGAAGACGATCTTGCCCGTGTTCGGTTTCGGGGCCGTTTCCGCCGCCGGCGCACTCTGAGCGACAAGAAGGGCCAGACAGATCGCCGCTGCCAAGATCCGAGTTGTGGTGTTGCCGGGTGGCATGGGTTCTGCTCCGATTCGGCTTCGCCCTGTGACGGCTCGCCTCGGGGTTAGCCCGTAAGCGACTCGAACGCCTCAAACCTCACGAAGGCCCGTGTCCGTGTATGTCGCGCCATGACTTGCTGCCGTGAATGAAGGCCGGCACGAAGAGCGGCAGGACGACGAAGGCGTAGCGCACATGGCCGACCGACGGCTGGAGATCGGGCACCCACCGGTACAGCAGCACCGCCGCTGCCACGAGCATGATCACCACCAGGCCCGAGTACAGCTTCCAGAACGGCGTATCGGGATGCTTCCAAGGCGCCAGCAGCACGAGATACGCCACACCCGCACCGAACACAAGCAGGCAGAGGACCAGACCGATCACGTCACCCAGAACCAGCCGGACGACGCCCAGGATCGGAATCCAGAGCAGCCCTCCGAGCCCGCCCAGTGTCCATCCAAGTCGCGGCCCGCGCTCGTCGTTCCTCTTGCTCATGGCTTGCTCGCTGGGACTGCATCCTAACCGAAAGCCGATTCACCGGCCAATGCCGCTCGCCACACCCGGCCCGAGGGGGGCATGTCAGTTTGAGTGCGGTTCAGCCGACCGCCAGACGGCGTCGCCGTCTCACCGAGCCCCGCTGTCCTCAGCGGGGGCCGTTGCCCGAGAGGACAACACGGTCACCGACCCGTCTATGCCGTGGCCTTGCCGGATGAACTCCCACCCCCCGCCCCCGGTATCGTCGCCGGGGCCAACCCGTTACTATGGAAGGTGTTCGAGTGGCAACGCCTCAGAAAGGAGTCGCCCCGATGAAGACCCCCGCCAGGGCGAGCTTGCTCAGCATATGGCTCATCGCTGTTAGCACGGCACACGGCGCGGATGCGTCGGCCACGGATGTCCTCAAGACCGCCGGCGCCAAGGGCGGACTCATCGTGCATGTCGGCTGCGGCGACGGCACGCTGACCGCGGCTCTGCGCGCCGGCGACCGCTATCTCGTCCAGGGCCTGGACACCGACGCCGACGACGTCCGTCGCGCGCGGGCCTACGTCGACGGGAAAGGTCTCACCGGCCCCGTCACGGTCGATCGTTTCGACGGACGACGCCTGCCTTACACGGCCAACCTGGTCAACGTGCTCGTGATAAGCGAGCGATACGACCTGACGCGCGACGAGATGCTTCGCGTCCTCGCCCCCGGCGGCGCGATGTGCGTCCGCCAGGGCGACCGATGGCAGAAGTCCGTCAAACCCTGGCCGGATCGCATCGACCGGTGGACGCACTACCTCCACGACCCCTCCAACAACGCCGTCGCCGACGACGCGCTCGTCGGCCCGCCCCGACACATGCAGTGGCTCGCGGAGCCCCTCTGGACGCGGAACCATCACCGTCTCTGCAGCATCAGCTCGGTCGTCACCGACGCCGGCCGGCTGTTCTACATCGTCGACGAGGCCACCGCGGCCAACATGTCCGTCCCCGGCAAGTGGTCGATCGTGGCCCGTGATGCCTTCAGCGGCGTGCAACTCTGGGACAAGCAGATCGAGACGTGGGTCCGGCACGGCTGGCGGTTTCGCTCCGGCCCGCCGCAGGTGACACGCCTGCTCGTAGCCAAGGGCGAACACGTCTACGTCCCGCTCGCACTTAGCGCGCCCGTCTCGCAGCTCGACGCCGCCACGGGCAAGACGCTGCAAACCTACGAACAGACCGCCGGCGCCGAGGAGATCCTCCTCGTCGGCGGTGTGCTCCTCGTGCTCAAGGGCGACCCCGTTGCCGAGCAGGCGGTTGGTCACAAAGCCTTCAAAGGCCGGTACAAGTTTCCCAACAAGAAGCACATCGTCGCGGTGAAGGCCGATACCGGTAAGAAGCTCTGGCAGTGGACCGCCTCGGGCGCCAACCCCATGCCCGAGACGCTCGCCTCGGACGGCAAGCGCGTCGTCTTCCAGGCCGGCTCGGGCGTGGTCTGCCTCGATGTTGCCTCCGGCAAGCGGCTCTGGGTGCACGGCAAGCCGAGCCCGATCAAACGCAAGCCGCTGACCTTCGGCGTCTACACGCTCGTGGTCGCCGACGGCGTCGTGCTCTGCAAGCTCGGCGGCAAGCTGGTGGCCCTGTCCGCCGAGGACGGCAAGACGCTCTGGGCGTGCGACGCCGGCGGCGGCTTCCACGCGCCGCTCGACGTGTTCGTCATCGACGGCAAGGTCTGGCTCGGCGATCACACCGAGGACTCCGTGAGCCCGCCGCCGGTCACCGACTTCAACCTGGCCCGCGACGTGCACACCGGCGAGGTCCTCAGCCGCAACGCCGTCATGGTCGACCTGCAGACGACCGGCCACCATCACCGCTGCTACCGTGAGAAGGCCACCAGCCGCTACATTCTGGCGGGCAAGCGCGGCATCGAGATGATGGACCTCGTGGGCGACGCCCACTCGCGGAACAACTGGGTCCGCGGCGCCTGCCAGTACGGCATCCTCCCGGCCAACGGGCTCATCTACGTTCCGCCCCATGCCTGCGGCTGCTACATGGAGTCCAAGCTCTACGGTTTCTGGGCCCTGGCCGCCGACCGACCGACCGTGACCGACGCCGTCCGGACCGACACCGACGACCGTCTCGAGAAGGGCCCGGCCTACGGCAAGCTCGACGCCGCGAAACCGGCCGCAGCCGAAGATTGGCCCTTCTACCGCCATGACGCGCTCCGCAGCGGCGTGGCCTCGACCAGCGTCCCGACCGACCTCAAGCAGACGTGGAAGACGCAGCTCGGCGGGGCTCTGACCCAGCCGGTGATCGCGGCCGGTCAGGTCTTCGTCGCCTCGAAGGATCGGCACACCGTGATCGCCCTCGACGGGCAGAGCGGCAAGGTGCTGTGGCGGCACGTCGCCGGCGGACGCATCGACTCCCCGCCGGCCGCCTACAAGGGATGGCTGCTCTTCGGCAGCGCCGACGGCCACGTCACGTGCCTGCGACAGAACGACGGCCAACTCGCCTGGCGGTTCAGGGCCGCGCCCGCCAACCTCCGCACCGTGGCCCTGGGTCAGGTCGAATCGCTCTGGCCCGTGCACGGCAGCGTCCTCGTCCTCAACGGCGTGGCTTACTGCTCGGCGGGTCGCTCGACGTGGCTCGACGGGGGCATCGACCTGTACGGCCTCGACCCGGCCACGGGCAAGGTCCTCTTCCGAACCGACTTCGAAAGCCAACACCCCACCTACCAGCAGAACAAGGACCAAGCCAAGCCCGAGCACGAGACCCGCATTGCCCAGAACACGACCGACTACAAGACCTTCCTGGCGCCCGATCGCAGCGACGCCTTCTCCATGGCCGCCGGGGCGATCAGCGACGTGCTCGTCAGCGACGGCACGAACGTCTATCTGCATCACGTCCAGTTCGACCGACAGCTCAACAAGCAGGACGAGCTCTCGCGGCACCTCTTCGCGACCTCGAGCCTGCTGGATCCGACCGAGAACCACCGGTCTCACTGGGTCCTGGGCACGGGCGACTTCAGCCGCATTCCCGTCGCCTACTCGTGGATCGCCAATCGCAAGTGGACGCGCGGCGCGGTGCTGGTCGTGCCCGCCGGCGTGCTGCTCGTCTTCGACGACCAGGCCGTCTGGGGTTTTCGCCGCAAGGGCGACGCCACCGGCAAGTACCAGCTCTACGAGAAGTCGAACAAGCCGTTCCAGCCCGACGAGCCCTCGCTGCCCGATTTCCGGAAGATCCCCAAAAAGGAGTTCGACCGCTGTGTCTGGAAGACCGACTGCCCCGTCCGGGCACGGGCCATGCTGAAGTCCGGCGACAGGCTCTTCCTCGGTGCCATGCCCGTCGAGGTGCCCGTCGGGGATCCGTACGCCGCCTATGAGGGCAGGAAGGGCGGCATGATCTGGATCGCCTCGGCCAAGGACGGTGCCAGGCTCGCCGACGTCGACCTCGACAGTCCGGTCGTTTGGGACGGCATGGCCGCCGCCCGCGGCAGGTTGTTCGTGGCTACCGAGGACGGCGCGATTCGCTGCTTCGCCTCGCCGAAGTCGAAGGCTCTGGCCTCATCGAGGCCGCCCCGATAGCGGCTCGTGTCAACGGGCATCATTGCCGAAGGCAGGCCACTTCAGCGGCGGCCTCGCCCTCCCACGGATAGCCGTCCGAAATGGCACCTACGGGACCCTCTCGACTTCCCCGGAGACCAGACGCGTCCTTCGGCGGAAGCAGACGTTTCCGCAGTGCCGCCAGTCGTCCGACCCAGTTGAATCTGTCGGTTTCGCTCGTTCGGAGCCGCCGTCGGAGACGCGCCCGTCAAGGAGCGTTGCTGTTGAAGGGCCCCAACAACACAGCTCCCTGACGGTCGCTGCTCTGATCGGCGTAGCGCCGTCTGGATGGGAGCCCCCATGAACAAGTGTGGCGACGCGCTAGACCGTCGCGCCGAACATCCGTCGATGCGGCAACGTCGTCGAGGCGTCGAAACGCAGGTGGCCGTAGGCGGTGCCGTGATACTGCTCATGGGACATGTTCTCGATCGGCTTGTAGTGCATCGATTCGCTGAGAAACCAGAACCGCGCGAAGGAGCGCAGCCGATCGTCCGTTGAGGACAAGGTGCTGACCAGCGCCGCGGCGATCTCGGCGACATGCACGATGCCGGCCGCGTCCCGTGCCCCTACGGTCAGGGCGAAGAAGCCGTCGTCCACCTGCCTGCCCAACTCATAGCGAAAGACGTAACCCCGTCGGGCCGGGTCCCCCGTCATGGTCCTGGGATTCGGCAGGAGGGTCCACGCGAGCAGATCGGTCTCCAGGTCGTCCGCCGGAGCGATGATCTGGAGCTTCTCCGACGACTGACCTTCCTTGTCCTCGAAGTAGCCGGCGACATCCAATTCCCTCAAACGCATGCCTGACCTCCTACGGTGTTCTCAGGTCCTGCCCCTGCACCGACCCGGGCCTCGGGCCTCAAGTGGACGAGGCCTGTTGCAGCGTCTCTCGGAACCAGTCGGCGGCCATGTCGGCCACCGCCTCCAGTGCGCCGGGCTCCTCGAACAGGTGCGTGGCGCCCGGGACCAGCTCGAGACGAGACTCACAGCTCAAGGCATCCATGGCCTGTCGGTTCAGATCGATCACGAGCTCGTCCTTGCCGCCGACGATCAGAAGCGTCGGGCATCGGACATCTCCGAGCGAGGCCTCGGCCAGATCGGGCCGGCCACCTCGGGAGACGACCGCTCTGACCAGGTCGGGGCGACGCGTCGCGGCGATCAGGGCGGCCGCGGCGCCGGTGCTGGCGCCGAACAGCCCGATCGGAAGGTCCCGCCGGCCGCGCTGCGAGGCCATCGCCTCGACGGCGTGCTCGACCCGGCCGGCCAGCAGACCGATGTCGAACCGCAGGGCGCGGGTCCGTTGGTCCTCGATCTCCTCTTCTTGGGTCAGCAGGTCCATCAGCATCGTGGCCAGGCCGCGATCGTTGAGCCTCTCGGCTACGAAGCGGTTGCGCGTGCTGTGGCGACTGCTGCCGCTGCCGTGGGCGAAGATCACGAGCCCGACGGCATGCTCGGGCACGATCAGGTCGGCCGGCAAGGCGACGTCCCCCGCCGGCACGTGGGTGGTCAACGCGTTCGATTCGGTTTGGGGATCCATGGCTACGGCCTTTCCTCGACGGGGCTAATGCTGACTCGCTGCATGCGTGCGGCGCCTCCGCAACAGCTCGACGACGCGCTCGTCGGGCGTTTGCTCGAACTCACCGTACCATAGTCCGATGGCGCGAAACGGCGACGGCGTCAGGGGACAGACGATAGCGTCGACCTCGTCCTGCAGGTCGGCCACGGCGTCGGCCGGGGCCACGGGAACGGCCAGCACGATCTGCGACGGATACAGGTTCCGCACGGCGCGGATGGCCGCCTTGACGGTTCCGCCCGTGGCGATGCCGTCGTCGACGATGATGACGGTCCGGCCCTCGATATCGGGCGGCGGCATGGCGTCGCGGTAGGCCAACTCCCTCCGCTCGAGTTCCTCGCGCTCGCGCTCCTCGACCTGCTTGAGTGCGCCCGAGGGAACGTCCAGCGCCCGCAATGCGGTCTCGTCGAGGTACTCCGCGCCGTACGAGGCGATCGCCCCCAGGCCGAACTCCGGGTTCTGCGGCGCGCCCAGCTTGCGCACGACCAGCACGTCCAGGCCGGCATCGATGGCCTCGGCGATCTCGTAGCCGAGCTCGACACCGCCCCGCGGCAGTGCCAGGACGATCGCGTCCTGGTCACGATAGTCCTGAAGGTCTTTGGCGAGCTCTCTGCCTGCTTCTGTGCGATTCCGATACATAACAGCACCTCTTGGAATTCCGTCCACCGGGCCGCATCTCACGGCCATGGTGGTCTTGGGCATTCCGCGGCGAGCCTCGGCGGACACGACATCTCACCGCGGGTTGCTCTGCTCGGGTTCGCCTACTGCTTGGTCCTCGTCCCTTCGGGCGAGGGTGTCGTCTTGTCCTGCTTCTCCCGGCCGGTGCGTTTGCCGAGCCGGTTCAGGGCGTCCTGTAGCTCACTCAGAGCGTCGGAGGCGCGGTCGAAGTCCTTCTCCCCGGTATAGCGCAGGTAATGGTCGAAGGCCGTGCCGGCCCGCTCGATGAGCCGGGCGGTGGACTCCTTGACAGGCCGGCCGGGCGCGCCGGGTCTGGTCGCCGCCGCCGGGGATCCTTCCCTGAACAGCCCCTTTAGCGCGTTGTCGAACGTTTCGGCGTAGCTCATCCGGTCGTCGTGCATGACGATGACGAGCCGCAGCTCGGGATAGGCGGCGGTCTCGGCCTGGATGTAGATCGGCTCGACGTACATCAGCGTCCCGGCGACGGGGATGGCGAGCACGTTGCCGCGAATCACCTTCGAGCCCCGCTGGTCCCACAGGGTAAGCTGCCCGGAGAGGTTCGGGTCCTGATCGATTTTGGTCTCGACCTGTTGCGGACCGAGCAGGCGTCGCTCCTTCGGGAAGCGGTAGGCCAGGAACCGCCCGTAGTTCTCGCCGTCGCACATGCCGGCGATCCAGCCGATGAGCACCTGCTTGTTCTTGGGCGTAAACGGCAGCATCAGCACGTATTGGAGCTGATCGGCGTCGGGCGGCCTCCAGAGGATGTAGTAGGGCTGAACGGGCTGGACGCTCTGGTAGTACTTCTCGGTGGCGCGGACCCAGAGGTCTTCGAGGTTGTAGAACACCTCCGGGTCGGTCATGTGGTACTTGGCATAGACTAGGCCCTGCACGAGCAGGAGGTCCGCGGGGTAGCGGACATGGTCAAACAGCTCGGGCGGCATCTCCTCGCGCGCGGCGAAGAGCTCCGGGAAGATGCTCCGCCACGTCCGGATGAGCGGGTCGTCCGGCTCCATGACATACAGGGTGACCTCGCCGTTGTAGGCGTCGATGACGGCCTTGACCGAGTTGCGAATGTAGTTCACGCCCGACAGGTACTCGACGTGGCGGGCGGGCCTAGGGGCCTGCTCGCCACGGACGTACCCGGCCATGCCGCTCGGGTCGAAGGGCTCGCTGTAGGGATAATGCGTCGACGTCGTGTAGGCGTCGAGGATCCACTGGAGCCGGCCGTCGACGAGGACGACATACGGGTCCTTGTCGAATCGTAGGAAGGGCGCCAGGGCGCGGACGCGCTTGGTGATCTCCCGTCGGAACAAGATCCGGCTTTCCGCCGTCGGATAGCCCGAGAGCAACAGCCGTGTCTTGCCGAACTTCCAGCCGAACAGGAGCCGTCGCCAGAAGCTGCTCATGAGCACGCCGCCGTCGCCCGCGTAGTGGGTGTAGACGTTCTCCTGGCCCTGCGGGTAGTCGAACTCGCGCTCCTCGCTGTTGGCGATGACGTAGTCGTCGGTCAGCTCGCCGTAGTAGATGCGCGGCTGTCGCACCTCGAGCGACGCGAAACGGCTGACCGGCGGGATGTCCTTGACGAGCAGGTCGGGCAGGCCCTGCTCGGTGAAATCGCTCACCGTGGTCAGCGTCACGCCGTTGCCGTGGGTGTACTTGAAGTGCCGGTTGACGAAGGTCTGGCTGGCCGAGGGCAGGTTCGCCAGCTCGAGCTCGCGGGCCGAGATCATGACCTGGCGGTAGTTGCCGTCGATCAGGTACCTGTCGATGTCCACGTCGTCGAACTCGTAGTACAGGCGGATTTCTTGGAACTGGCTGTAGACCTGGGCCAGCGCGCGGTAGTCCCACAGGCGGATGTTGTCGAACAACTGCCGGTTGGTCCGGACCAGCTCCCTCGTGAGCTCTCCGGAGGCGGGGAACTCTCGCTCCTCGGCCTGGTGCAGACGGAATCCATGTTGCGTGAAGCGAATGTTGTGCGCGATGTAGGGCTTCTCGAAGGTGATCTCGTTCGGCTCGACCCGCAGCCACTGGAGCAGACCGGGAACCAGACCGAGCGCCACGGTCTGCACGAGCAGGACGATGATCACGGCCGCGCCGACGGCGCCGACATGGGCGAAGCCTTCCGAGAGCTGTGACTTCTCCAGGCCGCGACGAACGAAGCCCTCAAGGACCGCCCGGCGCAGCGGCCCGACCACCAAGAGGATCGCCAGCAGCAGGCAGACCGCGCCCGTGATCCAATAGCCGGGGAGCCGGACATGGACGTCGGTCCAGCCCGCCCCGGTGACCACGCCGGCCTCGGAATAGAGCAGGTGGTAGCGGTTGAGGTACTGACCCCACGCCCACACGGCCAACAGAGCGGCGGCGGTGAACAGGAGCGACTGATTGCGGATCGTGCCTTCCGACGTGTCGTCGGATTCGGACGCGACGATCGCGACGCTGTCGCCCTTGATCCGCGTGTACCCTCCCAGGGCCGAGGCGATGACACAGAGGATCGCCACCAGGAAGGCGAGCCCGTGCAGGCCGTCATACAACGGCAGGACGAACAGGTAGAAATCGATGGACCGGCCGAGGATCGGGTCGGTCAGCTCGACGGGTACGCGATGCCAGAACATGGCAACGGTCTTCCAGTTCGCCTGGCCCCACAGCAGTCCGACGATCGAGGACAGGCCGATCGTGGCCCGCCACAGGACGGGACGCTTCCGGAACGGCCACGTGAGCAGTAGGGCCGCCACGCCCGACAGGACCATGCCGACGGCCGAGCACCCGACCTTCCAGACGATCTCTCGCCAGAACCGCTGGCTCTGATCGAGCGCGCGGAACCACAGCATCTCGCCCCAGAAGCCCAAGAGCCAGAACGAGGCCCACGTGGCCAGGACCAGCAGGACGCCGCCCACGATCAGGCTAGTTTTTCGTCGGCGCGCCCCAAGGGCGATCAGGACGACGGCCCCGCCGATGAGAAGGATCAGTGCTGCCGCATACATTCGGTCTTACCTCGTGTCTCCGTCCAGGTTGTCTTCGAGCCCGGCTCGTGCTCACGGCTCGGGGCAGTGGGCTCTGCCGCCTACGGCTCGCTGTAATAGCGCCGGCACTCAGCCTCGCGGCCGCGGACGATGCGCTTGCCTTTGAGCGGCCCGGAACCGGCGGTGATGATGGTGTTCTGGCTCTCCTGGCCGTCGCGTTCGTAGTACATCACGACCCAATCGTCGGTCTTATCGAGCTCATGGGCCTTGGCCGTGTTGGAGAACAGCGCGGTGAAGTCCCATCCGTCCCGCTGCGTGTGCAAGATCGGCAGCCAGGCCTTGCCCTCCGGGTTGAAGCGTTTGGGGGCGATCTGTCGCAGCTCGCCGGCCTCCGCCTTCTGGCGGTACTCGGCATCGACGTCCAAGAGGGCTTCGACGCTGGGACGGGGTTCCTCGCCCGCTTCCGCGGAGTCCTTGTCGCCGCCGGAGTCGTCCTTCCGACCGGAACGTTGCCGAGCCCGACGACGCGCGGACCGACTGAGCATCCCGGCCAGGGCGTCGCGGATGCCGTCGGCCTTCTCGGCACCGACGCCCTCGATGCTCTCGAGCCGCCCGTCATGAGCAGCCTCCTCCAGCTCTTCAAGCGTTTCGACGTCAAGCTCGTCATGGATGCGACCGGCGAGCGTCTTGCCGATCCCCGGCACGCCGGCGAGCAGCTCTTCGGGCGCGGTCTCGGACTGCAAGCGTTCGAGCAGGCTGCTTCGACCGGTCTCGGTGATGTCGCGGATGGACCCGGCCAGCTTCTCGCCGATGTGGGGCAGGTCCTTGAGACCGTCCAGGCCTTGCTCGTCCAGGATCTCGGCCAGGGGGCGGTCCTCGGCGCGAATGGTCTCGGCGGCCTGCCGGTAGCTGCGGACGCGGAAGGGGTTCGTGCCCTTGCGTTCGAGCAGGTCGGCGGTTTCGGTCAGCATATCGGCGATCTGTTCGTTGCTCGTTTGGGTCAACGTCAGCCCCTGGATCAGCGGCCAGCCGAGGACGATTCCGGACCGTCCTCCACCCGCCCAGGCCCGTGGTGAGCGGGCGGCTCTACCTCTATGAGGCCGTCACGCCGTAAGGTTCCGATGAGTAATGGATTAGAGCGACCTAATGCCATGGGCCTACGCCGGGGACTACCGGTGCCGGTGACGCTCCTTGCCACTGGAGGCGGCGATACAGCGACCCACGCTTATCGTTTCAGTGGCCAGGGTTTCTGGCTTTGGTCGTATGCCTGGTGCCGCGTTTCACACATCGTGCGACGATGGACGGGGGGGCGCACGCCACGGCTGCTGCTCGAGCCGCGGCAGTCATGCCGCGCGGCCGGGCCGGATGAATCCGGCGGCTCGGACAGGTCGTCGCGATAGTTCTGAAACGCAGCACTAGTAGTCCAACACAATTGAATTTGTCGGTTCCACAACTTCGGGGTCGTCGTCAGAGACGCGACTGTGAAGGAGCGTTGTCGTTCAGGCGCTCCAACAACACAGCTCCCTGACGGTCGCTGCTCTGAGTGGCGTATCGCTTACCTGATCGGAACCCACAAAAACAAGTGTGGTCGGGTACTAGGGTCATGAGTAGAACGGCCGCGCGTCAACGGGCGTTCGTGCGGAGTGGGTTGGCGGCGAAGGGCCTTATCGGCCGAGCGTCGCTCGGGCTGTCGGGCGGACCGGAACCAGTTCGGTCACCTTGACGTTGTCGAACTCGGCCCAGGTCTCGAAGGTCCACAGCGCGATGCGTCCGCTGCGAAACAGCTCGGGCATGGGATCGAGCACGCCCTCGAGGTACTTGACGTCGTCGATGTAGGCCTCAAGGCGATTGCCCATGAAGCGGGCTTTCAGTCGAAGTCGCTTCTTCTGGGGGACGTGATAGGCCTTCGTGTCCAAGAGGCGCGTCTTCTTGTTCCAGAAGCTGGCCTCGCGTCCGCCCTCGGCGTCGGGCCATTTGACGCGGATCTGGCAGGTGTTGTGCCACACGCGGCGCGACACCTGGGTCCAGAGCGGGACCATCGTCATCTCGTTGGAGTACGGACCGAACTCAAAGGCGATCAGGGAGTGCTCGCCCTGGGTCTCGGGGAAGTTGGGTACACGGACGCGTCCGTACAGGCCGAACTCGAGGTAGCTCTCCTGGGCGATGGTCTCGGGCCAAATCGGCGTGCTGAGGAGCTTGTCGTTGAGATTGATCACGTCGCACTCGACCTGGTAGTCGGTCCAGCTCGGGTCGCCGGCGACGACCGTCACGTGATGCCACAGTCTGCCGCAGCGGAGCCGAAGCCGGCCGTCGTAGGCGCCGATCTGGATCTTGGCCATGTCCAAGACGCCCTCGTAGTTGCCGGTCTCGGGATCGCGCATCAGGCGTCCTCGATGACCCCGCTTGGCCTTCGGGTACTTGTGCGTCCACCGCAGGCCCGGGCCGACCCATTTCTCGCCGTAGAAGCTGTCGATCTCCTCGGGGGCCCCGCGATGGCCGACCAGGAAGGTCCAGCCGGCGACGCTGTTGTCGTCGAAATCGTCGAAGAAGAGCACCTTGCCGAGCCGGTACGCCGGCGGCTTGGTCCGCCGCTCGTCGTCCACCAGCTTCGAGACGAGGCGCTCGAACGCGCCCAGCTTGCCGTGGGCCTCGAGCTCCTTGGAGAGCGAGAACGGCGAACCCACAATCCGGCCGTCGCGGATGCGGTAGAAGCTGGGGGCGACGTAGTAGCTGTCGGGCTCGCCGGGCTTGAGCTCCGACTTCGGGATGATGACGATCTCGGCCCGCTTGACCGGCACGATGATATCGTCACCGTCCGTGGCGGCCAGCCGCGGCCGGCCGGCCTGACGATTGCGGGCCTCGACGTCGACGTGATGCCCCTTGTCGCTCGTCTCCACGACCGGCAGGCCGAGGAAAAGCTTCATCGTCGGCTCGGTGTAGGTGCCCTTGTAGAGCTTGTCCACGCGGAGGAGGACGTGTTGCGTGAAGGCGTGACACGTGAACCGCTCGTTGAGGACCTGCTCGACCCTGCCTCGAACGACCAGATCACTGAGCCGGATCTCTTCGGCGAGATCCGAGATCAAGACGTTCTCCCAGGCCCGGACCGGGCTCGCCCAGATGCCGAGAAGGACCAGGCCGACCAGACAGCAGATCCGCATCCCATGTTCTCCTCTCAGAGGCTATCGCTGAAGCCGGTAGCGGGTCGTTGCACCGCCCGGACCATCAGCGGCAGCCTACGGTATCGGCGCGAGCAGGTAGCTCACGAGGTCGTCGATGTGCCGCGGGCCTAGATGGCTCGTCTTACCGTGTCGGTCGCCCTCGTTGCACGTCGTCAGCACGTCACGAAGCGTGGCGGCGCGCCCGTCGTGGAGGTACGGCGCGGTATCCCACAAGTGCAGCAGCGACGGCACATCGAGACGCTTGCCCGTCCCCACGTCGTACAGGTTCGGCCTATCGACAAGGCCCGACTCGGTCAGGGCCGGTCCGCGATGGCACCGTCCGCAGGCGACCTTCTCGTCCCAGTAGACCTTGCGTCCTCTGGCCACGGCCTGACGGATCTCCGGTCTCGGCCGGCCGTCCACCACGTGCGGGTTGGGCCGGGCTTGGAGCGAGTCGACGTAGGTCAAGATCGCGTCCCATGCGTCGGCCTTCCGGGTCTGCTCGAGATAGCCCGATCCGCCCTGGAACTCCTTGACGAAGCGCTCCAGCGCGCCGACCACGTCGGGCGTGCCCCGGTGGAAGAACGGCGGCGACGAAGCCTTCGTGAGCACCAGGTCCATCGTGTTGGACACCTTCCGATGGGCGCCCGCCATGGTGAGGTCCCACAGCACGCCGTCGGAGATCTCGCCCCCGTCGAGGTGGCAGGCCCCGCACGACGCCCAACGAAAGCCGGTCATCCGCGTGTCCCGGGTGTCGTGGAACAGCTTGGCTCCGCGGATGCGCCGGGCCGACCACGGTTCGGTCGTTGCACGAACGGTCTTGACGATCTGCGGCCTGCGGAAGTCGGTCAGCGAGACCTGCGTGAGGCTGCGATCCCATCGGCTCGCGATGAACGCGGTCTTGCCGTCGCCCGTGACCGCCACACCCGTCGGGCCGTCGGGCACCCGAAGGATCGCGCGCTCGGCCACGTAGCCCTTCTCATTGTATTGGAGCACCTTGAAGTCGTTCGAGGCGAAGTAGAGGTCAATGACGTGCTCCCCGTCGATGAACGCCAGCGCGGTCGGGACGGCCACGGGCAGGCCCGCGAAGCTGGACAGGATACGGGCGTCGAACACCTCTTTGCCGGCCTGAATGTCGATGATCCGGATGGCGGCTTGGACGGTCGTCTTGTGGGTCAGCGGCTTGCCGCTGAGCACACGCCCTCGATGGGTGTTGGCGTGCATGCCGGTAACCAGGACTCTCGGCCGCCTCGGGTGCACCACGACGTCGGTCAGTCCGTTGACCACACCGGCCTGGCCCCCGCCCGTCGTGTCTTCACGCAGTTCGAACTCGCGACGGATTGTGCCCGCCGCCGGATCGATCTCGGTCACGAAGCCCTGGCCGTCCACGTGGAGATAGTGCGTGACGTAGAGGGCCGTGCCGTCGGCGCTCAGGGCCATCGCCCACGGGCGGGGCTTCGTGGCGATACGACGGACCACCTTCCCGGACGACAGGTCCACCACCGCCACGACGCCTGGCACGTAGGATCCGTCCACGTAGTCCCCGGCGTACTGTGAGACGAACGCCCGCCTGCCGTCGCGACCGATCACGACGCCGTACGGCTGTCCACCCATCGGGATCGTCGCGACCACCTTGGTGGTGGCGAGCTCGATGAGGCTCAACGTTTGCGATCGCTGGTTCGTCACCAGGAGCCTCTTGCCGTCCGGGGTGACGGTAAGCGTCCGGGGTTCGTCACCGACCGGGATCTCAGCGATTTCGCCGTCGCCCGCCCAGTCCCAGAGCGAGACGCTGTCACTGTCCTGGTTGACCGCACAGACGGTTCGCTCATCGGGAGTCAGGACGATGGACGACGTCGACTCACCCGCCCAGGTGAGGCGGCCCGGCCAGGCGACAACGACAACGACAACGATGCGATAGGGCATAGGTGCTGTCTCTGCGATGGCCTAGAGGTATCCAGCGTAAGATACAGAGAACGTGAATCCATTCCAACCTCAGTGCACGGAAGCGACCGGCGACCTTCGCGGCCGGTGCCTTTGACGGACGGCTGCTCGTGCAGGCGAGGTGGCGAGTGGGTATCATCGAAGTCTGGTGACGCGCATAGGACCCCGTGCGGCCCGGTTCCGACAACCTGCCGGTGGAGGCCGCGAGTCAGGGAGATGGTCATGACCAGACGCGGGTTTTTCGGGCTAGTGTTTCGGGTGACGACGATGCTCGTCGTCGCGGGCTGGTTCGCGCCGTCGCGTACTTCGGCGGCTGAGGCGGCCGACCGCGTCGGCAAGGATGTGCGCGCGGCTTACGGCGTCTCCGGCGGCCTGGCCGTCTTCGTCGGAGGCGGCGACGCCGGGGACCTCCTCGACCTCGGGTCGGGCGACGGCTGGCTGGTCCAGGTGTTGGAGCAAACGCCCGAGGCCGTCGCCGAGCTTCGTCAGCGCGCCTTGGCTCGAGGCGTGTATGGCCGGGTATCGGTCGATCGCTGGGTCAACGCGCCCGGCCTGCCCTACGCCGACGGCCTGGTCAATCTGATCGTCATCGGCAAGGGCCGGAGCGTGCCGCGAGAGGAGCTGATGCGCGTCCTGGCTCCCGGTGGCGTGGCCTGCGTGCCGGACGGGGACGCGACGAGGACGATCACGAAGCCGCGCCCCGAGTCGATTGATGCGTGGTCGCACACGCTGCACGACGCAAGCAACAACGCCGTCGCGGACGATACGGTCGTCGGACCACCCCAGCGGGTGCAGTGGCTGGCAGGGCCGCGAAACGCCCGCCATCACGAAAGCTTCGGCACCGTCACGGTCGCCGTCTCGTCGGGCGGTCGGCTGTTCAGCATCATCGACGAGGCGCCGTCCGCGTCGATCCTGCTCAGTCCGTCGTGGAACCTGGTCGCGCGCGACGCCTTCAGCGGTGTGCTGCTTTGGAAGCGGGCGATCCCGACGTGGCACTCGCATCTGCATCCGTTCAGACAGGGCCCGCCCCAGATCGGTCGTCGGCTGGTGGCCACGCCCGATCGGGTGTACGTCACCCTGGGCCTGCCCGCGCCGCTGACGGCGCTGGACGCCCGGACAGGCCGAACCCTCACCACCTATGAAGGCACGAAGGACACCGAGGAGATCCTCTACGACGAGGGCATGCTGGTCGTCGTGGTCGGCGATCCCTCGCACGGCTTGAGCGCCAGGACAAAGGACCAGCCCGCCAAGGCGATCCTGGCCATCGACGCCGAGAGTGCCAAGGTGCTCTGGAAGCGAGAGGGCATTCGCCCGTTGCCGAACTCATTGACGGTCGGCGGCGGGCGCGTCTTCTACGCGGTCGGCGATGCGCTGGTCGCACTGGATGCCGAAGGCGGCGCGGAGCTGTGGCGGACGCCGCGCGAGTTCGCTGAGAACCGTGCCAACTGGTCGTCGCCGACGGTCGTGGCGCACGACGGCGTGGTGCTGTGCGCCGACCGGGTCACGGGCAAGCCGACCAACCTGGACGAGCGACGGGACAAGACGATCTCCGGCTGGCTGGCCAAGGGCGGCTATCCCGGCGACCTGGTCGCCTACGACGCCGCGACAGGGCAGGAGCTGTGGCGTTGCCTCTGCGCCGAGGCCTTTCACGCCCCGATCGACGTGTTCGTCATCGACGGCGTGGTCTGGTACGGCGAGAGTCGGGCGCGGCAGGGGCCGGACTTCACGATGGGGCGCGACCTGCGGACCGGCGAGATCGTGCGCCGTATCCGGCCGGACAAGGCCTTCGACTCGACGATGCCGCACCATCGCTGCTACCGCAATCGGGCGACGACGGAGTACATCGTGGCCGGGCGGACCGGCGTGGAGTTCATCGATCTGTCCGCCGGCAAGGGCCTGCGTCACCACTGGACCCGGGGTACGTGTCAGTTCGGCACCGTGCCCTGCAACGGCCTGCTCTACGTGCCGCCTCATGCCTGCGCGTGCTACATCGAGGCGAAGCTGACGGGGTTCTACGCGTTTGCGCCGCAGGCGGTGGTCCTCGACCCTCCACCCGCCGAGGCCCGGTTGGAGCGCGGCGGGGCGGACTTGCCCGATACGGGTGGGGCCTCGATCGCGGCCGACGACTGGCCCACCTACCGCCACGACGCGGCGCGGACCGGATGCACCGCCTCCAAGGCGCCGAGCAAGCCCCAAGTCCTCTGGCGCGCGGACGTCGGCGGCGAGCTGACCGCACCGGTGGTCTGCGGCGACCTCGCGATCGTGGCCTCGACGGATACCCACTCGGTGCACGCGATCGACCTGGCCTGCGGACGCCAGCGGTGGCGGTTCACCGCCGGTGGTCGGATCGATTCGCCGCCTTCGATCGCGCGGGGACTGGTCGTGTTCGGCTCGGCCGATGGGTGGGTGTACTGCCTGCGTGTGGCCGACGGCAAGCGGGTGTGGCGTTTCCGGGCCGCTCCCGAGGCACGGCGGATCGTGGTGTACGATCAGATCGAGTCGACGTGGCCCGTCCATGGCAGCGTGCTGATCGACGAGGGGGCGGTGACGTTCGCGGCCGGGCGATCCTCGTACATCGACGGCGGCATGGTCCTGTACCGGCTCGATCTGGAGACCGGCAAGCTGCTGGCGAGGCGGCGGTTGTACAGTCGCGATCCGGAGACGGGCGAGCAACCGGGCGAGCCGATCATGTTCGAGATGGCCGGCGCCCTGCCAGACGTGCTCTCGACGGTGGGCGATAGGGTGTTCATGCGGCGGTTGGCGTTCGACGCCGAGACGCTGGAGAGCGTGAAGTCCGGGCCGCACCTCTACAGCCCGGCGGGCTTTCTGAACGGCGACTACTGGCATCGCACGTACTGGATCTATGGCGATCATTTCTACTCGGGCTATATTGGCTGGTTCTTCGCGGGCCACGAGAACGCGGCGGGCCGACTGCTATGCGTCGACGACGAGATGATCTACGGCTACGCGTACAAGCCGCGCTACTATCGCGGCTCGCGCGAGCGCGAGTATCACCTGTTCGCCGTGCCGCGGGCGAAGCTGCCGGACCCGGGGCCGCCGGACTACCGGCGGGCCAATCGCGAGTATCCCCATCGCGGCGGCGGCAAGTTCAAGATCGACTTCGCGTGGAAGCAGGAGGTCCCGGTCTTCGCGCGGGCCATGGTGTTGGCGGACAAGACCCTCTTCCTCGCCGGTCCGCCCGACCGCGCGCAGCGCTCGATCGAGGTCTACCGGGGCAGCCGCGGCGCGATCCTGTTGGCGGCGTCGGCCGAGGACGGGGCGTCGCTCGGTGAGTACAAGCTGGACGCGCTGCCCGTGTACGACGGCCTGATCGCCGCGCGGGGTCGGCTGCTGCTGTCGCTGAAGGACGGGACGCTACTGTGCCTCGGCGATGCCGCGGCAGGGGCCAAGCCGTTGCCTGAGTGGTCCGGCGGCATCGGTCCCATTCGGGGCGAGGCCAAGGAGCCCGGCCTGGTCGGGCACTGGACGTTCGACGCGGGTCAGGGCGCGATGGCCAAGGATCACTCGGGTCTGGGCAACGATGCCGAAATGAACGGTCGTTGGGTCCGCGGTGAGAAAGGGGCGTGCGTTGAGACGCGAGGCGCGGCCGGCGCGGTGACGATCCTCGACAGCCCGCTGATTCGTTTCGGCGACGAGAGCTTCAGCATGTCGTTGTGGGTCAACCTGGAGGGGTACGACTGCCGGCTGTTCGGCAAGGAGGCCTATCCGCGGAGCTGGTGGGTGATCAACGTGCTGCAGAACGGCCTGGGCGAGCTGGTGCTGGGCACGGGCAAGAGCAACAACATGCGACCCAAGTGGTCCACGCCGATACCGAAGGGAACATGGACGCATCTGGCGTTTGTGGTCGACCGGGACAAGGGCGAGGTCCGGTGCTACCTGAACGGCCGGCGCGAGGGCGCGGCGAAGATCCCGGCCAAGCTCGGGGATCTGAGCGTCAAGGGCCAGGACCTAACCATCCCCTCGTCGCACAAGCCGTTCGTTGGGAGGGTCGATGAGGTGCGGCTCTACCGCCGGGCACTGAGCGACGACGAGGTGAATCGCATCTACGAAGAGCGGCAGCCGGGCTAGTCATGCGTTTCGCAAGTAGTACGACTACGGCCTCCTCATGGTACCAGTCAAAGGGTGGCACGGGTGGTCGAGCCGCCAGTGTCCGCACGGGCAGGCAAGTGAGCCCATGGCACCCACCGGACCGACAAATTCAAATGAGTCGGTCTACTAGCACGACAGCGCCACCTAGCCCTGAACACTCGACGAAACCGCGTTTTCGGCATCAACAATCGGGTCGGCACCTGCCTGAAGACACCAAGTGGCGCCGTCGTGCTAGTACCCGACCGCACTTGCCTTTGTATGCCCCCATCGGGAGAACGGGACGCCACTCAGAGCAGCGACTTCAGAGCAGCGACCGTCAGGGAGCTGTGCTGTTGGAGCGCTTGAACAGCAACGCTCTTTCACAGTCGCGCCTCCGACGCAGCAACGCTCTTTCACAGTCGCGCCTCCGACCCAGCAACGCTCCTTCACAGTCGCGTCTCCGGCGGAGGCCCCGAAGCTGGAAACCGACAGATGCAATTGTGTTGGACCACTAGCTTCCCTCTGGAGGCCCCCCTACAGGGAACGAGCCCTTCGCCTTGATGGCCGGTCCGCCGCCAGAGGATCGTCTCAAGGCGCCCTGGCGGCCGATAGTGCGGAAATCGCTCCGGTCCAAGGTCATCCTCATCACGGATGATCCTTCGTCGTGGAAGGCGCCGGGCGGCCTTCATATCAAGGGTGATCACTCTTTTGAATACGGGGGTCCCACCACAGAGGGTGGCGGAACCTGCCACAAGCCCGTGGTGGTGTTCAGCCAGGTTCAGAAATCGTATTTGAGGATGTCCATCGCCCGCCGGCATATCTCCTTGCCGTAGTCGGTCCACCTGCCTGAGCCCCAGTAGCGGTAGCAACTGGTCTGGCTGAGCAGCAGGTGATACAGGGCGTTGAGGTAGCGGTACTCCGTGGGCGGCACGCCCGTGTGCAGGGCCTTTTCGGCGAATAGGGCGCTGGCCTCTTCCATCGGTCCCAGCAGGTGGTCGTAGCCGCGGACCCAGGAGATGTCGTTCGTCCAGCTTCCGCCCTCTACGTCGAAGGAGTTGTCCTCGGATTTCAGCTCGTCGATGACGTCCGCCATGGCCGTACCTTCCGGCGATGCGTCGAACCGCTCCCAGATGCGGTGCTGGCCCTTGGGCTGGATCGGGCGGAAGTCCTCGTTGCGGATGCCGAGCTCGCGGAGGAACTCGAGGTATTCAGAGATGTTGACCGGGCTGGTCTCACTGCCGCAGGCCTGGGACATCACGTGCAGGTACTTGCTGGGGAATTCGTTCATGATCACGCCGCCGTTCTCACCGTCGGAGATCTGGGTGACAATGGGCGGCACGCTATGACCGGCCAGGTCCCTTCGGTCGAGGTCGCGGGCCTCGTAGTAGGGCTGCATCTGCCCGATGAGCTTGGTATCGCTGCCCTGGGTCTTGATGATGGCGGTGATCTCGGCCGTGTCGCCGGAGGAGCTTTTGACGGTGAGCCGATGGGGCTCGTGCGGGTTCTCGATCGGGCCGCCGTCGAGGGTCTCAACGGTGTGTTCCTGGACCAGGACCCAGTCGTAGCCGCAGTCGTTCAGCGTGCGAACGAACTCGTAGGCCACGTTGGGCTCGTTGGGCAGGGCCATCTCCGAGGGTGAGAAGCCGCGGACCCGGCTGAGGGCATCGGTGCCGAAGAGCCCGGCGAAGTGGTGCTGCCAGGCCAGCACGTGCAGGCGGAAGTCCTGCACGGGCGTGGACGGGGCGACCGGATGTCCCCAGGGCATGCCGAGCCATTCGACGCACCGCTGGTAGCTCGGATCGCACGTGATGCTTCGGAGCGAATCGATGACGTCGTCGGCGCTCATCAGCCTCAGGCCGTGCAGCAGGCACCCGGAGTACTCGAGCATGACGCGCGGGTTCTTTCCCTCTCGGACGAGCTCGGTGATGAAGTCGGCCATGCGCCGGTAGCACCATCGGAAGACCGGCGCGTTGTGGTTATCGCCTTCGTCCGGGTGCTCCATCATGACCTGAAGGTTGCTGATGAGCCGCGCGGAGTGCAGGTCCTTGCCGCCGGCGGGGATCAACGGCTGATGCATGTGCAGGGCGATGGCGAAGCCGCTTCGCATGCGGTCGAAGTCGATGCCGTTGTCGTGCAGGTAGACCGGCCCGGAGCGCCGGCGCGCCTCGCGGATCTCGTCCTCGTAGCCGCAGAGCGTAGGTCGTCCTCGGGTTCGCTCGGGGATCGTGGTGGCGGTGGTCATGCGTCTCTCCGTCGTCGGGTCGCGCCGTCCGGCATACCGGTCGGGTGCCTTGCATCGCTTGCGGCGTTTACTGGACGAGCTGCTGCTGCGTCAGCTTGGGGGCCGACGGTTGCCGCCACGCCGTGTGGGCCTCCTGGCCGAGCTGGACGGGCGAGGTCAACCCGCCGGCGGCCGGAAGGTAGCAGCCGAGGGCGTAGTCCAGCAACATGCGCCGCGCGTTGAACCGACAGGATAGCGTTCGCAGCGCCCGCTTCTGCATGGCGATCCAGCGGCGCGGGATGCCTTCCTCGTCGCGCTCGTAGAACGCCGGGACGGCAATGTGCTCGATCGTATCGCGCATGGACTGGGCGTCCATGTGGTCCTGATGCTCCCAGTTCTTGTGCTCGCTGCCGTGACCGATGACGAATCCGTTGGTGCCGTCGTAGGCCTCCGCCCACCAGCCGTCGAGGGTGGAGATATTCATGCCTCCGTTGATGGCTACCTTCTGCCCGCTGGTGCCGCAGGCCTCCAAGGGACGACGGGGGATGTTGAGCCAGAGATCCACGCCTTGGACCATGTGGCGGGTGACGTTCATGTTGTAGTTCTCGAGAAACACGATCTTGCCCATGAAGGCGGGGTCTCGGGTCGCCTGGAAGACCTTCTGGAGGACCTCCTTGGCCGCATGGTCTCTGGGGTGCGCCTTGCCGGCGATGATGAACTGGATCGGCTTGGCACTGTTGAGATTCCACTCCAACCAGGCGCGGTCCTGAAGCATCAGGTAGGCGCGTTTGTAGTCGGCGAACCGGCGGGCGAACCCGATGGTCAGGGTGGACGGGTTGAGGCTCTGGCCGGCCTGGTCCTGGATCTCCTCGTTCTCTCCCCGTTGCTGGGCCTGCCGACGGAGGCTGCGTCGCACGTACTCGATCAGGTGAGCTCGCTGCGCCTCGTCGATCTCCCAGAGGTCTACGTCGTCGATGCCGTCGATCTGGGCCCAGAGGCGAGGGTCGACCACGCGATCCTGCCAGCCCAGGCCCAGCTCGCGGTTGAACAGCTCAGACAGCGAGTGGCTCATCCACGTCTCGATGTGGACACCGTTGGTAATGTGAGCGATGGGTGTCGATTCGGCGGGCAGGTTGGGCCAGAGCTTGGCCCAGGTTGCCCGGGTGACGCGTCCGTGCAGGGCGGAGACGGCATTTCGCGCTCGAGACATCCGCAGACCCAGAACCGTCATGCAGAAGGTTTCGTTGGCGTCATGGGGATCGACGCGCCCCAAGGCCAGGAGCTTCCTGTCGGACAGACCCAGTTGCTTCTGAACGGGCGCGAGGGTCGTGAGCAGCAGCTCGGGGCTGAATCGGTCGTGACCGGCCTCGACGGGCGTGTGGGTGGTGAAGACGGTCATACCGGCCGCCTGGGGTTTCATGTTGTCGAAGGATTGCCCGTCGCGGTCCATGAGCTGGCGGGTCAGCTCGAGCACGGCGAACGCCGCGTGCCCCTCGTTGAGGTGCACGACGCTGGGACGGACGTTCATGGCCTCGAGCACCCGCATGCCTCCGATGCCGAGCACCAGCTCCTGGCGAATCCGTAGCTTGCTCCCTCCGCCGTACAGCGCGGCGGTCAAGCGCCGGTCGCGCTCCGAGTTGCCGTCCACGTTGGTGTCGAGCAGGACCAGCCGGTTTCGCCCGACTCTGGTCGTCCAGGCCTCGATCCAGATGTCGTAGCCCTCGGTGCGGACGCTGACCCGGATGCGCCGTCCCTGGTCGTCGTCGAGGGGTTCGAAGGGCATGGGCGGTAGATCGCCGCGGCGGTAGTGCTCTTCTTGCCAGCCGGAGGCGTCGATGCGCTGCTCGAAGTAGCCTTCGGCGTAGAAAAGACCGACGCCGACCATGGGGATGGCCAGGTCGGAGGCGGCCTTGAGATGATCGCCCGCCAGCACCCCGAGACCGCCGGAGTAGATCGGCAGGGATTCGTGGAGTCCGAACTCGGTGCAGAAGTAGGCGACCGGCCTATGGCGCAGGATGCCGGCGTGCCAAGTCCCCCAGGCGTCCTCGGCCTGGAGGTAGTGCTCCAAGCGGCGCAGGGCCTTGGTCAGACGATTCTCGATGGCCTGGCCGTGCGCCTTCTCCTGGATGACCTTCTCCGCGAGGCGCGAGAGGAATTCGAGAGGATTGTGGTTCACGTCGCGCCACAGATCGGGGTCGAGGTCGCGAAAGACGACGACGATGTCGGGGTGCCACGCCCAATACAGGTTGTGCGCCAGACTCCTCAGCTTCTTGACAATGGCTTCCGTATGCATGGTTTCACCTCTTGCTGGAGCGTCGCTCCGTTGAGGTTTGCGGGCCCGTCGGTGATGCGATCTTGGCCGCGGCCGCCGGCCGCATCGCTGCGGCAGCTCGGCACGCCGGGGTCTTTGAGAGACAGATCGTTTGTCCTATCTGCGGCTCCTAGACGTTCCACCATTCCAGGTCGATGGTGGGGAAGATCACGTCATGCACGTCGGCGTCTTCGAGTTCGAACCGCTCGACCTCGCTGAGGCGGCCGAGGTAGTCGCCGTCCTCGGCGAGCTTCTCGGCCATGTCGGTGAGGCTCTCGAAGCGCGCCACATGCTGCATGAAACGTTTGATGCCGTAGTCCACGGCCTGTTCGCGAGCGATGACGAAGGGCCAGTCGCTGGCCTGGAGCAGGAGCAGCTCCCGTCCGGCTCGCTCGAGTATCTGTCGTAACTGCGGGCGCTGGCGCCAAGGCAGCTGAAACGTGAGTTTGCCGAACAGCATCTCGCAGCGGTACTCCACCTCCCACATCCACGCGGTCTTATCGTTGGCCCAGACGCGGTGATCGCTACCCTCGCCCCAGGATCCCTCGGGCAGGGCGACGGTCTTATCCGGCGGATGGCGATCGAGGAACTCGGCCGACGTGCACAGCTCCACGTCGGGATCGGCGTTGAGGGTCAGCAGGACCTCGCGGAGGAACCGGGGGCCCTCGAACCACCAGTGACCGAAGAGCTCGGCGTCGAAGCAACCGGTGACGACCCCGTGCCGGCCGGTACGATCCTTGTGCTCGCCGAGACGCTTCTTGATCTCGTCACAGAAATGGCGGGCGTGGCAGTGGATCCGGGCCTGGACGTCCTCGGGGTAGTAGGGGTCCTTCTCGCCAAGGCCGGCCTCGGGATCGGTGACCTTCCAGTAGCGGAGCCCGCGCCTCTGGCCGTGCTTCTTGTGAAACTCGAGGTAGGCTCCGTCGGCGGGGTAGCCGATCTTGCCGCTCCAGACTTGCTTGCAGATCCAGGGGTCGCGTCCGAAAGCCATGGGCCCTTCGGCCGAGTCACCGCTGCTGTTGACTCGGAAGGGTTCGAGGACGCTGGCCCATCCGCGCCTCGGGTCGGTCGTGGCGTGGTCCCAACCGACCTTTCGCCAGTGATCGTTGTGCAGCCACTCGCTGCGGCTCTGCTCGATGAGATTGTTCTCGACGAAGAAGTGGTCGAGCCCCATCTGCTGAACCAGGCACTCGAGTCCGCGCCGGTCTCGAGCGCCTCCCCAGTTGATCGGCGGCGTCCAATAGCCGTCGGGACGATAGGCCCCCTCAGGCAGCCACACACCGGTGGGGCGAAAGCCGAGAATCCGCTCGGAGCTGTGAAGGCCCGCGCGGAACTGGGCGACCAGGGAGGAGTCCTCCAGCAGCAGCGGCAGGTAGGGGTGAGCGGCGGGAGCGGTGAGCAGCTCGACACGGCCCGCCTCGGCGTGTTGAACGAACGCCCCGGGGACGTCCCTGGTGATCCGCTCGAACTGCTCGGCGAGGTCGCCGTAGAAGGTCTCCCAGCGGCCGGCCAGATAGACGAAGTGCTTCTCGCCGGCGGCCTCGAATCCCTGCCGGTCCGACCGCGCCCGCTCGATCCGGTCCTGGAGATAACGGGCGAAGCCGGTGCGGAAGTCGTCGTGGGTCAACTGTTCGAGCAGGACGGGCGTGAGCCCGATGGTGACGCGCGGGTTGCCGTTGAGGAACTCGCACTCGTCCAGCACCGCCAGCAGGGGAAGGTAGGTCTCGGCGGCGGCCTCATAGAGCCAGTCCTCGCCGTGAGGCCATCGGCCGTGGCGAAGAACGTACGGGAGATGTCCGTGCAGAACCAGGCAGAAGCTGCCCAAAGCCATCATTCACCCCATGCATTCTCGGTCGAGAGAAGCGTCACGCCCCACCCGACGCGTCCTCAGACGACGCTCGGTTCGACTTCCTCTTTCTCGACCGCTGTGTCTCCGTCTTCCGGGTCGGCGTCCTCCACGTCATGCTGATAGGGCTGACAGGCCATCACCGGGGCGCCGCCGTCCGGTCCTACGGTACGATAGCAGCGTTCGATGGCCTGGGTAATCCTTTGCCAGTCGCCATCGATGCGCAAGGTACGGCCTCTCATATGGGGGCGCAGGCCCGAGTCGGTCAGGAGGCGCTCGCAGACGGCCATGCCGGAGCTGACCTTGCCATTGCTCGTGGCGAAGGAGAGCACCGCTCGGATTTGAAGATCCTCTTGCGGCTCGGGACGGATCGAAGGCCCTACGGGTTCGGGGACGGGCGGCTCGAGCTTAGGGGGCAGAAGCTCGTCGACGCTGTTTCGGCCCATCGCCCGGGCGTAGACCTCGAGCACCTCGCGGCCGATCTGATCCCAGGTGAAGCGTTCCTCCACGGCCCGTCGCCCGTTGCCACCAAGCCAGCGACCGTGGTCGAAGTCGTTAAAGATGGCTCCGATCCCCCAGCCGACCGAGTCCGGTGAGGGATGGATCTTGAGGCCGTTCACCTCGTGCCACACGTACTCGTTGGGTCCGCCGACCTGCGTGACGACGACGGGCTTGCCGGCGCTCCAGGCCTCAAGCACGACGATGCCGAAGGGCTCGTTTCGACTGGGCACGCAGACGACATCGGCCAGGCTGTAGAGCTCGGGCATGTCATTGCTGGTGCGATGCCCGAGGAAGCGTACGGCGTGGGCGACGCCCAGATGGCGAGCGCGGTCTTCGAGAGCGCCGCGCATGTCACCGTCTCCCACGAAGAGGAACTTGGCGTTGCTCCGCTGCCGCAGCAGATGGGGAATGGCCTCCATCAACAGGTCCGGACCCTTTTGCCAGACCAGCCTCCCGCTGAAGAGGACGGTCGGATCCATGGGGCCGATGTCGTAGCGGCGGCGAGACGCCTCCACGGGCCCGTCCTGGCTGAAGCGTTGGTGACTGACCCCGTTGTAGACGACGTGGATCTTCCACTCGGGGACCTCGTACATCCACATCAGCTCGTCCTTGGTGGGCGACGAGACGGCGACGACCTGTTCGGCCCAATAGGTGCCGGCGCGTTCCTGGTCGCGGACGCGGTGCGACCGCCCATCGGGGAAGCAGTTGCCGCATCGGGCGTACTCGGTGGCATGGACAGTGAACACGCCGGGATGGACCCGACCGCGCTTGATCCAGATCAGAGCGTTGGCGGTGAGCCAATCGTGAGCGTGGACGATATCGAACTGGCCGACCATGTCCTCGACGGTGAATACGCGATCGACGAAGGCGCGACACATGTTGTTCACGTCGTCGACGAACTCGTGATGCGGTGGGTAGTCGCACCGGTGATAGTGCACGCCGTCGATCCATTCGTAGAAGCGTTGGCCCGGCGCGCGCCGCGTGAAGACATGGATCTCGCAGCCTTGCCTCGACAGGGCCGCGGACAGCTCGGTCACATGAGAGGCGACGCCCCCCACGGCGATGGAGTGGAGCGACTCCCAGGACAGCATGGCGATTCGCATGGCACTCGTGCTCCTTTACGATGCAACCGGCGTCGGGACGTCGCTCTGCACCGAGAACGTCTCGTGGGCCGTCATGCACTGCTCGTACACGTCGAGGCAGCCTGCGGCCGCCCTGTCCCAGGTGAGAGCCTCCAGCTCGGTGAAGGCCCGGCTACGAAGCGTCGCGGCCAGGGCGGGTCTGGCCAGCAGGGACAGGATCTTGTCCACCATCTGGTCGACGTCCCAGAAGTCCACCGTCAGAGCGCCGGTCGGTAGGACCTCGGCCGCCCCTGAACTCGTCGACAGCACCACCGGCACGCCGTGTTGGATGGCTTCCAGCGCCGTCAGCCCGAACGGCTCGCTCACCGAGGGCATGACGTAGACGTCGGCCCGATCGTAGGCTTTGGCGACCTCCTCACCGCGTAGGAAGCCGCTGAAGCGAATGCTCCGGCTCAAACCCATCTGGGCGACCCAGTCGATCATGCGCGGGGCGAGGTCGCCCCAGCCGGCCACGATGAACTCGACGTCCTCACGGCTCTCCAGGATGCGTTGCGCGGCCCGGATGAAGAACTCCGGTCCCTTCTGCATGGTGACACGGCCCAAGAAGAGCACCGTCCTTCGGCCCTCCGCGCGGGCCGGGCGGGCTGCCGGGGCTTCCTTCGGTTCAATGCCGTTGTAAACCACCCGCACCCTATCTTGTGGGATGCCGTAACGATCGAGGATCGTCCGCCGTGTACGGGAAGACACCGTAATGACGGCCGATGCGGTCTGCATGCCCTGGCGTTCGATCTGATAGACGGGCACGTTGATCGATTCGCCCGATCGGTCGAACTCGCAGGCGTGAAGGTGACAGACGAGCGGCTTGCCGGTCTCCCGGGCGATGGCCATGGCCGCGGGATAGGTGACCCAGTCGTGCGCATGGATAACGTCGAAGGTCAGCCCCTCGGTGAGCTCGAGGCAGCGTTCGGCGTAATGCTCGATCCGCCCGATCAGGTCGCCGTCATAGCCGCCGACGTCGCCGGTCCCGAGCAGCCACAGGCCGTCCCTCTCGGCCAGAAGCCTCGCAGCGCGATCGGCTTGGGCCGGCGAGTTGTGGGTGGAGCGAGGCGTGGAAGCGTAGGGGTTGAACCACTGCGCGGGCACCGTCTCGAAGGAGAGGTGCTCGGTCGGGGTCCGACCGCCGGCACGCTGCGTCACCCCGCCAGGGACGTCCGACGACGAGGCACCCGAGGCCATGGGGAGAAGGAACATGATGTCGACCTTGCGTTTGGCCATGGCGCGGGTCAACCCGTGGCACGCCGTGCCCAGGCCACCACTGATGTGTGGTGGAAATTCCCACCCCAGCATCAACACGCGCATAGCCGCCTCGTGCCTGACGCCGTCGCCACTGCGATCGGCCGGCGTGGACCGACGAGGACTCGCGCCCAAAGGGTTCGTCCCGTCGGAGGCCTCGTCAGCGGTCGTCGAGGGTGCGACACCGCTGTGGAACTTGGGCGACCGGCCCCGCGCCGGTCGACCCTTCACGGGCTGACGACCAGATCATTCAGGACGTTGAGCACGCCCGCGGAACGGCTTGCCGCCCTGTAGGCTGCGTTTCGTGCGGCGGCGGAGGGGACCGATCCCTTGAGACGGACCACCCCGCCGCTGACCGTCACATCCACCTGACCGGCCTCGACGAGGACGCTGCGGCCCAGGGCGGCCACGACGTCTTGGGCGATGGCCTCGTCGGAGAAGCTAGTGGTGGGCACGACGGCGAGCTCGTTGGTCACGGAGACGACGCCACGGAGCCCCGACACAACCTCCTCGGCTCGCTCCTTCTCCCAGTGCGTCGGCACCGAGCCGGTCAGGGTGATCACGCCGGCGCTGACGGCCACCTGGATGGTGCCGGAGTCGATGTCGGGGTTCCATTCCAGCGTGCTCTCGGCGTTGCTGCAGATGGTGCCGTCCCCGGGAGCGGTGGGCACCTCCGGCAGCTCGACCGTCACCTGGTTGTCGACCCGGGTGACCCCGAGGACCGACCAGGCGTCGGTGGAGGCCGCCCCGACAGCGCTCAGCGTGGGCACCGTGCCGGTGAGCATGACGGCTCCGTCGTCGACGAGCACCTGGATCTTGGAGGCGTCTAGACGTGTGTCCCAGCGGAGTTCGCTGACCACGTCGGCCTTGACTTGTTCGTCGGTTCTCGGGAAGTCGGTCATGGAAGTCATGGTTAGGCTCCCTGGTTGTGATGACGCACAGCCCGCCTTTGTGCCGGCCTTGGCGGGCGATTCCGGGGTGATTTCGGCTCGACCGCCGGAATCGAACGAGCGCGTCCCTTGGCCGGCAATGGAATGCGTCAGGGCTTCGATTGACATCGCGGGCAGAACCACGACGTTCGCCCGTTGACGGTGGCGTCGTCCAGCGCACCGCCGCATCGGGGACAGGGGCTCTCCTCACCGCGCCCCCCGAGCAGCCATGTCTTAGGCGCCTTGCGTCCGTTGCCTCCCTTTCGTGCGGCCGTTCTGAGCACGCGGTGCATCACGCTGTACAGGTTCTTCAGCCCGGCCTTGTCCAGCCGTTTGATCTGCGAGGCGGGATGCAGGCCGGCCTGGAAGAGGATCTCGTCGGAGTAGACGTTGCCGATGCCGGCGATAAGCGACTGGTTCATCAGGGCGCTCTTGACCGAGCCGCGGCGGCCTCGCATGAGGTCGAGGAAGGTCGCCCGATCGATCTCGAGGGCGTCGGGTCCGAGGTCGTGCTTCTCGGCAAAGGCCTGGATGTCGTCGGTGTACGAGGCCTGGCCGATCATGCGTTGGGAGATGATCGACAGACGGTAGCCGTTGTCGAAGTGCAGGGCGAGCCGGGTGTGCTCGTGGGGATCGGTGTCCTCGGCGGCGTAGCTCAGCTCGCCCGTCATGCCGAAATGCAGCACGAGATAGCCGCCCGAGCTCAGGGTCACGAACAGCCATTTGCCCCACTGGCTGGAGCTGTCGAGCTCGGCGCCCTGGAGCCGCTGTTGGAGCGACCGGCGCGACACCTCCTTGATGAAACGGGCGTTCAGGCACTCCGTGGAGGCGACGCGCTGGTGCAGCGAGGTGGCGTCGAGGTACTGCTTGAAGCCCGCCACGTCGGGTAGTTCGGGCATGACACCGGCCCCCTGGGCTAGCGAAGCACTTCTTCCATTCCGTCGTAGGCGAGACGGACCGACACGCCTCGCTCGTCGCCCCACCGGCGGAGCGTTGCGGCGATGGTCCGCTCGTCGCCTTCGACGATTTGGATGCCGCAATGGGTGATGATGGCTTGCGGCACGTTTTCTCTCTCGCACCACGTGAGTTGCGTGCGAACGGGTGTGTGTCCGATGAGCCGCTCGCCCTGCTTGCGGACGAAGGAGTCCTCCAGCGTGGCTCCGTCGCCGACGTAGAGCTTGACGCCGTCAAGGGCGCGGGCTCGCTCGTGGATGTAGACCAGGTCGGGCGCGTACCAGACGGCCGCGCGACCGGCCGAGATGCGATAGCCGACGGCCGGGCATCGCGTGGAATGCTCGACGGTGTAGGCCTTGAAGTCGATCCCGTCGATGGTGGTGCGTCGTTCGGGCGTGACGGTGTGCCGCTGGTCGATGGGGTAATCGTCGATGCTGTCCCACGTCTCGGACGTGGCCCACACGCCGCAAGGAGCGCCGTCGCGGAGCCCCCAGGCGTGGTCGGGGTGGGCATGGGTCAGGACAAGGGCGTGGGGCTTGACCTCGTCCAGATGACCGCGCCAATCGTCGCCGCAGTCGATCATGACCCGGCCACCGCGGTACTCGACGAGCAGGGCGGTGTGGCGCCGATGGCGGGCGGTCTTGGGGTCGATCTCGCCTCGGGTCCCCAGGAAGGTCAGCTTCATGGGCGTTGTTCCCATCCGAGGTGCGTGGGTTGCCCAGGCCGGCAGTGAACGACGTCGCACGTGGCATGCCGCGCCGCAGTCAATCGTCTATCTCCACGTCAAGCCAAGCCTCGGCCTCTTCCACCGACGTGAAGGCCTTGATGGGCAGGCCGCGGTTGCGGGCGCAAGTCTCCATGAACGAGGCGAGCCTCCAAGCGTCGTTGTGCGTCACGAGGACGGCGATCCGACGGCGTGTGGGCAGCGCGGGGTCGGGCCAGGCCATGAAGGCCGCCAGCTCGACAATGTCGGTTGACGAGAGATCGCATTCGGCGCCGCGCAGGTCCATGACCATGCAGTAGTCCTCGCGGTACTCCGAATCGGAGGCGATTTGCCGGATGGCCTCCTTGCTGCCTTCCAGGTCGAGCCGGCCGTCGGCGTCGACGACGATGATGTTCTTGGCCTGCAGCACCTTGTAGCGCGTTTTCATGTGCGGAACTCCTGAGTTGCGAGACACACGTTGCAGGTACGGGCGTCTCGGAGCCTCCCGGCGAGGCAAGCTCATTACTTTTACTAATGAGATGCTGTAAGTCGGGGCGGGAGGGGCGAGGAAATGTCGAAGATTCTAGCGTGCGCCATCCGCTGGGAGGTTCGCTTGCCGGATCAAGCAGCGCTGCGTTGAAGGAGCCTGGTGCGGGGGGATGAAACAAGGGACGGCGTGAGCTAGAACCGGACGACCATCTGGACGCGGACCATGTCGACCTCGTCGTTCTGACTCCAGTTGGCCGACCGTGAGGTCGACGGCGCTTCGGCGAGGCGGGTGTAGTCGGCTTGCAGGACGAGCGTGCGTGTCTGCCACGGGAAGTAGCTCGCGCCCACGGCGAGTTCCCAGACGTTGTCACCACCGTTGTCCCAGACGCCCGCCAGGCGGGTGGCGAGCTCGACCGTCTTGGGGACCACGAAATAGCCCACCTGGAGATAGCCGCCTTGCTGATGCATGGCGTCGGATCGAGGCGTCCGCTGCTGCCACGGGCTGAATCGTGTGTCCCCGTCGAGGGTCCTGAGCCAGTACTCGGCGGTCACCGAGAAGCCCTGGTATCGGTAGGCGACGTCGGCCCCGAGCTGGAGCAGATCGGTGCCGATCACGTCGGCGTTGGCACCGCCGCCGATGCCGCGACCGCGCCGAATGCGGTCGGCCAGGCTGTAGAAGGCGGTCGTGTCCTGGTCGCCGTTGTTGTCGTTGTAGGCGAGGCTCAGACCTGTCTCGAGCCGGGGGTCCTTGCAAAAGGCCAGGTCGCTCTCTGTGTTGATGGGCTCTCCGAGAAGGTGCGTCACCAGCCTGGCCGTGTAGGCGAAGTTCGTATCGAGCTGTTCGCGGCTCGGGCTGGCATCGGGGTTGGCCAGACCATTGGTGACGGCTACCTCGTAACCGAAGCGGTCGGCCAGCGTGCCGTGCACGGCCATACCGATGGCTCGGTCGAGATTGAACACCTCGTTGGCGACAGAGCGATCGATGAACTGGAGCGCGGATTTGCTGACGAGCTCCTGTCGGCCGAAGGGGACCTTGCCGAGACCCGCCGTGACGGACAGCTCCTTGCCGATCCGATAGCTGATCCAGGCGGCGTAGGTCGTCCACGCGGAGGCGGCATCCATGTCGGCGTCGGCGACGATCTCGTAGGACAACCGGGGCGAGTGGAGATAACCGCTGAGCTTGAGGCGGAAATCCTCGATCTCGAAGCCGTTGATGTCGGGCTGCCGCTGCCGCCCTTGCCTCCGGGGGTCGTCGGTCTGGCGGTTTTGACCCGTCCAGCGGACGCGCGTGTAGCCGTTGACCTTCAGGAGGAACGTCGCGTCGGAGCTCTTGATATAGAAGCCCTTGTCGTAGCCCACTTGCATCAGGGGCGGCGAGTGCGTCTCGCGGAAATCGCCCTCGGCGACGAGATCGTCGATGATCTCGCGGACCCTTTCGGATCGAGCCGCGTTGGCGAGTCTGGTCTGCTGCCGCTCATAACGGGCCTGGAGCTGCTCGAGCCGGGCCTGGTTGGCCAGGGCCTGGTGTTCCAGGTCGAGGACGGTCTGCCGGGCATTCGACAAGCCGGGGTTCGGGCCCATCGTGTGCTGTCCTGCCGAGACTTCCGCCAAGGCGGGCGCGAGGATCAGCACGACGAGCCCGGCGATACCAAAGGGGCTCTTGACGCTGGCTGATCGAAGGTGATGGCCTCTGCGCACGTGGCGATCCTCACTGTTCCGGTGGGCACGATGGTCTCGGCGGCCCACGGCGCCGTCGGCGTCCATCCATGCAGACCGGCGCGGACAACACACGCAGGATGGACGTGGCCTGCTCGCGTGCCGGCTGCGCGGGATGCTGATTTGTCGCGTGTGCTGGCCGCTATATTAGATGGATTGGAAGGGCGGGAACAACAGCGGAGCGCGATCCAGGATACGGTCTCGCTGCGTCACGGCGGCCGGCCGCAAGACGCGGGATCGTTTCGTCATGGATCAGGAACCGCATGCAGCTCCTTGTTTCGGGATGTCCGCCGGGGCTCCCGAAGCGATGGTGAGCGGTTGAGGCGCCGGTGGGTCCGCGTCTAGGATGCACCTTCTGAGCGAACGACGAGGAGGCCCAAGCGTCTGGCAGGTCTCCGGGAGTCTCAAGGAGGAATCGCCATGGCCATCGACGAACGACGACGGGACTTCCTCAAGTGGAGCGCGCTGGCGACCGCCGTGGGAGCAGCCCCTTCGCGCAGCTCGTCCGGGACCGCCAAAGCCGGCGGCACCCAACCGCCGAAGAAGCGGCTGAGCAAGCGGGTGGTGAGGTATCTGCAAGGCCTCTACACGGAGGAGCGTCGGACCTATGCCTTTCGAGAGGACTACCCCGGCGGCGTCGATGGGTGGGGCAAGGACGCCCGGCCGGTGCTGCATCGCTTGATCGGCCTGGACAAGATTGCCGCGGATGCCGAGGGGCACGCGCCGAGAATCGAGCTCGAAGAGCCGCAAGACGGGGAGGGCTTCACGCGGCAGCGCGGCCGTATCGAGACCGAGCCGCACGTGGTCATTCCTTTCTGGCTGCTGAGGCCGAAGGGGAGCGGGCCGTTTCCGTTGGCGCTGTTTCCGCACGGTCACGATTCGGTGGGTCACGATACCTCGGCGGGCGTCTACCACAGCGCGGCGCATCGTCGCAAGTCGCTGGCCAACGACAAGGACGTGGCCGTGCAGGCGGTCAAGCGGGGGTTCCTCGCGCTCGCGCCGGCCACGCGAGGTTTCAGTGTCGACGGCGTGCCCGACGTGCGTGGACGCCACGGCCGTCGTGATTGCCGAAGCCAACTCATGCACTGCCTGATGGTCGGCCGGACGGCCATCGGCGAGCGGGTGTGGGACGTCCAGCGGATCATGGACTGGGCGACGAGGCGACCGGATGCCGACGCCAGACACTTGCTGATGATGGGCAATTCCGGCGGCGGTGTGTTGACGGTCTACGCGGCCGCCTGTGATGAGCGGGTGAAGATCGCCGTGCCGAGCTGCTCGTTCTGTTCGCTGGTGAGCCCGGAGGGGCACATCTATCACTGCGACTGCGACATGGTCCCGGGCATCCTGGAGTTCGGCGAGTTGTACGACGTGGCGGGGTCCATCGCGCCGCGACGGCTTCTGATCGTCAACGGGCGTGAGGACAAGCTCTTCGATACGGCCGACGTGACGCGTGCCGTGGAGCGTGTCCGCGCGATCTATCAGGCCGCCGGGTGCCCGAATCACTTCGACTTTCGCTGGGGCGGCGCGGGGCATCGCTTCTACAAGGACCTGATGTGGCCGTTCGTGCTCGAGGCCACGAAGGCATGACGGTTGACGCTTTGTCGGCGACGGGTCGGCGGCGCCGGCGGTCAAGACTCCTTTGCGACGACGCGGACGTAGGCGGTGGCCTCGTGCCCTGTGGCCAGATCGCGGACGTCGACCTGCCAGGTGCCGTGACGGTCGTTGGGCGCGACGTCAAAGGGGATCGACAGCGTGCCGTCCTTGGCGCCGTAGAAGCCGCTGTACTCGGCCTGGCGACCCTCGGGATCGCGGATGCGGACCTCGACGGGGACGACCGCTTCGACGGGCTTGCCTTGCGTCGACAGGATCTCGACACGGCACGTGGCCGAGTCGCCGCGGCGGACCCGCCTCGGTGCGGTCAGACGCATCTCGCCGATCGGCTCCGGTGTGATCATCAGCAAGCGGCCGTCACACGGTCCGAGCATGAGATCGAGCCGCAGTTGTCGACCCTCTTGCTTCGCCCCGAGCCGTCGTCCGGTCACGAGGTCGTAGACGGTGCCGGAGGGGCGTTTCACGCTCAGCGTCGCTTCCGTGGGCAGGCCGATCTCCATGACCTTGCCGTGTTGGCCGACATACGTACCGAATTCCCTGCGATCGTTGACGAGAAAGACGTAATCGGTCTGCTTGTCGCGGCGCCGATAAGGGATCATGTCGGCGTCGGTGGTGTCGACGTACCGGTCGTATCGGGGATCGAGCTTCGTGCGGAGCTCGGCCGCTCGGGCGACCAGGGCCTGCTTGTCGAGCTTGGCCTTGCCGGTTCGGGCCACGGCCTTGATGCGGATGTCGGGCTTGATAGCGGGGGCGAGGTGCTCGTCGGCCACGACGATGCCGCCGCGGTGCTGGAAGGCCTTGATCTTCTCGGCGACAGAGCGCGTCAGCACGTCGCAGTGGGGCATGATCAGCACGCGGTAGCCGTCGAGACCCCGTTGCGTGATGGTCTCGTCGTAGACGATCTCGGGTTGGAGGCGGGCATAGAGCGCCATGAGATAGGCGTCGCCGGTCCATCCCTTCCCCCAGCCGAAGGTGCCTCGCCGCGCGAAGACCTGCGAGGCGAAGCTCTCGAGGAAGGCCACGTCGCTGCGGACGCCGGGAATCTGAAGCAGCGTCGGGCCGAGGGGCTCGACGACCTCGTCGATGAGTCGGGTCAGCTCGTGTTGGGTTTGCGGATGCGTGTAGCGATACGAGCTGCCGGGCGGGCAGGGCACGAGCGACTGCCAGCCGTGGTACATGATGCCGTGGATGGGTCGGGCGATCTTGGTCCAGAACGCCTCGCGGAGGTGCATGGGGGCGATCGTGACGAAGGGGGCGTCGGGCTGCTCGATCTCCCAGCGGGCGCGGTCGGGCGGCGGCGCGGTCTTGTCGGCCTCCTTCGGCATGGGGGCCGTCTGGGCGCGGTACCAGATGATCTGCGTCATCTTCATGACGTCTTGCGGCGGGGTTGCTCCGCCGGCCATGGCGAAGAGCTCGTCGGTCGCGATGGCGATGCGGATCGGGTCCGGGTAGCTGTAGGTCCATTGGCTGAGGACGTCGACCTTGCCGCCGCTGCCGTAGGTGGTCGCCACGCGGACGGCCGGGTCGAACCAGGTCCAGGCCGTCGCCCCGCCGGCCTTGAGACCTTCACAAACCGCGGTGTTCAGGCCGTTCCAGCCGTCGCCGTGCTTCCAGTACCAACGATAGTAGCGAAGGATGGGGTGGTCGTCGGCGATGATGCGGTCCTTCGGGAAGTCATCGATGCGGGAGTGAGGCACGCCCCACCTCGAAGTGACCTGCTCGGGGATGTCGCCGCCGGTGGCGTCGCGGTAGGCCTGTCGGTCGTGATCGTGGAAGCAGGGCCTGGCATGATCACGGACTTCGGTATGGATGAGGGCGGCGTCGAAGGCGGGGTGGCCGCCGTACTCGCGACCGACCGAGACGCCCACGTTGCGACAGAAGCGGATGACCTCTGGGAAGAGCCCGCAGACGTTCTTGTCCTTGACGGGCGTGCCTTGTCGGGTGACGCGGAGATAGTCGTCCTTGCCCTGGGCGAACCGGCCCGGTGAGAGGGTTGCGGCGATGGACAGGTCGCTGGCCAGGGCCTCGTCGAGCATGTCCCGGACGGCCCGGGTGCCGTCCGGGTCGTGCGGGCCGGTCGGTTCGCCGGACTGCCAGATCTTCTGATAGTCGGCCCCGAAGCCGAGCACATGGGTGAAGCCGATCCGCTTGAGGCGGTCGATCTCGTCGGGCACGCGGCTTGCCGAATACACGCCCCACATGACGACGGGGAAGCGATGAGGCGGTCTGCGGCCGACGATGCGGAGCGGGAAGGTCTCTCGGACGGACCCTTCGCTTAGGCCTTTGCCGGTGATCTCGACGAGCAGGGTGTAGGCGTCGGGGCGCAGGTCCGTGTCGAGCTTGGCGTCCACGGTGTGGTCGGCGCCGGAGGCAATCGTCGGCAGGTTCACCTCATCGAGCACGATCCGGTCTGCCGATACCTTGAGATTCGCATCGGCCAGGGGCTCTCGCCGTACGTTGGTCACGGTCAGCTTCAGGGGCGGGGCCTGTTCCTTGCGGACGAAGACGCGGCGTTCGCGCCGGGCGGTGACCTTGACGGAGCGGAACTCGAGTACGCCCTTGCAGAGCCGGACCTGGTCGATCAGGCCCGGAAACCCGTGGTAGTTGCTGCCGAGCCGGTCGCCGATGGAGAGCTGCTTGTTGCCGGGGCTGATCGCCTTGCGATCGCCGTGGTGGGTCGAACCCCACGCCCGGCCGTTGACGTAGAAGCGCCCGGTCCCCGCCCCGTCGTAGGTGAAGGCGACGTGGACCCACTCACCTATCTCGAACCTGTAGGGCCTGGCGTGGAACGAGGCCGAATCCTTGCCGAAGCCGAGGCGCATCGACAACGTACGCGTGCCGCTGCGATTCGCGCCGGAGAGGACGAGTTGGTAGTCGTGGTCGGACACGTACGTCTTGTCGAGCAGGAACGACGAGGGGTAGTCCTCGATGGTCTTCTTGGGCTGGATCCACATCTCCACGGTGAAGGCGCCTTGCGGTGAGAGGTCGGCGCGGTCGGCAACCACGGCCGCGTGCCGCTTGTCCTCGACGGGGTGGCCTCGGAACGATTCGAGGGCGGATCCGAAGCGGCCCTTCTTGTGGATCGTCGCGCCGTGCAGGGCGGCATCGTGGCCGTGGCCCGAACGGTCCTCTCCCGGCTTATCACCGTCAAAGGACCACAGGGCGATGACGTGCTTGCCGGTGGCATCGTCGCCGGAATAGGCCTGATCCCAGGGCTGGCGAAGCTGCGGCTCGGCCTCGCCGAGAGCAGGGGTGGCGATCAGGGCGAGTGCGGCGAGCAGGCTCGATGTAGGACGGAACATGATGGCGTCTCCTGGGCGGTCTCGTTGGCGCGTGGGATCGCCGGCCTGGGCGGTGCTGGTCACCCGCGCGGTCCGGCCGATGAAGGTCCGCGGTGCGACAGTGTCTCGCAGATGCCGAGCGGATGCAATTGTCTGACCGATGTCGGTCCGGGCGTTGCCCGTCTGTCGGACATCCCGCTCGATCGGTCCGGCGGGTCCGACAATCGTTAGCCGGGCATTAACAGTGATTCATATGTTTCTAAGTTCGGGCTTAGTCCGCGCGCCCATGGTGCGCAGGGTGTGATCGCCGTCGGCAGCATCCTGAGCGTCTTGGGTCTTCGGTGTGGTTTCGACGGCAGGGCGGCGAATCGCACCGCCGGCGTCGTGAACGTGCGGAACAATCTCGTTGTGACTCCGTGACCCCCGGCCGCCGCGGAGTGGCCGACTGGGTCGAAGCATACGTCGAGAAAGAGCGTTGGCAGGGACTGCAGCGGGGTAGCTGCGGAGGGCCGACGTGGTTGGTAGCGAAAGGAGACGTGGACGATGGTAGCCAGAACAGCGAAACGAGTGATTCTGAGTGCGGCCGTAGGTGCCTTGGCGCTGAACGTCGCCGCCGCGGAGGCGGCGGACAAGCCGATCCGCGACATGGAGATCATCGCGAGCGTGGAGGACGAGCTGCTGTTCGATCAGGCGGTGCCGCTCAACGAGATCGATGTGGAGGCGGACGCGGGCATCGTTCAGCTTACGGGCACGGTGGACAACCTCCTGGCCAAGACGCGGGCGACACGGCTGGCCGAGACGGTCAAGGGGGTCAAGAGCGTCGTCAACCGGATCAAGGTGGTCCCGTCGATCGTCCGCTCGGACATGAGCCTACGCAGAGATGTACGAGACGCCTTGCTGATGGACCGCGCGACGGAGTCGTACGACGTGAACGTCTCGGTCAAGGACAACGCCGTGACGCTGACGGGCACGGTCGAGTCGTGGAAGGAGAAGGACCTGGCCGAGAAGGTCGCCAGGGGCGTGCGCGGCGTGACCGACGTGAAGAACCGGATCACGGTCCGGTACAAGACGGCGCGCCCTGATACCGAGATCAAGCCGGAGATCGAGCAGGTCCTGCGCTGGGACGCCCTGGTGGACGACGCCCTCATCGACGTGACCGTCAACAACGGTCAGGTCACGCTGACGGGCACGGTCGGCAGCGCGGCCGAGAAGCGGCGCGCGACCTGGGACACCTGGGTCGCAGGCGTGAACTCCGTGGAGAACTCCGGTCTGGAGGTGGCGCGATGGGCCCGGGATGAGGACCTTCGCAAGGACAAATACGTCGTCAAGTCGGACGAGGCCGTCGAAAACGCCATCGAGCTGGCGCTGCTGTACGACCCGCGGGTGATGTCGTTCAACGTCGACGCTGACGTCGACTCGGGCGTGGCCACGCTGCGGGGGACCGTCGACAATCTGAAGGCCAAGCGCGCGGCCGAACGCGACGCCAGGAATACCGTCGGTGTGGCGCGTGTGAAGAACCGGATCCGAGTGCGGCCCACCACCCCGGCGGACACGGAGATCGCCCAGACGATACGCGAGGCGTTTCGCCGCGACCCGTACGTCGACCGGTATGAGATCACGGTTTCAGTGATTGACGGGACGGCGTACCTGTACGGGACGGTGGACACGTATTTCGAGAAGTGGCAGGCCGACGACGTCACCTCGGCGGTGTACGGGGTGAAGGAGGTGGAGAACCATCTGACCGTCGAGACCCCCGATCCGCTGGTCTACGATCCGTACGTGACGCCTTACAGTCCGTACTACTATGACTGGTACGACTACGAGCCCTACACGACGTTCATGACCGACGCCGAGATCCAGGACGAAATCAGGGACGAGATGTGGTGGAGCCCGTTCGTCGACAGCGACGACGTCCACATCGTGGTGGAAGACGGCGAGGCGACGTTGACGGGCACGGTCGATTCGTGGAGTGAATTCGAGGCGGCCACGGAGAACGCCTACGAGGGCGGCGCCGTGTGGGTCGACAACGACCTGACCGTCGAATAGCCGTCGCGGCGGGCCGGGCGCGTCGCGCTTGGGCCCGCTGATCGTGTTGATACTCAGGTTCCTGGACAGGGCCAGCCCCCGCTCGGTCCCGCCTCGCCAGGCTACCGGCTGGGGCTGGTCGTCCGAAACCAAGAGGAGCACAGCGAGACATGTTCATTGCCGAGATCATCTTCGCCTTCCTGATCGGGACCATTCTGGCGTCCATCCTGGCCTATCCGCTGGATCGCCGTGGTCCGGGGCCGCTGGACGGCCTGTTGTTCTTCTTCTTGATCCTGTTCCTGGCGGTTTGGGCCGGCGGCGTGTGGTTGACGCCTGTGGGGCCGCCGGTGTGGGGCGTGCCATGGCTGGGATTCCTCGTCGTGGGCATCCTCATCGCCCTGATCGTCGCGGCGGCGGTGCCTCCGAGGCAACCGCCCGCTGAGCCGACGCCGGAAGGCGTTGGCGCCGCGGATGCGGCGACGCTCGCGCTGGGTGCGTTCTTCTACATTGCCTTGATCGCGCTGCTGGTGGCGATCATCGCGCGCTACGTCTGGCTACTGTAAGCGGGGACACGACATCAGGAAGGAGGGCTGTAGCGCCACCGCGAGGCATTGCGGGGCGTGCCCGGCTCGAGGCAGGGCTGAGGTGAGGTCCGCATGCGGGTCGGGCACCGACGAGCGATGATCATCGACATCGACAAGCACGGCCCGTTTACCCTGAACGAGGAGTTCATCGACGGCTATCGCGATCGACCCGTGCCTTGGGGTTTCGGCTCGCTCTCCTGGGTGACCTACCGACGTACCTACAGCCGCGAGGGGGAAAACTGGCCGGCGACCTGCCGACGGGTCATCGAAGGGATGTTCAGCGTCCAGCGGGTGCATTGCCTCGAGCGCGGTCTACCTTGGGACGCAGCCAAGGCCCGTTCCTTTGCCGAGAAGGCGTACGATCGGCTCTGGCGCTTCAAGTGGACGCCTCCCGGACGCGGGCTGTGGATCATGGGTACGCGCTTCATGGTTGAGCGCGGCGGGGCGGCACTGAACAACTGCGGCTTCGTCTCCACGCGCGACATCGATTCGGACTACGCCCGGCCGTTCCTGTGGATGCTGGCGATGTCCATGCTGGGCGTCGGCGTGGGCTTCGACACCCGCGGGCGAGACAGTGTGACCGTGCAGAAGCCGGCGTTCACCGACGAGCCTCACGTCATCGGCGACAGCAGGGAGGGCTGGGGTCAGGCGTTGGGACGGTTGCTGCGGGCCTATGTGGGCGAGGATAGCCTTCCGAGCGAGTGGGATACGTCGCGGATACGCCCGCGCGGCTCGAAGCTGAGCAGCTTCGGGGGTTACGCCTCGGGCCCGGCCCCGCTGGAGAAGATGCTGCACAGCCTGCGGGAGCTCTACGACGGCTACGTGGGCAAGAAGGCCGACAGCCGGCTGATCGTCGACACGATGAACCTCGTGGGCCGCTGTGTGGTGGCCGGCGGCATTCGCCGTTCGGCTCAGATCGCCTTCGGCGAGGCGGACGACACCGACTTTCTCGACCTCAAACAGGACAAGGACAAGGTGTCGGACTACCGCTGGGTATCGAACAACTCGATCGTCGCCGAACGGGGCATGGACTACGGCGAGGCCGCGCGACGGACGGCCGACAACGGCGAGCCGGGCTACCTCTGGCTGGAGAACGCCCGCGCGTACGGCCGGATGCGGGATGAGCCGACCTGGCTCGACCGTCCGGCCGAGGGCAGCAACCCGTGCGTCGAGCAGACGCTGTGGGACAAGGAGCTCTGCTGTCTGGTCGAGACGTATCCCGCCCATCATGATGACCTGGAGGACTTCCACGAGACGCTCCGCATCGCCTACCAGTATGCCAAGACGGTCACGCTGGTGGCGACCGAGGACACGGCGACCAACGCGGTGATGCTCCGGAACCGGCGGATCGGCTGCTCGATGACGGGCATCGTTCAGGCAATCCATCGCTTCGGCTATCGTCGGTTCATGCAGTGGTGCGACGCGTCGTACCGGCTCGTGCAGGATCTCGACGAGATGTATTCGCATTGGCTCTGCGTGCCGCGGTCGATCAAGACGACATCGGTCAAGCCGTCGGGCACGGTCAGCATCCTGGCGGGGGCCACGCCGGGCGTCCACTGGGATCATGCGCCGTACTACATTCGCCGCATCCGCATTGCCGAGACCCACCCTCTGGCCGAGATGGGTCGCGAGGCGGACTACCCCGTCGAGCCGGACGCCTACTCGGACAACACCGTGGTGGTCTCCTTCCCCGTTCATGTCGAGCGGATGACCCGCTCGAAGGCCGACGTCAGTCTGCGGGAGAAGGTGGACCTGGCCGCGCAGATGCAGCACTACTGGTCGGACAACCAGGTGAGCTGCACGGCGGAGTTCGACCCCCAGACCGAATCCCACGAGTTGCCCCGTCTGCTGTCGGCCTACGAAGACCGCCTCAAGAGCATGGTGTTCCTGCCCGCCGGCCGTCACGGCTATGAGCAGCCCCCGTATGAGGAGATCTCGCGGGGGCGCTACGACGAGCTTCGCGCCCGGATCAAGCCGCTCCAAGGCGAGCTCGAGCATGAGCACGAGCAGGAGGCCCGCTTCTGCGAAGGGGGCGTCTGCGATCTGTAGACGCCGCGTCACCGCCGGTCGAGACGGGGTGAACCTGGCAGGCCGGGCGCGGGTGGGATAGCCTTGCGCGGTCGACCCTGGTGGTGGGTCGGTGCGATCCGCGCCGGCTCTCGCCGGCCGGGCCCGCCCCGGCGTCCCGGCGCGTGAAGACCGGTCGTGATGCCTCACCGAGGAGCTGATTCATGCCGGAACCACCCGAGTTGGATGCGTACCTGGAGGTCTGCCGGCGCTGTCACCAGCCGAATCTCGTGCGGTGCGACGGCTCCGGAGCGGTGCGGCTTCTGTGCTGCCGGTGCGGCAGCTCACTCCGGCCCTGGAGCAGGTCGCTCCACAACAACCGACTCGCCGCGATCTTCGCCGTGGCGGGATTGATCTTCTACATCCCGGCGATGACGCTGCCGTTGATGGGCGTTCGGCGGTTCGGCCTCGTCAACGAGGTTGGCTTGATCGACGGCGTCACGTCGCTGATGCACCACGGGAACATCCTGTTGGGGTTGGTGCTGCTGGTGTGCTCGGTGGTCCTGCCACTGGGCAAGCTGGTGGGCCTGCTCCTGCTCAGCACGCGAGGGCTGGCGTTCGGCGAGCACCGACGATCGGTGCTGTTTCACTTCATCGAACTGACGGGACGGTTCAGCATCCTCGACGTGCTGCTGGTGGCCGTGCTGATCGCGGTGGTGAAGGTGGGCGATCTGGTGACGGTGACCATGGGACCGGGGCTGATCGCGTTTGCGCTGGTGGTGGCTTTCAGCCTGCTGGCGGCATGGGCGTTTGATCCGGACACGACCTGGGAGATGCGGCATGGAGCGGCTGATCATCGTACGGCACGGCTTTCCCGATCACATGGTCGACGGCCTGACCGGGGGATGGACCGATTCGCATCTGACCGAGCTGGGTCGGCAGCAGGCCCGGGCGACCGGCCCGCGCGTCGCGGAGTTGCTCGACGGCCGTGACTACGTCTTCTGCAGCAGTGATCTATCGCGGACGATGGAGACGGCCGAGGAGATCGCCCAGTCGGTGGGCACGTCGCCCCGGCCGGAGCCTGCGCTTCGCGAGCAGGATTTCGGCGAGGCCAACAACATCACCGACGCCGAGGCCGAGCGGATCGCCCTCCATCCCGATCACGGCCCGGTGGTGGATCGGGTCTTCTTTCCCGGCGCCGAGACCTGGCGTGAGATGATGCAGCGGGTGTTCGGCTACCTGGACGGCCTGGCCGCCGACGGGGTGGACACGGCGCTGTTGGTCTCGCACGCGGGGGCGTCGACGTGTATCGTCTTCTGGTGGTTGGGCATTCCGCTGGAACGCTGGCCCGACGTGCAGTTCGAGTTCGACCTGTGCAGCATCACCGAGCTGGTCGTGGGCGAATTTCGAGGGCGCAGGGTGCTTCGTCTGAACGACGTGCGGCACCTCGGCGAGCTGCGGCGGTAGGGGCACCGGTGACAGCCCGCGTCGAGCCACCCCACCGAGCAGGAGATCGTGAAGGTCCTACGGAGGCAGGATCAGACCATGGCCGGCACGGCGCTGGCCTCGGTGGACATGCGGTGAACCGCGTCGGCCTCGCCCACGATGATGACCACGTCGTCGTCCTCGAAACGCTCGCCGGCGAAAGGGCGGATCTGGGTCGAGCCGTCCTTGCGTTTGATCGCCACGAAGACGATGTTGCGTTCTTGCTCGCCGTAGGCCTCGAGCGTCATGCCGACCAGGGCCGAGTCGGGACGGATCGTGACCTCACTCAGTTCGTAGCCGCTGCCCTGCGACAGGAACTCGGCCAGGTTCGGCCTGACGAGGAGGTTGGCAATGTCTTCCCCGCCCTTGAGCGACGGCGCGATGACGTACGACGCGCCCGCCCGTCGGATCTTGTGCACCGAGCGTTCCCGGTCGGCGCGACTGATGATCAGGATGTCCGGGTTCAGCTCCCGGGCGCTCAGCGTCGTGACGATGTTCTCGGAGTCGCTGTCGACCGCACAGACGATGCCCCGCGCCCGCTGGATGCCCGCCAATAACAGCATCTCATCGTCGCTCGCGCTGCCGTGCACGGTCAGATAGCCGAGCCGTCGGGCCCGCTCGACGCATTCGGGGCTGGCCTCGATCACCACGAAGGGGATGGACGCGGACGCGAGGCGGTCGCAGACGGTGCGCCCGACCCGGCCGATGCCGCACACGATGAGATGGTCCTGAAGCCGGTCGATGTCCTTCTGCATCCTACGTCTCCAGTTCAGTTGGTAGCCCACGACCGCCTGCATGAGTTGTGTGAAGGCGTACGTGGCCGTCGCGATGCCCAAGCACAGCAGCACCAGCGTGAAGCCCTTACCGGTCGAGCTGAGTCCCTCGTCGCTGTAGCCGACGGTCGTGATGGTGATGAGCGTGAAGTAGAGCGCGTGCCAGAAGTTCCAGGCCGGGTCGGCTTCGACGACCATCAGCCCGAGCGTGCCGAACAGGATGACGCCGGCTAGGGCAGCGAGCGCCCAAAGGAAGCCATAATGCTCGGGGGACAGGGAGGACTCGTAGCTGTATGGGCTGGGCTGATCGGTCATGGGCGTGAGCTGGGTCAGCCTCCGATGCCGCGGGCCGTTGATCCGGACGGCCATCGTTCGAACGGGCTTGATCGCACCTCCTAGAGCGCTTTCGCCGATCTCGTAGCGCGTTAGGCTCCTGTTAGGGTTGCGCGA